>NZ_JAOANW010000010.1 GCF_026162365.1 Nitratireductor luteus | reverse complement strand
TTCTTCGCCCACCCAACTCTTCCCCATGTCCGCACCCCGTTTGTTGAAGGTGCCAGATAAGGAATCATGGCCGATTCCACGTGATCAAGTGAAAACTGCAACCTAAGGACTTATGGGTAACTTCAAGCCAGCCAAGAGCAAACCCGCTTGCGGGAGGGCGCGGGTTCGTACTTGCGTCGTCAACGGAACGGCTGCTTGTTGCTAACCAGGTTCCGATAGCGGACGGGGCCATTCCGACCCCGACTCTGCCATCCGCGGGAGCCGAGCGAATGACAAGTTTCGGGCGGCGACGGAAGCACCCTTGATGGCGACAATAAGGTCGACTGCGGAACGGCGGCTTGCTCAGTTTTTCGGCCAGAACCGGACAGGCGGCAAACGGCTCAAAGCTCCGTTGCGCTTGCTATCGATTTACCATCCACACCATCGCCGTCTTGTGGCCTGTCTTCTCATCGCCCGCCTGGGCTCGTCTTCTCCTCAACGTGCGCTTAACGCTGCCATGCGATCGAGCGCTGCGGTCAGGCCGCGGAGGGACACCGGGAAGGTCAGCTGAGTTTCGGCAACGGTTGTGACATTGAGCTTCAGAACCGTGCCTCCTCTCATTCCCTCAAGCGTCGGCGGATCGATCGAAAAGACGGCAAGGCACCCTGTGGGCAGGCAGGTCCTGAACCGCAGCAGGGGCAACGGCGGCTGGTCGTCGATCTGCGGCGTCACGCCGGAATCGAGCAAGATGCCGAAGGGCAGAAGTATGGTGGCGGTTGCCGAACCGTCCGCGCGCCCCTGCATCTCTACCGCAAGAATCCTGTGGCCGTTCTGCTGCACCTGATCTTGCGAGAGCGAACAGACCCTCGTGTTCTCCTGAACGGAGCAGGCCACGCTCCAGTCCTGATATACCTCGTGGAGGGAGGACGCTCCGTTCGGAAGTGCCGCCACCTGTTGCTGAGCCGATGCGGGCGACATCAATGAGAATATGATTGCCCCGCACGCGGAAGCGGCCCTCGAACGAAGCCTCATGTACATACCCACTCGCGAATTGTGCATTCTTCTCCGGCCCGCTCGCAGATCTGTAGCGCGAGATCTTCGGCTTCCCTGCGGGTTTGTGCCGCCTCTGCACCCCAGCTGGCGGGTCGGCCGGTCGTCTCCCCGCCCACGGCGAGCGCGCCGCAGTGGTGATACGGAAATCCGGTTTCATCGTTGTCATCCCAATGACGATGGTTGCGGAACACGCTTACAACGACGCACGCGTTGCCCCCGTCCCGCTCGCAGTGCTTGAGTGCAATGTCCATTGCCTCTTGCCGCTTGTCGGCGCCCCAAAAGAAGCCGTGCTTCTCGTCCACCTCTGAGTAGGCAATCGCCGCCCAGATGCCGCGTTCCTCTTGAGGCGGCGGAACCGGTACTTCCGCCGCTGTTGTGGGGAGATCGGCCGCGCCGAGCAGCCCGGTGCACATCAACAGCATGCCGATCGCCGCAATGGCAGACCATGGTTTCATTTTTGCCCCCTTATTTTCCGGCCGCCGAGGCCACGGAAATGACGACGCAGCTGTTGCCAGCAGGCAGTAGCATCGCGCTGCCCCCGCCATTGGCAAGTTCATAGATGCCGATCTGCCCGAGATTGTTGACGAGCTTGCTTCCTTCCGGAAGCACGGCCGGAATTTCTGCGCAGGCGGCAGCGAAAGGCGCCACGCGGACCATTGAGCCTTCGCAAGCGGATGCGGTAGGCGCGGCGAATACGACGCCTGCCGCCGGACCGCTGTAGCCTTCCGCGGCATAGTTCATGCCAACCAGTGCTTGCACGGCGTGCTCGTCGGCGGCCTCGTTGTTCCAGATCGACTGAACGCTATAGGTCGTGCCGTTCGTCAGCAGCTCCCCGAGAACCGGAAAGACGGTGGAGCAGGATTGCAAACCGGCCTGCTTGGCGTGCTGCAGGAAAGGCGTATCGGCCAGCGTTTGGCTGGCTTCGTTGGTCTTTGCCACAGCCGGCTGCGATATGAAATTCCGAACCACATCGTATCGCACGGCGGTGAAGCCGGCGGCACCGACGGCGGCAACTGCGAGCAGCGAGAAGACCGCCGTTCTCAACCAACTTCGGCTCGGCCTGCTTCGATCGACGACACCGTCCCGAACGGCATCCTTGCTCTGGTTCCGGGACATTATCCGATCGTGGATCGACCGTTGATTCATCGAGGGCATCTCCATCAATTTATGGCCTCAACGGCTTCAGAAAGGCCCTTGAGGGTCGCGGTCACGCTGATTGTCCGCCCATCCGTCGTGGGATAGGAGACGGCCGGTACCGCGTCTTTCGAAATCTGTTCACGCATGATGGGACCGACCGGCAGCATGCCGACGCACACCGCTTGATTGCAGCCGTCCAGTTGAACTTTGACCGGTTCCTCGCGCCCCTCGAATTTGAACGAGACCAGACCGTCTGTCTTTGCGACGGGTGCTGTCCGCAAGATCATGTAAGGCTTTCCCTCTTGCGTGGCGGCAAGCGACCAACTGAAAGCCAGCTGTCCAGCCTGATTCTCGATCACCTGGGTTACGTTGCAGATACGCTGGCGTTTTTCCAGGTTCTCATCGCAGATCAGCGTCCAGTTCTCGAACGGCCTGATTGTCCGCTGATAATCCCCCAGCTTCACGTCCTGAGGTATTGCTACCTCGGAGGGCTTGATACGAAAGCCGGCAGAAATCGTCTCCTGCCCGGCCGCATGCGAACCGGACAGGAAGAGGCAAGCCGTGACAATCGGGACGGCAGGGGCCGCTTGCCTGAACATAACGGCCTCAGTTCAGAGTGAAGCTGAGACCCGCGCCGACGCCCCAGTGTCCATCAGTCGTCGTTCCCGACAGATTCGCGCGGACACGTCCGTTTTCACTGGTGTAGCCGGCACCGAAGGCAAGTGCGGCTTCCCTCCGCCAGTAGCCTCCCCCCATGGCCACACTGAGCTTGCCGGGACGATCGTCGTAGCGGAGCGATGCCGCTGCAAGCCCTATGGCAGCGGCCTGTCTCGCCTCGGCCCGTATGTCACCGTAGGCCTGGTTGAGCTCGCTGAACTTCTGGTCGGTATAGTCATTAGCCTGACCCAACGTCGTTGCCGCAACCTGGTCCGTATAATCGTTCGCCGTCTCGACGGCGAAGGACCTGGCCTCATTCAGCTGCGCAACATTGACGGCGTCGGTGTTGGCGACGCCTGCCCCGACATTCGAGATGACGACCGGCGCACTGGGATCGCCGCCCTCAAGGATCACATTGTTGGTCCTTGTCACCGATCCGTCGGGGTTGGTGACGGTCTCATAGGCGACCGCATTGTTGGCAATCGTTCCAACATCGCCGATCTCGACGGACAGGTCATTGAGCGCTTGGTTCGTGGCGTATAGCTGTGAGCCGTTGATGGCGTCGGTGCTGTCTGCCGAAATGCGCCCGGCTGCGACGTTGGTGATGGTCCGTTCGGCGCCGGCGTCGCCGACGCTCACGGTGCCAACCGGGGCGGCGCCGGCAAAATCGTAGGTCTGGCCATTGATGGTCGTGCCGGAAGTAGCCACCGTGGCCTGCGTCACCGATCCCGCGCCAAGGGCGACGCTGTTGGCGTGGTCGCTTTGAGCGCCCGCGCCGATGGCAACGGATTGAATGCCCGCCGAGCGAGAACTCGTGCCGAGCGCAATGCCGTCGGCCAGCATGACGTGAGCGTTCTGACCGATGGCCGTTCCGCCCGGCGCGATCTGGTCGACGATCGCGCCATTGCCTATGCCGATGCCGTTGTCGCCGTTGACCACCGTCGTCGGGCCGACCGCAATCGACTCCGCGCCGACGGCAAGGGAGTCGCCGGCCGTCGAATTGGCATGGAAATACATGGACGGTGTCGTCGCGACCGAGGCGATGGCGCCCTGGAGCTGACGGATCGTCACCGCGTCCTGGGCGTTCGTGCCGTCCGCGACATTGGTGATCTGCCGGTATGAGGTGTCGGTGCCCACCGAGACCGCGCCAAGGAGTGTCTTGTCGGTCGTATTGTATTCGATGATCGCCGCCCCGACCGGAATCTGGCCGGTGACCGGAGCCAGCGCGCGATCGGCGACCGATCCGGAACCAAGCGCAACGCCGCCCGCGATGCTGGCCTGGCTGTCACGGCCGAGCGCGAGCGAATTGTCGGCCACGGCCGTCGCCTGATAGCCGACGGCCGTGGAGGCGATTCCCTGGGCGGAAGAATCCGCGACCGGCAGCGTACGGTCGTTCGTGCGCACATACCGGATGCCGTCGCCATTGGCGTCGGTGTAGGCCGCCGAGGTGTCGCCGGCGATGTTGTTGATCGTGTTGCCGAGGTTGGTGATGTTGCCCTCGGCCGTCGTCACGCGCCCGTCGAGATTGGTGACGTCGCCCTCGACCGTTGTCACGCGTCCATCGAGATTGGCGATGTCAGTCGTGTTGATCGTCACCTGCTGGTTGGTCGCGAAGAGCTGCGATCCGTTCACCGCGTCGGTCGAGCTGTTCGAGAGCCGCCCCGCCGCGACGTTCTGGATCTGGCGCTCGGCGCCCAGAGCGCCGACAGAGAAAGCGCTGGCCGGCGTCCCACCCGCGAAGTTGTAGGTCGTGCCGCCGATAACCGCGCTGGACACCACGGTCGTCGCGCCCGACACGGCGCCGGAGCCGATGGCGACGTCGCCGGCGTTGTTGGCCACCGCGTTCGGCCCGATCGCGACCGAATCCGTCCCCAGCGCCTGTGAATCCGGCAGAGCCGAGTTGGCGTGGAAATACTTGATGCCCGCGCCGTCGTTGATGTTGTTCACGGTCGTGGCCAAGCTGTCGACCGCCTGGTTGGTCGCATAGAGCTGCGAACCATTGATGGCGTCGGTCGAAGTGCCGCTGATCCGCCCGGCCGCGACATTGGTGATGGTGCGTTCCGCCCCCAGCGCGCCCACGCTGACCGTCGACGTCGGCGTCGTACCGGCGAAATTGTAGGTGGTGCCGTCGATCACCGCACTCGGCGTGCCGACGGCGACACCCGTCACCGAGCCCGAACCGAGTGCGACATCGCCAGCGTTGTTCGCAATCGCCGTGTCGCCGAAGGCGACCGCGCCCGCCGCCAGCGCGCTTGAGGTGTTGCCGATCGCGACCGAGCCCTGGCCGATCACGGTGTTCTGATAGCCGATGCCGACCGCGCCCTGCGCCGCCGTGCCGGGAGTGCTGACGGCCTGTCCGCCGCCGCCGACCATATTGGTGTTACCCATCGCCACCGAACCGTCGCCGGTCGCGGTGTTGTCCTTGCCCTGCGCGATAGCGCCGGCCCCGGTCGCGGTGTTGGGATCGCCGATGGCGACCGCGCCGTCGCCATTGGCGATGTTGCCGAAACCGATCGACACCGCCTTGCCGCCGGTGGCTGTCGCGCCCGTGCCGATGGCGACCGCGTCCACAGAATCTGCCACCGCGGCATTGCCCATAGCGATGGCATTGTCGGCGGACGCCATGGCGTTGTAGCCGATCGACGTCGTTGTGTTGCTGGCAATGCCGATGCCCGCATTGGTGCCGATCGCGATATTGTCGTTGCCGGTCACCAGATTGCCCGCGGATGCTGCGAGCGTGCCGTCGTAAGTGACGGAACCGTCGCCGGTTCCCATGGCGACGTTGCGCGCTCCCGAGACGCCGGAGCCGGCGCCTCTCAGAACGCTTGCGATACCCCCGCCGACAGCGGAGTTCTGCCCGCCGCTGACGAGCGTCCCCGCCGCGATGCCGACCGCAACAGAGCTGGCATTGCCGGTGGTCGAACCAGAGCCCGCCCCCTGCCCGACAGCAACCGTGCTGTCGCCGACGGCCACCGCTTGCGCGCCGAGCGCAAGAGCGCTGTTTCCTGTCGCCCGGGCGGTGTTGCCGATGGCGGTGGCGGCAAGACCCGTCGCCTGGGTTGCACGCCCCATTGCGATAGTGTCGGCCTGAGACGCCGTCACATCCGTGCCGATCGCGATGGCGCTCTGCGCGAGAGCGCCTGTTCCCGCAGCGGTGCGTGCTCCGAGATAGATGGAGTTGATTGCGGATGCGGTCGATTGGAAGCCGATGGCCACAGCATTTTGCTGGCTGGCAGCCGCCAGCCGGCCTCCGGCGAACGAAAACATGCCGCTCGCCGTGGAGGCGACACCGACCGCGGTGGAGTTCGATCCCGAAGCAGTGGCGGCGGTGCCCAAGGCGCTGGCGCCGGCAGAGGTGGCACTGGCGTTGACGCCGAGCGCGACCGCGTTGATGTGGCTTGCGACCGTGTTGACGCCCAGCGCCATGCCGCCATCGCCCGTGGCTCGCGAATTCAGGCCGAGGGCGATCCCGTAGAACCCCGTCGCATCGGCATCGTAGCCGATCGCGACCGAACCGTTCACGCCTGAAGCGGTGGCGCCGCAGCCGAGCGCCGTGGCCATGGCCACGGCGCTCGTGGTCAGGCCGCAAGCCGGGTTGGCCAACGTGCCGTTGCCGATGGCGACCTGCGCGGAGGCCGCTTGCGGGGCTATGATTCCGGCGGCGGCGAGCAACGCCCTGGATACCGTGCCAAAGCCCAGCGCCCCGAGCCCTAGCCGCTTGCGGCTTAGGCCGAGCGCACGGTGCGCCAAGCGCAGCACCGCCATCAGCCTGCGGCGCTGCCAGCGGCTGTCGCCGCCGCCCGAAACCCAGTTGCCGACAAATCCGCGACGGGATTCCCTCTCGATGCCTACGGTCATTTCGCGTTGCCCTCGTTGTTGCCCGGGCGCTCTGTTGCCGCATCCGCCCCGGCGGTCAAGTCTTCGAAGTTGGAGGTGGTTTCCTGAAGAGCACGCCCCATCTTCGCGCCCTGGCTCTCGATCAGCGCGCAGGCGCTCGCAAGCCATGGCTGCGTGGGTTCCGGAACAGTGTGCAGGGCAGCGTGGGCCCGCTCCGGAGGAAGCTTGACCGCCGTCACCGCGCGACAGAGATCGAAATGAAGGGCCGGTTCGCGCTCGGCGTATGCCGGAGAGGTCAACCCAAGCACGAAACAGGCAAAGAGGTAATCGATCTCAGCGTCGGTGATCCCGCCGGCATACCGGCGCTGCAGCGCAATCCAGGCCGCTTCAGCCCTTGGCGTGAAGATTTCGGTTTCCGGGAACCGAATGTCCTCGGAAATTTCAACAGGCCGCACTGAATGATTATTGGAGAGATCCACAGCCCACCCGAATGATATCCCGCGTTGAGCATATGGCACACCGCGACGGGATGTATTTTTGAATATTCTGAAATCTTTGTAGGAAACTCCGATTTCTAATCGCCCAGGCAGCTTGTGTAGCAGCTCTGGCGCGCAGACTTTCGGGCTGCCAACGGCCACGGATACATTGTCGCGGCGAACTTGGGGCGCGGCGATAAGACGATCAACCGTTCCGAGGGGCGGTGGCCGAAGCTCGGCATGGCCTGCGCCGAATTCATAGCCGGCCAGTTCGAGCAGGTTCTTGGATCGCGGGCGACAATCCCAGGTTTCCGGGCACGTGACCGCTCCGCACGCCCGCCGACGTTCGTCGGGTAACCACAATCGTACCGACAGGTGCATCGTACCCCTGCAGTCTGTCACTTGCGAGCGCTGGACGTAGGGCCGGCGCTGGAATCACTGCCGCAAAATGGCATTCCGCCAGCGGCATCGACGCGCCGATTCGCGGATGGAATGGATGAGGCTGCCCCGAAGCATCGCCATTCGCGGATCAGCACGCGTGCTATGACATTACGGATGGGGGCCTGTAGTTGCTGCCAGGTGGAGCCCGTCACGGATTCCAGCAGGTCGTCCGACAAATGCAGGACCTGCTCAGGAGCGGGTCGCCACTGCCACCGAAACTCCACCCACGATTATCTTCCAAATCGTAGCTCGGTCGGTGTTTTCCCCCTGTACTTCTTCATAGTGATGGCCAAGTGACCCTGATTTGAAAATCCAGCCAGATAGGCGATTTCCGCAAGCGTAAGCTCGCCCTCCCTAAGCAGCTTTTCCGCGAAAGTCAGGCGCAGGTTGATCAGATAGCGATGCGGCGGCATTCCAAATGTCTTGGCAAATGCGGCGATGAAATGGTTCGGTGAAACGCCCGAGACCGACGCAAGTTCTGCAACCGCCAATTTTCGGGTAAAGTTCTCATTTATGAATTCCCGCACACGCCGCGCACTGCTGGGAGAGAGCCCGCCCCTAATCGGCACAGGCTGTCTCTTGCGACTTGTGTAGGTACGAAGCAAATGAACGCCGAACTGGGTGACCAATGAGTCCAAATAGAGCTCATTCGGGGCCACCCCCCCGCTCAACTCAGAAGTGATTAACCGGGCAATATCGAACGCTCGAGGATCGACAGTGCCGAAGGCGGGCGGCTGAAGCTCCACATCGGCGAGATCGAACTCATGAGCAGCCAGATCCGACAGCGCTTCGGGAGATATGGAAACGACGGCATTTTCCCTGGTCGCCGACCAGGCGAGGCTGCTATCCACACCAGCTGGATTGATAACGAGGCTCCCGATGGGGGCATCGAATTCCTCGATCCGGTCGCTGCCAAGCGAGGCCCTCAACTTGCGGATGGGCGCAAGCACGATTCCCGCAGCATGTTCTTTAGCCAGGAATTTCTGCGATCCGGGGCTACGGACAGAGTGTATCACGCTCCCCCGCGTCATAATTCTTCTTGGCCCCGCGCTTTCAGGAATTATGTCTACGACGTGCCGGGCGGTCCGTTCCTCATCTGCGGCTCGGGAACCGCCGCGTCCCCGGACCTCCTCGGTTTTTTGCATACCCGTTAGCCTCAGCCGTGTTGCCGTCCGACCGAAATCCCATGCTTGCAGATTAGCAGGGGTTCAATTCGTTCCCTCAACTATTTCTTTCCCATCCCCTTGTCGTCCCATTTCTCCATACGAACACTGTTCTTCGTTGGGAAGAGGTCTTCTAGCCCAAGCGATAGATCTTGCATAAATTTGGTAAACATACACGACAGGCTGCTCTGCATTGCACGCCCATGCACTGATGTCATGGATATTTTGACAGATTTGCAAATCGGCGTGCGGAGAAGATCGGCAACCGGTCAATCATGGGTCATGAATATGCTCCGGCGTCCTTCTGATCTCTAAAGATCAGTGCGACCGGTCTCATAAAATTCCCATGCGAGTTCTACTATAACCAGAAGAACATCCTTCCGGTTCCACCCCGCCGCTTCCGCCGATTGGACGATTTCACGGATAACAGGCAGCAATTGGCGCTCGCATTCAGCCGACAGATCGGCGGCGTCACCCACTGGTGGACCTTTGAAGTGAAATTTCACCATCGAGCGCTCCCTTCGCTCGTGAATTTGCTATCCGATGTCTGTCTCGGAAATTTTATTCCTTCTAATATACATAAATCCGGAGAAAATATAAAATTTTCTTGATTGCCGGTGGCGAACGGAACAACGTCAAATCCCGCCGGATCTGCGGCTCGACTAAAAGCTTTCTTGTGGTCTAGCGTCATTTTTCCGACCTGACGCGGAAATTTGTCGATGTCGTATGTCCGAAATGCAGCGGCCAGCTTCTGGCCGGATTCGTCCTCGCTCGCCAGCAGGCAACCAGGTATTAGTCGATCGTGAACAATCCGGGTTCTAAGCGGCGGCCTGCATCGGCCGGAATTGAAGCACAGCGATCAAGAGCGACAAAAACACCTTCAGCCACCTGAGGAGGAGGGAGAAGTTGTAGCCGGCGGCGGCCAGGATGGCGTTGATGGCATCGCCTTGCGCGTGGGCGAGGTAGTTGCGGCCCATCCTGTGTTCGCTCTTGATATGGCCGATCACCGGCTCGACGGCGGATCGTCGTCGCATCTGGCGCTTGATGGCCGGCGTCACGCGACGCTTCTGGCCGGCGGTGAAGACCCTGAATCTGTGGCTTTGCGGCGCATTGTGGCCGCGGTAGCCGGCGTCGGCGAGGATGCGCTCGATCTCGGCGCCGACGGTGTCTTGCATCGCGGGGATGACCGTTCCCAGCGTATGGCCGTCATAGGGGTTGCCAGGAAGGGCCATGGCGTGCAGGGCGAACTGGCCGCCCTTCGAGCGCTTCAGCGTGGTGGCGATCGAGACCTTGACGCCGAACTCGTAGGGCGCGTGCGCCTTGCCCTTGCCGATGCACTCGACCTCATGGGCGTGCAGGCTGTAGATCTTGCGGCCGCGCTGGCGCTGCCTCTGCTCGAGAACGGTGGAGGCCTGGTAGAGCGGCCACTTGAAGACCGCGTCCAGCTCCGCATCGCCGGCGATCTGGCGCTTGATGTCGCGGATGGTCCGCCCGAGATAGGTCTTCAGCTTGCGCAGGGCCTTGCCGGCCCGCTTGAATTGCTTGGCGTGGGCATAGCGCTGATGCTTGATCAGCGCCAGCTTTCCGACCCGGACATAGGACTGGCGCAGGTCGAGCCCCGTCTTCTTCGCCAGCCGCACCAGCCGCTCGCGGGCACGATGGATAAGCTTGGCGTCGGTCGGGAACATGACGTTCTTGGGCTGCACCGTCGTGTCGACGATGACCCGCCGCGTGTCCTGCGGCTTCATCGCGCCGGTCTTCACCGCCACCGCAAGGCTTTCCTGCAGCAGGGCCGTGATCCGCTCCTCGCCCATGCGCTGACGCCAGCGCGTCATCGAGGAGCGGTCAAACGGCAGTTCATGCTGGAAGAACTCCTCGCCGCACAGGTATTGCAGATAGGGATTCTCGATCCAGCGCTCACACAGTGCCTCATCCGACAGGTCGAAGGTGTGCTTGAGGATCGCCAGCCCGGCCATCAGCCGTGTCGGCAAGGGCGGCATGCCCGGCCCGTCGGAATAGACCGCGCCGAAACGCTCTTCCAGCACCGGCCAGTCGATGGCCTGCGTCAACCGCACCAGCTCGTGCTTCATGTTGAGAATCTGATCAAGGCGGGCGCGGAACAGATCCTGTTCTCCCGTCTCGCGCCGCTCGCGTGGTTTGCCCATCGCCTGGCTCTCCGATTCACCGCGATAAAGGCAGTGAATCATGCTTCGCCGGGCAGGAAAACCACAAACTGGAATTGCAAGGAAACGACCCACAACCAGGCTGTTTCCTGCAATCTCGAAAACAACACTGCAGCCATTTTCTACGGAATATCAGTGGCTTCCGGATTCTTCACGGCCGACGTATTAGTCCCGGCATCTGATGGATTTCGAGGGATAACCTGCAAAATCCTGGCGCTCGCGAAAGATGGTGGCGTTGCGATACCATCCTACCACGCGTCGACCCCGCTCATCGGGGTGAGTTGCCGTCCAGATGACGTCGGTTCCCTCAATTGAGTCTCCGTTCCCTCCAAATTTCTCAAGTCGGATTTGACGATCATTCTCCCCATGAACCGTCTCTATGTGCCCATAAACGTAGCCGTCTGGACACGGTAAGAAATTGCAGACTTCGCGGCCGAACTCATTTTCATGCACCCACCTCCCGCCGCCAACGATCTTGTCAGGTTTGCCAGCAAGGCCCTCATACCGATTCATCCAGCCGATGTTACAGAACAGCATTGATGGCCTCCCCACGAACAACTGCTCGGACGGTATTCGAGCCAGAGCCTTCTGGTCAATTTGCGGGACGCTTTCGGCCAGCGTTCACGCAGCCTCTGGCGCAGGCCGGTTGCGCCAGGTGTAGAAGGTTGCGTCGCTGATCCCGTATTTGCGGCACAGCTCCGCCGCCGAAAGCCCCGCCTGGTGCTCCTTCAAAATGCCGATGATCTGCTCGTCCGAAAAGCGCGATCTCCTCTCTCCAAGAACAGACTAAACGCAAAGCGAGGACCTTTCAGGGGAGTACGTCAGGCCAGACCGCTTTCTTCTGCAGCCTGCAGAAGTCACCGAGGTGGCCGGGAATCGATGCGCGATTGGGCCGCCAGCTTCTCACGCAGCGTCTCTTCAAGCTCGCAGACCAGTCTCTGGATTATATCACGCCACTCGGCGCTTCTGGCCGCACGTATCGACGGCGGAAGCTGATCGACCTTCGACAGCGCGGCCTCAGCTTCCGCGAGTTCCTCACACATATCGCGAAAGGCCGGATCCGCCTCGATCTTTCGACGGATTGGTAGTTCGAGCTCTGGAAATCGACGCACCGCCGCCGATATCGCCGCTCGCACAGTCGTAGCCTTCTTCTCCATCTCGTGCCTCACGCTGGCGGGAGGCTACGCACAAACCCGTTGCTGGTACAAGAAGCGGAATGTAACTTACAGGGCGACTGCGTCGTTGCGGCGAATCGACAGCGGTATTCAGGCAGGTAGCGGACGGAGGGGCAATTTGCGTGGAATTGAACGCACATGAAGGGGCGGATTTTTCTGTCGAAGACTGCCAGGCGCAACTTACGCGTATTCTCAGTAGCGCAGACTTTCATGCAACTGATCGCGAGCGTCGGTTCCTCAGCTATGTCGTGGGCGAAACTCTGGCGGGGCGCAGCAATCGCATCAAGGCTTATTCGATAGCGGTGGAGGTGTTCGAGCGTGACGCGTCTTTCGATCCGCAGGCAGATCCGATTGTGCGCATTGCAGCTGGCCACCTTCGCAGATCGCTCGAGCGATACTACCTGACTGCAGGCCAGGCCGATCCCATTCTCATCGACATCCCGAAGGGTGGATATGTTGCCACCTTCTCACCACGCAACACCCCGAGCCCCGCAACGGAAGAACCCACCTCCGCGACCGCCTCCAAGCGTTTGCGGCCACGCCCACTGAGCAAGCCCCGGCTCATAGCCGCAGTCGCCATGCTGGCCGCTGCTGCGATCGTATTGGTCGTGTGGTCTTATTCTTCACGGCCTTCCCTGAGCAGGCCGGAGATCCCGCATTTGCTGGTCGAGTGGTTCGACGACATGGACGGGTCGGAGGAGGCTGTGGCCCTGGCCCGTGGGCTTACACAAGAGGTCATAAGCCAGCTCTCCAAATTCAGGGACATTGTCGTGGTTCACCCGTTCGGCCAGATGGGACCGGACGTACGCTACGTGGTCGCAGGAAGCGTGGATATGTCTGCCGACACCTTCCGGTTTCGGGTTCGTATGTTCAATCGCGCGGACGGATCAGTGCTCTGGGCACATAGCTACGATGGCAGGACAACAGTTTCCGATCTTTTAAAGGTTCAAGCCGACATCGCTGCCAATGTAGCGACAAACCTGGCACAGGCCTACGGCGCAATATTCGAGGCGGACGCCAAGCGTGTTGTCCCCAATGCTCCCGAAGACCGGGCCGCATATTTTTGCACACTTTCCTATTATTCATATCGGGCCGGCTTCGATCCCGAAACGCGTCCGTCCGTCCGTTCTTGTCTCGAGAAGGCTGTCGGCCGCTTTCCCGCATACGCAACCGCCTGGGGACTTCTATCGCTGATCTACATTGACGAAGTCAGGTTCCATTTTCCGTTCGATACCGTGAACTCCGAACCGTTGATCGATCGTGCGCTCGCTGCTGCCCGCCGCGCAGCGGAATTGGAGCCGACCAATGTCCGGGCTCTCCAGGCGCAGATGCTCGCTCTCTACTTCAAGGGGGAAATCGATGCGGCCATGAGAGTGGGACGCCGCGGCATGACCATCAATCCCAACGACACCGTATTTTTGGGCGAGTACGGGTATCGGTTGGCCTTGTCCGGAAATTGGATGGAAGGGTGCCCGTTGGTCGAAGAAGCGCGTAGGCGCAATCCGGGGCCTTTCGCCTACTATGAGGTGGGATTGGCCATGTGCGCCTATTTCAGCGGCGACCTTCAGCAGGCAGCCATGTGGATCAGAAAGGCAAACGTTCCAAGCAACGCGCTCTATCATCTGATCGCCGCCGCGATCTTTGCCGAAGGAGGCTATGCGGCAGACGCCGAACGCGAGCGTGTCTGGCTCATGGAACACGTACCCGCCTTGGTAACAAATGTTCGGCATGAAGCGCTGTTACGATTCGGCCGTTCGGAAGATGCCGAAATATTTCTCGGTTCGCTCAGGAAAGTCGGGCTTGGAATTCCCTGATCGACGCCTCTGATGCATCGCTCTTCTTCGCGTTCAATACAGTAAATTACCTTCCCCTGCGACAATACCTCCCCAAAATGAGCCGTGCGGTGCGGGTTGGTGCGGGTCAGTTTCTTTGAGTCTTCTCCCGATGACCATCGCGCTGGACACGATGCGAGGGGGCATGCGGCAGGACTCGGATACTCGAACTCGTGGCCGCCTGACTATTTCGGGGCCGTCGAACAAGCCAAGATTTGACGCGAACCGTGACTTGCACACGGTGCGCGGCGGACGCATGACGAAATGGAAGGGGCAGGCCGCCAGCTACGCCCCACAAGTCGTCGGACTCTTCTCCTGCGCCGCCCGCAGGGTGACAATCGGGCTTCTGCCATTCGCGCTGCTGATCGGGCTTGCCGCAATGCCCGCCGCTGCTGCAGACCGGTATTGGGACGTCAACAATACGGTAATCGGCCACGGCGGCACTGGCACCTGGAACACGACGGACGATGTCTGGAGCACCAATGACGATGGTGTGAGCGGCCCTTACAGCTCCTGGGACAACGGGGCGCTCGATGACGCCTTTTTCGGCGGTACCGCCGGCACCGTCACCCTCGGCGTGCCGATCACGGTGCACAACATGACGTTCCAGACCGGCGGCTACACCATCACCGGTGGAACCCTGACCTTGGACGGGGTTGCCCCCGCCATTTCGGTTATCACCGGAACCAGCGTCATCGGATCCGTCATCGACAGCACCAGCGGGCTCGTCAAGGCTGGCGGCGGCGGCCTGCGCCTGGATGGTATCAACACCTTCAACGGTGGGATCGAGATCAATGGCGGCACGCTGCACCTGAATGCCGCGAACAATTTCGTCGGTGATGTCAACATCAATAGTGGCCGGCTGATCGTCAACGGCGATACGGGTCTCGGCGACGCAGGCAACATGATCAATATGGTGTCTGGAACGCGGCTGGACGCCGGTGCGACCGGCGGCGACCTGGCGGGCCGCACAGTGTCGCTTACCGGAGGAACCGCCGTCATCGCCGGCGCAGGCGTCGGCAGCGCCTTTTTCACCGGCGGCGGTGGCGTGAGCGCCAGCAACTCGGTCGCCATGGCAAACGACGCCAACGACTACACGGGCCCAACCTCTTTCACAGGGAGCGGCGCATCCAGTTTCACTTCGATCGGCGACCTGGGAGCGGCAAGCTCTTTGGGGGCGCCCACCACGGTCACCGACGGCACCATCACCTTCGGTAATTCAAACCATACCAACCACACACTCTCATACGTTGGCGATGGCGACAGCTCCAACCGCAACTGGCAGATCAATCCCGGCTCCGGTCCTGGAGGCATCCGGCCGCAGCTCCGCAATAGTGGCACGGGCACGCTGACCCTGACCGGCGATATCGCCCTGGGCGGCGGCTCGGGGAATGGCCCTCAGTTCTACGCGCAATCTGCCGATATGGAACTGCTGGGGGTGATCAGCAGCAATAACGGCCGCCCGGTCACGTTTCTCGCTGATGCGGGACGCATCATCACCTTGGGGGACGCGAGCACATTCTCTGGTACTGCGATCATCAGCGGCGGAACAGCCGGCGGAACGGTGCAGGCCGGCACCATCGCGGATATCGGTGTCTCCAGTTCGTTGGGTGCTGGCACCGGGATAGCTATCGCTGGGAACGACACTCTGAGCTATACGGGCGCGGGCGCAAGCAGCAACCGTACCTGGTCGCTCAGTAATGGCACCCTCGCCAACGATGGTAGCGGCGCTCTGACGCTGAGTGGGGATATGACCATCGCCAACACCGCCACGCTCGGCGGGAGCTTTACCGGGGCGGACAATGTTTATGCCGGTGTGATCTCCGGCGCCGGCGACCTGCGCAGCGGCGGCGACGCCACGTGGGTGTTGACCGGGACCAACACCTATAACGGCGACACCATTGTCGACAGCGGCATATTGCGTGCGGGAACGGTCGACGCCTTCGGTGGATCGACCGATTTCGTGGTCAACGGCGGCACGCTGGACATGAACGGCTTCGACCGCACGCTCACCACGCTCTCCGGAACCGGCGGCACTGTGGAGTTGGGGAGCGCCGCGCTGACCTTGGAGGCCGAGTCCGGCACCAGCGCCAGCTATGCCGGCAGCATCACCGGCAGCGGCGGGCTGACAAAGCTCGGCGCCAGCGAGCAGACCCTGACCGGTGCCAGCACCTATACCGGCGACACCACCATCGGCGGCGGGACGCTGAACCTGAATTTCAGTGCCGCGGGTGCGCCGGCCAGCAATATCATCGGCAGCGATTCCACCTTCAACATGAGTGGCGGCAGTCTCAATGTGATCGGCGCTGACGGAGCCGCCAATACCCAGACCTCCGATGGTCTGAACATCGCAGCCGGCAACAACGTCATCGCTGCAAGCTCGGGTACCGGCGGCACGATGACCGTCAATCTCGGGGCAATCAACCGGACCGGCGGCCTCATCAACTTCAACCTGCCGGAAAGCGGCAACATAACCACCACCAATTTGTCGCTCGGCGGTTGGGCCACGGTCAACGGCACCGACTATGCGAAGGTAGAGAGCGGCAACATCCTCGCCTTCGAGGAGAGCGACTACACCGACAAGGACAATGCGGCAAACTGGCTGGACGGCGAATTCATCACCGATGTCGACGGCTTCTTCGGCACGGTGAGCGGCAGCAAGCAACTCGGCGGCCTGCGCTACACCCAACCGGTCTCCACGACCGTGATCGTCGATCCCGGCGAGACGCTAGGCATCGACGGCCCGATCATCGTCTCTCCCTCGGTGGAGGATTTCGATCAGTTGATCACCGGCGGCATGCTAACCGGCGGCACCGGCGGTGACCTGGGCATCCGGCAAAACAGTGAGGGCAACTTCACCATCGCATCCCAGATCGTCGATAATGGCGGCGCCACCGGTTTCATCAAGGCCGGTACGGGACTTGTGACTCTGACCAATGCGGGCAACAGCTATACCGGGGCGACACAGGTCGTGCAGGGCACCCTGTCCGTCGGCAATATCGGCGATGGTGGTATGGCCAGCGGCATCGGCGCTTCCTCCGCCGATTCGTCCAACCTCGTTCTGGAAGGCGGAACTCTGCAATATACCGGCGGTACGACCAGCAGCGACCGTGGCTTCACCATCGTCAAGTCCGGCGACATCCTCGGTGCCGGGGTCGAAGTCACCGATACCGATGCCAACCTGATTTTTTCGGGTCTGGTCACCAGTCCGGACGACGCCAATTTCACCAAGAGCGGCCCTGGCACCCTGACCCTGACCAATGGCACCAACGACTATATTGGCATCACCACTGTCACTGGCGGTATGCTGGGGGTTACTACGCTCGCCAATGGAGGCGAGGTCAGCAGCATCGGCCAGTCCGGCAGCGATTCCGCCAATCTTGTGCTCGACGGCGGCGGCCTGCAATACACCGGCGGCACCGTTACCACGGACCGCGGTTTCACGCTGGGAACCAATAACGGTACCGTCGACGTGACCGATGCAGGCGCGACCCTGACCTTCGGAGGTGATGTCGATGGCCCGGGCGGCACCCTCATCAAGGAAGGCGACGGCACCCTGGTGTTGTCCGGTAGCACCAACTATACCGGCGGCAATACCGTCAACGCTGGCGTGCTGCGCGCGGGCGGCGAAAATACGCTTGGTGCCTTTACCAATGTGGGCCCGACCACCCTGGCCGACGCCGCCGGCGTTACTCTGGACCTGAACGATTTCGACAATCTTATCGGCCCGCTCAACGGTGGCGGTGTCAATGGCGGCAATGTCACGCTCGGCTCCGGCACCCTGCGCATCCATCGCGGCAACGGTGACTATTCCGGCGTCATCAGCGGCACCGGCGGCATCCACCGTACCGGCGGCGGCACCCAGACCTTCAACGGCTGCAACAATACCTATACCGGGAGCACCTTGTTGCAGGGCGGCAACCTGAGCACCGACTGCCTGCAGGACGGTGGCCTGGCCAGCGGCATCGGCGCCTCCAGCGCCGACTCCGCCAACCTGTCGTTCATCAACGCGGTACTCATCTACACCGGCGGCAACATCGCTATCGACAGGGGATTCCAATTGCAGGGCGGTGTTGGCGCCATCAACGTGAATGATGCCGCCACCACGCTGGAATTCGAGGGGGCGGTCATCGGCGGCGGACATCTGCGCAAGGATGGCGCGGGCACGCTGGTGCTGTCGGGCACCAACACTTACACCGGCAACACCCAGGTGACCGGCGGCGTGCTACGCGCGGCGGCGACCAATGCGTTCGGCCCGCAGGGTGAAATGACACTGAACAACACGGCCGGCGTGCTGCTGGACCTGGACGGCTACGATACGATTGTGACCTCGCTCAACGGTGGCGGCACCAATGGCGGCAATATCGAGCTGGGCAGCGCCACGCTGACGATCCTCGACGGTGTCAACCGTACCTATGCCGGCGCCATCAGCGGCACCGGCAATCTGGTCAAGAACGGCAACCGCATCCAGCGGCTAGGCGGCTGCAACAGCGGTTACACCGGTTCCACCACGATCAATGGCGGCGAACTGGAGGTCTCCTGTCTGGCGGATGGTGGTGTCAATAGCTCCATCGGCGCGTCCACCTCCGATCCGGCCAATCTGGTGATCGACGGCGGCACCCTGGACTATATCGGCAGCGGTGACGGCACCGACCGTCAATTTACGCTGGGCACCAATGGCGGCACTGTTTCTTCCACCGGAACGGACGCCGTCGAATTCACCAACGCGGGTCCGGTCACACTGGCGGGAAACGATACCGCACGCATCCTGACGCTCACCGGCGACAACATCGACACCAACATCTTCTCCGCGCAACTGGATGACAACGGCACCGGGGCCACCTCGCTCACCAAGACCGGCGACGGTCTCTGGCGCCTGACCAATGCCAACAGCACCTATACAGGCGTCACCACCCTCAGCGGCGGCGTTCTCGAGATTGACCAGATGGCCGATGGTGGCATGGCCAGCAGCATCGGCGCCTCCACCAACGATGCCGTCAATCTGGTGATCGGCAACGGCTCCACCCTGCGCTACACCGGCGCCGGCGACACCACCGACCGTCAATTCACCCTGGATGAAGGGGTCACCTTTATCGAGTCTTCGGGCACCGGCGCCCTGCAATTCACCAATACCGGCCCTGCAGCTCTCACCGGCACCGACACGCCGCGAACCATCGCGCTGGGCGGCACCAACACCGGCGACAACACCATGGGCGGCGCCATTGGCGACAACGGCGCCGGCGCCACAACGCTCGCCAAGAACGATTCCGGCACCTGGGTGCTCACCGGCAACAACACCTTCACCGGCAATACCGTCATCAACGACGGCAACCTGGTGATCGGCAATGGCGGCACCACCGGCAACGCCGGTGCCGGCAATGTGATCGTGGACTCCCCCACCTCCACTCTGTCGCTGAACCGCAGCGACACCTTCACCTTTGACGGTACGCTGAGCGGCCCCGGTACTCTGGCGCAGATCGGTACGGGCACAAGCGTATTGACCTCGCCGGACAACGCCATCGGCGCCACCACCATCAGCGCTGGCACTCTGGAGGCGGATGGCGGCCTGGAAACACCCACCATCGCCATGACCGGCACCTCGGCGCTGACCGTGAACGGCATATTGCAGGCGGAGGGGCCTGTGCAGACCAGCCTCACAGGTAACGCCGGGAACCAAACCGTCACCGTGAGCGCCGGAGGCACCTTGCTGGCTAACGGCGCTCTGGGCGGTGGCAGCGATACCGTGAGCCTGGCAGGTCTTCTCGATACAGGCGCCGGCACGCTGGCTCTTGGAGCTGGCAACGATACGCTCGTACTGAATGACGGAGCCGTAATCGGCGGCGGGGGCGTTACCGCCGGTGCCGGCACAGACACCCTTGAGGTGAACAAGGCCTTGGCCATGACCCTCGACGGGGCAAGCATCAGTGACTTCGAAGCCCTGACCAAGGACAATACCGGTACGCTGACCCTGACCGGCGACCACGGCTACACAGATGGCACGACGATTTCGGACGGCACGCTGCAGATCGGCAATGGCGGGACCTCCGGCTCGCTCGCAAGCGACGTGCTCAACAACGGTACGCTCGCCTTCAACCGTTCCGACACTTACACCTTCTCCGGCCTGATCTTGGGCAACGGCTCGGCCGAGCAGATCGGTGACGGCACCATCTTCCTGACGGGCGACAACAGCTACACTGGTCCAACCACGGTGCAATCGGGAAGCCTGTACATCAATGGCGACCAATCCGGCGCAACCGGACCCACCTCGGTCGCGAATGGCGCCACGCTCGGTGGAACGGGCATCATCGGCGGCAACGTCACGCTGGCCGATGGCGCTGTCCTCGACCCTGGCGATCCGGGCGCTGTTCCCGGAACGCTCACCGTCAATGGCGATCTCACGCTCAATGATGGATCGCTCGTAAGTTACAGTTTCGGCGAGGCGAATGTGGTCGGCGGAGCCTTCAACGACCTGACCGTGGTGGGCGGCAACCTTATGCTCGACGGCACGTTGAATGTGACGGAGACGCCGGGAGGCAGCTTTGGTCCGGGTCTCTACCGCATCTTCAGCTATGACGGCACGCTCACCGACAATGGTCTTGATGTCGCCTCCCCCGATCTTTTCGTGCAGACCTCCGTTGCCAACCAGGTCAACCTAGTCAACGCGAGCGGTAGCCAGCTGACCTTCTGGGATGGTGCGGTCGGTCCGTTGAACGACGGAATCATCCAGGGTGGGGATGGGATCTGGCGTCTTGCCGACAACGAACGCTGGACGACCGACGCAGGCGCATACAACGCGCCTTATTCCAACAGCGCCTTCGCAGTGTTCACCGGTACGGGCGGCACGGTGACGATCGACAATGTGAATGGTCAAGTCGAAGCCTCGGGCATGCAGTTTGCGGTCGACGGTTATGTCATCGACGGTGAACCCCTGACGCTGGTCGGCGGGTCGTCTATCATCCGTGTGGGTGACGGCACGACCGAGGCGGCTGATATGGCCGCCGTCATCGACGCTGTCGTCGATGGCGCTTCCACCCTAGTGAAGACCGATCTCGGCACGCTGGTGCTGTCAGGCGCCAACAGCTACACCGGCGGGACGAGGATCGAGACTGGCACAGTGCAGGTCGCAAACGACGGCAATTTGGGCGATGCGGCTGCAGGCCTCGCCTTCGACGGCGGCACGTTGCGCAACACTGCCTCCTTCACCTCTGCACGTGCCGTCACGCTGGAGGGCGAGGGCGGCACGTTCCAGACCGATGCCGACCTCGAGCTGACCGGTGTGATCGGCGGCGTGGGCGCGCTTACCAAGAAGGGCAGCGCCGTGCTGACGCTCGCCGGCGACAACATTTATGAGGGTGGTACCTTCATCGATGCGGGCGTGGTATCGGTCTCGAGCGACGGGAACCTCGGCAATGCCGCCGGCGCAATCAGCTTCGACACTGGCACGTTGCAGAACACCGCCTCCTTCGCCTCGGCACGTACCGTTTCACTTGAGGATGGTGGCGGGACCTTGCAGACTGACGCGGATCTCCAACTGTCGGGCGTGATGGGAGGCACGGGGCCGCTCACCAAGACGGGCGATGCCACGCTGACATTGATCGCGGAAAACTCCTATGCAGGCGGCACGACGATCTCGTCGGGGATACTGCAACTCGGCGATGGCGGTGCGTCCGGCTCCATTCTCGGTGGCGTGCTCAACAACGGCACGCTCACCTTTAACCGTTCGGACACCTACACCTTCGCGGGCCTGATCTCGGGCAGTGGTTCGGTCGAGCAGATCGGCAGTGGAATCACCATCCTGGCCGGCGACAATGCCTATTCGGGCGCCACCACGGTGCAATCGGGAAGCCTGCTCATCAATGGCGATCAATCCGGCGCAACCGGGCTCACCTCGGTCGAAAATGGCGCCATGCTCGGCGGGATCGGCATGATCGGCGGTGATGTCACCGTGGCGGATGGCGGCACCGTCAATCCCGGCGATCTGGGCATTGTTCCGGGAACGCTCACCATCAATGGCGGTTTTACTCTCAGCGCCGGCTCAAGCCTCAATTACAATTTCGGTCAGGCCAACGTGGTCGGCGGAGCCTTCAACGATCTCACCCTGGTCGGGGGGGATCTCGATCTCGACGGCACGCTGAATGTGACCGAGTCCGCGGGAGGCAGCTTCATCCCAGGCATTTACCGCATCATCAGCTATGAGGGCGCGCTCGCCGACAACGGCCTCGGCCTCGGTAGCATGCCGCCCGGCGATTTCCTTGTGCAGACCTCGATCGACAAGCAGGTCAATTTGGTCAACACGACGGACGTCACGCTCAATTTCTGGGACGGACCGGACGGCACAGTCAATGACGGCAGCATTCACGGAGGCGACGGTGTCTGGCGGCTTGCCGACAATGACGACTGGACCAACGACACCGGCCTGATCAACGCACCCTATTCGAACGGCGCCTTCGCCGTATTCGCGGGCCGGTCCGGAACCGTGACCATCGACAACGGCAATGGCGAGGTGGAAGCGCTCGGCATGCAATTCGCGGTCGATGGCTATCTCATCGACGGCGAACCTCTGACATTGGTCGGCGGTTCGTCCATCATCCGCGTGGGCGATGGCACGCTCGACGGCATGGAGATGACCGCGACCATCGAGGCGGAGCTCGCCGGCGCGTCCACACTGGTCAAAGCCGATCTCGGCACATTGGTGCTTTCCGGCATCAATATCTACACCGGCGGGACAGTGATCGACGAAGGTACGCTGCAGATCTCCAGCGACCAGAACCTGGGCGATGCTGCCGGTGAGATAACGCTCGACGGCGGGACGCTCCACAATACGGCTTCGCTGGAAAGCGATCGCAACGTTTCCTTGGCAAGCGGGGGAACCTTCCTCACCGATGACGGGAAGATCTTCACCCTCAACGGCACCCTCGTTGGCCCTGGGGGTTTCACCAAAGCGGGCGGTGGCACATTGGTGCTGGCGGGTACCTCGTCCTATGACGGCGCTGCCACAGTGACTGATGGCACGCTGCAAGCCGGCTCAGCGGGGGCCTTTAGCCTATCTTCGGCCTTTACGGTTGGTAGTGACGGCGCGCTCGATCTTGCCGGTTTCGACCAGACGGTGGCTTCGCTGGTAAACGCCGGAACAGTGATACTTTCGAGCGCGCCGGGAACGACCCTGACGGTTGCGGGTGACTATGAAGGCCTTGGCGGAACCATCATCCTGAACGCTATGCTCGGCGAGGATGACTCGGTGACAGACCGCCTCATCGTCTCCGGCGATACCTCGGGCAGCACCGATCTGCGTGTCGCCAATATCGGTGGCGCGGGCGCACAAACCGTTGATGGCATCAAAGTCATCGATGTCGGCGGTGTGTCGAACGGCACATTTGCCCTTCGGGGTGACTTCATTTTTGAAGGCGATCAGGCCGTTGTGGCCGGCGCCTATGCCTATCGGCTCTTCAAGGGCGGCGTGAGCACGCCCGCCGACGGCGACTGGTACTTGCGCTCCACCCTGACAGATGATGAACCGAGCGTTCCGCTCTTCCAACCTGGTGTGCCACTTTACGAGGCATATGCCGGATCCCTGCAGACTTTCAACAAGCTAGGTACCTTGCAGCAGCGTGTCGGCAACAGGTTTCGGGTCGCCCGCGACGCGGGCTCGGCGGAAGAAGGCACCGATGACACCGGTATCTGGGCGCGCATCGAGGCGGCTCATGCCGACTTCGAGCCTAAGACATCGACCAGTGGCACCGACTACGATACGAGCACCTGGAGGTTCCAGACCGGCGCTGATGGTCTGCTTCACGAGGGCGAAGCTGGACGTTTGGTTGCAGGGGCGTCAGTGCACTATGGCAGCGTTTCATCCAAAGTGACCTCGGCTCACGGCAATGGCAGCATCGACACGACCGGCTACGGTGTTGGTGGCACGCTGACCTGGTACGGCAATACAGGCTTCTATCTCGACGGCCAGGCACAGGTGACGTGGTTTGACAGCGATCTCTATTCCACCACCGCCCGGCAGAGCCTCGTCAACGATAATGACGGTACGGGCTACGCGCTCAGCATCGAGGCCGGCCAGCGCATCGCGCTCAATGAGACCTGGGCGCTGACACCCCAGGCCCAACTCACATATTCCTCGGTGCGCTTCGACGACTTCACCGACAGCTTCGATGTCGACGTGTCGCTCGACAGGAGCAGGAGCCTGGTCGGCCGCCTCGGCCTGGCCGTCGACCGCCAGACCGAGTGGCAGGATGCGGAGGGCCGTACCGGCCGCTCGCATCTCTATGGAATCGCCAATCTCTACTACGACTTCGCAGATGGCTCCCCGGTGGATGTGAACGGCACGCCTTTTGCCAGCGAGAACGACTCCTGGCGCGGCGGTGTCGGCCTGGGCGGGTCTATCAACTGGGCCGACGACAAATACTCGCTCTATGGCGAGGCGCTAGCCAATACGAGCCTGGAAAATTTCGGCGACAGCAACATGGTGAGCGGGACAGTCGGCTTCAGGGTGCGGTGGTAGTCTGCCCCAAGACCCGGAACAGCCTTGAAACCGCAATGCCGAAACGTGGCCTGCTGCCGGTTTTCGTGGACACCAAGATAAGGTGTTTTTGACAAAGCCGGAGCAGCTTCAGATCAAGCGGCTGCGCGATGTCTTTTGCCGACGGGTTCTCCTGCGGCCTGCACCGGATCGAGCGGCTGATGCGGGAGAACGGCCTGCGGGCACGACCGCGTCGGCGCGGGCTACCCGAGGACACGGGCGAGCGTGCAGCGTTATCACAAAACTTCTCAACCACGCGTTCGGGGCGTCGGCTCCGAACCAGAAGTGGTTTTATTATCGTATCGTAACGACTTATAGATCTCACTATTGCCGTTGACAATGTGATCTAATGAGAATTTAAATAGTATTTATATGGGAGAGATATAGTGCGAATTACCGGAATTAAGGCTCGGCTCTGCAATGCGGAGATGCGGAATTGGGTTTTCGTGCGGGTCGAGACCGACGTGCCGGGCCTTGTCGGCTGGGGCGAGGCGACGCTCGAGTGGAAGACGCGCTCCGTCGTCGGGGCCATCGAGGACCTGGCACCGCTGATCATGGGGCGCGATCCTCGCGATATCGAGCAGTGTTTTCAGATTCTCACCCGTCACGGCTTCTGGCGTCTCGGCGTCATCGGCATGTCCGCCGTCAGCGGCATTGAGATCGCGCTGTGGGACATCCTGGGAAAATCGCTGAACGTGCCGGTATGGCGTCTCCTGGGCGGCAAGTGCCGCGACCACGTCCGCACCTACACGCATTTGGGCATGGGCGACATGAGTTCGGTCTACGAGACGACGGAGGAAGCGCGCCTGGTCGAGCGGGGGCGCGCCGTGGTCGAGGCCGGCTACGAGGCGGTGAAGGTCGTTTCCATTCCCTATTCCCATTACACGGCATCGAACCGCGCGATCGACTCCGCCGCCAGCAAGGTGATGGCGCTGCGCGAGGCGGTCGGCCCCGATGTCGATATCATGATCGATTTCCACGGGCGCCCTGCATCGGTCGCCCTGGCGCGCGACTTCATACAGGCGGTTGCGCCGTGCCGCCCGCTTTTCGTCGAAGAGCCGCTGCCGCCGGAGAATATCGAAGGCACCGCGCAATTGACGGCATCGATGCCGGTGCATATCGCCGCCGGCGAACGCCTCATCGGTCGTCAGAGCTTCATCGACGCGGTGGAACGCCGGGCCTTCCACATCGCGCAGCCGGATATCTGCCATGTGGGCGGTCTTTCGGAAGCCAAGAAGATCGCCGCCCTGTGTGAAAGCGCCGGCATCGGCATGGCGCCGCACAATCCGCTGGGGCCGATTGCCGGCGTCGCGGCACTGCATTTCGGCGTTTCCACGCCCAACTTCATCATTCAGGAGGAAATGTCCGGCGCCGTGCCCTGGTACGACAGCGTCGTTGAGTGGCCGATCGAGCGCCGCCCCGGCCGCTGGGACCTGCCGGAGAAGCCGGGTCTGGGCATCGAGGTCGACGAGGCCGAGATCGAGCGCCATCCCTTCGCGCCGGAAATCCTGCATGCCGCCAACGCCGTGCTGGCCGACGGCACGGTCGTGGACTGGTGAGCGCCATGGCTGCGGGTCGCCTTTCTGGCAAGATCGCATTGGTGACGGGCGCCGGACGCGGCATCGGTGAAGCGATCGCGCGCGCCTTTGCGCGGGAGGGCGCGTCCGTCGTCGTGGCCGAGCGCGATGCCGAGACGGGAGCGGGCGTGGCGCAGGAGATCGGCGGGCTGTTCGTGGAAACGGATGTGACGGTCCAGGCACAGGTGGAAGCTGCCGTGAAGGCCGCGGAGGAGCGCTACGGGCGGGTCGACGTGCTGGTGAACAACGCCGGCGCCAATGTCTTTCACCGCCCTCATGAGATGCCGCGCAGCGAGTGGGCGCGCTGCATGGCGCTCGACCTCGAAGCCTGCTGGGCCATGGCGGAGGCGGTGCTGCCGGGCATGCGTGCGCGGCGGCAGGGCTCCATTGTCAACATCGCCAGTTGCCATTCCTTCAAGATCATTCCCCACACCTTTCCCTATCCCGTTGCCAAGCACGGGCTGGTGGGCCTGACCCGGGCGCTCGGCATCGAATACGCGGACGAGGGCATCCGGGTGAATGCGATCGCGCCCGGCTACATCGATACCCAGATCGCGCGCGACTACTGGGATGATTTCGCCGACCCGGATGCCGAACGCGCGAAGGCGGAGGCGTTGCATCCCCCGCGCAGGATCGGAAAGCCGGAGGAAGTGGCGATGACCTGCGTGTTTCTGGCGTCTGACGAAGCCCCCTTCATCAATGCGGAAACCATCGTCATCGATGGAGGCCGTTCCGCGCTCTACCACGACTGAAAAAGCAACCAGGGAGGAAGACATGAAATCGCTTAAACTTTTGACCGGTATCGCCATGGTGAGCGCCGCCATCGCTTTGCCGGCCCAGGCTGAAGACATCAAGATCGGCTATATCAACAAGATGGGCGACCATCCATGGTTCGTCGCGGAGGTGGATGGCGCCCGTCAGAAGGCGGCCGAAATGGGTGCGGACTTCGTCGCCCAGGACGTCCAGTTCAACGCCGATCTGACGATCACCACGCTCGACACGATGATCGGCGACGGCGTGGACGGCATCGCCATCGTGGTCCCCGACCGCGCGCTCGGGCCGGTCGTCGCGGCGAAGGCGAAGGAGGCCGGCGTGCCGCTGGTGGCCGTCGACGACGACATCTATTTCGAGGACGAGACGCAGGTTCCGTATGTGGGCCTGAACGCACACAATATCGGGCTCAGGGTCGGTGAGAAGCTGGCCGAGCTCTACAAGCAGGAGAACTGGGCCGAGGAGGATGAGGTCCGTATCGCCTCCATCGAGGACCGCAAGGCCGACACCTGCATGCAGCGCAACCGCGGTGCGGAGGAGGCCTTCCTCGAGGCGGTTCCCGATTTCGATCCCGAGAACATCGTCCGCGTGCCCTACGACAACACCATGGTCGGTTCCATCGATGCGATGACCACGACGCTGACGGCCAATCCCCAGGTCACGCACTGGATCTTCTATTCCTGCAACGATGACGGCGTTCTGGGCGCGGCGCGTGCGCTGGAGAATGCGGGTTACGGGGCGGAGCAGGGCATGGGCGTGGGCATCGACGGAAGCCGCGCCTGTGACGCCTTCGGTTCGGGACGGCCGTCGGCCTTCCGCGGCACCATGTGGTTGAACTCGGAAAACCATGGCGCCCAGGCGGTGGAACTGCTGGTCAAGAATATCCGCGACGGCGAGGAACTGCCGACCACCACCTACACGCAGCCTGAATATATCTCGGCCGAGAACTTCGAACTCTACGAAGAGCGCCTGTGCAACTGACGTGCGGATCGGGGCAGGGGGCTCAATCTCCTGCCCCGTACCGGCATAGGGAACGCGATGCCTGACAACGACATCATGCAACTGGACAATGTCAGCAAGCGCTTCGGCAGCGTACAGGCGCTGTCGAACGTATCGCTGACCCTGCGGGCGGGCGAGGTGCTGGCGCTGGTCGGCGAGAACGGGGCCGGCAAATCGACGCTGACGCGCATCATCGAGGGCGTGTTTCCGCCGGATGGCGGAGGTCTTCTGCTCGACGGCCAGCCCGTCGCCTTCTCCGGTCCGCGAGACGGTCATGCGGCCGGCGTGCGCGTTATCCACCAGGAACCGGAAATCATTCCCCACGTCAGCGTCGCCGAAAACATCTATCCCGGCGCACTGCCGCACAGGGGCGGCCTGTTTCTGGACAGGAAAACGCTCTACGCCCGTGCCGGCGAGATGCTGAAACTCTTCGGCATGGAGCGCGAGCTTGCGCCTCAGCAGCACTGCGTCGGGCTGGGGCCTGCCCAGCGGCAGATGATCGAAGTGATGCGCGCGGTGCACGCTGGCGGCCGCATCATCGCGTTCGACGAGCCGACCTCCTCGCTCACCGGCGAGGAGAGCCAGCGGCTGTTCGAGGTGATCCACCGGCTGCGCGGCGAGGGCGTGTCGATCATCTACATCTCGCATCGCCTGCGCGAGATCATCGACATCGCCGACAGGATCGCCGTGCTGCGCGACGGGCGGCTGATCGATATCGAGCCCGTCGCCGAAGCGAGCGAAGAGAGCATCGCGCGCAAGATGGTCGGCCGCGACCTGACGGAGATGTTTCCCGAACGGACGCCGCCGACGGAACGGTGCGTCCTGTCCGTGCGGGGCATGTCGACCGAGCATGTCAGCGATATTTCCTTCGAGCTTCACGCGGGCGAGGTTCTGGGGATCGGCGGGCTGGTGGGTGCCGGACGCTCGGAGCTTGCCAAGGGCGTCTTTGGATTTCACGCGAGACGTGCGGGCACGGTGGAGGTGGACGGCAAAGCCATCCCCTCCGGCCGTCCGGGCGATGCCATCCTTGCCGGTCTCGGCTTCGCGCCGGAGGACCGCAAGGAGGAGGCGCTGCTTCTGCTGCGCTCGATCCTCGACAATGCGACATTGTGCATTCCCGACCGGGTATCGCGTTTCGGCCTGTTCGACCGGCGCAAGGCCACCGAGATCGTTGACGGTATCGCCGAGCGGCTGTCGATCAAGGCGCCCAGCCTCAACACCCCCGTCTCCCACCTTTCGGGCGGCAACCAGCAGAAGGTCGTCCTCGCCCGTTGGCTGGCGCGCGCGCCGAAAGCGCTCATCCTCGACGAGCCCACGCGCGGCATCGATGTGGGCACCAAGAGCGAGATCTACCGCCTCATAGCCGACCTTGCGCGCAACGGCCTCGGCGTCATCGTCATCTCGTCGGAAATGCCGGAGCTTCTGGGCCTGTCGGACCGCATCCTCGTGATGGCGGGCGGGCGCCTCACCGCGGAACTGACGGGCGACGAGATGAACGAGAACGCCATCCTGAAAGCAGCCATGAGCGCTGAACGCGGCGCCCACCCCCCGGACGAAGAGGTAAGAACGGCATGAGTGCACACGCGGAAACGCCCCGGACAAGAGCAGGAGCGCGTCTGGCGGATCTGGTCGAGCGGGTCGGCATCCACAATGCGAGCCTTATCCTGGCGCTGATCGCGTTGCTGGTCCTGTTCGGCATCCTGCGCGGAGACGTCTTTTTCTCCAGCCGCAACATTCTCAACATCGGCATGGGCGTGGCCATTCTCGGCGTGCTGGCGATCTCGCAGACCGCGGTGATCGTGTCGGGCGGGCTCGATATCTCGGTGGGTGCCATCGTCGGCCTGACGACCGTTTCCACCGCCATGGCGATCGACGCGACGGGTTGGGCGGCTGCCGGCCCGCTGGCCGGCGTGGCGATAGGGGCGGCGGCCGGCTTGTTCAACGGGCTGGTGATCACCTATGGCCGGGTGAACGCGATCATCGTGACCCTCGGCACCATGGCGATCTTCCGCGGCATCGCCTTTATCATCTCCAACGGGCAATCCATCTCGATCTTCAACGACACGTTCCGCCTTCTCGGCGTGGGCCGTTTTCTCGGCCTGCCGGCACCCATCTGGGTGCTGATCGGAGTCGCGGTCGTGTTCTATGTCTTTCTTCACAAGAGCATCGTGGGGCGCAACATCTACGCCATCGGCGGCAATCCGGTGGTTGCGCGCCTGTCGGGAATGGATATTAAGCGCTATCGTGTCGGCATGTACGTCCTCAGCGGCATGGTCGCCGGCATCGGCGGCATACTGCTTGCGGCGCGCACCGGCTCCGGTCAGCCGATCTCGGGATCGGAGGGGCTGGAACTGGAGGCGATCACGGCGGCCTTTCTGGGCGGTTGCGCCATGCAGGGGGGCAAGGGCACTGTCATCGGGGCGCTTTTGGGCGTCGCCATTATCGGGATTCTCAACAACGGCATGATTCTGACCGGCGTTCCCACCTTCTACCAGATGCTTGCCAAGGGCAGCCTGCTGATCCTGGCCGTTCTTCTGGCCGAATACCGTTTGAACCGGAGCTGAGCGATGACGAGGCTTTCGGGCAATGGACAGGATCGGGCGCGCCCGCGCGACCATGTGACGAGCACCCTGGCCAAGCGGATACTGTCGGGGGAATTGCAGCCGGGCCAGAAATTGCCGGCCGAGTCCCTACTGGGCGAATCCCTGGCTGTCAGCCGCACCGCACTGAGGGAATCCATCCGCACACTGGCGGGCAAGGGGCTGATCGAAAGCCGCACGCGCACGGGAACGGTCGTCCTGCCGGCCGAGCACTGGAACCAGCTCGACCCGGAGCTTCTGGCATGGCGCGAGGAGCTGGAGCCGGATTTCGATTTCATCCGCGGCCTCAACGAGGCGCGGCAGGTGATCGAACCGGCGGCCGCGGGTCTGGCGGCGGAGCGGGCCACAGGCCAGGATCTCGGCAGGATCGAAGCCGCCTATGACGAGATGCGGCGGGCGTCACCCAGCGACATCGATGCCAGCGTCAAGGCGGACGAGGCTTTCCACCTTGCGGTGCTGACAGCCAGCCGCAACGCGGTTTTCATGAATTTCGGATCGGTCATAGGATCGGCGCTACGCCATGCTTTCCGTCTCACGACGTCGGCATCCGAGAACTACGCCGCGACACTCGACATGCATGGCGAGGTGCTCGAGGCGATCCGCATGCGCCGGCCCGCAGAGGCGCGGCGGCTGATGACGGGGCTGATCACTGTTGCCAGCGACGATCTGTCGAAGGTCATCGCGCGGCGCGGCGGCGGGCGGTGATATCCGCCTGAGAGAAATGTCTCATGGCCGCATCGATGGGGACGGCAGGGTGGCAAGGCTCCTGGAACTGAGTGATGCGCACAGCCGAGTGACGGTTGCGCCCGCTTTGGGCGGTGGCCTTGCCGGTTTCGACTCGAAACTCGCGGATGGCCTCGTTCCGGTGCTGCGGAATGCGAGGCCGGGCGCAGACGCCTTCGGACTGGCCAACAACGTTCTCATTCCGTTTTCGAACCGCATATCCGGGGGCGGGTTTAACTTCGGGGAGGCGTTTCACGCCGTTCCTTGCAATATCGACGGGCAGGAGTTCCCCGCTCATGGCGATGCGTTCCTGCGCGAATGGGAGGTTCTGGCCGCCACGGGCACGTCCGCCACGCTTTCCCTGCCCGATGGCGGTATCGGTCCCTTTCGCTACGCTGCCGAGCTGACCTACGCTCTCGAGAATGGAACTTTGCTTGCGCGGGTGAGGGTGACCAACACCGGCTCGCGCCTGCCCTTCGGCGGCGGGTTCCACCCGTGGTTTCCGCGCCGCGAGGGGACGGGTCTTGCATTCGACGCGACGCATGTGTGGCTGGAGGACGCGCGTCATTTGCCCACCGAACAACGGCCGATCGAGATGGCGGCGGATTTCGATTTCCGGCGCCTGCGCGCCCTTCCGCGAAGCTGGATCAACAACGCCTATACCGGCTGGCGGGGCAGCGCGACCGTCCTCCAACCGGAATTGGGCCTGTCCGTCGAGATCACCGCGCCGGACATGGACGTTGCAATCGTCTTCTCGCCTGATGGGAACGCGGACTTCTTCTGCTTCGAGCCCGTCACGCACGCCGTGGATGCGTTCAATCAGCAGGGCATGCCGGGGCTGCGCGTATTGGAGCCAGGCGCGGAGATGGCGATGGAGATGCGGATTGCCTGGAGAACAATAAAGGTTGGAGCGGCACGAAAGCCTTGAAAGCACAGCCTCTGGTCCGCTCCGCTAAATCCCCTCGAACCGCTGCGCAGCAATGCGGGGCGGTCAGGCGCCGGCTTTATTCACGATTGAAGCTGTCGCCAGCGGGCCGGGGTCGTTCCCTCCCAGGCGCGGAAGGCGCGGTAGAAGGAGTTTGAGTCCCCAAATCCCAACAGATACGCTACCTCGCCGATATCCATCGCGGGCTCGAGAAGGAGCTGGCGACCGAGTTCCTGACGGGCCTCCGAAAGCAGCTGGCGCAGGCTCCCGCCTTCTTCGGCGACACGTCTCTGCAGGGTGCGCTCGCTCATCCCGAGTTCGCGCGCCACGTCACGAAGCTCGGGTCGTCCGCTCGGAAGCATCTTCTTCATGACGGCCTTGACCTGCTCGCCGATCGAGCCCTGTGCGGTCAGCTCGGCGAGTGCGGCGGCGAGCGCTGGGCTCAGCATGTCGAGCAATTCCGGATTGTGGCTCCGGAACGGGCGGTCAAGATCTTCTCCCTTGAGGACCAGGATGTTGCGCGGCGCGCCGAAGCGGATCGGGCAGCCAAAATAGTTCTCATGGACACCGCTCTTGTCTTCCGGCCGCTCGAGTTCGACTCGCCGGGGCACAATCTGCACGCCCGTGTTCCTGCGCCCGAGTTCCATGAGCGCCGCGAAGGTGATGTCGGTTAAAATCGGAGGCTCGCTTTCGGCGGCATAGAACCATTTGGCCGAGATGATCCAGTCGTCCCCGTCCGGGACGTTGTCGATCCGCTCCGGGACAAAAAGCGACTTGAAGCGTGCGGTTCGCGCCAGGCCGTCCCGGTAGTCGCGGGCATAATAGGCAACCAGATTGGACGGCGGAAGCAAGGATGGATCGTTTCGCATCACCGCCGTGAACCCCGCGCCGGGGTCAGTGCACAATTCCTCCGCCGCCCGCATGAGCGCGAAGTACTGGGCGGTCGTAACCAGACCTCCTTCCCCGAGGTGCAGCGTTGCCGGCAGCCGCGCCTGACGCAGCACGACCGCGGGCGACAAGCCTATGGCCTCCATGCCCCTCCAGGTAATACGGAGAATCTTGAACTTGTCCGGTGGGCTATGAGTCATGACGGCCACTCATTCCAAATTCTGTCGCGCATCAATCTCGCAGCAAAAAAGCCCTCAAAGTCTTCGGTCCTACCGATCCGTCGGAACGACGAAACAATAGCCGGTGCTGAGGCTGCTTGTAACCAGCGGTATGCGCCAGCGCAACGTGTGCAATGCGCCATATGCAACCGGTTGCACAGGATCCGGCGGCGATGTGACCTGTCTCCTCGAAGAACAGCTTCAGCTTCAGCTTCAGGCCGTTTGGCGTCGGTGAGAAATAGAGGTCGATCATCGCCGGTTCCTCGCCCTAACATTCGTCTCCAACGGGCACGCAATGTGCGTTGCAGGCAAAAGTGCCCGGCGATATGGTTCCAAGACAGGTCTATTGGTCGGAAGTTCATGGAGCCAATTCTCGACATCGCCATCGCCCTGCCGGAGAAGGGTTCGCGCGAGCTTCTGCGTTCGCTGCACCGGCAATTGCGAGCCGCGATCATCGACGGACGGCTTCAGGCCGGACTTCGGTTGCCGCCGACGCGGGCGTTGGCAAGAGGTCTCGGCATATCGCGTAACACGGTGATCGCTGCCTATGACATGTTGCTGAGCGAGGGCTATGTCGAAGGGCGAAGGGGCGCGGGCACCTTCGTTGCGGATGTGCGCCCGCGACTGGAGCGCCGCAAGGCGCCGCTGCAGGTCGACCCTGTTGCCGACAAACGGCTGGCTCCCATCTGGCGCGGGTGGCGGCCGCTTGCTGAAACGTGCAGCGGCGAGACCTACCGCTACGACTTCGTTGCTGGCATGCCCGACAGCGAGTTTCCGTTCGACATCTGGCAGCGGCTTTCGACGCGCGCGGCACGCAGGGTTGCCAGAAGCCCGGTCCATGAGCACGATCCGGCCGGCGAACCAGTTCTGCGCCGGGCGATCGCCAGCCACGTCTCCTTCGTTCGCGCGGTTGCGTGCCAGCCGGAGGACATTGTCGTGACGGCGGGCACAAGGCAGGCGGTTGATCTGATCGCACGCATTCTGGTGACGCCGGGGGAAACCGAGGTCGCTCTGGAAGACCCGGGATACGGACCGACACGCCGGTCGTTCGTAGGGGCAGGCGCAAAAGTCCTTTCCATTCCCGTGGACGAGGAAGGGCTTGTCGTGGACCGGCTGCCGCCGAGTGCGCGTGTCATCTGCGTGACGCCCTCGCACCAGTTCCCCCTCGGTGTCGCCATGTCGGCACGCCGGCGCACGGCCTTGCTCGATTTCGCCGAGAGCTTCGGCGCTGTCATCGTCGAGGATGACTACGATAGCGAGTTTCGACACAGCGGCATGCCGCTCGATGCGTTGCAGACGCTCGACCGCTCGGGCTCGGTCTTCTATGTCGGCACGTTTTCCAAGAGCATGTTCCCGGCCCTTCGGATGGGCTTCGTCGTGGCGCCGGAATGGGCGCGCTACGCGCTGACGCTGGCCAAGCAGTTGAATGACCAGCATAGCCCCCTGATCAACCAACTCGCGCTCGCCGATTTCATCGCCGAAAGCCATTTGGCGCGTCACGTCCGCAAGATGCGCAGGATCTATTCGGCGAGGCACGAGGCGCTGCGCTCTGCCCTGGAGACCCATTTGGGCGATCATCTGCGCCCATTCCGCGCCCATGCCGGGGTTCATCTCGCGGCGGCATTGACTGCGCCGGGCGACGAGCAGGCCGTGGTTGGCGCTGCCGCTGCGAGGGGCATCAGGGTCGAGGATATCGCGCGCTATGCCTCGCGCGACACCGCGCAGAGGGGCTTCGTATTCGGCTTCGGGATGATCGAGGCAAAACATATTGAACCGGCGATCGCCGAGTTGTCGGGATTGGGTTTCGGCACAATCTAGAAGCGCGCCGTAACCAGTTTCCAGCTGGCGAAGCAGAAGAAGACGCCAAGGCCGCCCTGGATCCAGCGCCGCGTGCGCAGATAGACGCGGCCGACCGGCGGCGCCGAGAACAGCAGCGCGTAGGCGATGTGTCCGCTGAAAGAGATCGCAAGGCACCCGGCGACCACTGCCGGCCCCACCCAGAGGGGCGAGCCCTCGCGCACCGCAAGCGACATGATCGCGATCCAGGTCAGCGCCGCCTTGGGATTGCTGAGCTGAATGGCCAGTCCGCGGACATACAGCTTTCGGGCGTCCTGGTTGTATTCGAGCCCGGCGGGACGGTCGGATCGACTGCTCAGAGCGGCGCGGAAGGATTTATAGGCAAGCCAAAGAAGATAAGCCGCTCCGAGGAACTTGATGAATGTGAGGGCCGATGCGTAGATTGCCAGCAAAGTCGTCAGCCCAAGCAGTGTGGCGGTGCCCCAGACGAGCGTGCCGCTGATCATGCCGGCCGCCAGCGTGACGCCGGCCCGCCGACCGTGTTCCATCGACGTTCCCATGACGGCGAGCACATTAGGGCCGGGACTGAGTATTCCCAGCCCATATGCGGTCCAGGCGAGCAGAAGGCCGGGAAGGTGGGCGTCAGCCATCGGTCGGCTCCTTGTCCTTGCAGGCAGGCTCAGCTGTCCTGAGATTGCCGCCGGCTTTGCGTATGCCGCGGCACACAACTAGCTCTCAATTAGCTCCCGTTTGTGGTGTTCCAAAAGTTCCGCCATCCGGAAAAACCATGGAGCCAAGTTGGGAATCTATGACCGGAGGGCAAAAGGCGGTTGAGAGGAAACTCGTGGCGCGCGCAACCGTGAGCAGCGTGGCCGGGCCCGGAATGAATACGAAGCCCAGCACGATGACGATGTAGGCAATCAAGGTTGTCAGGTCGATCATTCTGTGTCTCCGCAGCTTCGTCCGGACTTAGCCTTTACGGCTTCGACCGCATCTTCGTATGAGCCCAGGACGCGCAATGAGGTCGCTGTCGCAATATTCAGTTATTTCGGCGATCTTTCGTCCCGGAAGCGGAATATGAAGCAGTATTCGTTGTCGTAGCGCTCTCCACTCTTCGCCATGACATCACCGCGCATCTCGGCAGTTTCTCTTGGGACAGCAAATTGCATTTCAAGGTGCGACGATAGCTTCGATTTCCACCATGCGTGCTCGCTGGATGAAGAGCGGCATTGCGACGTAGACGCGGTCGCGTGAGTTATGGATGATCTGCTGCATCAATCATGCCTGCTGTGTCCTCGCCCCGGCCTACGTTTCCATCGTCCATAGACGGGGATAGCTTTGGACGAAGCCATTCGGCGCCATTTCCAGCACCGCCTCATAAGGAACGGACGGCGCCGAGTATTCGTAGGTTCTCTCACTTCGCCGGACATAGGCCTGTGGTAATGACGTGATCCGGGTTTCGCCGATATCGAACCAGGCCACGGTCAGTTCCACGCTGCAACCAAGCCGGGGCCCGGCGCGCCGCAGTTGAAGCAGATTGGTGGCCGGCGTGAAGCCGAGATCGAGATCCCGTAGCGGTGCCGTATCGGGCATCTTTCGGCCGTCCAGCCGCCAACAGTCACCGTCGCGCCCGATTTCGTGCCGAACCGTCTCCCCGGCGACGAACCCTTCAACATGGCCGTCGATAGTGTTCCACTCGTGGTCGACGTGGACCCGGTACCTGATGCACGCGGGTCCTTTGGGGTGCAGGAATACAGCGGTTCCTGCCAGCAAATACCCTGCCCCGGACCGGACGAGTCGCGCTGCGTCGTGTCCAGGCGTGTCAAGTCGCCGCCATATGGCCCATGCGACATTTTCCCCGTCGGCGTTCCTGCGAAACTGGCTTATCTCCATCTTTCTTCCGGTCAGGTTCAGATTCGTCGATGCTAGTCAGAGCGCCCGGCAAGAAGCGCAACGATGAAAAACACCATCGCGGCCGTCGAGGCGACGGTTCGTATGTGGTTCCAGAAGGTCCAATCCTTCAAATAGCGTACCCATACGTCCGCCGCGCCGGCTGCGTTCCGTTCGAGCTCGTTGTTGAGCGGTACATTGTAGACGATCGTGCATCCAAACATGCCGATCAGATAGGTCAGACCGCCCGCTAGCATCGCCGCCGAACCGGGTTCGCTCCAGCGTAGCAGGGAGAACGCCGCTAGCGCGGCAGCGGCGATCGTCGTGCCGAAGAATAGCGGCATGAACAGTGAGCCGACGATCGTCGAGTTGATGGAGTTCATCGCGGCGACACCCTGCGCCGCCTCCATGCGACCTAGAGCCGTCATGATGAATGTCGAGAAGGCGAAGTAGAGACCGGCAATCAACCCGCATCCGATGGCCACGAACCACAGAAGAGAGGTAATGACCGTCTGCATCAGCTGCCAGCCTCCCATGCGCCGGTCGCTGCCGCACGTCTTGCGAAGTCCGAAAAATCGACAGGCGCACGCCCGAGCGCCTCTTCTACCCCACTCATGACTTCGACGTTGCGGCCGTCGAGCACCACCGTGAACAACTCCACGAGCAGAGTGATGATGTCTTCGGGCGCATAGGGCCGCATCTGTTCGACGAACGCCTCCACCGGAATCTGCCGGTAGCGGATCGGCCGGCCCACCGCCTTAGCCATCTCGTCCACCGCCTCGGCAAAGGTGATCGCGCGCGGTCCCGTCACTTCATAGAGCCGGTCGGCGTGACCATCCGCGGTCAGCGCCTCGACCACGACATCGGCGATATCGTCGGCGTCGATGAAGGGTTCGGGAATCGGTTCGGCCGGTAGCGCCAATTCGCCCGCCAGGATGCCGTCACGAAATGGTCCCTCGGAAAAGTTCTGATTAAACCAGCTGGCCCGTACATTCGTCCAACCGACGCCGGAAGCCTGCAGCGCGGCCTCGGCGCGCTGCGCCCCGGGCTCGCCGCGTCCGGACAGGAGCACGACATGCTCCAGCCCTTCTTCACGCGCAAGACGGGAAAGCTCGGCGATATCCTCTTCAGCACCATCCACCGCCAGATCGGGCTGATAAGTAACATAGGCTTTGGAGACGCTATTGAGCGCCGGGGCCCATGTTTCGCGCTTCGTCCAGTCGAACGGGATATTGCTGGCGCGTGAGACGGGCCGTGTGGCAATGCCGCGCTCGTTAAGCAGCGAGTTGACGCGGGCGCCGGTCTTGCCGCGTCCGCCAATGATGAGAATAGGTCGGTTGTCTATCATTGTTGTCACCCGTGGAGGGTTGGCAAGAGATGGGGATTGCGCTGTCAGTTTGCGCTCGACGGCTGCGGCAATTCGGCATCGAGGAAGGGAGCGACGAGTTCCGCGACGACCGGTGTTGCCACCAGGTTGTAATGGGTCGTACCGGGAACGATCGCCAACCGCGCCTGCGGTCTCAACGAACCATCAAGTCCGGCATTGCGCTGGCCACCGCCGAGAAGGCGCCAGACCTCCATGATGTATTCGGGCGTCTGGGCGTCCGCGTCGGCAAAAACCAGCATGGTCGGCGACGAGATCCCGGCAAATTGCTCGGACCAGTCGAAGTCGCGCTTGAGAAGGTCTCCCATCTTGGTGAAAAGCTGTACCCAGTCCACATCGGAATAGAGCTCGGCCAGAGGAGATTGCGCGACGTTCGCACCGATCTGTGGCGCCATCGCCTCCATCTGGTCGAAGGCGGCAACGACTTCCGGATAATAGGCACTGCGCTTGATAGCCTCGGAAACGACCACCAGCCGGTCAACAGCTTGCGGATGCCGGATCGCCAGTTGAATGGCCACGCCGCCGCCGAGGGAATAGCCCATCACATCGGCCTTCCCGATACCGAGGTGAGCCACCAACGCAGCGATGTCATCGGCCATGAATTCGAACCGAAGCGGCCGATCGATATCCCTTGTCCGGCCATGTCCTTGCAGGTGGACGAGGATCACTTGCCGGCTCTTGGAGAAGACCGGCAGGCTCGTTTCGAAGAGCTCGAATGCCGCGATACCGCCATGAAGAAGGATCAATGGCTTACCCGCGCCGTGGATCTCGTAGTACAGCTCAAGCCCGTTGACGGGGGCATATCCAGCTTCCGCGGGGGTGGTCATATCGTTCTTCTCCTGAGCTGCTTGTGCCGTGACTGAGGACGGAAAAGAAGTGGGCAGCATTGGCACTGCCGTCAGCGAAAGGAACAGCCGCCGGTGCAATTGTTGGTCTCCAGCCATTGAGTTCAGGCGGCATCCTGATTTCTGGAATGGCCCCCGAACAGGTCCAAATCAGGCGAACCTTGGGGACCCAATTTTCAGCGATGTGCTTCCGATCACGTCACTGGAACAAAACCTGTACTGGCAGGTTTGACGGTTCAATATTGAGGTCTGCCATGGCAAATGATCTACGAACCGGATATCCCGAACCGCCATTTCCGAAACAGCGCCAGGACATGCCAGGCCTGACGGCTGAACTGGATCCGACGCCGGATCACGGCGAGCACAGTTACAAGGGGCACGGCCGGCTGCTTGATTGTGTAGCGCTGATCACGGGCGGGGATTCCGGGATAGGGCGGGCGGTCGCGATTGCCTTCGCACGGGAGGGAGCCGATGTCGTCATCTCCTATCTGAACGAGGATAGCGATGCGGAGGAAACCGCCCGCTGGGTAGAAGATGCTGGGCGCAAGGCAATCCTGGCTCCGGGCGACATCGGTGACGAAAGCCACTGCAAGTCGCTTGTGAAGCGCACATTGGACGAGTTCGGCCGCCTCGACATACTGATCAACAATGCGGCGCATCAGGCGAGCTTCGCGAGCATCGACGACATCACGACGGAGGAGTGGGATCTGACGTTCCGCACGAATGTCGATGCGATGTTCTATCTGTGCAAGGAGGCGCTGCGGCATATGAAGCCGGGCTCTTCGATCATCAATACATCGTCGATCAACGCGACCGACCCGTCGCCTTCGCTGCTTGCCTACGCGACAACCAAGGGCGCCATTGCCAATTTCACTGCCGGCCTTGCCGGCATGGTCGCGAACGATGGTGTGCGGGTGAACGCCGTCGCGCCCGGGCCGATCTGGACCCCGCTCATTCCTTCCACCCTCCCGGCGGAGAGGGTAGAAAACTTCGGTAAGAACACGCCGATGGGACGACCAGGTCAGCCTGCGGAACTGGCGGCGACATATGTGCTCCTGGCATCGTCCGAGGCGAGCTATACGACCGGAGCGCTGATCGAGGTCACCGGCGGCCGTCCGATGCTTTAGCACGCCGTGCGTCCATTCGGACGCAACAAAGGACGCTCCAGCTTTTGGTTTTCCGCATTGCGTGCGGACGTCAGGTGATTCTGCCTGGCGGCAAAATTCCATAGATTTCAGCGCTGGAACCGCTACCTCCCTTGGGAGCAGGAGGTTACGAAGGCGATAGCCGCGCCTGCCCACAAAATGTCGACGAGCGACAGAATGGCGATCAGGCGGGCGATCAGGTCTATTGTCCGGTCGGGCGGCAGGCTTGTCATCCGAGCCCACGGCTTCCGCCATGTGAGGAAGCACACAACGACAAGCATCGCGCCCGCTGTCGCCGCAATCACCAGCCAGCTTGCCGCTTCCGGCGGGAAACCCAACGCACAAAGCAGCGTATGGCCGCCATAGACAATGGTGAGGTGCGCCGCCCAGACCAGCAGACCGAACATGAGATAGACCAGGGTGCCGGTTGTCGAAGGCTTCCTCGTTGGCGGAAAAAAGTCCTCACGTTCGCTCATGTCAGCCCGCCACCCTTGGGAACCCGTGAATCAAAAGCAGGCCGACGACAAGTTGAAGCGCCGCGTAATAGTAGAGCACGGCGCAGTTGTCGAAGCTGACCCGGCGCACGCGGTCTAGCCTGCCCGTCACCGCCCGGGCGACCGCGAAGCCGCTCATGATGAAAATGGCGAAGGCGAGCTGGCCGCTCAGCGCGCTCTGCATGTAGACCAGCGCGCCATAGGCATTTTCGGTCGGACGCAACCCGGTGCCCCAGTGTCCGAGGATTTCCAGCGCAATGGCGGCGACGAGGCATAGCGCCCCCGCCGCGTTGAGGCCCGGGGATACGGCATTGCGCGTGCCGGGGGCGGGAAGCAGGCGGCCCGCAAGCCATATTGCCGCCGTGCCGGCCAGCGTCAGCAGAAGGCTCGCCGCCGGCCAGGCGGGCGGCGGCAGGGCCGGAGAGCCAAGCGGCGCCCAGACGTCCGGAGAGACCACCCATAGATAGAGGTACGAAAAGACATAGGCGATATAGAGAGAGGAGGCGACGAAGATCAGCACGATCATCGCCCACCAGGAATGGGACGAGGGACCGCTCGCATAGGTGGGGAGCCGGATGCCGGCGCCGATTTCCACTTCTCCCTTGGACGGCCCGGGATCGAGGCCCCATGCCCAGACCAGGCAGGCGGTGATGGCGACAATGCCGCAGATGATCGCCGGCACGACGATCTTGACCGTCAGCAACAGGAAGAACGCCGCCGTGAATACTGCGGCGATCAGGTGCGCCCAGCCGGGACCGGGCATCTGGATGATGTATTGCGGTTCCGCTTCGACGGCTGAGGTGACGATCGTCTCGCGCCCTCCGGTCGGCGCATTGGGCAGAAAGTGATGCCCGGCCCTTACTTCCTCGGGAAGGCTGGGCCGGTCCCATACCGGCTCGCGGCTGGTGACAAAGGGAATGCTGCGCATGGCGTAAAGGTCGTTCGGCAGCCATTCGAGAGTGCCGGCTCCCCACGGATTGTCCGGTGCGGCCTTGGCGTAAAGGAGGCTGCGCGAAAGGTCGAACAGGAAGACGAGCACGCCGGCGGCGAAGATATAGGCGCCGACGGTCGAGACCATGTTAAGCGCATCCCAGCCAAGATCGCCGGGATAGGTCCACACTCGGCGCGGCATGCCCCGCAGGCCCGTTACGTGCATCGGGAAGAAGGCGATGTTGAAGCCGGCGAACATCAACCAGAACACCCAGCGGCCGAGCGCTTCCGACAACAGCTTTCCCGTCGCCATCGGCATCCAGTAGTAGAAGGTGGCGAAAAGCGGAAACACCATTCCGCCGATCAGCACATAGTGGAAATGGGCGACCACGAAATATGTGTCGTGCACCTGGAAATCCACCGGCACCAGAGCCACCATTATGCCGGTCATTCCGCCGATCGTGAAGATGACGAGGAAGCCGATCACGAAGAGCGATGGCGTGTTGATGCGGAAGCGGCCCTTGCTCGCCGCCATGGTGGCGATCCAGGAAAAGACCTGGATGCCGGACGGTATCGCGACAGCCATGCTCGCCGCCGAGAAAAAGGCGAGACTGAGCGTGGGAATACCCGTGGTGAACATGTGATGAACCCACAGGCCGAACGAGAAGAAACCTGTGCCGATAAGCGCTACCACGATCAGCCGGTAGCCGATCAGCGGCCGGCGGGCCATGGTCGGAACGATCATCGAAACAAGGCCCGCCGCCGGGAGGAAGATGATGTAGACTTCCGGATGGCCGAAGAACCAGAACAGGTGCTGCCAGAGCAGCGGATCACCGCCCTTGGCTGCGGTGAAGAACGGCCAACCGAAGGAACGCTCAATCTCGAGCAGCATCGTTCCCAGGATAACCGCGGGGAAGGCGAACATGATCATGGCCGCGAAGATCAGCATCGACCACGCGAAGATCGGCATCTTGGTCAGCGACATTCCCGGCGGGCGGGTGCGTAGCGTGCCGACGACAATCTCGACCGCGCCGGCGATGGCCGAGATTTCGATGAAGCCGATGCCAAGCAGCCAGAAATCGGCATTGTCGCCGGGCGAGAACTCCTTCAGCGTCAGCGGCGTGTACATGAACCAGCCGCCCTTGGGCGCCAGGTCGTAGAAAACGGTCGAGAAGAAGACGAGGCCGCCGACCACATAGGCCCAGATTGCAAAGGCGCTGAGGCGCGGAAAGGGAAGGTCGCGCGCGGCGAGCATCTGAGGCAGGAGCATCACCCCCAGGGCTTCTACCGCCGGCACGGCGAACAGGAACATCATCGTGGTGCCATGCACGGTGAAGATCTGATTGTAGAAGTCCTGGCTGAGGAAATCGTTCTCCGGCACAGCCAGCTGTGTCCGCATCAAGAGCGCCAACGCCCCGGCCATCAGGAAGAAGAGGAAAGCGGCACCAATGTAGAGGAGGCCGATCACCGTGTTGTTGACGGCGGTTATGATCCTCCAGCCTTTGGGTGTCGCCCAAATGCGCAGGAGTTCGTCGACTTCGCGTTCGGAGCGCGGTTCCGGATTGGGAAGCTTGTGGTTCGCGTTGCTCATGTTCCCGTGCTCCGCAAGGTATAGAGAAGGACGACGCCGCCGACATATACGATGAGCACCAGCAGAGAGTCGTAGCCCATGCGCAGGATGGCCTTGTCGCGCCGCTCAGCCACGCCAGCCTGAAACAGCGCCGTCAGCACCACCGCCAGCAACGCGCCGAAAATCGCGAAGGGGCCCATGCGACCGATCACCGGCTCACCGGTGTCGAGCAGGTCGACCAGGAAGATCATCGCGATATTGATCAGGTTGGTGCCCAGGATGTCGGATATCGCCATTGTGAAAAGGCCGCGCCTTGCGGCCGACAGGGCGGTGCTGAGCTCCGGCAGGGAAGTGGCAATGGCGACCAGCACGAAACCTACAAAGCTTGAACCGAGGCCGGTCTGTTCCGCGATCGCTTCGCCGGACTTGGCGACGACATATCCCGCCACGAGGATGATCGCCGCGACCCCGGCAGTCTTTACAACGAGGCTGCGCAGGGTTTTGGACTCGCGGTCGGAGGCTGACGAGCCGTGGTCCTGGTTCTCCCCGACCGGCTCCCGTTCCACGCGCTCGTTGCCGGCGGCGAGCCAGGGCCGGCGCCCTCGTCCCCGTGACAGTATGTGGATGCAGGAGACATAGGCGGCGATCGCTCCCCACGCCCACAAGCCGACACCGAAGACGCTGACATCGCCGATGACCATTGCCGCGGCGGCCGCCGAAATCATGATGATGTTGAGGCTGCCCTGGAGAATGACGGTGGGATCAGCCACCGCTGCAGTAAGCGCTTTTCTTCCGATCAGGAAGTCGACCACGGCAAGCACGGCCACCTGCAGCGCGATACTGCCGAAAAGGTTGTTGACGGCGAGGTCGGCATTGCCGGCAATAGCAGCGGTGGCCGTCACGCCGATTTCGGGAAGCGAGGTAACGCCCGCCAGGAGCATGATGCCGATGGCGGCCTGGCCGATATCCGTGGCGTTGCTGATGGCGTCCGCATAATAGGTGAGGCGGCTGCCGGCGAACCACACGACAACGGCCCCCGCCGTGAAAAGCACGAGGTTCAGGGGTAGGGGGAGCGCGCTGAAGTCAGGCATGTTCAATCCAGCCCCTCCAGATATGCCGCTATGGCGGTAAGATCGTCCGGCTCGAGGTTTTCGTAGGGAGGCATCAGGTTCTCGGGCTTGATGTGCTGATTGTCCTTGATCCAGCGGGCAAAGGCCTCCGCATCATTGGGAAGGGTCGCTGCCGCCAGCGAGCGGCGTGAGCCGACATGGGTGAGGTCGGGGCCGATCGTCCCGCCGGCTTGGGTTCCGCGCACCGTGTGGCAGGCACCGCAGCCATTTTCGAGAAAAAGGGCTTGGCCACGCTGCGCAATCCCGGTCTCGGGTGCGCGTGCCGGCGCGGCTTCCTCCTGCAGCCAAGCATCATATTCATCGGGCGGCATGGCTATGATGAAGAAGGCCATGAGCGCGTGCGCCCCACCGCAATATTCCGCGCATTGGCCGCGACTGACGCCCGGCTCCGTCGCTTCGACGACCAGACTGTTGGTGCGGCCTGGTATCATGTCCAGTTTGCCGGCGAGTTGGGGAGCCCAGAAGCTGTGGATCACGTTGTCGCTTTCAAGGTGAAGGGTCACGGGCCGCCCCACCGGTAGGCGCAATTCGTTGGCGCTGACAACCTGTTCACCGTCAGCCGTGGCATAGGCGACCTCCCACCACCAGCGCTTGCCGACGATCGTGATGCCGTCATCTTTGGCGTGCGCGGTGCGCGAGGCGCCCGCGTCCAGAACGAATAGGCCGTAGCCGAGCAGCAGGCTGAGCAGGACGATCGGCAGCACAACGCCGCCGCCGATCACGACCCGGTCGGAGCCAAGCCGGTCGCGCCATTTCGACGGCCCCCACAGAACGACCACGAGCAGGACCAGAACCAGCAGCGTGATGGCTATGCTGAGCGCCGTGGCTACGATGAACAGGAAATATATGTCCGCCGCCTCGCGTCCTGTCGTCTCCAGTGCCGACTGGACGCCGCCGCATCCGGCAAGAATGGGGAGCATCCCGCCGAGGGATGCTATGCGCGCATGCCACGTCATCGGCCGGCGGTCCTCGCTTCAGGCTGACCAGCGAAAAAGGCTGCGACGTCTTCCATGTCTTCGGCTGTCAGACGGCGGGCTACGGTCGACATGATCGCACCATACGCGGTCTGGCTGCGGGAGCCTGACTGGAAGAGGTGCAACTGGCCGACGATATATTCTTGCGAGAGCCCTCGAAGCCGCGGGAACAGTTCCGAAGCTCCGGCGCCGTGGCATGAAAGGCATGGCGGCACGTTGCCACCCGGATGTCCGACCGTGGCGATGGTCCGGCCGCGATCGACTTCTCCGCGTGTCAGTTCCAGGTTTTGCGCGACAGGCAGTGATTGAGCGGCGAAGCGGCTGGCGAGACGTTCGATCGCTGCATCGTCAAGCGCCTCGGCGATCGGCTCCATCATGCCACTCTGGCGCAGATCGGCGCGGTATTCCAACAATGCGCGCTGCAAATAGGCCCGAGGCTGACCGGAAAGCGATGGTACTTCCGGCGAGACCGGCGGCTGCTCCTGGTTTCCATGGCAGGAGATACAGGATTGCGCTACCGTCGATTGATCGGCGAGCATGGGAATCCCATCGGGGCCGCCGGCAAGTTCGGAGATTTCCTGTTTATCTGCATTTGGCAGACGGCGCAGGAAGGCGACCAACGCCCAGACCTCGTCCATTCTACCCTGCCCGGCCCAGGCCGGCATGCCGGTGAATTTCAGCCCATTGTCGATGATCCAGGCGAGTTCGGCCGCCTCCCATTTCAGCGCGGCGTGCTCAAGCCTCGGAGGCGCGGGGTACATCTGCTGCATGACCGGACTGGCGTCCTCGCCGGGCATGCCATGGCATGGGGCACAGCCAAGCCGGAAATGGCGTGCACCCAGTTGTGCCAGGCGGTCGTCGCCGATATCCGTCGGCACTTCGTCGGGACTGTGGACTGCGACCGACCGGTTGAGAACGAACTTGATGATGCGCTCCGTTATCTGGAAATGCTGTACGGAGGCCGCGACATTGTAGATGCCCGAGGCGGCAAAGAGCGTGGCTCCGACTGCACCTATCGCCAAGTAGGCCACAAGCCAGAGCAACGCCCTTCGCCAGCTCAGATCACGCGGATAATGCAATCTCACGGCCGCAACCGCTCGAAAAGCCATCCACCCTTCTGCTCGTCCGAGGCGATCCAGCGGTGCGCGATTATGATGCTGGCGAGCACATAGGTAAGGGGGCAGATGATGAGCATGAGCAGGCCCGCCATTTGCTGATCAGCCAGCAGGATGGCCGTGGACATGGTGGCCGGATAACCCGTTGGCTCGTAAAGCGGCCGGGGCGAAAAGACGAGAAGGACGCCAAGCAGGCAGAACAGCTTTCCGGTCACCAGAAGAGCGGCGATCGAACGCCATGGCGAGACGCTTGCGGCGTGAAATACCGCGCGCCAGAACAGGAGCGCCGCCAGCAACAGCGAAAGATGCATCGCAGCGGCCATGATCGGTTGAGTAGAGGCCGTAGCGAAGGCCGCTGGAACGTGCCAGGCCCATAAGATCGCAAGCTGCAAGGCGGACGATGTCGCGATACCGGTCGACGGCAGCAAAACGTTTCGCCGCGCCCGATGCCGCGCATATACTAGGGCTGGCGCCAGCAAGTTCATCGCCAGGATGTGCAGAGCCATATGGTTTGCGAGATGGCCAGTCAAATCCACCATGGCTGTTGAACACGAAAGCTGCCTCAATGTTCCCCCGCATTCCTGAGTTGTCCGGGGCGTACAAAGGGACAACCTCCAGAAATCGCACATCCGGGGGGGGGTAGCCGCGTAGGGAATTTCACCTCGCACATGACGTTTGCATGATGCCGATAGCGTAATACTAGAACATCGTCTGCCGATTTGTTATGTTATTACATAATAAGCCGAATCTGCGAAGGAGAAAACATGCGGGAGGCCATCGCGCTCCGTCTACCGACGGGAAAGGGTTGAAGGAATGAGTAGCTTTGCAAATCTGTTCGCACCGAGGCCGCGTCGCTCGCCCGCCGAATCCGCGCTGATCAAGAAATGGTTGCGGACGCGGTTAGGACTCGAGGACGAGGTCGTCGTGTCGGTCAGTCAGATCACCTGCCGCGAACCCGGATGTCCGGACGTCGAAACGGTCATCGGCATATTGCGGCCGGGGCAAAGCCCGCAGGCTTTCAGGATCGAGCGGCCGATGGTCGACGTGACGGAAGATGATGTTGCGCGAGTCGTTCTCGGTTAAGCAAGGCAGTATCGCGAGAAAGGCGCCCACAGCTTTTGCAGTCAGATGGAATTACCCCGAAGGATGGCAAGGACTTCTCGAGGTTCGTGCTCTAAACATGGGGCTCTCCTCTCCATCTCATGCGTTTTCGCCAACGCTGACCATAGGACGAAGAACCCTTCGCAATCCGACAGGTCGGGCTGAGATCGTGTCGAACTCGCCCGGCAGTGCCGTTTCAAGGGGCCTGCAAATGCTGAACGATGGCGATTGCCGCCGGAACGGTTATGAAGGACAGGACCGTGGCCACCAGAAGCGCGGTAGCAGTGACGAGCACCATGCCGCTTCTTTGGCCCAATAACGGATAGATGCTGAGCATGGGAACCGAGGCGAAGATCACGCCGCCGATAAATGTAGTTTCGCTGATGCCGGGCGCCAGGCTGAGCGCGGCGAAGATGATCAGCGGATGCAGCAGCAGCTTCCCGGCGACGATCAGGCTCACCCTGCGGTAGACACCGGCGAGCGGCAGCGAGGCGAGGGTGCCACCAATGACGAAGAGCGCGATCGGTGCCGCGATGCGCGCCAGCATGTCGATCGCCGAGGAGATGACGCCAGGCACCGGCAGCCCGACGACAGTGACCAGAACCGCCGCGAGCATCGCCAGGATGATGGGATTGCGAACGACGTTGCGCGCCGCTTGCCCGAGCGCCGGGCGCCAGCCATTGCCGCCGCCGGCGCGCGCCGAGTCGGCGATCGCCATGGCCAGTGGAATAAGCGCCAGGTTCTCGATAATCATGCATTGGGCAAGAAGCGCGCCGGCCGGGGCGCCGATCACCGTCAGCGCAATCGGATACCCCATGAAGGCGCTGTTGGAGTTTGCCATGCCAAGACCGGCGAGGGCGGAATGGCCGGTTTCCATTCCCAGAAGATTGCGGGCGGCCAGCATTCCGAAAAGGAAGATGAACATCGATCCGCCTGCATAAGCGGCCATGAACGACCAGCTCACCGCTTCGGCCAGCGGAACCGACGTCAGCGCGTTGAAGATGAGGGCCGGAAGCGCGATCTTCACGACGAAATCGCTGACGGGCTTTATCTGTTCGGCCACCACATAACCGCTGCGAATGGCGATGAAACCGACGATTATGACCGCAAAAAGCGGGAGAATGGAGGGCAATATCGCCATTTCAGGATGCTTTTCAGCTCGAAATTCTCAGAAGCGGCCAGGTTCAACCGTCTTTCCCGAGGCTGTCGCCTCCTTGATGGCATCGATGATGGCCAGTGTCTTCAATCCCTCGCGGCCGGAGACGACCGGCCTCGCGCGGCCGGCCACGACGTCGGCGAGGTTTTGCACCTGCAGGACCAGCGGGTCGGCGGAATGGCGCATGAGCGGCGTTCGCCCGATGGGTTCCCACCAGCTTGGCTTTTCGGCGTGCGACCAGAGTGCCGCGTTCGGCAGCTCCAGCGAGCTCTGCGTACCGCCGATCCAGTAGCAGGTCGCATCGGCCGGCGGATAGGCGGGGTTCTCGCGCGAGGAGAGCTCCCAGCTCCACGGCGATACGATGCTGTCTGAAACCGTGAAGGTGCCGATCGCGCCATTGTCGAAGGTCATCAGCATTCCGGCCGCGTCCTCGACCTCGTTGCCTCGGATGGCGTTGGTTTCGACTGCCTGGACGGACGCGACCTCACCCACCAGATGGCGCATGAGGTCGATGTCGTGGATGAAATTGAGATAGATGGGGCCGGCGCCCTTCTGACGCCGCCAGCCGATGTCGAAATAGTCATCCGGCTTCATCGCCCAGAACATGCCGTGGGCGGCGACGATGCGGCCGAGATCGCCGGCCTCGATGCGCGCCTTGGCGGCCTGGACCAGCGGGTTATGGCGGCGGTGGTGGCCCGTCAGAAGGGGAACGTTCAGCGCTTCCGCACGCCCTACGAGCCGGAGCGCGCCGGCAAGGTCGGTTGCCAGCGGCTTCTCCACCAGCACGGGAATGCCAGCCTCGATGCATTCGAGCGCACCTTCCACATGGTGCTGGTTGGGGGTCGCCAGTATCACTGCATCCAGGCTTCCGGATGAAAATGCATCCGCCAGGCTGGTGAAATGGTCGACCTTTTCCTGCTCGGCATAAGCGGCCGCGCTACCCGATGGATCGACGATGCCAGCCAGTTCGGCGTCGCGGCACGCCCTCATGGCTTCAACGTGACGCACGCCCATCGCGCCTGCGCCGGCCACGCCGATCCGCACCGCCATTATTGCACTCCCAGAAGCCGGATCATGCGCTGCACGGCGAGCTGATAGCCCTGGGTGCCGAAGCCGGCGATGACGCCATCGGCCCGCAGGGAGACATAGGAATGGTGCCGGAAGCTCTCGCGCTTGTGCACGTTGGAGATGTGCACTTCGAGAACCGGCCCTTCGAACGCGTTGAGCGCATCGAGGACGGCGATGGATGTGTGCGTCAGCGCCCCCGGATTTATGACGATGCCCGCCCCGCTGTCTCGTGCTTCGTGGATCAGATCGATAATCGCACCCTCGTGGTTGGACTGGTGGAAGGCGATCTCCAGCCCGGCGTTCGACGCCTCCTTGCGACAGGCGCTTTCCACATCGGCCAAGGTCTCATGGCCATAGATTTCCGGCTGGCGCTTGCCCAGGAGATTGAGGTTGGGGCCGTTCAATATGTAGATCTTCTTAGCCATGATGATTCCGTCAGCTTTTTCGGTGGGATAATGGGTCGAAGGCAATGAGGCAGTGCCGTGCTCGAGGGTGTAGGGCCCTCACTTCGCCGGTTCCTTCTGCGAGCGCGCTTGAAGGGCTGTACGCAGGCGGGCTCCGGTGCGGGCGATATGGGCCTTCAACAGTTCCGTGGCCTCGTCGGCGCGCCGGGCCATCGCGGCTTCGCCGATCCTGCGGTGCTCTCCGTCAGGGTCGGGGTCGCCGGCGGGCCGTTCGAGGAAGATGCGGCGATAGCGGTCGTTGAGATTGTGGAGCATGCGGCAGAACCCTATCAGATGCGGCATGCCGCAGCCATCGATCAGGGTCAGGTGGAAATCGGCATGGGCGCGCTCCCATGTCTCGACATCGTTTTCTGCATCGCCATTCCGTTCGCCGCGCGTCAGCTTGTAGAGCGCTCCGGCGACGCGGCCCTCCCAGTCCAGATCGCCCGACTGGATGGCATAGCCAAGAGCCAGCGTTTCAAGGTCCGTGCGCAGGCGGACGACCTCATCGAGATCCCGCAGCGATACCGGTGTGACGCGATAGCCGCGCTGATCCTCGAAGACCACCAGGCCATCGGCGACCAGCCGCGACATTGCTTCGCGAAGCGGTGTGACGCTGGTCGAGAATTGCTCGCGAACGCGGTCGAGATTGATCTTCTCGTCCGGCGCAATATCCCCCCGCAGGATGGACGATCGCAGATCCGCCGCAATGCGGCTGGACAGCGTTTCCTTTCGGATGTCGGCGAGCGCGTTCATGCGGTCTTTCATGCTGGATTTGGAAAATAATCAATTATTTTTCGAATATCACAAGAAAGCCTCTATGGCAAAAGCAACAAGCTCTGCTATTTTCCTCCTTATGTTAGACCAAGAATCCATCCCGTCTGTCGGCGAACAGGCCTACCGTTTGATCCGCAACGACATCATCTTCGGGCGGCTGGCGCCCGGCGCCCGATTGCGCCTGGAGAAGCTGCGCGACCGCTACAAGGTGAGCATCACCACCTTGCGGGAAATCCTTGCACGCCTTGCGGCAGACGGCTTTGTCAGGGCCGAGGGGCAGAAGGGCTTCGCCGTCGCGCCGGTGTCCGACGAGGACCTGACGGAGATCGCCAATCTGCGCATTCTTCTGGAATGCCATGCGCTCGAACAGTCCTTCACCGATGGCGACGTGGACTGGGAGGCGTCGGTGGTGGCGGCTCATCACAAGCTCAATGTGATGGAGCGCAAGATGATCAGTGGAGACCTGTCGGTGCGTGAGACCTGGAAGCGCTACGACTGGGAATTCCACAGGGCTCTGATCCAAGCGTGCGGATCGCAGCTGCTGCTGTCCACCCATGGCGAAATCTTTGATAAGTACCTGCGATATCAAATGCTTACCTTGACTTTTCGGGGTGAGGAAGCGGCCAGGGACCATCGCGATCTGATGCAGGCCGCGCTTTCGCGCGATGCGGAGGCGGGCAAGACGATTCTGCGGCGGCACATCTTGAATGGGGTCGAGCATTCGATTCAGGCCCGTGTAGCGGAACGTCTCTCTGCCTGACGAAACGACGTATCATCCTATAAAACATAGATCGTGTATTGAAAAGATCGCCCGCCTGTGCGACGTTGACGTGGCTGGGGCCGGCAAGGCCATTTCAAAAAGCATTCCCGGGAGGAAACCAATGAAACATTCCATCACGCGTCGCGCTCTCTTGGCGACGGCTGCCTTTTCGGTGGCGGGCTCTATGCTCGCCGGCGCCGCGATGGCGCAGGACAAGGTCGTCATCCGCATGTCGACGCCGGCGACGGCCACCGACCAGCGCTCCGTGGCGCTCGAAGAGGCGTTCGGACCGGCGGTAGCCGAATTCGCCGAGTATCAACCGAACTACAATGCGACGATGTTCAAGCAGGGCACGGAGCTCGAAGCTATCGCGCGCGGCAATCTGGAAATGTCGATCACCTCGGCGCAGGAGCTGGCGACCATCTTCCCCGAGTTCTCGATCTTCACCGCGGGCTATCTGCACCGCGATGCCGAGCATCAGGTGAAGGTTTTCAACGCCGACTTCATGGAGCCGATGAAGAAGAAGGTCGAAGACGAGCTCGGCGTGAAGCTGCTCTCGGTCGTCTATCTGGGTCGCCGCCACGTCAATCTGAAGCCGGAGAAGAAGATCAATACGCCGGCCGACTTGGCGGGCGTCCAGCTTCGTATGCCGGGAACCGACGCCTGGCAGTTCCTCGGTTCGGCGCTCGGCGCGGACCCGGTGCCGCTGGCCTTTACCGAGGTCTATACGGCGTTGCAGACGGGCGCCATCGACGGCCAGGACAACCCGTTGCCGACCGTCAAGGACTCCAAATTCTATGAGGTGACGAGCCAGATCGTTCTGACGAGCCATCTCGTCGATCTGAATTACATCGCTTTCTCGAAGGAGCTTTGGGACAGCCTGACGCCGGAGCAGCAGGAAGCGGTGCAAAAGGGTGCCGACGCGGCGGCGGACCTTGGACGCCAGCGCCAGCTCGAGCTTGAGGACGAGCTTGTCGCTTTCATGCGCGAACAGGGTCTGGAGGTTTATGAGCCGGATCTGGAAGCATTCCGCACGCATGTGCAGAAGGCCTATCTGGAGTCGGATTTCGCCAAGGATTGGCCGGAAGGCATGATCGACAAGATCAACGCGCTTTGATAACCGGCTGACCGATGGCTTCCGTTATCCGGTTTTTCCGGGCGCGAGCTGAGAATGTGGCGGTGGGCATGCTCGCCGCCATGTTTCTCATATTCATCCTTCAGATCACCGCACGCTACCTGTTTCGCAGCCCGCTCGGCTGGACGGTCGAGCTCAGTCTGACACTGTGGCTGTGGCTGGTGTTCTGGGGGAGCGCGTTCATTCTGGACGACCGCGATCACGTCAAGTTCGACGTGATCTATCTGTCGGTCAGCAAGCGGATGCGAAAACTTTTCGTCATCATTTCGGCGCTGGCCATCATCGTCGGCTTTGCCGCGGCCCTGCCGGACACGCTCGATTACATCACCTTCTACAAGATCAAGAAGAGCGCCATCCTGCACATCCGGCTGGACTATGTCTTCTCGATCTATGCGGTTTTCGCGGTGGCCGTGATCGCGGCCTATGCATTGCGTATCGTCCGCATATGGCGCGGCGTCGAGGATTTGAGCAGCGGCGATCCGTCGCCCGGCCAGGAGGCTGAATAATGAGCCTGGCGCTTGCCGCATGTCTGCTCGTGCTTTTTCTTCTGGCTGGCATCGGAATGCCTGTCGCTTATGCGCTGATCCTTGCGGCGACCGCCTACCTGGCCGTCGGCGGGCAGGATCTGGCGCTGGCTGGCGAGCAGATCATCCAGGGTCTTTACGACAGCTTCGTACTCCTGGCCGTGCCGCTCTTCATCGTGGCCGCGAACATCATGAATGCCGGTACGATTTCCGAGCGCCTGCTGAAATTCTGCGTGGCACTGGTCGGCCGCTTCAAGGGCGGGCTTGGCCATGTGAATGTCGTCGCATCGCTCATCTTTTCCGGCATGTCCGGCTCGGCCGTGGCAGATGCCGCCGGGATCGGCAAGATCATCATCGAGATGATGGTGAAATCCGGCCACTACACGCGTGGCTATGCCGCCGCGATCACAGCCGCTTCGGCGACCATCGGGCCGATCATCCCGCCATCGATCCCGATGGTGCTCTATGCGCTGGTTTCCGATACCTCCATCGGTTTCCTTTTCCTGGCCGGCATCATTCCAGGGCTCGTCATGGGCGTGGTGCTGATGGCCATGAATGTGATCATTGCCTATCGCCGGGGCTTCGAGACCGATGAAGTCGTGCCGCTTTCCGAGTTGCCGCAACTAACGGTTCGAGCCTTTCCGGCGCTCCTGATGCCCGTCATTCTGCTCTACGGCATCTATGGCGGCATCACCACGCCGACGGAAGCCGCGGCCGTCGCCGCCTTCTACGCACTCATCCTGGCGAGCCTGTTCTATCGCTCGCTAACCTGGCGCTCGCTCTATGCCGTGCTGGCGGAGAGCGCGCGCTCATCAGCGGCCGTTGGCCTGGTGATCGGCGGTGCGCTGATCTTCAACTATATCGTGGCCAACGAGAATATTCCGGGTCAGATGGCGGGGGCGCTGGTGGGGCTGGAGATGGACCCCGTGCTCTTTCTGCTTTCCATCAATGTCCTGTTTCTGCTGCTTGGCTGCTTTCTCGACGCAACCACGATCATCCTGGTTATCGTGCCGCTTTTCATTCCCACCTGCCGGCTTCTCGGCATCGATCTCATCCATTTCGGGGTGGTGGCGGTGGTCAATATGATGATCGGCCTGATCACGCCGCCATACGGCATTCTGCTTTTCGTCATAAACGCAGTGACGGGCATTCCGCTCGGTGAGATCATTCGCAACGTACTGCCGTTCTTCGTCGTGCTGGTAGGGGCGCTGCTGATCCTCATCTTCTCGCCGGACATGGTGCTGTGGTTACCCCGCATCTTTGGCTACCAGGGATGAACATGCCCATGACTGCCCGTGAAGCCAGGCCGGGTCAGGTGAGGCTGGGCCTTATCGGCGACAATATCCGCGCCTCGCGCTCGCCGGTGTTACACCGCATCTGCGGCGCTCTGGCGGGGCTGGAGGTCAGCTACGATCTCTATATTCCGTCCGATCTCGGCCTGACATTCGAGGAGACCTTCGCCCGCTGTCTGGCGGACGGTCTGGCCGGTTTCAACGTGACGCTGCCCTACAAGGAGCGCGTCATGAAGCTGGTCGAGGTCGAGAATCCGATGATCGCGCGCATCGGCGCCGTCAATGCCGTCAAGCTGACAGTGGACGGCGCGCGCGGGTTCAACACCGACTATTCGGGCTTCATCTCGGCCTTTCGAGCGGCCTTCGGAGAGCGGAAACCGGGTATCGTCGCGCTGATCGGCGGCGGCGGCGTGGGGAAAGCCGTCGCATTTGCCCTCGCTGCGCTCGGGGCGGAGGAAATCCGCGTGATCGACCGCGATCTGCCAAAGGCCGAGGCGCTGGCAGTGGCGCTGGGCGCGGCCGGCGCGGCAAGCGCCGTTGCAAAAACCGACGTCGCGGTCGCGATGACGGGCGCCGACGGCGTTGTGAACTGCACGCCGCTTGGTATGACGGGCTATCCGGGCTCTCCGGTCGGGGAAACCGATTTCGCCGGCCAGTCCTGGGCGTTCGATGCGGTCTACACGCCCGTGGAAACGCTCTTCAAGCAACAGGCCGAGGCCGCGGGTCTCGATTTCATCAGCGGCTATGAGCTGTTTTTTTACCAGGGCGTCGATGCATTCGAGATATTCACCGGAACGCGGGTGAGCGAACTCGATACGCTGCGCCGGCGCCTGCTGCTCGAAGGCTGAGCGCCAGGGCTGTCTCCTCTCGGGCCGCTTCACCAGCACGTAAAAATTATCGTCGGCGGACATGGAAACAATCGTCAAAGCCGCTATACTCATATTTGGTATTAGATTGGTCGCATCCGGAGCGTAGCGGGAGATTGGCATGACGGAAAGCGACAATGGGTCTTTGATGCATGCGGAGACGACAGAGGCCGCCGCCGCCGTGGAGCGCCTTCTGTCGAGCGAGGCGAAGACCTTTGCCGAGCTGGGACGTGTCGTCTCGGCCAGACGGCCGCCCGTCGTGACGGTCGCCGCGCGCGGCTCGTCGGATCATGCGGTGAGCTTTTTCAAGTATCTGTTCGAGATCAACGCCGGCATCCCGGTCGCCTCCATCGGCCCCTCGGTGGCCTCGGTCTACCATGCGCGGCTTCATTTGCCCGGCGCGCTGCACCTGACGGTGTCGCAATCGGGGGCGAGCCCCGATATCATCGCGGTCCAGGAGGCGGCCAAGAGCGGCGGGGCCACAACCGTCGCCATCGTCAACGTCGCCGACAGCCCGCTCGCCCGCACCGCCGATATCGTGATACCCATCCACGCCGGCAAGGAGTGCAGCGTGGCGGCCACCAAGAGCTTCATCGCTTCTGCGGCCGCGCTCGCCGCTCTCACGCAGTCGGCCACCGGCAGCGACGCGTTGGCTGCCGGCCTGCAGCGTCTGCCCACCGCTCTCGACGAAGCCTGTTCGGCCGATTACGAGCGGGCCTTGGCGGCGTTCGTGCAAGCCCGGTCGGTTTATACGACGGGGCGCGGGCCCGGTTTCGCCATTGCGCTGGAGGCGGCGTTGAAGGCCAAGGAAACCGCCAAGCTGCACGCCGAGGCCTTCTCGCTGGCGGAGCTCATGCACGGTCCCATGCAATTGATCGACGAGGGCTTTCCGGTCTTGGCCTTCGTGCCGGAAGATGAGGCGCTGGAATCCAGCAGCCAAGCGCTGGACAGGCTGGCGGGGCTGGGCGCGCACGTCTTTGCTATATCCTCGCGCCAAGCGGTTGCCGAGACCATAGCCGTGCATTCGACGGGTAGCGGCCACCTCGATCCTCTCCCCGCGCTGGTCGCCTATTACCGGCTGATCGAGCGCGTGGCGCGGGAGCGCGGGTTCGATCCTGACACGCCGGACAAGCTGAGCAAGGTAACGGAGACGCTTTGATGACGAGCTTGGTTCTGACTGGAGCGCGCATCTTCGATGGTGAGCGCTCGCTTGCGGGTCAAGCGCTTCTCGTCGAAGAGGGGCGGGTCAAGGCCGTCGTGCCTGAGGCGGATGTCGCGGACCGCTCGGAGGTGCAACGACTCGACGGAGGTTTGCTTGCACCCGGCTTCATCGACGTCCAGGTCAATGGCGGCGGCGGCCGTATGCTCAACAACGATCCGACGGCGGAGACGATGGGGGCAATCGCCCGCGCGCATCGGACCTGCGGCACCACGGCGCTGCTGCCGACGCTGATAACCGATACGCGGGAGGTGACAGCCCAGGCGATTGCCGCCGCCTGCGAGGCGGCAAGGTCCGAGCCGGGCATCATCGGCCTGCATCTGGAAGGCCCCCATCTGGCTCCGGCGCGCCGGGGAGCGCATCTGCCTGAACTGATGCGGCCTCTTGAAGATGACGATGTGGAGGAGATCTGCGCTGCGGCCGACAAGATGCCGGTCCTGCATATGACGCTCGCCTGCGAGCAGGCATCGCCTTCCAGGATCAGGCGGCTTACGGAGGCGGGCGTCATCGTCAGCCTTGGTCATACGGATTGCACCAGCGAGACCGCAATCGCCCTGTTCGAAGCCGGCGCGCGCGGCGTCACCCATCTGTTCAACGCCATGAGCGGCCTGTCCCACCGTGCGCCGGGTCTGGTGGGGGCTGCGCTCGACCACGGCCCGGCCTGGGGCGGGATCATCGCCGACGGGCATCACGTTGATCCCATCGCCCTCAGAATCGCGCTGCGGGCCATGCGTGGTCCCGGCCGGCTTTTCCACGTCACCGACGCCATGGCGCTGGTGGGCAGCAAGGCCGAGAGCTTCGAGATCAACGGGCGGGCCGTGCATCGAGAGGCCGGTGAGGTGTGTTCCAGGCTCGTGCTTGAAGACGGAACGCTAGCGGGGTCCGATCTCGACATGGCTTCAGCTGTGCGCTTCGGCGTCGAGATGCTCGAACTGCCACTGGAAGAATCGCTCAGGATGGCGAGCGCCTATCCGGCCGATTATCTCGGCATCGGCCGCGAGTATGGCTATCTGAAGCCGGGATCGCGCGCCGATATCGTGTGGCTCGACGATCAGATCCGCGTCAAGCAAAGCTGGCTCGGTGGCGAAGCCTGAGCTTGGCGCTACCGCTTGCCGTTTCGGAAGAGCTGGTTCCAGAAATCGTAGAAGGCCAGAACCAGCACGAAGCCGACCACAATGAAAAGCGGTGTCCTCGGTACCGACAAGACGAATATCCCGAGATAACCGGTCAACGTCGCCAGCGCGGCAGCTGCGATCACGCGGTCCAGTAGCATTGCCTCGCGCCTCCTCAACGCCCGTAGAACAGTTGGGGCAGCCAATAGATAATCGCAGGCACATTGTAGAGCAGGATCATCGTGATGAAGACCATGGCCACATAGGGCAGGGAGCCGGAGAATATCTGGGTGAGCTGCACGCCGGGGGGCGCTATGCCCTTTAGGTAGTAGGCCGACATGGCCATGGGCGGCGTCAGGAACGATGTCTGTAGGTTGAGCGCGATCAGGATGCCGAAGAACAGCGGGTCGATGTCGAAGATCGGCAGCAATGGCAGGAAGATCGGGACAAAGATGATGATGATCTCCGACCATTCCAGCGGCCAGCCGAGCAGGAAGATGATGAGCTGCGCCAGCAGCAGGAACTGGAGCGGCGTCAGGCTGAGGCCTTCCACGAATTCGCGGACGAGCTGCTCGCCGCCCAGATAGGAAAAGACCGAAGCGAAAACCCAGGAGCCGACGAAGAGCCAGCAAACCATGGCAGTGGTCTTGACTGTCAGGTAGACCGATTCCTGGAGCCGCTGCCATGTCAGCGCGCCGTAGGCCATAGCCAGAAGCAGGCCGCCGAGCGCGCCGATCGCGGCGGCCTCGGACGGTGTCGCAAACCCGAAAAGGATCGCCCCCAGAACTGCGGTGATGAGGATTGCCAGCGGGAAAAAGGACGTCAAAAGCATCCATATGACCTGATAGATGCCGATATCCTCGCCAAGCTTCTCCGCCTTGGGCGCCAGGCCCGGCTGGATCATGGCGCGGACAACGATGTAGATCAGATACATGCCAGCCAGCAGGAAACCCGGCAGCAAAGCGCCCGCATAAAGCCTCACGATCGAAACGCCGGATGTCGCCGCATAGACGATAAGCATGATCGAGGGCGGAATGAGAATGCCGAGCGTGCCGCCCGCGCAAATGACACCGGAGGCGAAGCGCGTGTCGTACCGGGCTTTGAGCATGGCCGGAAAGGCAAGCAGGCCCATCAGCGTGACAACGGCGCCTACGATGCCGGTCGCCGTTGCGAAGAGTGCGCAGGTGATGAGCGCTGCCACCGCCATGGAGCCGGGCAGCCGGCGCGTCGTGACGCTCAACGTCTGGAAGAGCCGGTCGACGATATTGGCGCGCTCGACCACATAGCCCATGAACAGGAATAGCGGCACTGCGGTCAAAACGTCATTGGCCATCACCGAGTAGGTCTGGTTGACGAAGAGGTCGAAGACGCGGTTGTTGAGGAAGCCGCCGGCATAGTTCTGAATCAGGGTGAACGTGCCCGCATCCTGCTCCAACGCTCGCGTATAGGGCATCCACATGCGGCCGGAATCGTAATAGGCGTAATAGCCGAAGCCGATGCCCATGGCCATGAGTGTAAAGGCGATCGGGAAACCCAGAAGAATGATGAAGATGAAAATGCCGAGCATCGCCACGGCGACTTGCGGGTCGGTCATTCCCGTGGCTCCCTTCGATCGACAATGTCGATAGATTCGCTGCCGTGACGCAGTGCCTCGGCGCCCTGCTTCTGCAAGATGGTTTCAAGCTCCTCGACATCCTCGGCGTGGGGGGGCCATTGGCCGGTGCGGATGGTGATGACGCAGCGGAAGACCTGGGCGATGCCCTGGATGACCAACAAAATGCCGGCAGCGATGATCACCGATTTGAACTGGTAGATCGGCACATTGGCCGGACTCATGGTCGACACTTCGAGATAGCGCCATGAGCGGCCTGCATAGCGCCAGCCGGAGAAGACGAGCGCGAGGACGCCGGGAAAGAAGAAGATGAAATACAGAACCAGTTCAACCTTGGCCTGGGTCCTGGGGGACCAGAGCCTGTAGATGAAGTCGCCGCGCACATGGCCGTCGCGCGAAAGTGTGTAGGCGCCCGCCATCATGAACAACGTCCCGTACATGATATAGGTAAGGTCGAACGCCCAGACGGTGGGCGCCCGGAATGCATAGCGCACGACGACCTCGTAGCTGACCGCCAGGGTCATGAGCACGACGCACCATGCAAACGCCTTGCCGAACCATGCGGAGACGGTGTCGGCGAAGTGGATATATCTGTGCATCTCGTTTCTCTGGTTCCCGGAGAAAAGCGGGGCGCTCGTGCGCCCCGCAGATCGTTTCGATCGATCAGAATTCGATCTTGCCTGGGAAATAATGCTGGTAAGCCAGTTTGTAGTCCGGCGCGTTCATAAGGGTGTAGAAGACAACGCGCTCGCACCAGGCCTTCTGGCTGTCGACCACCTTGGCGAAGAACTCGTCCTCCATGAGACCGGGCAGGATCTCATCCCAGGCGTCGAGCTGAACCTTGAGGACCTCTTCCGGTGTGCGCTGGACATTGACGCCGGACTCTTCCTGAAGCTTCTGCAGGTCGGAGGAATACTGATCCATGGCCAGTGCCGTGTTGGACAGGTGCACCGCCTCCACCGCATATTTCAGGATAGCCTGAAGATCCGGATCGAGGCTTTCGTAGCGGTCGCGATTGAAGATGAACTCGAAAGACTCGCTCGCCTGATGGTAGGAGGAGAGCATGTAGTTCTTGGCGACGTCCTGCGCACCGAAGCGCATGTCCGAGGTCGGATTGTTGAACTCGAAGGCGTCGATAACGCCGCGCTCCATCGCCGGCACGATTTCGCCGCCGGGAAGCTGCGCCACGCTGGCGCCCATGGCCTGGAACAGGTCGGCGGCCAGACCCACCGTGCGGTATTTGAGACCCTGTACCTGGTCAGCGCTCTCTATCGGGTTCTTGAACCAGCCGAAGGGCTGGGCCGGCATGCCGAAGGCGAAGAAGCCGACGATGTTGAGGCCGAGGACATCCTGGGTCAGCTCGCGGTAGAACTCGTTGCCGCCGCCGTGGTACATCCAGGCGATCATCTGCGTGGCGTCGGCGCCGAAGACCGGACCCGTGCCGAACAGCGATGCGGCCTTGTTCTTGCCGTACCAGTAGACCGGAACGGTGTGCGCGGCATCGAGGATGCCGTCATGGCAGGCGTCCTGCACCTGGAAGGCGCCCACCACCGCGCCCGCCGGCAGCAGGTCGATCTTCAGCCGCCCGCCCGACATGGCTTCGACGCGCTCGACATATTCCTTCGCCATGTCCTGGAACACATCCGATGATGGCCAGGACGATTGCATCTTCAAGGTTATCGGAGACTGCGCCAGGACGGCCGGCGCAGCCAACGTTCCGGCCGCGGCGGCGCCGGCAGCCGTGGTTGCCTTGCCGAGGAATTTTCGGCGTGAAAGTGCCTTGTCTGTCATGTTGATTTCCTCCCGTTGGTGCCCATTGTTCTTGTTATTGAGCAAGCAGAGATTACCCCACTGATCCAATCATGCAAGAACACGAGGCGGAAGCGGAAGCCCGGAAAAGACCCACTAATACGAAAGTCGTATAAATTCGCCTGACCTCCGCCATTCGGCGGAGGCGGCCGTGCGTCGGCTCTGCCATTGCGTTTCAAATTGATTTCGATTTCCAGGCCAATGCTGTAGCATCGCCGCGACAGAACAATCTCCAGGTGATTCAGATGGATTTTGTGCCGACCAGCGCGGTCATATTTCAGTTCGCCGTCGCTACCTTCATCATAGCGCTCACGCCCGGACCGGACATGACCCTGTTCGTGGGCCGGGCGTTGAGTCACGGGAAGGTGGCGGGTTTCGCCTGCATGTTCGGCGCGATGACCGGCATTCTCGTACATACGAGCCTGGTCGCGCTCGGGCTTTCGGCGCTGATCGTGGCCTCGCCGGAGGCCTTCTGGGTGCTGAAGATTTTCGGCGCGGGTTATCTGGTCTGGCTCGCCTACCAGGCGATCCGGCACGGCTCGGCCTTTGCCCCGGAGAAGAAGGCCGGAGCGGGGAATTCGTTGTTCAGGAACTGGGCGACGGGCCTTGGCATCAACCTGTTGAATCCGAAGATCATCCTTTTCTTCATGACCTTCCTGCCGCAGTTCGTCTCGCCGGGCGATCCCGATGCGCCGGGGCAACTTTTTTTCCTGGGGCTGCTTTTCATTCCGCTGTCGCTTCCCGTAACCGCGCCCATGGTGCTGGCTGCTGACGGGTTCTCGAAGCTGCTCAGGAAAAGCCCAAAGGTGACGCGGGTGGTGGACTACCTGTTCGCCGGGGTGTTTTCGGCCTTCGCGTTGAAGATATTGACGGCGCAGGCGCGGTAGGGGCGGGTGCTGGCGCCTGCGCTATCAGCTCTGTCGACGTTTGTTGATGCGTTCCGGCGAGGGTGAAGTATCCGCCATCGTCATCCCGGAAGCCCTTCGGATGACGGCTTGGGGCAGGGCGCCTACTCTCCGTGCCCGGCGATCATCATCGCTTCAAGCGCGAGCCGATCCGATTTCTTCATGCGCTCCGAGGCCGATTTGAGCTGACCGCAGGCGGCGAAGATGTCGCGGCCGCGTGGGGTGCGGATAGGGGAGGCGTAGCCGGCGCGGTTGACGTAGTCGGCGAATTTCTCGATCTGGTCCCAGTCGGAACATTCGTAGTTGCTGCCGGGCCATGGATTGAAAGGGATCAGGTTGATCTTGGCCGGGATGCCGCGCAGGAGGTTCACCAGTTCGCGGGCGTCATCCATGGAATCGTTGACGCCCTTCAGCATCACATATTCGAAGGTGATGCGGCGGGCATTGGACAGGCCCGGATAGTCGCGGCAGGCCTGCAAAAGCTTTTCGAGCGGGTACTTCTTGTTGATCGGCACCAGCTCGTTGCGCAGCTCGTCGCGGACGGCATGCAGCGAGATGGCGAGCATCACGCCGATCTCTTCGCCAGTGCGGTATATCTCCGGCACGACGCCCGAGGTCGACAGCGTTATGCGGCGCTTCGATAGCGACAGACCGTCGCCGTCAGAGGCGACGAGCAGCGCCTGCTTTACATTCTCGAAATTGTAGAGCGGCTCGCCCATGCCCATCATGACGATGTTCGTGACCTTGCGCCCCTCGGCGGGCACGATCGCGCCATCGGGCGTGTCGTGGTCGGGGAAATCGCCGAGCCGGTCGCGGGCGATGAGAAGCTGGTCGAGGATTTCGCCCGCCTTCAGATTGCGCACCATCTTCTGGGTGCCGGTATGGCAGAAGGTGCAGGTGAGCGTGCAGCCGACCTGGCTGGAGATGCACAGTGTGCCGCGCCCTTCCTCGGGAATGTAGACGGTTTCGACGTCGACCGGCCGGCCGGCGCCGCGCGGGGGAAAGCGCAGCAGCCATTTGCGGGTGCCGTCCTGGGAGATCTGCTCTTCGACTATCTCGGGACGGGTAATGGTGAAATGGCTGTCGAGGGCTGCGCGCAGCTCCTTGGAGATGTTGAACATCTGCGAGAATTCGGAGACGCCGCGCACATAGAGCCAGTGCCAGAGCTGGCGCACGCGCATGCGGACCTGGCGCTCCGGCACGCCGATTTCAGCCAGCGCCGCGCCCATCTCGTCGCGGGTCAAGCCGATCAGCGATTTCTTCTCCGCAAGCCCGGCGGGGCGCAGCTGGTCACGCGCTTGCGGCGTGGTCATATCAAGTGTCAGGGCCATGGTGTCACGCAATGGATCAATGCGGCGGCGGGAACATTCGTCGCCATCGGTGCCGTCAGTTGCCGCGCACATAGCACGAGTTTACCCAGGCGTCACGCCCCGGCCCGCAGATTGGGCGCGGCACCGGCGGATATGTCTTACGCTAGAGATGAAGCAGCGAGCGGCCCTGCTCGTTGAAAAGGTGCATCTTGGCGGGATCGGCGGCGAGCGAGATGGTCTCCCCGCGACCGAGCTTCTGCACGCCCTGCAGTTTCAGGATGACCGGTTCGGGCGCGTTCTCCACGTCGAGATAGACGTTCGTCACCTCGCCGAGAGATTCCACGATATCGACCCGGCCATTGAACAGACCGCTGCCGTTGGTGGCGATGCTCAAATCTTCGGGCCGCACGCCGAACTGCACGGTCCGGCCTTCGGAGCCGGCTTCGGAAGGTATCGGCAACTCGGCCATTCCATTGCCAAGCTTGACGGTGGTCTTCTCGCCGGCCTTTTCGATCTTCGCCGGCTGGATGTTCATCGCGGGCGAGCCGATGAACTGGGCCACGAAGAGATTGGCTGGGCGCTCATAGAGCTCGATGGGCGCACCGACCTGCTCGATACGGCCAGCGGACAGGACCACGATGCGGTCGGCCAGCGTCATTGCCTCCACCTGGTCGTGAGTCACATAGACCATGGTGGAATCGGGCATGGATTCCTTGAGCTTGGCGATCTCGATACGGGTGGCCACGCGAAGTGCCGCATCGAGGTTCGACAGCGGTTCGTCGAAGAGGAAGACCTTGGGATCGCGCACGATGGCGCGGCCGATGGCGACGCGCTGCCGCTGGCCGCCGGAAAGCGCCTTGGGCAAGCGGTCCAGATAGGGCTCGAGCTGCAGGATCTCGGCGGCCGCCTTCACCCGCCTTTCGATCTCGGCCTTGGGAGCCTTGGCGATCTTCATGCCGAAGGCCATGTTGTCGTAGACGCTCATATGCGGGTAGAGCGCGTAGGACTGGAAGACCATGGCGATGCCACGCTGGGAGGGCGGGATGTCGTTGACGCGCTGGTCGTCGATATACATATCGCCGCCGGTAATGGATTCCAGCCCGGCGATCATGCGCAGCAGCGTGGACTTTCCGCAGCCCGACGGGCCCACGAACACGACGAACTCCCCCGGCTCGATCTCGAGATCGATGCCGTGGATCACTTCGGTTACGCCGTAGCTCTTCTTGATATTCTTCAACAATACGCTCGTCATGCGATCTCACTCCCCTGGCGCTGTCTGGCCAGCCAGTATCCATACGGCTCGAGCGTCAACCGCCCATCCTCCAGCCGTGCCTTGTCGTCGAAACCGGCTATGGCCCTGAGGCCGTTATCCGGCAGATCTACCTGGGCCGTGATGCCCGACATGTTGATGGCAACCACAATGGTGCGGTCGCCGAAGCGGCGCTCGAACGCCAGCACGGCGTCGCTGTCGCCGATGAAGCGCAGCGTTCCCTTGGTCAGCTCAATGTTCCTGCTGCGCAGCGCGATCAGCATCCGGTAGTGCTGCAGCAGGCTCTCGCCATGCTCCTGTTCCGATACGGCAAGATGCAGGTGCTCCGCCGGCACGGGAAGCCAGGGCCGGCCGCCGCTGAAGCCGCCATTGGGGCTGCCGCTTTCCCACACCATCGGCGTGCGGCAGCCGTCGCGGCCCTTGAACTCGGGCCAGAACTGAATGCCGTAGGGATCCTGCAAATCGTCGAAATCGAGGATGGCCTCGGTCAGCCCCAGCTCTTCGCCTTGGTAAAGGCAGGCGGAGCCCTTGAGCGTCAGGAGCAGAGCGGCGGCCATGCGCAGATAGGCGTCGCGATCTTCGGTCCGGTCGGCCCAGCGCGAGGCGTGGCGCACCACATCGTGATTGGAAAAGCTCCAGCACGACCAGCCGTCAGGCGCGCTGTCATCGAAGTCGGTCAACGTCTTGCGGATGTGGGCCGGGGTCAGCGGGTCCGGCGCAAGGAAGTCGAAGGAATAGCACATATGCACCTTGTCGCCGCCCGAGGTGTAGGCGCCGATAAGCTCCAGCCCGCGATGGCTCTCGCCGACTTCGCCGACGGCCACCGCGCCCGGATATTCGTTGAGGAGGGTGCGGAACCGTTTTAGGAAATCCAGGTTCTCCGGCCGGTTCTTGTCGTAGACGTGGCGCTGATAGCTGTAGGGATTGACTGCCGGCGTGCTCACGGCGTTGCGCTCTTCGGGCGGCAGGGCCGGGTTGTCCTCCAGTCCGGTGCTGTGGAAGAAGAAGTTGAGGGTGTCGAGGCGGAAACCGTCGACGCCGCGGTCGAGCCAGAAGCGTGCGGTATCGAGAACCGCGTCCTGCACTTCGGGATTGTGGAAGTTGAGATCCGGCTGGCTGGCCAGGAAATGGTGCAGATAATACTGTCGGCGCGTCGTGTCCCACTGCCAGGACGACCCGCCGAAGACGGAGAGCCAGTTGCTCGGCGGCGCGCCGTCCGGCTTGGGGTCGGCCCACACATACCAGTCCGCTTTGGCATTGTCGCGGTTCGCCCGGCTCTCGGCGAACCATGGATGCTTGTCGGATGTATGCGAATAGACCTGGTCGATGATGATCTTGATGCCCAGCCGATGTGCCTCGGCAATCAGCGCATCGAAATCGGCCAGGGTGCCGAACATCGGGTCGACGTCGCGGTAGTCGGAAATATCGTACCCGAAATCCTTCTGCGGCGATTTGAAGAAAGGCGATATCCACACCGCATCGACGCCGAGCGAGGCCACGTAGGGCAGCCGGCGGGTGATGCCCCGGAGATCGCCGATGCCATCGCCGTCCGAGTCCTGAAAGGAGCGCGGATAGATCTGATAGATCACCGCGCCGCGCCACCAGTCCAGGTCGGGCGGATTGTCGGTTTGGATATGCGCGTTCATCGACGGAGCGCTCGCAATGACGTTCATGAAGTGGTCAGCCCCCTTTGACGGAGCCGGCAAGCAGGCCCCGGACGAGATAGCGTTGAAGTGCGAAGAAGACGATGATGGGCACCACGATGGCGACGAAGGCCGAGGCGGTCAGGATTTCCCAGTTGCCGCCGCGCGAGCCAAGCAGTTCGCGGAGCCGTCCCGTCAGCACGAGCTGCTCTTCGTTATTGCCGAGGAAGACGGTGGCGACCAGCAGGTCGTTCCAGACCCAGAGGAACTGGAAGATGGCGAAGGACGCTAGTGCCGGGAAGGACAGGGGCAGCACGATCTTGCGGAAAATCTCGAAATCCGACGCGCCGTCCACCCTGGCGCTTTCGATGATCTCGCGCGGCAGGCCGGAGATGTAGTTGCGCAGGAGATAGACGGCGAGCGGCAGACCGAAGCCGGTGTGGGCGATCCAGATGCCGATGAAGGATTTGCCGATACCGATATCGTTGTAGAGGCGCAGCAGCGGAATGAGCGACATCTGTAGCGGAACGACGAGAAGGCCGACGATCGTGGCCAGCAGCAGCGCCCGGCCCGGAAACTGCATCCAGGAGAGTGCATAGGCCGCATAGGCGGCGATCAGAATGGGGATCACGGTGGCCGGTATGGTGACGGTCAGCGTGTTGATGAAGCTCTGGCCGATGCCTTCCGAGAACAGGACGTTTTCGTAGTTTTCGGTCGTGAATCGCGGTGCTTCGCGGATCGTGATGAAGAGGCGCTCGCCGCGCCGGCCCTCGGGCTTTTCGGAATAGACAAGCCGGTAGTCGCCGTTTTCCTCGACGGTAGCTGTGCCGCCACCCCGCATCTCGACGACTTCACCCGGTTCGTAGGCGCTGGGCTCGCGCGAGGAGGTGCCGAAGGCGCTGACCCGCCCTGAGCCGCTTTCGAACAAATTGCCGGCGATTATCCATTGGCCGCCTTGCTCCACGGCCTCGTCGGGAGGCGCTGCGCGGGCGATGATGTTCTGCTCTGACGATGTAAGCGCGGTCCACCAGCCGCTGACGGCGAGCTGGTCCTTGTCGCGAAGGGACGAGACGAGGATGCCGAAGGTTGGCAAAGTCCAGATAGCGACCAATAGCAGGACAGCGAGGTTGACGGCCCACGAAAGGGCCGGGCGGTTGCCGACTGCCGTGCTCATTTGATGTCCTTCCGGGCTTCGCGGATATTCCAGATCATGATGGGGATGACCATGGCCATGATCACGAGGGCGATGGTCGAGGCCCGGCCGAAGTCGAGCCCGCGGAACATCCAGTCGAACATGTAATTGGCCAGCACCTGACTGCCCCATTGCCCATTGGTCATGGCAAGGACGATGTCGAAAACCTTGAGCACGAGGATGGTGATGGTGGTCCATACAACGGCGATGGTGCCCCAAATCTGCGGCACCTTGATCTTGTAGAAGATCTGGAAGGGCGATGCGCCGTCGATTATCGCAGCTTCGATGGTCTCCTCGGGAATGCCGCGCAGAGCGGCGGAGAGGATGACCATGGCAAAGCCGGTCTGAATCCAGATCAGCACGACCATGAGGAAGAAATTGTTCCAGAAGGGGACCGTGATCCATGCCTGCGGCTCGAAGCCGAAGGATGTCACGATGGCGTTGAGGAGACCGATCTGTTCTGAGCCGGCGGCGCGATAATCGTAGATGAATTTCCAGATGACGCTGGCGCCGATGAAGGAAATGGCCATCGGCATGAAGATGAGGCTCTTGGCGACGTTGCCCCAGGAAATGCGGTCGGTGAGCGCGGCCGAGATAAGGCCGAAGAAGGTGGCGGCGGCGGGCACGACGAACAGCCAAAGGATGTTGTTGCGCATGCTCTCGCGAAATGCCGCGTCGCCGGCAAGCCAGCGATAATTGGCGAGGCCGACCCAGTTCTCGCCGTTCGGCCCGTGGAAGCTGAGGACTACTGAATTGACGACCGGGTAAACCAGATAAAGGCCCAGAATGACGATCGCGGGACCCAGGAAAAGCCATGGCCTGATGGCGTTTGCCTTGGTCAGGTTGGCGCCGACATTCTCGCCTCGGGCAGGATAGAGCGTGTCGAGCAGCCTGTTGGAGCCCCAGAAATAGCCGAAGCAGGCGGCAACGCCAAGGATCATCACCAAGGTGGCGGTCAACAGCTTGATGTCGGGTAGCACGAGGCTGATGGCGGCGAAGGCGGCAACGGCAGCAGCCACGCTGATCACAATGCCGGCAATCATGATGACGAGCGTCAGAAGAGCCGTGATCAGATGCGAGACCAGTCTCGACAACGCGGTGGGCGGCGGAGGCGCCATAGTTCCTGAAATAGCCACGCTTTTCCCCTCGGCTCAATCTTCTTGGTCTGCCCGAAGTGGCCGCGAAGAGGGCGGGGTTCCGCCCTCTTCGATCGGCTTCTGCTACTTGATCGCGTCCCACTCCTTCTGGATGTCAGACGCGACATCTTCGGCTGACTTGCCGCCGACATAGTCGATCATGCCCGTCCAAAAGGCGCCGGCGCCGATGCGGCCCGGCATCAGGTCCGACCCGTCGAAGCGGAAGGTCGTCGCGCTGGCCAGGATGTCGCCCTGCTTCTTGAGGGGGTCGTTGGCATAGGCTTCGGCGTTGACCCCGGTGTAGGCGGTCAGGAAACCGGACTGCGCCATCCACAATTCATGAGCCACGGGCGCCTTCAGGAACTCGATGAAAGCGCGCGCTGCATCGGAATCTTCGGTGATCGCGAACACCGTTCCCGCGCCTAGCACGGGCTTGCCGAGATCCTTGCTCTCATAAGCCGGCATATAGAAGAAGTCGGCGTCGAGGCCGAGTTCGGTTCCCTCGGGGAAGAAGCTCGGAATGAAGGAAGCCTGGTGGTGCATGTAGCATTTGGGCGGTGAGGCAAAGAGGCCCTTGGGGCTGTCACGGAAATCCGTGGAGACCACGCCTTCGGTGCCGCCATCGACAAAGTCGTTATTGCGCGCGAACCAGCCGAATTCTTCGATAGCAGCTACGATACGCTCGTCGTCGAAGGGGATCTCGTTGCGGACCCACTGGTCATAGACTTCCGGCGGCTGGGTGCGCAGCATCATGTCCTCAACCCAGTCGGTCGCCGGCCAACCCGTGGCGCCGCCCGAGCCCAGACCGATGCACCACGGCGTCTCGCCGTCCGCCACGATCTGCTCGGTAAGGGCTTTCAGGTCCTCCATGGTCTCCGGAACCTCGTAGCCCGCATCCTCGAAGTTCTCGGGGACGTACCAGACCAGTGATTTGACGTCGGCCTTGTACGGAAAGGCGTAGAAATTCTCCGTCCCGTCCTTGCCGGCATAGGTGCCGAGGTCGACCCAGGACTGGCCGGCAGCATAATTCTCCTTGACCCAATCTGCGGTCTCGCTGCCCAGTGAAGCGAGATAGCCTTTTTCCGCGAGGTTGGCGGCAAGGCCGGGCTGCGGGAAAACGGCTATATTGGGTGCGCTGCCCGACTGCGTGTCGATGACGATCTGCTGCTCGAAAGAGTCCGAGCCGGAATAGTTGACGGTCGCGCCGGTCGCATCTTCGAAATAGGCCAGAATTGACTCGAACAGTTCCTCGTCGGCGGATAGCCAGGGACCGAATATGGTCAGCTCCTGTCCTGAAAGATCGTTCGCGGCCTTGAACTCTTCATAGCTGTCCCAGTTGAAGCGGCTGTCCTCGCCCGGCGCGAACTTGAGTTCCTGCGCCCCCGCCACGCCGCAGGTGAGCGCTAGCGACAGCGCGCAAGCAACCGTGCCCGAAATCCTCGGTCTAATCATTGGTTTCCTCCACAATCGGCTGCTGCATGCCGCAGCCAGAAAATCCGAACCAGGCGTGCCGCCTGGCACGACGTTTTCGACAATATCGCCAAAGCTTCAAAGCGCTTTGGTTGCTTTAGCATCGCCCTTCGGGTCGGTTGAGTCAAGTCGCGTCAATGCAGTCCATGGCAGAACATACGGATTTATCAGTGGTTTTCGCTACGATGTCGTGGATGTCTGGGTCGAATGTAATTGACGGCCTTGATTTGTTTTGGATGATAAGAAATAGTTTCAAAGCGCTTTGAAAGAGGGAGAGTTACGTCGGTGGCTCGTGGTGCGGTCAATCTGAAACGGCTTTCGCAGGTGTTGGGTCTTTCCCCGACCACCGTTTCGCGCGCGCTCAACGGCTTTCCCGAAGTCAACGAGAAGACGCGCGCGAGGGTGATCGAGGCGGCCAACCGGCTCAACTACCGGCCGAGCGCCAGCGCGGCCAGCCTGGCCACGGGCAAGGCCTGCGCCATCGGCCATGTCGTGCCGCTGGCGGAGCATATGATGATCAACCCGCATTTCTCCGACTTCATGGCGGGGGCGGGCGAGGTCTATGCCCAGTTCGGCTATGAGATGCTGATCAAGGTGGTGGCCCGCGAGGACGAGGCAGACGTCTATCGCGATTTTGCCAGCCGAAGCCGCGTCGACGGGGTCGTCGTCCACGGCCCGGCAACCAACGATCCGCGCATTCCGCTGCTCAATTCCCTTGGATTGCCCTTCGTCGTCCATGGCCGGTGCGACGATCTGGCAAGCGACTATTCCTGGCTGGACGTCAACAACAGGCGAGCTTTCCGCCGGGCGACGGAGTTCCTGTTCGATATGGGGCACCGGCGGATCGCGCTCGTCAACGGCATCGAGACGATGAACTTCGCGGGCAGACGCCGGCGGGGCTATGAGGATGCCCATCAGGCAAGGGGCGTACCGCTCGACGCCGGCCTGATCTTCGGAGCGGATATGGTGGAGCCTTACGGCCACCGCGTTGCCAAGAAGCTGCTCGAGGGCGATAACCCGCCGACCGCATTCCTGGTGGCCAGCGTGCTGCCGGCGATGGGCGTGATCAGGGCGATGGGGGAGCTCGGGCTGAAGGCGGGAGCGGATATATCGATCATCGCCTTCGACGACGATCTTTCCTTTCTCCAGGCACCGAGCGAGGGTGGGGGCAGGGGTATCCCGTTCTTCACCGCCATGCGCTCTTCGATTCGGGAGGCTGGGCGCCGCGCGGCGGAAATCCTCCTGGAGCGGATCGACGCGCCCGCCAATGCCCCGCCCAGACAGGAACTGTGGGAAGCCGAATTCGTGATTGGAACGACGACCGGACCCTTGAGAGAAACCGTCGGCAGGCACCGGGTATTCCCAGCTTGAATGGGGCTGGATGGCGTGGACGCAAATTTTCAGAAAAGAGATTTTTGATGAATAGCGAATATGATGTAATCGATTGCAAACGTGCGGATTACCCAGAAGGCTTTCTCTTCGGCGTCGCCGCTTCGAGTTATCAGATCGAGGGATCGCGCTTCGGCGGATGCGGTGCGTCGCATTGGGATACGTTCGCTGCTACACCCGGCAATACCGCGACCGCGCGCGGCGAAGATGGTTCGGTGGCGTGCGATCACTATCACCGCTGGCCCGAAGACCTCGACCTTGTGCGCGATGCAGGGCTCGATGCCTATCGCTTTTCGATGTCGTGGGCGCGGGTGCTGCCGGAGGGCAGGGGAAGGGCGAACGAGGAAGGGCTCGATTTCTACGACCGGCTTGTCGACGGCATGCTGGAGCGTGGCATCAAGCCCTTCGCCACGCTCTATCACTGGGATCTGCCGGCGCCGCTGGCCGATCTCGGCGGTTGGCGCAACCGCGACATCGCGTCGTGGTTCGCCGACTACACGGATGTGATCATGCGCCGCGTGGGCGACCGCATCCATGCGGCGGCGCCCATCAACGAGCCCTGGTGCGTTGCCTGGCTCAGCCATTTCATGGGGCATCATGCCCCCGGGCTGCGCGACATACGGGCGACGGCGCGGGCCATGCATCATGTGCTCTTGGCTCACGGGCGCTCGATCCAGGCGATGCGGGCGCTGGGAATGAAGAATCTGGGCCTCGTGACGAATTTCGAATATGCCGCCCCTGCCGACGACAGTGCGGAGGCGGAAGAAGCGGCCAGGCTCTATGACGGCATCTATAATCGCTGGTTCCTGGATGGCGTCTTCAAGAAATCCTATCCGGAGGAGGTTCTGGCGGGGCTCGGGCCGCATATGCCGGAAGGATACGAGCGTGATTTCGACATTATCGCCGAACCGGTCGACTGGGTGGGCATCAACTACTACACGCGCAAGCTCATCGCCCCGGACGGGAGCGGCCAGTTCCCCGCGCTGAAGGAGGTCGAGGGACCGCTTCCCAAGACGCTGATGGACTGGGAGATTTATCCCGATGGGCTCGCGTTCTTCATCGACCGGGTTCATCGCGACTATGCCAAGGGCCTGCCCATCTATGTGACGGAAAACGGCATGGCCTCGGCGGATCGGCTCGCCGGCGGTGCGGTCGGCGATCCAGCCCGCATCGATTTCCTCAACCGGCATCTGGCAAAGGTACGCCAGGCCATCGACGCCGGCGTGCCGCTGAAAGGCTATTTCATCTGGTCGCTGCTCGACAATTACGAATGGGCGCTGGGCTATGAAAAGCGCTTCGGCCTCGTGCATGTGGATTTCGATACGCTGCAGCGCACGCCGAAAGCTTCGTGGCATGCGTTGAAAGAAGCTCTGCGGTCGGAGTAATAAGGATAACCGAACAACCCGAGGACATGGCGTGACCCTGGCAGGATCGCTCTTCCCAATCGCCGGCTGGTTTCTCTACGCGGTCCTTGCAGGGCTGCTGGAAACCGTGCGGCCTTCGCTGTCGATGATCATGAGCAGGCACCGCAGGCGCTGGGTGGAGAATGCGGTGCATCGCGAAACGCCCATGGATGCGATTCTTTCCGGCAATCTCATGAGCTCCGTCTCGTTCTTCGCCTCTACCACCGTGCTCATCATACTGGCGCTGTTCGCGGTGCTGGGGCAGGTCAACTCGGTGGTGGAGGCGGTGAACATCATCCAGCCTGAACAGGAGATCACCAAGGCGAATGTCGAAAGGCATCTCATCCTGGTGCTCTTGATGTTCGTGCTGGCCTTCATGGCGTTCACGCTGTCGCTCCGCCAGTTCAATCATTTCTGCATCATGCTGGGCGCGGCGGAGCACGCGGAAAAAAGCGACAAGGAAGAGATCTACGTCATGACGGCGCTGAACACCCTCGGCGCGCGCAATTTCAACCAGGGCATCCGGGCCTATTACTTCGCCATCGGCACGGTGGCCTGGTTCATCTCGCCGCTGGCTGCTATTGCCACGACGGTCCTGATATTCGGCTCGATCCTTTATCGCGAGTTCTTCTCATCCGCGCGCATGCTGGTGGCCGGCCTCAAGATCAAGGGACAGGAGGACAAATAGCGCCGGTCCCTGGTATTAATCCTATCTCAAACAGACCGCCCTACGATTGCCGCGATTTCCCGCGTCATGAGTGCGGTACATTTTTATTCATCTGATTGGCAGGCAACATGACGAGCATCGTACCGGTCATTATCTGCGGAGGCGCGGGGTCGCGCCTTTGGCCGCTTTCGCGGGAAAACCATCCCAAGCCGCTCATCCGGCTGGCCGATGGGCTATCGCTGATCCAGCATGCGCTGCTGCGCGCCATCGCGCTGCCTGGCATGTCGGACCTGATCACAGTCACCAACCGCGACCTGTTTTTCGCCATCGAGGATGAATACCGCCAGTTGGGACTCGATCTGGGCCGCTCGCGCTTCCTGCTGGAACCCGTCGGGCGCAACACGGCGGCGGCGATCGCCGTGGCAAGCCTCGAGGCGGCCGAGACTTTAGGCGGCGACGCGGTTCTTTGCGTGCTGCCCGCCGATCACATGATCGGCGATACGCCGGCGCTGGTGAAAGCGGTGGAGCAGGCGGCTGCGCTTTCCAAAAAGGGGCGCATCGTCACCTTCGGCATCAAGCCGACCCAGCCCGAGACCGGTTACGGATATATCGAAGCCGACGGGGCCGATGTCGCGCGCTTCGTGGAGAAGCCGGACGAGGCGACAGCGCGCGAATATCTGGCATCGAGCCGCTTCCTGTGGAACTCGGGCATGTTCTGTTTTCAGGCGAAGACGATGATCAAGGGAATGGAAGATCATTGTCCGGACATCCTTTCAGCATGCCGCGAATCCCTGGAAAAGGCGCGCAGATCGGTGGGAGAGGGGACCGAGCAGGTGGCTCTGGACGGCGAGGCGTTCTCCCAGGTACGGGCCGATTCCATAGATTATGCGGTCCTTGAAAAGGCGCCCAACGTATCGGTGGTCGCCTGCGATATCGGCTGGGACGATATCGGTTCATGGTCGGCGCTGGGGGAGCAGTTCGAAAGCGACGATAGCGGCAACCGGATCCACGGCATCGTCAACGCCATCGGTTCGCACGGCAATGTCGTGCGCGGCAGCAACCGGCTGATAGGGCTTGTCGGGGTCGACAATCTCATTGTTGCCGACACGCCGGATGCCTTGCTGGTCGCTTCCCGCGAGCATGCGCAGGACGTGAAACTTCTCTATAACCAGCTGAAGGAAGCGGGCGACGAGACATATCGCATCCACAGCACGGTCTTTCGGCCCTGGGGCTCCTATACCGTGCTGGAGGAGGGGCCGCGCTTCAAGATCAAGCGGATCGAGGTGAAGCCGGGCGCCAGGCTATCGCTGCAGATGCACCACCACCGGGCAGAGCACTGGGTCGTCGTGTCGGGCACGGCGCGGGTGGTCAATGGCGAGCAGGAGATGATGCTGACGACCGACCAGTCAACCTACATCCCTTGCGGCGCAATGCACCGCCTGGAAAATCCCGGCGTTCTCAAGCTGGTGCTCATAGAGGTGCAGACGGGCGATTATCTCGGCGAAGACGATATCGTCCGCGTCGAAGACGTATATGGTCGCAGTTAGGACGGCTCCAAAGCCGAAGTAGCTTCGCTTCTCGATTTCAGGCTCTCAAGGAGCACATCGAGGAAGGCGCGCAGGCGGGTCGTGACCGACTGCGGCGACGCGAACACGAAATACATGGATTTCTCCGCACCCTGCCACTCCGGCAGGAGGCGGACCAGTTGGCCGGCCTTTATTTCCGGCCGTGCCAGAATGGCCGGGAGCTGCGTGATGCCGGCGCCTTCGACCGCAGCATCGCGGGCGGCGAGCATAGAGGAGAAGCGCAGCGCCGGCTCTATGCGGATGAGCTCGACATCGTCCTCTCGATGGAAGGTCCATCCTTGCCGCCAGTGAAGTGGGACGTCGATCAGCGGGAACCGGATCAAATCGCGCGGGTGCGCCAAAGTCTCGATGCCGGCCAGGCCGGGTGAGGCGGCGAGAACCGGGGCACCAGTGGATATGCGTCGCGCCACCTGCGTGCTGTCTTCCAGCGGTCCGAAGCGGATCATGGCGTCGAAGCCTTCTTCAATGAGATCCGGGGGGCGGTCGGTGAAGACGAATTCGAGCGTGATCTCGGGATAACGAGCCCTGCATCTCGCCGCGATACCGCCCATCATGATCTGCCCGAAGAGCTGCGGCACGGCGATGCGCAGATGGCCGCGGGGCGCCTGTCCCGCATCGCTTAGCGAGCGGCGTATGTCACCTGCTTCCGCCAGAAGCCGCTCCGCGCGCAGGGCAAGCACCTCACCCTCGGTCGTAACCCGCATCTGCCGCGTCGTGCGTTCGATAAGCCGGACGCCGAGCAATCGTTCCAGATCGACCACGCGCTTGGATGCCGTGGAGCGCGGTACGCCGAGGCGGCGGGCGCCACCGGCAAAGGAACCTTCTCGCACGACGGCATGAAAAACGCGAAGCGCGGCAAGGTCGAGTTCATTATCCATATTCATGCACAGTCTTTCCAATACCCGCAGACTTGTTCCTAATCATGTCATTTGAGAAGGAGGGATGCAAGGCGGGACGCCTCCCGCCGCGCCACGATTTGGGCCAGCAAAGGAAGATGATACATGTCCAGTCAATCGGTACAGGGCGGGGTAACACAGGAGACGGCCGCGCCCGTCCCGGCCGCCGTGACTTTCGCTATCCTGGCGACGTCGGCGCTCACGGTCATGGCGAATGCCACGATCGCGCCGTCCCTGCCGGGTTTGCGCGAGGCCTTCAGCGAGACACCGCATATCGAGGTGCTCAGCGGGCTGATCCTTACCCTTCCCTCGATCTTCGTCGTTTTCACCGCTGCCCTGATCGGCTGGGTCGCCGACCGGACAGAGCGCCGTCTCGTGCTCGTCCTCGCGATGATCGTGTACGCTCTTGGTGGCGCATCGGGGCTCGTTCTCGACAGCATACCGGGGCTTTTGCTCGGTCGGGCGGTATTAGGCATCGGCGTCGCCGGCACCATGACGCTCGCCGGGGCTTATGCGGCCGACCTCTGGCAAGCCGGCGCACGCGAGCGCTTCATGGGCCGGCAGAGCGCAGCCATGAGTTTTGGCGGCATCATTTTTGTGCTTGTGGGCGGCTTTCTCGCCGGCTTCGGCTGGCGCTGGGCTTTCGCGGCCTATTTGATCGCGCTTCCCCTGGCAGTCTATGCCGGCGTCGTGCTGCGCGGGCCGAAATATGCCGGGGCGCGGAAAAATGCGGGCGAATATGGGGCACAGGCCGATAGCCAGGATTTTCCGTGGACCCAGTTTGCCCGGATCGGGTCGCTCGCGTTCCTGTTCATGGCCATATTCTACATTCTGCCGACGCGCGTTCCATTCCGGCTGGTGGAGATCGGCATCGACGGACCGATGCTCAGCGGTGTCGCACTCGCGCTGGTGACGCTCTGTGCCCTGCCTGGCTCTTTGAGTTACGGCAGAATTCGCCAGCGGCTTTCGGCCCACGCCGTTTTCGCCTGGGGCTTTGTCTGCCTCGCCACGGGGCTGACTATTCTGTCCTTGGCCTTCAATTTTGCCGGGATTGTCGCCGGAATGGCAATTTCGGGACTGGCAATCGGACCTTTGATCCCGAATTTCATGGCTCATTTCATGCAGTTCGTGGCCCCGCAGCAGCGCGGCCGGGCGGCCGGGCTGATGACCACAGCCCTTTTCAGCGGGCAGTTCGTATCTCCGCTCGTATCGGGGTTCGCGGCGGCGCAAACGGGTGTTGCCGGAAGCTTCCTGGTGTTCGCAGCGGCATGCACGGCAATCGCCGTCGTCATGAGCATGTCCGCGTTGCGGATGCCGGCGGTCCGGCAGGCGGGGTGAAGACGGCGATGCTCGGGCAGAAAAAAGGGTTGCGGATCGGCGTGAGCCGTTCCGCAACCCCGCTCCTGGGAGGAGATTCGTGGCAATCGTGATCGGTGCTGAAAAAAGTACCCCAGGCTTGCCTTATGCGATTGGCAGATAACGGTCGTTTTTTTATCCGCGATCTGCCCAGTATGGTTCCGTCAACAGCAGCTTTGACCTCTGCGCGAATATTCTGGAAAGCGCATCCGCGACAGTTGCCTTGGCTTCCGAGTAAAAAGGTATACGTAATAACAATTTGAAAACATTGGGTAATTTTCTTTTACGCCTTCGTGTTAGCGCGACCTTTCCTGCCTGTCGACCCAAGCTGAAATCACATTTTCTTGTTTTCCCGTGATCGCGGACGAACTCGAGGCAGGCTGCCGTCGTTCTTCCTAGTGGTGCGATCCTGACGGATGGTACCCATCTGTCAGGACAAATCGCCCCACCAGATAGTTTGTGGTCTGATTTTTCCAAGCAGATGGGTAGCGTCTGTTCGGATCAGACTGCGGGATGGGCTATCGGTACTTGCAAATCATTTGCATTTGCAGTATTGGACCAAGAGCTTTTTGCAAATAGGTTGCAATTGCGCGAGAAGATTGTCGTGACGCGAGGGAGAGGTGGATATGATTGACGGTTTGCGGCGGGCTTTGTCGGGGCTCGCACTTTTTATAGTAGCCTTGGGTATTGTGCCCTTGAGCGCTCTGCCCGCATCTGCTCAGCAGCCGCTCTCGATCGTGGCCACTACGGGCATGATCGCCGATGCCGCCCGCCAGGTCGGTGGCGATCAGGTCGAAGTGAAGGCGCTGATGGGGCCGGGCGTCGATCCGCACGCCTATCGCCAGACCCGCACCGACATCCTGGCAATGACCAAGGCCGATCTCGTCTTGTGGCACGGGCTCTATCTGGAGGCCCAGATGGAAGACTTCATGCACGATCTGGAAAAGCGGCGGGATGTGGTGGCCGTTGCGGAAAGCCTGCCCAAAGACCTTCTTCTGACGCACGATATCTATCAGGACAAGTACGATCCGCATGTGTGGATGGACCCCGACCTGTGGTCGAAGGTCGTCGTCACGGTACGCGACGCTCTCATCGCGGAGCGCCCGGAGGCCAAAGAGGTCTTTACGCAAAACGCCGAGGCGCATTTGAAGGAGATCGCGGACCTTTCCGCCTATGCCAAGAAGGTTACCGCCAGTGTTCCGGAAGGCTCGCGCATGCTGGTGACAGCGCATGACGCCTTCAACTATTTCGGCAGGGCCTACGGATTCGAAGTGTTGGGTATTCAGGGCATTTCAACCCAGAGCGAGGCGGGGCTCAACCGCATCTCCGAGCTTGTCGACATTCTGGTCGACCGCAAGATTCGCGCGGTCTTCGTGGAATCGTCCGTGTCGGACCGCAATATGCGGGCGCTGATCGAGGGCGCGGGCTCCAAGGGGCACAAGGTCGTGATCGGCGGTCAGTTGTACTCCGATGCTATGGGCCCCGATGGCACCTATGAGGGTACCTATCTCGGCATGATCGACCACAATGTCACCGGGATCACACGTGCGCTTGGTGGCGATGCGCCGGAGCGCGGGCGGCTCGGTATATTGTCGGCAGGGAGCTGACCGATGGCGATTGCGGCCGAACCCATCGATATCGCTGCCCGCAGGGATCCGTCGGCATCGGTTGTCAATTTGCGGGACAGCCCGTTGGCCGTTCACGAGCTCACGGTGTCGTACGGCGAGAAGCCGGCTGTCTTTTCGGTCGACACAATGGTGCCGCCTCAATCCATGACCGCGATCATCGGACCAAATGGCGCCGGCAAGTCAACGCTGCTCAAGGCCGCGCTCGGCATCGTGCCTCGTCTTTCCGGACGGGTGACGGTATTCGGCCAGCCGGTCGAAAAGGCGATGCATCGCATCGCCTATGTGCCGCAGCGGGCCTCCGTCGACTGGGATTTCCCGACACGCGTCATCGATGTGGTGCTGATGGGGCTCTATCGCGAGTTGGGCCTTGTTCGCCTGGTGCGGCGGAACCACCGCGAGCGCGCCCTTTCCTGCCTGGAGCGGGTGGGCATGGCAGATTTCGCGGATCGTCAGATCGGCCAGCTTTCGGGCGGACAGCAGCAGCGCGTGTTCCTGGCGCGGGCGCTGGCGCAGAACGCCGACCTTTATCTTCTTGACGAGCCCTTCGCCGGTGTCGACGCTGCGACGGAGAAGGCGATCATCGACGTGTTGAAGTCGCTCAAGGCGGAGCAACGTACCGTGGTGTGTGTCCACCACGATCTGGCGACCGTGGCCGACTATTTCGACCATGTCCTTCTGATCAATGTGCGTAAGATTGCCGAAGGGCCGGTGGCGACGGTGTTCACCGGCGAGAACCTTCAGAAGACCTATGGCGGCAGGCTCGCCACGACGCATATCGACCAGCTGAAGCTGCCGGTAGGTTAGCCGCTTCATGTCGAGCATCTTCCTCAACGCGCTTGTTCTCCAATCGGGCTATAACGCGGCGCTTGTCGCGCTTGGCGCAGCGCTTCTCGGTATTGCAGCCGGCAGCGGCGGCACCTTCCTGTTTCTCCGCAAAAGGGCGCTCGTCAGCGATGCGGTGGCGCATGCCACGCTGCCCGGTGTGGGGCTGGCCTTCATGATCATGGTGGCCTTCGGGGGCGATGGCCGCAACCTGATCGGGCTTCTGCTCGGTTCGGCGGTAACCGCGGGGCTCGGGCTGCTGGCAGTGGAGTGGATAACGCGGCGCACGCGGCTGGCCGAGGATGCCGCCATAGGCGCGGTTCTCTCCGTCTTCTTCGGCGTCGGCATCGTGTTTCTCACCATCATCCAATCTATGTCGAGCGGCAACCAGGCCGGTCTCGAGGGGTTCCTGCTCGGTTCGACCGCCGGCATGCTGTTCCGCGACGCGGTGGTGATCGCGGTCGGCGGCGCGCTGGCGGTCGCGGTGGTCATCCTGCTGCGGCGGCCGATGACGCTCGTCGCCTTCGATACGGAGTTCGCCGCCACCGCAGGCATCAATGTGCGTCGGATGGACCTGGCGATGATGGGGCTGGTGATGGCGGTGACGGTCATCGGCCTCAAGCTCGTGGGTCTCATATTGATCGTCGCGATGCTGATCATTCCGCCGGTGACGGCGCGGTTCTGGACCGAAAGGACCGACCGCGTCATCTGGATCGGCGGTGCGGTCGGCGGCGTTTCGGGCTATCTGGGCGCGGCGATTTCGGCGTCCGCGCCAAATCTCCCGACCGGGCCAATCATCGTGCTGGTGAGCTTCGGCCTGTTCGTTCTGTCGCTTCTGTTCGCGCCCCGGCGCGGCATGCTGGCGGCGCTGTTCCGACGCCGGCGTTTCCAGCTCCGCGTGCACCGCCGGCAGGGCCTGCTTGCTCTGGCGCACAACGAGCCGATCTTCGATCGGCTGACGCTTTCTGTGCTCAGCCGTGAAGGGCTCATCCGCCAGGATCAGGTGCCCACGGAAAAAGGCCGGGCGCAGGCGGCCAAGGCGCTGCGGGACGAAAAGCGCTGGGCAGTCGCGCGCCAGCTCTATGCCGACGAGGCGGTTGAGGGGCGTTATGACGGGCTGACGCCCATAGAAACGGTGCTGACTTGGGACGAAATCGCGGAAATCGACCGCGTTATCGGCCCGCCGACGGCGATTCTCAGCTGAAAAGAGGTCAATATGGGCGCGGAATTCGTTCAACTCAGCCTGACGCCGCTGTTGATCGGCGTTCTCGCGGCCATTGCCTGTGCGCTGCCGGGCAACTTTCTGATCCTGCGGCGGCAGGCGCTGATCGGCGACGCGATCAGCCATGTGGTGCTGCCGGGGATCGTGGTGGCGTTCCTGATCACCGGCGTCGTCTCCACCTGGCCGATGCTGCTGGGGGCGGCCGGCGCGGCGATCGTCGCGGTCATCATCATCGAAGCGATCAAGCGGATCGGCAGGATCGAGCCGGGCGCGGCGATGGGGGTGACGTTCACCTCGCTGTTTGCCGGCGGAGTCCTGCTTCTGGAGCAGAGCGACACGAGCGCGGTGCATCTGGACGTCGAGCACGCCCTATACGGAAATCTGGAGAGTCTTATCTGGCTCTCGGCGGAAGGCTGGTCGTCACTGACGGACGCGGCCGCGCTTGCTGATCTGCCGCCGGAGCTTTTCCGAATGGCGGCGGCTGCGGGGCTCATAGCGCTGCTGACCCTGATATTCTGGCGGCCCCTCAAGCTATCCACCTTCGACGAAGGGTTCGCGAGCGCCGTCGGTATCCCTACCGCCGCCGTCAGCCTCGGACTCGTTGTGGTTGCTGCGGTGGCTGCGGTGGCGGCCTTCGACGCGGTGGGATCGATCATCGTCATCGCCATGTTCATCTGCCCGCCGGCGGCTGCCCGGCTGATGACCAATCGTCTGGAGGCCCAGATCGCATGGAGCGTTGCGTTTGCGACGCTTTCGGCTGTGCTTGGCTATGTCCTGGCGGGCTATGGGCCGCTGTGGCTGGGAGCCGACAATGCGGTGAGCGCGGCGGGCATGATCGCGACGGTGTCGGGCATCATACTGGCGTTCGCCTGCCTGTTCGCCCCGCACCGCGCGCGCATCGGCGCGCCGCGCGGGGCTTAACAAGAGTCAGGAACGAGGCTTCCAGGCCAGCAGGCGCATGGCATTTGCGGTTACCAGCACGGTTGCGCCCGTGTCGGCGAGGATGGCCGGCCACAGGCCGGTAATGCCCAGGATGGTGGTCACGAAGAACACCAGCTTCAGTCCGATCGCCATGGTGATATTCTGCCAGATATTGGCCATGGCCCGCTTTGAGAGGTCGATCATGGCGGCGATATCGGCGACACGGCCGTGAAGGATGGCTGCATCGGCGGTCTCCAGCGCTACGTCGGTGCCGCCGCCCATGGCGATGCCGATATTGGCGGTGGCAAGCGCCGGGGCGTCGTTGATGCCGTCGCCCACCTTGCCGATTTTCAGCCCGTCGGATTTGAGCTCGGCCACGATGCGGGCCTTGTCTTCCGGCATCAGTTCGGCGCGAACCTCGATGCCCAGGGCATCGCCGATAGCCTGGGCGGTGCGGCGGTTGTCGCCGGTCAGCATGAGCGTCCGTATGCCGGCTTCCTTGAGGCGCGCCAGCCCGATTGCCGCGTCCTCGCGCGGTTCGTCGCGCATGGCGATGGCGCCCAGCAGGCGCTTGCCGGCGACGACGACAGAGACCGTCTTACCCTGATCGTTAAGGGTGGCGATCAGCGCTTGCTGCGCATCCGAGGGCTCGGCAAGGCTTGCGGCGGCGCGCGGCGAGCCAAAGAAGATTTCCTCACCCTCGACTACGCCCTTGACGCCCTTGCCGCCCACGGCGGCGCTGTCTTCGGCTGCGGCGGGCTTCACGCCGTCGGCATTGGCCCGCTCCAGCACGGCGAGCGCCAGGGGATGGCTGGAGCCCGCCTCAAGGGCGGCTGCAAGCCGCAGCATTTCCTCGGCCGTGCCGGCGAAGGCGACGATGTCGGTGACGACCGGCCGGCCTTCGGTCAGCGTGCCGGTCTTGTCGAAGGCGATGGCCTTGAGGCGCCCCGCTTCTTCGAGGACAGCGCCGCCCTTCATCAGGAGACCACGCCGGGCGCCGGCCGAAAGGGCGGCTGCGATTGCCGCCGGCGTAGAGATGACGAGCGCGCAGGGGCAGCCGATAAGCAGGATGGCGAGGCCCTTGTACATCCATTCGCTCCACGGTTCGCCGCCAAGCAGCGGCGGCATGGTGGCCACCAGCGCGGCCAGCACAACGACCAGCGGCGTGTAGTAGGTGGAAAAGCGGTCGATGAACCGTTCCGTCGGCGCGCGCTTTTCCTGCGCTTCCTCGACCAGCTTGATGACCCGGGCGATGGTGTTGTTTTCGGCGGCCGCGGTCACCTTGACGCGCAAAACCGCATTGCCATTGACGGTGCCGGCAAAGACCACGTCTCCGGGGTCCTTGCTCGCGGGCGTGCTCTCGCCGGTCACAGGCGCCTCATTGACGGCGCTCGAGCCGGTCAGGACCTCGCCGTCGGCGGCGATCCGGTCGCCCGGGCGAACCACGATGACATCGCCTACCTCAAGAAGCGAGCCGTCGATCTCTTCGATCGCTCCTGCGGGCGTCTCGCGCCGCGCCGTCTTTGGCACGAGGTCGCTCAGACCGCGGATGCTGGCGCGGGCGCGGCCGGCGGCCACGCCTTCGAGCAATTCGCCTACCAGGAACAGGAACACGACCACGGCCGCCTCCTCCGTCGCCCCGATGATCACGGCGCCCACGGCGGCGATGGTCATGAGCATTTCGATGGAGAACGGCGTGCCGGTCGTGGCGGCGGCGAAGGCGCGGCGCGCGACGGGCACGAGCCCGATGAGCATGGCACCGCCGAAGAGGTAGACGTCGAGGCCGGGGAAGAAGCGCGCGAGCCCGAAGGCGGTGCCGAGGGCGAGGCCGCAGAGGATGGCCAACTGGGCGCGTGGCTGCTTCCACCACACATCTCCCGCGACGACAGGAGCCAGGCCGGTTGGCTGCACTTGGGCGGTAGCGCGCTTTCCGCCGTCATTGCCTTCGGCGCCGGTGCCGTGCGCGCAGCAGGCATCGGGCGCCGCGGCCTCGCGCGTGCCGCTGGCGACCGGCGAAAGCCGGTAGCCGAGCTTCCGGACCTGCTTGGCTATCGCATCGTCCACCGCCGGATCGCCACTGTGCCGTACGGTCATGCTCTCGCCGGCGACGGAGACGTTCACGTCGTCGACACCCTTGATACGGCGTACGGCGGTGTCGATCTTGCGGGCGCAACCGGCACAATCCATGCCTTCTACCCGGTAGCGTCGTTCGGTCGTGGGTTCTGCCGTCATTTTTCGTTCCTTGATATCGCCCGAAGAGACGCCTAATTCCTATAGCGGCTATAGGAGCAAGGAAAAAATGCCCGCATACGAGATCACCATCGGCGAGGCTTCGCGCAGGAGTGGCGTGAAGGTGCCGACGATCCGCTTTTACGAGCGCATCGGCCTGCTGCCCGCGCCCGCGCGCAGCGAGGGCAATCGGCGCCAGTTCGACGACAACGACCTGAACCGGCTGAAGTTCATACGCCATGCGCGGGAGCTGGGGTTCGACATGGCCGATATTCGCGAGCTTCTGGCGATGACGGAGGAGCCGCAGAGCTCCTGTCACGATGCCGACAGTATCGCCGGGCGTCATCTGCGCGAGATCGAACAGCGCATCGAGCGCCTGACGGCGCTCAGAGGCGAGCTGCAGCGGATGGTGGAGGGGTGCGGCCACGGCCAGGTGTGCGAATGTCGCGTCATCCAGATCCTGGCGGATCACGATAATTGCCGCAGCGACGTGCATTGAGCCAGCCAGAAAATCCCTCGCCGGCCCTCGGTCAGGCCCTTAGGCTTTTCCTCGATGGCCAGTTTCGGGCTGAATGTTTTTTGCTCTGACGATGGTGCGTTTCGAATCAGTTTTCCGGAAAGAGAAATCAGCGAGTCGCGAATGCTCTCAAAGGTTGTATTCTCGCGCTTGCACGACTGAGATCTAAGCACCGGCGGCCGGATTTTCACCTCTTGCTTCTTCCGTTGATGCGATTCAAGCCTTTGTTTTGATTTGATCTTATCTCGCACGGGCACCCCTCGGCTTATCCGTGTGCAAATATGCTCTCATAGGTTGTATATGCACAACTAATGCGTTAATCTTGCCTTACTCGGTCAAGACAAGAAGGGGGACGCTTGGCGATGTAGAAGTTCGTCGTGGGGGCGTATTCCCCGATCTCGTTACAGTTGAATCAGCATGCCGGGGCATGGGCGCTTCTTTGGTGTTCTTCCTCGCAATCTGACTGTTCCAGTCTTCGGCGCGGACCGACAGCGGACGGCCGGCGGAGTTACAGAAAACCGGATCGGCATTCATGCCGCGAGGGACTGCGTCCTTCGTGATGGCGGAGATTTGCCCTCGAAGGGCGGGTGGAATGCCGCAAGTATTTGAAACAGGCGCGAAGGGCTCGCCCTTCATATTCATCGGGAGGTGCGGAATATGAACGTTCATAAACAGGAGGGGCTTTCCTTCGCGACATTGCGTGCGGCGGAAGCGGTGATCGAGACCAAGAGCTTGACCGGGGCGGCGCTGAAGCTGGGAATCAGTCAGCCCGCCATCAGCATGCATCTGGGCCGGCTGGAACGGGCCATCGGCACGTCGCTGATAAAGAAGGTGGGCAACAAGATCGTCGTCAAGGAAGAGATTTCCCGCCTCATCAGGCAGATGCTGACGCTGGAGCGCCGGCTGAAGACGGTCGGCTACGAAAAGAACATTTCGAAGCTGAAGATCGGTGTCTGCACCTATTGCGCGCCGCTGTTGATGGAGCGGGCCGGAATGTTCGGCAAGATGAAGGAGAATCTGTCCTGGCGGATCGCCGATTTTAGGCGGCTGGAGGAAATGTATGAGCAGGGCGAGCTCGACGCGGTTTTCCGCGCGCTCTATCCGTCGGAGATCGCTCCCGACCTGTCGACGGAATTCACCATGAAATGGGTGGGGGAGAAGCACCTTCTGGATTTCATGAAGCCGGAAAGCCATGGCCTGCCCGTCGTGCTGGCCTCACCGCATTCTCCGCTCGGCGCCGTATCTCGCGATTGGCTGCGGCAGCACGAGGTCGTCTACGACATCGTCGGCGAGGTGGACGACATTCTGACGGCGAGCCGGCTGGTGTCGAGCGGCATGGCGCTGTCGCCGCTGCCCGCCTACGCGCTCGATAATCCGGCGGTCGACCTCAATGGCTGCACGCAGATATTGCCGGGCCAGATCGAGGCGCGCTACGGCATGTTCTTCGACGAACGCAGGTTCAATCTGCGCATGGCGCTGGACATCTTCGAGCTGCTGAAGGACGAGCTGGCGCGCGTGCCGCCGCAGATGGGCGCTGCGCGGGCGAGCATGGCGCACCAGTAGGAAGGGGGCCTGTTGTTCGACTTCGTCTGGACCTCCACCCTCAATCCCTCCCCACAAGCTACCGGATTCACACATCCGTTCAGCACGAAGGTGGCGAGGAAGCGCAGGCTGTGAAGACGGGCGCCTCTCCTCTCCCCCACACAAAGTGGGGGAGAGGTGGATCGCGCGGAACGCGCGAGACGGTGAGGGGGAATGGCGCTGCGGTGTTGCACGCTGCATCGTGACTGCCGTGGCCGCTGCCGCTGTGCCCCGGTCTGCACAAACCGAGACCGTCTCGGACGAGGCCCCCTCATCGACCCGCTTCGCGGCCCACTTCTCCCCCGCAAAGGGAGAAGAAACGCCGGCTGCAATGTCAGGCACCCCTTCCGGGGAAGATGTGTGAACATCGTAGGCACAAGGGGAGGGGGACAAGTCGAGCGCGGGGTAGGGAGAGCTTAGCGTTCCACCGGCTGCGTGGTCGATTGGCGGACGTGCAGTTCGGGCTTTATCAGCACCTGTTCGGGATGGACTTCGATGCCGTTGAGGCGGTCGAGCAGCACGCGGGCGGCGCGGCGGCCCACCTCGCGCTGTCCGTTCCAGACGGTCGTCAGCGCCGGCGTGGCGATGGCTGCTTCTTCGAGGTCGTCATAGCCCGTTACCGAGATGTCGACGCCCGGAACGAGGCCGGCGCGTGCAATGCCGTTCATCAGGCCGATGGCGACGAGGTCGTTCCAGCAGACGGCGGCGGTCGGCTTGTCCTTGAGGGCCAGGAAAGCGCCGGTCATCTCGAAGCCGGCCTGCTTGGTGCGGGGGCCGGGGAAACGCCATTCGGGTCTTACCTCGAGGCCCGCCTTCTCCATGGCGGCGACATAGCCCTGATAGCGGTCGCGGCCGGTAGACGTTTGATCGGTACCGCCGATCATGGCGATCCGCGTATGGCCGAGCGAAATCAGATGATTGGTCGCCAGGCCGATGCCGTAGGCGTCGTCGCCGCGGAACACGGGCACTGCGGCGCCCTCCACCGAGCGCGCGATGAGCACCGCCGGCAGGCCGTTTTCCTCGGCGAGCAGGATGTCCTGGGGCGGGGTGCCGATGGCCGGCGACATGATGACTCCGTCGGCGCCAAGCTGCAGCAGCGTGTCAATGAACGTGCGCTGCTTTTCAAGCTGATCGTAATGGTTCGACAGGAGGAAGGTCTGGCGCGATCTGTCGAGCTCGGTCTCGATGGACCGCAGGATCTCGGCGAAGAACGGATTCATAATGTCGTGAACGACCACGCCGACGATGCCGGAGCGCGAAGTGCGCAGGCTGGCGGCGCGGCGATTATAGATGTAGCCGATCTCGCGCGCATGCTCCTTTATGCGCAGCCGCGTGGCGTCGGCGACGAGCGGGCTGTCGCGCAAGGCCAACGAGACGGTTGCCGTGGAAACGCCGAGAGCATCGGCGATCGTCGACAGTTTTATCTTCTGCGCCAGCGTATCCCTCCCGCGCGATGCGCCGCTTTAAACGGTTTAACCCGGCTTATGCCATCGGGCCGTTCAAGGTCAAAGCTTTTTCGCAAGCGGCTCCGTCTCGGCGTTGGGTACCGACCGGCTGGCCAGCCGCAGCCGGTGTTCGCGGTGCACGATGTAGAGCCCGCTCGCAACGATGATGGCCGCGCCGCCCAGCGTCCACAAATCCGGTAACTGGTTGAAGACGAGGTAGCCGAAGGCGATCATCCAGACCATTTGCAGATAGGGGTAAGGCGCCAGCGCGTAGGTGGTCGCCTGCCGGTATGCCTTGATGATCAGCCAGTGACCGGTCGCGCCGAAGACGCCGAGCGCCAGCAGCAGAACCCATTGCAGCGGCTCGGGCGGCACGACGCCATATAGCGGGACGGCGGGGAACATCAGGACGACCGGCGTCAGGGCGGAATAGAAGATCAGGCTTTCGGCCGATTCGGTCGCGCTCATGCGGCGCGTGAGGATCACGTAGAGGGAATAGCAGCTCATGGCACCGATGGCGTAGAGGTGACCAAGGCCGAAGATGCCGAGGCCGGGCCGGGTGATCACCAGGACACCGACAAAGCCGACAATGATCGCCATCCAGCGCCGCCAGCCCGCCCATTCGCCGAGCAGCGGACCGGCTAGCGCCGTGATGACCATCGGCGCGAAGAAGAAGATGGACACCGTCTCGGCCAGCTGAAGCGTCTTCAACGCCAGGAAGTTGAGCACCGTCGAGCCGAACAAGAAGCAGCCGCGGATAATCTGCCAGGGCAGGCTTTTGACGTGAAACATGCGCGGGTTTCGCCACGCCTGGAGCAGGACCAGCACAAGCACCACATGGACCGCGAACCGCACCCAGGCGACAAAGGGAGCGGCAAGGCCGGAAGTCACCAGATATTTGCCGCTCGCATCGAGGCAGGACAGGACCATTCCGGACAGGAAGATCAGCCCGATCGCCGAAGCCGGGGTCGCGGTTTCGGGTTGTGGCTGGCGGCGGCTGCCGCCGTCCGCCGATGTGGAATCTGTCATGAACGACCAGTCGGATGAGAACAATGGTATGCGCGAACGCAGATGTCCATTGTGCCGTATAGTTCGGCAAGATCAAGAATAACCGTAAGGACGCCTTATCAATATGCGGGCGGCACCCTCAGGCCTCTTCTTCGATCTCTTCCTCGACCTGCGGCGCGCCCCTGGAAAGGTTGGCCTCGATGCGGGCCAGCAGCTTCACGAGGGCCTTCTGCTCTTTCTTGTCGAGGCTCTTCAGGGCCTGCTTCTCGGTCTTGCGCACCGATTTCTCGATGGCGCGGATCGCCTGCTCACCGTTCTCGGTGAGGAAGACATGGGCCCGCCGCGCATCCTGCTCGGAGGCGCGCTTTTCGAGAAAGCCCTGGGCAGCCAGACGGTTGATGGTTTTGGTGATGGTCGGCGGCCGTACGCCGAGCTTCGCGGCCAGTTCGCTGGGCGTCTGGCCGTTTTCCTGGAACAGCGCGAGCATGATCTTGTCCTGCCCGGCGTAAAGACCCTGGTCGAGAAGTTTTTCCGCGAGTGCGGTGCGTGACAGGCGCGCGGCCGATTGCAGCCGGCTTATTACCGTACCTTTAGACGACTTTGCCATCCATCCATCCCTCTATGGCCTGCTTTGAGCCCGAGACGACCCAGAGCGCGCGCCCCGGCAAAGCATAGCCGGCCCCCCAATCATGGCAACCGGCATTCCCAGCCGCATCGGTTTCCGAAAACCGATTCCGATTTTTTGGCCGATGCGTTAGCGTGCCCGCACATCGGATACTTTCCAGGCTAATGCCAAATCGGCGTATCATTCTTATGACAAAGACTCGCGACAGGGAGGAAAGAGGCTGGCCGACCATCAACGCATCGCGGTGCTGCCGCTGGGAGCGACCGAGCAGCACGGACCGCACCTGCCGCCGCAGACCGACTGGATCATCGCCGAAGGCGTTGCCAGGCTCGCCGCCGAGCGCCTGCCGGACAGGCTGCCGGTCACATTCCTTCCAGTCGAGAAGATCGGATATTCCATCGAGCATGGCGATGACGAGCGCACGGAGACGCTCGCCTATGGCGAAGCAGTCGAGCGCTGGATCGGCATCGGCGAAAGGTTGAACGCCGAGGGCGTGCGCAAGTTCGTCATGCTCAACGCCCATGGAGGCAACGCGCCGCTGATGACGATCGTGGCGACGGAACTGCGCGTGCGGCACCGCATGCTGGCGGTCGCCACGAGTTGGACGCGTTTCGGCTATCCGCCGGAGGTCGTGACCCCGCAGGAACGGGCGCTTGGCATTCACGGCGGGCTCATCGAGACCTCCGTCATGCTGGCGCTGCGGCCCGATCTGGTAGATATGGACAAGGCGCGGGATTTCAAATCGGCGCAGGAAAGGTTCGCGTCCGACTTCGAACATCTGCGCGCCTATGGGCCGCATGCTTTCGGCTGGAAGATGCGGGATCTGTCGCCCGAAGGCGTGACGGGCAACGCGGCGGCGGCGACCGCCGCAGCGGGCAAGGCGATCCTCGACCATGCGGTCGACGGCTTTCTCGGCCTTCTTGCCGATGTCGACCGTTTCGATCTTGCGGCGCTGAAGGGATAGAAGGTCAGCCCGCCACGGCCACGACGAGCGCCGCATCGAGACGCTGGCCTGCCCGCGCCATTTCCGCAAGGGCGGCATCGCCGGCGCGCCGGGCGATGCCATCGCGCGCATTCCAGGTGATGCCGTCGAGGGGGCGGTCGTTATAGGGCGGGATGTTCTCATAGATGTCGCGGCTCAGCGCATCGGGGAAGAACATCTGTCCAGTCAAAACGCTGCCGCTGTCTGGAAACGCCTTGAAATGGATATGCGGCGTGCGGCCCGGATACCAGCCGGGATAGATGGTGGTGAAGGTGGCGATGCCGTTTTCATCGGCGAGCTGCGTGCCACGCAGGAAGGTTTCGCCCGTTGTATCGAGCCCGCCTGGCTGTCGCGGGTAGCCCGAATAACGGCCCTCGGCGTCGCAATGCCATATGTCGACCCGCGCGCCGGGAATGGGCGTGCAGGCGGCGTCGACCACCTGCAGACGCAGCCGCATCGGCACGCCGGGTCGTCCTTCGGTGATGTCCGAGCGTTCCTGTGCGGGGTCGAAATAAAAAGGACCTTCGGTTGTTTCGGGCATGATGGAGCATATGCCGGCGCCCGTGATGAGAGACTCTGCCGCGGCCACCGACCGCATCCTGCCGAAAAGTCCGGCAGTCAGAAACGTCCCCCCGCCGGCGGTGACAGCGAGGAAGGCGAAGACATTGCGCCGGGTGATCCGTTTCATCGTCCGTTCTCTGCTCCCTGACTTCGTCTTTCTGGAGGATAGGACGCAAAGACGGTAAAGACGAATGAAGCTTTGGTAATGATCGGGCCGCCCCGCGGCAGATTCTCCCTCGTGCAAAACCTTGCCTGGTATCCTATATGGACGGCGACCCATCATTTTCGCCCGAGAGGGAATTCATGTCCGAACAGAACGCGCAAATCCCGGTTACGGTGCTGACCGGCTATCTCGGCTCCGGCAAGACCACGCTCCTGAACCGCATCCTCACCGAGGACCATGGCAAGCGATACGCGGTCATCGTCAACGAGTTCGGCGAGATCGGCATCGACAATGATCTGATCGTGGAATCTGACGAGGAAATCTACGAGATGAACAATGGCTGCGTGTGCTGCACCGTGCGCGGCGACCTCGTGCGCGTGGTCGAGGGGCTGACACGCAGGGCCGGCCGTTTCGACGCCATCATCGTGGAGACCACAGGCCTTGCCGACCCTGCACCGGTGGCGCAGACCTTTTTCATGGACGACGACGTGCGGGCCAAGACCAGGCTCGACGCCGTGGTGGCGCTAGTCGATGCCAAGCACCTGCCGTTGCGGCTGAAGGATTCCAACGAGGCCGAGGATCAGATCGCCTTTGCCGATGTCATCATCCTGAACAAGACCGACCTGGTCGACGAGGACGAGCTCAGGCGTTTGGAGGCGACGATCCGCGCCATCAATCCTTCCGCCCGGATCCACCGTGCCGAGCGGGCCGGAGTGGCGCTGGACGCGGTGCTGGACCGCGGCGCGTTCGACCTGAAGCGGGCGCTGGACAACGATCCGCATTTTCTCGATCACAACGATCTGGACCATGTCTGCGGACCGGATTGCGACCATGATCATGACCACGACCATCACGGTCACGACCACCATCATCATCATCATCACGGTGAAGTCTCACCGATCCACGATGCGGGTGTGAAATCGATTTCGCTGCGGGCTGGCGAGATGGATCCCAAGAAGTTCTTTCCGTGGATGGAACAGACCACGCAGATGGACGGGCCGAGCATCCTGCGCCTCAAGGGCATCATCGCCTTTCACGACGATCCGGAGCGCTATGTGGTACAGGGCGTGCACATGATCGTCGAAGGCGATCACCAGCGCGCCTGGAAAGAGGGCGAGAAGCGCGAAAGCCGGCTCGTCTTCATTGGCCGCGACCTCGACATGGAACGCCTCAAGCGCACCTTCGAGGCCTGCCAAGCGTAGGATATGTCATCAAGCATCGTCTTTTGGCCTGCAAACGGCCATTTTCCGCGCTTCCGGTGTTCACGTACCTCGAGTACGCTCCGCTCCGGTTAACAGCCGTTTTCGACTCAAAATCCGACAATTGATGACATACCCTGGGTCCCAAGCATGCCAACAGTCGCCCCACTCGATCTCGATGCCCATTGCATCGCCGCTGCCTGGCTGAACGACATCCCGCATTTCGCGCTCGCGGACGGTGTCGTGCACAGGCTCGATCACGGCCACAAATGGACTGAGGCCCATGACGGCCTGCTGGCTGCAGCGCCTGACCTCGATGCCGGGCGCCTGATATGTGGCGGCGAAGACGGGCGGGTGACGGCGGTATCAGTCGATGGCGCCGTTGACGTGCTGGCCGAGCAAGGCCGCAAATGGATCACCGACGTTGCCGCCGGGCCGCAGGGCGCGGTGGCTTTCGCTGCCGGGCGTGAAGCGGTGGTGCGGTTTTCCGACGGCAGGACGCGCTCGTTTGCCCATGCGCGGTCGGTCGAGGGATTGGCCTTCGCGCCCAAGGGCATGCGGCTGGCGGTCGCCCGTTACAACGGGGCGACGCTGCATTTTCCCGCGACTGAAGGCAAGCCGGTGGAGCTTGAATGGGCGGGGGCGCATACGGCCGTATCCTTTTCGCCGGATGGCAAGTTCCTGGTCACGACGATGCAGGAGAATGCGCTGCACGGCTGGAAACTGGCCGACGGCAAGCATATGCGCATGGCCGGCTATCCCGCCAAGGTGAAAAGCTGGTCGTGGGGGCCCAAGGGCAGATGGCTGGCAACGTCCGGCGCGCCGGCGGCCATCGTCTGGCCGTTTCAGGCCAAGGACGGCCCAATGGGCAAGGCGCCGCTGGAGCTCGGCACGCGCGGCGACACGGCGGTCACCCAGGTCGCGTTTCATCCCACGGAGGAGATCGTCGCGGTCGGCTATGGCGACGGTATGGTTCTGGCGGTGCGCTGCGCCGACGCCAAGGAAGTGCTTCTGCGCCGTCCCGGCAAGGGTGCGATTACCGCGTTGGCCTGGGATGGCGAGGGCCGCAGGCTTGCCTTCGGCAGCGGAGAGGGGGAAAGCGGCGTAGTCGACATCTCCTTCTGAAAGTCCTTTTCAAGAAGGGTCAGTACCGGCCTCAAAGGCGCGTCCCAGCGCTTCCGGCGCCTGAAAACCCCTCGGCCTGATCCGGTTCAACGGCGCTCCCAGATATTTGATCTTCCCGCGTGTCCGCCGCTCATTTTCGCCGCGCGCTGGAACCTTCGGTGACCGTGCAGCTTTTGCGCTGAAGCGGCTATTGGAGGATAAATGGGCGACCGTCCCGCCGGAAAACTTCCGTTCAACTCCCTGCAGGCCCTGCGCGAGGAGGCGGATGGCTGTACACGCTGCGACCTCTACAAACATGCGACGCAAACGGTGTTCGGCGAGGGAGGACGCGTGGCGCGCGTCGTCTTCGTTGGTGAACAGCCGGGTGACAGGGAGGATATCGAAGGCCGGCCTTTCGTGGGGCCGGCGGGGCGCCTGTTCGACGCGATCCTTGAAGAAGTGGGGATCGATCGGGAAAAGACCTATGTCACCAATGCCGTCAAGCACTTCAAGTTCGCGCCGCGCGGCAAACGCCGCATCCACTCGAAGCCGAACGTCGGCGAGATAAAGGCCTGCCGCTGGTGGCTCGACCAGGAACTGACCTTGATCAAGCCGGAAGTGGCGGTGGCGCTGGGCGCAACGGCAGCCCGGGCGCTGGTGGGTAGGCAGGTTCCAGTCACGAAGCTGCGCGGCGACGTGCTGGAGAGCGTGGAGGGCGTGCCGGTGGTGATAACGGTGCACCCGTCCTATTTGCTGCGCATCCCCAATGCGGTCGACAAGAAGCGCGAGCGCGAGCGGTTTTGCGAGGATCTGCGAAAGGTGAAGGCACTGATGAGCGGGTAGTGCTATCTCACCAGCACTGCTCGCAGATCGTTGACGTTGGTCCCGGTCGGCCCTGGAACGAAGAGATCGCCCAGCGCATCGAACGCACCCCAGCTGTCATGGGCGGCGAGCAGGGCCTTGGGATCGTGTCCGGCGGCGCGCAGGCGGGTGGCGGTGGTGTGGTCGGCAAAGGCGCCGGCATTGTCTTCCGAGCCGTCTATGCCGTCGGTATCGGCGGCGAAGCCATCGATGCCCGTCACGCCGTCTATGCCGATTGCCAGGGCCAGCAGGAATTCGCCGTTGCGTCCGCCGCGTCCGCCTTTTGCCTTGATGGTGACGGTGGTTTCGCCGCCCGACAAGATGATGACGGGCTTCCTGAAGGGCCGATCACGCTGCGCGACTTCACGAGCGATCGCGGCATGGACACCCGCTACTTCGCGCGCCTCGCCCTCGATGGCGTCGGACAGGATGACGGGGGTGACGCCATGGCGCTGCGCGGCGGCGGCGGCCGCTTCCAGCGAGCGGGCGGCCGAGGCGATGATTTGTACGTCGTTTCCGGCGAAACAGGTGTCGCCGGGCAAGGGAGCGTCGGCGGCGTCGGAGTTCAGATGGCGCATCACCGCTTCCGGCAGGTCGAGCCGAAAAGTTTCCACGATCTGCAGCGCTTCGGCGCGGGTGGCCGCGCTGGGCACGGTAGGGCCGGAGGACACGAGCGCGGGATCGTCGCCGGGGATGTCCGAAACGACGAGCGAGACCACGCGCGCGGGATGGGCGGCAGCGGCCAGCCGCCCGCCCTTGATGGCGGAGACGTGCTTGCGCACCGTGTTCATGGCCGAGATCGGCGCGCCGCTGGCGAGCAGCGCTTCGTTGACGGCGATTTCGTCTTCCAGCGTCAGGTTTCCCGCCGGGGCCGGCAGGAGCGCCGAGCCGCCGCCGCAGATGAGGGCGACGACAAGGTCGTCCTCGCTCAGGCCGGAGACGAGTTCCATGAGCACCCTGGCGCCTTCGAGGCCTGCCTTATCCGGCACCGGGTGAGCCGCTTCGTAGACCTTTATGCGGCGGGTAGGGGCGCCGTAGCCGTAGCGGGTGACAACGGCTCCCTCGAACGAACCGTCCCACGCGTTTTCGAAGGCCTGCGCCATTTGCGCGGCGCCCTTGCCGGTACCGATGACGATTGTGCGGCCCTTTGGCTTCTCAGGAAGGAAATCGCGGATCGTCTTCTCGGGGTCTGCCGCGGCGACGGCGGCCTCGAAGAGCGAGGCGAAGAATTTCTTCGGTTCAATCCCTGATGCCATCACCGCCGTCCGTGCTCCCTTTCATCGCCTTGCCCGCGACGTAGGTTTGCACCACGGCACGGTCGTCGCCGAGGGTTTGCAGCACGAAAAGCTCTTCCGCAAGGGTTTTTGCCCGCTCCATGCGCAAGGCCATGGCCGGGGTGGCGCCGGCGTCGAGGATCGCGATGTCGGCGCTGGTGCCGCTGTCCAGCGTTCCGATCTCATCGGCGAGGGCGAGCGCCTCAGCATTGCCCCGCGTGATCTGCCAGAAGGAGGCAAGAGGATTCAGCTTCTCGCCCTGTAACGCGATCACCTTGTAACCTTCGTCCATCGTTCGCAGCATCGAATAGTTGGTGCCGCCGCCTACATCGGTGGCGACCGCGACGCGCAAGGGCTTCGCCCGGCGGCGATAGTGCTGGTAGTCGAACAAGCCGGAGCCCAGGAAGAGGTTCGACGTCGGGCAGAAGACGGCAACCGAGCCGCTTTCGGAAAGGGCGTCGGCCTCGCGCTCGCTCAAATGGATGCAGTGGCCGAACAGGCTTTTGGGGCCGGTCAGGCCGTAGCGCTCATAGATTCCCGTATAATCCGGCGCTTCGGGATAGAGCGAGCAGGCAAGAGCGATCTCGTCGCGGTTTTCGGACAGGTGGGTCTGGATGTGCAGATCGGGATGTTCGCGGGCGAGCGCGGCGACCATCTCCATCTGCTCGGGGCTGGAGGTGATGGCGAAGCGGGGCGTGATGGCGTAGCGGGCGCGGCCCTTGCCGTGCCAGCGCCGGATCAGCGCTTGCGTGTCGTCGTAGGAGGTCCGGGGCGTGTCGACGAGATTGTCGGGGGCGTTGCGGTCCATCATCACCTTGCCGGCGACGATGCACATGTCGCGGCGGGCGGCGGCCTCAAACAGGGCGTCGGCGCTTTGCGGGTGAACCGAGCAATAGGCGGCGACGGTGGTCGTGCCCTGGCGAGCGAGTTCGTCGAGGAAGAATTCGGCGATGCGGGCGGCATGGGCAGGATCGCCGAAGCGCGCCTCCTCGGGGAATGTGTATTTGTTGAGCCAGTCGAGCAGTTCGGTTCCGAAGCTCGCGATCACCTGCATTTGCGGGAAATGGGCGTGCGTGTCGATGAAGCCGGGCATGACGAGGTGCGGGCGGTGGTCGACAGTCGTGCAACCGGGCGCGGCCGCGCGGCTGACTTCGCCATAGGTTCCGCGGGCGACGATCCTGCCGCTGTCGATCAGGACGGCGCCGTCTTCCTCGTAGGAATAGGCCTGGTGATCGCCCTGACCTTGCGGTTCGCGGAGGAATGTCAGCACACGGCCGCGGATAAGAGTTTGAGTCATGATTTCCTTTACCGTGCTTCCTCGAACCACGTTACCAGCAATCGGCGCTCCTGTTCGCTCATGCCGGACACATTGCCGGGCGGCATGGCGTGGCTGCGGCCGGCTTGAAGGTAGATCTCGCGGGCGTGGGCCGCGATTTCCGCGTCGGTATCGAACTTGACGTTCTTGGGTGCGATGGGCACGCCGTCATAGGCCGGCTCAGCGGCATGGCACATGGCGCAGCGGCCCATCACCGTGTCTCGGACGGCGGGAAAGTGGGCAGAGGCGATGAAGCGTTCCTCGGCGGCGCTGACCTGCCGCTCTCCCGTCAGGACGGCGGGAACGGTGGACAGCCACATGATGACGATGAACAGCACTGCCGCTGCGCCCCAGGTCCAGTGCGGGTGGCCCTTGCCCGCATGGGCCGTGTTGAAATAGTGCCGGATCAGCACGCCCACGATGAAGATCAGCGAGGCGATGACCCAGTTGAACTCGGTTCCGAATGCCAGCGGGTAGTGGTTCGACAGCATCAGGAAAACCACGGGCAGGGTGAGGTAGTTGTTGTGCAGCGAACGCTGCTTTGCCTGCGCACCCAGTTTCGGGTCGGGTTTTCGGCCGGCCTTCAGATCGGCGACCACGATCTTCTGGTTGGGGATGATGATGAGGAAGACGTTGGCGGTCATGATGGTCGCGGTGAAGGCGCCCAGATGCAGGAAGGCGGCGCGGCCGGTGAAAAGCTGGGTATAGCCCCAGCTCATCGCCACCAGAATGGCGTAGAGCACAAGCATCAGGGTCGTGTCGTTGCGGCCGAGCTGCGACTTGCACAGAAGGTCGTAGAGAACCCAGCCGAGCCCGATGGAGACCATCGAAATGAGAATGGCGACGGGAACGGAGATGTTCAGCACGTTGCGGTCGATCAGGTAGAGATCAGCGCCGGCATAGTAGACGATGGCCAGGAGCGCGGCTCCCGACAGCCAGGTCCAATAGGATTCCCATTTGAACCAGGTCAGATGCTCGGGCAGGGCGGCGGGCGCGACCAGATATTTCTGGATGTGATAGAAACCGCCGCCATGGACCTGCCATTCCTCACCCGCCGCGCCTTCCGGAAGAGGTCTGTCGCGCCGCAGGCCGAGATCGAGGGCGATGAAGTAGAAGGACGAGCCGATCCAGGCGATCGCGGTCACCACATGCAGCCAGCGCACTGCGAAGCCGATCCAGTCCCAGATTACGGCGATGTCGTCCATGTTCGTTCCCGCTCCTTTTGATGCGAGGTTTACGGATTGAGCGGCAAACGGAAAGAGGGCGCCGGCACGATGACTTTCAAAATTTTCTGGAAAATACCCTCGCGACAGGATTGAAATGCCAGCATGGCTTATCTCGACAACATAGCAGTCTTCGTCCGGGTGGTGGAACTCGGCAATCTTTCGGCCGCCGGGCGCGACATTCGCATCTCTCCGGCCGTCGCCTCCAACCGGGTGAAGGAGCTGGAAAAATATCTCGGCGTGCGCCTGTTCAACCGCACCACGCGGCAGCTCATGCCGACCGAGCAGGGGCGGGTGTTCTATGAGGGCGCGAAGAAGGTGCTGGAGGCGGTGTCGGAGGCCGAGGCTTCCGTCGCCGCGCTTTCGGGGCAGCCGCGCGGCATCATCCGTATGACGGCGCCCCTCGGCCTCGGGCGGCGGATGATCGCGAGCGGCATACCGGACTTCCGTGACCGCTATCCCGACATACAGGTCAGGCTTCGCCTGTCCGACCATGAGGTCGACATGATGAAGGAAGGCATCGACGTGGCCTTCAAGCTGGGGCTTCTCGAAGATTCCAGCCTGCGCATGCGCGGCATCATGGATTGCGAGCGGGTGTTGGCCGCCTCGCCCGAATATCTGGCGCGGCGCGGCATACCGGAACGGCCCGAGCAGCTGGTGGAGGACGGGCACGATTGCCTGATGCTGCGGTTTCCCGGCCTGCGCGAATATTTCTGGACCCTGCAAACATCGGAAGGTCCGCGAAAATTCGAGGTGCGGGGACCGTTCGATACGGATGACGGCGATGTCATCACGGGCTGGGCGCTTTCGGGCCGGGGCATCATCAACAAGCCGCGCTTCGAGATAGAGCCTTTCCTGCGCGACTGGCGGCTCAAGGTCGTCCTGCCGGAAACGCCGCCGGTCCCGATCAAGCTGGCCGCGGTCTATCCGCACAAGAAATATCAGGACCCGAAGGTGCGGCTGCTGGTCGATTTCATGGCGGAGCGCTGCCAGCGCCTGATCGGCGAGGCGCTGACGGGGCGGTAACGGCTCTCGGCCAGGGCGGCGGCTCTACGCCAGTGCGGCCATCAGCTCGGCGGCCACCATGGCCGCGATCACCGCCGGGCGCTTGTCGCGCAGATGGCTCCCGCCGATGGGGGTCACGAGCCGGGCAAGGCGGCTCTCGCTGCCGCCGTTTTTCAGGTACCAGCTCTTGAAGGTCGCGCGCTTGGTCTTCGAGCCGATCATGCCAACATAGGCCGCATCCTCGCGCGCCAGCGCTTCGGAGACGATGAGGAAGTCGAGCGCGTGATCGTGGGTGAGCACGACAAAGGCAGAACCCGGCGGGGCGGCGCGCACCATCTCCTCGGGCATGGCGGTCAGCCGTGTTTCGACGTCGGGCGGGAAGTCCTCAAGCGCTTCCCGCCGGGTTTCCACCACCACTGCCTGGACGGGTAGCAGGGCGAGCGCCCGTGCCAGCGCATGGCCGACATGCCCGCCGCCGAACAGGTAGACATGGGGTTGGGCTGCATCCTCGGCGCTGGCGCGCTCCAGCATCCGGGCGCGTTCGCTGTCGGTGACGATGCGGATGTCGAGGCCGACATGGCCGCCGCAGCATTGGCCGATCTCGGGGCCAAGCGGAATGTCGAGGGCGCCGGTTTCGATGTTCCGTTCGATCAGCTCCCGGGCCTTGTCTATCGCCAGGAATTCGAGCTGGCCGCCGCCTATCGTGTTGAAGATGGCTTCGGGGGAAACCAGCATCCAAGCGCCTTTTTCGCGCGGGGTCGATCCCTTCGCCTCGCGCACCTCGATCAGCGCCGCAGCAGGCGCGGCGTCGAGAAAGGTTTGGAGGCGGTCGGCGGTCGGTGTCATGGGCTTTCGGTTTCCCGGCAGCGCCGGCGTTGGATGGTCAACCCTCCGCCCGCAGGCGCTCCACCGCCATCAGCACGCGTTCAGGCGTGGCCGGCGCATCGAGCCTCGGGCAGATCTTATGACCGGCGACGCTTGCCACGGCGTCCGACAGGGCGTGCAGGACGGACATGGCCAGCATGAAGGGCGGTTCGCCGACGGCCTTGGAGCGGTGAACGGTCTTCTCGCGATTTTCACCCCAGTCGGCCAGTTCCACGTTGAATATTTTCGGCCGGTCGGAGGCCAGCGGGATCTTATAGGTGGAGGGCGCATGGGTGCGCAGCCGGCCCTTGTCGTCCCAGACGAGTTCTTCCGTGGTCAGCCAGCCCATGCCCTGAATGAAGCCGCCCTCGATCTGGCCGATGTCGATGGCCCGGTTGAGCGAACGTCCGGTCTCGTGGAGGATGTCGGTGCGCTCGACGACATATTCGCCCGTCAGCGTGTCGACCGAGACTTCCGAGCAGGCCGCGCCATAGGCGAAATAGTAGAAGGGGCGGCCCTTGCCCTTGTCGCGGTTCCAATGGATCTTCGGCGTCTTGTAGAAGCCGGCGGCGGAAAGCTGGATCCGGGCCATATAGGCCTGGCGCACCAGTTCGGCGAAAGGGATTTCCTGGTTGCCGACGCGCACCCGGCCGGGCAGGAATTCTATCTGCTCCTTTGGAACCTCATATTGGCCGGTTGCGAAATCGATCAGGCGGTCCTTGATCTGGCGCGCGGCGTTCTGCGCGGCCATGCCGTTGAGATCGGAACCGGACGAGGCAGCGGTGGCCGAGGTGTTGGGCACCTTTCCGGTGGTCGTTGCGGTGATCTTCACCTGCTCGATATCGACCTGGAATTCCTCGGCGACGATCTGGGCGACCTTGACGTAGAGGCCCTGTCCCATCTCGGTGCCACCATGATTGAGATGGATGGAGCCATCCGTGTAGACGTGCACAAGCGCGCCCGCCTGGTTGAAATGGGTCGCGGTGAAGGAGATGCCGAACTTGACCGGCGTCAGCGCAATGCCCCGCTTGACGATGGGGCTGCGCTCGTTGAACTCGGCGATCTCGCGCCGGCGGTCCGCGTAGCCGGCGCTGATCTCCAGTTCCTCGATCACGCGCGCGGCTTCGCTATCCTCGACGGTTTGGTGATAGGGCGTCACGTTGCGGTCGGTTTCGCCGTAGAGGTTGCGCTTGCGGATTTCGAGCGGGTCGCGGCCCAGCGCGAAAGCCACCTCATCGATGATGCGTTCGGCACCCAGCATGCCCTGCGGGCCACCGAAACCGCGAAAGGCGGTGTTGGAGACGGTGTTGGTGTAGAGCGGGCGGGAGATGGCCCGCACCGACGGGTAGTAATAGGTGTTGTCGCAATGAAACAGCGCCCGGTCCGTGACCGGGCCGGAGAGATCGGCGGAAAAGCCGCAGCGCGCCGAGTAGGTGAAATCGACGCCCAGTATCCGCCCTTCCTCGTCAAAGCCGACGTCGTAGTCGATCAGGAAATCGTGGCGCTTGCCGGTGGCGGTCATGTCGTCATCGCGGTCGGGGCGGATCTTGACCGGCCTTCCCGTTTTCTTCGCGGCGATGGCGGCGACCGCCGCAAACAGATTGGCCTGCGTCTCCTTGCCGCCGAAGCCGCCGCCCATGCGCCGCACCTCGACGGTGACGGCGTGGGAAGGCGCGCCCAGCGCATGGGCGACCATATGCTGAACCTCGCTCGGGTGCTGGGTGGAGGAGTGAACGGTCACGTCCTGATCCTCGCCCGGCATGGCGAAGGCGATCTGGCCTTCAAGGTAGAAATGATCTTGCCCGCCGACGCGCATCCGGCCGGAGATGCGCCTGGGCGCTGCCTGGAGCGCCGGGCCCACGCTGCCGCGCTGCAGGGTGAGCGGTTTGGTGACGAGGCGGGCATCTTCGCCGGCCTCTGCGATGTCGATCAGCGCCGGCAGGTCCTCATATTCAATCCTGGCCAGGGAACAGGCCCGGCGGGCCTGCTCTCGCGTTTCGGCGACAACGGCGAAAACCGGCTGGCCGAGGAACTGCACCTTGTCGGGCGCGAAAATCGGCTCGTCGTCGAGGCCCGCCGGGCTGATGTCGTTCGTGCCGGGAACATCTTCGTGGGTCAGAACGGCGACGACGCCGGGCGCGGCGGCCACCGCACCGAGGTCCATCGACTTGATAATGCCGTGGGCGACCGTCGACAGGCCTAGATAGGCATGTAGCGTGCCGGCCGGCTCTGCCATGTCGTCGATATAGACGGCTTCGCCGGTAACATGCTTATGGGCGGAATCGTGTCGGCGGTCGGTGGCCACGCCACCGGAGATTTCCGCCTTCTTGAGGTCGAGCGGCTCGTGTCTGGTCATTGCGCCACCTCATAGCGGGCGACTTCCAGAGGCATCGCGCCACCGGACGTTGCCAGATAGAAGCGCCGCAGAAGATTCTTCGCCGCCATCATGCGGTATTCGGCCGATGCGCGCATGTCGCTGATGGGCGTGAAATCCACCTCATAGGCGGCAAGGGCGGCATCGACCGTTTCCTGCGACCACGGTCGCCCGACGAGTGCCGCCTCGACGGCCTTTGCCCGCCTTGGCGTGGCGGCCATGCCGCCATAGGCGATACGGGCTTGCGCGACGGACCCGTCGCGCACGGTGACGTTGAAGGCGCCCAGCACGGCGGTGATGTCCTCGTCGCGGCGCTTGGACACTTTCCATACCGCAAAGCGGGCGTCCGGGTTGGGCAGCGGTACATGGATCTTCTCTACGAATTCTCCCGGCGCCCGGTCCTGCTTGCCATAGTCGATGAAATAGTCTTCGAGCGCGATGGTGCGGCGCGTATCGCCCTTGCGCAGGGTGAGGGAGCCGCCCAGCGCGATCAGCGGCGGCGGCATGTCGCCGATGGGCGAACCGTTGGCGATGTTGCCGCCGATGGTTCCCATGTTGCGCACCTGGTCCCCGCCGATGCGGTCGATCAGCCGACCCAGCGGCGGTATCCTGCCTGAAAGGACGGAGAAAGCGTCCGAATAGCTGACGCCGGCACCGAAGGTGATGCCGGCCGTGCCCTCCTCAATCGCCCGCAACGCGCCCAGCCCGCCGATGAACACGGCAGGCGCGATGTCGCGCATGAATTTGGTGACCCACAGGCCGACATCGGTGGAGCCGGCGACGATGGTCGCGTTGGGTTCAGCCTGCAGGATTTCGGCCAGGTCGTCGACATCGGCCGGCACGAGGAGGCGGTTTGCACCTTTGCCGATCTCGACGCGGCTTCCATCAGCCATGGCCGAAAGCCGCGCGCGCACCCGCGCCCGCTCGCCATGCAGCGGATCGGCCTGCGGCGCGCCGTAGCCCGTGATGGCCCGCGCGGCCTTGACGATGGGTTCGTAGCCGGTGCAGCGGCAGAGGTTTCCCTGAAGGGCCTTGTCTATCGCCTGGTCGCTCGGCTGGGGGGAGCGCATCCAGAGGGCGTAGAGCGACATGACGAAACCTGGCGTGCAGAAACCGCATTGGGAGCCATGATGGTCCACCAGGGCCTGCTGCACCGGATGCAGCGTCCCGTCCGTCCGCTTCAGATGCTCGACCGTGACCACATGGCAGCCGTCGAGCGAGCCGAGAAAGCGGATGCAGGCATTGACGGCCTCGTAGACGAGCTCGTCTCCGGCAATGCGGCCAACCAGGACCGTGCAGGCGCCGCAATCGCCCTCGGCGCAGCCTTCTTTGGTACCGGTCAGGCGGCGGCGCAGGCGCAGATAGTCGAGCAGCATTTCATCCGGCGCGACCTCGGCCAGCGAAACATCGCTCTCGTTCAGGAGAAACCGGATCTGATGGCGGATTTCGGGCATTCAGCTCCCTCGGTAGGTGGAATAACCATAGGGCGAAACGAGCAGCGGCACATGGTAGTGGGAGTGTTCGGCGATGCCGAAGCGGATCGGCACGCGGTCGAGAAAAGCCGGTGCAGGCAGCCTCATGCCCTGTTTGCGCAGGTAGTTGCCGGCTTCGAATATGAGCTCGTATTCGCCGGGCGCGAAGGCGTTGCCCTCAAGCAGCGGCGCATCGCAGCGCCCGTCTGCATTGGTGATGACGGTCTTGAGATGCATACGGCCCTCGCCGTTGAACCGGTAGAGCGCGATTTCCATGCCGGCTGCGGGACGGCCCGAGGCGGTGTCGAGCACATGCGTCGTCAGCCGGCCTTCGCCGGGCTTGCCCATTGGTCTCCCCTTGCATTCATTGTTTTGTTCCTGGCCGATTGTGCGGCAAATCAATGACTAGCATAAGGGGGAGGGTATGAGAGAGGCGCAAAAAGTCTTTCAAATTTTTCAAGGGAATGCCTGTTCCGGGCGATCGGCTATCCTGTCGCCCGGCGAACCGGCTGGAAAGGAAGTGAAAGCGTGATGCGATACGCCAGGAACATGCGCGGCTATGGAGCCAATCCGCCGAACCCGAAATGGCCGGGTGGTGCGCGTATTGCCGTGCAGTTCGTCGTCAATTACGAGGAAGGCGGCGAAAACTGCGTGCTGCATGGTGACGCGGCATCCGAGGCGTTCCTTTCCGAGATCGTGGGTGCAGCGCCCTGGCCGGGCAAGCGCCACTGGAACATGGAATCGATCTACGATTACGGCGCCCGCGCCGGTTTCTGGCGGCTCCACCGGATGTTCACGGCGGAGGATGTGCCGGTGACGGTGTTCGGCGTGGCAAGCGCGCTCGCCCGCTCGCCCGAGCAGGTGGCGGCAATGAAGGAAGCCGAGTGGGAGATCGCCTCGCACGGTTTGCGCTGGATCGACTATCGCGACCATGCGGAGGAGGATGAAAGAGCCGACCTCGCGGCGGCCGTCCGGCTGCACGAGGAAGTGGTCGGCGAGCGGCCGCGCGGACTTTATCTCGGCCGCACTTCGGTGAATTCGGTCAGGATCGCCATGGAGGAGGGTGGTTTCGACTGGATCTCCGACACCTATGACGACGACCTTCCCTATTGGCTCGACCATGACGGGCAGGGCAACGCCACGCGACCGCAGCTCGTCATTCCCTATACGCTGGATGCGAACGACATGCGGTTCGCCACGGCGCAGGGCTTCAATTCCGGCGACCAGTTCTTCACCTATCTGAAGGACACCTTCGATACACTCTATGCGGAAGGTGCCGCCGGCCGGCCGGCGATGATGAGCATCGGACTTCACTGCCGCCTGGCGGGGCGACCGGGCCGGGCCGCCGCCCTGCAGCGCTTCATCAACCATGTGAAGGACCACAACGGGGTCTGGCTGGCGCGGCGGGCGGACATTGCCGCCCACTGGATGACGACGCACCCCTACGAGGCGCCGAGGGTGCGCCCCAGCCGCATGGGGCTGGCCGAATTCGTCGAGCGGTTCGGCGGCGTGTTCGAACACTCTCCATGGATTGCAGAGCGGGCGCACAGGCTGGAACTGGGCCCCGCCCACGACAGCGCCGAAGGGCTGCACAATGCGCTGTGCCGGGCGTTTCGTTCCGCGAGCAACGAGGAGCGGCTCCGCGTTCTCACCGCCCACCCGGACCTGGCGGGCAAGCTTGCCGCGGCCAAGCGCCTTACGGCGGAATCGGCGCGGGAGCAGGCCTCGGCCGGCCTCGATGCGCTGACGGACGAGGAGCGCGAGACATTCAGCCGTCTCAACGCGCAATATGTGGAGACTTTCGGGTTTCCCTTCATCATCGCGGTCAAGGACAACAGCAAGGAAAGCATTCTGCGGGCATTCCAGCAGCGCATTGCCAACGACCGCGAAACCGAATTCGCCACGGCCTGCGGCCAGGTGGAGCGTATCGCCTGGCACCGGCTCAGGGACCTGCTGCCTTCATGAGGAGAACGATATGAGCGCGCGCCGCTATTATGCGCCGACCGGCGGGCATCCGGGGCAGGATGAGCTTCTGACGGGCAGGGCCGTCTTCACCGATGCCTATGCGGTCATTCCAAGGGGGGTGATGCGCGATATCGTGACGAGCCGGCTGCCGTTCTGGGAAGAGACGCGCTGCTGGATCATCGCCCGGCCGTTAAGCGGCTTTGCCGAAACGTTCTCCCAGTACATCGTGGAAGTGGCTCCCGGCGGGGGCAGTTCGCGCCCGGAGCCCGATTCAACGGCGGAGTGCGTTCTGTTCGTAGTGTCCGGCGAAGTGGTCGTCACCCACGAGGGCAGCGAGCATGTGATGGGCGAAGGGGGCTATGCCTATCTGCCGCCTTCCGCGGGCTGGAGCCTTTTTAACACGGGCAGCGAGCCGGCGCGGTTCCACTGGATACGCAAAGCCTACGAGCCGATGGAAGAAGGCATCGGGGCGCCGGAGGCGTTCTTCGTCAACGAGAAGGATATTGCGCCCACGCCGATGCCGAAGACCGAGGGCAGATGGGCCACCACGCGTTTCGTCGACGCGGACGATCTTCGCCACGACATGCATGTGACGATCGTAACCCTGGAGCCGGGCGCGGTCATTCCCTTTGCCGAAACCCACGTCATGGAGCACGGGCTCTACGTCTTGGAGGGCAAGGCGGTCTATCGGCTGAACCAGGATTGGGTCGAGGTGGAGGCAGGCGACTTCATGTGGCTGCGCGCCTTCTGCCCGCAGGCCTGCTACGCGGGCGGGCCGGGCCCGTTCCGCTATCTGCTCTACAAGGATGTGAACCGCCATCCCAAGCTCGGTCCGCCGTTCCGTTGAAGGAGCTCGACCCATGAAGCGCATCGAAGCGCAATCGCTGACACGGGAGGCTTTCGCGCCTTTCGGCGACGTCATCGAGACACAGGGAGCCGACAGCTTTCTCATCAATGAGGGCAATTGCCGGCGCTTTCACGATCTGGCGCGCGTGGAGGCGGCGGGCGAAGGCGCGCGGGTGCTGATCAACGTCTTCAGGGGCAGGCCCTACACACTGCCGCTGGCGCTCGGCATGGTCGAGCGGCATCCGCTCGGCAGCCAGGCGTTCATGCCGCTGTCGGAGCGTCCATTCCTCGTCGCGGTGTGCCCGGATATTGACGGCGCTCCCGGCGAGCCCCGCGCCTTCATCACGGCGCCGGGGCAGGGCGTGAATTATGCGCGCAATGTCTGGCATGCGGTGCTGACGCCGATCGGCAAGGAGCAGGATTTCCTCGTCGTTGACCGGGGCGGCGAGGGCAACAATCTCGAAGAGTTCTTCTTCGACGAGCCTTTCATGATCCATGTTGGGGAGAACCCATGAAGGATGCATCCTTCATCCACCGTCTGCTCGATGTGATCGAGCGGGAGATCGTGCCGCTGACGGCCGAAGGCGTGAGGGCGGGCAACAAGCTATTCGGGGCGGCGGTACTGAGGAAAAGCGATTTCTCGGTGGTCGTCGCCGAGACCAACAACGAGATCGAAAATCCGTTATGGCATGGCGAGGTTCATGCGCTGAAGCAGTTCTACGAGCTGCCGAAAGACGCGCGGCCGGCCACGAAGGACTGCATCTTCCTGTCAACGCACGAACCCTGTTCGCTGTGCCTTTCGGCCATCACCTGGACCGGGTTCGACAATTTCTACTATCTCTTCAGCCATGAGGATTCCCGCGACAGTTTCGCTATCCCGCACGATCTGAAGATATTGAAGGAAGTGTTTGGGCTGGAGCCTGGCGGCTACAACGCCGACAACGCCTTTTGGTCCGCCCGTTCGATTCCGAAGCTCCTGGCGGGACTGCCGTTGGAGGAGAAGGCGCGGCTGGAAGCCCGTATCGAGGCAATCACTGTCCTTTATGCCGAGCTTTCCGCCGCTTATCAGGATAAAAAGGCCGACAACGACATTCCGCTGAACTAACGGCCTGCGTGTCGTTGAGGCGCGGTGAGCCTCATTCGCCACGGGGCATGGGCAGGATCTCCATTACTTCCACGGAATCACCGGGAAAAATCGAAAAATGTGGGTGGTCGCGGAACAGTTCGGCCGCCGCTTCGTGGCTATCCGCCTCAAGGACGACATAGCCCGATGCCGTGTTGCGCGTGTCGGCAATCCCGTTGGGGTCGACCTTCTTTGTCTTGCCGAGCGGCCCGCCCGCATCAAGAATACGCGCCTTGTGCCGCTCCATCCAGGCGCCCCAGGCTTCCATGCCCCGGCTCACATTCTGCTGCCATTCCTCGTCCGTCTTCGATGCCGCTCGGGCCTTCTCCACGGCCGCCATCGTTCCGATATAAATTGCCAGAAAGCGTTTCACTGCGGTCTCCTTCCCTCTGGCCCGCCGCATGAAGTCTAGCATTGCCGCAGTCGCTGCGGGAGACAGAAACTTTCCGCTCCCGACTGATCCTGACGGCTGAGGGGCACAAGGTCGCCGTTTGCCGACTAAACCCGCTCCAGGGCCAGCGCGATGCCCTGGCCGACGCCGATGCACATCGTGGCAAGCGCCAGCTTTACGTTTTTCTCGCGCAGTTCGAGGGCGGCGGTGCCAGTGATGCGGGCGCCGGACATGCCGAGCGGATGGCCCAGCGCGATGGCGCCGCCATTGGCGTTGACATGGGGTGCGTCCTCGGGAATTCCGAGCTCGCGCAGGACGGCGATGCCCTGGGAAGCGAAGGCTTCGTTGAGTTCGATGACATCGAAGTCGGAAGGCCTGAGGCCGAGCCGGGCGCAGAGCTTTTTGGTGGCGGGGGCCGGGCCCATGCCCATGATGCGGGGCTCGACGCCGGCCGTCGCGCCGCCGAGAATGCGGGCGATGGGCGTGAGGCCGTACTTCCTCGCGGCTTGCTCGGAGGCGACGATGAGCGCGGCGGCGCCGTCGTTCACGCCGGAGGCGTTGCCGGCGGTCACCGTGCCGTTCTCGCGAAAGGGAGTGGGCAGCTTGCCGAGCTTTTCGACGCTCGAGCCGGGGCGGGGGTGCTCGTCCTTCCCGGCCACGACCGGATCGCCCTTGCGCTGGGGTATGGTGACGGGAACGATCTCCCTGACCAACCGGCCGTTTTCCTGGGCGGCGACGGCCTTTTCCTGACTGCGCACGGCGAAGGCGTCCTGATCGGCGCGGCTGACCTTGAACTGCTCGGCGACGTTCTCGCCCGTCTCCGGCATGGAATCGACGCCGTACTGCCTTTTCAGGACGGGGTTCACGAAGCGCCAGCCTATGGTCGTGTCGTAGATCTCGGCATTCCGGGAAAAGGCGGTTTCGGCCTTGGGCATGACGAAGGGCGCGCGGCTCATGGATTCCACGCCGCCGGCGATCATGATGTCGGCCTCGCCCGCCTTGATGGCGCGCGCCGCGATGGTGACCGCGTCCATGCCCGATCCGCAGAGGCGGTTCACGGTGGAGCCGGGCACCTGGACCGGCAGGCCGGCAAGCAGTACCGCCATGCGCGCGACGTTGCGGTTGTCCTCGCCCGCCTGATTGGCGCAGCCGTAGAATACGTCGTCGATGGCGGCCCAGTCGATGCCGGGATTGCGCTCGATCAGCGCCTTGATCGGCAGCGCCGCCAGATCGTCGGCACGGACGGAGGAAAGCGCGCCGCCGAAGCGGCCGATGGGTGTGCGGATATAGTCACAGATAAAGGCTTCAGCCATCTTTCGATCCTTTCCTCGCACCAGGCGCTTCGGCGCCTTTGTGCGCCCTTTCGGTGCGAGCCTTCAAGTCCCTGAGCGTGGAAAGCTCGAGCGGTGTCGGCGGCGGCGTCTCTTCCAGCCGGTCGGCGAATTTGACCGTCCAGCCGCAGGTTTCCTGTACCTGTTCGCGGGTGACGCCGGGGTGGAGGGAGACGACGGTAAACTCCTTCGTCTCCGGGTCCGGTTGCCAAATGGCAAGGTCGGTGATCAGCAGCGTCGGGCCCTTGGTGTCGATGCCGAGGCGCTGGCGGTGGTTGCCGCCATCGCCGTGGCCGAAGGAGGTATAGAAGTCGATCTTCTCCACCATGCCGCGTTTCGATTGCGCCATGGTGATGTAGACCTGGCCGGACGAGGTGGCGATCTCCGGTGCGCCGCCGCCGCCCGGCAGCCGCACCTTGGGCTTATCATAGTCACCGACGACCGTGGTATTGATGTTGCCGAAACGGTCGAGCTGCGCTGCGCCGAGGAAACCTATGGAGACGCGGCCGCCCTGCAGCCAATAGCGAAACATTTCCGGCACGGAAACGGTGGTCAGCGCGGTCTCGCACAATTCGCCGTCGCCGATGGAAAGCGGCAGCACGTCCGGCGCGGTTCCGATGGTGCCCGACTCGTAGATCAGCGTGATGTCGGGCGCATGGGTGAGGCGGGCGACATTGCAGGCCGCCGAAGGTGCGCCGATGCCGACAAAGCATACGTCCTCACTGGTCAACGCGCGCGAGGCGGCGATGGTCATCATCTCGTTCGGGGTGAAATCCTGTCGGGTCATTGCGCCGTCCTCAGCTTTTCCACACGGTTGGCGAAGTCCTGCGGAGCCGCGTTCAGGACATTTTCCTCCATCCAGGCTTGGAACCGCTCGCGGTCGGCGGAGACCTCGTCCCATTCCAGATAGGCCGCGTTGTCGCGGGCGTAATATCCATGGGCGTAGGAGGGATGGGCGCCGCCGGGCACGAGCGATATCGCATCGATGGTCCAGTGGGGCAGGATGCACAGGTTGGGATGGGCGTTGCTGAAATCGTCGACGATCTCCTCGACCGTCACGACCGTGCGTCTGGCGGCCAGGGCCGCTTCCTTCTGGATGCCGATGATCCCCTCGACCAGTACATTGCCCTTGCGGTCGGCCTTCTGGGCGTGAATGAAGGTGACGTCCGGCCTTATCGCGGGGACGGCAGCAAGCTGCTCGCCCGTGAAGGGGCAGGTGACGGACTTTATGTTCGGGTTGACGCGGGCGAGCTCGGCACCGCGATAGCCGCGGAAGATTGCGCAGGGAAGGCCCGCCGCGCCCGCCTCATAGGCGTTGGCCATCGCAGCATGGGAATGCTCCTCCACCTCGACCGCCTGCGGCCAGCCGTTCTCCACCGCATCCCGCATGCGCCGCAGGAGGCCGACGCCGGGATTGCCGGCATAGGAGAAGACGAGCTTCTTCACCAGACCCATGCCGATCATCTGGTCGTAGACCACATCCGGCGTCATGCGGATGAGCGTCAGGTTGCCGATTTTCTGGCGGATCGCCTCGTGGGCGGCGGCGGTGGGGATGAGGTGGGTAAAGCCCTCGAAGGCGGCGGTGTCGCCCGGGCGAAGATTCTGCCGCACCGCCTCGTCCAGGGGCATCATGCGCGCCATCGGCCTCTCCTCCTGTGTTCGTATTGCGAACAAAAGTATTATATGCAATACCTATTTACGCTGATCGAGGAAATGAGTCAACGGAAGGCGTCAATGGCAGGAAGTCGACTGACCATGCAGGAAGATGTGGCCGTACAACGCGATCATGTGGGCTCGCTGGCAAAGGGGCTGGCGGTGGTGGAAATCCTGTCCCGCGCCCCGGGCGGATTACGGCTGACCGAAGTTGCCGAACTGGCAGGCCTTACCCGCGCCGGAGCGCGCCGGCTTCTGCTGACGCTGGTCGCGGAAGGGTATGCCGAGCAGCGGGAGCGTCGGTTCGTTCTTTCGGCCAAGCTCCTGTCGGTCGCGCGTTCCTATATCGGCGAAGCCTCGGTCTGGAGCTATGCGACGCCCATCCTGCGCGGGGTTTCGGAGGCGCTGGGCGAGTCCTGTTCGGCGGCGGTGCTGGATGGGGAGGACGTCGTCTATGTGGCGCGGGCGGCGGGGCGGCGCATCGTGTCGGTGCAGCTTGCCGTTGGAGCTCGGTTGCCCGCCTACTGCACCTCCATGGGGCGGGTGCTGCTGTCAGGACTGGATGCGGCCGAACTCGCCGGTTTTCTCGAAAAGGCGTCGATCGGCACCAACACGCCCAACACCGTTACGGACCGGCAGGCGCTGGCCGGCCTTGTGGCCGAGGCCGGGCGGGCAGGCTACGCCATCGTCGACCAGGAACTGGAGATCGGCCTGCGCTCGATCGCCGTGCCGGTGCGCGACCGGGCGGGGCGGATTTGCGCGGCCGTCAATGTTTCCACCCAGGCGGCGCGTTTTTCCTGTGACGAGATGCACGGCACCATACTTCCGCTGTTGAAACAGGCTGCCGCCCTGATCGAGGATTTCCTGGCGCTCCAGTAGCCTGGCGATGGCCAGTGCTTTCGTGTTGCTACGCCGCGCTCTGGTTGGACGCGGAGCGCTTGCCGATCATGCCGCGCATCTTGCGCGACAGACGCGCTTGCAGCCGTGCGTGCATGGCACGCTCCCATTCGTCGGCCAGCGGATCGCTGTCGGCGACACGCGGGAGGGCGAGCAGCGATTCGATGACGGAAATCGAGTCGTCGTTTGCCAACAACGCTTCGATCTGCGCTTCAACGTTCTTGTCTGATGACATGGTACGCCTCATTCGATTCACTGCGCGATAGATGGCCCCCAAACCTGACGGGAGAAAGGCCGTTGCATGAATATTTGGCGACACTCTTATGAAAAAATAAGCCCGCATCCGGTCGGATACGGGCTTGCTGTTCAGCCGGCTAAAGTGGGGAGCGGGTGATAAACCTCTGACGTTGCTCCCGCATTTCCGGAAGTTTCTAGACGTAGCGGTTGACGATGTTCTCCAGGCGCTCCTGACGGCCGGAAACCGGCTGCGGCTCGATACCTTCTTTCGCCACGCGATCCGCGATCTGCTCCAACGTGCGCTCGCCCTTGAGCATGGCCTGCGCCTCGGCATCCCGCCAGCCGGCGTAACGCTCCTCCAGCGGTCCGCTCAGGGCCTTGTCCTCGACCATGCGGGCGGCGGCCTTGAGGCCGCGCGCGCATACGTCCATTCCGCCGACATGGGCGGCGATCAGGTCTTCAGGGTCGAGTGACTGACGGCGCAGCTTCGCATCGAAATTGGTGCCGCCCCTGGTAAAGCCGCCCTGCTGCAGGACGTGGTAATAAGCCAGCGCCACCTCAGGCACGTTGTTGGGAAACTGGTCCGTATCCCAACCGGACTGGTAGTCGTTGCGGTTGACGTCGATGGACCCGAGGATCCCGAGCGCGCCGGCCAGCGCCAGCTCGTGCTCGAAGGAGTGGCCGGCGAGGATTGCGTGGCCCTGCTCGATGTTCACCTTGACCTCGTTCTCAAGTCCGTAGCGCTTGAGGAAGCCGTAGACGGTGGCGACGTCGAAATCGTACTGGTGCTTGGTCGGCTCTTGCGGCTTGGGCTCCACCAGGATGGTACCTTCGAAGCCGATCTTGTGCTTGTAGTCGACGACCATCGTCAGGAACCGGCCGAGCTGGTCCAGCTCGCGTCCCATATCGGTGTTGAGAAGCGTCTCGTAACCTTCGCGCCCGCCCCACAGCACATAGTTTTGCCCGCCCAGCCTTTTCGTCACGTCCATGCAGGCTTTGACGGTGGCAGCGGCGTAGGCGAAGACTTCAGGATTGGGATTGGTGGCCGCGCCCGCCATATAGCGGCGGTTCGAGAAGAGGTTGGCGGTGCCCCAAAGGAGCTTGGGGCCGCCGTTCTCCATCTTGCCGGCAAAATAGTCGGCAATTTCGTCCAGCCGGGCGACGCTTTCCTTGTAGGTCTCGCCTTCCGGGCGCACGTCGTGATCGTGGAAGGTGTAGAAGGGCGCGCCGAGAATGTCGAACATCTCGAAGGCGACATCGGCCTTGAGCTTCGCCAGCTCCATCGTTTCACCGAACCAGGGGCGCTCGAAGGTCTGGCCGCCGAAGGGATCGTTGCCCGGCCAAACGAAATTGTGCCAGTAGCACACGGCAAAGCGCAGATGGTCTTCCATGCGCTTGCCCAGCACTTTTTCGTCGGGATTGTAGTGGCGGAAGGCCAGCGGGTTTTCGCTGTCTGGTCCTTCATAGGCGATCTTGGCGATGTTGCCGAAAAAACCCGTGCTCATGTCGTTGCTCCTCGTAATGCGGGATAGAGTCTGGTGTAGCGTTGGTAGGCTGCTTCGAAAGCCGGCCTGAATTGGTCGTCGGGCTCGATGCTGGCGGCGATGGCCGGCGGTGTGCAGACCGACAGGGGATCGGCCTTCTCCGCCGCAATCAGGCCGAGGCGGGCGGCACCGAACGCAGCGCCGAAATCGCCCTCGGCGGGGATGTCGACGGGCAGGTCCAGCGCGGTGGCAATCGCCTTCAGCCAATAGGTCGAGCGTGAGCCGCCGCCTATGGCGGTAAGGCGGGTGAGCCTGGTGCCGGCGGATTTCAGCGCTTCCAGATTGTCTCGGAAGGCGAAGGCGACGCCTTCCACCACTGCCTGGGTCAATGCGGTCCGGTCACTCTGATGGCTCAGGCCGGAAAAGCTGCCGCGAATGGCGGCATCGTTGTGCGGTGTTCTCTCGCCGGAGAGATACGGCAGGAAGGTGGCGCTGCCCGGCGTGCGCAGCGTGTCGCCCAGTTCCGCGGTCAGTTCGGCAGGCTTGCGGCCGCAGATGCCGGCCAGCCAGTTGAGCGAGTCCGCCGCCGACAGGATGACGCCCATCTGATGCCAGGTGGCGGGCAGGGCATGGCAGAATGTATGCACTGCGCTTGCCGGGTTGGGCAGGTAGCTTTCGTTTGCCGCGAAGAGCACGCCCGAGGTGCCCAGCGAGACGAATGCCGAGCCCGGCGCGACCGTGCCCGCGCCGCAGGCGGAGGCGGCGTTGTCGCCTGCGCCGCCGGCCACGACGACGCCGTCTGCCATTCCCCAACGGCTAGCGATTTCCCGCCGCAGCCGCCCCGAAACGTCCGTGCCTTCCACCAGCCCGGGCATGTGGCTTTCATCGAGGCCGGTCGCGGCCAGGAGGTTGGGAGACCAGCGGCGGGAGGCGACATCGAGCCAGGCGGTGCCGGCGGCATCGGACATTTCGGAGACGTGCTCCCCGGTCAGCCAGAGCCGCAGATAATCCTTTGGCAGCAGCACCTTGGCCGTGGCCTTGAAATGCTCCGGTTCATTGGCCTTCACCCAGGCAAGCTTGGGCGCGGTGAAACCTGGAAAGACGATGTTGCCTGTCAGATCGCGGAAGATGGGGTTGGCGTCGAGGGCGGCGGCCTCGGCATGGCTGCGCGTGTCGTTCCACAGGATCGAGGGGCGCAGGGGCTTGTCGGCGGCGTCCAGCAGGGTTGCGCCGTGCATCTGGCCCGAAAGGCCGATGCCGCGCACCGCCGCCAGTTCCGTCGGATGCGACCGCCTCAACTGGTCCATGGCGGCTTCGGTTGCCGCGATCCAGTCCGCCGGGTCCTGTTCGGACCAGCCGGCGTGGGGCCGCATCACGTCCAGTGAGGCGTTGGTCGAAGCGACGATTTCCTGATTGCCGCCGATGAGCAGCGCCTTGACCCCGGAAGTGCCGAGATCGAGCCCGAGATACATTTCATTCCTCCCGCGCCGTCAAAGACCGAACCGGTCTCGAACTTCGCACCATGATTTTTTTCGAGTCTCGAACAAACAAGCACATGCAGCGGGTGCTAGGCAATCGGGCAAGTGATCGAACGGCCGCGAAATCCGACCCGGCATGACATAATGGATACATTATCATCATGCCTTTTCTTTTGCAGCCGCCCCTCCTATCGTGCCGGCTGATCGAGAGGAGACCCATGATGAGCGAGACGCAGGATATCGCAATACTTGTACCAGGAAAGCTTCACCCGCATGCGGTGGAACGCATCAATGGGCGCTTTCGGCTTGTGCGGATCGATCGTGCCGATCCCGCGCTTCTGGACGATGCGATGAAGAAGGAGGTCAGGGGCGTAGCCTCCATGACAGCGATCGACGCAGGTTTCATCGACGCCCTTCCCAATCTCGAGATCATCGCCAATTTCGGCGTCGGCTATGATGCGGTGGACGCTGCGCATGCGGGCAAGAAGGATGTCATGGTCACCAATACCCCGGATGTCCTGACCGAGGAGGTGGCCGATACCGCGCTCGGGCTGCTCCTCTGCACGGTACGCGAACTGGGGCGCGCTGAGAATTATCTGCGGGCGGGAAAGTGGCGTTCCGACGGGCCCTACCCGCTGACGAAGGGTAGCCTGCGCGGGCGCAGCGTCGGCATTTTTGGCATGGGGCGCATCGGGCGGGCCATCGCCCGGCGCATCGAAGCCTTCGGCCTGTCCGTCAGCTACCACAATCGCCGCCAGGTCCACGGCGAGGATTACACCTATCACCCGTCTCTCGTTTCGCTGGCGGAAGCTGTGGACACGCTGATCTCGGTTGCGCCCGGCGGCGAGGCGACGGAGAAGGCGGTCAATGCGGAGGTCCTGAAGGCGCTCGGGCCGAACGGCGTCTTCGTCAATATCGGGCGCGGCAGCACCGTCGACGAGGTCGCGCTGGCCGAGGCGCTGGCCGACGGCACAATACTGGCGGCCGGGCTCGATGTCTTCGCCGATGAGCCGAATGTGCCGCAGGCCTTGCTCGCTTGTGAGAACGCGACCCTCCTGCCGCATGTGGGCTCCGCCTCGATCGCCACGCGCCAAGCAATGGCAGATCTCGTCGTCGACAACCTCATCGCCTGGTTCGAGGAAGGCACACCGGTCACGCCGGTATGGGAGACACAACACGTCCAGTCCGGGCGCTGAAGCGACGCAAGGTTCGGTTAACGTTGGGCGGCAATAATGACGCACTTGTCGAAAGTTCGGAGTGCTCCCTGTGAAGATGATGACCTCCTTGTTGCTGGTAGGCGCTCTTGCGGGCGCATCCTTTGCGATATGGCCGGAGGACCGCATGGTGGAGGTCAGCAAGGCCGTGGCTGAAAAGGGCGGGCTTTTGCGTTATCGCCTCAGCGTTTCCGGCCGAGACGGAAGCTGTTTGGTCGAAAAGGGCGTGGAAATGGGGCTGGATGCGGCCGAATTGAAGGCTGAGGACGACTGCTACCAGTTGCTTCCGCGCTTGGCCGATGCGCGGATATGGAAAAGGAGCGGCGAAGGGGACGTGGTTTTCGCCGCGGCGGACGGTAGGGAGATCGCCCGGTTCTTCGCTGCTGACGGCGTGGCCTTCGAATCGCTCAAGCCCGCCTCGCCGCTGATGTCGCTGACGGCCGAATAGGCTACTCGGCCGCCGCTGCGGGTCTGCGGGCGCTTGCGTGGGCCCGGACGGCTTCGCCGAAGGCTTCGAAGATCCTGCGGGACGCATTGTCGGTGGCAGCCCAGTATTCGGGATGCCATTGCACGCCGACCGCGAAGGCCTTGGCGCCTATGGCGGAGACCGCTTCTATGGCGCCATCCGGGGCCACCGCTTCCACGGCGAGATTGGGACCCAACCGGTCGATGCCCTGGCGGTGAACCGAGTTGACGTTGATCTCAGCGGGACCGAAGATGCCCGCCAAACACGACCCCTCCTCGATATGAACCGGATGGCGGATGGCGAAACGTTCGTCCTGACTGTCGCTTTCGGGCGCGCGGTGATCCATCGCGCCCTTGCGCTCCTGGATTTCGCCGGCAAGCGTGCCGCCAAGGGCCACATTCATCTCCTGAATGCCGCGGCAGATAGCGAGCAACGGAACGCCACGCTCGATCGCCTTGCGGATCAGGGGCAATGTGGTCGCATCGCGACGCTCGTCATAGGGGCCGTTTTTTTCGTCCGCTTTCCTGCCGTAATGGCTGGGGTTCACATTGGACTTCGAGCCGGTGAGCATCACGCCATCCACGGATGAAAGGAGGCTGTCGAGATCGAGACGGTCGCCGAAAGAGGGCACCAGCACGGGCAAGACGCCGGCCGCCGACAGGGCAGCCTCCAGATATTGGTCCGGCGCGGCGTGCCATGTGTATCTCTCGAATTCCTTGACGTCCGTGGAGACGGCAACGAGCGGCTGGTTCATCCTGATCGGCCTCTTTCTGGCGCTGGTAATCCTGCTCACATCTAATCGTCGTGAGACGGCTTTCCAACTGCTTTCGCCGTGGCTGCAACAGGGAAAGCGTTTTGTGTGCAAGATTTTACCAAACGCAAAATGGATGGGTTCGCCCAACTGGACTTGGCGCAAGACGCGTGTATTGATACGGCCCGGCTTCGGGGGAGGATGGCGCGGGATGCCACAGCGCCCCGTATCCGTTTGAAAAATGATCCTCATTTCCGGGAGGTATTCCATGGATCGCCGTTCATTCATCAAGAAGGCGGGATTGGCCGGCGCGGGCGTTGGCGCGTCCGCTCTTGCAACGCCCGCCATCTCGCAGGGCAACCAGACCTGGCGCATGGTCACCACGTGGCCGAAGAACTTTCCAGGGCTGGGCGTGGGTGCGCAGCGCCTGGCCGACCGCATTACCGCGGCTTCCGGCGGACGCCTGACCATCCAGGTCTATGCCGCCGGCGAACTCGTGCCGCCGTTGCAGTCGCTGGACGCCGTCATCGACGGTTCGGCCGAGATGAGCCATGGCGCCGCCTATTATTGGCAGAACAAGAGCATCGCCCTGTCGTTCTTCACGGGTGTCCCCTATGGCATGACTTCCCGCGAGATGGCCGCATGGGTGCGCTACATGGGCGGCCAGGAACTCTGGGACGAGATCTATGACCAGTTCGGCGTGCAGGGCTTTTTGTCCGGCGACACGGGCACGCAGGCAGGCGGCTGGTTCCGTAAAGAACTGACCGGTCTATCCGATGTCCAGGGCCTTCGCTTCCGCACCCCCGGCCTCGGCGGCCGGGTTTGGGAAAAACTCGGCGCGACCGTCACCAACATGGCGGCAGGCGAAATCTTCCAGGCGCTGCAGTCCGGTACGCTCGACGCGGCGGAGTTTGTCGGCCCCTACAACGATCTCGCTCTCGGCTTCTATCAGGTGTGCAAGAACTATTACTTCCCGAGCTTCATCGAGCCCGGCCTTGCCACCGAACTCGTCGTCGACAAGGCGAAGTATCAGGAGCTGCCTACCGACCTTCAGGCAATCATCAGGGATTGTTCGCAGGCCGAATATGACCAGGTCGCTTCCGACTTCTACGCCAACGACCCCCGCGCCCTGAAGACGCTGGTCGATGAGCACGGTGTGATGGTGCGTACCTTCCCCGACGATATCATGCAGGCCGGGGCCGATGCCGCTGTGGAAATCATGACAGGGCTGCGCGATTCCGACGATGCGCTGACGAAGAAGACGACCGAGAGCTTCCTCGATGCGCTCAGAGTTCTGCGTACCCGCAGCGAAAGCACCGACGGCGCTTACATGCAGGCGCGCGAAAAGTTCTTCAAGATCTGATCGAAGATTCTCCGAACTGAAAAAGCCCGGGCTTGTCCCGGGCTTTTTTGCGGGCTGTTGATTCAGCCGTTCGGTTTAGGGTCGCCGCGAAAGCGGTCAGTTGTAGATCGCCCTTGGCAGCCAGGTGGCGATCTGCGGGAAAGCGAACATGATCGCGATGGCAATAAGCTGAAGAACCACGAAGGGGATGACCCCCTTGTAGATCATCGCCGTCGTCACCGAATTGGGTGCGACGCCGCGCAGGTAGAACAGCGCGAAGCCGAAGGGCGGCGTCAGGAAGCTCGTTTGAAGGTTGACGCCCACGAGCACGCCGAGCCAGACCGGATCGACATCCAGCGCAAGCAGGATCGGCGCGGTGATCGGGATCACGATGAAGATGATCTCGAAGGTATCGAGGATGAAGCCCAGCAGGAACATGATGAGCATCACGACGGCGACGGCCATCAACGTGCCGCCGGGCAGGTTGGTGAGGAATTCATGCACCAGGCTGTCACCGCCCATCAGGCGGAAGACGATGGAGAATACCGACGCGCCGAACAGGATGATGAACACCATGCAGGTGATCGAGGCGGTGGAGATTGCAGCCTCCCGCAATACGCGGAACGAAAGCCGCCAGCGCAGCGCAGCCAGTACCATGGCGCCGACGGCGCCTACCGAGGCGGCCTCGGTGGGGGTCGCTATGCCGCCGAGAATGGAACCCAGCACGGTCATGATCAAAAGCAGCGGCGGCACCAGCGCCACTGCGATCTCGCGCATAAGATGCTTCTTCTCGTCTTCCGGAACGGGTGTGGCCGGGCACGATTCGGGATCGAAGATGGCCTTGGCGACGGCCCAGGCGAGGTATAGCCCGACCAACAGGACGCCCGGCAGCAGCGCGCCGGCGAAAAGATCGCCGACGGAGACCGGCGTGGGCGCGAAGTTGCCCTTCGCCATCTGCACCTGGGAGTTGATGCCGGAAAGCATGTCGCCCATGAAGATCAGCACCGTCGAGGGCGGGATGATCTGACCGAGCGTGCCGGAGGCGCATATCACGCCGCTCGCCAGGCGCGGATCGTAATTGGCGCGCAGCATGGCCGGCAGCGAGATCAGGCCCATAGTCACGACCGTCGCCCCGACCACGCCGGTGGAGGCGGCAAGAAGCGCGCCCACTACGATGACGGACATACCGAGCCCGCCGCGGAGATTGCCGAACAGCTTGCCCATGGTGAGAAGCAGTTGCTCGGCGATCTTGGAGCGCTCGAGGATAACGCCCATGAAGATGAACAGCGGCACGGCGACCAAGACTTCGTTGGTCATGAAGCCGATATAGCGATTGGCCAGGCTGCCGAAGTTCGAGGGATCGAAGACCCCGAGCGACATGCCCACGAAGCCGAACATCAGCGACACGCCGGCAAGGGTGAACGCCACCGGGAACCCGAGCAGCAGAAAACCGATGATGCCGAAGAACATGAGCCCGGAAAGGAGCTCGCCGATAAAGATCGGATCCATCAGATGCTGACCTCCGCCGGGGCCGTATCCTGCCGCTCATAGCGGAGCTTTTCCGGCAGCAATTCCTCGTTTCCAGTGAGGACGAGGATCGACCTAAGCACCATGGCGACGCCCTGGAGCGCGATAAGCGCGGCGAAGGCGAGGATGAAAGTCTTCAGAATGAACAAGCCCGGCATCCCGCCGACATTGGCGGAGGCTTCATGGATACGCCAGGAACGGGAGACGAAGGTCCAGCCATAGGCGAAAACGACCCAGGAGAAGGGCAGCAGGAAGAATATGACGCCTATGATGTCGACCATGGCCTTACGCCGGATGCTTGCAGGACGATAGAATATGTCGACGCGCACATGGTCGTTTCGCAGAAGCGCGAAGCCGGCTACGGCGGTGAACATGGCACCATTCAGCCAGATATAAAGGTCCTGCATCCACACGTAGCTGACGGAGAACACGTAGCGTTGTACGACGACGGTAAAACAGACCAGAACGATGGCCAGTGACAGCCAGGAGAAGATGTTGCCTATCAAGGCATTCAGCCCGCTGATGGCGCGGACGAGAAAAGCAATTGCGCGCACCGGCCTATACCTTCCCTATGCGGCAGATCGGTCTGCGCGACCTATACGACTTCATCGGTTTCCCCCTGGCTCGGCCTTACGGGAGCTTGATCTTGTTATGCATGTTGCCCCTGCGGCGGGCGGTCTTTAGCAGCTTTATGGGAAGGGAAAAAGTGAGCGAGACAAAAAACTGTGGCATTTGCGAGATTTGATCTTTCGGGCCGGAGCGCCCACCTGTGGTAAATGCGTCCGTCAGCCCGAACAGAATCATTCGTGTTCCGAGGTTCCAGCAAAACAAAATGTCGCCGCAGCCGCGAAGAAGCGGGCAGGTCTTGCGGATTTTTTCAAGAGGGCGATTTCGTTTGACCGGCTGCGAAGGCAGGAGAAAGATGTCCGGATGGTTGGAGCCGTGACTCACCATTCCGTCCAGGAGGAAGCGATTTATGACGCTGCATGAGATATCGCTGACGGACAAGTACGATCTTGCGAAGGACCGCATCTTCGTCTCGGGTTCGCAGGCGGTCGTTCGTATGCTCATGATGCAGCGCGAGCGCGACCGGCAGGCGGGACTGAACACGGCGGGTTTCGTGTCGGGCTACCGCGGCTCTCCGCTTGGCGGCTTCGACCTGCAGCTCTGGAAGGCGCGCAAGGAGCTTGCCGCCTCGAATGTGGTTTTCCAGCCGGGGCTGAACGAGGAATTGGCGGCGACGGCCTGTTGGGGCTCACAGCAGACGGAGCTCCTGGGCGACGGCCGCTACGACGGCGTTTTCGCCCTGTGGTATGCCAAGGGACCGGGTGTGGACCGCACGGGCGACGTGTTTCGCCACGCCAACCTGGCAGGGACCTCGAAGCATGGCGGGGTACTGGCATTGATGGGCGACGACCATACCGCCGAATCCTCGACGGTGGCGCATGCCAGCGAGTTTGCCTTCGTCGACGCTATGGTGCCGATCCTCAATCCGGCCGGCGTGCAGGAGCTTATCGACTATGGGCTCTACGGTTACGCGCTGTCGCGCTTTGCCGGCACCTGGGCGGCCATCAAATGCGTGAAGGACAATATCGAATCGACGGCCTCCGTGGACGTCGCACAGGACCGGCTCGACATCGTGCTGCCGGAGATCGACCTGCCTCCCGGCGGCCTGCATATCCGCCATGAGGTGAACCAGCTCGGCCAGGAGGCGCGGCTGCACGACTACAAGCGGGCGGCAGCGGCCGCCTTCGTGCAGGCGAACGGCCTCAACCGGATCGTCTTTTCCGGTGGGCGGAATCCGAAGATTGGTATCGTGACGCTCGGGACGAGCTATCTCGATGTTCGGCAGGCACTGGACGATCTGGGCATAAACGAGGAACGGGCGAGCCAGATCGGCTTGCGGCTGTTCAAGGTGGCCTGCCCGTGGCCGTTCGACTACCAGCACATGGCGGAGTTCGTGCGCGGGCTCGACATGGTTATCGTGGTCGAGGAAAAGCGCTCGCTGGTCGAGGTGCAACTGCGCGAAAACCTCTACGCGACGGCCAATCACCCGCTCATCATCGGCAAGTCGGACGAGCGCGGCGAGCGCCTGTTCTCGCCCACCGGCGGCCTCGACCCAAACGACATCGCCATCACCATCGGCGAGCGCATCCTGAAGGTGATCGGTCCGTCGGAGGAGATCTCCGCGCGGGTAGCCCGGCTGCGCCAGTTTCAGGCCATGCTGGCCGACACGACGGATGTCGCCACGCGCACGCCCTATTTCTGCTCGGGCTGTCCTCACAACAGTTCGACGCGGGTACCGGAAGGTTCGATTGCCGGCGGCGGTATTGGCTGCCATTTCATGGCGCTGTGGATGGACCGCGACACGGTCGGCTTTACCGCGATGGGCGGCGAAGGGGCGCAATTCATCGGTCAGGCGCCGTTCTCCAAGCGGCAGCATTATTTCCAGAATCTGGGCGACGGGACCTACAATCATTCCGCCTCCCTGGCGCTGCGCTTCGCGCTCGCGTCGGGAATGAACATCACCTACAAGATCCTCTATAACGACGCGGTTGCCATGACCGGCGGGCAGCCCCACGAGGGCGGCCTGACCGTCGACATGATTGCCGAGCAGGTGCGCGCGGAAGGCGTATCGCGCATCGCAGTCGTCTCCGACGAACCGGAAAAATACAAAGGCGCCATCGATTTCCCCAAGGGAACCACGATCCACCACCGGGACGATCTGGACGGCGTCCAGCTCAGCCTGCGGGAGACGAAGGGCGTCACCGTCCTGATCTACGACCAGACATGCGCCGCTGAAAAGCGCCGCCGGCGCAAGCGCGGGACGTTTCCCGATCCCGACAAGCGGGTCATCATCAACGAGCTGGTTTGCGAGGGCTGCGGCGATTGCGGCGTCAAGTCCAACTGCGTCTCCGTGCAGCCGGTGGAGACCGAGTTCGGCCGCAAGCGGCGCATCGACCAGTCGAGCTGCAACAAGGACTTCTCCTGCGTCAACGGGTTCTGCCCGTCCTTCGTGACGGTGCACGGCGCGAAGCTGAAGAAGCTAGAGGGCGCGGCGGGCGGCGAGGATCCGCTGAACCGTGTGCCGGAGCCGGCGCTTTTCCCTTTGGACGATCACGGCTGGGCGGGCGTTGTAGATGGCATCGGAGGCACCGGCGTTGTGACGATTGGAGCCATTCTCGGCATGGCGGCCCACTTGGAAGGCAAGGGGTCTGGCATCATAGACATGGCGGGACTTGCCCAGAAGGGCGGTGCGGTATTCTCGCATCTGCGCATCGCCAAATTGCCGGAGCAGGTCTATTCGATCCACGTTTCGGCAGGAAAGGCCGATCTGGTTCTTGGCTGCGACCTTGTGGTTTCGGGTGCCAAGAAGGTGCTTTCGACGGTGCGGCAGGACCACACGATAGTCGTGGCCAATACCGCGGAGGTGATGCCCGGCGATTTCGCGCGGTCGGCCGATTTCTCGCTGCCGGTGGAACGGCTCAAGAAGGCGGTAGCGCAGGCGGCCGGCGAAGGCAAGTCGCATTTCTTCGACGCGACGCAGGCGGCGACCGTGCTGTTCGGCAATTCAATCGGCGCCAACATGTTCATGCTGGGCATGGCCTACCAGTTCGGCGGGTTGCCAGTTGCGGCGGAGGCGATCGAAAAGGCGATCCAATTGAACGGCCAGGCCGTCTCGATGAATATCAGCGCGTTCCATTGGGGACGCAGGGCAGCACACGATCCCGATTATGTGCGCGATGTCGTAGCCCGCGCTGCGCCTTCGCATTCCACTGATATCGCCAAGACCCTGGATGAGGTCGTCAAGCGCCGGGTGGCTTTCCTCACGGACTATCAGAACAAGGCGTATGCCGAGCGCTATCGTCAGCGCATCGAGAGATTGCGCCGGGTGGAAGAAAAAGCAGCGCCGGGTTCCACTGCCGTTACGGAGGCGGCCGCCCGCAACCTGTTCAAGCTGATGGCGATAAAGGACGAGTACGAGGTTGCGCGGCTTTACACCGACGGCTCCTTCCAGCGGCAGCTCGAAGCGGAGTTCGAAAGCTTCGACAGGCTGGAGTTCCACATGGCGCCGCCTGCCTTTGCCCGCAGGGACAGCGCTGGGCATCTGCGGAAGACCAGCTATGGGCCGTGGATGATGAAGGCATTTTCGCTGCTCGCCCGCGCGCGGCGGTTGCGCGGAACGGCGCTGGACGTCTTTGGCTACACCGCCGAGCGCCGCATGGAGCGGCAAATACTGACCCGGTATGAAGCCGACCTCGACCTGATCGAAAAATCGCTGCGCGCCGAGAAGATAGAAGCCGCCGCGGCGCTTGCCAGCATTCCGGCGATCATCCGGGGATATGGACATGTCAAGGAAGCCAATGCCGAAAAGGCGAAGCAGGAAAGGGCGCGCCTTGTCGACCGGCTGAAGCACGATGGGCCCGGCCCATTGCTGGAGGCGGCGGAATAGTGTATTTTCGCATCGCACAAATGATCGAATCATAAGCGATATCAGCTATAAAGCTTTCTTAAGTCGCCTGTGCGATAGCTGAGCCCGCGTAATAGGTGCGGGTAGTGAAAAACAGCAAGGCACACATTTCTGAAGACGTGTATGTCGGCTACATCCGGTCGCTGTTTCAGGACGTGGGTGTGCTGCCGATCGGCGCACTTTGCTTTGCCGCCATTGCCGTTTTGCTCTACCACAAGACGGGCAACGTCGTGCATCTTGCCATGGCCCCCCTCATGCTTGGAGCAGGCCTCTGGCGCTACTGGCTGATCACGCGCGTGGACCACGCCCTGATCTCGGACTATGCATCCGCGCTCCGCTGGGAGCAGCGCTACATCCTGTGGGGCTCCATCCACGGCTTGACCGTGGGCATGTTCGGGTTCAGCGCCCTTGTTCTGGGCGACGATTCATTCAGCGAACTGGCTGCTGTTTCGGCTGTATTGTGCGGCGCCATTACCATTGCCGGCCGCAATTACGGTTCGACCAAAATGGTCTCCATCCTGACCCTGACCGCCGTCTTTCCGATGGCGCTCGGGCTAATGCTCAAGGGCGACATCTATCACTTCACCCTGGGCCTTTTCATCGCCCCTTTCATGCTCGTGATCATGAAGATGGCGCACTTGGTCCGCACGGTGTTGTTTCACGCGATCAGCGAGGAAAAACGTTCTTCCCGGCTTGCGCAGCGCTTCGACCGGGCCCTCAACACCATGTCCCACGGACTGATAATGTTCAGCCCGGAAGGGCGGGTGGTTGTGGCCAACGCGCAGGCGGTCGAGAAGCTGCAGTTCCGCTCCTCCACCCAAATGATGGGCCGGTCGCTCAAGGCCCTGCTCACGCGGGGCGTGGCCGCCGGGCTGCTGGACCGCAAGGACTTCGAATATGCCGAGCGGCAGTTGGCGAAAGCGCTGCGTGAGGGCCGTAACCGGAAAGTCCTGCTGCGTCTCCTGGACGGGCGCTATCTCGAGTTTTCGGCACGAGAGGGCCGCGACGAGTTGGGGGTCCTGACTTTCGAGGAGGTGACGGCGCGTGTCGAGGCTGAGGCGAAAATCCGCTTCATGGCGCGCTATGACAGTCTAACGAATCTGTCCAACCGGGCTTTCTTCCATGAAGAGGTATCGGAACTGCTGGAAGGCGGCGATCGGGGTCGGTACTGTGCGCTGGCCGTGTTCGATCTCGACGATTTCAAGAGCATCAACGACACGCTGGGACATCCGGTCGGCGACGGCATGATCTACTGCGTCGCCGAGCGCCTCGCCGAATTCGCCAAGGACGACGTCAGGATCAGCCGTTTCGGTGGTGACGAGTTTACGATCTTCTTCAACCATGTCGAAGGCGAGGACGATCTCGCCATGCGCATGGATACGATATTCGAGGCGCTCAGCGGCGAGATTGACGTGGCCGGTAATCTGCTGCGCATCCAGGTGAGCAGCGGAGCGGCGCTCTTGCAAGTCGATGGGGCAAATGTCGACGATCTGATCGTCAAGGCTGATCTTGCGCTGTACCAGGCGAAGGAGTTCGGAAAGAATGGCTGGCGGCTGTTCCAGCGCGAAATGGACATTGCGTTCAGGAACCGCCAGACGCTGAAGGCTGACCTGCGCACTGCCATCCAGACGCGGAGCCTGCGCGTAGTGTTTCAGCCGATCATCGACATGCACACGATGCAGATCGGCGGCAGTGAGGCACTGTGTCGATGGGACCATCCGGAACTCGGCCCGATTTCGCCGGCCGCCTTCATTCCGCTGGCCGAGGAGATGGGCATCGTCTCCGAGATCAGCGAAATGGTGCTGTGCATCGCCTGTGCTGAATGCGCCAAGTGGCCGGATGGGCTGCGCGTTTCGGTAAACCTGTCTGCGAAGGACTTTCACAGTGCCGGCGTGGTCCAGAAGGTGAAGAACGCGCTTGCGGCGTCGGGCCTGGCGCCCGAGCGCCTAGAGCTGGAAGTCACCGAGACCGCGGTACTGGATGACACTTCCGCCACCAGCGCCTATCTAGAGGAACTGAAGAAACTGGGCGTGACGATCGCTCTGGACGATTTTGGGACGGGTTATTCCAGCTTGAGCTATCTGCACACGTTGCCGCTGGACAAGGTCAAGATCGATGGAAGTTTCGTTGCCGACATCACGAGCGACGAGCGTTCGCTTCGGCTTCTGAAGAGCGTGGTGGAGCTCTCCCGTAATCTCGGCCTGACGGTGACGGTGGAGGGGGTGGAAACCTTCGCCCAGCTCAAGCTCCTGTCGGACGCGGTTCAACCGGAGCTTGTCCAGGGATTCCTTTTCGGATCGGCACTGACGGCTTCCGGTATAAGGACCATGTCGGACCAACGCTGGTCTTTCAGCCACGAGTCGCAAGCATCTTTCAATCCCGTTTCTGCCTAAATGCTGCGCATCTGAACGACTGTGTGCCGAATTCTTCGTCAGTTTCACCGGTTGTTAACCTTAATGTATCGTAAATGTGAAACTTCGACTTAAATGCTTTACACGATCGAGCGGTGCACTACCCTGTGATTGTAGTAGACGAGGGGATCGGGCATGAGTTCCAGCGTTTCCGCGAACGCGAAGAGCATGGAAACTGGCGAGCGTGGGCCGATCAATCACTCCGGTCCTTCATCCAGTTTCGTTCGCAATGTCCTGGCGCTGCTGGAGCGCACTGAATATCGACGCTGCGAGAGTGGCGAAGACCTCGAGGCGATGTACCGGCTGCGCTATAAGGCGTACCGGCCGCACGGCTTCGTTTCCGAATCCCCCGCTCGCTCCACAAAAGACGATCTCGATGAATTGCCCAACAGCCATGTGTTCGGCATTTACATAGACAATTGCCTGGTGAGTACGGTGCGTCTCCACCAGATCGACCGCGACAATCCGCATGGCCCCGTGACCAAGGGGTTTGGCGACATTGTCCGGCCGATCATCGATCGGGGCGACAGCATCATCAATCCGAGCATGTTCGCCGCCGATCCGGATGTCGCCAGGGAATACCGGGTTTTGCCCTATGTCTCGCTGCGGCTGGTGATCGTCGGTTATGAATATTTCCGGTCGACCTATTGTGCCTGCCTGATCCGCCAGGAGCATACTGCGTTCTATCAACGCATTTTCGGTGCGCGCCAGATGAGCGCGCCGCGCCAATATCCGCCGATCAGCATTCCCCTTATGCTCTACGGGGGCGAGTGCGCCAAGGAGTTCGGGCCGATCGTGTCGCGCTTTCCGTTTTTCCACTCGACACCCGCCGAGCAGCGCCTGTTGTTCGGCCAGCCGGGCGAGGGCGAGACCACGCCTCTCACGGTTTTGCCGACAGCGAAGTATCTGCACCACGCTGCTTGATGACGCACGCTTGCCTTGGCCTCCTTTGAAGGTCATAAGCGGTAAGAGGTAATGCGCTGCCATCGGGACGGCAGTGCTCGTATTGCGTAGTGCCATGAGCCAAAAAGAAGATGCTGCCCGCGCCGCCATCTGGTCGGGCGAACTTACGGAAGGCGAGCTTGACCGCGCTGCGCGTGGCTTGGCCGAGCGCCACTATCCCAAGGGCAGTTATATCTGCCATCGAGGCGACAAGCTGGACTACTGGACGGGAGTCGCCGATGGGCTGGTGAAGATCAGCGCGATCTCCGCCCATGGCAAGGCAATGACCTTTGCCGGCGCAGCCAGCGGGAGCTGGTTCGGCGAAGGCTCGGTGCTGAAGGACGAGGCACGCAAATACGATCTCGTGGCGATTCGCGACACAAAGGTCGCCATGATGCAGCGATCGACCTTCATGTGGTTCTACGAAAACAGCACCGGTTTCAATCGCTTCCTCGTGCGCCAGCTCAATGAGCGGTTGGGGCAGTTCATCGCGACCACCGAATATGACCGCATCCTGCATCCCAAGGCGCGGGTGGCGCGCAACCTGTCGTGGTTCTTCAATCCCGTGCTTTATCCACGGACCGACAATGAGATCGAAATCAGCCAGGAAGAGCTGGGATTGTTAGCCGGTGTTTCGCGACAGGTCGTGAATCGGGCCATGAAGGAACTCGAGGAGGAGGGGCTCCTGCGATCGACCCATGGGCGCATCACGGTACTGCAACCGGACGCGCTGAGCCAGTACGATAGCTGAAAACAGCGCGAGCACCCACAATTCGGCCTGATAATAAAGGCAAAAGCTTCCCTCGTCTGTCAAGGGGCGTGTTGATTGCCACCCGGTTTCGTGGAAACTTCAACGCGGAAACATAAACCGGGCGCGGAGGAGCGCTCGGCAAGGGCGGCGGCAAGTCGCCGCAATGGGAGGAGGACGGATTGGCGCAACCTTTCGCGTCACCCGATACGCTTGTCAAATATCTGCTGTTGAACGCCGAACGGTTCAGTGGCCGACCTGCCATGCGTCACAAGGATTTCGGCATCTGGCAAAGCTGGACATGGGATCAACAGCTCGAAGAGGTGCGGGCATTCGCGCTCGGCCTGCAATCCGTTGGCTTCAAGCGCGGCGATCGGGTTGCCGTCATCGGCTCCAACAGGCCGCGGCTCTACTGGACCTTCGCGGCGGTGCAGTCGCTGGGCGGCGTGCCGGTGCCGGTCTATGCCGATTCGGTGGCCGAGGAGATGGCCTATGTGCTTGAACACTCCGAGGTGAAGTTTGCGGTCGTCGAAGACCAGGAGCAGGTCGACAAGCTGCTCTCCATCGCCGACCAGACGACCCGCCTTTCCGAGATCATCTATGACGAACCGCGTGGGCTGCGGGACTACGATCACGCGCATCTGCACGATTATTCGGCGCTGCGGGAGGCCGGCCTCAAACGGCTTGCCGATAGCCCGGATACGGCCAATGCCTGGCTGGAGGAGATCGCCAGGGGCAAGGGAGGCGATCTGGGCGTCATGCTTTATACGTCGGGAACCACGGGCCGGCCCAAGGGCGTGATGCTGTCGCACGACAATCTCGTGCGCTCGGCGCTCAATGCCAATGCATTCGACCGGCTGGACGAGCATGAGACGATCATCGCGTATCTGCCGCTCGCCTGGGTGGGCGACCACGTCTTTTCAGTGGCGCAGTCCTATACGGCTGGCTTTTGCGTCGCGTGCCCGGAGAGCGCTGAGACGGTGAACGAGGACCGGCGCGAAATTGCGCCGACCTATTTTTTCGCGCCGCCGCGGGTCTTCGAGACATTGCTGACGACGATCATGGTGCGCATGGAGGATGCGAGTCGGTCCAAGAAGGCGATGTTCCATTACTTCCTCGCCCATGCCCGCAAGGTCGGCGAGAAGATATTGAACGGCGAGGCCGTCAGGGCATGGGACCGCGTCAGATACGGCCTGGGCGAGTTTCTGGTCTATGGCCCGTTGAAGGATCGCATCGGCATGTCGCGGCTCCGCGTCGGCTATACGGCCGGCGAGGCGATCGGTCCGGAGCTTTTCAGCTTTTACCGGTCGATCGGACTAAACCTCAAGCAACTCTACGGGCAGACGGAGGCGACGGTCTACATCACGGCCCAGCCGGACGGAAACATACGGCCTGATACGGTGGGGCTGCCGTCGCCGGAGGTCGAGATCAGGATCGCCGACAGCGGCGAGGTCATGTACCGGTCGCCGGGTGTGTTCCTCGGCTATTACAAGAACGAGGAGGCGACGCGGGAAACCAAGACGCCCGATGGCTGGGTGCATACCGGCGATGCCGGCTTCTTCGACAGCGACGGCCAACTCAGGATCATCGACCGCGCCAAGGACGTGGGAAAGCTTTCAAACGGCGCGCTGTTCGCTCCGAAATATATCGAGAACGCGCTGAAGTTCTTCCCCGACATCAAGGAGGCTGTCGCCTTCGGCCACGGCCGGGACTTCTGCGCCGCCTTCATCAATATCGACCTGCAGGCCGTCGGCAGTTGGGCGGAGCGCAACAACATTGCCTATGCATCCTATCAGGAGCTGGCGGGCCATCCGCGCGTCTATGAAATCATCTCGAATCATGTCGCCGAGGCCAATCGCCGGCTGGCGGCGGAGCCTATGATGGCGGCATCCCAGATTCGCCGCTTCCTCGTTCTGCACAAGGAACTCGATGCCGATGACGGCGAACTCACCCGCACCCAGAAGGTACGGCGTTCCTTCATCGCCGAGCGCTACGACGCCCTGATCGAAGCGCTCTATGACGGCAGCCCCGAGATATTTGCCGAGACGCAGGTTACCTATGAGGACGGGCGCAAGGGTGTCATCAGCGCCAATATACGCATCGTCGATGCCGAGATCGTGGCGACGGACGGGAGTCCGATGGCGGAGGCGGCGGAATGAACCAGCGTCCCGATCATAAGCAGATGACCACGCCCGACGACGGCATCGCCGCGGGGGCGGTACTTCTCGATGTCAGAAACGTCTCGCTGGCCTTTGGCGGCGTCAAGGCGATAACGGACATTTCCCTCAATGTGAAAAAGGGCGAGATACGTGCCATCATCGGCCCGAACGGCGCCGGCAAGACGTCGATGCTCAATGTCATCAACGGCTTCTATACCCCGCAGGAAGGAACGATCACCTTTCGCGGCAAGGAGCGGCGGGCCATGAAGTCGCATGAGGCGGTGGGCCAGGGCATTGCACGCACCTTCCAGAATGTCGCGCTCTTCAAGGGCATGTCGACGCTGGACAACATCATGACCGGGCGCTCCGTCATGATGAAGCGCAACATCGTCTGGCAGATGCTCTGGCACGGGCCGGCGCTCAATGAAGAGATCGAGCATCGCGAGAAGGTGGAGGAGATCATCGATTTCCTCGAGATCCAGCACATCAGGCGCACTCCCGTGGGCAAGCTGCCCTATGGCCTGCAAAAGCGGGTCGAGCTTGGGCGCGCGCTTGCCATGGAGCCGAGCCTGCTTTTGCTCGACGAACCGATGGCCGGCATGAATCTCGAAGAGAAAGAGGACATGAGCCGTTTCATCATCGATGTGAACCAGCAGCGTGGTACAACCATCGCGCTCATCGAGCACGATATGGGCGTGGTGATGGATCTGTCGGACCGGGTGGTCGTGCTCGACTACGGCAAGAAGATCGCCGATGGCACGCCCGATGAAGTGAAGAACAACCAGGATGTGATCGACGCCTATCTGGGCGTCCCGCATGGAGAGGAAATGCCATGATGATGGATATATCGCTTACGCCGCTCGTCTCGCTGATCGCCGGGATACTGATTCTCGTCGTACCTCGGCTGCTGAACTATATCGTCGCCTTCTATCTCATCCTGATCGGGCTGATCGGGTTGTTTCCAGGGATCATGGGATAGCATGAACATGTCGGCGGCTCACGCTTCCTCGGAAGCCTTGGGGAGGAGCAATTGATGGAACTCTTGAACGCCATCTTCGTGAAGCCGTTCGCCGACATGGCGGCCGCGCCCGATTTCCTGCTGCAGGTCCTGTGGGAAGGGCTGGTGGGCGGCGTACTCTACGCGCTGATCGCGCTTGGTTTCGTGCTCATCTACAAATCCTCGCGCATCTTCAATTTCGCGCAGGGCATCATGGTCGTGTTTGCGGCTCTGACGCTAGTGGGCCTGTATGAGATGGGCGTGCCGGCGCTTCTTGCCCTGCCGCTGACGCTGGGTGTCATGCTGCTTCTGGCCATCTCCATCGAGCGGGTGGTGCTCAGGCCGCTGGTCAACCAGCCGGACATCATCCTGTTCATGGCGACGATTGGCATCACCCTCTTCCTGATCGGGCTGGGGGAGATCATCTTCGGCGGCGAGAACAAGGTGATGATAACCGAGCAACTCGGCATTCCGACAGGCAGCATCCTGTTCGAGCCGTTCGGCGGGTTCGTCTCCATCGAGGAAAAGGACCTGACGGCGGTGATCGGCGCCGGGATTCTCGTCGCAAGCCTGCTCGTCTTCCTCAACAAGTCGAAGATCGGCAGGGCGATCCGGGCGCTCGGCGACGACCATCAGGCGGCGCTTTCGGTCGGTATCTCGCTGTCGACGATCTGGGTTATCGTCTGGTTCATCGCCGGCGTCATCGCGCTGGCCACGGGCATCGTGTGGGGCGCCCGCGCGGGGGTTTCCTTCGCGCTGGAGGTCATCGCCTACAAGGCGCTGCCGGTGCTCATGCTGGGCGGACTGGAGAGCGTGATGGGCGCGATCATCGGGGGACTCGCGATCGGCATCCTGGAAAAGCTGTTCGAGATCTATTGGGGCCAACCGCTGCTCGGTGGCAATACGGAAGCCTGGTTTGCCTACGTACTGGCGCTGATGGTTCTCCTGTTCAGGCCGCAGGGACTGTTCGGCGAACGCATCATCGAGCGGGTGTAATCGGATGCTCTATCGTACAGCCGGCCAGTTCAAGATTTCCTACAAGGCGGACCACGCGTTGTTTCCCGTGCGGCAGGATGCCTATCTGCTGGGCTTCGTCCTGCTGCTTGCCTTCGTCGTGTTTCCGCTGACGGCGAGCGAGTTCACATTCCGGGCGCTGCTGATCCCCGTGCTCATCTATTCGCTGGCGGCGCTGGGTCTGAACATTCTCACCGGCTATGCGGGGCAGCTTTCGCTCGGCACCGGGGCCTTCATGGGGGTGGGCGCATATGCCTGCTACAAGCTGCTGACCATATTCCCCGAAATGAACATCGTGATCGCCATCGCCATGTCGGGCTTCTTCTCGGCGGCGGTCGGCGTGCTGTTCGGGCTGCCGTCGCTCAGGATCAAGGGGTTTTATCTGGCCATCGCCACGCTGGCTGCCCAGTTCTTCCTGGTCTGGCTGTTCCAGAAATGGGCGTGGCTCTACAACTATAATGCTTCGGGCGCGATCCAGGTGCCTAATATCGACATGTTCGGCATCACGGTTGCCGGTCCGCGCGCCACCGCAATGACCCAGTATTACTTCGTGCTCGGCGTCGTATCGGTCATCACCTTGTTCGCCATCAACATCACGCGCGGCCGCATCGGCCGCATGTGGAAGGCGGTGCGCGACATGGACATCGCCGCCGAACTGGTCGGCATCAACCTGATGCGGGCGAAGCTGACGGCGTTTTTCGTGTCGTCCTATATCGTCGGCGTTTCCGGTGCGCTGTTCGTGTTCCTGTGGCGCGGCGCGGCGGAGGCCAATCTGTTCGATATTCCGCTGTCTTTCCGGGTCCTGTTCATCGCCATCATCGGCGGGCTCGGCTCGATCCTGGGCAATTACCTGGGCGCGATCCTGATCGTTGCCCTGCCGGTGATCGTAAGCACGGTGCCGGCAACGTTCGGCATACCGATCGATTCAGCCATGGTGGAGCATCTGAACGTGATGATCGTAGGGGCACTCATCATCACCTTCCTGATCGTCGAGCCGCATGGGCTTGCGCGGTTCTGGGCGGTCATACGGGAGAAACTGATATTGTGGCCGTTCCCGCATTAGCGGAACGGGCTGCGAAAACGGGGCCGGTTCGCCCCATCCATAAGGAAAAACGGACAAGTGGAGGAAATGAGCATGAAGACATGGATGAAAGCAGCCGCGACGGCGTCGGCCATGGCGGCGGGCGTCGTGTTCGCCGCACCGGCACTCGCGCAGGACGGGTCGATCTATATCCCCAACCTGTCCTATCGCACAGGGCCTTTTGCGGCGACGGGAACGCCGCTCATGAACGGCCAGCGCGATTACATCACGCTTCTCAACGAGCGCGATGGCGGCCTCAACGGCGCCAAGCTGGTCTATGATGAATGCGAGACCGGCTACAACACCGAGAAGGGGGTGGAGTGCTACGAGAAGACCAAGGCCAATGCCGTGGTCACGCAGCCCTGGTCGACGGGTATCACGCTGCAGGTGCTGCCGAAATCGAACGTAGATGAAATACCGATCCTGGCGCCAGGATACGGCTTCTCTGCCATGGCCGACGGCAAGGTGTTCCAGTGGGCCTATAACCCGCCTTCCTCTTATTGGGATGGCGCATCGATGATCCTCAATCACATTTCGGATAACGATCTTTCCAGCCTGTCGGGCAAGAAGATTGCGCTTCTGCATCTCGACCATCCCTATGGCAAGGAGCCCATCCCGCTGTTCGAGAAGCTGGCGGGCGAACACGGGTTCACCTTTCTGCCCATTCCGGTCGGGCTGACGGAGATGCAGAACCAGGCGGCGCAGTGGCTGCAAATCCGCCGCGAGCGGCCCGACTATGTGATCATGTGGGGCTGGGGGGCGATGAATGCCGGCGCCTTGACCGAAGCCGCCAAGACCAAATATCCGATGGATCAGTTCCTGGGGATCTGGTGGTCCGGCCACGACGGCGACCTCAAGCTGATAGGGGACCAGGGCAAGGGCTACCGCTCGATTTCGTGGAGTGTCCCGAACTCCGAGTCCAGCCTGATGCAGGACATCAAGACCCATGTGGTCGACGCCGGTAAGTCGCAGATCAACCAGGCGGAAGGCGAGTTCGATTCCGTGTTCTATCAGCGCGGCATCATGATCTCGGTCATCCTGGTAGAAGGTATCCGTGCTGCCCAGGAAGAATTCGACACTCAGACACCCAATGCCGAGCAGGTGCGCTGGGGGCTTGAGAACATCAAGCTCGACGAGGCGCGGCTCAAGGAACTCGGGGCGGAAGGCATGCTGGTGCCATTCTCGACCTCATGCGCCGACCATACCGGCCATGGCGGTGGCTGGATGCTCGAATGGGACGGCTCCAAGTTCGTCAAGGTATCCGACATCATCCAGCCGGATCGCAGCGCGATCGAGCCGCTGGAGGAAGAGAAAGCCAAGGAATATGCCGAGGCCAATGCGCCCTGGCCCGTGAATGAAGAGTGCGAGATGTAAAAGAGAAAAACGTCATCCCGGCCGACCACAGGGGGAGCCGGGATGATGGCGTTTACCGAAGGCGCGCAGTTCCAAGCTGAATGAGTAAGTGATGACCACTCCGGAAAGCGCAACGGCGCAAAAGCAAGACCCGGCACCCACCATCCTCGAGGTCAACAATATCGAGGTCATCTACGACCATGTGATCCTGGTGCTCAAGGGCGTGTCCCTGACCGTACCTCGCGGCGGCATCACGGCGCTTCTGGGCGCGAACGGTGCCGGCAAGACCACGACGCTCAAAGCCATCTCCAACCTGCTTCACGCCGAGCGCGGTGAGGTGACCAAGGGCAACATCGTCTTCGACGGCAACCAGGTCCAGAATCTGTCGCCCAACGATCTGGTGCGCCAGGGCTGCATCCAGGTGATGGAGGGGCGGCATTGCTTCGGACATCTTTCGGTGGAGGATAATCTTCTCACCGGCGCTTTCACGCGGCGGGACGGCCAGGCGGCCATCCGCCGCGATCTCGATCTGGTCTACACCTATTTCTCGCGTCTCAAGGAGCGCCGCAACAGCCAGGCGGGCTATACGTCGGGCGGCGAGCAGCAGATGACGGCGATCGGCAGGGCGCTGATGTCGCGGCCGAAGATGATCTTGCTCGACGAGCCGTCCATGGGACTTGCCCCACAGCTTGTTGAGGAAATCTTCGAGATCGTGCGAAAGCTCAACGAGGAGCAGGGCGTGTCGTTCCTGCTTGCGGAGCAGAACACCAATGTGGCGCTGCGCTATGCCAAATACGGCTATATTCTCGAGGCTGGCCGAATCGTGCTCGATGGCGAGGCCAAGGCCTTGCGCGAGAACGAGGATGTGAAGGAGTTCTATCTGGGAGTCGGCGGCGAGGGGCGGCGTTCATTCCGTAACGTCAAGCACTACAAGCGGCGCAAGCGCTGGCTGTCATAGCGCGGGTTTCATCCCGCGGAAATAGAGGGTGCATCTTGCACGCCGGGCGCTGAAACGGGCAAGCTGCGTACCGAATGCGGCAATCCTGCCATTGCCCTTGACGCTGGTTTTCGCTATTCCCCATCGCAAATCTTATCCCATGGGGTTTAGCGATGGCAGACGACAAGCCGGCCGGTCCGGTCGAGACGGGTGCGGAAATGGACTACACAGAACACGAGCGCACCTACAATCTGTTTTTGACGATCACGAAGTATTCGAGCCTGATCATCATCGCGATCCTCGTTGCGATGGCCTTCGGCTTTTTCACTTCTGCAGGCTTTTTCTCCAGTACCGTTCTCTTTGTCCTCATCTGCGCCCTGGGGGGGTGGCTGCTGCGCTAGGCACGCAGCCGGCCCCGCGCCAGCGGGGCCAATGTGGGGAGAGGACGGTCCAACCGAAAGGAATTGACGGTGGGACAAAGACTATTCGTGCCCAAGGAGCTCGATGCCAACGAACCGCGAGTCGCCGCATCGCCGGACACGGTGAAGCGGCTTACCGGGCTGGGCTTCGAGGTGACGGTGGAGAAGGGGGCAGGCCTTCCTTCGCGCATCGTCGATAGCGATTTCGAAAAGGCGGGAGCGAAGATCGGCACGGCCGGTGATGCGGCCAAGGCCGATATCATCCTGAAGCTGCGCCGCCCGCAAGCTTCCGAACTCAAGACCTACAAAAAAGGCGCGGTCGTCATCGCGTCCATGGACCCTTACGGCAACGAGGACGAGATCGCAGCAATGGCGAAAGCCGGCGTGACGGGCCTCGCCATGGAGTTCATGCCGCGCATCACGCGCGCCCAATCGATGGACGTCCTCTCCTCCCAGGCCAATCTTGCAGGCTATCGGGCGGTGATCGACGCAGCTGCTGAATATGACCGCGCGTTGCCGATGATGATGACAGCGGCAGGCACCGTGCCGGCGGCCAAGGTCTTCGTCATGGGCGCAGGTGTGGCCGGCCTTCAGGCGATTGCCACTGCACGCCGGCTGGGCGCCGTCGTTACCGCGACGGATGTGCGCGCGGCGGCGGGTGAGCAGGTCCAGTCGCTCGGTGCGAAGTTCATCATGACCGACGCGCTCAAGGATGCTTCCGGTGAGGGCGGCTATGCCCGCGAGCTCACCGACGAGGAGAAGAAGGCCCAGGCCGAGCTTGTTGCCGAGCATATCGCCAAGCAGGATATCGTCATCACCACCGCGCTCATCCCGGGGCGGCCAGCGCCGCGGCTGGTGACGGCGGATATGGTGAAGTCGATGCGCGCCGGCTCGGTGGTCGTCGACCTGGCGGTGGAGCGCGGGGGCAATGTCGAGGGCGCCGTCGCCGGCAAGGTGGTGACGACGGCGAATGATGTGAAGATCATCGGCCATCTCAACGTGCCGGGCCGGGTGGCGGCTTCCGCGTCGCTGCTCTACGCCAAGAACCTCTACACCTTCCTGGAGGCCATGGTCGACAAGGAGACGAAGGAATTTGAGATCGACATGGAGGATGAGCTGGTCAAGGCGACCATGCTGACCCATGGTGGCAAGTTGATGCATCCGAACTTCGCCGATACCGCCGCGGCGCCGGCCAAGATCGACCCGCAGGTAGCCAAGGCGGCAAAGGGCACCGAGCCGGGCCTCGAGGTCGCTCCGAAGAAGACCCCGGCCCGCAGAGCGGCTGCGAAGTCCGCGCCGGCGAAATCAACCGCAGCAAAATCAAGCGAAGCCAAAACGGCAGCCAAGCGCCCGGCCACGACGCGCAAGGCGCCGGCCCGGAAGCCGGCAACGCCCAAATCGGGGGGAGACGTCTGATGGAACCAACGGCAATTGAAAAGGCGCTCGATCAGCTCGAGCGCGCGGTGGCCAGCGTGCGCGCCGCCGTCGAAAGCATGCAGTCGGCCGAAGTGGCGGACGCCGCCGGTGCACTGGCGCACGGCGCCAGCGGCGGTGCGATCGACCCCTTCGTCTTCCGGTTGGCGATCTTCGTGCTGGCGATTTTCGTCGGCTACTACGTGGTCTGGTCGGTGACGCCGGCGCTGCACACGCCGTTGATGTCGGTCACCAATGCGATTTCCTCGGTGATCGTCGTGGGCGCGTTGCTGGCTGTGGGCATTTCGGCCTCCGGCCTTGCCACCGGCTTCGGCTTCGTCGCGCTGGTGCTCGCCTCCGTGAACATCTTCGGCGGCTTCCTGGTGACCCAGCGCATGCTGGCCATGTACAAGAAGAAGGACAAGTGACGTGACAGCCAATCTTGCATCCTTCTTCTATCTCGTTTCCGGCGTTCTTTTCATCATGGCACTGAGGGGGCTTTCGCACCCGACGACCAGTCGCCAGGGCAATTTCTACGGCATGGTGGGCATGGGCATCGCTCTCGCCACCACACTTCTTTATGCCACGCCTTCCTTCGGCGGCCTTCTGCTGATCGTGGGCGGCATCGCGGTGGGCGGCACGTTCGGCGCGGTGGTCGCCAAGCGCATCGCCATGACCGCCATGCCGCAGCTCGTCGCCGCCTTCCACTCGCTGGTGGGCCTTGCGGCGGTGATGGTGGCCGCCGCAGCGCTCTACTCGCCCGAAAGCTTCGGCATCGGTGAGGTCGGCGCGATCCATGCGCAGGCGCTGGTCGAGATGTCGCTGGGCGTGGCCATCGGCGCGATTACCTTCACAGGCTCCATTATCGCCTTCCTGAAGCTCGATGGCCGCATGTCCGGCAAGCCGATCCTGCTGCCGCTGCGCCACGTCGTCAATGCGGGGCTGGCGATTGCGCTGGTCGTGCTGGTGGTGATGCTGGTTGCGGGCCAGAGCACGACCGTCTTCTGGCTGATCGTGCTTCTGTCGCTCGTGCTCGGCGTCCTCATCATCATCCCGATCGGTGGGGCGGACATGCCGGTCGTGGTGTCGATGCTCAACTCCTATTCGGGCTGGGCCGCCGCCGGCATCGGCTTTACGCTGGGCAATCTCGCGCTCATCATCACCGGCGCTCTCGTCGGCTCGTCGGGCGCGATCCTGTCCTACATCATGTGCAAGGGCATGAACCGCTCCTTCATCTCGGTCATTCTCGGCGGTTTTGGCGGCGAGACCGCGGTAGCGGTCGATGACGGCCTCGACCGCACGGTCAAGCAGGGCTCGGCGGACGATGCGGCCTATCTGATGCAGAACGCGCAGAAGGTCATCATCGTGCCTGGCTACGGCATGGCGGTGGCCCAGGCGCAGCACGCGCTGCGGGAGCTTGCCGACAAGCTGAAGGCGCACGGCGTCGAGGTGAAATACGCCATCCACCCGGTGGCCGGCCGCATGCCGGGCCACATGAACGTGCTGCTCGCCGAAGCGCAGGTGCCGTATGACGAGGTGTTCGAGCTGGAGGACATCAATTCCGAGTTCAGCCAGGCCGACATCGCTTATGTCATCGGCGCCAATGACGTCACCAACCCGGCGGCGCGCGACGACAAGACCTCGCCAATCTACGGCATGCCGATCCTGGACGTGGACAAGGCTCGCACCTGCCTGTTCGTCAAGCGCTCGCTCGGCTCCGGCTATGCCGGCATCGACAATACGCTGTTCTACAAGGACGGCACGATGATGCTGCTCGGCGACGCCAAGAAGATGACCGAGGACATCGTCAAGGCGATGGAAGATTAGGCGCCGTTCAAGCCTATCGTGTTTGGAAATTCAACAGTTGAGAAAAGCCCGGCCATTGGCCGGGCTTTTCTTTCAGGTGAATCGGGTACCCCTTACAGCCGCACGATGTTCTATTGCACCGTGGAGCGCAGTTGGAATTCGCTCACGCCCAAGGCCAGATTGAGGCCGGTCTGGGCCTGCAGGCTGACGGGCTGCAGCATGAGGTTTTGGTTGGAACTGCTGACAAGGAGGTTGGCGCCCGCACCCACGCCGGCGGTCACCTCGGCGCTCGCGCCCACATAGTCGCCGGCAAGCGCGCCGGGCGCGTAGGCATCGGATGTCGGTGCGACGACGAGCCAGCGCATGACCTTTTCGCCCGTCGCGCCGATGTCTAGGCCAAATTTGTTCACCGCACCCACATAGGTTTCCGGCGGGCTGGAAGCGCTGGCCGGATCGAAGGTGCAGGAGAACTCTTTCGACGAAACAACGGCGATATTCACGCCTCCTTCGATGATGCAGTCGAGGGTTCCGATCTCAACCCGGCTTTGTGCAGCGGCGGGCAGCGCGCTGGCCGATAGGAGAAACGCCCCGCCGAGCGCCGCAATTATCTTACGTTTCATGCAATAATCTCCTGTTCCGTTACCGGGGGTAAACGGGATCAGGAATTCATTGTTCCGAAGAGATCGGTTCAGGCGCGGGTGCGCGCCAGACCATCGCGCGCCGGCGCATATTCGGGATCGAGCTGCAGCGCGCGGGAATAGGACTTTGCCGCTTTTGCCTTCTCGCCCTGCTGTTCGTAGACAAGCGCCTGATTGGCCCAGCTTTCGGCTATCTCGCCGTCCAGCCGGAGGGCCGTGTTGAAGTCCGAGAAGGCGTTCTCCTGGTCGCCAAGAGCCAGATATGAGAGGCCGCGCCCGTTATAGCCGTAGGGTTGATCCGGCGCGAGCGAGATGGCGGTGGCGAAGTCTTCGATAGCGTATTGGTGCTGGCCGCTGGCCTGGTAAAGCAGGCCGCGGCGGTGATAGGCACGCGGGTCGGTCGTGTCGAGCTGGATGGCGCGCTCGAAATCACGGAAGGCATCGCTCGACCGGCCGGCGAGGCGATAGAGTTCGCCGCGACCGATATAGGCGGCATCGTAGCTCGGGTTGAGCTCTATCGCCCTGTTGTAGTCGGCCAGCGCCTTCTGCTGGTCGCCCATGTACCGATGGATGAGCGCGCGGTTGGCGTAGGCCCTGTGCGAACCCGGATCCAGCGCGATAGCCTTGTCAAAATCCTCCAGCGCCTCGCGGTAGCGACCGGCGCGACCGTAGGCCGCGCCACGGACATTATAGGCTTCCGGATCGTTGGGGGTGCGCTGGATGACGGCGGTCAGCGAGCCGATATTCTCGGCCGATCCCTGGGCGGTGTCGATACGGCTGAGATCGCTGAGCGTATCGCTTGCCTGGCAGCCTGCGAGAAAGGCAGCCAATGCCAGCGTTCCCGCCAGCTTGTGGAACCCGACATGCAAACCCGTTCTCCCTTCAGCCATGAATTCTGTCCGTCCGTTCCAGATTGATGTGATGGCCACGTCCCGGATTTCCGCCCGGGTACGTGATGCAACAAAAAAGGCGGTCGCGACAAGCCTATCGCGCCACCTTCCTATAGAGCCGGAAAAGGACGAAATAGCGGCACTCAGCGTGCCGCTGGACGCCCACCGACAATGCCTTCGCGCTGAGCGCGCTTACGGGCCAGCTTGCGGGCGCGGCGAACGGCTTCAGCCTTCTCGCGCGCACGCTTCTCCGAGGGCTTTTCATAATGCCCGCGCATCTTCATCTCGCGGAAAATGCCTTCGCGCTGCATCTTTTTCTTGAGCGCGCGAAGCGCCTGGTCAACATTGTTGTCGCGGACGAGTACCTGCACCGGGTCTTCCTGTCATAGCGTTGATATGGATGTCTGATTCCCACAGACCATAACTTCGCGATAGCGCACCACCGCGAAATGGGGCGGCAAATAGCAGAAGGCGGCGCGTTTGTCGAGATTTTTTTGACTGGGGCGCCGGGTCGGAGCGTTTTCGCATTCATGCAAGCCGCGATACCGCACCTACAATCCGGTCCCTGTTTTCCAAAATATCCTGGACCAGTTCTCAGACCTTGGTGACCGTGACGCCGCCATCGGCGAGCATCGCCGCGCCGGTCACGAAACTCACCGCTTCGGAAGCCAGGAAGAGGGCCTGGGCGATCTCTTCGGGTCGCGCGGCGGATGCGGCGTCCTGCAAACTGAAGATTGCCGAGCGATGCGCCACCCGAAACCGGACGCCCGCGGGTGGCTATTTGCGCAAAGCGGCACCTGCCGTCGCAATTAGCGCAAGGCGACGCTTTCGCTTTCGATACGGATGGTTCTCAATCGAACGTCCTCGTGCGGATTCTCGGGGGAGACCCATGCGCAGATATTCAGTCTTTGCCCTGGCGCGCGAAGCAATGCGCGGCCACAAGGGCTGGCCCGAGCAATGGAAATCGCCCGAGCCCAGAAAGGCTTACGACGTGATCATCGTCGGCGCGGGCGGTCACGGTCTTGCGACCGCCTATTATCTGGCGAAAGAGCATGGCATCAACAATGTCGCCGTTCTCGAGAAGGGTTGGCTGGGCGGTGGCAATACGGGCCGCAACACCACCATCATCCGCTCCAATTACCTTTATGACGAGAGCGCCGGCATCTACGATCATGCGGTGAAGCTGTGGGACGGGCTGAGCCAGGATCTCAACTACAATGTCATGTACAGCCCGCGCGGCGTGATGATGCTGGGACACAATGTGCACGACGTGCAGGTGTTCAAGCGGCACATCCACGCCAATCGCCTCAATGGCGTCGACAATGAGTGGCTGACGCCTGAAGAGGCCAAGGAATACTGCCCGCCGCTCAACATTTCCAGGGATGCGCGGTATGCCGTCATGGGTGCCGCGCTTCAGCGCCGTGGTGGCACGGCCAGGCACGATGCGGTTGCATGGGGCTATGCGCGTGCGGCCAGCGCGCGTGGTGTCGACATCATCCAGAACTGCGAGGTGACCGGCTTCAATCGCGGCCCCGATGGCGCAGTGACCGGCGTGGAGACCACGCGCGGAACCATCGGCGCGAAGAAGATCGGCGTCGTGGCCGCAGGTCATTCGTCGGTGTTGATGCAGATGGCGGGCGTCCAGGTGCCGCTCGAATCCTACCCCCTGCAGGCGCTGGTATCGGAGCCGGTCAAGCCGGTGTTCCCCTGCGTGGTAATGTCGAACACGGTGCACGCTTATATTTCGCAATCGGACAAGGGCGAACTGGTGATCGGTGCGGGCACCGACCAGTATACTTCCTATTCGCAGACGGGGGGGCTCCACATCATCCAGCATACGCTCGATGCCATCTGTGAGATGTTCCCGATCTTCACGCGGATGAAGATGCTGCGCTCCTGGGGCGGCATCGTCGACGTGACGCCGGACCGCTCGCCCATCCTGGCAAAAACCCCCGTCAAGGGCCTCTACGTGAATTGCGGCTGGGGCACCGGCGGCTTCAAGGCTACGCCGGGGTCGGGCCATGTCTTCGCGCACACCATCGCGCGCGATGAGCCGCACCCGATCAATGCGCCCTTTACACTGGAGCGGTTCAGAGGCGGGCGCCTCATCGACGAGGCGGCGGCTGCGGCCGTTGCCCACTGAGGAATAGCGATGCTGCTGATCCATTGCCCATATTGCGAGGAAGAGCGGCCGGAACTGGAGTTCCGCCATGCCGGGGAGGCGCATATAGCGCGGCCGCAGAACATTTCCGAGATCACCGACAAGGAATTCGAGCGGTACTTCTTCATCCGCAGCAATCCGAAAGGGCTGATGTTCGAGCGCTGGCGCCACATCCATGGCTGCGGGCGGTTTTTCAACGCGGCCCGGGATACGGTGAGCGACAGGTTTTTGAAGACGTACGAGACAGGTGAGCCAAAGCCGGATTTGAGCGGGGAAGGACGATGATGGCGATGCTTCGCGCTTCCCGGAAACACGGTGTCGCCACATGATGCAGCCATTCCGCCTTGCCAATGCCGGCCACCTCGGCGGCGCATCCCCTGTGCGCTTCACTTTCGATGGCAAATCCTACATTGGTCTTGAAGGCGATACGCTTGCCTCGGCGCTGCTTGCCAATGGCGTCCATCTCATGGGCCGCTCGTTCAAGTACCACCGTCCGCGCGGGGTGATCGGCGCGGGCGTCGAGGAGCCGAACGCGCTGGTCGGCATCCACCGCGATGCAGCCCGGAAAACGCCGAATGTGCGCGCCACGGTGCAGGAGCTTTATGAGGGCCTGACAGCCGTTTCACAGAACCGCTGGCCTTCGCTGCGGCTCGATGTCGGCGCGCTCAACGATCTGGGGACCCCATTTTTCCCTGCGGGCTTCTACTACAAGACCTTCATGTGGCCGAAATCGGCCTGGGAGAGGCTCTACGAACCCTTCATCCGCCGCGCAGCCGGCCTTGGCGAAGCCCCCGACAAGCCCGATTCGGACCGCTACGCCAACCGTTTCGCCCATTGCGACGTGCTTGTCATCGGCGGTGGGGCAGCCGGTATCGCCGCAGCGCACGCCGCGGCGGAAAAGGGCGCGCGCGTCATCCTCGCCGACGAGCAACCCGCGCTCGGCGGCGCGATGCGCTACCTCTCCGCCACCTTGGACGGGAAATCTGGTTGGCTGTGGGCGCAGGAGATGGCGACCGCGCTCAGCGCCATGGACAATGTGCGGGTTCTGACCCGGACCACGGGTTTTGGATACTACGCGCAGAACATGCTGGGCCTGGTCGAACGGCTGAGCGACCATCTGGCCGAGCCCGACCCGGACCGGCCGCGCGAGCGGCTGTGGCAGGTGCGGGCGGGACGCGTGGTGCTGGCCACCGGCGCTATCGAACGTCACATGGTGTTCCCGGACAATGACAGACCGGGTGCGATGCTTGCATCCGCCGGGCGCACCTACCTGAACCACTACGGCGTCGCGGTGGGCACGAAGGTCGGCGTCTACACCGCCGACGATTGCGCCTATGCGGCGGCGCTCGACCTGAGAAGTGCGGGGGTCGATGTGCCGGTTCTGGTCGATTTGCGCCGCAAGCCGAACGGCGATCTCGTCGACCAGGCGCAGCAGGCCGGCATCGAAGTCGTGACCGGCCACGCTCTCAGCGGGACCGATGGCCGCCTGCGCATATCGCGCATCTGCGTCCGGCCGCGCGAAGGGGGTGAGCGGAGGGAATACGAAGTCGATGCGCTCCTGACGTCGTCCGGATGGACGCCGGCGGTGCATCTTTTCTCGCAATCGCGCGGCAAGCTGGCATTCGATGAAGCGACGCAGCGCTTCCTTCCTGACACCTACGTGCAGGATGCGGTGTCGGTAGGCGCGTGCAATGGCACGGCGGCGCTGGCTGATGGGGTGAAAGAGGGGCTTGCCGCCGGCGAGACGGCGGCGCGGGAGACCGGCCATCGCGGCAAGGGCCGGACGCTATCGATCGACGCGTGGTCGCCGGAAGGCGGCGCGGGCGGCATGATCGGCGACTCGGCACGCGCGCCCCAGCGGGGCAAGGCCTTCGTCGATTTCCAGAACGATGTGACCGCCAAGGACATAAGGCAGGCGGTGCGCGAGGGCATGCGCTCGATCGAGCATGTGAAGCGTTTCACCACCAATGGCATGGCGACCGATCAGGGCAAGACCTCGAATATGCACGGCCTGGCGATTGCCGCCGAGCGGCTGGGCCTACCGGTTCCCCAAGTCGGGCTCACGACGTTCCGCCCGCCCTACACACCTGTCACCTTCGGCGCGCTGGTGGGGCATGGGCGGGGCGCCCTGTTCGAGCCGACGCGCCGCACGCCGATCCACGGATGGGCTGAGGAAAACGGAGCCGTATTCGAGGATGTCGGGCAGTGGAAGCGCGCCTGGTACTTCCCGCGCGATGGCGAGGATATGCACGGGGCAGTCGCCCGGGAATGCAGGACCGTACGCACCAGCGCGGGCATTTTCGACGCCACGACACTCGGCAAGATCGAAATCGTCGGGCCGGACGCGGCGCGCTTCATGGAGTTGATGTACACCAATCCATGGCAGAAGCTCGCGCCCGGCCGCTGCCGCTATGGCATCATGCTGCGCGAGGACGGCTTCATCTATGACGATGGCGTGGTCGGGCGCCTGGCGGACGGTCGCTTCCATGTGACGACGACGACGGGCGGCGCGCCGCGCGTGCTCAATCATATGGAAGACTATCTGCAAACCGAGTTTGCCGAATTGAAGGTCTGGCTTACCTCCACTTCGGAGCAATGGGCAGTGATCGCCGTACAGGGGCCGAAAAGCCGCGAGATCATTGCTCCGCTGGTCGAAGGTATCGATCTTTCGGACGAGGCCATGCCGCATATGTCCGTTCGCGAGGGCAGGTTTGGCGGCGTCCCGACACGGCTTTTCCGCATGTCGTTCACCGGTGAACTGGGCTTCGAGATCAATGTCCCCGCCGATTTCGGCCGTCAGGCATGGGAAGCTGTCTGGGAGGAAGGGCGCAAGCATGGGGCCTGTGCCTACGGCACGGAAACCATGCATGTGCTGCGCGCCGAAATGGGGTTCATCATTGTCGGGCAGGATACGGATGGGACGGTCACGCCGCATGATGCCGGCCTTTCCTGGGCGATCGGCAAGAAGAAGACGGATTTCGTCGGCATAAGAGGGCTTGCCCGGCCCGATCTCACGGCAGTGGGAAGGCGGCAACTTGTGGGGCTGAAAACAAGGGATCCGAACAAGGTGCTGGAGGAAGGAGCGCAGATCGTCGCCGACCCGGATCAGGCGGTGCCGATGAAGATGATCGGCTTTGTCACTTCCTCCTACTGGTCGGAGAATTGCGGGCGCTCGATCGCGCTGGCGCTGGTTGAGGGTGGCCATGGCCGGATGGGCGAAATCGTCCACGTCCCGATGCCGGACGAGGTCATCGACGCCGAGATCGTGTCCACGGTGTTTTTCGACGGCAAGGGGGAGGATGCCAATGGTTGAGGTCTTGACGCGTACAGGCCCGCTCGATGGGCGCTCCTTCGCGGCCAGCGGTGTTCGGCTCTCGCCCGCCGAACCTGCCGCGCGCCTTTCGCTGCGCGCCGGCGGCGATGCGGTGAAGGCCTTGTCCAAAGCCCTGGCGCTTTCCCTTCCACTGAGGCCCAAATCGACATCCGCCAGCGGCAACCTTGCCGCCCTTTGGTTGGGGCCGGACGAATGGCTGCTGATCGACGAGGACGGCAATGACCTGATGGCGGCTTGCGCCGCCATAACCGCTGTTCATTCTGCGGTGGATATTTCACATCGCAATGTTGCGATCGATGTGACCGGGCCCAATGTGGAAGACGTGCTGGCGGCGGGCTGCCCGCAGGACCTTTCATTGCGGGCATTTCCGGTCGGTGCGGCATCGCGCACGATATTCGGCAAGGCGGAGGTCGTGTTGTGGCGCAGGAGCGAGCAGCATTTCCGTGTTGAATGCTGGCGTTCTTTCGCGGACTATGTATTCGGCCTGCTCGAAGCGGCGGCACGCGACCCCGGCTAGGTCATGACCCTAGCGTTCATCCCTGCGGAACCCCAGTGCATGCCGGCGCGTTTGAACGGCAGATGGAGGCATTGGGATATGCAAGCGGATCGCAAGTCGGACACGACGAAAAACAAGGGCAAGAAGATGCCCGCGAAGAACCACGAGCACGACGAGGAACTGGAAGAAGGGCTGGAAGGCACCTTCCCGGCCAGCGACCCGGTTTCGGTGACGGGAACGACACGCACCGGCGCTCCCGGCGAGTTTGCCAAGGAGAAACCTCTCAAGGGCCATGAGCATGATGAGGAGTTGGACGCAGGGTTGGAGGACACTTTTCCGGCCAGCGATCCGATTTCAGTGACTTCATCGTCTCACGCCGGCCCTCCAGGCAAGGACAGGCACCGCAAGGATTAGACTCTCGTCACTCGCCAGGCTGCGCCAGCGCCCAGGGCTGCAATCGGGACGAAAGCTGCGAAGACCCACAGCGCAACATTTTCCATCGAGGCGTTGCTGCCTTCGGTGAAGCCGGCCATGTTGGCGACAATTCCGGAGAGCGCTGCGCCCAGGGCAAAGGCGATCTGCTGGGTCGTGGGCATGGCAGCGGAGGCACTGTCGCGTTCCTTCTCGGCGGCTGCCGCGACCACGCGGCGGATGAGAAAGCCCCACAACATCCCGAAGCCGGCTCCCTGGGCGATTGCCGCCAGTGCTATCGCCCAGATCGGACCTTCAGCCATCAGAGGGCCGAGTACCGTGATCGCAAGCAGGATCATCAGGGCGCCAACCCTGATGAGGTATTTTTCGCCCGCTTCGCCGACGCCGGCAAAGGCCACAGCAGCCAGGCTCCAGGCAATGGATTCCGCCGCGATGATCAACCCGACGCCCAGTGCCGATACGCCGTGAATACGGTTGAGGATGAATGGTCCGTAGACAGTAAGCGACATGGCCGCCGCGCCCAGTGCCAGATTTGCGATGAAGCCCGCGCCAAGCATCGAGTCCATGGAGAAGGCGGAAGCGGGAAACATGCGCTCGGTGCCGCGATTGGCGTCGTTTTTCAGGAACAGCACGAAGAAGGCGGCGCCGCCGGCCAGCATCGGCAGCGAAGTGGCCGGGGAAAGCGTGACACCCGCCGCGGCCACGAGAAGCACGGAGGCCGATAGAAGGACCAGCCTCACCAGGGGAAAGCGGGGCGGGTGCCCGCTGCGCGGCGCGCTCGGTCTCATGAGTGCAGGCACCAATATGGCCAGGACAAGAGCCTGTATGCCAAAGGACCAGAAAGCCCAGCGCCATAGACCGAGGTCGGCGAAGAAGCCGCCGATCAGCGGGCCGGTGAAGGCGGCCGCACCCCAGATGGCCGACATGAGCGCGATCAGGCGCGGCCACATTTCACGCGGGAACAGGCGCTGGATGGCGACATAGGTGAGCGCGACCAGAAGCCCGCCACCAAGGCCTTGGGCAAGGCGTCCCGCCAGCATGACCATCATCTCAGGGGCCATGGCACTTGTCGCGCATCCGGCCGCGTAGACGAGCGCGGCGATCACGAAGGCGCGGCGGAGCCCGAAGGCTGTGGCGCAAAGCGCGGCGCCCGCGCCGCTGAGGATGGAGCCCAGGAGATAAAGCGACAGCGCCCAGCTTACGAACCGGTCGCCGCCGATCTCGGCGACGGCTGCAGGCATTGCCGTCGCTACCACCAGCGCGTCGGCTGCGTGCAGCCATATCCCGAGGCAAAGGAGCGCGAACTGGCCGAGATAGCCGGTTTTCAGGATACCGGCCCAGCCGGCGTCCGCGGGCGGCGTCGCGCCGTGGGGTGACTGCGACATTCCGTGTTTCCTGTCAGTTGACGGCTGTGTTGCCGCCTGCGGGCTCGATGCGATAGGCGCAACGCCTGGCGCCGGCCAGGATGTGGTCGGTGCGTGTAACCGCCACGCCGTCGCCCAAGACGGCGCGGAATACGGCAAGCTCCGATCGGCAAAAACCCTGACACGCGGTGGCCGCCGCACATATCGGACAATGGTTCTCAACCAGCAGGATGGCGCCGTCGTCGAGGGTCTTCACCTCTGCCATGTAGCCTTCGCGCTGCCGCAGCCTGGCTAGGGTCTCGACTTTCGATTCGAGGCTTTCCCCATGCGAAATCGCGTCGCTATAGACGTGGCGCGCCGTTTCCTCGCGGGCTGCTATCAGCTGCTCCAGACCCGCTTCGCCGAATATGGAGCGGACGGCGGAGATCAGTTCCAGTGTCAGTTCGGAGTGGCTGTCGGGAAAACGTTCGTGACCTTCCGCCGTCAGCCGCCAAAGCCTTTCGGGCCGCCCTCGGCCCTCGGTGATTTCCCGGTAGGTGACCAGCCTTTCGCTTTCCAACCGCGCAAGCTGCTTGCGGACCGCTACCACTGTGATGCCCAACCTGCTTGCCAGACGCTGCGCGGTCATGGCTCCCTTGGTCTTCAGTGCGAACAGGATGCGCTGTCCGCCACCTTGTGCCTGTTCATCAGCTTGCTCTGTTTGGGAAACCATCTGCATCGCCGCCTCCATTGATATTAAAGAAATCATTTAGTTGTTTTATTGTCAATGGCGTCGACGCCCGCGCAACCGGAAGTAACAGAAAATGACGGCCGGCCATCTTGCCAAGCTGGCCGAACGGATGCATGCGTACTGGCCGGGGGTGCTGTGTACGGGTGTGCTGCACATGAACTACATGGCCTCCATGCCGAGCCGGCAGGCGGATATCAACCCGTCACCGGAAGCGCGGCTCAAGGCGCTTCGGCAATATGGCTCATTCGCACTGGCTTATTCGGCAGCTTTCCAGCCGGGCATGCACCATTTCGGCGATGGCGGGGGGTTTCTTGCCTACAGGATGGTGGGGCGTACGGCCTATGTGCTGGGGGATCCGCTTGGACCGCGCGAGCAATGGCCCGGGCTTATCGACGCCTTTGTTACCGCCAAGCAGGATGTGACGTTCTGGCAGATGTCACGCGACATGGCTTCGCTGCTTGCGCAGCGAGGCTTTTCCGTCAACGAGCTCGGGGTGGAAAGCTGGCTCGATCTTGAGGCATACGATTTCGCGGGCCCAAGGAAGCGCAGCTTCCGCACGGCGACCAACCGCTTTTTTCGCACAGGACATCACGTGGCCGAACTGCCGCCTTCGGCGCTCGATCCAAGCGATCTCCGCGCAATATCACTAGGCTGGCGCCGCACCCGCACGACCAGCAGGCGGGAACTCTCCTTCCTCGTGCGACCGGTCCAACTGGTGGATGAGCCGGAGGTCCGCAAGTTTTTTCTTCTCGACAGTGGCGGCAGACCCGTCGCCTTTGCGTTCTTCGATCCGCTGTACCGTGAAGGCAAACTGACCGGCTATCTGTCGGCTACACGCCGCTGGCTGCCCGATGCCGATCCGCTGGCCGCTTATTTCCTCGTGAGGCGCGCCATCGAAGCCTTCAAGGCGGAAGGCGTGCCTCGCCTCTATCTTGGCCTAATGCCTTTTCACCGTATCGACGAAAAGGACTTCCCCAAGGACTGGCTTACCAAGCGCGCTTTCCGCCTGCTCCATACCAACGCCCTTGCCCAGCGTTTCGTTTATCCCACCCAGTCACTAGCCAGGCACAAGGAAAGCTATGGGGGCGAATGCCGCCAGACCTATTGCGCGATGAATAAGCGGCCGTCGCTCCCGCGTCTTCTGAAGCTGATCCGGGCCTGCGGAATAGTGTGAAACTCATGCGGCTTAAGGCCTGCTTGAGGGCGGCAATGTCGAACCTGGTCATCTTCAGCGTCGCCTCCATGACACCGTTTGAGCGCTCGGGATCGCCCGCCATCATCTGGCCGATACCGGAATAGTTGCTCTGCCAGGAGCGATTGAATTCATACAAGGCAGCGGCATGGCTGCTCCTTGTTGCCGCCGGCGCCCGACTTGCGCCAGCGGCGATTGATGTCTTTCTGGTTGTGGCAAGCTTTCCGGACCGACGATGGTCACCGTACCCGATCACCGGAAAACGGGCTTGGCGGCTTCAAGCTCCGGCTCTTATCGTGTGGCGGGATAAACGGGGCCTTTGCCTATGAAATCGGAAGCGCGTGGCCTTATCTGGTGCTGCACCTTCGTCCTTCTGGATGCGGCCCAGGCGGTTTTTTTCGGCAGTGCTTTCCAGCGGATGGATTCGTTTCTGGTGGGGGCATGCGCGTTCGGCGTGCCGACGGTGCTTGGCCTTGCCTGGCTGGCGGTGTTCGACCGAGGGCAGATCGAGACCGCGTTGGCGAATGGGCGCGATCTCGCGGGCCTCAACCTCACAGCGGCAGGTGCGTGGCTCCTCTATCTGATGGCGATACAGCTCATCGAACCTGCCGTTGCCTTCACGATCTTTTCCGGGGCAATCCCCCTGGCTGCCTTGATGGCGAGACGCTTCGGTTATCCCGAGGCGCCCCGGCTGCGCAATATGGCCGAGGCTTTGGGAACCGCGATCATCTTCCTTGGCCTCGCCGCCCTGTCCTTTTCAACAATGGCCGGCTGGTCGGGGTTCGTACGCGGTGGGCTTGCCGGTGCGGTGTCTGGCGTTGCGCTAGCCGGGGCAGCGGGCATCATGATCTCAGGCATGCTGCTTTACAGTGCCCGGCTGGACAAGGCGGGCGTCCGGCCGATGGCGCAGTTCGGGTTACGGTTTCCGCTCTATACGCTATTAGCCGTCGGCGGGTTTCTTGCAGGTCTGGACGACAAGGGGCCGGTGCCGGCAGGAGATCTCGCCTATGTCTTCCTCGCGGGCTTACTGCTTCTGGCGTTTCCCATATATGCGGTGCAAAAGGCAGTATCGCTGACGTCCACCCTCACCATCGGGACGTTCGCCGCCATCGGCCCGCTGGTGGTATTCCTCATGCAGACATTCGAGGGGCGGGTGGATTATGCGCCGGCAACCCTTACCGGGCTCGGCATCTATTTCCTGGGGGCGATCACCGCCACGATCGGCAGCGTCAGGGCTTCCGCCGCCCGCCGGGCTGGGGCACTTTGCGCTATGCCGGATGGAACGCGGGTTTCCACATTCCCTGTGGATCGATCTACAGCGCCGTGATGCCGCCATCGGCGGCCAGGGCCTGGCCGGTCATGAAGCTGTTGGCGGGGTCGGCGGCGAAAAGGATGATCTCGATCACTTCGTCGATCTCGGCCAAGCGCTTCATTGGGACGCCGCGTGTAAGGCCGGCCTCTGCCTTGCCCGGCCTTGCCGGCGAGAGCTTGAGCATGTCGATCACCATGTCGGTGCGCGAGAAGGAGGGGCAGACCGCGTTGACGCGTATCCCCCTCGTGGCGTATTCCGCCGCCGCTGTACGGGTGAGGCCAAGCACCCCGTGCTTGGCCGCCGAATAAGCAGCCAATCGTGGTGCGCCGACGAGGCCGGCGACCGAGGCTACGTTGACGATCGCGCCCTTGCGTCCCGTCTGCCTGTGCTGGCGCTCCATTGCAGGCAACTGGTGCTTCATCGCGTAAAAGACGCCCATAAGGTCGACATCGATGACACGACGCGCCTCCTCGGAAGGGATCAGGTGAAATTTCACGAATGGCTGGGCAATGCCGGCATTGTTGATGGCGATGTCGATCTGGCCGAAACGCTCCAGTGCCAGCGCGACGAGCTGCTCCGACAGGTTTTCGTCAGTGATATCGCCGGCCAGTGTCGCAGTTTCCGCGTCGAGAGCTGCCGCCATTTTCTCCAGCAGCTGCGCATCGAGGTCCGACAATACGAGATTCGCGCCCTCCGCCGCCAGGCGCAGGGCCATTTCCCCTCCGAAGCCGCCGGTTGCTCCGGTCAGGAGCACCGTCAGACCGTCAAAACGCGCCATCGCAGCGCACCTCTTTTTCTATTATCCCCAAGAGCGAACGAATCGATACCGCCCCATCAAAGCTGTATATCAACAAGAACGCATCAGGCCGGTTCCTGTTTCACGATTCGCCCTGTCCCCTCAGATTGGTCACTATCCACGGTCATAGGTCCGACCAGAAATTTCCGCGATGCGGCCTTAGATTTCCGCCTTTTCGGGGTTCGAGGCGCTGCCGTCAAGCGGGCGTTTGTCGATGTCCCGGCCGATGGACGTCAGCTTTCACCTTCCGCGAGGGGTCATGCCGCACTTTCTCCTCCCCGGTCGGGCATCGCGAGCGTCAGCCAGCGCGCGGTGAGCGCGGGTTTCAGGCTGTTTTCGATCTCGACGGTGACATCGTAATGGACTTCGACGATACCGGAAGGGCGGACCTTGAGGTCGCCCAGCTCGAAGCGGGCCCGCACACGGGCGCCCGACTTGACGGGGTTGAGAAACCTTATGCGGTCAAAGCCGAAATTGACGCCCATCGCGGCACAGTCCAACCGCGGAACGGCCTCGAACACCATGGCTGACAGGAGCGACAGCGACAAAAAACCATGGGCGATGGTGCCGCCATAGGGCGTCTCGCGCGCAGCGCGATCGGGATCTGTGTGGATCCATTGATGATCGTCGGTCGCTGCCGCGAACTGATCGATCATTTCTTGCGACACCAGCCGCCAGTTGGAGACACCGACTTCCTTGCCGATAAGCGCTTTTGCGGCATCTATGGAGATTGTTTCCATGGGTTTGTTTCGACTCCGTTTTCAGAGACTGGGTGCTCAGTCCCTGAACAAGTTCATTCCGTGCTGGGCCGACTGGCCGCCGTCGATCGGCAGGATTGCGCCGGTGATATAGCTGCCCGCCCGCGAGCACAGATACAGGGTCGCTCCTGCTATGTCATCGGGTGAACCGATGCGGCTAAGGGGCACCCGCGCGCCCACCTTGGCGGCTTTTTCCTCCGTCCCGGTGGCAAAGGCGGTCATACGGCTCTGAAACGGGCCCGGCGCGAAAGCGTTGACCGTGATGTTACGCGCGGCGAATTCGTGCGCCAGTATCCGCGTCAGGTGGTGAACGGCGGCCTTGGAGGCGGAATATGAGTAGGCGCCTTCGGCGATGGGCTGCGTGCCCATCACCGAGCCCAGATTGACGATGCGCGCGGGATCGGCGTCGCTTGCGGCCTTGTCCAGCAAGGGCAGCAATTCGCGGGTGAGGTGGAAAAGCCCGGCGACATTGACATTCATCACCCGCGCCCAGGCGTGGTAGGGGAAGCTTTCGATCCGCTCGCCCCAGCTAAGGCCGGCATTGTTGAACAGGATATGCAGCTTGTCCGTGCGGCGGGCGACCTCGGCGGCCAATTTCACCACACCGCTCTCCGACCCGACGTCGCCGGCGAAGCCCTCGGCACTGCCGGGCGCGTCGAGTTCGTTCAAGACGCGGGCTGCCTCATCGCATTCGGTGCCGCGACGCGATACGATCATGACATGGGCGCCAGCATGCACCATGGCGGTCGCCGCCATATGGCCGATCCCCGATGCCCCACCGGTGACGAGAGCCTTTTTTCCGGAGAGGGAAAAGAGATTTTCGAAAAAGTTCATGAAGGCGCTTCCGTTCGCGTCTGATTTCGCCCTTTGGCGAGGTTGACGACAAGGCCAGTCTGTTCACCATTCGCGCATTCGTAAAGGCTGGAAACGCAACCCTCGCGTTGAAAGGCTATTTGCTCGGCAGGGAAGGACCCGGAACGCGGCTGGCCCGACCAGGCAAGCATCCGTTGGTCGCCCGACGATTGCTTTGCCTATATCCCTTTGTTTGCCGCAGATTCTGACCGGAAAATCGTGGGACCTTTTCCGAAACCTGCCTGGGAAGTCGTCGTGGTCAGTGCGAACGTGAAGCGTCCGCGGCGTGGGTCAATTCACGTTCGAGACGGGCTTCCTCCTCCACCTTCGGGGTAATGAAACGCCCCAGAAGCAGGTAAGCCACCGGCGTCAGGTAGAGTGTCGACAGGGCCGAAAGCCCCAGGCCGCCGACGATCACCCAGCCAAGCGCAATGCGTGCCTCGGCCCCGGCACCGCTGGCCAGCACGAGCGGCAGGCCGCCCACTACGGTACAGATCATGGTCATCGCTACCGGACGCAGGCGGATCAGCGAGGCCTGCTCAATGGCTTCGCGCACGCCAAGCCCGCGGTCACGGAGCTGGTTTGCGAACTCGACAATCAGGATGCCGTTCTTGGCCATGATGCCGACGAGGAGCACAAGCCCGATCTGACTGTAGACATTGAGGCTGGTACCCGTGAGGATCAGCGCGAAAACTGCGCAGGCAAGCCCGAGCGGAACCGTTGCCATGATGATGAGAGCGCTGACGAAGCTCTCGAACTGGGCGGCCAGAACAAGCAGGATAATGACGATGGCGAAACCGAAGATCGTGAACATGCTGTTGGCGGTTTCGCCAAGCGAGGCGGCTTCGGCCAGCGGGATGATACGGCTCCCCTCCGGCAGATGCGGCGCGGCGATCTCCTGCGCGACGGCAAGGGCCTCGCCCAGCGCGAAATCGTCGGCGAGTGCGGAGGTGACGGCAACGACACGTGTCTGCTGCTCGCGCGAGAGCGAAGGCGGAACCGCCTGTTCATCGAGCGATGTTATGGTGGCCAGCGGCACGAAACGCCCGTCGCCGGTCTTGACGAAAATGCTCTCCAGGTCGGTCGGGTCGTTGACCGGATTGGTCGTCGACAGGAGCTTTATGTCGATACTCTTGTCGCCGAGGAAAACGGTGCCGATCTTGCGGCCGTCGAGCAGTGCCTGGATGGAGGGGCCGAGACCGTTAATGTCAATGCCGAGATCGGACGCGCGGCGGCGATCGATTTCGACGTGCAGTTGCGGCTGGGTAATGTCCTGGGAGAGGCGAGGCTGCCGGAAGCGCGGATCCTTCTCCATTTCAGCGACGATGTTGGTGGCCGCTTCCGTCAGCCTCTCGTAATTCGAACCGGCCACGGCGAATTGGAGCCCGCTTCCCGAGCCGCGGATGCCGAGGCTGTTCGGCTGGAAGGCGAAGGCGCGAACGCCCGGCACCTGGCGCGCAAGCGCGTTCACTTCGTCCAATATTTCCTGTTGGCTCCGTTCGCGCTCTTCCCATGGCGCAAGGCGAAGAACCAGGAAGCCGCTGTTGGAGCTGCCTCGTCCAATGATGGAGAATGTGCCGCGGATATCGCCGCGCTCGCGCAGCGGCATGAGCAGGGTTTCCACATGACGCATCTGATCGGCGAGATAATCGAGGCTGACGCCCTGCGGAGCGGAGACGCGCATGAAGGCCAGCGAGCGGTCCTCGGTCGGCGTCAGCTCGTTCTTGATCGTTCCGTAGAGGCTGAAGGCGGTGCCGGCGAAGAGCACTGACACGAGCAGGATGATGGCTGGCGCATCGAGGCTGAAGTGGAGCGTGCGGGCATAAAGGTTCGTCAGCTTCCCGCCGAGCCAGCCGAGCGGACTGTTCGGACGGGCATCATGGGTGTCGCCGCTCGCCAGCACGCGCGATGCAATCATGGGGCATAGCGACAGGGCAACGATGGAGGACAGAAAGACCGAGATCGCGAGCACGAAGCCGAATTCGCGGAAGAGCCCGCCCGCCTGACCCGGCAGGAAGGAGAGCGGAACGAACACGGCAACCAGCGTCGCGGTGGTCGCCACGACGGCGAAAAACACTTCCTTGGTTCCCAGAACAGCCGCCGCGCGTGGCCCCATTCCCATGTTGCGCCGCCGTACGATGTTTTCCAGGACAACGATGGCGTCGTCGACGACCAACCCCGTCGCCAGCACCAGGGCCAGCAGCGTCAGGATGTTTATGGAAAAGCCGACGAGATAGATGGCGGCCACGGTGCCGATCAGCGCCACAGGGATAGCGACGCCGGGGATGATCGTCGCGCGGATATCCCTGAGGAAAAGATAGATCACCAGGAGAACGACGGTCACCGAAATGCCCAGGGCGATTTCGACCTCGCTGATCGCTCCCTTGATGAAGGTGGCGTCGTCGCTGGAAACCGAGACCGACATGCCCTCGGGAAGAGTTGGCTGGAGGGCGTCCACCGCCGCGCGCACGCCCTGCGATATGTCGAGCGTATTGGACTGCGCCTGTCGGATGATGCCGAGGCCGATGCCCGGGCTCCCGTTGGCGCGGAGCCGGCTTTCGCCGAGGTCCGGCCCGAGCGTTACGGTGGCGACATCGCCGAGGCGGACATTCCTCGCCAATTGGATGTTCTCGAAATCCTCCGATGTCCGTACCGTGGCCGAGGCGCGAACGATCAGTTCCTGGGTATTGCTGGAGAGCGAGCCGGCGGGCGTGTCGAAGGCGACGTCGGCGAGCGCGGTGCCGATACCGCCAATGGTGAAGCCCTTGCTGGCGAGACGGGTCTGGTCGACATCGACGCGGAATATCTTGTTGCGGTCGCCATAGACCTGCACGTCGGCGACGCCGGGAACGGCGGCCAACTTGTCGACGATCTCGTCGTCGACGAACAAGGTCATGTCCTCGATCGACATGTTTTCGGAGACGACGGCGATACGCATGACGGCATCGGAATTCTCGTCCGCCTTCACCACGGTGGGGGTTTCGGCGTCGTCGGGGAGCTGGTTCTGGATACGGCCGACGGCGTCGCGGATATCCGATGCGGCCGTGTCGAGGTTGACCCTTTCGCTGAATTCCACCGTTACGCGGCTCCTGCCGAATGACGATGAAGAGGAAATGGCGGTCACGCCGGGGACGCGGGCGACCGCGCCTTCGATGAAGGTGGTGATCTCGCGGTCGATGGTCTCGGCCGCCGCTCCGTCGAAGTTTGTGCTGATGGAGATGACGGGACGGTCCACGTCCGGCAGTTCCCGAACCTCGACCCCGTACAGTGCGGCAAGTCCCGCGACGGCGATCAGCATGTTGAAAACGAAAGCCAGAACGGGGCGGCGAACGAACAGCGCCGTGCTTCCCGCTGCGGTATCGGAAATGGTCTCTTTGCTCATCGGATTCGGCGCTCCGTCACGAACCGCGGCCGGCATTGCCGTTGCGGGCTTCGTCGCCGGCGACCATCACCTGCTGGCCGTCGCGAACCGAATGCACGCCCTCCGTGACCACCTGGTCGCCATTGCTGAAGGTGCCGTCGACAAGCACGGTGTCGGCATTGCGTTGGATTATGCGCACGGGTGTCCTTTGGGCGATGCCGTTGCGAACGACCCAGACATAGGCGCCGTCGCTGCCCCATTGGATCGACAAGGGGTCGACGGCCGGGAAACTTTCCCCCTCGAACCGCATCTCCACCTGAAAGGCCATGCCGGAACGCAATATGTCGCCGGGATTCTCGATCAGACCCTGGATGCGCAATGTGCGGCTGGTGCTGTCCACCTGATTGTCGATGGCCTGAACCTTGCCCTGGTAACGCTCGCCGGGCCGGGCGACCGATTCGGCAACAAGCGGTGCGCCCACGGTGATGGCTTGGGCATATTTCTCGGGCACCCAGAAGTCCACCAAAAGCTGCGAACGGTCATCGAGCATGGCGATGTCCGTCGAGGAGGTAACATAGTCACCCAAAGACACGGGCAGGATACCCACCATGCCCCCAATGGGAGCTACTATCTGTCGTCTTTCGAGCGCCAACTGCGCATCGCGCAATGCCAGCGCCGCGTTGCGCACCTGAAGCTCCGCTTCGGTCTGCTGGACCGCGGTCACAGTGTTGGAGGACCGAAGGGCATTGATGCGCTCAAGCCGGTTCTGGGCGTCGTCGAGGGCAAGCTGGGCTCGATCCAGTGCGATTTCCTCAGCCTCGGCATCCAGCCGCGCGATCACCGCGCCAGCCTCTGCCGGCTCGCCTGGCCTGGCTAGAATTTCCACGAGGCGGCCGGAAGTATAAGGCCGCACCGCGACCGAATGGAGCGCCTTGCCGGTACCGATCGCGGTAAGACGGTCGTTGATCGTGGCATTGGTAACGGGTCTCGCGATGACCGCGCTTCCCGTTCCGCCTGATCCGCTGCGCCGTGCACCATCGCTGCGCGTTGCGCCATCGTCGGAAACCGCCGCCTCGGCCGGTGCCCGACCCAGCCCCCATCCGGCCACGATTTCCGTCGCGCCCGGTACGAAACGGTACCAGACGGCGGCGGCGGCAACCACTATGAGGAGCCCCAAGAGGAGCTGTTTCCACCACGACATGCAAATCTCCGGCTCAACAATTATGCGGCAGGGGTAAGGTTATGCCCAGCCCGGACCAATTGTTGCCGCCTGCGCTCGTGTTAGTACGCCGAAATGGCGGCAGAATTCAGCAAGAATATCATTAAATTGCTGTAATGGTTGGAACCGGCGCCGTGCTGGAGCGTCTTCCGAGATGCAGGTCATGTTTTGCCTGTAGGGTTCCATTGGCCCTGAAGCTTCGTGCTCCATTCGGACGCGCAAAGGAGGCTCGAGCTTTTGAATCTGTGCATCGTGCTTTCCGAAAATGGATTCCGGTTTCGGCCTGTATTGTAGGCGACATGTTCGGGAGATTGGCGATGAGCTGGGATTTCGAGAAGGCCCGCCGGAGGATGGTGGAACGTGACCTCATCGGGCGCGGCATTGGCAATGAAACGGTGCTGGCGGCGATGGGGAAGGTGGCCCGTCACGATTTTGTGCCGGAGGACATGCAGACTTCGGCCTATGAAGACGCCCCGCTGCCCATCGGCGAAGGCCAGACCATCTCCCAACCCTATGTGGTGGCCTACATGATCGAGGCTTCGGGCCTGGCTCCGGGCGAGCGCGCCCTCGAGATCGGGACGGGCTCGGGCTACGCGGCTGCGGTGATGTGTGAAATCGCCGATGAGGTCTATACGGTCGAGCGCCATAAGCCGCTCGCCGATGCCGCCCGCGCAAGGCTTCAACGGCTGGGCCACGAGAACGTCCATGTCGTGCATGGCGACGGGACGCTGGGTCTTCCGGAAAAGGCGCCCTTCGACGTGATCATCGCGTCGGCGGGCGGGCCGGACGTTCCGCCCGCCTGGAAAGAGCAGCTTAGGCCGGGCGGGCGGTTGATCATGCCCGTCGGCACACGGATGGATCAGAGACTTGTCCGTGTTATGCTCGACGAGCATGGCAATACCAGCGAAGAAAACCTGTGCGCCGTCCGTTTTGTCGCGCTGGTAGGCAGTGCGGGCTGGCGCAACGAATAGGATAGCCGGAGGCCAACCTACCTGCCGGCCTTTTCCCTCTGTTCGGCCAAACGGGCCCGCGCTGCCCGGAGTATAAGTTGAAACTCCATCATCATCGCCCCTTCAATGGCAAGGCCATCGGTGGGAACGGCGCCGGGGTCTTCCTGATGGTCCTCCAGTTCGGCGCGCTCTTCCATGGCTGCCCATAGCGCATCTGCATCGTCATTCCCTTTGTCAGCAAGCCAGGCGAGAATGAGGGCCAATGTTTCCCTTTGGGCGTGAAGGGCGCCTTCCAGTTCCTCGACGGTCATTTGCGACATGCGGCTCGTCCTCGATCAGGTAGTCGGTGGAAGGCTACTGGCCGCCGTCTGCTTCGACGGACTGGCGGCGCGCCTGACCGACCGCGGTGGCAATGCCGCTGAATGCGGCGTGCTCGACTTCGTCAGCTCGCCGATTGGCCTCACGCAGGAATCGTAAAGGAAACAGTGCCGCTTCCACGTTGGCGGCGGACACGGCGGCGGGACGCAACTTGTCATCCTTGAGGGCGCGTTCGGCTTCCCCCATGACGCCGTCGATCTGGTCGGCGGTCGCAAGGCCCTGTTCGCGCATCAGGCGGCATAGCGCCGCCATGGCCATAAGAACGCCTTCCAACTGCAGATTCGCGGTGTTCATTTTCATCCTCCCGGATTGGCATCCGTGAGTGAGTATAGCAGATTATGCCGCCCCAGTTCACGGGCATCCATGATGTTGCGTTATCCCCGACCGCGGTAGGGCGGCACGCCCTGCTCGGGGATCCAGAGCGAGGCCGGGGCCGGTCCGGTTTGCCAGAATACATCGATGGGAATGCCGCCGCGCGGATACCAATATCCGCCGATCCGCAGCCATTCGGGTTCCAGCAGGTCTGTCAGCCGCCTGCCGATGGAGACGGTGCAATCCTCGTGGAAGGCGCCGTGGTTGCGGAACGCGCCGAGGTAGAGCTTCAGGGACTTGCTTTCCACCAGCCAATGGCCCGGCACATAGTCGATCACCAGATGCGCGAAATCCGGCTGGCCCGTCATGGGGCAGAGCGAGGTGAATTCGGGTGCGGTGAAGCGCACGCAATACGGGCTATCGGCTTGCGGGTTCGGCACGCGCTCAAGCTTGGCCTCTTCGGGCGACGCGGGCAAAGGGCTGGCCGAGCCGAGCTGGGTCAGGTGTCCGTAGAGGTCGGTTTTTTCCGTCATTTTATTCCTATCCCGCGAGTCTGGAGCCACTCTGTGACGAAGGTTGGGCTGGCATGGATGTCGATCATCTCCAGCCGCTCCGGCCCCATGTTCTCGAAGCGGTGGGGAGCGCCTGCCGGTGCCACGAGTATGTCACCCTCCGTGGCAATGATGACGTCGTCGCCTATAATGAACCGCACCCTACCCTTCCTGACGATGAAGGTCTCAGCGTAAGGGTGGCTGTGCAGGGCCGGGCCGTAGCCGATCGTATCGGTTTCGTTGAAGATGATCGACACGCCGCTTCCCGTGCCAGGCTGCTGCCATTCGCCGTGCCAACGATCCGGGTCGTTCCGCCACGCAGAGTCGGTGGAATGCTTACCCATGGGACCCAACCCAGTTTATCGCAAGATTGCCCGTATCTGGCCGGCATAGGGCGCTGAATGTCAATGACGAAGGGCACTGCCAATCCGGCCCGGCGAAACCCGGCGGCCACTGTACAGGCTGGTTCGGAACGCTTGATGTGGATGGTGGGCGTGACAGGGATTGAACCTGTGACCCCTTCGATGTCAACGAAGTGCTCTCCCGCTGAGCTACACGCCCATCCGACGCGGCGCATAGACCACATAAATGGCGGCTGCGTCAATAGGTTTGGTGCGGGCTTTTGGCGACCGGGAAACTGGCCCGCTTCAGGCTCGGAAAAATGCGTGGAAGAGCCCCGCTTCAGGCGGCCTGAAGGAGCTTTTCCACTTCGTTCACGAGATCGCGGAGATGGAAAGGTTTCGACAGAACCTTTGCGTCGCGCGGCGCGTTGGAATCGGGATTGAGCGCCACGGCGGCGAAGCCGGTGATGAACATGACCTTGAGGTCGGGGTCGATCTCGGTCGCGCGGCGGGCCAATTCGATCCCGTCCATCTCCGGCATGACGATATCCGTCAGGAGCAGGGAGAAGGGCTCCTCGCGCAACCGGGCATAGGCTCCGGCGCCGTTGTCGAAATCGACGACCTCGTAGCCGGCGCGCTCTAGCGCCTTGACGAGGAAACGCCGCATATCTTCATCGTCTTCTGCAAGGAGAATTCGTGCCATCATGCCTACCGAACGAAACCGGGCCGACCTTTGCGGCAGCCCCGAAGTGTCTTCGTATATGATTCGGACAGGGTAAATATCAAGTGAATGAGACTTCTTGCCGCCGCTAGCCTGCTGCGGGCACTGGACAGGGATTGGACGCGGTGGCAGGCTTGTCAAAGGGAGAAATAAACATGGACGATATGTGGGGTTGATGGGCTTGAGATGAGCGCGGTTGACGATTTTTCCGACGTTCCCGCATTCGAGATTCGCTCTGCGGGTGAGCAGCGCTCTCCTTTCCTGTTCAATTCGCCGCATAGCGGCCGGTACTATCCCTCGCGTTTCCTCAATATGAGCCGTCTCGACGCGGCGGCGATCCGGCGTTCCGAGGATTGCTATGTCGACGAACTCTTCAACGCGGCCTCGGCCTTCGGCGCGCCGCTTCTCGTGGCCAATTTTCCGCGCGCCTATCTGGATGTGAATCGCGAGCCGTGGGAGCTCGACCCGCGCATGTTCAACGAGCCTCTGCCCTCGTTCGCCAATATGCGCTCGCCGCGGGTGGCGGGCGGTCTCGGCACGATTCCAAAGCTCGTCGGCGAGGGGCAGGATATCTATGGGTGCCGGCTGCCGCTTTCCGAGGCGCTAATGCGCATTGATACGATCTACAGGCCCTATCACGCCTGCCTTGCCGAAATGCTTGGCCGAACACGGGCGCGGTTCGGCTATGCCGTGCTGATCGACTGTCACTCCATGCCGGCCAATATCCGGGTGGGCGAGGCGGGGATGCGACCGGATTTCATCATCGGTGACCGCTTCGGCGCGTCCGCAACGCCGGGCCTGACCGAATATGCCATCGGCCTGCTTTCGGCCAAGGGATACAAGGTCGTTCACAACAAGCCCTATGCCGGCGGCTTCATCACGGAGCACTACGGGCGACCGGCGGAACAGCTCCATGCCCTACAGATCGAAATCAATCGCGGGCTCTATCTCAACGAACGCACGTTCGAGCGGACGGAAGGCTTTGCCCGCCTGTCCGTCGACATTCGGGAATTCGTGCGCGACCTGATGATGATTCCGGACCAGTATTTCGTCTCGCCGCTTGCGGCGGAATGAGCGCGGCGGAAGCAGGCGCGTTCCCAGATAAAAAGAGACCGCATCGTTTACACGACACGGTCATAAGTCTAGGGAGGAAACGCCCAAAGTGGGCAGGACGGCAAGCCATCCGAATCAAAGTTTATGCTGCGCTGCACAAATGTCAAGGGCGGCGGCCTCTTTTGGTTGTATTTTCACAAAGCCACGGGTGCGCCGGTTGTAGAATGGATAGGGAATGAGCCCGACGCCGGATTTCATGCGCCGCATTGCTGCCGCGGCGGCGGCGGAGACGCTGCCGCGTTTTCGCAATGGCGGCTCAATCGACAACAAGCTCGCTGCCGGTTTCGATCCCGTCACGGAAGCCGACAAGGCGGCCGAGAGGGCCATAAGGACGCTGATTCGGGAAGAATTTCCCGAACACGGCATCATCGGGGAGGAATTCGGGGCTGAAAACGCCGACCACAGCCATGTGTGGGTCATCGATCCCATCGACGGCACTCGCGCATTCATTTCGGGCCTGCCGCTGTGGGGCACCCTTGTCGGCCTGACGGTCGAGGGCAAGGCCGTTGCCGGACTGATGTCGCAGCCTTTCACGGGAGAGCTCTATTTCGCGGATGGCGAGGGTGCCTTCTACGAGGGGCCCGGCGGAAACCGGGGGCTCGCCACGCGGGCGACCACGGCACTTGGCGAGGCGACGCTTTGCACCACGACGCCAGCTCTGTTCCACGGGCCGCGCCGGGCACTTTACGACCGGGTCGAGCAGGCGGTGAAGCTGCCGCGCTACGGCACGGATTGCTACGCCTATGCGATGGTCGCGGCCGGTCATGTCGACCTGGTTGTCGAATGCGATCTCCAACCCTACGACATCGTGGGGCTGATCCCCATCATCGAGAAGGCCGGCGGCGTGATCACGAGATGGGACGGGGCGGCAGCCGAACAGGGCGGCGATATTGTTGCCGCTGCCACGCCCGAACTGCATTCCCAGGCTATGGATCTGCTACGTTAGCGATAAGGGGCGGTTCTCTGCGGCACCCGCGCCCAGTATGTAGGTCGTGGCGGCGGCGAGCACCTGTTCGCGGTAGAAATCGTCTTCCTGCAACAGCTCATGTCTGGCTCCATCGACCGTCAGCGCGGAAGCGCTGCGCAGCCCGCGCGCATAACGCTCGATCGCCGATGTGGACACGACGCTATCCGTGCCGGCGGCCAGGAAGAGGATCGGGACGCGGATCGCGGCCATGAAATCGGGATCGCGCACGCGATCCGAGGCAACGCACGCGGCATGAACCCAGGCGGCAGTGGGACCGCCCATGGCAAGATCGGGATGCCGGGCGACAATCGCCTGATTGCGTGCAAAGCGCTGGCGATCGCTTGACAGCCTGTTGCCATCGAAGGGCAACGGGCCGCCGCGTCGTCGGCCGCCGGGGGCGTAAAGGCTGCCCAGCCCCATTACGTAGAAAAGACCAGTTACTCGTCGCATCGCCGGCATGGAGAGCGGTGCGGAAAAATCCAGCGGCGGGGCCAGAAGGATCATGCGTCTCACCCGGTTGACGAGTTCCTGCGCGGCCAGCAGCGCGATCAACGCTCCCATCGAATGGGCCATCAAATGAAACGGGGGGCGGCAATCCGGCAGCACGATCTCGGTAAAGAACTGATCGAGGTCGGCCACATAATCGTCGAAGCGTTCTATATGTCCCTTGCGGGGATCCTTGAGCAACCGCCCGGAGCCGCCCTGCCCGCGCCAGTCGAGCATCGCACAGGCAAAACCGCGTTTGGCGAGATCGCCTATGGTTTCGAAATATTTTTCGATGCTTTCGTTGCGGCCCGGCAGCAGGACAATGGTGCCGTTTAGGGCGGCGTTGGGGAACAGGCCATAACGGATATCAAGCCCGTCCGCAGCTTTCATTATCCCGGCTTTGGCACCGGTGGGAGCGGGATTTTCCGGTACCTGGCGAAAGAACTCAGTCATCGCGGCCGACACTAGTTGCAATCCCATCGTGATAAAGAGCGGGCCGGATAAAAGCAAAAGCTTTCAAAGGCGAAAGCGGCTTGCCAAGGGCATGCCGGAGGCGGCGGGGCCGCCCCCGGCCTTTGCCGGAGCGCTTGGAAGGGACGATGCAAACGCTCCGAACAACCAATGACGACGACCTTAACAGGGCGATCTGAACGCAGGCCGAAAGCCTCGTTCAGCTGTCGTTCATCTGCATTGTCGGGCCAGGTCTTGAAGCCGTCAGAATGAGTTCCCAAATTTGCTGTGCAGCCGCCGGAACGGGGCTGTTGGTCTCCTGGAAACGCCGTCAACGGGTTTCGACCGAGATCAGAACGCAAATGTTGCTCAAATGGAGGACAGACCCATGCGTCATGTCGATTTTTCCCCGCTTTACCGTTCGACGGTCGGCTTCGACCGTCTTTTCAGCATGCTCGATTCGCTTGCCCAGCCCGACAATGGGCAGACCTATCCGCCCTACAATATCGAGCGTACGGGTGACGACGCCTATCGCATCTCGATGGCCGTCGCCGGCTTCTCCGAGGATGACATCTCGGTTGAGGCTCATCGCAATCTGCTTACGATCAAGGGCGAGAAGAGCGAGGAGCAGGAGAACGAAGGCGCCGAACTGCTCTATCGCGGCATCGCGGGCCGGAGCTTCGAGCGCCGCTTCCAACTGGCCGATCATGTCGAGGTCAAGGGCGCCGCGCTGAAGAACGGCCTTCTGTATATCGATCTCGTACGTAGCGTGCCCGAGGAGATGAAGCCGCGCCAGATACCGATCTCGAGCGCCACCAAAGACGCTGGCAAGCAGATCGAGGCTTAGACAGCGGCCTGACGGGAAGCGTTCCCAAGGCTTGTCAATGAAAAGTGGCGGCGCAACAGGCGCCGCCATTGTCGTTTCAGATATGACTCCCGGCAGCCTTTTCCGGAAGCTGGCGGCTCACGACCCAGCGGCAGAGCAGGGCGTCCAGGGAGATGTAACCGGCACCCTTGATCACCAGATAGGCCAGCAGGAAGGCCCAGAGCGTGCGCTGATCCCAGATCAGGCCATCGGAGAAGCGGTCGAACCAGGCGCCAGCGGTCTCCGCCCCGACATTGTGCACGGTGATATCGACGATGGACTGCACGACGATGAAGCCGATCATGCCGAGTGCGGCGAGCCGTGTGAACAGCCCGAGGACGATGAGCAGAGGCAGGACGAATTCGGCGTAGGTGCCGGCCCAGACGATGGGCGTCCACGGTAGGAAAGCCAAGTTCGAGACGTTGAAGCCGGCCGCCTCGACCGCGGGCAGGGCGATCTGGAAGTAGGCGCTGTCGGAAAGATTGAAGAAGCCCAAGAGCCCTTCGCCCACCTTGGTGCGCGCTGAATTGAGGAAGTAGAAATACAGTACGGCCAGAAAGGCGAAGCGCGCCGCCAGGCCGAGCAGCCAGCGCTCCGTGCCGACCTCAAGAGCAGTGAACACCCGGTGGTGCAGGCCTGCGATCTTCTCGATTGGTCTCAAACTCGTCATCCTTTTTGTTTTCCCCCCGCGTTCCTCTCTGCCCCCATGCATGCGTGAAAGGCTCCGCTTTCGATGAGCAGGCCGATGGCCGGAGCGAGGTCGAACGAGGGGGTATTCCCGATGGCGGCTTCAGCGGCCGCCTGCAAATTCCGTCCAGACATCAGTGCTTCGATGAACGAAAACTGGCCGGGCGCGAGCTTGTAGACTTTCACCTGCAAGTTCGGGCGGGTGATCAGCACGCTCTCCGGCTCGCCGGCATCGATGCGCTCGGGCATTTCTCCGCCGCGGTTGGCAGTGAAGAGTGCGTGGATGGCGTAGCGGGAGCGGACGATGCGGGCGGCTGGATGCGAAATGAAGCACGCACCGGCCAGGGCCTCCGGAGGCAACGTTCCGACTTCCTCCGGTGCCAGCGGCGCGGCATCGGCCGCGTGATAGGCGTCCAGCCAGGCGCGTTCCAGACGGGCGAGGTCGGGAAGGTATTTCAAATGGCGAACCGGCTCGAGCTTTGCGAGAAAGCCGGCGAACTCATGCCCATATTCGATGACCATGCGTGAGCGCGGCGGGTGGGCGCGCAGAAAGTCGCGGGCAACCAGGCGGAAATTGTGTTCGCCCAGCAGACGTGCAACGGCGGGGAATATCTCCGCAAGCGCCGTCACGAGGCTATAGGTGACGTTGTTGCGGTAGACGTTGAAGCGTTTGTCAGCGGCTTTGCCGCGTGGGCCTGTTATCCGGTCGGGCTTGGGCTGGTCAGGGTCGAGGATGGCGGCGCTGAATGCCGCGCCGTAGCTTCTTGCGGCAGCCGGTGCGCCGTCGCCTCTATGAGAGGTGGATTGCATGGCGCTTTCCTGCGTCAGGCGCGATGCTTTGTCGTTTCAGGATCGTCTCGGCAGCCATGGCCTCGGATCTGAGCACCGGCCAGTCGGGGATGTCGGCGTCCCATTCGACGAGTGTGGTGATCGGTCCCTGCCTGGCGATTACCATCTCGTAGAGGGTCCAGACCGGGTCTGCCACGGGTCGGTCATGGCTGTCGATAAGCAGCGGCGCGCCTTCATCGTCTTCCTGCTCGTCATGGCCGGCCAGATGGATTTCGCCGACATGCTCAAGGGGGAAGTCGGCCAGATATTCGGTAGCGCTGTAGCCGTGATTGGTGGCGGAAACGAAGACATTGTTGACGTCGAGCAGCAGTCCGCAGCCGGCGCGGCGGACGACCTCGCGCAGGAAGTCGGTCTCTTTCCACGTGGATTCCTTGAAAAGCACGTAGGTGGACGGGTTTTCCAGAAGCATCGACCGGCCGATGGCTTCCTGCACCTGATCTATATGCGCGCAGACATGCGCCAGCGTTTCGTTCGTATAAGGCAGGGGAAGGAGGTCGTTGTAGAAGACGTCGTCATGGGTCGACCAGGCAAGGTGCTCCGATACGAGGCAGGGCTCGTAGCGTTCGACGAGGCCGGCGAAACGTGCCAGATGTTCCTTGTCCAGCGGGTCAAGGCCGCCGATGGACATGCATACGCCATGCAGCGACACGGGAAGCATTTCGCGGATTTTCGTGAGCGCTGCGTGCGGCGGTCCTCCCGCGCCCATGTAGTTTTCCGCATGCACTTCAAGAAAACCAATAGAGTCGGGCTCGGCAGCGATAGCTTCCAAATGCTGCGGCTTGAAGCTGGCGCCGGCACGACCGATAGGGTTGAATGCCGGGAAACGGCCATGAGTTGCTGGCTTTTTTGGAAGTTCATTCACCATGGTCTTTTTCCCGGCGCAGTTTCTGAGCTTCAGCCTTACGACGGGATGTCCCTGTCGAGCGGCTCAGGCGAGCCCATGCGGTCGCCGGGCAATTCCACCGTGGTGCAGGTGCCGCCATCGACGAATTTCCAGGCGTTGCCCTGATAATCGACCTTGGAAGTGCCGGCGCAGGTGGTGCCGGGACCGGCGGCGCAGTCATTCTGGCCAGCTAGGGAGACACCGTAGCATTTCTCCATGCCGGCATCCATCGCAGCCTTGGCCTCGGCCTCGCTCAACGGGGCCGCGGCGGCACCTGAAGCAAGAGCGGCGGTAACGACGCTGGCCAGATAGGCCGCGCCTACTATGTTCTTTGTGGACATGCATTTCTCCTCTCGAGGTTAAATCGAAGCCGGAGGTTGACCGGCTCGATAACTTTTCCAGAGGCGCTGTTCACTTGGAAATCAATCGAACGCGAATATTTGTTCACTCATGCGTGAACTCTTCCGGACGGGGTGCGAATGGATCCGATGAGCTTCTCGAATTCCCGGATTTCCTCGGGCGTGGTGGCATAGGATGCGACGAACCGGCAGAGTACCTCCCCAGGGCCTGGCTTGTCGGCGGCATCGTTGGGAGCCGACCAAGAATGGAACCGGGCGCCGTTTTTCTCGAGATGAGCGACTGCCTTCGATGAGAGAATGGCAAACACCTCGTTTGCGCCGGGGCGCCAGGCAAGACGTGCGTCGGACGACCCCTCCAGGGCGCCGGCCAGACGCTTTGCCATCTCGTTGGCGTGAGACGCGTTTCGGAGCCAAAGGCCATTTTCGAAATAGGCGTCGAACTGGGCGGCGATAAACCGGCTCTTGGAAAAGAGATGAGCGGCACGTTTGCGGATGAAGGGAAGGTCTCGCGCCTTTTCCGGGTCCATCACGACAATCGCCTCCGCGCACCAGCAGCCATTCTTCGTGCCGCCGAAGGACAGGATGTCGATGCCGCGCTTCCAGGTCATTTCCGCCGGTGTGGTGTCCAGGGCCACAAGCGCGTTTGCGAAGCGGGCTCCATCCATGTGCAGGGGAAGAGCATGATTGCGGCAAATGCCGCTGATCGCTTCAATGTCGGAAAGGCTGTAGACGGTGCCGACTTCCGTGGCCTGGGTCAGGGAAACGGCCATGGGCTGGCCGGCATGGACGAATTCGGGAGGGAAGCGACCGATCGCTTCTTCAAGGGTCTGAGGGTCCATACGGCCTTCGGCACCGGAGATGCCGCAAAGGCGTGCGCCGCCGGTCAGATATTCGGGCGCGCCGCCTTCATCCTCGCGGGCATGGGCTTCGTTGTGGCAGAAGGCGACTCCGCCGGGCCGGTTGACGGCGGCGAGCGAAAGCGCATTCGCGGCGGTGCCGGTGGCGACAAAAAAGACCGCGACCTCACGCTCAAATATCTCGCAGAATCGCATTTCCACCTTGCGGTCGAGTTCGCTTGTTCCATATGCGGGCGCAAAGCCATCGGCGTGACGATGAAGGGCTGCACTGATTGCCGGATGGGCTCCGGCCCAGTTGTCGGAGGCGAAATTCATACTTGCTGGGATCCCATGGATGCGGCAGCAAATTGACAGTCGACTGCGATGGACGCAAGGGACCGACACGGAGGGGCCTGTGGAGGGGCGCTTCGCTCTTCCGGAAGTTGCGGGTTCGGCGGATATCCCGCAATTTTGTTGCTCTAATCCGATGAATTTTTGTGTTTTCGTCTTGTGCGATCTGTGATTTTCTGGCATGTCAGCAAATAGGACAGTAGTACTGTCTTATTTATTCGCGTAACTAGTGACCGAATTGGTTATAATAGCGGTTCGGGCGATCTGGCTTGTGCGAACGCGGCGGGAGGCGGCGGATACGGCGCGGAACGCTCATAAGAAGATGCGTATGCCGGCAAATGCGGCTAGCGCGCTTCCGGCTTTTCGAAAGATGCGCCGAGCTGAAAATCGGGATGTGCCGCCAATGACGAGGCCCGCCCGCAAGTGATCGACGCCCCGGCTCCCGGGGCCAGACGTGGAGGAAGTAGCGATGACGGAAATGACGCCATCTGTATCGATCGGACGGATGTCCGCCGTACAGGACGGGACGATCACCGCCAAACGCGGTTCCACGGCTAACGGTGCCTTTTATGCCGCGCGGGGCCTGCCGGCCGCGCAGGGTCTTTATGATCCCCGCAACGAGCACGATGCCTGCGGCGTGGGCTTTGTTGCGCATATGAAAGGAAAGAAGTCCCATTCCATCATCGGCGACGGGCTGGCGATGCTGGAGAATCTCACCCATCGCGGCGCGGTGGGTGCCGACCCGCTGGTAGGCGACGGTGCTGGCATGCTCGTGCAAATCCCCGACGGTCTCTTCCGCGAGGAGATGGCAAGGCAGGGCTTGGAACTTCCCGCACCCGGCACCTATGGCGTCGGCCATGTCTTCATGCCGCAGGACAAGGCCATGCAGGATCATATCGAGGAAGTCATCGCGGATGCGGTCCGTTCGGAGGGTCAAATCCTGCTCGGCTTCCGCGACGTGCCGGTCGACAATTCCTGCCTGTCCAAGGCCCCTGAGATCGTTGCTGCGGAACCTGTCCACCGGCAGGTTTTCATCGCGCGCGGCGCGGGCGTCACGGACGAAGAGGATTTCGAGCGCCGCCTTTATATCCTGCGCAAGGTCATTTCCGGGCGCATTCATCACGAAACGGAAGGCAGGGACAACGGCTTCTATATCGTGTCGTTGTCGGCGCGAACCATCGTCTACAAGGGGATGTTCCTCGCCTATCAGCTCGGCGCCTATTACCACGACCTGAAGGACGAGCGTTTCGAATCGGCGCTGGCGCTGGTGCATCAGCGGTTCTCCACCAACACCTTCCCCTCCTGGAAGTTGTCGCACCCTTACCGGATGGTCGCCCACAATGGCGAGATCAACACGGTGCGCGGCAACGTCAACTGGATGGCCGCGCGCCAAGCTTCGGTCGATTCGGAGCTGTTCGGCAACGACATCTCCAAGCTGTGGCCGATCTCATACGAGGGTCAGTCAGACACGGCCTGCTTCGACAATGCGCTCGAGTTCCTCTACCAGGGCGGCTATCCCATGGTGCACGCCATGATGATGCTGATCCCCGAAGCGTGGGCCGGCAACAAGCTGATGAGCGCGGAACGTCAGGCCTTCTACGAGTATCATGCCGCGCTCATGGAGCCGTGGGACGGTCCGGCGGCGGTTGCCTTTACCGACGGTCGTCAAATCGGCGCGACGCTGGACCGCAATGGCTTGCGCCCAGCCCGCTATCTGGTGACGGACGATGATCGTGTCATCATGGCTTCGGAAGCCGGCGCGCTGGTAGTGCCGGAGGAGAACGTCGTTTCCAAGTGGCGGCTGCAGCCGGGCCGTATGCTGCTTCTCGATCTGGAGCAGGGGCGTATCGTATCCGATGACGAGTCGAAGGCGGAGATCGCGACCAAGCATCCGTTCAAGGAGTGGCTGAAGAACACCCAGCTTATCCTGGAAGAGCTGAACCCGGTGGAGCCGCGGGCGCTGCGCAAGGATGTGTCGCAGCTCGACCGCCAGCAGGCGTTCGGCTACACGCAGGAAGACACCAGGATGCTGATGGCGCCGATGGCGACCACCGGTCAGGAAGGTATAGGATCCATGGGGACCGATACGCCGATCTCGGCGATGTCGGACAAGTCGAAGCTGCTCTACACCTATTTCAAGCAGAATTTCGCCCAGGTCACCAATCCGCCGATCGACCCGATCCGCGAGGAACTGGTGATGAGCCTCGTTTCCTTCATCGGGCCGCGGCCGAACATCTTCGACCTGGTAGGAAGCTCGCGCCGCAAGCGCCTGGAGGTGCGCCAGCCGATCCTTACGAACGGCGATCTGGAGAAGATCCGTTCCATCGGCCATACCGAGGATCGCTTCGACACCAAGACGCTGGACGTGACCTATTCGGCGGTTGAAGCGGCGGCCGGCATGGCCGGTGCGCTCGACCGGCTATGCGATCGCGCCGAAGCGGCGGTGGCCGGCGGCTACAACATTATCATCCTGTCCGATCGGCAGATGGGACCGGACCGGATCGCCATTCCGATGCTGCTGGCAACGGCCGCGGTGCATCATCACCTCATCCGCAAGGGTCTACGAACCGCGGTGGGGCTGGTCGTGGAATCGGGTGAGCCGCGCGAGGTGCATCACTTCGCCTGTCTTGCCGGCTATGGCGCCGAGGCCATCAACCCCTATCTCGCCTTCGACACGCTGCTCGACATGCATGCGCGCGGGGAGTTCCCGCCGGAGGTCGATCCGAACGAGGTGGTGAAGCGCTATATCAAGTCCATCGGCAAGGGCATCCTCAAGGTGATGTCGAAGATGGGTATCTCTACCTACCAGTCCTATTGCGGCGCGCAGATTTTCGACGCGGTGGGGCTGAAGAGCGACTTCGTCGAGCGCTACTTTACCGGCACGGCGACGACCATCGAGGGCATCGGCTTGGAGGAGATCGCGCGCGAAACCGTCCTGCGGCACAGCGCGGCGTTCAGCCCGGACCCGGTGTTGCAGGACTCGCTGGAGGTCGGCGGAGAATATAATTACCGCATTCGCGGCGAGGACCATATATGGTCGCCGGATGCCGTCGCCACCTTGCAGCACGCTGTGCGCAAGAAGTCGTGGGAGTCCTATCAGGAGTTTTCCAATCTAATCAACGGCGAGAGCGCGCGTGCGAAGACCATTCGCGGGCTGTTCGGCATCAAGATGGCGAACGAAACGGGCCGCAAGCCGGTGCCGCTGGAAGATGTCGAATCGGCGGTCGATATCGTCAAGCGCTTCTCCACGGGCGCCATGTCCTTCGGTTCCATCAGCCGCGAGGCGCACACGACGCTGGCGCGCGCCATGAACGCCATCGGCGGCAAGTCGAACACGGGCGAGGGCGGCGAGGAGGCAGACCGTTTCCTGCCGCTACCCGACGGCTCAATGAATCCCGAGCGCTCGGCCATCAAGCAGGTGGCGAGCGGACGCTTCGGTGTGACGACTGAATACCTTGTCAATTCGGACATGATGCAGATCAAGGTGGCCCAGGGCGCAAAGCCGGGCGAGGGCGGGCAGTTGCCCGGCCACAAGGTGGACGCGACCATCGCCAAGGTACGCCACTCGACGCCGGGCGTCGGGCTCATCTCACCACCGCCGCACCATGACATCTATTCCATCGAAGATCTGGCGCAGCTCATCTTCGACCTGAAGAACGTCAATCCCACGGCCGACGTGTCGGTCAAGCTCGTCTCCGAGGTCGGCGTCGGCACGGTTGCGGCCGGTGTGGCCAAGGCGCGCGCCGACCACATCACCATTGCCGGCTATGATGGCGGCACTGGCGCCTCGCCGCTCACCTCCATCAAGCACGCGGGCAGCCCGTGGGAGATGGGCCTTGCGGAAACGCACCAGACGCTGGTGCTCAACGGTCTGCGCTCGCGCGTTGCGCTGCAGGTCGACGGGGGTCTGAGGACCGGGCGCGACGTGATCGTCGGCGCGCTGCTGGGGGCGGACGAGTTCGGCTTTTCCACCGCACCGCTGATCGCGGCGGGCTGCATCATGATGCGCAAGTGCCATCTCAACACCTGTCCCGTTGGCATCGCCACGCAGGATCCGGTGCTGCGCAAGCGCTTCAAGGGCACGCCGGAGCATGTCATCAACTACTTCTTCTACATCGCCGAAGAAGTGCGCCAACTCCTGGCCGAGATGGGGGTGCGTAAGCTCGAGGAGATCGTCGGTCATTCCCAGCTTCTGGAAAAGCGGACCCTGGTGGAGCATTGGAAGGCGCGGGGGCTTGATTTCAGCCGCATCTTCTTCAAGCCTGATGCACCGGACAACGCAATCCGCTGGACGGAGCGGCAGAAGCATCCGATCGAGGATATTCTTGACCGCAAGCTGATCGCCGCCGCGATGCCGGCGCTGGAGAACAGGGAACCGGTCCGGCTCGACTTCGACATCTGCAATATCGACCGCTCCACGGGAGCGATGCTTTCGGGTGAGGTGGCCAAACGCTATGGCCACAAGGGGCTGAAGCGCGACACTATCTCAGTGCGCCTGACGGGCACGGCGGGCCAGTCCTTCGGCGCATTCCTGGCGCGCGGCATCTCGTTCGAGCTGATCGGCGACGGCAATGACTATGTCGGCAAGGGCCTCTCGGGCGGTCGCATCGTCATCAGACCCTCGGAACAGTCGAAGATCGTGCCGGAGGAGTCCATCATCGTCGGCAATACGGTGCTCTACGGTGCCATCGAGGGCGAGTGCTATTTCCGGGGTGTGGCCGGCGAGCGGTTCGCCGTGCGCAATTCCGGCGCGGTTGCGGTCGTGGAGGGTGTCGGCGACCATGGCTGCGAATATATGACGGGCGGCGTGGTGGTCGTGCTCGGCCAGACGGGGCGCAACTTCGCTGCCGGCATGTCGGGCGGCGTGGCCTATGTGCTGGACGAGGTTGGTGATTTCTCCGAACGCTGCAACATGGCGATGGTCGAGCTGGAGCCGGTGCCGGAGGAAGACGACATCCTCGAAAAGCTGCACCACCACGGCGGCGACCTTGCGCACAAGGGGCGCGTCGACGTCTCCGGCGACATGACCCGGCACGACGAAGAGCGCCTTGCCAAGCTGATCGCCAACCATCTCCACTACACGGGCTCCGAGCGGGCGCGGGTAATTCTCGATAATTGGGCGGAGTACCGGCCGAAATTTCGCAAGGTGATGCCGGTCGAGTATCGCCGCGCGCTCGAAGAGATGGAGCGTATGCGGATGGGTGTGGCGGCGGAGTGAGCGCGCTAAGGCTCGTTCACGCCCTGGTGTCGCTTCTGGTCGCCGTAGCGATTCCAATGGCAGTCTATCTGATGGCTGGCAGGGCAGGAGCAGAAATCGTCGTATTGGGTGCGGTCATCGGGTTTGCCTACTGGTACTGGGGGCCGTCGTAGCCACCGGTGTGACGGGTGCCCGGAACGATGCGGCAAGGAATTCTCCCGGGTTCCGGGATTGAGGATCGAAAACTGGTTGCGGGCCTGATCGGGCCGTCAGGAACAAGGGATGAGTATGGGCAAGGTTACAGGGTTTCTCGAAATCGACCGGCAGGTGCACAAGTATCAGCCGGCGGCCGATCGCATTCGCCATTTCCGCGAATTCACGTTGCCTATGTCGGACAAGGAAGTCGAGAAACAGGCCGCGCGCTGTATGGACTGCGGGATTCCGTATTGTCACGGTCCGACGGGCTGTCCCGTGCACAACCAGATCCCGGACTGGAACGACCTCGTCTACCAGGGAGACTGGGAGACGGCGATCCGCAATCTGCACTCGACCAATAACTTTCCCGAATGGACGGGCCGCATCTGCCCTGCGCCATGCGAGGAAGCGTGCACACTGAATCTCGAGGACATTCCCGTCGCCATCAAGACCATCGAGCAGGCGATTGCCGACAAGGCCTATGAACTGGGCTATGTGCGCCCGCAGCCGGCCGACAGGAAGACCGGCAAGCGGGTGGCGATCATCGGTTCGGGCCCGGCTGGCATGGCGGCTGCCCAGCAGCTCGGCCGCGCCGGCCACGAGGTGCATGTCTACGAGCGCGAGAGCCGGCCCGGCGGGCTGATGCGTTTCGGCATTCCCGATTTCAAGATCGAGAAGCACTATATCGACCGCCGCATCGAGCAGATGCAGGGTGAAGGCGTGGTGTTCCATTGCGGGGTCAATGTCGGCGTGGACAAGCCGGTCGAGGAACTGCTGGCCGAATACGAAGCGGTGCTTTATTGCGGCGGTTCGGAAAAGCCGCGCCCTGCCGGCATCCCGGGCGTGGAGCTTCACGGCGTCTATGACGCCATGCCCTACCTGGTGCAGCAGAACAAGCGGGTAGGGGGAGAGGATATCCAGTCCACCGCCTGGCCGGAAGAGCCGATCCTGGCAGGCGGCAAGCATGTCGTCGTGGTGGGGGGCGGTGACACGGCTTCGGACTGCGTGGGCACGGCGTTCCGCCAGGGCGCGGTGCGCGTGACCCAGCTCGACATTCGCCCCAAGCCACCGGAAAAGGAAGACAAGCTTACTGTGTGGCCTTACTGGGCCACCAAGATGCGCACGTCCTCATCGCAGGCGGAGGGCGCGGAACGGGAGTTCCAGGTGGCCACGCTCGAGTTCGTCGGCGACGAGGACGGCGAACTGACCGGCGTGAAGTGCTGTGAGGTGGATGAAAAGCGCAAGCCGGTGGCGGGCACGGAATTTATCATCAAGGCCGACCTCGCCTTTATCGCCATCGGTTTTGCCGGGCCCAACGAGGAGAGCGTGCTCAGGGAACTGGACTCCACGCTGGAGACTACAACCGACCGCCGCAACTCGACCAACGTGGTGGCCAACGATGAGGACTACCGCACCAATGTCGACCGCTTCTTCGCGGCGGGCGATGTGCGGCGCGGCCAGTCGCTCGTGGTCTGGGCAATTCGTGAGGGCCGCCAGGCCGCTCGCGCGATCGACGAGTTTCTGATGGGCGAGACGGTTCTGCCGCGCTGAGCGGCGGGGCTCACCATTGAGGTATCAGGGAAGGATCGACGTCGTGGTCTCGGCCGCGGTGTCTTCCGTTTCAGCTCCGGCAGGGGTCGGATCGAGAGCGAAGCTGTCGGCCCTGCCTGGAACGGTTCCAGCTTCCAGGGGCGGCGATCGCTTTTCCGTTTCGGGCACGGGTTGGTGCGAGGCGCCCAGCAGTTCCTTGTTCCCGTCCAGTTCGGGGCCCGCCAGCGAGATCGGTCCGGTGCGGTCGATCATCTCGGGTTCTATCGTCAGCAGGCCGGGCATCGGAAGATTCTGGATGTCGAACTGCTCGATGTCGGGCGCCACGGCGTCGCCGAGCAGCTTGTTCAGCGGTTTTTCCACGTAGAATGCCGCCTTGCGCTTGGCCGGGCGGGTGAAATTGATGCCGTCGCTGCCACGCAGGCGCACGGATTGACCGTTGATATCGGGTCCGGTGAAGACGAAGGCGCCGCTCTCGTCGACGAAGCCCTCCCATATGTCGACAAAAGTCCCGCCGGCGTTCTCGGAGGCCTTCTTGTAGTGGTCGTTAAAGGCCAGCATGTCGGACGACATGCTCGGCGATTTGAATGGCGGCATGCCGGTCCAGATGAAGGGCACGTCCTCATCCTTGAGCGCGGTGGCGAAAGCGTTCACCCGCCTTTCATATTCTTGGATCCAGGGCTCCGTTTGCGGGCGTTCACGCTGGCCGTCGATGACGAGCTGCTGGCGGTCATTGGAACCGATCATGACGACAACCACGGCCGGGTCGACCTCCTCCACTATGCCGGTGATTTCCGCATTCCAGTCATAGTAGTCGTCGCGCACGAAGCCGGAGGAGCCATTGGTGCGGTCGACGATGACGACGCCGGGCGATTCCTGGTAGGCTGCCTGCAGGCCCTCGGCCAGACCGCTTGCCAAAAAGTCGCCGACGACGAGGACAACGCGCGCATTCTCCAGTTTCTCGACCTCAGGCTCCGGTGGCGGGGCGGGGCGAGCGGCCCGCTGCGACGGTCTGCTCGACTGCCTGCGCGTGGAAGGAGGCGGTGCGCTTTGCCGTTGCCGGCTGGGTGCGGCTTGCGCGGGCGGTAGCTGGCGCTCCGGCGGCCCGCCGAAAAGCATGTCGAGAAGACCACGCCTGCGGATCAGCTCCTGGGCCTCCGCGGTGCCGGCAATGGGCGGAACAACGGCGAGGGCAAAGCCGCAAGCGGCGGCAACCAGTACCGCCTTGGCCAGAATTTTCCTCGTCCTTGTGCCGATGAGCAAGATGTCCTCCTTGCCGCACGTCCTGCCGGATATCGAACTGCGCTCCATCGTTGTTTTCCGCATTCAGCCGGAACGCAAGGAATTTTAGTTCCCCCGGAGCTTCCTTAGAACCTCTTTGCTGGGATGGCCGTCCTGGTTAAGCCCCATGCGCTCCTGGAATTGCCTGATGGCGTTGCGCGAGCCCGAGCCGATCTTGCCGTCGATCGGCCCATCATAATAGCCAAGCGCGCCCAGCCGCTTCTGCAGCTCTTCGGTTTCGCCGAAGGACAGGCGTTCGAACGGCCGGCTCCAATCGCGCACGAGGCCGCCATAGCCGGCTATCTGGTCCGCAAGGAGCCCGACGGCAATCGCATATTTGTCGGAATTGTTGTAGCGCTTGATGACGGAGAAATTCCTGGTCATCAGGAATGCGGGGCCGGCGCGCCCGTCCGGCACTTTCAACTCCGCGCTGTCAGACGGACGTGGGAAGGCCTTGCCGTTGGCGCGCACGACGCCGATGGATGCCCACCGTTGGAGCGACATGTTGCCGGCCGGGAATTTGCGGCCTCCGGGGAGAACGACCTCATAGCCCCAGGTTTCCCCGGGGCGCCAGCCATTCTTGCGCAGGAGGTTTGCCGCAGTGGCCAGCGCATCGGGCACCGAATTCCAGATATCGCGGCGGCCGTCGCCGTCCATGTCGACCGCATAGGCCTGGTAGCTGGTCGGGATGAACTGCGTGTGCCCCATGGCGCCGGCCCAGGAACTGGTGAGCTGGCGTTCGGTGACGTCGCCGCGCTGCAGGATCTTCAGCGCAGCGATAAGCTGCGTGCGTGCGAACTTGGCACGGCGGCTGTCGGCATAGGCGAGCGTGGCCAGGGAGCGCGGCAGGCTGCGCATGATGCGGTCGTTCTGGAGAGCTGCGCCATAGTTCGATTCGATCGACCAGATGGCCAGCAACACGGAGCGATCCACGCCGAACTGGCGCTCGATGCGATCCAGCCACGGCTTCCACTGGCGCGCAAGCTGCTGTCCCGTGCGGATAGCCTCTTCCTGCACCCGGTTGTCGAAATACTCCCAGGGCTCGGCGCGGAACTCCGGCTGATAGCGGGCCTTTTCCAACACTTCCGGATCAGGCGCGGTGATGCCGCGGAAGGCGCGATCGTAGACTTCGCCGGAAACGCCGTTCTGGATCGCGACAGAACGGAACTGTGCGACCCACCGCTGAAAGCCGGCATCCGCCCGGGCAGGCGAAACTGCGCCGGCTGCGAGAAGTGCGCCTACGAGAAACCCGCGCGCAATGAAGCCTGAAAGGGTTCGGCGTGACAACATTCCAACCTCCAAAGGAAATTCGTGCCCCATGATCGCCTATTGCGGTTAGTAAAGAGTTTACCATAGGAATCGTGCATGATGTGTGATGCCAGAAAATTCGCGCTATTTCACGGCGCAACCAACCCATTCCCCGCGCATTGACCGATGCGTGTCTTTCCACCAACCGATCTTGAAAAGGGGCCTTTTGCATGAAGAAGATCCGTAAAGCCGTGTTTCCGGTCGCCGGCCTGGGAACGCGGTTCCTGCCAGCGACCAAGGCGTTGCCCAAGGAAATGCTGACGGTGGTCGACAAACCGGTCATCCAGTATGTGGTGGATGAAGCGCGTGAAGCAGGTATAGAGCATCTGATCTTCGTGACCGGCCGCAACAAATCTGCCATCGAGGATCATTTCGATGTGCAGGTGGAACTTTACGACACGCTTTCGCGGCGCGGAAAGACAGAAATCCTCGAGCGCCTGAAGGCGATGCAGCCGCAGCCGGGGCAGACGAGTTTCACCCGCCAGCAAGTGCCGCTGGGGCTCGGCCACGCCGTTTGGTGCGCGCGGGAGCTGGTGGGCAACGAGCCTTTCGCCTTGCTGCTGCCCGACATGATCATGCAATCGGAAGCGGGCTGCATGAAGCAGATGGTGGACCTCTACGAGCAGACCGGCGGCAACATCCTCGCCGTCGAGGAATGCGATCCCTCCGAGACCCACAAATACGGCATCGTCGGACGCGGCAAGGACGCTCATTCGGGCTTCGAGATCACCGCCATGGTGGAAAAGCCGAAACCTGAGGACGCGCCGTCGCCGTTTTACATCAACGGCCGTTATATTCTTCAGCCGGAAATCTTTGCGCTTCTGGAGAACCAGGAGACGGGGGCCGGCGGCGAAATCCAGATCACCGACGCCATGCTGCGCCTGCACGCCGAACAACCCTTCTACGCGCACATCTATGAAGGCCGTACCTTCGATTGCGGCTCGCCGGAAGGCTTCGTGGAGGCCAATCTCGCCTTTGCACTGCAACGCGAGGACCTGAAGCCGTTCATCACACGTTTCGCCCGCGATATCCTGGCGCAGGAAGGGTAGGCGGATGCAATTTCAGCGGCGCAGGGTCACACCCATGAAGACGCTCGTGGTCTCGTAGTCACGGTCGGGCAGACTGCTCGTCTGGCGCTCATGGCGCGCCCGGCCGACCAAGCCGGCATAGCGGTTCAACCACCAGGTAAGGCTTGCCTCGCCGCTCAGGATCAGATCATGGCCGCCGCTGACATAGTCGCGGTAGGCGGCGCCGAATGCCGCTTCGCCGGTGAGGTTGGCACGCAGATTCCGTGAGGCGCGCAGCGTTCCAGAGTAAAGCATGGAGCCGCTCTGGCCTGCATCGGTGGTACCCTCAATGATTGTCGACCCGTCGAGGCGTACGGTCGTCTCCCGCACCGGCGACCATTCCATGGCGGCGGCGAGGGCCAGGCCGGAGATCGTTTCAAGACGGGAATCTTCGAAATCCTCCGAAATCCAGCCGGCCGAGATTTCGCCCGACAGTTTCTCCGACACGTTCACCGCCAGTCCGGCGCGGGCGCCCAGGCGCGTGGCGGAGCGGGCATAGCCGGCGCTGTCGTTTTCCTCATCGTAGAAGCGGCGCCCGCCCTCGACCTCCACGAATGGCGCGAGGCTGGGGGATATCTCATATCCGGCGCGAAGCCGCATCAGGGCCAGGGTCGAGTTGCGGTCGTCCTGCGAAAGGCGGGTGCCGTCACTCAACTCCGCTTCGCCGTACTGGATGCGTGTGACGTCGCCGGCAAGGCCGAGCCGAAGGCGCCCGAGGGATTTTTCGATGCCGAGCGTGCCATCGATCGTGTGACGCAGCGGCTGCCGATCGACGCTGGCGATCGCCACCGGGGAGGAGGCGGATTCGCGGGCGGCCCGGTAGCCGAGCGATGCGTTGCCCGTGAGGTCGTCGGCGAAGTCGAGCCGGAGCGCGGCGTCCGCGCCGCCTTCCAGCTCGGAAACTTCCTCGCCTGAGATAGATTTACGGTAGGTGCCGAAGGCGTTGGCCGTCGCCCCGTGGCGCGACCAGTCGGACACGGCTCGAAGGCGCAGCGTGGTCTGGGAGAGCACTGCTTCGCCGCCGTCGGGACTGTTATTGGCGTTCGACGTCCAGGTCAGACCCTGTTCGAGCTGCGGCACGACATTGAACGTTCCGATCCGCAGGCCGAGCGGCGCATAGGGGTCCTGCGGCTCGTCCCTGGCCTGCCCTTCCACGGGCACGACAGGCTGGTTGAGCCGCCGCGGCTCTTCCAGATATTTGGATTCGACGGGACCGGCCGGGCGCGTGCCTCCGGTGCTCAGATCATCAATTCCGGCGTCGGGCGGGTTCGCGTCAGCCGCCGTGGAAGAGCTGGGATCCTCGGCGTCGTTGGTGCGGGCACTCGGGCGCGATACCGGTCGGGCGGAGGGGTTCAACGGCGGGAACGGCTCCTGTGAGATCGTCGTGCCGACGCCTTCTCCGGAAGGAAACAGCGTGTCCATTTCCTCGTCGGTAACCGCTCCTTGGCTCGCCGGTTCGTAGGCAGGGGCCGGTATGCCTCCCGTTCCCCCGGCGAGGAGACTGGAGCTGACTTCCTGCTCGTTCACGGCACCGCGAAGCTGGTATTCCTGCGCATGAACGGCCTGGGCAAAAAGCAGCGGGCCGGCAAAGGCAGCCAGCCGCCAAACAGCGTAGTTCCCTGCCGGAGGTAATCGCGACATTGCTACCCGAATTCTCGTGCGGCCCGTCGGGCCCTGGTAATTAAACGGTAAACGCCGATGGTTAACACATAGTTGAATTGCGCGAACGAACATGTGCGCGGCCTGTGCCGGCAAAGAGGATTGGACATTGGCTGGTGAAAGCGCTAAGCGCCATCGCATGCACGGCGCACCCAGAAAAAAGACCGATCCGGCACAGGCTATCGCTTCGGCGATGCGGACGCTCGAGACCGAACGGAAGGGGCTCGCGGAACTGAGCCAGGCCCTGACCGACGGGCTGAGCGAACCTTTCGCGGCGGCTGTTGACGCGATCAGCGGCATCTCCGGCCGCGTCATCGTCACCGGGGTCGGCAAGAGTGGCCATATCGGTTCCAAGATCGCCGCGACGCTCGCCTCCACGGGAACGCCGGCCTATTTCGTGCATCCCGCCGAGGCCAATCACGGAGACCTCGGGATGATCGCCCGCGATGATGTGATCATCGCACTTTCATGGTCGGGGGAAAGCGCCGAACTGAAGGGCATTGTTGCCTATGCAAGACGCTTCTCGATACCGCTCATCGCCATCACCTCCGGCGAAAAGTCGGCGCTTGCGCGCGAATCGAGCGTCGTGCTCCGCCTGCCCAAGGCGGCCGAAGCATGCCCTCACGGGCTGGCGCCGACGACCTCGACGCTGCTGCAACTCGTCATCGGCGATGCGCTGGCCATCGCACTCCTGGAGGCGCGTGGCTTCACACCCGATCATTTCCGGACATTTCACCCAGGCGGACAGCTTGGCGCCAATCTGATGCATGTGGGCGACATCATGCATTCGGGCGGGGACCTGCCGCTGGTTTCCACCGGTACCGGAATGCGGGAAGCCATTCTCGAAATCTCGAGAAAGGGATTTGGTTGCGTCGGTGTGGCAGCCGCCGACGGCCGGCTGACCGGCATCATCACCGATGGCGACCTCAGACGCCACATGGACAGCGACATATTGTCGATGAGTGTGGACCAGGTGATGACCCGCAATCCCAAGACCATCGCGCCCGACACGCTGGCCGCCACCGCGCTGCAGATGGTGAATTCCTCGGCGATCACCACGCTGATGGTGGTCGAGGGGGACAAGCCGGTTGGCATCGTCCACCTGCACGACCTTCTGCGTATCGGAGCGGCGTAGGTCTGCGCTCAGGCCTTCTCGACCTTGAGCTCGCCGCTATCTGCGTTCGTCACCCGCACGCGGGTCCCGGCTGGCAGGTCGGGGCCGGAGACGCGCCAGGTGGTATCGTCGATGCGGATGCGGCCATAGCCGTTGTCGATGGGTTCCTCCAGTGAGGCGGTGCGCCCAACAAGCTGCTCCGCACGCTTGTTAAGCAGCGGCTGATCGGTGTCGTTCGCCCGCCGCGCGTCCATGAGCCTCTTGCCGATGAGCGCCGAAGCGATGGACAATGCCAGGAAGACGAGGACCTGCACCTGCCAGGTCAACCAGGCCAGGCCCCAGAATTGCAGCGCGAGCGCGCCGGTCAGGATGGCGGCAACTCCGATCCATAGAAGGAAAATGCCGGGGACAAGCAATTCGAGCGCCAGCAGGACGAAGCCAAGCACCATCCAGTTCCATGGGCCGAGTTCGGTCAGAATCGATTGAAGCATGGCCGGGCCTCAATCGCGGGCCAGGCCGGTCGTCGGCGGACGGGGTGTGGAGGGGCGCGGGCTCTTGCCGTCCTCGCCGAACACGTCCCGCGCGATCTGGCCGATGCCGCCCAGCGTTCCGATCAGCGAAGACGCTTCGAAAGGCATCAGCACGATCTTGTTGTTGGCCGACGAACCGATCTTGGCGAGCGCTTCGGTATATTTCTGCGCGACGAAGTAGTTGACCGCCTGAACGTCGCCCTTGGCAATGGCCTCGGAGACGACCTGGGTGGCGCGGGCTTCGGCTTCTGCCGCGCGCTCGCGCGCCTCGGCGTCGCGGAAAGCGGCTTCGCGCCGGCCCTCGGCTTCAAGGATCTGGGCCTGCTTGAGACCTTCGGCTTCGAGAATCTGAGCGCGCTTGTTGCGTTCGGCCATCATCTGCCGCGCCATCGATTCAACGAGGTTGGCGGGCGGGTTGATGTCCTTGATCTCAACGCGGGTCATCTTGATGCCCCACGGATTGGCTGCCTCATCGACGATGCGCAGGAGCTTTTCGTTGATCATGTCGCGGTTCGACAGAAGCTCATCGAGATCCATGGAGCCCATGACCGAACGTATATTGGTCATGGTCAGGTTGAGTATGGCGTTCTCCAGGCCGGATACCTGATAAGCCGCCTGCGGCGCACTTAACACCTGGTAGAAGGCAACGCCGTCCACGGCGACAATGGCGTTGTCGCGCGTGATGACCTCCTGGGTCGGCACATCCAGCACCTGCTCCATCATGTTCATCTTCGCGCCAACGCGGTCGATGAAGGGGGTGATGATATTGAGGCCGGGTGAAAGCGTGCGCGTGTAGCGGCCGAAGCGTTCGACCGTGTAATTATGCCCCTGCGGCACCGTCTTGACGCTGACGAACAGCAGCAGGAGGACAAGGACGACGAGGACCGGAATAAGAATATCGAGACCTGAAAAAAGCATTGCGTGATCCCTGCGGGTGGAAATGGATTAAAGCTGCCGCACTATCTCACAGATTGCGACCTATAGGTAAGAGGGTGGCTGTCCTGTTTTAAGCCCATCCCGCCAATTCGCGACGGACGAGAGTTTCAATCACTGCCATGCCTTCGGCGCTGTCGTTAAGGCAAGGTATGTGGGTGAAGTTCCGGCCGCCTGCCTCGTGGAAGATTTCGCCTGCCTCGATGGCAATTTCCTCAAGCGTTTCCAGGCAGTCGGAGACGAAGCCGGGATTAAGGACAGCGATTGACTGCACGCCGTCGCGCGCCAGTTTCTCCACCGTCTTGTCCGTATAGGGCTGGAGCCATTCCTCCGGGCCGAAACGGGACTGGAAGCAGGTGATCAATTTCGCCTCGTCCCACCCGAGCCGATCGCGCAGCAGCCGCGTCGTCTTCTGGCAGTGGCAGTGATAGGGATCGCCGCGCCGGAAATAGCTCTGCGGAATGCCGTGATAGGACGCGATCACCACCTCCGGTTCGAAGTCGACCGTCGCCAGGTGCTGTTCTATGGAACGTGCGAGCGCTTCTATATATGCCGGCTCGTCCTGATAGGAAGGTATGGTGCGGATCGCCGGCTGGAAGCGCATCTTCATCAGCGCCTCGAAGAACTTGTCATTCACGGTTGCCGTGGTGGTCGCGGAATATTGCGGGTAGAGCGGAAACATGACGATGCGTTCGCAGCCGCGTTCCATCAGGCTCTTGGTGACCGTCTCGATGGAGGGATTGCCATAACGCATGGCCCAATCGACAACGACATTGTCGAGCCCTTCGAGCGTTCCTGCCAGTTTCTCGGCCTGGGAGCGGGTGAATGTCCGCAGAGGCGATTCATTGCGCTCCCTGTTCCATATCGTGTCGTAGGCCGCGCCCGATTTCTTCGGTCGGGTGTTCAGCACGATGCCGTACAGAATGGGATACCAGATGGCGCGCGGCCATTCGATCACCCGCTTGTCCGACAGGAATTCGCGAAGATAGCGCCGCATGGGCCAGTAGCTGGTGCCGTCGGGCGTGCCAAGATTGACGAGCAGGACGCCGACCTTGCCGATCCTGACCGGCGGGTGTCCCTCGGGAAGTACCGTCGCAGACTTGGCGGCCCCGGCTTCCGGCATCGTTTTCAACGTCATCTCAATCCAGCTCCTATGCGCGCCTTGAAGCTAGTGGAGGAGCGGATAAATACAATGGCGCTTGTGGCCGCAGGGGAAGGGTGGTCCCGCCGACAGGGGCGAGACCGATAGATGCTTTGCCGGTTCTGCTATTCGGCAGCGGGGACGACGATTGCCGCCCCGACCATCAGCCGACGGGCCGTGTGGTCGGGATTGGCTTCCGCCAAGGTCCGCCACTTGCGGGGATCGCCGTAGAAGCGCTGGGCAAGATCCCAATAGGTGTCGCCGCGCGCGATAGTATGGCTCTGCCCATCCTCGGCCATGGTCGTTTCGCTCGCCATGGGCGTATCGGCTGCTGCTTCACCGGGTTCAGCCGTGCCGTCGGCACTTTCCCCGGCCATATCGGCGGAAGGACCGCTCGCCTCTTCCGTGGCTCCGGCAGAAGCCGTCGCGGCCTCGACCTTGGTGATGCGTCCGTCTATGGCTGGCTGGTAGGGGCTGTTTTCGGTCAGATAATCAGCGAAGACCTCTTCCAGGCCCGGCCCATAATCATAGGCGTTTTCAGCCTTTTCGGCGAAGAGCTTGTAGCCGTCGCCGCCGTTGCGCATGAAGTTGTTGGTGGCCACTGAATATGTCTTGTCGGGATCGATCGACTGCCATTCGCCGTTTTCGCTGACCTCGACATTGCTTACCCGGCCTTCGCCCGGTGCAACGGACGGATCGAACGAGAAGCGCAGGCCGGAGACTTGCGGGAACCGCCCGGCGCCTTCTTCGAGCTGGCTGACGCCGCTCTCGAGCGAGGCGATGACATCCTCGCCCTTGATCTGGAAGGTGGCGAGCGTGTTCTGGAAAGGCAGGACGCCGAGCACCTCGCCCATCGTCACCTCGCCTGCGTCGATAGAGGCGCGCAGGCCCCCGCCATTGGTGATGGCGAAATCAACCCCTTGGTCCTTCGTGCGCGCAAGCATTGCATCGGTGACGGCGTTGCCCATCTCGCATTCGCCAGCGCGGCAGTTCTCGCGGCTGCCATCGATAGGGGCGGTGGTCTGGGCAACGACCTTCTGCTTGAGCTCCTCGATGGGGCCGCCCAGTTCGGCGACCCGCTCGGCGACGGCTTCGTCCGGCTGCACGGTCGCGTCCAGAAGATGCACGTCGCCGGTGGCTTCCGTCACGACGCCCTCATCGTTGAACACCACCTTCAGTTCGCCCAGATATTTGGAGTAGGAGGCAGCTTGCACGACAGGCACCTGGTAGCCGTCCGGATTGTCCACCATGGTCGGATAGGGGCCCTCGGCACCTTCGATCGTGTTCGACAGAAGCGTGTTGGTGTGGCCGCCCACCACGACGTCCACGCCTGGTATCTTGGCGATGGCGGCAAGGTCGCGCGGATAGCCGACATGGGTTACGGCAATGATCTTGTTGACGCCCTCGGCTTTTGCGGCCTCGACGGCGGCGGTTATACCTTCCACGTCCTCTATGATGCTCACATTCTCGCCTGGCGATGAAAGCTCGGCCGTGTCGTTCGCCACCGCGCCGACGATGCCGATCTTCTCGCCGCCCTCTCCGAGGATGACATATTCCTTCACCCGGTCGCCGAGGCTGGAGGCCTCGCTGGCTTTAACGTTAGAACCCAGAACCGGGAACTCCGCCTTGTCGAGAAAAGTGGCGAGGCCGTCCTCGCCGTCGTCGAATTCGTGGTTGCCGACGACCATGGCGTCGGTCTTCATCAGGTTCAGGAACTCGGCTTCGACCGCACCCTTATAGGTTGTGTAGAAGAGCGATCCCTGGAAGTTGTCGCCGGCGTTGAGGAAGAGGACGTTCTGGCCGTCAAGCGCCTCCCGCCGGTCGCGCACTGCCGTCACCAGCCGTGCCGCGCCTCCAAAGCAATTGCCCTCCGCCTCGTCTTCGGCCGAGCACGTCGAATCGTATTTGTTGATGGATTCGATGCGGCTGTGCCAGTCATTGATGTGCAGGATATTGAGCGTGTAATCGGCAAAGGACTGGGTCGCCGTGAGGGCAAGCGCCGACGAAGTCAGGGCAAATAGGGCGAGCTTCTTCATTGTTCATCTCCCGAAGGTGGCTAAGCCGGTGTCACCGCGCGACAGCAGTCCGGTTGTAGTGTCAGCCTGTGTCGGTTTCGTAACGCCTGCTGGGCAGCATGTTCCCACCGGGTCTGGTCCGATGCAAGGGAAACCTGTGCCGGTGGTACGTCCCCCGCAACCCTTGTTTTGGGTTCAACTTAGCCGACGTATTGCCTTTCATCGGCGATCACCTTGCCATCGTTAGGCAGGGTTCCGGGCGCGGCCACTTCGACCGCGCCGCCAAGCTTGGTTATATCCCTCAACGAGGCTGCCACGGCTTCCCGGTCGACCACGGCACCGTCTGCCGGCTCGACATACAGGGCCATGCTGTCGCTCTCGTTGCGTCTGGTGACGACAAGGCGGGCGCGGGCGAGCTCGCGGTGGCGGCGCAGGAGCTCGGCCACCTGTTTCGGATCGACGAACATGCCCTTGATCTTGGTGCGCTGGTCGGCGCGGCCCATCCAGCCCTTGATGCGGCGGTTGGTGCGGCCGCACGGGCTTTGGCCTGGCAGGACGGCCGAAAGGTCGCCGGTGCCGAGCCTCACGAGCGGGTAGGCGGGATTGAAGCTCGTTACCACGATCTCGCCCACCTCACCGTCCGGCACCGGCTCGTCGGAGCCGGGGCGGACGATCTCCACGATGAGGTCCTCGTTGAGCACCATGCCGGGCAGCGGGACGCCGTCCTCGTCGCAGGTCTCGTAGGCGATGACACCGAATTCAGCGGTGGCGTAGCACTGGTAGACGCTGATGCCGCGGCCGGCATATTCCTCTCTCAGGGAAGGAAAGAGCGCGCCTCCGGAGACCAGGCCGCGCTTGAACGAGGTCAGCGGGTGGCCCATCTCTTCCGCCCGGTCCAGCATGACCCTGAGATAATCGGGCGTGCCGCAATAGACGGCGGGACGCAGATGAGAGGCGGCTTCCACCTGCATGTCGGTATTACCCGTGCCGGCGGGAAACACGGCGCAGCCGAAGGCGCGCGCGCCTTCGTCCAGTACGAAGCCGCCTGGCGTCATGTGATAGGCGAATGCGTTGTGGACGATGTCGCCGGGGCGCACGCCGGCGGCGAAGAAAGCCCGCGCCGCGCCCCAGGGATCGGCGCCAGGCGGCTGCGCTTCCCACAAGGGTCCGGGCGACATGAAAAGGCGGGAGCCCTTCAGATAGCTGGGGGGAACGAAGCCGCCGAAAGGCGGGTCGGCGCGCTGGCGCTCCAGCAGTTCGGATTTGCGCAGAACCGGAAGGCGCGCGAGATCGCCGCGCGTCCTGACGGCGGCAAGGTCCACGTTCGAAAGCCATGACGCAAGCCCCGGCGCCTCGGTGGCCGCGCGGTGAAGAAAATCCGGCAGGCGCGTGAAAAGTTCCGCTTCGCGCTCGGACGGATCGCGTGTCTCGGACGCATCGTAATAGGCGGCCATTGCTCCTCCCGCAATTGTCCGGTGGCTTTATTGCAGGCGGGCATGCCGGTGCGCAAGGGCCATGGCCCTTGTGCGGTATTTCAAAGGCGTGTGATCAGGATACGCCGCCGCGGCGGGTCAGAACGAAGTTTTGGCCGGAGGCGTTGGTGCAGTTCAGTTGGCTTGGCGAAACCAGTGCACAATTGACGCTCGTCCTTGTCTGGCGGATAAGCGAGGTCATCGTGATTTCCACATTGTTTCTGTCCCGCATATGGTAGGTGCCTTCTGAGAGCCTGTTGCCCGTATCGGTGGCGACAGAATCGAAGCGGCCTCCAGAGAATGTCGAAATCGCGACCCTTTGGGTGTCCATCCACTGGCCTTCGACGCCGGTGGGGCGCGACGCGATCTCGCGCGGTGCCACGCCACCTACGCAGCCAGAGACGATTAGAGCCGTCACGACCGTGACCAGCGGCCCAACCCTGCGAAAATTGACCATAGCAGCCTCCTCTCCTCGAATGCCTGATTCATTCGCCACAAAAGATGGGGAATGCAAGCAAAACATGTCCGATGGGCATCAGCGCACGAGAATGTTGCGGAATTGCCATGGGTCTTTTTCGTCGACGTCTTCGGGGAAAAGCCCAGAGCGGCCTTCGAGCGGCGTCCAGTCGGTATAGTAGCCCTTCACCGGACCGAGATAGGGAAGCTGTACTTCCAGGCAGCGTCGGTAATCCATTTCGTCGGCTTCAACGATGCCGGCTTCGGGGTTTTCGAGTGCCCAGACCATGCCGGCGAGAACGGCTGACGTGACCTGAAGGCCGGTGGCGTTCTGGTAAGGGGCCAACTCACGTGTTTCTTCGAGCGAGAGCTGCGAGCCGAACCAATAGGCGTTCTTCTCGTGGCCGTAGATCAGCACGCCCAACTCGTCGATGCCGTCGACAAGCTCGTTCTCGTCGAGCACATGATGAACGGGCTGGGCCTTGCCGGAGGCGCCGAACATTTCATGAAGCGAAAGCACTGCGTCGTTGCAGGGGTGATAGGCATAGTGGCAGGTTGGGCGGTAGGCGACTTTACCCTTCCTGTCGCGGACCGTGTAGTAGTCCGAGATCGAAATCGATTCATTGTGGGTGACGAGAAAGCCGTATTGCTGGCCCGGTGTCGGGCACCAGGTGCGCACGCGGGTGTTTGCGCCCGGCTGCTCCAGGAAGATCGCAGCCTTGCATCCCTTTTTTTGTTTGCGCGCATTCTTGGGCTTCCAGTTCTCGTGGGTGCCCCAGCCGAGTTCAGCCGGTTGCAGCCCTTCCGATATGAAGCCCTCGACGGACCAAGTATTCCAGAAGACGTTCATGGGCTTCGGCTTCTTGGTGCGTTGGGTGTCGCGTTCGGCGATATGGATGCCCTTAACGCCAAGCTTCTTCATCAGCTTCGCCCAGCCCTCGCGGTCTTCCGACCCTGGTTCCTTGATGTCGACGCCCAGATCGCCGGCCAGGTTCACCAAACCCTGTTTGACGAACCAGGAGACCATGCCCGGATTCGCACCGCAGGTGGAGACCGCCGTGGTGCCGCCGGGGTTCTTGCGCTTCTCCTGGCGCACGGTTTCGCGCAGTGCATAATTGGTGCGCGAGGCGTTGTCCGCGGTCTTGTTGAAATAGAAGCCGAGCCACGGTTCGACGACGGTATCGATATAGAGAACCTTCAGCTTGCGGCATAGCTTCATCAGGTCGAGTGAGGAGGTGTCGACGGAAAGATTGACGCAGAAGCCCTGGCCTTCGCCCTCGGTCAGGAGCGGCGTGAGCAACTCCTTGTAGTTCTCCTTGGTCACATAGGCCTGGACGAATTTGATGCCGCGTTCGTCGAGCAGATTGCGATGCTCGTCGCTGGGGTCGATCACCACCATGCGCGACTTGTCGTATTTGAAATGACGCTCGAGGAGAGGAAGTGTCCCTCGTCCGATGGAGCCGAAGCCGATCATCACGATGGGGCCGGAAATCTCGCCGTGGACGGGCCAGTCGTTTTTCGCCATTTGGGATGGTTCTCCTCAATGTCCGGGGGAAGCATGCGATCGCGTTGGAAAAACACAGTTCAACGTCACAATAAAGCGAAAATGGCCAACAGCCCTAACGCGGTGGAAAGGTCGCCTGCCGGGCGCTATGGCGTTCGCGGCACCTCGCCCGTCGCAAAGCGGGCCTTCAGGAGCGCTTCTTCATATTCGCCTTCGGCGGTGGAATCGAAGACCACGCCGCCGCCCACGTTGAACACGGCCTCCCCCTCGTCATGGAGCGCGATCGTGCGGATGGCGACGTTGAAACGCATGCGCCCGTCCGGCGCGACCCAGCCGATTGCGCCGCAATAGACGTCGCGCGCGCCGCCTTCCAGCCGTCGCAGTATTTTCATGGCGCTGATCTTGGGCGCGCCGGTAACCGAGCCGCAGGGAAAGAGTGCCGCGAAAATCTCCCGCAGCGTGGCTCCTTCGGCAAGGCGCGCGCGCACGCGACTGACCATCTGGTGAACGGTGGGATAGGTCTCGATTCGGAATAGCTCGGGGACCTCCAGCGTACCGACTTCGCTGATGCGGGAGATGTCGTTGCGCAGGAGATCGACGATCATCCGGTTCTCGGCCAGGTTCTTCGGGTCGGAGTGCAGAAGCTCCTTCAGTCGTTGATCTTCCTCGGCGGTGGTGCCGCGCGGCATGGTACCCTTCATCGGCATGGTTTCGATGAAGCCGTTGCCCGATACTTCGAAGAACAGCTCGGGCGAACGCGACAGGACCACCGGGCCGGCAAGGTCGATGAAGGAGGCATAGCGCACCGGCTGGCGGGCGGTCAGCCGCTCGAACAGCGCGAAAGGCTCGCCTCGCCATTTCGCGCGAACCGGAAAGGTGAGATTGCCCTGATAGCAGTCGCCAAGCGCCAGATGACGGTGCAGGGCGTCGAAGCGCGTGCGGTAGTCGTCGAGGCTCCATTGGGCAACCGGTTGGGAAAGGTCGGGGTCCTGATCCGAGACCGGTACGTCGCCCGCATCCGATGGTGCGTCGAATACGCCCAAGCAGACGAGCGGTGCGCGCCGTACCAAAGGCATGTGGGAAACGAGCGAAAGATCGAGCGCGTAGCCCGCCTCATAGGAAATGTAGCCGGCCAACCACCTACCCGCCAGACGGTGCGCCTCGGCGGCATCGAGCATTTCGGCGACTTCGCGAGGACGGTGCGCCAGCAGGAGTTCCCGTGGCCCGGCAAAGCCCAGTCGTTGGCCCGTCAGGTCATTGCGAAAGAAGGCACGGGCGAGGTGGGTTCTCCTACGGGTATCAGTTGTTGCCAAGGTGAATTCGAGGCTCCAGCCTGGTCAGTACTCGTGCTTCGTTTCCGCCGGAAGCTGCGGTCCTACAGCGCAGTGTCGCTGGACGTCGATGCCTCGTCCAGTTCCTCCAACTCGTCGATCAACCCCTCGATAACCGAAAGCCCCTTATTCCAGAAGGCCGGGTCTGAGGCGTCGAGGCCGAAGGGCGCGAGCAAGTCGGAATGGTGCTTCGTTCCGCCGGCTTTCAGCATCTCGAAGTATTTTTCCTGAAAGCCTTCCTCCGCCTGCTGGTAGACGGCGAACAGCGAATTTACCAGACAGTCGCCGAACGCATAGGCATACACGTAGAAGGGCGAATGGATGAAGTGGGGAATGTAAGCCCAGAAGGTTTCGTATCCCTCACGCAGGTCCACCGCCGGCCCGAGGCTTTCCTTCTGGACCTCGAGCCACAATTCGCCCAGCCGATCGGATGTCAGCTCGCCCTTGCGCCGTTCCAGATGCAGTTTGCGCTCGAACTCGTAAAAGGCGATCTGGCGCACGACCGTATTGATCATGTCCTCGACCTTCTGGGCCAGCATGGCCTTGCGCTCGCGGCGGTCGGCGGTGCGGTCGAGCAGTGAGCGGAAGGTGAGCATCTCGCCGAACACGGAAGCCGTTTCGGCAAGCGTCAGCGGCGTCGAGGCCATGAGCGCGCCCTGTTCGCCGGCGAGCACCTGATGGACGCCGTGGCCGAGCTCGTGGGCGAGCGTCATCACGTCACGCGGCTTGCCCATATAGTTCAACAGGACGTAAGGGTGGACCGAGGGCACCGTGGGATGGGCGAAGGCGCCCGGCGACTTGCCCGGCCGCACAGGGGCGTCGATCCAGCGGCGGTCGAAGAAGCGGCTTGCGATCTCAGCCATTTCCGGCGCGAATGAGTGATAGGCGGACAGCACCATTTCGCGCGCCTCTTCCCAAGCGATGACCGTCTGGGGTGTATCCGGCAGCGGGGCGTTGCGGTCCCAATGGTTGAGTTTTTCCATGCCGAGCCACTTCGCCTTCATGGCGTAGTAGCGGTGCGACAGGCGCGGATAGGCCTCGTGCACCGACTGCGCCAGCGCGTCCACGACTTCCCGTTCTACACGGTTCGCCAGATGGCGTGAATCGGCGACGTCGGCGAAGCTGCGCCAGCGATCGGATATCTCCTTCTCCTTGGCCAGCGTGTTGGTGACCAGGGTGAAGACGCGCATGTTGCCGCGCAGCGTTTCGGCAAGGGCTTCGGCCGCCTGGCGCCGCTTTTTGCCGTCGGCGTCCTGAAGCAGGTTCAAGGTCGGCTCCAGGGACAGTTCCTCGCCATTCACATCGAAGCGCAGGCTGGTCATGGTCTCGTCGAAAAGGCGGTTCCATGCACCGCGCCCTATGACGAAGCTCTCGTGGAACAATTGCTCGCTCCTGTCGTCGAGCTGGTGCGGTTTTTCCTTACGCAGATCGAGTATCCAGGGGCGATAGTTGCCGAAGCCGGGATCCTCCGCGAGCGCCTTCTCAATCAGTGCGTCGTCGATCTTGTTGAGCTCCAGGGAGAAGAACAGGAGATGGGTGCTCGCATTGGTGAGCTTTTCCTGCACGTCGCCATAGAACTTCGCCCGCTTTGGGTCGGAGGTATCGTCGGCATAGGTGAGGCCGGCATAGGAGCCGATGCGGCCGAAGAGCTCATCCAGCACCTCGAACTCCCGCACGGCCCGGCCAAGCCTGCCTGCCGCCCCTTTGGCGGCTTCTGCCTCCAACTGCCCCTTCCAGGCCTTCTCAAATGCGATGGCGTCTTCTTCCGCCCGCTTCAGATCGGCTGTCAATTCCGCGCAATCGATGGCGGGGTACAGATCGGCCAGGTTCCACTCCGGCAGATCGCCGAGGGCGCCGCTTATCCTCGTGCCGTCCGCGCCTTGTGCCGCCGGGGCATGGGGAAGCTTTGCGCCTGAGCCTGAGCGATAGGCCATAAATTGCTCCATAGGTTTTAATGCTGCGGTTCAAATGCGCCACAAGGCGCGAAGGATTCGTTCACCGGGTTTCTTGAATGCCTGTTTAGAAGCCTGTGCCATATTGTTCCAGTCCGCCCACGTGTACATTCGCGCGATTTTCAGGAAGCTGTGGCAAACATGTCCGATGCGGTATTGATAGTCGACGACGATCCTGTGCAGCGCCGCCTTCTGGAGGCCGTGGTAGGGCGGCTTGGCATGTCCACCCAGTTGGCAGAGAGCGGGGCGGCGGCGATGGACTTGGTCGAACAGCGCGGGGCAGATGGTCTGCGCGCCGTCATACTCGACCTCGTCATGCCCGGCATGGGCGGCATCGAAGTGCTGGAGCGCTTGCGGGAACGCAATTTCGACGTGCCTGTCATCGTTCAGACGGCCAAGGGCGGCATCGACACCGCGGTTGAGGCGATGCGGGCGGGCGCGTTCGATTTCGTCGTCAAACCGGCCTCGCCGGAACGCATTGGCAGGGCCTTGCGCGACGCCCTGAAGGTACAGGAATTGGGTGGCGCGGCGCGCAAGAAGCCGGCGCGGCGCGGCAGCGGCTTCTCCCTGCGCGACATCGTCACCGGCAGCGAGGCCATGGCACGGGTTCTCCGGCTCTGCCAGAAGGCGGCGGCAACCGATATTCCCATTCTCATAGAGGGCGAATCGGGAGTCGGGAAGGAACTGATCGCGCAGGCCATTCGCGGCGAGAGCGTACGGCGCGGCAAGCCGTTCGTAACAGTGAATTGCGGCGCGATACCCGACAATCTCGTGGAAAGCATCCTTTTCGGCCATGAGAAGGGCGCGTTTACCGGCGCAACGGAAAAACACACGGGCAAGTTCGTCGAGGCAAGCACGGGAACGCTGTTCCTCGACGAGATCGGCGATCTGCCGCTCGATGTCCAGGTCAAGCTGCTGCGCGCCATCCAGGAGGGCGAGGTCGATCCGGTGGGCGGGCGCGGAACCGTCAAGGTCGATATAAGGCTGATTTCAGCGACCAATCACGATCTGCTTCAGCGGGTCAAGGAGGGACGGTTCAGGGAGGATCTCTATTACCGCCTCAATGTTTTCCCGATCATGGTGCCGCCGCTTCGCGACCGTAAGGAAGACGTGCCGATCCTGGTTCAGCACTTCATTGGACGCTTTGCCGATTCGACGCATGGCCGGAAGATCAGGGGCATTTCGGCGGATGCCCTGGAGATGCTTAGTAGCTATGACTGGCCGGGCAATATCCGCCAGCTCGAAAACGCCGTGTTCCGCGCGATGGTGCTTTGCGAGGCCGAGGCGCTGACGGCGGTGGATTTTCCTCAGATCCGAGCGCAGGTGCACGGGATCGATGAAGACGTGCTCGAAGATGTTCCGGACGAGCGGCCGGTCGTGCAGGACCGGGTGTTCGCCTTGGCGGATCAAGCACAGAATGCTCAGGTAGAGCGGCAGCCGCTGCATGCCGGTCTCTTGCGTATCCTCGACGAACGGGGGCAGGTGCAGAAGCTGGAAGCGCTGGAACATCAGATCATACGGTTCGCCATCGACCATTATAACGGCCAGATGAGCGAAGTGGCGCGCCGACTCGGCATCGGCCGCTCCACACTTTATCGCAAACTCAAGGAAATGGGCATCGAGCCGGGCGACGAGCGCTCGCGCCAGGGCTGAGCCTCCAACCTTCTCCATGGTGCTTTTAAGCGTTTATTTACCGAGCCTTAATGCACTTCAAGCCCGTCACTTTATCGCCATTGTCTAAGGGCATTGCTACTTCGATAAGGCTCGATTAACCATTAGGATAGAGACTTAGGGTGTTTCGGGGGCAGGAGAGCCTCCAGACAATCGCTTCGGGGACAGTTCCAGCCGACAAGGCCACGAGTTGAAAAACAACGACGTTCGACATCATGGATGGCGCAAGGCACTGTTCGGCTCCAGGAACGTGGCAGCCGGGTTTCTTATAGCCATTGCATTCATCCTTGCCGCCGCTCCAGCCAGCGCGGAAACGCGGACGCTCAAGCTGTATTTCATTCATACGAAAGAGCGGGCGGAAATCACGTACAAGCGCAACGGGCGCTATATCCAGAGCGGTCTCAACGAAATCAACCGTTTCCTGCGGGACTGGCGGCGCAACGAGCCGACCAAGATGGACCCGCGCCTGCTCGATGTGCTCTGGGAGGTCTATCAGGCTACCGGCGCTCGCGACTATATCAATGTGGTCTCTGCCTACCGGTCGCCGCAGACCAATGCGATGCTGCGGAGCCGCTCCAATGGTGTGGCCAAGAAAAGCCAGCATATGCTCGGCAAGGCTATCGATTTCTACATTCCGGGCGTAAAGCTTTCGAGCCTGCGCAATGCCGGGCTTAAACTGCAAGCAGGCGGAGTCGGCTATTATCCGCGTTCGGGCTCCCCCTTCATTCACCTGGATGTTGGCAATGTGCGTCACTGGCCCCGCATGAGCCGCAAGGAGCTAGCCGCCGTCTTCCCCGACGGAAAGACGCTGCATGTGCCGACGGACGGAAAGCCGCTGCCCGGCTATCAGCAGGCATTGGCTTCCTATGAGGCCCGCAAACGCAACGGCGGAACTGTCCAGATCGCCGATGAAAGCACCCGCCCCCGTGGCCGCGGGCTGCTTGCCGCGCTGTTTGGCGGCGGCGCCGACGAGGAAGAGGATACGGCCGAATCCGTCACGCAGGTCGCGGCTGCTCCGCCAGCGGCACGCGCGCCGGCGCAGGCCGCTCAGCCCGCGCCTGAGCCTGAGACACCGGCGACGATCCTGGCGGCTTTGCCCGCCCGTGCCCTGCCGCTGCCACGCGCGGCACCGCGTCCCGACATCGGCGTAGGCACCGAACTTGCGGTCGCTTCCGTTGCTCCGCCTCCTGCGCAGCAAGCCCAGCCCGGGACCCCGGACGCCGAGCAGTTGCAGGCAGAGGCTGTTGTCGCCGAAGCACCTGCCCCGGACGAGATTCCGTTCCAGTTTACCAAGCGGGTTCCCGTGCCCTCGCCGAGGCCGGACTACGCGACACCGGCAGTGCAGGTGGCGTCGGTGAAGGCGGATGAGGAAGATGATCTTCCGACGACTACTGCTTTCGTCACGCCGACGCGGCGGCCCGAAGGGGCTGGCCCGGCGGATGCGATTGCCGAACTTCTTGCCTCGAACGACCAGACTCCGCGCGATGACGCGACTCCAGCCCTGACTGCGGTGGCCGAGCCGGACGCGACTGTTCCGACCGAATACGTCGTTGCGGCGCTTACCGATGCCGTGCCGGATGCAAAGGCGGCTGCGGTCGAAGCAGCCACCGCCATGCCCATGGCTTCATCCGCACCCACGCAGGACGCTCTGGAAAAGAGCGCCAGCCCGATTTCGGCTTCGCCCCGTCTTGCCATGCTTCAGGATACGTCAAAGGGCACTGCTGTTCGGGCAATTGCCGAGAGCGCAAGAACGACGCCCAAGAGCGCGAAGCCCGGTCCAGACGATGCACGTCCGGAGCCGAAGCCTTTGGTGATGCCGGTACATTCCAGTGGAGGACAACTGGTGCTCAGCCGTGATTCGGTGATCAACAAGACACATCGGACCAAAGCACCGTCCTTTACGCCGCAGATCGCCAAGGCGCCCAGCGCAGTCTATACGGACGGTTTCCAGCAAGACGGGATGATTGCTGACGCGCGGCGCTTCACCGGCAAGGCCGTGACCTTCCTGTCGGTCGCGAAGTTCGCGGCGCGATAAAAAAGCGCCGGCAATGCTCGGCGCTTCAAACGATCAGCCTTCTACTCCGCCTGATCCGGTCAACCCTTATGCAATAGGGAGGCCTCGCGCGCGAGCTTCTCGACGCGATCCCAATCGCCTGCCTGCAATGCATCGTCAGGCGCGACCCAGGAGCCGCCAACGCACAAGACGTTGGGCAGGGAAAGGTAGTCATTCGCGTTCTTCGGGGAGATGCCGCCCGTCGGGCAGAAACGGATGTCGGCGATGGGCGAGGAGAGCGATTTCAGGAAAGACGCGCCGCCTGCCTGTTCCGCCGGGAAGAACTTCAATACCCGATAGCCTTCCTCGCGGACTGCCATGATCTCGCTGGGGGTGATGGCGCCGGGGAGAAAGGGGATTTCCGACTGGCCGGCCGCATCCAGAAGCTCCTGGGTGGTGCCGGGCGAGACGATGAACTGCGCGCCGGCACTTACTGCGCTTGCATAGTCCCTGGCCGACAGAATGGTGCCGGCGCCGACGATCGCCTCGGGGACTTCGTCGGCGACGAGCCGGATGGCGTCCAGCGCGTCGGGAGTGCGCAGAGTGATTTCCACTGCCGGCAGCCCGCCCTTCGCGAGCGCCCGGGCCAAGGGCACGGCATCGGCGAGCCGGTCGATCTTGAGAACGGGAATGACGGGCTGGCCCGACAGAATTTCCACAAGTCGTTCCGTCTTCTTAATCATGACTGGCTCCTGCGATGGCTTCGCGTTTCCTTAAACCGATTCAGCGGCAAAGTACAAATGTCCTGGGCGGTTGGATTTGACCGGTGCGCTACAGGATCAAGCGTCCGACGCGACGCCAGAAGGCCATGAACACCTTGCGGAACCGATGGCCGGCTTGGGCCAGCGGCAGGTCCTGTTCCATGGCTGCGAGCGTTTCAGCGCCGACTATACCATCTTGACGCAGACCTTCCGATCGCTGGAAGCGCAGGATGGCCGCGCGGGTGCGAGGTCCAAACACGCCGTCGACAGGGACCGGATAGCCTAGCGCGCAGAGTAAGGTCTGGACATGCCTGACCTGGGCACCGGTGTCCCCGGTGCGCAAAACCCCGGTTCTGGCTGGCTTCTGCCTCGGCTGCATTTCCGGTGTCCCGACAGGGCCGCGCGCGTGACGTCGATAGGCCAGGGACAGTTTCAGGTGGTAGCCGTTGCGGGCGTAGCCGAGTCCATTATAGCCGCGTGCAAAAGCCTGCCAATCTTTCTCCTTCAGGGCATTGGCCAGACCGGCCATGGCAATATAGCGCAGGGTAAGGCGCAATTGCCCCTCCACGCCGCTGCGCGCTGCGGCCACCAGGGCTTCCACGTTTTCGTAGCCGAGCCGCGACCAGTGGGCGCCCATGACCTGGCCGATGCCCCATGAGACGGATTCATAGGCGGCGTTGCGGTCGATCCGGCAGGCCCGTTCCAGGAGTGCCCAGCGGGCGGCCTGGCTGGGCGGGTTGCGTACCGCGCCGGCCCGTGGCGATGCCAACCCTTCGTCTCGCGCCCGCTGCCTCGTCTCGTCTTCCAGGCGACGGTCGAAGTAATGGGCCTCGAACCGTATCAACGGTTCCTTCCGGCCATCGACGAGCACGTGCGTGCGTCCGGCGCTCTCGACCTCGACCAGGGCCAGTAGGGCGGCGGGTTCGAAGCCTGCCTCGACAGCGGCTTCGGCGATCGTTCTGGCGGTGTCTGCGGATATCATCGGGCGCTGTCTCCATTGCGTTGCAGAGCATTGTCCCCCAGGACCGGCCAGCGTGGATAAATCAGGTGCAAAAATTATTTTGCGGCAGGAAAAGGGCCCGACTCTGCATCTTGCCTTTGCCCCGATCGCGGCGTAGGACGCGCCTATGCAGCAAACTGAAGCAAACGAGCCGATCACCGTGCTGGCGCTTTACCGCTTTGCGCGCTTCGATGATTTCGAGGCGCAGCGGGAGCCGTTGATCGCGCTTTGCCGCAGGTTCGGCATTCGCGGGACGCTGCTCCTGGCGCATGAAGGTATAAACGGCACGGTGGCGGGCAGTGCCGATGCAATAGTCGAACTCGTCGCTCATCTCACGGCCATTCCGGGGCTGGGCGTTCCGGATTTCAAGTACAGCCATGCCTCGCATATGCCTTTTCACCGCATGAAGGTGCGGCTGAAGAAGGAGATCGTGACCATGGGCGTGGAAGGCGTGGATCCGGCGGCGCAGGCCGGCACCTATGTCGATCCAAGGGAGTGGAACGCGCTCGTCTCGCAGCCCGACACGGTCGTCATCGATACGCGCAACGCCTATGAGACGGCCATCGGCTCCTTTCGTGACGCCATCGATCCGTCGACGCAGAGCTTTACCGAATTTCCCCGCTGGGTGGATGAAAATCTCGAAAGGCTCAAGGACCGTAAGGTGGCGATGTTCTGCACCGGCGGCATTCGCTGTGAGAAGGCAACGGCATATCTGCGCATGCGGGGGCTTGACGACGTGTTTCATCTCAAGGGCGGCATTCTGAAATATCTGGAGGAAGTGCCCTCCCACGACAGCCTCTGGGAAGGCGAGTGCTTCGTCTTTGACGAGCGCGTGTCGGTGGGCCACGGGCTCGTGGAAGGAAGCGCCACGCTGTGCCGCGCATGCCGACATCCGCTGACGCCCGAGGAGCGGCAGTCCGAGCATTTCAGGGAAGGCATTTCCTGCCCCCATTGTCATGACGGCAAGAGCAAGGCGGAACGCGCGCGCTATGCCGAAAGGCAGCGGCAGGTGGAACTGGCGCGCCAGCGCGGACGCGCCTTTCCCATCGGCCAGGGCTGAAAAGCTGCGATCCTTCGGGTTCTTCGTACAATGCCGCATTGTATTTTCCGCCGGCACCGCCTACCTGAGATCGCGTAAAAAGGGGGCGCGGGGAACCGAGTTTCACGAGGAGAACGCCATGATCGATCCAAGAAAGCTGCTTGACGATTTTCTGGGCAGCAATGTTCCGGGGACGGAGAGTACCGTACGGGACAAGGCTGGACAGGTGACGCAGCTTGCCAAGGACAATCCGTTGGCCACGGGAGCGATCGTGGCGGTGCTGCTCGGCACCGGGACAGGGCGTAAACTTACCAAGAACGCGGTGAAGCTGGGCGGCATGGCTGCTGTTGCCGGCCTCGCCTACAAGGCCTATCAGAATTACCAGAGTGGCAAGAAGCCAGAGGCGGCGACCGTCGAAGACGGCGATCTGCTACCGCCGCCCGCCGGTACGACTTTCGATCCGGCCCAGGCGCCCCAGGGGGAGCAGGAATTCGCGTTTACGCTGGTGCGCGCCATGGTCGCGGCGGCGCGGGCCGATGGCCATATCGATGAAGCAGAACGCAAGAAGATCGCCGACCGCCTGCGCCTGTCCGGGATCGGCGAGGAAGCCGAGGCGTTCCTCGTCGAGGAGCTTGAAAAACCCGTCGACCTCGACGCCCTGGTGGATGCGGCCGAGACCGATGCCCAGAAGATCGAGCTCTATACCGCATCGCGTCTCACCATCGATCCGAAAAGCCGGGCCGAGCGCGGGTATCTCGATATGCTGGCCGGCAGGCTGAAGCTGCCCGATGCGCTGGTCGACCACATCGAGGCGACTGTCGCTGATACCGTGAATTGACGAGCCACTTGCTTCCTTCCGCAATGGCAACCTATTGTGGCAACAACGGGCGGCGGTGATCGGCCGCCCTTGCGCCAAGGCCGGCGCTGCGTCCGGTGCGCGGATGCAGCTGCTGGCTACCATCACACCCGGTTTCGTACCCGCCGACATCCGGCCTCGGGTCTGCAAGGCCCGGTCGCGCCGCATGGCCTATGGAGGATGTGATGAGGAAGCTGCTCGCCGTCGTCTTGGCAACGTCATTCGTGCTGGCCACTGCGTCTGCCAGCCTCGCGGCGGACAAGATTGTCGTCTTCGCCGCCGCCAGCATGAAAGAGGCGATAGACGCTGCCGTTGAAGCGTTCGGGCGGACGATCGATGCGGAAGTCATCGTCTCCTTCGCGTCGAGTTCAGTGCTGGCTCGCCAGATAGAAGCGGGTGCGCCGGCCGATATCTTCATCTCGGCCAACCAGGATTGGATGAACCGGCTCGAAGGTGCGGGCCTCCTGCGCGGGCCCAGCCGGCGGGACATTGCCGGCAATGACCTGGTGATTGCAGCGGCGGGTCCCATGCCGAAGATAGCTGATCCGCGTGTGCTTCTGGGGCGGGGCCGTTTTGCCATGGGCGACCCCGGCCATGTGCCGGCCGGCATGTATGCAAAGGCTGCCCTGGAAAGCCTGGGATTGTGGGAGAGGCTGAGGGATGGCGCTGTGTTCGCCGAAAATGTCCGGGTCGCGCTGGAATTTGCGCGCCGGGGCGAAGTGACCGCGGCGATCGTCTACGGGTCGGACCAGAAGGCCACAAGCGACGATCTGGTGCGCGTCTATACGTTCCCTGGGGACAGCCACCCGCCGATCGTCTACCCGGCGGCCGCGACGAGAAAGGGCACGGCTGCCGCCGAAAACTTCCTGGACTTTCTTTCGGGGGCTGAAGGTCGGGCGATCTTCGCCCGTTACGGCTTTGCGCCGGTTCCGGAGGACCGGCGGCAATGAGTGAGGTGGAAACCTCGATTATCCTGCTGTCCGCGAAGGTGGCGCTGACCGCCATCCTGTTCGCATTGCCAGTGGCGTTTCTTGCGGCGTGGCTGCTGGCGCGCAGGGAATTTCCGGGGAAGAGCCTCCTCCAGGCATTGGTTACCCTTCCCCTGGTTCTGCCGCCGGTGGTGACGGGATACGGGCTGCTCGTCCTGTTCGGCTCGCGCGGGCCGATAGGTCGGGTGCTCGACGCGGCCTTTGGTTTCAGCTTTGCATTCCGGTGGACCGGTGCGGCGCTGGCCGCGGGCCTCATGGCATTTCCGCTTCTGGTTCGTCCGATACGGCTGTCGCTGGAAGCTGTCGACCGGGGGCTGGAAGAGGCGAGCGCTACGCTGGGGGCATCGCGCCTCATGATATTCGCCACGGTCACGCTGCCTCTGTCGCTGCCGGGTGTGATGGCGGGCGCGACACTTGGCTTCGCCAAGGCGTTGGGCGAGTTCGGCGCGACCATCACCTTCGTTTCCAACATTCCCGGCGAGACGCAGACACTTTCGCTGGCGATTTATTCGCTGCTGCAGACACCAGCCGGGGACGCGGCCGCGCTGCGACTGATCCTGGCCTCGGTGCTCATCGCGCTCGCCGCCGTGCTGGCCTCGGAGTGGGTGGCGCGGCGGCTCAAGGGCAGGGCTAGCCCATGAATCAGCTCGAAGTCGACGTCACGGGCAGCGCCGGCCGGTTCGCAATCCGCGCGGCATTTGGAGCCGGACCGGGTGTGACCGCCTTGTTCGGACGCTCCGGCGCAGGCAAGACGACGATCCTAAAGATGATCGCCGGGACGATCCGGCCGGGAGTGGGGCGCATCGCTGCGGGCGGGCGGGTGTTTCTGGACACGAAACGCGGCATTGATCTTTCTCCCCAGTCGCGCAATGTCGGATTCGTCTTCCAGGACGGCCGGCTGTTCCCGCATTTGTCCGTCCAGCGCAATCTCACCTATGCGCGGTGGGCGGGCCGGCGGCGGGCGACGCGGCGGTTTGAGGAAATTGTTGCGCTTCTTGGCCTCGAAACGCTGCTCGACCGCTTTCCCGAAACCCTGTCGGGCGGCGAGCGACAGCGGGTGGCGATCGGGCGGGCGCTTCTGGCCGAGCCGGAAATCCTGCTGATGGACGAGCCCTTGTCTTCGCTCGACCGCCAGCGGCGCGGCGAGATCCTTCCCTATCTCGAAGCGGTTGCCGGCGAGGCGCGCATACCCGTCATCTATGTCAGCCACGAGCCGGAGGAAGTGATGCGCCTTGCTGACCACGTGGTGGTGATCGAGGACGGCCGGGTCGTCCAGACCGGCACGCCGGCTGATGTCCTCGGTGGCGCCGGGGCGTCCTATGCCCGCGCCAACGATGCACCCGTGGCGCTGATCGATGGCAGGGTAGCTGCTTTCCACGAGGATGGCGAAACGGTCGAGGTGGCCGTCGGCTCTTCGGTCATGGAGCTGCCGGGCGCGGATATGCGCCCCGGAAACCGCGTGCGGCTGCGCATCGATGCCTCCGAGGTGGCGCTTGCCACCCGTTGCCATGAAGAATTGTCCATACGCAACCAGCTTCCATGCCGGATCACCCGAGTGGAGAGCCGGGGGCCTGTTACCGATGTTGCGATGGATTTCGAGGGGCAGACGATCTTCGCGCGTGTCACCAGCCGCTCGGCGCGCTTGCTGAGATTGTCGCCAGGGCAGGAGATCGTGGCGCTGGTCAGGGCGGTGTCGGTGGAGCGGATGCGATCCGGGCAGTAGCCGCCGCCTCTAATCGGCTCCGCCCTTCCTGCGGGCATGACGCGTGATATAACGGGCTCAAAACAAGAAGATGGGGACTGAGATGCCAAGCGGAGGAGCTCTGGCGCGCAGGTATCGCCGATACGGCTTCCTGAACCTGATCGCGACCTTGGGCGTGGTCTGCGCCGCAGCCTATTTCACCGCCTCCTATGCCGGCGGCGCGATGGAGGCCAATCTGCGCGCCTCGGCCCGCGAGACACTTGCCGTGCAGGCCGAAGCGCTTTCGGGCATGCTCGACAAGCACCGGCTGCTGGCTGGAACGCTGAGCCGGCGCGGCGATGTGCGGGCGCTCTTTTCTGAACCGGGCCAACAGGTCGACAGGCAGGCCGTATGGAGGATCGGCGTGCAGGCGGCCGGGCTGTCGAGCGCGCTCGACGTGGTGTTCTTCACGACCGATGGCGAGCCCATCGCCTCCGGCCTCAGCCTGTTCGACGACAGCCGGCTCGACCCATCGTCGCAACTCGTGCGCGCGGCGAAGTTCGGGCAGCTCGGCCGCGAGGCCTTCACCTTCGCGCACGGCCAGCGCGCCTATGTCTTCACAAGCGGGATCCGCGGGCCGGACACGGCCGTGGTGGCCATCGTTGCCGTCTTTGTCAGCCTGGACCGGCTCGAGGCGACATGGTCGCTTTCGGCCAACCCGATCTATGTGGTCGCAGAGAACGGAAACATCTTCCTTTCCAACCGCTCCAAGTGGCGGCTGCGCCCGGAGCCGGAGATCATGCAGGCGGATGGCGACAAGCTCCTTTACGAGACAAGCGAGGGATGGCGGGCCCATCTCGATGCGAGCCGGTTCCTGCCATTGCTGGATTGGGAACTGCACGTCCTTTCCAGTACGGCTTCGGCAGACATCGCCCGACTCCTTTGGGGCGCGATCGCGGGCGGACTGGTGCTGCTTGCCAGTCTCGGTGTCCAGGCGTTGATCAACCGTCAGTATGTCGTGACGCTGAGGGGGCGGCGCGACCGGGCCGTATCGTTGCGGCTCGAACGGGTCGTACGCGACCGCACACGGGCGCTCAGCCAGTCCAACAAGACGCTGAAACGGGAGGTGCACGAGCGCCGGCAGGCGGAGGAGCAGTTGCGCCGAACACAGTCGGAGCTGGTGCAGACGGGCAAGCTGGCGGCACTCGGCCAGATGTCGGTCTCACTGTCGCACGAGTTCAATCAACCTTTGGCGGCAACCAAATCCTATGCCGACAACGCGCTCAAATACCTTGAGCGGGGCCGCGGCGAGGAGGCGCGCGACAATATCCGCCGCATATCGGAACTGACCGACCGGATGGCCGACATATCCCGCCACCTCAGAAACTTCGCCCGCAAGCCCAACCCGACCTTCGGCAATGCCTCGATTACGAAGGTCATCGAGGATGCGATGGCCGTGCTGGGCGCCCGGCTGCGCGAGGCGGGCGCACGGGTCGAACTCGACATGGCGGAGGGCGATGTCCGCGTGCGCGGCGGGCCGGTGCGCCTGCAGCAGGTCTTCGTGAACCTGTTCTCCAATGCGCTCGACGCGATGGAGGGCGTTTCCGATCCCATCATCGAGGTGTCGGTGCGCCGTCAGGGCGACCGCACGCTGGTGGCCGTGCGCGACCACGGCTCCGGCATTGCGCCAGAGGCGCTGGCCAGTATGTTCGACCCCTTCTTTACGACGAAGGAGGTAGGCAAGGGCATGGGTATGGGATTGTCGATCTCCTACAACATCATCAAGGATTTCGGCGGCCGGCTGACAGCCGCCAATCATGGCGAGGGCGCCGTATTTACGGTCGAGCTCGAAAGCGCGCTTGAGGCCAGCGAGGCGGCTCAATGACCGAGGGTTTCGAAGTTCTTTTCGTCGACGACGATGCCGACATCAGGCGCGCTGCAACCCAGCTCCTGGAACTTGCCGATGTGCCGGTGCGCACCGCGGCCTCGGCGGCGGAAGCGCTGCCCGCCCTTTCGCGCAATTTCGCCGGCGTTCTGGTGACGGATATCCGCATGCCGGGCTCCGACGGCATGGAGTTGATGCGCAAGGCGCTGGAGATCGATCCGGACCTTCCCGTCATCCTGGTTACGGGCCATGGGGACATCGATCTTGCCGTGGATGCGATGCGCGCCGGAGCCTATGATTTCATCGAAAAGCCTTTCGCCACCGAACGCTTCGTGGATTCCATCGTGCGCGCGGTGGAAAAGCGGCAGCTCACGCTGGAAAACCGTAGGCTGCGCGACAAGGTGGCCAGCCGCTGGGACAATCTCGAAGCCCGTCTTGCCGGCCGCACGCCGGTCATGATCGAATTGCGGAACCGGATCCGCGCGGTCGCGCAGACACCGTCGGACGTGTTGATCATCGGCGATACCGGCACCGGCAAGGAAATTGCCGCGCGCGCCATCCATGACCTCAGCGGCGACGGAGACAGGCCCTTCGTCACGATCAATTGCGCCGCGCTGCCGACGGGCATGATCGACCAGGAGCTATTCGGCTATGAGGTCGGCGCCTTCTCGGGCGCGACACGGGCGCGCTTCGGCAAATTCGAGCACGCGCGCAACGGCACGGTGTTCCTTGATGAGATCGATGCGATGCCGCTCGACGTGCAGGCCAAGCTCCTTCGCGTCGTCCAGGACCGCACCGTGACGCGGCTCGGCTCGCACGACGCCATCCCCCTCAACGCCCGTTTCATCGCCGCCTCCAAGGTCGATCTGGAAAGCGCCGCTGCAAACGGGGCTTTTCGCGGCGATCTTCTGTACCGGCTCAACGTCATGACGCTACACATGCCGCCCCTGGCCCGCCGCCGCGACGACATCGCCGCACTCTTTGCCCTGTTGTCCCAGGATGCGGCGGCGCGTTATCGCGTCGAGGCGCGCAAGCCGGGGCCGGCGCTGCTGATGAAGTTGGCGATGAGGGAATGGCCCGGCAATGTCCGCGAATTGCGCAATGCGGCCGAGCGCTTCGTGCTGGGGCTGGACGGACAGGATGAAGCCATGATGACGGCCGATGCCGGCGGGCTTTCCGAACGCGTCATGGCGTTCGAGCGCCAGGTGATCGCGGCCGAGCTGGAAGCGAATGGCGGGCGGCTGAAGCCGACCTACGAGGCGCTGCGCATCAGCCGCAAGACGCTCTACGAAAAGATGCAGAAGCACGGAATGGATCGGTCCAGCTTCCGCTCTGCGGGATAGCTGTTACTATTGGGGTACAGCGCGGGAAGATGAATGTTACCACATCCACCCATTTTTCCGAGGGCGGCGGAAAAAAGCGCTGCCGTCCGGCCCGAAGCTGTTGCAACAGGGCGGCAGCTCGCTTCCTTTCGCCGCTGCTGCGGGCGACGTTCGCAGAAAATAATGTGGAGGAGTAAACACCATGAAAAAACTCGGACTCATGCTCACGGCCGCCGGAATGCTGGCAATCGGCACTTCGGCAGCTTCCGCCAATTGCGATGATGGCGAGATGGTCATCAAGTTCAGCCATGTGGTGGCCGAAAAGGGACACCCCAAGGGAGAAGCGGCCGTCCTCCTTGCCAATCGCATCAATGAGGAGATGAACGGAACCGCTTGTATGGAGGTTTTTCCGAACTCCACCCTTTACGATGACGACAAGGTGATGGAAGCGCTGCTGCTGGGCGATGTGCAACTGGCGGCGCCGTCATTGGCGAAGTTCGAGGCATACACCCTCAAATACCGGCTTTTCGACCTGCCTTTCCTTTTCCCTTCCCTTGATGCGGTCAACACCTTCATCCAGTCGGACAACGGCAAGGAACTGCTCACGGTCATGGAGGACGAGGGCTATACGGGGCTCGGCTACTGGATGTCCGGCCTCAAGCAGTTCTCGGCGAACAAGCCCCTTAACGTGCCGAGCGATGCGGCCGGCCTGAAGTTCCGCGTGCAGACGTCGGACGTGGCTGTGGCGATGATCGAGGCCATGGGGGCTTCCGCGCAGAAGCTGGCCTTCAACGAGGTCTACAGCGCGCTGCAGACGGGCGTCGTCGACGGGCAGGAGAACTCCTGGTGCAACATCTACACCCAGAAATTCTTCGAGGTTCAGGACGGCATAACCGAAACCAACCATCAGCTCCTGTCCTATCTGCTCGTGACCTCGACGGAATGGCTTGAGGGCCTCGAGCCGGAGGTGCGCGACCAGTTCCTGACGATCGTCAACGAGGTGACGGTCGAGGCCAATGCCGACGTTGCCAACAAGGAAGCAGCCTGCCGCCAGAACATCCTCGATGCGGGCGGCGAAATCCGCGAGCTGTCGCCGGAGCAGCGCCAGGAATGGCTCTCCACGATGAAGCCCGTGTGGGAGAAGTTCGAGAGCGATATTGGCGCCGACCTTATTCAGGCGGCGGCCAATACCGGCTCCTGACGGATAGAGGCGCACCCGCTTCGGCGGGTGCGTCGGGCGCATCGGAGCAAACCGGGACTAATATCCGGAACGCCCGGTGCGTCAGGTAGCGAATAACAGCATTGCCGTGCGTCCAGGCGGACGCACGGGCACGGAAGATGACGCGCCAGGTCAATCCGGGGAACGGCGCGGCTATTTCGCTCGTGGGAGGCAATCGACATGGAACTGCTTTGGCCGTCGCTGGCGCTGATTGCGTTGGTGACCGTACTTTTCTTCGCCGAAAGACGCTATCCGGCTGCCGTCGGCCGCCTTGAAGAAAACGTTCTTTCACTTCTTCTCGCCGCCATCACCTTCGTATCCTTCACCCAGGTGATCGCGCGCTACGGGTTCAACAGCGGCTGGCAAGGCGCGCTCGAGTTTACGCGCATCGCCTTTGCCTGGCTGATCCTCTTCGGCATGAGCTACGGCGTGAAGAACGGCATCCATCTCGGGGTCGACGCCTTCGTGCGGCTGATGCCGAAGCCGGCCTTCCGCATCGCCGCCATCTTCGCCGCGCTCTGCACCTTCCTCTATGCCTTCTTACTGCTGTACGCAGGCTGGCTTGCCTGGCTGGGCGCCGATGTTTCCACCAATTGGCGCCAGACCGGCGCGATCGGCTATTGGACCTTCATGTTCGACCGAGGCACTGGGCTCGACGACCTGCGCTACCCCATGTGGATGCAGGAGAATTTCGGGCTGCAGGACCGGGTGCAGCGCTGGGTGGCCTACCTGATGCTGCCCGTGGGTCTGGCTCTTTTGGCCTTCAGAGCACTTCAAGGTGTCATCGCCATCTACCGGGGCGAGCGGGAACTCATCATTGCGGGCCACGAGGCTGAAGACCTTGTGAGCGAAAACCGCGACGCGCTGAAGGAGTAGCCTGGATGGAATCGCTCATTCTCTTCGTTCTGGTCCTGTCGCTGCTATTTCTCGGTGTGCCGGTGGCCGTATCGCTGGGCTTGTCGTCGCTCATCATCATCACGTTCTTCTCCAACGATTCCGTTTCGTCGGTGGCGCTGCAACTGTTTACGGCCTCCCAGAACTACACACTGCTGGCCATTCCGTTTTTCGTTCTGGCTTCCGCGTTCATGTCGACGGGCGGGGTGGCGCGGCGCATCATCCGCTTCGCCATTGCTTCCGTCGGGCACTTCAAAGGCGGCTTGGCCATGGCGTCGGTCCTTGCCTGCATGATGTTCGCAGCACTCTCCGGCTCGTCGCCGGCGACCGTGGTGGCCATCGGCACGATCGCCATCGCCGGCATGCGGCAAGTGGGCTACACCAAGGAGTTTTCAGCCGGCATCATCGCCAATGCCGGCACGCTCGGCATTCTCATCCCGCCGTCCATCGTGATGGTTGTCTATGCAGCGGCGACCGACGTATCTGTCGGACGCATGTTCCTGGCCGGTGTGATACCGGGCATCGTGGCCGGCCTGATGCTGATGATCGCCATCTATGTGATGGCGCGCGTCAAGAACCTGCCGGCGGAGGAATGGAAGGGCTTCGGCGAAATCCTGGAAGGCGGCAAGGAAGCGGGATGGGGCCTCTTTCTCATCATCATCATCCTCGGCGGCATCTATGGTGGTGTATTCACACCGACGGAAGCGGCATCCGTGGCGGCCGTCTATGCCTTTGCCGTGGCTCTGTTCGTCTACCGCGACATGGGGCCAATGAAGGGCGAGAAATGGCTGCGTCAGGACGATCCCAAACGCGCCCGGGTCGGTTTTTCGGCCAGTGTCTACGCCGTCGCCTTCTTCTTCGTCTGGATGATCCTGACATTCTTCGCCGCAGCCGATTTACCGGGTGTGACATTGCGCGGCCGCACCTTGCTGGGCGTGGCGCTGTCGCTCGCGATCATGGTGGCCTACGCGCTATGGCGGGACCGCGAGTCCAATCCGTTGAACATTCCAGGGTATCTGATTGCGAGCCTGCCGATCTGGCGACGCAACCTCTCGCTGATGGGGCGGAACTTCTTCCGCGCCTTCTTCAACGACGATACGCGCAAGGTGATGGTAGATGCGGCGCGCACGACCGTGATGCTGATGTTCATCATCGTCAATGCGCTGCTGTTTGCCCATGTGCTGACATCGGAGCGCATTCCCCAAACCATTACCGACCTGATGATAGGTGCGGGCTTCAACTGGTTCACGTTCCTGATCGCGATCAACCTGCTGCTTCTGCTCGGTGGCCAGTTCATGGAGCCTTCGGGCTTGCTGCTCATCGTTGCGCCGGTGGTCTTCCCCATCGCCATGGAACTCGGCGTCGATCCGGTGCACCTTGGCATCATCATGGTGGTGAACATGGAGATCGGCATGATTACCCCGCCAATCGGGCTCAACCTGTTCGTCACGTCGGGGATAACCGGCATGAGTCTGATACAGGTGGTGAAGGCGGCGCTGCCTTTCGTGGCCGTACTCTTCGCGTTCCTGATCCTGGTGACCTACATGCCGATCCTTTCCACCTGGCTACCTTACAGCCTGATGGGACCGGAGATCATGTCCAGGTAGTGATGGGACCCGCCGAATAGTTCGAAATGTTAAGGGTTCGTTAACCAATCTTTAAGCATTTGGGAGGATTCTGTAGCCGTCGGATCGGCTTTCCTCCTCCCAAGCACGGTTCGAAGGGGCGGCCTCAGTGCCGCCCCGCTCGTTTGCGGGATTGCGGAACCTTTGATGCCGGTCGCCATTTAGGCTGGCTGGCGCAACAGTCGTGGCGCAGCTTCAGTGCTGGGGTTCCCTTCATGGAAAATCTTATCAGCGGATACGAGGCCCAGGTCGGCTTGCTGGTCCTGGCGCTGATGCTGGTCGTCTTCATCCTGGAGATTTATCCGCCAGAGGTGACGGCCGTAGGGGGAGCGGCGCTCTTCATGCTGCTCGGCCTGGTGGCGCCGGCAGAGGCGATGGATGTTTTCTCCAATCCCGCGCCCATCACGATTGCCGCCATGTTCATCCTGTCCGGCGCGCTCATACGGACAGGCGTGCTGGAGGCGGTTGCGGAGGCCATCATCGGGCGCGCGGAAAACCGGCCACTTATTGCCGGTGCCATTTTCATTGCCGCCACGATCGTCGCCTCCGCCTTCATGAACAACACCCCGGTGGTGCTGATTCTCATACCCATCGTCATCAGGCTGGCAGGGGTGCTGGAAGTCGCGCCGACGCGCTTTCTCATCCCGCTGTCCTATGCCTCCATCCTTGGCGGAACGCTGACGCTTATCGGCACGTCCACCAACCTGCTGGTCGATGGCGTGGCGCGGCAGAACGGGCTCGAGCCCTTCTCGATCTTCGAAATCACGCCGGTGGGAGCCATCGCGGCAGCCACAGGGTTGGTGACAATGCTCCTGATCGGCCGGCGCCTGCTGCCCGACCGGGGGGCCGCGGGGGAGGAGACCCGCGAGGGCGAGACGGAGTTCCTGTCCGAGGTTACTATCCGCAAGGAAGGCAAGTTCACACGCCTGCCGCTCCGCGAGATCACGGAATTCCATCGCCCCGGCCTCAGGATCATCGGCGCACGCACCGGCGGCGAATTGCTGCGCAGCGGATACGATGAGCGGGTGCTGGAGAAGGGCGATGCCCTCCTCTTCATGTCGACGACGTCGGAGCTCCTGACCCTCAACGACGAGCCGGAACTGCGCGTGGGATTGCGCCGCGGGCCGGAGGGCAGGGGCGAGACCGTGGTGGTCGAGGTGATCGTTGCCCCGCACAAGTCAAGCGTCGGCCAACGCATCGCCGATCTCACGCTGGGTCGCCGTTTCGGAGTGCGCGTGCTGGGCGCCCACCGGCACCGTCACATTCCGGGGCCAGATCTCGACAATGTGCGGCTGCGACCGGCGGACAAGCTGCTGCTCGAGGGACCTTCGGCCAGCTTCGATGCGCTGGCGGAGGAAGCCGATCTTGTCTCCGTATCGCGGCCGAGCGGCCGTGCTTTTCGCCGGCGCAAGGCGCCGATCGCCGTGCTGGCTCTTGTCGCAGTAGTCCTGCTTGCGGCCTGGAATGTCGGGGATATCGGCACGCTCGCCCTGATGGCCGTGGCGGGCATCCTGGTGCTGCGATGCATCGACGCCGACGAGGCCTGGGATTCGGTCGAGGGTTCCATCCTCGTGCTGATCTTTGCAATGCTCGTGGTGGGTATCGGCCTGCAGAATGCCGGCAGCATCGAGTTGTTGGTCGCGGTTACAGCGCCGTGGCTTACGGAGATGCCGCCGCTGGTGGCGCTGTTCGCCGTCTACATACTCACCTCGGTGCTCACGGAACTCGTGACGAACAACGCGATCGCCGTGCTGCTTACGCCGCTCGTCATCGGGCTGGCGGGCCAACTGGGCGTCGATCCGCGCCCCTTCGTGGTGGCGGTGATGTTCGGCGCGAGCGCAAGCTTCGCGACGCCCATAGGCTACCAGACCAATACGCTCGTCTATGGCGCCGGCGACTACCGCTTCGCCGACTTCCTTAAGGTGGGCGTGCCCATGAACATCGTCGTAGGTGCGGCCAGCGTGCTCGCGATCAGCTGGTTCTTCCCGCTCCTCTAGCCCACTTCTCTCACCGCCCGTTTATTCTGACGCGTTCGGCGGCCGATCAGACGGGCGTGCGTTTGGAGCCGCGCGCGGCCTGCGCCGCGGGAGAGCGGCGGTGGTGATCGGTGGCAATGTCTCC
>NZ_JAOANW010000009.1 GCF_026162365.1 Nitratireductor luteus | reverse complement strand
GCAGTGCGCCCGCATCCGAGGTGATCGCCCCGCCATCGAAACCGGCGATCACTTTATGCCCGGCGAAGCCTTCAAATTCGAGCTGGTCAGAGATACAGTGTGTGTGCATCGGACTCCGTTCCTGAATCTGATAAGCCTTTGTAGCAAAAGCAGTTTCTCAAATTCTTGGAGCCGATGCACCCCCTACTTTGAGAGATTCGGGTTAGAGCATTTTGCAGTCAGGTGGAATCACCTGACGTCGCACAAATGCGGTAAAAACAAGTAGATAGAGCAGATCAGCGTTTCAGTGAAACGATGAGCTGCTCTAGTGAAATCCCCGGAAAAGTGGAAACCGTTTCCCGTCAGGAACTGCGTAAAATCAAATCGATCTAGCCGAGCACCGTCAAAAGCCGGTCGATCTCGGCAAGCTGCGCCTTGGCCGAATCGTATCCGAGTTTGATGGCCTCGTCGGCGCGGTAGAATTCGGTCAGGCCGATATGGCCGAGCTTGGGCTGCAGCGAGATGTCGGGCGGATCGCCAGCCAGGCGGGCGCGCGATATGCGGTCCTGTATGATGTTGAAGGCCTCGACCATGACGCCCGTGATGCCCAGCCGCACGTCGCGATGGCGCGGCCCCTTGTCGACCACCAGCGGCGTTCTGGAGCCGTCCACGGGATTCTTCTCCTTCTCGGGCAGGTCGGCGGAATGCTTGATCACCGCGGCGCGGCCGAAGAGGTCGTAATGCAGGTTGACGGCGACGACGAGCGGTTGCTCGTAGGCGCGGCAAGCGGAGACGGGAACGGGGTTGACCAAGGCGCCGTCGACGAGGACGCGGCGGTTGCAAACGACCGGCTCGAAAACGCCGGGCAGTGCATAGGAGGCGCGCATCGCGGTAATCAGGGAGCCGCTGGACAGCCATATTTCATGGCCGGTGCGGATTTCGGCCGCCACGCACACGAAGGGTTTCGACAAATCGTCAAAAGTGATGTTGTCGAGATGCTCCTGCATGCGGCTGTCCAGCTTCATGCCTCCGAAAAGGCCACTGCCGCCGAAATTCAGGTCGAGAAGGCCGAAGATGCGCCTGCGGGTCAGGGAGCGGGCAAAATCCTCCAATTCGTCGAGCTTGCCGGCCAGATAGCAGCCGCCGACCAGCGCGCCGATGGAGGTGCCGGCGATCATGTCGATGGGCACACCAGCCTCGTCGAGCGCGCGCAGAACTCCGATATGCGCCCAGCCACGTGCCGCACCACCGCCCAGCGCCAGCGCGATGCCGCTCGATCTTTCAATCCTGGGGGGAGGTAATGGGCTCTCCGGCGGAAGCTTGACCTTCTCCCGGCTTTCCGGCCTAGCGCGTAGCGACGCCCAATCGAGCATCCGTGTCTCCTAATCCAGTCCCCACTATCAAGCAGTATAGTATACGAAGTGTGAACGCAGCAGTGAGTATGCCGGTTGCATGGCGTCTGCTGAAATAAGGTTTGCCGGAAAGCGGCTTCCGCAAATCAGCCTGCCTCTGTCAGGCGGATATCACCGTCATCGCCTTCCACCCGCCTGTAGAAGCACGAGCGGCGGCCGGTGTGGCAGGTCGCGTTGTCGCCCGACACGTGTACCCGCAGATGCACTGCGTCCTGGTCGCAGTCGGTTTCCATCGCCACGACATGTTGAAAATTGCCGGAGGTCTCGCCCTTCTTCCAAAGTGCCTGGCGGGAACGGGACCAGTAATGCGCTATGCCGGATTCCAGCGTCTTCGAAAGGGCCTCGGCGTTCATATGTGCGACCATGAGCAGGCGCCCGTCCGATGCATCGGTGACGACCGCCGTCAGGAGCCCACTATCGTCGAAACGCGGGGTGAAGGCTGTGCCTTCCTCCAGGGTCTTCTTATCGGTGGGGGCGGGGGGGAATTCGTTGGCGCTCATACGGTGCGGCTGTCCCGCACCAGGGAGATGAAGCGGACCTTTTCCGCCGGCTCGGTCTTGAAAGCCCCGGTGAATGTCGAGGTAAGCGTCGTCGAGCCCTGCTTGCGGATGCCGCGCATGGCCATGCACATGTGCTCCGCCTCGACCATCACGGCCACGCCGCGCGGCTTCAGCACATCCTGGATCACGTTGGCGATCTGCGCCGTCATGGCTTCCTGGGTCTGCAGACGGCGGGCGAAGATATCCACCACGCGGGCGATCTTGGAGAGACCGACAACCTTGCCGTCCGGCAGATAGCCGACATGGACCTTGCCGATGATCGGCACCATGTGGTGTTCGCAGTGCGAATGGAAGGAGATGTCCTTGACGAGTACGAGGTCGTCATAGCCCGCCACCTCCTCGAAGGTGCGGCCGAGTTCTGCAACCGGGTCCTGATCGTAGCCGGAAAACATCTCGCGAAACGCCTTGGCCACGCGGGCGGGGGTTTCGATCAGCCCTTCGCGCTCGATATCGTCTCCGGTCCAGCGCAGCAATGTGCGTATCGCTGCTTCCGCCTCTTCCCGGCTCGGGCGCTCGACCGCCGGTTTCTGCACGGCCACCTTTTGCGCGGTCGCGTCGAGCTTGTCTTCATCGGTGCGGGGCGGAAAGTTCTTGATGATTGCGTCCATGGAAGGCATCTCCCGTAGTCCCTGTCTTTGCAGCGACGAGTTAAACGGATCACTGCCTTTTGCGGGTTTTCAAGAACTGCGGACAGTCCGTCCCGAAAGCGGCATGCGGTATCCAGCGGACAATACATAGCACGTTCTTGCCCTTAACCGGATACCATCATTATATAAACGACATATGGCGAAATGAAAGATGCGCGCGCGACATGGCTTGCCAAGAAAGCGCCGCAGCCGGGAAATTCATGATTGATGAAGTCTACAACGCGAAAATTCTCGGCTTTGCGGGCAATATAGGCCGGCTTGGCCGGCTGGAGAGCCCGGACGCGACGGCGACCGCCCATTCCAAGTTGTGCGGCTCCACCGTGACGGTGGACCTGAAGATGGAAGACGGCGTGGTGACGGATTTCGCCCATGAGGTGCGTGCCTGTGCGCTGGGGCAGGCGTCTTCGGCAATCATGGCGGAGAATGTCGTGGGTGCCCCCGCCGCCGAGCTCAAGTCGGTGCGCGAGACCATGCGAAGGATGCTCAAGGAAAACGGGATCCCGCCGGAGGGGCGCTTCGGCGATCTGAAATACCTGGAGCCGGTGCGCGACTACAAGGCGCGTCACGCCTCGACCATGCTGACCTTCGATGCGGTCGTCGACTGCATCGAGCAAATCGAGAAGAGCAAGGCCGGGCAGGCGGCTTGAAACCCTTGCCGGTGCAGATATGACCAGGCCCTATTCGCGGAATTGGGAAGGTACATGGCCGAAGACGCCCGGCAGGCTGGCCGGCACCGGCCTGGTTCGGCTCTATCAGCTCACCCTTTCCGGCTTCATCGGCAACAGCTGCCGGCATATGCCCACATGTTCCGAATTCGCCTATGAGGCGATCGCGCGCCATGGGCTGTGGGCCGGGAGCTGGATGGGGCTTTTCCGCGTGATGCGCTGCGGGCCAGGCGGCACTCACGGGCTCGACCCGGTGCCGGAGAAGCTCGATGCACGCTACCTCTGGTACACGCCATGGCGCTACTGGCGGATTTCGGCAAAACCACGATCCTGACCCTACCGTGCGTGCGTCCAATCGGAGACACAAGCGACGCTGTACGCCATTGAATCTGCGCGTAGTGCTTTCCGAAAGATCGATTCGGATTTTCGGGCCGATGCGGAAGCCCGCTCTCTAAAGTCGATCTTTCACTTGTCTGGCAGGCAACGCCTTGCCAGTTTGCGAATCGCAAAAATTGCAACTCAGGAGAGGGAGGCCGGCATGGCTCACAAGTTCGAAATCTACCGTGACAAGAAGGGCGAATACCGGGTGCGCTTTAAGTACAACAGCGAGGTGATGTTCGCGACGGAGGGATACTCGTCCAAGGCCAGCGCCCAGAACGCGATCGATTCCATCAAGGAGAATGGCCCGGACGCGCCGATCGAAGACAACAGCTGACACCGGCACGGGGCGCCGAAACCTAACAACCGTAGAATTCCGACTACGGTCGGCGCGGTAAGCCATGGGCGCGGACGGTGAGGAGGAACAGCCAAGCGTCCGGTGGACGTTTGGCCCCTCCGGACGCCCGGCGCCCGAGCGACGGAAAAGAAGAAGGGCAATCGGGTTCACTCGATCGCCGCGGGTCTTTACGTGCGCCATCGCGACGAATATGTAGCGCGTGCCGGCGCGCAGCCGCACCTTGCTGTGGCCGGCAAAGACGAAACCACCCGCGCTCGTTGGCGGGACTGGATAAGGAGAATGACCGTGGCGGAAGCCGTTTCCCTGATATTTCCCGATGGCAACAAGCGCGATGTCGATGCCGGCATGAGCGGCGCGGAGCTTGCCTCCTCCATTTCGAAGTCGCTCGCCAAGAAGGCGGTGGCCTATACGCTCGACGGTGAGTTGCGCGATCTTTCCGATCCCTTCGGCAAGTCCGGCGCCATCGAGATCGTCACGCGGGACGACCCGCGCGCGCTGGAGCTGATCCGTCACGACTGTGCGCATGTTCTGGCCGAAGCCGTACAGGAATTGTGGCCGGACACCCAGGTCACCATCGGACCGGTGATCGAGAACGGCTTCTACTACGACTTCGCGCGCGACGAACCCTTCACGCCCGAGGATTTCCCGGTCATTGAGAAGAAGATGGCGGAGATCATCGCGCGCAACCGGCCCTTCACCAAGGAAGTGTGGCCACGCGAGAAGGCGAGAAAGGTTTTTGCCGACAAGGGCGAGAGCTATAAGGTCCAGCTCATCGACGCCATTCCGGAAGATCAGGACCTCAAGATCTATTCCCAGGGCGACTGGTTCGACCTGTGCCGGGGGCCGCATATGACGGCCACCGGGCAGATCGGCAGGGCGTTCAAGCTGATGAAGGTCGCCGGCGCCTATTGGCGCGGCGATTCCAACAATCCGATGCTGACCCGCATCTACGGCACCGCCTGGGCCAATCAGGAGCAGCTTGACGCCTATCTGCACATGCTGGAGGAAGCCGAGAAGCGCGACCATCGCCGGCTGGGCCGCGAGATGGACCTGTTCCACTTCCAGGAGGAAGGACCAGGCGTCGTGTTCTGGCACTCCAAGGGCTGGCGGCTTTTCCAGAATCTTGTCAGCTATATGCGGCGGCGTCTTGAAGGTGAATATGAAGAGGTGAATGCACCGCAGGTGCTCGATTCCTCGCTCTGGCAGACGTCCGGCCACTGGGGCTGGTACAAGGAGAACATGTTCTCCGTGCAATGCGCCGACGAGGAAGCCGAGGACAAACGCGTCTTTGCCCTGAAGCCGATGAACTGTCCCGGGCATGTGCAGATATTCAAGCACGGGCTGAAATCCTATCGCGACCTGCCGATCCGGCTGGCCGAGTTCGGCAATGTGCATCGCTATGAGCCCTCGGGTGCGCTGCACGGGCTGATGCGCGTGCGCGGCTTCACGCAGGACGACGCGCACATCTTCTGCACGGAAGACCAGCTTGCGGCGGAGTGCCTGAAGATCAACGATCTGATCCTGTCGACCTACGCCGATTTCGGCTTCGAGGAGATCACGGTGTTCTTCTCCACCCGGCCGGAAAAGCGCGTCGGTTCCGATGCGCTGTGGGATCATGCCGAAGAGATCATGGCGGGCGTTCTGGAGCAGATCCAGCGCTCGGACAGCCGCATCAAGACGGCGATCAACCCCGGCGACGGTGCTTTCTACGGCCCGAAATTCGATTATGTGCTGCGCGATGCCATCGGCCGCGAGTGGCAGTGCGGCACCACGCAGATCGATTTCAACCTGCCGGAACGCTTCGGCGCCTTCTACATCGACAAGGATTCGGAGAAGAAGCAGCCGGTGATGGTCCACCGCGCCATCTGCGGATCGATGGAGCGCTTCCTGGGCATTCTGATCGAGAACTTCGCCGGGCACTTCCCGCTGTGGTTCGCTCCGGTGCAGGTGGTGGTGGCCACCATCACCTCGGAGGCCGACGACTACGCCGCCGCCGTGGTTGGCAAGTTGAAGCGAGCGGGCTTGCTCGTCGAGACCGATCTGCGCAACGAGAAGATCAACTACAAGGTCCGCGAGCACAGTCATGCCAAGGTTCCGGTGATCCTGGTCTGCGGCAAGCGCGAGGCCGAGGAAGGCACGGTGAATATCCGCAGGCTGGGGTCGCGCGATCAGACCTCCATGTCGCTGGTAGACGCCGTTTCCAGCCTCTCCAGGGAGGCGATGCCGCCCGATCTCGCACGCCTTTGAACAGAGCGAGGGAAGCGATGAAGGTAAAGAGGATCGTTGCCAATATTGCGGTGGCGGATGTGGCCGCCGCCAGGCGCTTCTACGGCGAGATGCTCGGCCTGCGCGTGAAGATGGATCACGGCTGGATCGTGACCTACGGCAATGACGAGGCGATGTCGGTGCAGGTCAGCGTCGCCTCCGAGGGAGGCTCGGGAACCGCGGTTCCCGACCTTTCGATCGAAGTCGACGATCTGGAAGAGGCGCTCAGGCGCATGCAAGAGGCCGGCATCGCCATCGCTTACGGGCCGGCCGAGGAACCCTGGGGTGTACGGCGCTTCTACGTCCGCGACCCGTTCGGGCGGCTGGTCAATATTCTCGTCCACCTATAGCGCACACCGGGCCCTACTCGACGAAGTCCTGCGGCGCCTCGACGAGGTCGTCGGGAAGGAGCTCCACATCGCGATTGCGGCCGGGGGCGACGATGAAGTCGCGCTGGTAGATGCGGTCGCGGTTCTTGGCGACGACGGTGTACTGGCCTTCCGCCAGCACCATGGAGGCGTAGGCGCCAACCGTTTCTCGGACAATCTCGCCGGTTTCGGTGAAGATCGACCAGGCTGTGTCGGCGATGGCTTCGCCACCGGGCTCGCGCACCAGCTTCATGGTGAGCTGGGCGGCGCGGTGCTCGACAGTGGCTTCGGTCAGTTCGCCGGCTTCCACGCGGATGTCGGAGCGGATGACGGCGTTGACCGAGCCATAGGTCGAGACGACATGATAGGTTCCGGCATTGAGCCGCACCACGGAACCTGCCCGCACATCCGGCACGATGAGCGGCCGTTCGCCGGTTGCGTCGGGATGTTCCTCGTAGATCGAGAACCGCAGACGGTTCTGCGGAATACGAATGCCGCCGGACAGAATCGCGTCCAGCTTCAACCCACCCGCATCCAGGACAAGGTTTTCCTGTTTGGTGTCGCGGCTGACGGTGATTCGCTTCGTCGCGCCAGCCCGACCGTAGGCAGCATGAACCAGATAGCTGCCGGGTGCCAGCGAGAAGACGCTAGTGCCGCCCTCCGAGGTGGCGATGAGGGGCAACGTGCCGTCAGGACCGGGCTCCGGTGCGAATACGCGCCAAATCAAGCCGAGGGGAATATCCTCCGAATCCTCCGTAAGCCTGGCTGAAAGCATCACCTGTCCGGCATCGCCGAGTGCCAGGGAACGGCTTTGCTGCGGCGCCGCGTATTCGTTCAACCCGGGAACGCTGATGTCCAGCGGTTCGCTCTCGCCCTGTTGGGCGTTGACGGATGGGATGCACAACGCCACAAACAGCGGCGACAGGATAGCGGCAATTGGAAGAAGCTTCACCTTCATGGCTTGCTTTGAAGCCTAGAGCGGTGGCAATTTCAAGGCCAATATCCATGGCCCCAAGAATAAGAACCAGCCAGCCTGCAGGCCAGCCGTTCCCCCCACAGGAGTTTGTTTTGAACCAGGATGTGATCGACTTTCTGCTTGCCCGCCGTTCCGCGCCCATTCCCGAGATGGAAGGGCCGGAGCCCACCCGCGAAGAAATCGAGACGATGCTGCGGGCGGCGACGCGGGTGCCTGACCATGGCATGCTGGCGCCGTGGCGCTTCATCCTCTACCGCGGCGATGTGCGACGGAAAATCGGCGAAAGGCTGGCCGCACTTGCCGAAGAGCGCGAGGGACCGCTATCCGAGGCACGCCGCGAGCAGGAACTGACGCGCTTTTCGCGCGCGCCATTGGTGATCGGCGTGGTGTCGGTGCCCAGGGAAAGTCCCAAGATCCCGCAATGGGAGATGTTCCTGTCCGGCGGCATGGTGGCAATGAACCTCATTCTTGCCGCCGGCGCGCTGGGTTTCGGCTCGAACCTGATCACCAACTGGTACTCGGATAGCGAAGAGGGGCGGCGCATTCTGGGGTTTGGACCCGACGAGCGGGTCGTCGGTTTCCTGCATCTGGGAAGGCACAAGGGCGGCACACCCGACCGGCCGCGGCCGGATGTTTCGGCGCTCGTCAGCGACTATGCCGGGCCCTATGACGCGGCGGGGCAGGAGTAGAATATGTTCTACGATCCGCGCCAGGGACACGGGCTGCCGCACGATCCGTTCAAGGCCATTGTCGCGCCGCGGCCGATCGGGTGGATTTCGACACGCCGCGAGGACGGCGCGGTCAATCTGGCGCCCTATTCCTTCTTCAACGCGATTTCGAGCAATCCACATCTGGTGCTGTTTTCCTCGGAAGGCGCGAAGGACAGCGCGACCATCGCCAGGGAAAGCGGCGAGTTCTGCGCCAATCTCGTCGGGCGGGCGCTGGCGGCCAAGATGAACGAAACCGCCATCGACGCGCCGCGCGGCGTAAACGAATTCGATCTGGCCGAGCTGACCGAGGCGCCGTGCGAGCATGTGTCGTGTCCGCGCGTGGCGGAGGCGGCGGCGGTGCTGGAATGCAAGGTGGTGCAGGTGCTGGAGCCCAGCGATCTTGAAGGAAACCCGGCCGGCGTCATCGTCGTGATGGGGCAGGTGGTGGGCGTGCACATAGACGACGCGATGCTGAAGGACGGGCTGTTCGATATCACCCGCGCGCAGACGCTGTCGCGGCTCGGCTATATGGATTATGCGGCGGTGACGGAGACCTTCTCCATGCGTCGGCCCCGCTGGGGCGATACCAGGGGCAGGGAAACCGGGTGAAAGAAAAGTCCCCTGCTTTGAAGTGACTTCGGCCGTGCTCTCCATCTTGCGCAGCGAAAATGGCGAGGCCGCTGGCGCACCGCGGATGTGCCTTTTCACTCGATACAGGGCGGCGGAGCCGCCGGCCACCTGCGCCTATGCTCAAAAAGGGGTGGGGCGCTCATGTGCCGTAAGCCAGGGGGCGGATGGTGAGGCGGCATAGCGAAACGTCCAGTGGACGTTTCGCCCGCCGAATGCCCGGCGTCTGAGGGACAGAAAAACCAGCGCGTCAAATGATGCCGGCGAGCCGCGCGCGGGCCAGGATGCGCTCGGCCCGGCGGACATGAGGCCGGTCGATCATCTGGCCGTCAATGGCGATCACTCCCGTTTCGCCGGAGCCGGCAAAGGCCTCCACGATCCGCTGTGACTGGGCGACGGCCTCCGGTGCGGGGGTGAAGGTCTCGTTGATGATCGGAACCTGAGCCGGATGGATCGCCATGCGGCCGGTGAAGCCGTCGCGTTCGGCCGCCAGACAGTCGGCGCGGAAAGCCCCCTCGCTGCGGAAATCGGGAAAGACAGTGTCGATCGCGGCAACGCCCGCGGCGTTGGCGGCCAAGAGTGTCAGGGACCGGGCCAGCCGGAAGACCTCTGTATAACGGCCGTCGGGGCCACGCGTGAGCCGCGCGCCGATATCGGCGGAAAGGTCCTCGGCGCCCCAGGTGAGGCCGGAAAGGCGAGACGTTGCGCCGCGATAGGTGGCGGCCGCAAGGACCGCCCGCGCCGTCTCGGTGATGATGGGCAGGATCGCCGTTGCGCCGTCGTCGATGCCGTTTTCGGCCTCGTTCACCCGCAGCTTCACCGCGAGGCGCGCGACATCCTCGCCGCTTTCGGACTTCGGCAGCATGATGCCCGCAGGTTTTCCAGGCATTATGGCGGCAAGATCGGCCTCGGCCAGTCCCGTGTCGAGCGCATTGACGCGTACATAAAGGGCTGGGCCCGTAGCCGAGGATTGCGCGTCGAGGAAATCGCGGGTCAGCCGCCGGGCCTCCTCCTTGCGCGAGGGGGCGACGGAATCTTCCAGATCCAGAATGAGGGTGTCGGCGCCGGAGGTGAGCGCCTTTTCCATCTTCTTTTTAGAGTCGCCGGGGACGAATAATAGTGAGCGCATGAGGGCCTCAGACAGTCTTTCAGACGGGGCGTTTCAGGATCATCGCCTGGCGCAGGCAGCGCGCCACCAGCACGCCGTCCTGATTGAAGGCACGGTGCTCCATCTCCACGATACCGCGGTCGGGCTTCGACTTCGATGCGCGCACGCTCTTCACCTCCGTTTCCACGCGGATCGTGTCACCGTGGAAGACAGGGTGGGGGAACTGGGTTTCGGTCATGCCGAGATTGCCGATCGTCGTGCCCAGCGTCGTGTCGTGAACGGATATGCCGATCATCAGGCCCAGCGTGAAGAGCGAATTGACCAGCGGCTTGCCCCATTCGGACTTGGCGGCGAAATCGAAGTCGATGTGCAGCGGCTGCGGATTCAAGGTCATGACCGAAAACAGCATATTGTCGCTTTCGGTGACCGATTTGGTGAGCTGATGGCGGATGACCGTTCCGGGCTCGAACTCCTCAAGATGCAGACCTGCCATCCATTCCTCCTCGTTAAGCCTGGAGGAATTGATAGGCGGGCGCGGGGCCGCCCGCAAGCCGCGGATGGACGGGTATTATGGTAAACGTTTCGTATAGGAATTGTTGCTAGCCTTCTGAAACAGGCGGGGGTCAGTGCACAGTGATCGTAGTTCAACACTTCCTGAAGTGGATCGAGACGGCAAAAGTAGCGGAACGGGCAGCGGCGGCATCGGCGCTTGCGCGCGCCTATATCCAGAAGGACATGTCCTTCGACGACAGGCTTGCCACCGAAGCCGCGCTGACGCTTCTCCTGGACGATGCGTCGGCGAAGGTCCGGGCGGCGCTTTCCGAAACGCTTTCCCTCAGCCACCGCGCTCCGCCGCAGATCGTTGCGGCACTGGCGTCCGACCAGCCCGATGTCGCAGCCCCGATCATCGCGCGCTCGCCGCTGATGAGCGACAGCGACCTGGTCGACCGCGTCGCGATGGGCAACTGTGCCATACAATGCCTCGTCGCATCACGCCCGCAGGTCTCGTTCAGCGTTGCGGCGGCTATCGCCGAGGTGGGCTCGCTCACCGCCTGCATTCGTCTGGCCGGCAATCCTGGCGCCCGGATCGCGGCTCTGTCCTTCCGGCGCATGCTGGAACGGCATGGACGGGAGGCCGGGCTGCGCGCTTCGCTCGTGCGCGATCCGCGGCTGCCGGCGGACTGCCGGCACATGCTTTTGACGCAGGTCGGCGAAGCCCTGTCGTCCGCGCCCCTCGTGCGCGCGCTGATGGGCGGCGAGCGCGCCGAAAAGATCGCGCGGGATGCCTGCATCAAGGCCTCCATTTCGCTGATCGAGAGTATCGGACAGGACGAACTGCCGGCGCTGGTGGAGCACTTGCGGTTGCGCGGCGACCTTACCCCCGGCTTCCTCGTCCGCGTCGTGGCGCAGGGCAAGATCGATTTCTTCGCCGCCGCGCTTGGCGTCCTGTCGGGGCAGGGCGAAGAGCGTGTCACGACGCTTCTGGCGGGTGGTCGTAACGGTGCGCTTGGCGCGCTGTTCGCCAAGGCCGGGCTGAAGCGCAATTACCATCCACCGATGATCGAGGCTCTGCGCGTGTGGCGCGAAGTGGCCAATGGCAAGCGCATCGCCGGTGCGCAGGAAGTCTCCTGGCTGATGCTGAAAGTCCTCGGCGCCACGGACGGCGGAACAGGACCCAGCGAACAGGACGCGCCGCTGGCTGCACTGCTCAAGAAAATCCACCTCGACGCGCTGCGCCAAAACGCACGGCAGCAGGCGTTGGCGCTGGCGGCTGCTTAGGTTTTACAACTACAATCTATTGGCGCGGGCGCGACTGCTTCCCGCCACCTCAGATATCCAGTTCATCCACGAATTCAGCCCGTTCCTGAATGAACTTGAAGCGGGCTTCCGGTTTGGTGCCCATCAGCGCGTCGACGGCGGAGCGGGTGTCGTCCTCGCTCTCGATGACATCGACACGCAGAAGCAGGCGCTTGGCCGGGTCCATGGTCGTTTCCTTGAGCTGCTTGGGCAGCATTTCGCCGAGGCCCTTGAAGCGGCCGATATCGACCTTGCCGCGTCCGGTGAACTCCGTCGCCAGCAATTCATCCTTGTGGGCATCGTCCCGCGCATACATGGTCTTGCCGCCCTGGGTGAGGCGGTAGAGCGGCGGCACGGCAAGGTACAAATGCCCGCCGGCGATGAGCTGCGGCATCTCCTGATAGAAGAAGGTGATGAGCAGCGAGGCGATATGCGCGCCGTCAACATCGGCGTCGGTCATGATGATGATGCGGTCGTAGCGCAGATCGTCCTCGCGGTATTTGGACCGCGTGCCGCAGCCCAGCGCCTGAACGAGATCGGAAATCTGCTGGTTGGCGGCGAGCTTGCCAGTGCCGGCGCTGGCCACGTTGAGGATCTTGCCGCGCAGCGGCAGCACGGCCTGGCTGGCGCGGTTGCGCGCCTGTTTGGCGGAGCCGCCGGCCGAATCGCCCTCGACGATGAATATCTCGGCGCCGGCGGCAGCGCCCATGGTGCAGTCGGCCAGCTTGCCGGGCAGGCGCAGCTTGCGCACCGCGCTCTTGCGGGTCACCTCGCGCTCCTGCCGGCGGCGCAGGCGCTCGTCGGCGCGCGCCACGACCCATTCGAGCAGTTTCGAGGCTTCCTGCGGATTGTCGGCCAACCAGTGGTCGAAGGGGTCGCGGATGGCGTTCTCGACGATGCGCATGGCGGCGGCGGTGGCCAGCTTGTCCTTGGTCTGGCCCACGAATTCGGGCTCGCGCACGAACACGGACAGCATGCCGGCGGCGGAGATCATCACGTCCTCGGAGGTGATGATGGAGGCCCGCTTGTTGCTGGTGAGGTCGGCATAGGCGCGCAAACCCTTGAGCAGCGCGTTGCGGAAACCCTGCTCATGGGTGCCGCCTTCGGGCGTGGGCACCGTGTTGCAATAGGAGTTGAGCATGGCGTCGCCGCCATACCAGGTGACGGCCCATTCCACCGCGCCGTGGCCGCCGCGCTTTTCGCTGCGTCCGGCGAACACTTCCTTGGTGACCTGGAACTCCCCGTCGAGCGATGCAGCCAGGAAGTCCTTCAGTCCGCCGGGGAAATGGAAGACGGCCTTTTCCGGCGTCTGGTCCTTTTCTCCGATCAGGGCCGGGTCGCAGGACCAGCGGATCTCCACGCCGCCGAAGAGATAGGCCTTGGAGCGGGCCATGCGGCAGAGACGGGCCGGATCGAACCTGGCGCCCTTGCCGAAAATCTGCTCGTCGGGCTTGAAACGCACCTTCGTGCCCCGGCGGTTATGGACGTCGCCGAGGCTTTCCAACCGGCCCTGGGGCAGGCCGCGCGAGAAGACCTGCCGGTAGAGCTGCTTGTTGCGGGCAACCTCGACCTCGAGCATTTCGGAAAGCGCGTTGACCACCGAAACGCCGACGCCGTGCAGCCCGCCCGACGTCTCATAGACCTTGGAGTCGAACTTTCCGCCCGAGTGCAGCGTGGTCATGATGACTTCGAGGGCGGATTTGTCCTTGAATTTGGGATGCGGGTCGACGGGAATGCCGCGGCCGTTGTCGTTGACGGTGAGGAAGCCGTCCGCGCCAAGCTCGACCTCGATGAAGGAGGCATGGCCGGCCACCGCTTCGTCCATCGCGTTGTCGATGACCTCGGCGAAGAGGTGGTGCAGCGCCTTGTCGTCGGTGCCGCCGATATACATGCCCGGCCGGCGGCGCACCGGCTCCAGCCCTTCGAGAACCTCGATATCGGCCGCGCTGTAGCCTTCGCCGCTGTCCTTCGGCAGTGCGGAAGGCTTCGGCGCCGGGCGGACCGGCGCGCCGCGCTGCGCGGGCTCGGTGGCTGCTGCGGGCTCGGGCTGGCGCGCGCGCTCAGGGTTCGTTGTCAGGCCGGCAAAGAGGTCGTTGTTGTCGTCCATGTCGCTTTCTGGTTCCATCGCCGCGAATCACCAGTGCACTTTGCCATGGTTTCCAAGGCAAAGCGAAGGCTGTTCCGGTTGTGTTCAGCGTCCGTGCAAAACCGCGATCGTGGCGGATTCAAGCTGCGTCGGCGGGAATGTCGAATTCCACGCGGATCGCGTCATAGGGGAAGACGCCGCCGCCTTCAACGCGAAGGAGCGGCCAGCCAATCGAAAAGTGGCTTCAGCCGGCAGAAGGCGTCGAAACAGCCGTCGGCGAACCCGCTCTCGCAGGCTTCGCGCGGGCTGGCGAAGTCCACCCAGCCCGACAGGGATTTCCGGCGCAGCAGGTCGGCGCGGGGATGGTCGGCGGGGTAGGGCTGCGGCACCCGTTTCAATTCGGGGTCGGCGAGCCGGATCTCGCCCGAAAAGCTTTCCACAAGCTTCGCAAGCCTTGCCCCGTCCTCTCCAGCCAGACGGGCGCGAAAGGCGTCGAGATCGCTCTTTGCGAACTCGAACACGCCCGTTCCGGCCGTGAGCCGGCCAGGTTCCAGGCCGAAATACCATCCAGGCCGCAGCGTGCCGTCCATTTCGGGCATGAAGGAGATGTGCAGGTGCGCATTATAGGGTGTCTTGTCGCGGGAAAAACGAATGTCCCTGTGTATGCGGAAGATTTTAGGCCGGTGCGGCAGGCCGGTCAGATCCTCCAAGCGCGCCGTCATCGCGCGGCAGAAATCCTCGGCGGGCACCTTCAGGGCGCTTTCATAGACGGGCTTGTTTTGTGCGAACCAGTCGCGGTCGTTGTTGGCGCTCAGATCTGTCAGGAAATCCAGCGTTTGCGTTGGGAATTGCGAGAACTCGTCCGCTTTCATGATGCCGCCCATCTCGCTTCATTTCGGCGGCAGACCGCCGACGAAACCGAGCGCCAGCGAAATCCACTCTTTCATCGCCGCGTCGTCGCAAGCCTCCGCCTCGACGAAGACGAAGCCGTTCATGCGCCGCCCGCCCATGTCCATTGGCTGCGCGCCGGGGCGGGCGAGGGCGTCGGCCTGGTTGTCCTTGCCGACACGGAACATGAACCGGCCTTCGCCCGTCTTCGGGCGGTCTGCCCCGCACAGCATGTTGCCGTCGAGCAGAAAGCAGACGCCGCCCATCATGCGCTTTTCCGAGATTCCCGCCAGACCCTCGAGCGCGTCGCGCATGCGTGCGGCAAGCAATTCGTCATGGGCCATGGGGCAGGCTCCTCCCTTGGTACAACATCTCACGGTTGACCGGGATTTGCATAGAGCGCGGTGCCGTGGCGCCGCAGGTTCCTGCCATTTCTCCTGACGCGCGGGATGTCAGCTCGCCAGCGCCTCCATCGGCGGGCAGGCGCAGACGAGGTTGCGGTCGCCGGCGACATTGTCGACGCGGGAGACGGGCGGCCAGTATTTCGACGCGGCTTCCATGGAACCGGAGGGAAAGGCGGCCTCGGCGCGGGTATAGGGATGCGCCCATTCGTCGGCCATCAGTTCGCTCGCCGTATGCGGCGCGTTGATCAGGGGGTTGTCCTCCTTCGGCCAATCGCCTTTCTCCACTCTCGCCGCTTCCTCGGCGATGGAGATCATGGCTTTGCAGAATCGGTCGAGCTCGCTTTTCGGCTCCGATTCGGTCGGCTCCACCATCAGCGTTCCGGCCACCGGCCAGGACATGGTGGGGGCGTGGAAGCCGTAGTCGATGAGCCGCTTGGCGATATCCTCCACGGAGATGCCCGCGCGGTCCTTCCACACCCTGGTATCGAGGATGCATTCATGCGCCACGCGGTCGTTGCGGCCCTTGTAGAGCACGGGATAGTGCTCCTTGAGCCGGTGGGCAATGTAATTGGCGTTGAGGATGGCCGTTTCCGTCGCCCGCTTGAGGCCGTCCGCGCCCATCATGCGGATATACATCCATGTGATGGGCAGGATCGAGGCGCTGCCGAAGGGGGCGGCGGCCACCGCATGGTCCGTTCCCAGTTCCACATGGCCCGGCAGGAAGGGGACGAGATGGGTCTTGACGCCGATCGGGCCGACGCCCGGCCCGCCGCCGCCATGGGGGATGCAGAACGTCTTGTGCAGGTTCATGTGGCAGACATCGGCGCCCAGATCGCCGGGGCGGGAAAGGCCGACCATGGCGTTAAGGTTGGCGCCGTCGAAATAGACCTGGCCGCCATGCTCGTGGATCAGCGCGCACATGTCGCGCACGCCCTCCTCGAACACGCCGTGGGTCGACGGGTAGGTGAGCATCAGCGCCGCAAGGCTATCGGCGTGCTCTGCGGCCTTGGCCTTGAGATCCTCGGCATCGATATCGCCATTGTCCGTGCAGCGGACGACGACGACGCGCATGCCGGCCATGGAGGCCGAAGCCGGGTTGGTGCCATGGGCGGAAGAGGGGATGAGGCAGACGTCGCGCCCGGCCTCTTCACGGCTTTCATGATAGCGGCGGATGGCCAGCAGGCCCGCATATTCGCCCTGGCTGCCGGCGTTGGGCTGCAGCGAGGTGCGGTCGAAGCCGGTGATCTCCGATAGCCAGCGGTCGAGATCGCCGATCATGCGGGCATAGCCCCGGGTGTGGCGTTCGGGCGTGAAGGGGTGCAGGCTGCCGACATCGTTCCAGCTCACCGGCATCATCTCGGCCGCCGCATTGAGCTTCATGGTGCAGGAGCCGAGCGGGATCATCGCGCGGTCGAGCGCCAGGTCCTTGTCGGCCAGCCGGCGCAGGAAGCGCATCATTTCGGTTTCCGAGCGATGGGCGTGGAAATCGGGCTGGGTGAGGAAACCGGCGCCGCGTGGGGCCGCCGGGGCAAGCGGCTTGGCCTTCGCCGGAGCGGATGCGCCGAACAGGGCGGCGAGCGCTTCAAGGTCGGCCTCCGCCGAGGTCTCGTCGAAGGTGACGCCGAGGCGGTCCTCGTCGATGACGCGCAGCAGGCGCCCGCCTTTCTCGGCCGCGGCGGCGATCTCCTTCGCCTTGCCGGGCACGCTGACGGTGACCGTGTCGAAGATCGTATCGCCGGCAAGCGTCAGCCCCGCCGCCTTCAGGCCCGCATGGAAGCGCGCGGCAAGATCGTGGATGCGCCCGGCAATGGCCTTCAGCCCTTCCGGCCCGTGCCAGACGGCATAGGCCGCCGCCATGTTGGCGAGCAGCGCCTGCGCGGTGCAGATGTTGGAGGTGGCCTTGTCGCGGCGGATATGCTGTTCGCGCGTCTGCAGCGCCAGGCGGTAGCCGGGGCGGCCATGGGCGTCGGTCGACTGGCCGACGAGGCGGCCGGGCATCAGCCGGGTCAGCTTGTCGGCAACCGCGCAATAGGCCGCGTGCGGGCCGCCGAAGCCCATCGGCACGCCGAAGCGCTGCATGGAGCCGACGGCGATGTCCGCGCCGAGGTCGGCCGGCGTCTTCGACAGGACGAGGCCCAGCGGGTCGGCCACGAAGATGACGATCGCGCCGCTGTCGCGCGCCTTTGCGATGATCGCATCGTGGTTTCCATGGACGCCGTAGGCATCGGCCCAGGGAACGATCAGCGCGAAGGTCTGCTCGTCGATCTCATCGCCGTCGATGTCGATGCCCAGCGGCGTCGCGCGCGTGCGCACGACATCAAGGCTCTGCGGGTGCAGTGGGCCGGCGATCGCCAGTTTGGCGCGCTTGCCGCGATGGTGGCGCCAGGCGATGCCGACCGCTTCCGCCACCGCCGAGCCCTCGTCCAGCAGCGAGGCGGAGGCCACCGGCAGGCCGGTCAGCTCCGTCACCAGCGTCTGGAAATGGAACAGCATCTCCAGCCGGCCCTGGCTGATCTCCGACTGATAGGGCGTGTAGGCCGTGTACCAGGCGGGATTTTCGAACAGGTTGCGCTGGATCACCGGTGGCACATGAACGCCATGGTAGCCCGCCCCGATGAAGCTCTTGAGCCCATGGTTCTGGTGCATGACGGCGGAAAGCTCGTCGAGCGCCTCCGCCTCGCCGGCGGCGAGCGGCAGATCCAGCGGGCGGTCGAGACGGATGGATTTCGGCACGGCCTGCGTAATCAGCGTTTCCAGCGAGGGAACGCCGAGCGCTGCCAGCATGGTTTTGGTTTCGTCCCCGCGCGGGCCGATGTGGCGGGCGGCGAAAGAGGCGGTCTTATCGGGCATCGGGTGTTCCTGGTATTGCTGTTTTGCGCCGCTGGGCATGGCTACGCGATGGTTTCCTTGTAGGCCTTCTCGTCCAGCAGTCCTTCGAGCTGGCTTTCGTCGGCCAGCTTCATCTTCCACAGCCAGCCGTCGCCCTGGGGCGCGGAATTGACCAGGGAAGGATCGGATTCGAGTTCCGAATTGACCTCGGTCACCTCTCCCTCCACCGGGGCATAGACGTCGGATGCTGCCTTGACGGATTCCACCACGACGGCGGTGTCGCCCTTGGCGAGCGATTTTCCTGCTTCCGGAAGCTCGACAAAGACGAGGTCGCCCAGTTGCTCCTGCGCATAGTCGGTGATGCCGACCGTCGCCACGCCGCCCTCGACGCGAAGCCATTCATGGTCCTGGGTGAAATAGGTTTTGCTCATCGCATTATCCTTTGCGGTAATTGTGCGGCGTGAAGGGAAGGGGATGGACATCCATGGCGATGCGGCTGCCGCGCACTTCGGCGTAAAGGCGCGTACCGGCTTCGGCATGGGCTTTTTCCACATAGCCCATGGCCACCGGGTGCTCCACCGAGGGGCCGAAGCCGCCGGAGGTCACGCGGCCGATGGCGCGGCCATCCCCGTCGACGATCGTGGCGCCGGAGCGCACGGGCTGGCGGCCCTCGGGCTTCAGGCCGACGCGCTTTTCCTTTATGCCGTCGGCGCGAATGCGGGCCAGCGCCTCCGCGCCGATGAAGCCGCCATCCTCGCGGACGTTCTTCGGGATGGCCCAGAGCAGGGCGGCGCTGGCCGGGTCGGTCTCCTCGCTCAGGTCCTGGCCGTGCAGGCACAGACCCGCCTCCAGCCGCAGGCTGTCCCGGGCGGCGAGCCCGATCCATTTCGCGCGCTCATCGGCCAGTATCTCCTCGACAAGGCGCGGGGCCGCGTCGGGCGGCAGGGCGATCTCGAAGCCGTCTTCGCCGGTATAGCCTGAACGGGCGGCGAACCAGCCCTCGCGCGGCTCCACCGCCGTCATGAAGGTGAGGTCGCTGAGGTCGAGCCCGGCATTGACCAGCACGTCCTCGGCGGCCGGCCCCTGGAGCGCCAGGAGCGCGCGGTCGAGCGCCTCAAGCCTCACGTCGAAGCCCTCGGCCACCTTGCGCAAATGCGCCTCGTCCCTGGCGGCGTTGCCGGCATTGGCCACGATCACGAAGCGGGAAGGGCCGAGCCTCGTGACGATGAGGTCGTCGATGATGCCGGCATTCTCGTCGAGAAGCAGGGTGTATTTCGACTTGCCTTCGCCCAGCGCCGCCGCGTCCAGCGGGCAGACGCGGGAAAGGAACGCGGCCGCGCCGTCGCCTTCGACGGCGAAGAGCTGCATGTGCGAAATGTCGAAGAGGCCGGCCTGCTGCCTCGTATGAAGATGTTCCTTCATGACGCCGGCGGGATAGGTCAGCGGCATGCGCCAGCCGGCGAACGCGCCGAAGCGTGCGCCCGCTTCCTCGTGCATGGCCTCAAGCGGCAGGTGTTTCAGTGTCTTGTCGTCGCCCATGTTTTCCCCAAAGTTGCACGCATGCCGATTGCGCGGCATGTTGTTCGTGCCCCTCTGTCGGAAGCCTGAGAGACTCGCGCTGCCGGAACCCTGTCGGCAGCACTTACACCTTCGGCGCGGGGCAATATTGCGCCTTTAACAATCTTGCCCCGACTTTCCAGAGTGTCGCAACCTGTCTACGGTTCTATTTGCCTGAGAGATTTCGGGCGATTTCCCCTTCGGCGGCTGCACCGGCGAACCGGTGTAGCTCTCTCCCACAGACAGGCAGGGCTGAGGCCCTCGACTCCCGGAACCTAGCGCAGGCGCTGGCTGTTGTCACCTGTCTTCGATGGGGGCGATCCGTTAATTCACAACTCGGCTTTCGCTTCTTCCCGATCCTTGGCGAGGTTCGATTGTCGCGCGAACCGTCAGCCTTCCGCTTCGGAGGCGCGGGCCAGTTCCTGCTCGATCTGGACGATCACGCGGCCGGTCTCGTCGTGGAGCCGGCGCAGGCGAATCAGGTTGGCCGAAACGGACTGGATCAGTTCGGAGCGGCTTTCATCGGCAGGCGAAGCGCCGATCCCATGCAATAGCCATGACAGGGATACGTTGAGGACACCCGCCAGCATGGTCAGCCGGTTGGCGCGTGGCTGGGACCGATCGCTTTCCCATGCCTGAATGGTCGACGATTTGACGCCGAGGCGTCGGGCCAGTTCCGCGACGGTCATGCCCGCCGCATCGCGTGCGCGCGAGAGCCTGCCCCCCATCGTGTCGCGGTCCGGTACATCGGAATAAATATGCGCAGCGTCGTGCACCCGATCATTCCTCCATGTGTGATTTGAGGCCGCGTAGCGGACGCGGCGAGATGCCTCAGAGCATGAGGGATAGAGGCGGGAAGCACAAGTGCTTCGACAAAAGAAGCAATTTTACAGCGTGTTTTATGGCTTAAAACAATAGCTTGCGTTTTATTCTCGATGCGATGATTCAGGCTGTTGCTTTGTTTGCAGGTAGTCTGCCTGCCAATTCGGGCGGGTTTCCATGAACCTCCAGATGCCCTGGACGCCGCCATGGAATTTCGTCGTGGAGGTTATCGTCGTGGAAATGCCGTTCAGCGATAGATTTCGCGTCGATGGCCGATTTCGAGCACCAGGACAATGAGCTTGTGATCCTGGATATCGCAGATGATGCGATAGTCCCCGACCCGGTAGCGCCAGAGATGGCTACGTTTTGACCCTTGCAGGGCCTTGCCCAGCTGGCGAGGGCTTATCCAAGCATTCTATGCGGCTGCGTAAATAATCGCGGATGCGTTTGGCATCCTGCCGCCCCATTTTTGCCAGTTGCCTGAAAGCCGCATGGTCGTTTTCAATCGTCCAGGCCAAGTTCACGCTCCAACTCATCGAGCGTGTACGTCTTGCTCTCGCCGCGTTCACGGCGTTCTAGAACGCGTTCCGCGAGATAAATATCCTCCAAATCCTCAAGCCGCTCCTCGATGGCTTCGCGGATATAGTAGGACGCGGTGCGGCCGGTCCGCTTGGCCAGGGCCTGCAGGCGCGCGTAGGTCTCATCGGAAAGGCGGATCGCCGTCTGCTTGCTCATCTTCGTCATCTGCCCGTTTGGGATATATGTATCCCTATTCACCCTGCTTTTCGCGTAGCGCCCGCCGCACGGTGCGGTCGAGCGCCTGGAGGAAGGATGAGCGGTCGGCGGCGGTGAAGCCCGGATTATAGCCCTTGATCTCGCCCGATTCGCGCAAATCCTGCTTCAGGTTGCGCATCGCGACGGCCATGCCGATAGTTTCCGGCGTGAACGGACGGCCGGTCGGGCCCAGCACGTGCAGGCCCTTGTCCACAAGGCGGGAGGCGAGCGGAACGTCGGCGGTGATGCCGATGTCGCCGGCTTCCCCATGCTCCGCGATCCAGTCGTCCGCCGCGTCCGCCGTGCCCGGCACCACGACGTGGCGGACCATTGGATCACGAGAGGGCCGCAGGCCGCCGTTGGAGACGAAGATTACGGGAACTTCATGACGTTCGGCGACCTTGACCACTTCCGCTTTCACGGGGCAGGCGTCAGCATCGACGTATATGGCGGGGCCGTCGGTCAATAGGGCTTCTCCGAATTCTCTTATATTCGGCGCGAAAATTTCAGGAAATTCGCGGCGCCGCAAGCGCGCGCGGCACATGCACGGGAGAAAGTATCATCAAGCTTCCCTTGAGCGGATCGCGCGGAACCCATAAAAGCAAATGAAAAGCGCTCCGGGGAAACGCCATCCATGTTCAGGAAAATTCTCATCGCCAATCGCGGCGAGATTGCTTGCCGGGTAATAAAGACGGCGCGGAAGATGGGAATTTCCACGGTGGCGGTCTATTCCGAAGCCGATGGAGACGCCGTCCATGTCGAGATGGCCGACGAGGCGGTGCTGATCGGGCCGGCGGCGGCGAGCCAGTCCTATCTTTCGGCGGACAGGATCATCGCCGCCTGCAAGGAGACGGGCGCCGAAGCGGTTCATCCGGGCTATGGCTTCCTGTCGGAAAACGCCGCCTTCTGCGAAGGGCTGGAGGCTGAAGGCATCGTCTTCATCGGGCCGAAGCCGAAGGCGATCCGCGCCATGGGCGACAAGATCACCTCCAAGAAGATCGCTGCCGAGGCAAATGTCTCCACGGTGCCGGGCTTCATGGGGCTGATCGACGATGCCGACCACGCGGTGAAGATCGCCGGCGAGATCGGCTTTCCCGTCATGATCAAGGCATCGGCCGGCGGCGGCGGCAAGGGCATGCGCGTTGCCTGGAACGAGGCGCAAGCGCGCGAAGGCTTTGACCGGTCGAAATCGGAAGCCGCGTCCTCCTTCGGCGACGACCGCATCTTCATCGAGAAATTCATCGAGGAGCCGCGGCACATCGAGATCCAGATCTTAGCGGACGCTCATGGCAACGGCGTCCATCTGGGCGAGCGCGAGTGCTCGATCCAGCGCCGCAACCAGAAGATCGTCGAGGAAGCGCCATCGCCCTTCATCGACGAGGCCACGCGCGCGGCGATGGGCGAGCAGGCGCTGGCGCTGGCGCGGGCGGTCGACTACCAGAGCGCCGGAACGGTCGAGTTCATCGTCGACCGCAACCGCAATTTCTTCTTCCTCGAGATGAACACGCGGCTGCAGGTCGAGCATCCGGTGAGCGAGCTCGTGACCGGGATCGACCTCGTCGAACAGATGATCCGCGTCGCCGCCGGCGAGAAGCTGGCGCTCAGGCAGGGCGACATAAGGCTCGAAGGCTGGGCCATCGAGAGCCGCATCTACGCCGAGGACCCGGTGCGCAATTTCCTGCCCTCCATCGGCCGGCTGACACGCTACCGCCCGCCGGAAAAAGGGCGCAGGAACGGCTTTGTCGTGCGCAACGACACGGGCGTGGCCGAGGGCTCGGAAATCTCGATGTTCTACGACCCGATGATCGCCAAGCTTTGCACATGGGCGCCGGACCGGGCAGGGGCGGTGGAGGCCATGGCCGAAGCGCTCGACTGTTTCGTGATCGACGGTATCGAGCACAATATCCCTTTCCTGACCGCGCTGATGCGGCACGAACGCTGGCAGGAAGGCAGGCTGTCGACGGGCTTTATAGCCGAGGAGTTTCCCGACGGCTTCTCGCTGCCGGCGCCGGATGCGCAGGGCAGGCAGGTGCTATCGGCCGTGGCGCTGGCGGTGGAGCTGTTGCGCAAGGACCGGCTCGACCGGCTGCCCGGCCGCCTTGCCCCGCACGGCGGCGACATCAAGCGCGACTGGGTGGTGCGGCTCAATGATGAGTATGTGCCGGCCACCATCGTGGAGGGCATGGTTTCCATCCCGACCGAGCTGGACGTGACGATCGACGGCGATCCGCTGACGCTGGTTTCGGAGTGGCGGCCAGGCGATGCCGTCTGGAAGGGCAAGGTGGGATCGCGCCAGGTGGCGGTCCAGGTACGGCCCATCCTCAACGGGGTCAAGCTCTCCTGGCGGGGTATGAGCGCGCAGGCGCGGGTCTATCTGCCGCGGATCGCCGAGCTCGACCGGCTGATGCCCGTGCGGCGCGCGCCGGACACTTCGAAACTGCTGCTTTGCCCGATGCCGGGCCTCGTTGTGTCGATCGCGGTCGAGGAAGGGCAGGAGGTCAAGGCCGGCGAGACGCTGGCGGTCGTCGAGGCGATGAAGATGGAAAACGTACTGCGGGCAGACCGGGACTGCACGGTCGCAAAACTCAACGCCAAGCCCGGCGACAGCCTGGCCGTGGACGCGGTCATCATGGAGTTTGTCTAATTGCCGAAAAATCTGCCCGGCGTTCTGTTCGATCTCGACGGAACACTCACCAATCCTTTCGAGGGCATAACCAAAGGCATCCGCTACGCAATGGAGCGGATGGGCGAGGAGCCGCCGCTGGCGGCCGATCTGCACTGGTGCATCGGCCCGCCCTTGCAGCATTCCTTCGCAAGGCTGCTCGACACGGACGACAAGGGGCGGATCACCGACGCGGTGGCGTTCTACCGGGAGCGCTATGGTGAAGTCGGCAAGTTCGAGAACAGTCTGATCGACGGCATTCCGGCGGCCGGGCCGGCACGCCTGCGTGGCCACCTCCAAGCTGGAGACCTATTCGGTCCAGATCGTCGAGCATTTCGGCCTTGCCCGGTTCTTTCACACGGTGCATGGCTCGGCCCATGACGGGACCAACGCCGACAAGCCGGACCTGATCGCGCATATCCTGAAAGCCGAGCCCCTCGACCCCGCGCGAACTGTCATGATCGGCGACCGTTCGCACGATATCGTCGGCGCCAAGGCCAACGGCATCATGTCCATCGGCGTGCTCTGGGGGTTCGGAGACCGCAAGGAACTCGCCGCCGCCGGAGCGGACGAGATCGTGGAGCGTCCGTCGGACCTGGCGGCAGCAGTGGACAGGCTGCTCCAGCACGAGGTGCTTTGAGCGCCTGAAGGACGATTGTGGTGCGCAACGTCACCGCGGCCTTTACCCGTGGCCGGCGATTGTCGAGAATGGGCGTCTTCCTGAGTCCATCGAGGCAATCGGCAACAATTCATGGCCAGCGACAGGCGAACGCGCGATCCGATCATGGCGGCGGCAGATGCCGCCCGCAAGCAGGCCGAATGGCTGGCCTCGCGGCCGGAGCGGCCTTTCGTGCATCTGCGGGTCCATTCGGCGTTCTCGCTGCTGGAGGGCGCGCTGCCCCTCGGCAAGGTCGTCGGCCATGCTGTCAGGGACGAAGCGCCGGCTATCGCCGTCACCGACACCAATAATCTGTTCGGCGCGCTGGAGTTCGCGCAGAAGGCGGCCAAGGACGGCGTCCAGCCGATCATCGGCTGCCAGCTCGATGTAGCCTTCGACGACGCCTTGTCGGAAGCGCGCCGGGCGAGCCGCAACCGGCAGGTCGAGCATTACGACCCGCTGGTGCTCCTGGCCGCGACCGAGGCCGGCTATCGCAACCTTGTCCGGCTGGTGAGCCGCGCCTATCTCGAAAATGAGCCGGGCGCGGCCGTGCATGTCACGAAGGAATGGCTGGAGGCTCATCGCGAGGGGCTGATCTGCCTAACCGGCGGGCCGCGCGGCCCCCTCGGAGCGGCGCTGAAGGAAGACCGCACGGAAGTGGCCGAAAACCGCCTTCGCTTCCTGATGGAGACTTTCGAAGACCGGCTCTACGTGGAGCTGGAAAGGCTGGGCGGCTACGACCGGGCGCTGGAAGCGGCGACGGTGAAGCTTGCCTACGCCCACGACCTGCCGTTGGTCGCCACCAACGAGGCCTTCTTCCCGGCGCGTGAGGATTTCGACGCCCACGACGCGCTGATCGCCATTGCCGAGGGCGCCGTGATCGCCATGGACGACCGGCGCCGGCTGACGCCCGACAATTACCTGAAAAGCCAGAAGGAGATGGTCGAGCTCTTTGCCGACCTTCCCGAGGCCGTCGACAACACGGTCGAGATCGCCCAGCGCTGCGCCTATTATCCGAAGAACCGCGACCCCATCCTGCCGCGCTTTACCGGCGGCGAGGCGGCCGACGAGGAAACCGCGCTCAAGGCGGAGGCCGACGAGTTGCGGCGGCAGGCGCGCGAGGGCCTGGAGAACCGGCTGAAAACGCAGGGACTGGCCGAGGGCTACGCGTCCGAAACCTATTCGGAGCGGCTGGAATACGAGCTCGAGATCATCGAGCGCATGAAGTTTCCCGGCTACTTTCTCATCGTTGCCGACTTCATCAAATGGGCCAAGGCGCATGATATCCCGGTCGGGCCGGGGCGCGGGTCCGGCGCGGGCTCTCTGGTCGCCTACGCGCTGACCATCACCGATGTCGATCCCTTGCGCTTTTCGCTCCTTTTCGAGCGCTTCCTCAATCCCGACCGCGTGTCGATGCCCGATTTCGACATCGATTTCTGCCAGGACCGGCGCGACGAGGTCATCCGCTACGTGCAGGAGAAATACGGCCGCGAGCAGGTGGCGCAGATCATCACCTTCGGCACGCTCCAGGCCCGAGCCGTACTCCGCGACGTAGGTCGCGTACTCCAGATGCCCTACGGCCAGGTCGACCGGCTGTGCAAGATGGTGCCGTCGAACCCGGCCAATCCGACGCCGCTGCACAAGGCCATCGAAGACGAGCCGCGTTTCCAGGAGGAGGTGGACAAGGAGCCCATCGTCGGCACGCTTCTGGAGATCGCCCAGAAGCTGGAAGGGCTCTACCGCCATGCCTCCACCCACGCCGCCGGCATCGTGATCGGCGACCGGCCCCTGTCCGAGCTGGTGCCGATGTACCGGGACCCGCGCTCCGACATGCCGGTGACCCAGTTCAATATGAAGAAGGTCGAGGATGCCGGCCTCGTCAAGTTCGACTTTCTGGGTCTGAAGACGCTGACCGTCCTTGAAAGGGCGGTGAAGCTGATCGCCCGCCGCGGCATCGAGATCGACCTGTCGAAAATCCCGCTCGACGACCGCAAGACATATGAAATGCTGTCGCGCGGCGAGACGGTCGGCGTGTTCCAGGTGGAAAGCGCGGGCATGCGCAAGGCGCTGATCGGCATGAAGCCGGACCGCATCGAGGACATCATCGCGCTGGTGGCGCTCTACCGTCCCGGCCCGATGGAGAACATCCCCACCTACAACGCCCGCAAGCACGGCGAGGAGGAGATCGCCTCCATCCATCCTAAGATCGATCACCTGGTTAAGGAGACGCAGGGCGTCATCGTCTACCAGGAGCAGGTGATGCAGATCGCGCAGGAGCTGGCCGGCTACACACTCGGACAGGCCGATCTTCTGCGCCGCGCCATGGGCAAGAAGATCCGCGCCGAGATGGAAAAGCAGCGCGGCATCTTCGTCGAGGGCGCGACGGAGCGGGGCGTTTCCAAGCAGCAGGCCGACTTCATCTTCGACCTTCTGGCGAAGTTCGCCGATTACGGTTTCAACAAGTCGCACGCCGCCGCCTATGCCATCGTCTCCTACCAGACCGCCTATCTGAAGGCGCATTATCCGGTCGAATTCCTGGCCGCGTCCATGACCTACGACATGGCCAACACGGACAAGCTGAACGACTTCCGGCGCGACGCCATGCGGCTCGGCATCGAGGTCGTGTTGCCCTCGGTGATGACCTCCTACCGGCCGTTCGAGGTCGGCGAGAACAAGATCTTCTATGCGCTTGCGGCCATCAAGGGCGTGGGCGACGCGGCGGTGGAGCACATCGTCCGCATGCGCGAGGACAAACCCTTCGAGAGCCTTGAGGATTTCTGCGCGCGGGTCGATCCCAAGATCGTCGGCAAGCGCGTGCTGGAATGCCTGATCCAGGCCGGCGCCTTCGACTGTTTCGGCCATGACCGGGCGGCGCTGTTCGCCGGCATCGACCGGCTGATGGGGCTGGCGGCGCGGACGTCGGAAGACGCGGCGATGGGGCAGGGCGACATATTCGGCTCGGCCGCGCTGGAGCCGCAGAAGCTGCACCTGCCGTCCGCCGCCCCGTGGCTGCCGTCGGAAAAGCTGCACCGGGAATTCCAGGTGGTCGGCTGCTACCTGTCGGCGCACCCGCTCGACGACTACGCCGCCACGCTGGAGAAGATGCGGGTGCAGAACTGGGCCGAGTTCCAGGCGGCGGTGAAGAAGGGCGCTTCGGCCGGGCGGCTGGCCGGAACGGTGACCGCCAAGCAGGAGCGCAAGACGCGCACCGGCAACAAGATGGGCATCGTGCAGTTCTCCGACGCCACCGGCCAGTTCGAGGCGGTGATGTTTTCCGAGACGCTGCATCAGTATCGCGACCTTCTGGAGCCGGGAAAATCCGTCGTCATCATGGTCTCGGCGGAGGACCGCCCGGAGGGCGTCAGCCTGCGTATCCAGGGCGTGCAGTCGCTGGAGGACGAGGCGAGCCGCATGCAGAAGGCGCTGCGCGTCTATCTGCGCGACCCCAGGCCCCTCGATACCGTTGCCTCACGGCTCACCCAGAAAGGCGACGCCGAAGTGAGCTTCGTGGTCATCAAGGAAGGCGGCCAGGGCGAGATCGAGGTCGGCCTGCCCGACCGCTACCGCGTCTCCCCGCAGATCGCCGCGGCAATGCGCGCGGTGCCGGGCGTGGTGGATGTCGAACTCGTATAGGGTGCTTTTTTGCGATTTGCCGCCGCGCCCTTCGCAACTGCAGCTTCATCCCGGCCCGTGGATAGATCCGCACCCCTCGACTTTAGTACATCCATTCAACCCACTGTTATCGCTGGATATAGCAATTTTCCCGACAAAATATCCGGCTTGTCTATCCCCACTTGCCCGGCCTCCATTATCCTGTGTCCATCGCCCTCACGGGAACCGGATGCGCACCGGGTGTTCGGGAGGGCGGCGGCAGCCTCCCCCTCCGGAATCGGTACCCGGAGGCATGTGAGGGCCTGCAGCAGGCCGGAGTCCCGCAAGAGCGCGCCCGAAAGGCGCGTGGCAGGCGGGATGCGGGAGAACCCGCGGGGTTTGGCGCGCAAATGCGCCGGGCTCCTTGACCGGCCGACCGCAGGGCAGCGGCCGGACGGGCGGCCCGAGGGTCGCATATTATTTGTTAGACGCGCGATGCTTTGGCCGCCCGTCTTCCCACCCCCTTGGCATATGGGGTGCGTTCTTTGACAGGCCCCGGCTTCGGAAGAAGCGCGGGAACGGAAAGGCGTGTCTTGAAGGCAGACGGGCTGGGCCGTCATCAACTCTGAGGACACCCGTTCCTGCGTCCTGGAAAGCAAGAGGTATCCAACGGTTCGTCATCCCGGAAGCCCGAAGGGCTATCCGGGACCCATTGGAAGAGCCTCATATAGCGCGGTCCGGTCCTTGCCCTAGCGCACGTCAGCACCGGCAGTTCTTTCTGCGGAGACCGGCCGCACAAACCCAACAGGTCTGGGCTCTCCCTAAGGTCGGCCGGGATGACGGAGATGGGGATGGCTTTGTCGATCGCCAGCGCTGGCAATTGGCCGCACCCTTCGAACAATTCGTCATCCTCGGGCCCCGACCCGAGGATCCATGCCAGAATGCCTGATCCCGGCGCGGCGCTGATGGGCCAGCGCAAGCCGTTTCCGCAGAGCCGACAGGGGTGGGGAGGGGGCGGCATCAATGCCGGCAGCGGCCGGCGAGCATCGTTTTCCCCGCAGTGCACCTTCCCGCGAAGATCACTCCTCCCGCTGCGGCTGCCCCGCGCGGCCACGGCCGAACGTGTAACCGGTCTCCACCGCTTCCCTGCCGAATTTCTCGCGCAGGCTGTCGATTGCGCCTTCGGCCAGCGCGCGCTTGTGGGACAGCGTGTCGACGAGGTCCGGCGGGTCGGCCTTGGCGGCATCGGTCAGGTCGCTGACCCCGACGCCCAGCAGGCGGAAGCGCGTGCCGTCGAGCTCGCGCATCAGCATGTCGAGGCCGGTGTGGAAGATGCGGTCGGCAAGCCGCGTCGGGTCGGCGAGCTGGCGGTTTCTCGTGCGGGTGCGGAAATCGGCGGTCTTCAGTTTCAGCACGACGGTGCGGCCGGCGATGTCGGCCTTCTTGAGCCGTGTCGAAACCCGCTCCGACAGGGCGCGCAGCACGGGGACGAGGTCGGATGCGGCCGATATATCGTGGTTGAAGGTGGTTTCGGAAGAGACGCTTTTCGCCTCGCTGCGCGGCTTGACCGTGCGGTCGTCCTCGCCGCGCGAAAGGTGGTACAGGCGGCTGCCTATCGTACCGTATCGGCGCATGAGGTCGTTCTTTTCCATCTTCTGCAGTTGCCCGATCATGCGCACGCCGTCGCGCTCCAGCGTGGCGGCGAAGGCCTTGCCCACGCCCCAGATGGTGGTGACGGGCTGGGCCGCCAGAAAATCCAGCGCCTCGGCCCGGCCGATGACGGAAAAGCCGCGCGGCTTGTTCAGGTCCGAGGCGACCTTGGCGAGGAACTTGCAGTAGGAAAGGCCGACGGAAACGGTGATGCCAATCTCCTCTTCGATGCGCCTTGCGAAGGCGGCCAGCACATGGGCAGGCGGCGCGCCGTGCAGCTTCTGCGTGCCGGCAAGATCGAGAAAGGCCTCGTCGATCGAAATCGGCTCGACCATGGGCGTGAGCGCCTCCATCATGGCGCGGACCTCGCGCCCCACCCTGACATATTTCTCCATGTCCGGCTTGATGACGATGGCCTCGGGGCAGGCCTCCAGCGCCTTGAACATGGGCATGGCGGAGCGCACGCCATGAATGCGGGCGATGTAGCAGGCGGTCGAGACAACGCCGCGCTTGCCGCCGCCGATGATCACCGGCTTGTCGCGCAGTTCCGGGTTGTCGCGCTTCTCGACCGCCGCGTAAAAGGCGTCGCAATCGATATGGGCGAGCGGCAGCGCCTCAAGCTCCGGATGGCGCAGGACGCGGGGGCTGCCGCAGCTATGGCAACGCTTTCCCGTCCCCGCCGCAGGGGCAAGGCAGTCCCGGCAGATGCCGTTGGCGGTGGCGTTGACAGCCATGATCCTTCATGAGAACATAAATAGAACATTCATCATAGATCAAGCCGCCTTGCGGCACAATACGAAGGTGTCAGGAGTGGAGAGGACCGTACTTCCGCTTACGCCGGAGCGCTGGCCGGAATTCGAGGATCTGTTCGGCAAACAAGGGGCCTGCTATGGCTGCTGGTGCACGCATTTTCGCCTGCCGCCGGCATTGCGCCGGGAAAACGACAGGGAACGCAACAAGGACCATATGCGCGCCCGCGTCGAAGCCGGGCCGCCGCCGGGACTGCTGGTTTTCAACGATGGACGCGCCGATGGCTGGATGCAGATCGGTCCGCGCGCGGACGTGCCCGAATGGAACAACAAGGGCCGCGTGACGGCGCCGCTGGAGGATACGCCGGCGGACGATCCGGCGGTGTGGGCGATCTCATGCTTCTTCGTACGGGCCAATGCGCGCGGAAACGGCATGACGCACAGGCTGGTGGAGGCTGGAAAGACCTTCGCGCGCGAGAACGGCGCGCGGCTTATCGAGGCCTGCCCGATGACCGAATCGAAGAGTTCGCGCTCGATCGGGCTGTTCGTGGGTTCGACCCGCGTCTTTGCCAGGGCCGGGTTCGAGATCGTTGCCGAACGCAAGGCGGGCCGGCCGCTGATGCGTTTGGTTCTGTGATGCGCTCAGACAGAGCCTTCATAGCCGTCGTCGCCAAGGGGCAGCGCGGTGCGGGCGCGCGCGACATCTTGCGGGGCGATGCCGCTTTGTTCGGAAAACGCTATCAGGGTGGGTTCATGGGCGAGGATGAACTGGAGGACGCCCGCCATGAAACCCGGCTCCCGGGCGGCATCGCGGATCTGCGTGGCTTCTATGCCGGTCATCGACAGGAAGCGCGGCAGAAGTTTTTCGTCGCCGGCAATGAAGCCGAGGGCGGTGATGGCAATCGATTCGGCATGGGCTTGTTCCACGATGGCTTCCGGTTCGGCTATGATGGTGCGGGGCGGAATGTGCCGGAGAGGGACGGGCCGGTCAATTGAAGTGCAATAATTTCCGTTTCGTAAAACAAATTGTGCGATAACGCGTCATGGAACGGCAACCGGCCGTCTGCCGGACGCGGGCGACGGCTGGATTCGGCTTCGTGGATGTGAAGCTCGGGCCGGGCGATTCTGGATAAGCGGGGGATCGATGCCGAAGAAGGTCATGATCGTCGAAGACAACGAGCTGAATATGAAGCTCTTCCGCGACCTGATCGAGGCCAGCGGCTACGAGACCGTGCGTACGCGCAACGGGCTTCAGGCGCTCGACCTAGCGCGCGCCCACCGCCCCGACCTCATCCTGATGGATATACAGCTGCCGGAAGTATCGGGGCTGGAGGTCACCAAATGGCTCAAGGAAGACGACGACCTTCATACGATCCCGGTCATCGCAGTGACGGCATTCGCCATGAAGGGCGATGAGGAACGCATCCGGCAGGGCGGCTGCGAGGCCTATATCTCCAAACCGATTTCCGTGCCCAGCTTCATCGAGACGATCAAATCATATCTCGGGGACGCATGATGGTGTCAGTCCGGTTGGCGTAGAGGGAGTAAGCGGGGGCTATGACTGCCAGGATTCTTGTCGTCGACGACGTGCCGGCCAACCTGAAGTTGCTGGAGGCGCGGCTATTGGCGGAATATTACGATGTCGTGACCGCGCGCTCGGGGGGCGATGCCATCGAGATCTGCGAGGCAAGCAAGGTCGACGTCGTTCTGCTCGACATCATGATGCCGGGCATGGATGGTTTCGAGGTTTGCCGCCGGCTCAAGGCCGATCCGGCGACCACGCATATTCCGGTGGTGATGGTCACGGCGCTGGACCAACCGGCCGACCGGGTGCGCGGGCTGGAGGCCGGCGCGGACGATTTCCTGACCAAGCCAGTCAACGATCTGCAATTGCTGACCCGCGTTAAGAGCCTCGTGCGCCTGAAGGCGCTGACCGACGAGTTGCGGCTGCGCGCCTCGACGACGCGCGACATCGGCATCGAGGAATTGCTGGCCAGCAAGAGCGCGCCGGACACGGCGCCGCGCGTCCTGCTGGTCGACCAGAACGAGGCGTCCGCCGGGCGGATCGTGAGCATGCTCGACGGCCAGTTCGAGCTGGCAGTTGCGGCCGATGGACCGGCCGGCCTTGCAAGGGCGGCAGAAGGCGCCTTCGAGTGCGTCATCGTGGCCACTGCGCATGCCGACTACGACCCGCTGCGCCTGTGTTCGCAGCTTCGGGCGCTGGAGCACACCCGGCTGGTGCCGATCATCCTGATGACCGACCCCGGCGAGGACGAGTTCGTCATTCGCGGGCTGGAACTTGCCGTCAACGACTACATCCTGACGCCGGTCGAAAAACAGGAGCTCATCGCGCGGCTGCGAACGCAGATCAGGCGCAAGCGCTACAATGACGGCTTGCGCTCCAGCGTCGCGGAGACGGTGGAGATGGCGGTGACCGACCCGCTCACCGGGCTCCACAACCGGCGCTATCTGGACAGCCACCTTCATCGCCTGTTCGACAGGGCCGTGGCGCGCCGGAGGCCGTTGTCGATCATGATCGCCGACATCGACCGCTTCAAGGCGATCAACGACAAATGGGGTCATGACGGCGGCGACGCTATCCTGCGCGAGTTCGCTGCCCGGCTGCGGCGCAACCTGCGTGGCATCGATCTCGTCTGTCGTTATGGCGGCGAGGAATTCGTCATCGTGATGCCGGATACGGAGTTGTTCGTCGCGCAAAAGGTGGCTGAGCGAATTCGCGCCGAGATCGCCAGCGGACCGTTTGGTATGGGCGAGGGGAAGCCGGCGGTGCCGGTGACGACCAGCCTGGGCGTGGCTGCCATGAAGCTGCCCGAAGATACGGTCGAGGCACTTTTCAAGCGTGCCGACGTCGCCCTCTACGAGGCCAAGGCGAGCGGCCGCAATAAAGTTGTGGCGCCGGCCGCCTGAGGCGGCGTCGGAACGTTCCTGCTCCTTTCTGCCCGGCAGTGGGTGGCTCAACGAACGTCGTATGGTTACGTGTTTACCCTAACGTAAGCCGAATCGCTCAAATGGTTAAGTAAGTGTTGATTTTCCGGCTTTCTTGCGCGAGTGTCGCAGCCAAGGGGATGGGGCTCCTTTGGTGGATCCCTATTTGTCAATACCCCATGATGCTCAGGTCCGCCGCATCTCCTGGGTCCGTGGGGTCGGCCGGTCGGCGCTGGCGTTAAGTGGCCTCCTCGTACCGCTGCCAATCGCCGGCCGGCCCCCTTTTTCATTCTCGCTGGAAAAGGCGGGCTCGAGACTTCATTCAAAATCATGACCGGTTCTCCCGCTGCTCCAGCGGGACGCGCAACGAAAAACGGCGCCTTGCGGCGCCGTCGAATAATCTCAGCAGTATGAGAAAGCTACTTGATCTTCGCTTCCTTGAACTCGACGTGCTTGCGCGCGACCGGGTCGTATTTGCGCATGGTCATCTTCTCGGTCATCGTGCGGCTGTTCTTCTTGGCGACATAAAAGAAGCCGGTATCGGCCGTCGACAGGAGTTTGATCTTGATGGTCGTGGCCTTGGCCATGTCACTAATCCGTTTTTCGTGGTGAATGATGCGGCCCCAACCGGCAGATACCGCGGTGCTCGCCAAAAGCTCGCCGGAGACATATAGACCGGCGCTCAAAAGTCAAGCCCGCTCGGCACGGCAAAGCCGTGCCTGATCCAGAGCAAGGAGGGCGCGCGACTGTTCAAGTCAACAGCTTGACGAACCGGTTGCCGCGCATCGAATAGAAGGGCACGAGTCCGCCCGGGCTCAGTTCGGGGTCATCGGCAAGGCGGCGCTGGAGGTCGTCGAGGATGGTTCGCGTGATGGCGGGGATTTCTGCCTGCATGGCGTCGGCGATGGGAAGCCATACGATCTCCTCCAGTTCGTCGGTCGATCCACCATCCGGCAATTCGCAGGCAACGTCGTCGCGCCATGCGGCCAGGAAGCGGGTGTCATAGCGGCGCACGCGGCCCGGCGGCGTTATGGCGCGGGCGATATAGCGCAGCCTGTCGAGCGAGGGCTGGATGCCGTTTTCGGCGAAATCGCGCCAATGCGGACTGCGGGTCGAGAAGGGCGCCGGCACGCCTATGAGGAAACCTGCCTCTTCGCAGGTCTCGCGGACAGCCGACATGGCGATCGCCTTGGCGCGCGCCTGGGTGATGCGGGTCGGCGCCGTCAGCTTTTCCGCTTCAGCCGGGTGCAGGTCGGCGTGGACCGGGATGCGGCTGTCGGTCGGGTCGGTGCGGCCGCCGGGGAAGACGAAGCGGCCCGGCATGAATGCATGACGCTTGTGGCGGCGGCCGATCAGCACGAAATGCTCGTTGCCACGCTTGTCCAGCAGGATCAGCGTGGCAGCATCCTTCGGGCGCATCGGCTTTCCGCCGAGGGCAAAATCCTTCGATTCGGCCTTATCGACCTCGTTGCGGGTCAAGCCGTCCATGCGCTGCGTCATCTATCGCAGCTCTGGATGGGTTTCGAGCGTGTCGGGTTCGCCGCCGAACCCGTGCATGTACTGGGCCCATTGCAGGCCGACCACGGCGCCCTTCATCGGACCGATCAGCCAGAGGGACATCAAGAGCGTGACCGGAACCCAGATCGCCAGATGCAGCCAGCTCGGCCAGACGGTCATCGCCTCCACGCCCATGAAGGCGCCCACGACGATGTGACCGACGACGACGATCACGAGATAGGCGGGCAGGTCGTCGGCGCGGTGGTGGCTGATCACCTCGTCGCACGCCTCGCAGTTTTCCACCGTCTTCAGATAAGCGCGAAAAAGCCGGCCTCGCCCGCAATGCGGGCAGCGGCCCGCAAAGCCGCGCTTCATCGCCTCCCAGACGGAGCGCCTGCGGCGGCTCGTCCCGCCGGCGCCGAAAACCTGCTCTTCCATCACCGTCTCCTGCCTCCGGGTGAGGCCTTTGCCTTGTTGCCGCTGGCGCGACCGCGTCCACGGCGGGCCTTGTGGAACGATTTCGTAGAGCCTGGAAGCTTCACCGGCTCGCTCAGCATTTCAAACCGCATCGCGCCCGCAAGCGGCGCGACCTCGATCAGGCGAACTTCGACGCTGTCGCCGAGCTGAAAACCCTTCCCGCTCTTCTCGCCGATCATCGCGTGGCGAGCCTCATCGTAGATATAGTACTCATTGCCCAGGGACGACACCGGGATAAAGCCATCTGCGCCAAATTGTGGCAACTGGACGAAAAGGCCGGCGCCCGCGATACCGGCGATGCGGGCCGAAAACTCTTCGCCGGTACGGCCGGCCAGATGCTCGGCAATCAGGCGATCAACCGTCTCGCGCTCGGCGGCCATGGCGCGGCGCTCGGTGGCGGAGATGAGAGCGGATATTTCCTCCAGCCGCTCCTCATCTTCCTTGCGCAACCCGTCCTTACCGAAGCCCTGGGACGTGATCAGGGCGCGGTGAACCATGAGATCGGCATAGCGGCGGATGGGCGAGGTGAAATGGGCGTAGCGCCGCAGATTGAGGCCGAAGTGACCGAGATTCTCCGTGGCGTAGACGGCCTGGCTCTGCGAGCGCAGCACGACCTCGTTGACGAGCTGCTCGTGGTCGGCGCCTTCGACGCGGGCGAGGATCGTATTGAACAGGGCCGGGCGAAGCTGGGGCCCGCGTGCCAGCGAAATGTCCAGCGTTGCGAGGAACTCGCGCAGGCTTTCCTGCTTGGCGAGCGAGGGCGCGTCATGGACGCGGTAGACCAAAGGCTGGCGGGCCGTCTCCAGCGTTTCGGCGGCGCAGACATTGGCCTGGATCATGAACTCCTCGATGAGCTTGTGGGCATCGAGGCGCGGGGGGATGGTCACGCGGTCGACCGTGCCGTCCTCCTTGAGGATCAGCTTTCTTTCCGGCAGGTCGAGCTCCAGCGGCTCGCGCGCGGCGCGGCCCCGCTTGAGCACGGCATAGGCTTCCCACAACGGCTTGAGGACGGGTTCGAGGAGCGGTCCGGTTTTGTCGTCGGGCTCGCCGTCGATCGCCGCCTGGGCCTGCTGGTAGGAAAGGCGCGCTGCCGAGCGCATCATCACCCGGTGGAAGCTGTGGTCAAGCTTGCGGCCTTGGTGGCTGAAGCGCATGCGGACGGCCAGCGCCGGCCGCGCCTCGCCCTCGCGCAGCGAGCACAGATCGTTGGAGATGCGCTCGGGCAGCATGGGCACCACCCGGTCGGGGAAATAGACGGAGTTGCCCCGCTTCAGCGCCTCGCGGTCGAGAGCCGAACCTATCCGCACATAGTGCGCGACATCGGCGATGGCGACGGTGACGATGTGGCCGCCGCGGTTGTCGTCGGCGGGGTCGGGCTCGGCATAGACGGCGTCGTCATGGTCCTTTGCGTCGGCAGGGTCGATCGTGAGGAGCGGCAGCTTGCGCCAGTCCTCGCGGCCTTGGAGGGTTGCCGGCTTCGCCTCCTCGGCCTCGTCGAGCACGGCCTGGGGGAAGATATGAGGTATTTCGTGAGCGTGGATGGCGATCATCGAGACCGCCTTTTCGCTCTTGAGCGATCCGATCACCTCCAGCACCTTCGCCTGCTGCAGGCCATAGCGGTTGCGCGACACGATCTCGGCCTCGACCAGGTCGCCGTCCTTCGCGTCGGCGCGATGCTCCTCGCTGACCTGCATTTCAGGCTGTCGGCGCTCGACGGGCTCAATGCGGAAGCTGCCGTCCTCGAGGACGCGGAAGACACCGAGCGCGGCGCGCCGCTTGCGCTCGAAGACCTTCATGATGCGGCCCGAATAGGCGGGGCCGGCCTCGTCTTCGCTCGGGAAAACGCGCGCCAGCACGCGGTCGCCAACACCGGCGGCGGGCTTGCCCGATTTCTGGCCCGATTTCTGGCTGCGGATGACCACCATGGGCACGGGAACGTCGATCTCGTCCTGCTCGGCCGGTCGGGCAAGCAGCCCGCCTTCGGCGTCGCGGGAGAAGATGTCGAGCACCACGACATGGGGCAGGGCGCCCGGCGGTAGCATCTTCTTGCGCCGCTTCTTGATCAGTCCCTCGTCCTGGAGATCGCGAAGAACGTCCTTCAGCCAAATACGGTCGCTGCCCTTCAGACCGAAGGCCTTGGCCAGTTCGCGCTTGCCGGATTCGTCCGGGTTTTCCGTAATGTAACGCAGGATGTCGTCGCGCGAAGGCAGGTGCGGATTGCCGCTGCGCGCGGTTGTGCCCGCATCTTGCCCCGGAGATTTGGGCCCGGAAGATCTAGAGCCGGATATCCTGCGCGCCAATCACTCGACTCCCGTTTTCGCCTTGGCCTTCGCCTTTGCCGCCGGCTTTTTGGCAGGGGCCTTTTTGGCGGGCTTTTTCGCTTTGCCTCCCTTACCCGCCTTGGCGGCGACAAGTTCCAGCGCCTCTTCCAGCGTCACGTTGGCGGGGTCCTTGCCCTTGGGCAGCGTGGCGTTCACCTTGCCGTAGTTCACATAAGGCCCGTAGCGGCCATCGCGCACCGTAATGGCGCCGCCGTCGGGATGCTCGCCGAGATCCTTCAGCGCCGCCGGCGTGCCGCGCCCGCCGCGGCCCGGCCCCTTGGCTTTCTTGTCCGCGATCACGGAGACCGCGCGGTTGAGGCCGATGGAGAAGACCTCCTCGACGCTTTCCAGATTGGCGTAGCCGCCGTCATGCAGCAGGAATGGACCGTAACGGCCGATGCCGGCCGAAATCATCTTGCCGGTTTCGGGATGCTGGCCGATATCGCGGGGAAGCGACAGCAGCGCCATGGCCTTCTCATAGTCCATGCTTTCGACGGACCAGCCCTTGGGCAGGCTCGCGCGTTTGGCCTCCTTGCCTTCTCCGCGCTGGACATAGGGGCCGAAGCGGCCCGAGCGCAGGGTGATTTCCTCCCCGGTGACGGGATCGACACCCAGCTCCTTGTTGCCATCAAGCGCGGCATCGCCGTTCTCGCCGTTTTCGCCGAGCTGACGGGTGAAGCCGCATTCGGGATAGTTGGAGCAGCCGACGAAGGCTCCGTAGCGGCCGAGCTTCAGCGACAGGTTGCCGGTTCCGCATTTGGGACAGATGCGCGGATTGGAGCCGTCCTCGCGGGGCGGGAAAACCAGCGGCGCCAGTTCTTCGTTAAGTGCGTCCAGCACGTCAGTGACGCGCAGCTCCTTGATGTCGTCGACGGCGCCGGAGAAATCCTTCCAGAAGTCCCGAAGCACGTCCTTCCACGAAAGTTGGCCGTCGGAAATGCGGTCCAGCTTTTCCTCGAGGTCGGCGGTGAAGTCGTATTCCACGTAGCGCCGGAAGAAATTCTCGAGGAAGCCGGTGACGATGCGTCCCTTGGCCTGGGGCACGAGGCGGCGCCTGTCGACGGTGACATAATCACGTTCTTCCAGCGTCTTCAGCGTCGAAGCGTAGGTGGAAGGGCGCCCGATACCTAATTCCTCCATCTTCTTGATGAGCGAGGCTTCGGTGTAGCGTGGCGGCGGCTCGGTGGTGTGCTTGGTGACGTTGACCGCCTCGCGCGCCAGGGTCTCGCCGTCGCGGATTTCCGGAAGGCGGTTCTCGTTCTCGTCTTCCTTGTCCTCGTCCTTCACATCCGTATAGGCGGCGAGGAAGCCGTCGAAGCGGATGACCGAGCCGACGGCGCGCAGGCCGGCCTTGCGCCCGTCGCCGGCGGCTTCGATCTCGACCGTCGTGCGCTCTATCTCCGCCGGCTGCATCTGGCTGGCGATGGCGCGCTTCCAGATCATGTCATAAAGCCGGAACTGGTCGGCATCGAGATATTTACGCACCTTGTCGGGACTGCGTGCGAAATCGGTCGGTCGGATAGCCTCGTGCGCCTCCTGGGCATTCTTGGCCTTGACGGAATAAAAGCGCGCCTTTTCGGGCAGGTAGCGCTCTCCGAAGGTGTCGGCGATCGCGGCGCGGGCCTGATCGAGCGCCTCGGGCGCCATCTGCACGCCGTCGGTACGCATATAGGTAATGAGACCGGTCGCTTCGCCGCCGATCTCGATGCCTTCATAAAGGCGCTGGGCCACCTGCATGGTGCGCGTCGCGCCGAAGCCGAGGCGGGAGGATGCCGCCTGTTGAAGGGTGGAGGTGGTGAAGGGCGGGCCGGGATTGCGCCTTGTCGGCTTGGCCTCGACCGACAGGGCCTTGTAGCTGGCGCCGTCGAGCATCGCCTTGATGCTGTCGGCTTCTTCCTGGCTCTTTATCGATAGCTTCTGCAGCTTCTTGCCGCCGAACTCGGTCAGCCTGGCCTCGAAACCTTGGCCGCGCGGGGTGTCGAGCAGGGCCGCGATCTGCCAGTAATCCTCGCGGACAAAACGCTCGATCTCCAGTTCCCGGTCGCAGACCAGACGCAGCGCCACGGACTGGACGCGGCCGGCCGAGCGGGCGCCCGGCAGCTTGCGCCAGAGCACGGGGGACAGGTTGAAGCCGACGAGATAGTCCAGCGCGCGGCGGGCCAGATAGGCGTCGACGAGCGCCGCGTCGATCTCGCGCGGGGCGGCCATCGCATCGAGCACCGCCTTTTTGGTGATGGCGTTGAAGACAACGCGGCGCACCGGCTTGTCCTTGAGCGCGCGCTTCTGGCGCAGCACCTCCAGCACATGCCAGGAAATAGCCTCGCCCTCGCGGTCGGGGTCGGTCGCCAGGATGACGCCGTCGGCATCCTTGACCGCCTTGGTGATGTCGCCCAAGCGTTTGGAGGAGGGGGCATCGACGGCCCAGGACATGGCGAAATCCTCGTCGGGTCGCACGGAACCGTCCTTGGGGGGCAAATCCCGGACATGGCCAAACGATGCCAGGACCTTGTAATCCTTACCCAAATACTTGTTGATTGTTTTCGCCTTAGCTGGCGACTCGACGATAACGACTTCCATAATCTCGCAATACCTCGCGGGTGCCGATCTCGCCGGCACCTGTAATTCCGTGTTCCGGGTCACCCGGCAGCACGTCACATGGCCGTGGATTGGCTCGCGGTCAAGGGTGCAGCGGGCAAATCGCTCGCCGGGCCGATATACACCTAAAAGTTGTATTTTCTCATTTTTACATTTATTTGTATATAACAGTAGCCTCATCGAAGGCTGGGTCCCAAACGAGAACGGGCTAATTCGGGAGCGGAAACAGAGGCAATGGGCAGAATGGAAGGAGGCCGCACACAATCAGCGTGAAATGGCGGGGTGACGATGCTTCATAGGACGGGAAGCCATGGGCTTGGGCAGACGCTACCCAAATCAAAGGGCGGAAACGCTCGACTATTTGCAATCCATGCTGAGGCAGTTTCGGGCGATGGCCGCGGCCGAGGGCTGCGAGATGTTGGTCTATTTTCTGGAGATGGCCTATGTCGAGGCGAACGACCTGCTGCGCGAGGAGCGCGCGGCGCTCCTCGACGAGGTTTCACCGCCACTAGAAGTCGCCCATCAGCAGTGAAACGGCGCCGCCCGGGTGGCGTTCGATCCGGCCGGCCAGGTCCAGTTCCAGGATCACCAGGAAGACCTGCGCCGGCGCCAGGCCCGTGTGGGCGATGATCTCATCGACATGGATGGGGGTGGGCCCCAGCGCCTCGACGATGCGTTGGCGTTCGTCGTCGCCCGGCGGCTCGGCCATTTCGAGGTCCGACGGCTCCTCCATGTCGAGGGTGGCCTGCGGCTCGCGCCCGATCAGCGGCGCAATGGCGTCCGAGACGTCGGCCGCTTCGGTGACGAGGATTGCGCCGTCCTTCAAAAGCCTGTTGGTACCGGCCGAGCGCGGATCGAGCGGCGAGCCGGGAATGGCGAAGACGAGCCTGCCCATCTCGTTGGCGAGGCGGGCGCTGATGAGCGAGCCCGAGCGGTCGGCCGCCTCCACGACCAGAAGGCCATAGGCAACGCCCGCGACGATGCGGTTGCGGCGTGGGAAATCGCGGGCCCGCGGGGTCCAGCCGAAAGGCATTTCCGTGAGCACGACGCCGCGCTCCGCGATCTCGGTGTGGAGCCCATTGTTTTCGGGCGGATAAGGGCGGTCCAGGCCGCCGGCAAGCACCGCCACCGTTCCTGTGTCGAGCGCTCCGCGATGGGCAGCCGCATCGATGCCGCGGGCAAGGCCGGATGCGATCACGTAACCCTGGCTGCCGAGCTCCGCGGAAAGCCTGGCGGCCAACTTGGCGCCGGCCAGCGAGGCGTTGCGGGCGCCTACGATGGCGATCATGGGATTGCGCAAAAGGTCGAGATTGCCGCGCGCGGCAATCAGTGGTGGCGGATGATCTATGCGCATCAGGAGAGGTGGATAGCAGGGCTCGCCGATGGCAATGAACTCGGCGCCCATGCGGGCGGCCGTTTCCAGTTCGGCATCGATCAGGTCTTCAGGGGCGAGCCTGATGCCGGCAGCACAGCCGCGCCGGGCGAGATCGGGCAGGGCCGCCAGGGCCTTTTCGGCAGAACCGAACCGGTTGACGAGGTCGCGGAAGGTGGCAGGGCCCACATTTTCCGTGCGGATGAGGCGGAGCCATGCGCGCCGCTGCTTCTCGTCGAGACGGCGGCCGCGTTCGGCGCTCATCCGTTTGCACCGATGCGAGTCTCCTTACCAGTCGCGAGGCGTACGATATTGGTCCGGTGCTTGATGAAAACGAGCAGGCTGAGCAGGACGAAAAGCTGGGCGACCTGCACGAACCCCAGGAAATACAGCGCGGCAGGCACGCATATGGCCGACACCAGTGCTGCCAGCGAGGAATATCGGGTGACAAAGGCGATACCGAGCCATGCGACCGCGAAGACGAGCGCGCCTTGCCAGGCAAGGCCCAGCAGGATACCGAAATAGGTGGCGACGCCCTTGCCGCCCTTGAAACCCAGCCAGACGGGGAACAGGTGTCCGAGGAATGCGCCGAGCCCCGCCGCCACGGCCTGATCCGGCCCATACATCCCGGCAAGCAGCACCGCCGCCGTGCCTTTGAGCGCGTCGAGCAGCAAGGTGAGGGCGGCGAGCTTCCGGTTGCCGGTGCGCAACACGTTGGTGGCGCCGATATTGCCCGAGCCGATCTTGCGCACATCGCCAAGCCCGGCCATGCGCGTAAGGACCAGGCCGAACGGGATGGAGCCCAGCAGGTAGCCGAACAGCAGCGCACCGATGAGATAGGGCAGGGCGATCTGCCAGCTTATCGGGTCCGGCATGGTCGGTTTCTTGCTCCCAGTTCAGATGGCAAACACTGTGCGGCCCGCAACCAGCGTTTTCAATACCTGTCCCTGCATGCGCGCGCCCTCGAAACAGGTATTTTTCGAGAGCGAGCGGATATCGGCCTCGCGCACCAGCCATGGCACGTCCAGATCGACCAGGATCAGGTCCGCCGATACTCCGGGGGTAAGCGTGCCACCGGGCAAGCCGAAGCGCTTTGCCGGCGCGGTGGAGAGAGCCTCCACCAGGCGGAGCAGCGGAACGTCGCCGGAATGATGGAGCCTGAGCGCGGCCGAAAGCAGCGTCTCCAGGCCGATGGCGCCGGCGGCGGCCTCGGCGAAGGGCAGCCGCTTCGTGTCGACATCCTGCGGGTCGTGGCTCGAGACGATCATGTCGAGCGTGCCGTCGCGCAGGGCCTCGACCATGGCCAGCCGGTCTTCCTCCGCGCGCAGGGGCGGCGACAGGCGGAAGAAGGTGCGGTATTCGCCGACGTCGTTCTCGTTCAGGCTGAGATGGTTGATGCTCACTCCTGCCGTCACCGAATGGCCTTCCTGCTTGGCGCGCCCGATGGCGGCAGCGGACATAGCGGTCGAAACTTCGGCGGCGTGATAGTGCCCGCCGGTGAGCGCCGCCAGCATGAGGTCACGCGCCAGCGGCATGGCCTCGGCTTCACGCGGGATGCCGGGCAGGCCGAGCCAGCTTGCCAGAAGGCCCTCGTTCATGACGCCGGAGGAGGCGAGATCCGGATCCTGGGTGCTGTGGCAGACAACGAGGCCCATATCGCGCGCATAAGTGAGGGCGCGGCGCATGGTGAGCGCGCTGGCAATGGTGTGGCGGCCATCGGTTAGCGCCACGGCGCCGGCATCGCGCAACAGGCCGAACTCGCTGAGCTCGCGTCCGGCCAGCTCCTTGGTGATGGCGGCAGCGGGAAAGACGTTGATGCTCGCGGTCTCGCGCGCGGTGCGCAGCACGAACTCTACCAGTGCGACATCGTCGATGACCGGCTGGGTGTCTGGCATCATGATGATGGAGGTGACGCCGCCGGCAGCGGCCGCCCGGCTGGCCGAGGCGATGGTCTCGCGGTGCTCGGCGCCCGGCTCGCCGATGAAGACGCGGGCGTCCACCAGCCCGGGCAGGATCGCCGCGCCCCGGCAGTCGACGATCTTGGCGCCCTCCGGGGCGCCCTGATTGTGGGCGGACGCGCCCGATGCGGCGATCTTGCCGCCGACAACGAGGACGCTCCCCGCCTCGTCGAGCCCGCGCGAGGGATCGAGGATGCGCGCGTTCTGGAAGAGCGTGGCGCTCATGCCGGCGCCTGCGAACCGTTGCGACGCGGGTCGAGGAGAGCGTCCATGACCGCCATGCGGACCGCCACACCCATCTCCACCTGTTCCTGGATGACGCTTTGCGGGCCGTCTGCCACTTCCGAGGCGATCTCAACGCCGCGATTCATCGGGCCGGGATGCATGACAAGGGCGTCTTCCTTCGCCAGTTTGAGCTTTTGCGCGTCGAGGCCGAAATAGCGGAAATACTCGCGCACCGATGGTACGAAGCTGCCGGCCATGCGCTCGCGTTGGAGCCGCAGCATCATCACGACGTCGGCACCCTTCAGCGCGTCCTCCATGCGGGTGAACACCTCGACACCCATGCGCTCGATGCCGGCAGGCAGGAGCGTGGAAGGCGCGGCGACACGCACCCGCGCGCCCATCGCATTGAGCAGCACGATATTGGACCGGGCAACGCGCGAATGCAGCACGTCGCCGCAGATCGTTACCGTCAGCCGGTCGATCCGACCTCGAGCCCGGCGGATGGTCAGCGCGTCGAGAAGCGCCTGGGTCGGATGCTCATGGGCGCCGTCGCCGGCATTGACCACCGAGCAGCCGACCTTTTGGGCCAGAAGCGCGGCGGCACCGGCAGCCGCGTGGCGGATGATGAGGATGTCTGGCCGCATCGCATTGAGCGTGACCGCTGTGTCGAGCAGGGTTTCGCCCTTCTTGGTCGAGGAACTGGCCACCGACATGTTCATGACGTCGGCGCCCATGCGCTTTCCGGCCAATTCGAAGGATGACTGCGTGCGGGTGGAGGCCTCGTAGAAGAGGTTGATCTGGGTGCGGGCGCGCAGGCGTGTCGACTTCTTTTCCGGCTGGCGCGAAATGGCGACCGCGTCGTCGGCGCGGTCCAGAAGCATCTCTATATCGAGGGGGGACAGGCCCTTGATGCCAAGCAGGTGGCGATGGGGATAAACGGGAAACGGGGGCGTGTCTGTCATCTCAAGAGGGTGCTATAGGCGGGCGGGGCGCTTGCCGCAAGCGAGAGATTATGCTGTGCGCGGGTTCTCCCCGCCATTTTCAATGGCGTAAGAAACATGCAGTAGCTTGTGATAGGCTTCATCAAGCTTGTCTGGTCGAGTAATTACAGGACGTTTGGCGTGAATCACGAAGTGACAAATCAGCCGCCCCCCTTAAGCGGCAGCAATGCCTGGCGCTCGGACCCGCTGGCCGTGCAGGCTTGCGAACGCTTTTCCGAGCCGGTGCGCAAGGAGCTGGAGGTGCTCGGCCGCTTCGTGCGCACGCCCGAGGCGCTCGACCTCGCGCGGCTCGCCAATGAGCAGCCACCTGTTCTCAGAACCCATGATCGCTACGGACGCAGGGCGGACATCGTGGACCACCATCCGGCCTACCAGGCGCTGATGCGGCGCTCGGTGGGGGCGGGGCTCCATTGCTCGGTCTGGGAAGACAATGCCGACGAAAAAGGTTTTCGGCACCAGGTTCGCGCCGCGCGCTTCTATCTGACCGGACAGCTCGAATCAGGGCATCTCTGTCCGCTCACGATGACCAGCGCCTCGCTCGCCGCGCTGATGAGCGCCCCCGATCTTTTCAAGGTATGGGCACCGCGTGTGGTGTCGCGCAAATACGATCATTCCAACCGGCCGGTCAGCCAGAAGCAGGGCATCACGCTCGGTATGGGCATGACCGAGAAGCAGGGCGGCACCGACGTGCGGGCCAACACCACGAGCGCCGAGCCCGCCGGCAACAATCTCTACCGGCTGAACGGCCACAAGTGGTTCATGTCCGCGCCCATGAGCGACGCATTCCTCGTGCTGGCGCAGGCCAAGGAAGGGTTGAGCTGCTTCCTTCTGCCCCGGCTGCGTGACGACGGGGCGAGCAACGGGCTGCGTTTTCAGCGGCTTAAGGACAAGCTCGGAAACCGGTCGAACGCTTCCTCCGAGGTCGAGTTCGACAATGCCTTTGCTTACCTCGTCGGCGAGGCAGGTGCGGGCATCCGCACCATCATGGACATGGTCACGCTGACGCGGCTCGACTGCGCACTGGGCTCGTCCGGTCTGATGCGGGCGAGCGTGGCGGAAGCGGTGCACCATGCCCGCCATCGCCGGGTCTTTGGCAAGGAGCTGATCGAACAGCCGCTGATGCTGCGTGTGCTGGCCGACATGGCGCTCGATGTCGCCGCAGCGACTGCGCTTTCCTTCCGGCTGGCGCGGTCCTTCGACGAGGCCGCGGGCGACCGGGCAGAGGCGGCGTTTGCCCGCGCCATGACGCCGGTGGTCAAATACTGGGTCTGCAAGACGGCGCCCTCCGTCACCTATGAGGCGATGGAGTGCCTTGGTGGCAATGGCTATGTCGAGGAAACTCCGCTGGCCCGCCACTATCGCGAAGCCCCGGTCAACGCGATCTGGGAAGGCTCGGGCAATGTAATGGCGCTCGATGTTCTGCGCGTCGTTTCGCGGAATGCAGGGCTTTTCGACGAGGTGCTGGCCGGTATCCACCGGGATCTGGGTGAAAAAGGCAAGGGAACGGTCGATGTTCTGCAGGCCGCGATCAGCGTTTGCCAGAGCGACGAGGGCTCGGCGCGCATCCTGACGGAGCAACTGGCGCTGGCCGCGGCGGCGGCAGAATTGCGGCGCCTCGGGGCGGGGCAGGTGGCGGACGCTTTCGTCGAGACGCGGCTCGCCGGACAGTGGCGCGGCACCTACGGCATGCTGGACGCCCGTCATGACGCTTCGGCCATCATCGAGATGCTTTATCCGGAGGCGGTGTGATCGCATCGGGTTGGTGAACGGAAATTAACCTTAATAAAGAGTAAGCGTTGCGCGCGGAGAGCGCGGGGGCCAGTCTCCGATTCGAAACGGACAGGGCCATGGCGCGCATCATTTCACTACTCATATCGTTCTATTGGACCGCGTATTTCGCGCTCCAGGCGGGGGCGCACTTGAACGGCGTGCACCTGGCGAGCTTTCAGGCGGTTGCCGGCGGCAGGGCGGCCATCTGGCAAGTGCCGCTTGACCTTTCCCTGTGCCTGTTCGCGGGCCTCGTGAGCACGCTGTTCCTTTGGCTGTTCACCAACGTGCTTTCCGGTGGTGCCCGCACACAGGCCAACTGGCAGATCGCGCGGCTGGCGTTTGCCGGTGCGCTGGGCGTTTCCATCGTCAATCTTCTGGCGCCCGATGCGACGGAGGGCGGCGGCATGGCGCTTACCGCGCTCATTGCCTGCTACATGGCCTTCCAGATCGAGGCACTGCTCGAAGACGGACAGGCCGACAGTGCGGATGACGGCGAGGGGCAGGGCGTGGCGCGGCTGGTCGCGCTTGGTGCTGCGCGCGATTCGATCCTGCTGCGCATTGCCGTCCCCACGAACTACGGGAAGACGCCCAAAGGCGGAGACAACTGATGCGGTATATCCTGCTGTTCTGGGCGTTGCCGATGGGCGGTTTCTGGGCCTGGTTCCTGCTTTCCTATTACGACATCAATTTCGGCCTCGCCATGTTCAGCCGGCGCGCGCACGATTTCGCCTTCGGGTTCTACGGCGACATACTGGGCATCGATCCGGCCACCATCGGGCCGCTGGTGGCGCGCGCCTGCGTCGTCGACACGCTGATCCTGCTGGCGATCTTCGCCTTTCGCCGCCGGCGCGAGATCCGCGCATGGCTGGCGGAACGGGGTTATGGCCGCCGCGCTGATGTTGCGCGCAATGCCTGAAGGCGGTCGAGAGCCCCCTGCAGGATGAAAGAGGCGGCGGCCGAATCGATGCGGCCGGCCCGCTTGGCCCGCGACACATCCATCTCGATGAGCGTCCGCTCGGCGGCCACGGTGGAAAGCCTTTCGTCCCAGAAGACGAAGGGAAGCTCGCAAAGCCGCTCCATGTTGCGCACGAAGGCGCGGGTGGATTGGGCGCGGGGTCCTTCCGTGCCGTCCATGTTTATGGGTAGACCGATGACGACCGCGGCGACTTTCTCCTTCGCGAAGGCGCGAAGCAGCGCTCCGGCGTCCTGCGTGAACTTCTTGCGCATGATGACGGGGCGGGGCGAGGCAAAACGCTGGCCGAGGTCGGAAACGGCCAGGCCGATGGTCTTCGTGCCGAGATCGAGGCCGCCGAGCGGCTGGCCGGGGAGCGCCACGCCCGCGAGTTCTTCCATGGAAATCACCGTCACCGGCCCAGCCCTTCTTTGACACATCCGTCACGGGTTCTATCTTCCCTGCGCGCAACAATCGAGGAGTGTTCGATATGAAACTCACCTGGTACGGCCATTCCTGTTTCCGCGTCGAGGCAGGTGGCGCGAACATTATTATCGACCCGTTTCTTACCGGTAATCCGGCCTGGGACGGTGGCTGGGAAGGACCGGCGGACGGCGTGACCCAGGTGCTCCTGACCCATGGGCACAACGATCATGTGGGCGACGCCCTCGACATATTGAAGAAGACCGGCGCCATGCTGGTCGCCAATTTCGAGATATGCATGCATCTGGTGGGCCAGGGTGTCGGCGAGGACAAGATCAATCCCGGCAATCACGGCGGCACGGTCGATTGCGGCGGCTTCACCACCACCTTCGTCAACGCCCTGCATTCCTCATCCTTCGGTCTGGATGGCGGCAAGAATGTCTATCTGGGCAATCCGGCCGGGCTGGTCCTGCACTTTCCCGACGACAAGACTCTCTATCATATGGGCGATACCGATATTTTCGGCGACATGGCGCTGATCCAGGAACTGCATCAGCCGGATATCGGTCTGGTGCCGGTGGGCGACCGCTTCACGATGGGCGGGGCTGTGGCGGCACTGGCCTGCCGGCGCTATTTCAAGTTCCAGACGGTCGTTCCCTGCCACTATGCCTCCTTCCCCATTGTCGACCAGTCTGCCGACAAATTCGTGGAAGGAATGAAAGGCAGCGACAGCCAAGTCCTCGTTCCGGAAAAGGGCGAGGCGACGGAGATCTGAGAGCGTGTTTTTACGCGCCGCGTGTTGCGCCGGCCGCCGGGCACGACTATAGCCCGGTGGCATTGTTTCAGTGACAGGAAAACCACCATGTCCGTCGATATCGATACCGTGAAGCGCGTCGCACGGCTGGCCAGAATTGCCGTCGACGACGAGGCGGCAAGCCGCATGAGCGGTGAGCTCAACGCGATTTTGGGCTTTGTCGAGCAATTGAGTGAAGTCGACGTCGAGAATGTCGAGCCGATGACTTCGGTCATCCCGACCCATATCCGCATGCGGGAAGACAAGGTGACGGATGGCGGCAAGGCAGACGATATCGTCGCCAACGCGCCGCAGACGGCGGACAATTTCTTCCTGGTTCCCAAGGTCGTGGAGTAGCGCACCGTGGAAATCTCCATCGCTGTCGAAACGCCGCTGCAGGACGATGTGCGGGCCATGGTCGTGGAACTGAACGGCCATCTTCGTCCGCTGTCGCCGCCTGAATTCCAGTTCCAGATGACCGCCGAACAGATGGCTGGGGCCGATACCACCGTCTTCATCGCCAGGGACGGCAACGGGGCGGCGCTGGGCATGGGTGCGCTCAAGGCGCATGAGGGGAAGCTGGGTGAGGTGAAGCGCATGTGGACGCGTCCGACGGTGCGCGGCACGGGCGTCGGCCGGAAACTGCTCGGCGCCGTCGAGACCCTTGCCCGCCGGACAAGCGTCGACCGCCTCATTCTGGAGACGGGTGGCACGGAGCCCTTCGCGCCCGTGTGGCGGTTTTACGAAGCCGGTGGCTTCCGCCGCTGCGGCGTCATTCTGGACTATCCCGACACCGACCATTCCCGGTTCTACGAAAAACTCCTTGCACAAGAAGAAGCGGCCTCATGACCGATCTGAGCCTGACCGAACTGACGATCGCCGATGCGCGTGCGAAGCTCCGCGCCGGGGAGGTTTCCGCCGTCGAACTGACGGACACCTATCTGGCGGCCATAGATGCGGCCAATGAAAAACTGAACGCCTATGTGGCCGTGACGGCGGACAAGGCGCGCCAAATGGCGGCTGCCTCCGATGCGCGGATCGCCAGGGGAGAAGCCGGGGCGCTGGAGGGCATTCCGCTCGGCATCAAGGACCTTTTTGCGACCGAGGGCGTGCACACCCAGGCGGCGAGCCACATCCTCGACGGCTTCAAGCCGCGCTACGAGTCGACCGTGACCGCCAATCTATGGGCCGACGGCGCCGTCATGCTCGGCAAGCTGAACATGGACGAGTTCGCCATGGGCTCGTCCAACGAGACCTCCTATTACGGCCCGGTGATCAATCCGTGGCGGGCGGAAGGCAGCAACACTGACCTGGTCCCAGGCGGCTCGTCGGGCGGGTCGGCCGCGGCGGTGGCGGCATGGCTATGCGCCGGCGCCACGGCTACCGACACGGGCGGCTCTATCCGCCAGCCGGCGGCCCTCACGGGCACGGTCGGCATCAAGCCGACCTACGGCCGCTGCTCGCGGTGGGGCACTGTCGCCTTCGCCTCCTCGCTCGACCAGGCGGGGCCGATCGCGCGCGACGTCCGCGACGCCGCGATCCTGCTGAAATCCATGGCTTCGGTAGACCCGAAGGACACGACTTCCGTCGATCTGCCGGTGCCGGACTACGAGGGGGCGGTCGGACAGTCCATCAGGGGCCTCAAGATCGGCATTCCGAAGGAGTATCGCATCGACGGCATGCCGCAGGAGATCGAGACGCTTTGGCAGAAAGGCGTCGACTGGATGCGCGATGCGGGCGCGGAGATCGTGGAGATATCCCTGCCACACACGAAATATGCGCTGCCGGCCTATTATATCGTGGCTCCCGCCGAGGCTTCCTCCAACCTGGCCCGCTATGACGGCGTGCGCTACGGGCTGCGGGTGGCGGGCAAGGACATCACCGATATGTACGAAAAGACCCGCGCCGCCGGTTTCGGTGACGAGGTCAAGCGTCGCATCATGATCGGCACCTATGTGCTTTCGGCCGGCTATTACGATGCCTATTACCTGCGGGCGCAGAAGGTGCGCACGCTGATCAAGCGCGACTTCGAGCAGGTATTCGAGGCCGGGGTCGATGCGATCCTGACGCCGGCGACGCCATCGGCGGCGTTTGGCGTGGCCGACCAGGACATGGCGGCTGACCCGGTGAAGATGTATCTGAACGACATTTTCACAGTGACGGTGAACATGGCGGGCCTGCCCGGCATCGCCGTACCGGCCGGTCTCGACGCAAAGGGCCTGCCGCTCGGCTTGCAGCTTATCGGCCGCCCCTTCGACGAGGAGACGCTGTTCCGCACGGGCCACGTGATCGAACAGGCGGCGGGGCGGTTCTCGCCCAAGCGCTGGTGGTAGGCGGAAGCGACCGCCTGCCTTGACGGGAAGGAGGCGGGCGCTTCATGTTTCACTTGTTCTCGGCGATATTCTGGGCGCTGGCGCAGCCATTGAGCCTGTCGGCGCTGTTGCTTGCGCTGTCTCTCATGTTGTTCGTCGTCAATTGGCGCAGGCTGGCGCTTGCCGCCGGGTGTATGTCGCTTCTGATTCTCGTCGCCTCGGCCTGGACGACGGCAGGCGCGTTGCTTCTGCACCCGCTGGAGGAACGTTTTGCGCAGCCTGACGAAATGCCTTCGCGCGTCGACGGGATCGTGGTGCTTGGCGGCGGCTTCGAGGGCACGATCAATCTGGCGCGTGGCGGCTATGAGTTGAATTCCAGCGGTGACCGGTTCGTGGAAACGGCCATCCTCGCGCGGCGCTTCCCGCGGGCGCGTATCGTCGTCTCGGGCGGCTCCGGCTCGGTGTTCCTGGCGGGTGAAGGGGATGCGGACACCGCGCCCAGACTTCTGACGGCACTTGGCGTGGCGCGGGAGCGTATCGAGATCGAGAACGAATCCCGCGATACCTTCGAGAATGCCCGGTTTTCCCGGCGTATGGTGGACCCGCGGCCGGGCGAGGTCTGGCTGCTCGTGACCTCGGCATTCCACATGCCACGCGCCGTCGGCGCGTTCCGTCAGATAGGATTTCCCGTCGTGCCATGGCCGGCCGACTACAAGACTTCGGGCCGTGAGTGGCCGGGACCGGCGGAGGACAACGCGCTCGATTCGCTTCGCAATATGAGCGTGGCGATTCGGGAATGGATCGCGCTTGCCACCTATTTCCTAGCGGGTCGGACGCCCACACTCCTGCCGGAGAGGGACGCGCCGCTTCACGACCCACGCGAATCTGGTTAGAGACTGCCTTGTTTTTGCCCCATTTGTTGAAAATCAGCTAATCGGAATTTTTCCATAACCTGCTGAAAAGACTATATTTAGATTCAATCGTTAAGCTTTTTTGGCAAGGTGGTGCCGCGGTGCTGCCGCTTTTGCTATTGCTTCGGGCCGCATCAGGGAGTATCCCCCGGCTTATGCGGGTAGCTGGGGCTGATTGGTAGCCCGCGAATTCGAACACAAAGACGGGAAATTGATGGACGAAACCGTTCAGAAATCCTGCTGGGGCGTGACCGCCAAGGCAGTGATTGGTCTTGCCGGGATTATTCTGCTGGCATGGCTGTTTGCCGGAAGCGAAACGATCGCGGTTGTCGCGGCGAGCTGAGAAACAAATCCTTCATTCATGACAAGGCGCGGCTGAAAGGTCGCGCCTTGTCGTTTATGGCTCGGGTCTTACCATGTCGTTGTCAGACAAGCCGGCGTGTCCAATCCACGCTCTTATAGTACTGATATAATGCTGCCCGGTTGTCGGGCCGGCAGATGAGGTAAATGCATGTTTCTCTCCGTGTTCGATCTCTTCAAGATCGGGATCGGCCCATCGAGTTCGCACACGATGGGCCCGATGACGGCTGCCGAGCGGTTCCTGCAGGAAATCGCAGACGGCGAATGGCCGCGCCCGGCAGGTGTCGCCGTGGCGCGCCTTTCGGCGAGCCTGCACGGCTCGCTGGCGCATACGGGCGTGGGCCACGCCAGCGACCGCGCGGTCATGCTCGGCCTGCAGGGGCTGACGCCGGACGGCGTCGATCCCGACAAGTCGGAAGCCATCCTTGCGGACATAAGGGCGAAACGGCGCGTCAGCCCGCCGGGGCACCCCGAATATGCCTTCGATCCCGACACCGATCTCGTGCTCGACAAGAAGACGCCGCTGCCGGGGCATGCCAACGGCATGGCTTTCAGCGCCTTCGATGCCGATGACCGCCTGCTCCTGCGGCGCGTCTATTATTCCGTTGGCGGCGGCTTCGTGGCTTCCGAGGAGGAATTGCAGAAGCTGAAGGCGCAGGGCAAGCCGCCGGTCGACAAGAACGTGCCTTACCCCTTCGCCAATGCCCGCGAGATGCTGGCCATGGCGGCCGAATCCGGCCTGTCGATCGCCGAGATGAAGCGGGCGAACGAACAGACGCGGCTGAGCACCGAGGAGTTGGACGAGGGGCTTGACCGCATCTGGGAGGCGATGAAGAGCTGCATCGAGCGCGGCCTGTCCCAGGAAGGCATCATGCCGGGTGGCCTCAATGTGCGGCGCAGGGCACGGTACCTGCATAACAAGCTCGACGATGAATGGCGCCAGAACCGGCCCAACCCGCTCTTGGCCAATGACTGGCTGTCGGTCTACGCGATGGCGGTGAACGAGGAGAATGCGGCCGGCGGGCGCGTCGTTACGGCCCCGACCAACGGGGCGGCCGGCGTGGTGCCGGCAGTGATGCGCTACTGGCTGCGCTTCCACGTGGACGCCGACCGGAAGGGGATACACGATTTCCTGCTGACGGCGGCGGCGGTGGGCGGCATCGTGAAGCACAACGCCTCGATATCGGGCGCCGAAGTCGGCTGCCAGGGCGAGGTGGGCTCGGCATCGGCGATGGCCGCGGCTGGACTGGCGGCGGTGCTGGGAGGCACGCCGGAGCAGGTCGAGAACGCGGCCGAGATCGCGCTGGAGCATCATCTGGGCATGACCTGCGATCCGGTTGGAGGGCTCGTGCAAGTGCCCTGCATCGAGCGCAACGCGCTGGGAGCGGTAAAGGCCGTGACGGCGGCATCCCTCGCCGTGAAGGGCGACGGGACACATTTCGTATCGCTGGACGCGGCCATCGAAACCATGCGCCAGACGGGGCAAGACATGAACGAGCGCTACAAGGAAACCAGCCTCGGCGGGCTGGCGGTCAACGTCGTGGAGTGTTGAGGTCGAGGCGGCTGGGCTGTGGACATGGCGCAGTCGAGATTGACCTGACGGCCCAGCGCCCCAAAGTAAGGGAATGGCGCTAAATCTGATAAAACTCTGTGTGGGCTGCGAGAGCCCGGAACAACTCGAAGGCTGGGTCAAACACAGGCTTGCCGAAAAGGTGCGGCTGGGACAGCCGCTTGAGCATTTCCATACCACGCGGATGGTGCCCAAGCGTCTGGACGACCTCGCGGGAGGCTCGCTCTATTGGGTCATGAAGGGAATGGTACAGTGCCGGCAGAAACTTCTGGAGGTGCGTCCGTTCACCGACGGCGAGGGCGTCTCCCGTTGCCATCTGATACTGGAGCCCAGCCTCGTGCTCACCGAGTGGCAGCCGCGGCGACCGTTTCAGGGGTGGCGCTATCTGAAGACCGAGGATGCGCCGGCAGACAGGACCCGTGGTGAGGCGGAAGAGTTGCCGGATCACCTGCGGCGCGAACTGACCGAACTCGGACTGATGTGAGGCGGATCATCCGCTCTTGCCAGCAGCGCTGTAACACCACATCTTTTGCTCATGAGCGATACTCGAAAGACACCGGTCCGACCCGACATCAAATCCGATGTCGAAAACACGCGCTCGCCAAACAGTGCGGTGGAGGCGTTCGTGCGGCAGGCGCGCGCCATGGCCGTGCCGGGGGATCAAGCGGGGGGGCGCCTCATCCTGGCGCTTGACGCGACGATGAGCCGTCAGCCGACCTGGGATCTGGCCTGCAACATCCAGGCCGAGATGTTCGATGCGGTCGGCAAGGCAGGCTCGCTCAACGTGCAACTCGTCTACTATCGCGGGTTTGGAGAGTGCCGTTCGTCGCGCTTCGTTGCCGACACCGCCAGCCTCAAGAACCTGATGACGCGGATCGATTGCCGAGGCGGCCAGACGCAGATCGGCAAAGTGCTTTCGCATGGCCTGAAGGAACATGCCCGCAAGAAGGTCAACGCACTGGTCTTCATTGGCGATGCCATGGAGGAAAATGTCGATCATCTCGCTCACAAGGCGGGAGAGCTGGGACTTAAAGGCGTGCCGGCGTTCATGTTCCAGGAAGGTTACGATCCAGTCGCCACAAACGCCTTCCGGGAGATCGCCAGGCTGTCGAAGGGCGCATGGTTTCGCTTCGACCGCAATTCAGCCGATACGCTGGCAAAGCTGCTTTCCTCCGTTGCGGTCTATGCCAGCGGCGGATTGAGGGCGCTCGAATCCCGGGCGCGCGCCGAGGACCGGATGATGATCGAACATCTGAGCGGCAAGCGCGGATGACCGTTCCGTTTCTTTTTTTCGGGCTGGTGCTGTTGCTGGCACTCAGCGCGTTTGCCTTTACCCGCGCAAGCCCCACCGCCATTGCCGGCGCACTGCGCCTCGCTGGACCTATGCTCCTCGGCCTGGTTGGGCTTGTCATGCTTTTCGCGGGCAGGGCGGGCCTTGGCGGCATGCTTCTGTCAGGTGCCGCCGCCTGGTTCGGCTCGTCGCACATGATACGACGAATGAGCAGGCCTCAGCCGGGCCAGCGTTCGACGGTCCGATCGGCGGCACTCGAAATGGCGCTGGATCACGACAGCGGCGAACTTGAAGGCACGGTGCTGGCAGGGCGCTTCGAGGGCAGGGAACTGGCGCAGATGTCGAAGGAGGAGCTGCTGGAACTGAGGGCGGAACTCGCCGGCGACGAGGAAAGCCTGCAGCTACTGGAGACCTATCTTGACAGCCGGTTTCCCGTCTGGCGCGAAGGCGCGGATGCGAACGACGGCGACAGGGAGCGACGCGCGGAAAGTGCGGGCCCCATGACCAAGGAGGAGGCTTACGAGATCCTTGGTCTTGAACCGGGAGCGTCCGCGGCGGAAATCCGAAAGGCTCATCGCCGCCTGATGCAGCGTCTGCATCCCGATATGGGCGGGTCCCCTTTTCTTGCCGCCCGCATCAACGAAGCTCGCGACTTGCTCTTGTCCAATCACAGATAACCCTCCTTACACGATACTGGCGGGGTTTTTGTTCACGGGTTTGCGCAACGCCGATCCGGAAACGGGTCCGCTCTTTCCGAAGTCGATCTAGTTCTGAACGGCGTAGCAGGCCACGTTCTTCTTCTTCAGCGTCGCGCATGCGCCCCATGCGTCATTCTTGCCTTCGAAGCCGCCGAACCTGGCGCGGTAATAGGTGCGGCCCTTGAGCTCGAAGGTTTCGGTGAAGGGCGTGGCGTCGACCAGAAGCGTTTCGGCCTCGCGAACGGTGTCGGCCAGGTAACGGCGTGCCTCGTCCTCGGTGGGCATTGAGGCGACCTGAATGACCCAGCCGGAGACCGCGGTGGATGATGTACGGACGGGATCGATGTCGGACTTGTCCGAAACGGCCTTGGCAAAGGTTTCCTTCGCCGAGGCAACGCGCTCCTCGGCATAAGCGGTCACCGGCGCAACATCGGGGCGATCGCTCGGTACCGGCACATTCGTCGTGGGGATCATCGCGGCCACGACCGGCTGCGTGGCCGGGCCACGGGCGATCAGGTTGCGGTCATTGCCTGTGGACGCCTTCGGCAGGTAGCGCTTGATGAGGTTGGCCATGTGCGCGTCTCGGGTTCGGGCGGTGCGACCACCCATGACGACGGCAACGATCTGCCTGTTTCCGGTCGACACGGACGAGACCAGATTGAACCCCGAGGCACGGATATAGCCGGTCTTGATGCCGTCGACGCCCTTCACGCGGCCAAGCAGGTTGTTGTGGGTGCTGATACGGCGGCCTGCATAGGTGAAGGAGCGGGTGGAGAAGTAGTCGTAATACTGCGGGAAATGCTCACGCAGCGCGATTCCCAGCCGTGCCATATCGCGCGCCGTCGTCTTCTGCTCGCTGTTGGGCAGGCCATGCGCATTGCGGAAAGTGGTTCTGGACATGCCGAGTTGGCGCGCCCTGGTCGTCATCAGCTTGGCGAACTCGCTCTCGGAGCCACCGAGAAACTCAGCCACAGCCGTGGAGACGTCGTTCGCTGATCTGGTTACCAGCGCCTGGATCGCCTGTTCGACGGTGACGCTCTTGCCTGCCGGCACCCCAAGCTTGGTCGGCGGTTCGGCGGCAGCGTTACGGGAAACCGTAACGCGCGAGTTCTTGGAAATGCGCTTCGAGGCCAGTGCCTCGAAGACCAAGTACAAGGTCATCATCTTGGTCAGCGATGCCGGATACCGGTAGGCATCGGCGCTGTCTTCATAGAGGGTCTTGCCGGTCTTCGCATCGATGACGATGCCGGCATATTTGGAGTTCGCACTGGCAGCTCCCGCCGAAGCGGCGAGGAAAGCCGTCATGACGACGACCGTTACCGAAGACTTCGAACAAGAACGAACTAGCCTTGCGAGATCTGCAAATGCCTGACGCACAACCGCACCCTTTGGAACCGTGTTTTTACGCGGGCCGGCCCGATCGGCATCCTGGCCCTTTGACGAAGGCTAGTGTGCGGCTCGTTACCAATCCGTTTATGGTGATTTAAATCTTTTGGGAATTGGTCGGAATCGAAGCGACTTTTAACAATTCACTGTTCCGGCGGGCCGCGTTTCAAAAAAATACGCATCTTGCAGAATGGTGCGATGCACACTACAATTTGTGCACCGCACAATAGAGTGTGAGATGAGATTTACGGAAGGATGCAGCACAATGGCACAGTCATTCGATAATGTCGGCAAGTTCGGACAGGAATGGATGGACAGCAGCCTCCAGAGCGCTGCCGTCGTGTCCAAGGGCCTGCAGGAGCTTTCGGTCGAAGCCGCCGATTATTCCAAGAAGGCCATGGAAACCGGCAGCGCGGCCGCAGAGAAGCTGGCTTCGGCCAAGTCTGTGGAGAAGGCGTTCGAGATCCAGACCGACTATCTGAAGCAGAGCTATGAGGGCTTCGTTGCGCAGGCTACCCGGATGACCGATCTTTATACCGCCATCGCCAAGGATGCCTGCAAGCCGTTCGAGGCCACGCTGAAGAACCTCAAGTAGCACTGCCGCCGCGCAGGCGGCCGGTATGTGTCATGCCTGAAATCCAACCCGGCCGTGCCATGCGGCCGGGTTTTTCGTTGCCTCAAAATTATTCATCCATGGCCAGGCTGCGCCCAACGGCCTGCGCATGCCGTAAAATTGCGGCTTACAAGGACTAATGCGTATTGTCAGCGCGCAAGAAGGCCTTAAAATCAACAGACGAACACCTACATGCTGCACTCATGATGAGGTGCGGCGGGAAGCATGGGACGATTGACGATCGGCGAGATGAAAATGCCAGGCGACGCTTTGCGGATGAACCGTGGGGACGACGAGGGCAACAACGCCGGACGCGGCACGGCGGTCATTACGCGTACCCGCACGAAAACGAAGAAGCCCAGCCTCTATCGTGTGCTGCTTTTGAACGACGATTATACGCCCATGGAATTCGTCGTGCATGTTCTGGAGCGCTTTTTCCAGAAGAACAGGGAAGCTGCGACCGTGATCATGTTGCACGTACACAAGCATGGCGTCGGGGAGTGCGGCGTCTATACATTCGAAGTGGCCGAGACCAAAGTGACTCAGGTCATGGATTTTGCCCGTCAGCATCAGCATCCGCTGCAATGCGTGATGGAGAAGAAGTGAGGTCTTGAATGCCGGCTTTCTCGCAGGGTCTAGAGCGCGCGCTGCACCAGGCGCTGACCTATGCCAATGAACGTCATCACGAATATGCGACGCTGGAGCATCTGCTTCTCGCGCTGATCGACGATACGGATGCAGCTGCCGTCATGCGCGCCTGCAACGTCGATCTCGACGAGTTGCGACGGACGGTGCTCGACTATGTCGATGGCGAACTCGACAATCTGGTCACCGGGTATGACGAGGATTCCAAGCCGACGGCCGGGTTCCAGCGCGTCATCCAGCGCGCGGTGATCCATGTGCAATCTTCCGGACGGGAAGAGGTGTCCGGCGCCAATGTGCTTGTCGCGATCTTTGCCGAGCGCGAAAGCCACGCCGCCTACTTCCTCCAGGAACAGCAGATGACCCGCTATGACGCGGTCAACTATATCAGCCACGGCATCGCCAAGCGGCCCGGCGGCTCGGAAACCCGCACACCGCGCGGCGCCGACGAGGACCAGGCCACAGGTCCTGGCGCCGAGGCCGAGGAAGGCACGAAGAAGAAGCAGCAGCAGGACGCGCTGTCGGCCTATTGCGTGAATCTCAATGAAAAGGCGCGCGCCGGCCGCATCGATCCACTGATCGGGCGTCAGCCGGAGATCAACCGCACGATCCAGGTCCTGTGCCGCCGCTCCAAGAACAACCCGCTCTATGTGGGTGATCCTGGCGTTGGCAAGACGGCGATTGCCGAAGGACTGGCCAAGCGCATCGTCGAGGACGATGTGCCGGATGCACTGGCCGATGCCACGATCTTCGCCCTCGACATGGGCACACTTCTGGCCGGCACGCGCTATCGCGGCGATTTCGAGGAGCGGCTGAAGCAGGTGGTCAAGGAACTGGAGGATTTCCCCGGTGCCATCCTGTTCATTGACGAAATCCATACGGTGATCGGCGCCGGCGCCACTTCGGGCGGAGCCATGGATGCCTCGAACCTGCTGAAGCCGGCGCTTTCCTCCGGTGCGATCCGCTGCATCGGCTCGACCACCTACAAGGAGTTCCGCCAGTTCTTCGAGAAGGACCGGGCTCTTGTCCGCCGGTTCCAGAAGATCGACGTGAACGAACCGACTCTTGCAGACGCCATCGAGATCATGAAGGGGCTCAAGCCCTATTTCGAGGACTTCCACAAGGTCAAATATACCAATGAGGCGGTGAAAGCGGCGGTGGAACTCTCGGCGCGCTACATCAACGACCGCAAGCTGCCCGACAAGGCGATCGACGTGATCGACGAGACGGGCGCGTCGCAGAAGCTGTTGCCGGAATCGAAGCGCCGCAAGACGATCAGCGTCAGGGAGATCGAGAATACCATCGCCACGATGGCGCGCATCCCGCCCAAGACCGTTTCGGCCGACGACGAGAAGGTGCTCGCCGGGCTGGAGATCGAGCTCAAGCGCGTCGTCTACGGCCAGGAAAACGCCATCGAAGCGCTTGCCTCGTCGATCAAGCTGGCGCGCGCAGGACTGCGCGAACCCGAAAAGCCGATCGGCTCCTACCTGTTCTCGGGTCCGACGGGCGTCGGCAAGACGGAAGTCGCCAAGCAACTGGCCGCCTCGCTCGGGGTGGAGCTGCTGCGCTTCGACATGTCGGAATATATGGAGCGCCACACGGTCTCGCGCCTGATCGGCGCGCCGCCGGGATATGTGGGCTTCGACCAGGGTGGGCTGCTCACCGATGGTGTCGACCAGCATCCACACTGCGTGCTCCTGCTCGACGAGATCGAGAAGGCGCACCCGGATCTGTTCAACATCCTGCTTCAGGTCATGGATCACGGCAAGCTGACTGACCATAACGGCAAGCGCATTGACTTCCGCAATGTGGTGCTGATCATGACCACCAATGCGGGCGCGTCCGACATGGCCAAGCCGGCGATTGGCTTCGGCTCGTCCAAGCGCGAGGGCGACGACATGGAGGCGATCAACCGGCTGTTCACACCGGAGTTCCGCAACCGCCTCGACGCCATCATCCCGTTCGGCGCCCTGCCGGTGCCGGTGGTGCATCAGGTCGTGCAGAAATTCGTCATGCAGCTGGAAGCCCAGCTTGCCGAGCGTCGCGTTACTTTCGATCTCTCGGACGAGGCAGTCGCCTGGCTTGCGGAGAAGGGCTACGACGAACGCATGGGTGCCCGACCGCTCGGACGGGTGATCCAGGAGCACATCAAGAAGCCGCTGGCCGAAGAAGTGCTCTTCGGAAAACTCAGGCGCGGCGGCACCGTGCGGGTTACCGTGGATCGCAAGGAGGATGGCACGACGGGCCTCAAGCTGGATGCTATCCCGGACGAGACGCCCGTGAGGCCAAAGCGCGAATCCGAGTCTGCCAAGAAGTCGGCCTCAAAGCGCGGCGTAGCCAAGAAGGCCAAGCCGGCGAAAGCAAGAAAGTCGCCGGAGCCGAAGGAGCCGCCCAAACGTAGCCTCGTGCCGCAATTGCCGCGCAAGGGCTGAGAGCCGTTGCGATGGCGCACGGCCATCGTGTCCGGCAGTATGTATATCATTCGACAGAGCGCGCGGATTTTCCGCGCGCTCTTTGTTTTTGTTTCTGGACCAGAAATTAGCGGTTGATTGCGCCAAGACGGTGCCGGCAGCTTTATCGCGCGGCGGCAGCCATTGTGCTATGCAGCAAAACCCATGGACGCAACCGACGGCAACACCGCTGAAACGACCGGATCCCGCCGCTACTGGCTGCTGCGCGGCGTGCGGTCGGCCTTCTCCATTCCCGGACTTATCCTGGCCAGCGCCTTTGTCGGTTTTGCCGGACTTGCCCGTGACGCCGGGCTGACCCTGGCGCAAACCGTCTTCATGACGGGCATCGTCTGGGCGCTGCCGGCGAAGGTGGTCCTCGTCGGCGCGGTGATCGCCGGAAACGGCCTGCCTGCCGCCGCCTTCGCCGTTGCGCTCTCGTCGGTACGGTTGGCGCCAATGGTGGTGGCGCTCACGCCGGAAATGCGGACGCCAAAGACGCCGGCCTGGGTGCTTTACGTACTGTCGCATTTCGTGGCCGTCACGTCGTGGGTGCTGGCAATGGAGCAGTTCCGCCTGGTGCCGAGGCCGATGCGGACCACTTTCTATGCCGGGCTGGGCGGGACGCTGGTGCTCGGCAACATGCTGGTGGTGGCGGTTGTTTTCATTGTCGCGGGACGGCTGCCGCCGCCGGTCTCGGCTGCCCTGTTCTTCCTGACCCCAATGTATTTCCTGACTTCGCTCTGGGGTTCGGCGCGGGAGCGGGCGGGGCAGGTGGCGATGGTCTTCGGGCTGGTCCTTGGCCCCGTGTTTCACCTCCTGACACCAGATTTCGACCTGCTCGCTGCCGGTCTGACCGCCGGTATCGCGGCCTACGCTCTCCACCTGATCGGCAAACGGAGGCGCGGGGCATGAGCTTTTACGCGATTGACGCCTGGTGGTGGCCTTACCTCTTCATCATCGTCGGTGGCTGGTTCGCTACGGACGTATGGCGTTTCGTTGGCGTTTATTTCGGTGGCAAGCTTTCCGAGGATTCGGAACTGCTGGTGATGGTGCGCTGTATTGCAACGGCGCTCGTCGCCGCAGTCATTGCAAACCTGGTAATCTTTCCCACCGGCGCACTGGCTGCCACGCCACTGTGGATGCGGCTTATGGCGGGCTTTGCCGGCTTCGCTGCATATCTCGCCGCAGGCAAGCGTGTAATCGTCGGCATCATAGTCGGTGAAGCGGTGCTGGCGGCGGGGATGCTAGCCCAATATGATCTCTGATCTGCCGGTATCACCAACGCTCCTGCCCGCCGGGCGGTAATCGCCCTTGTCGAGGGGATGGCATCCAGTTGCTTCTTCAATATTCAGCCCCCTTGCCGATTTGCGGTCATTCGTCGGAAAAGCTCCGACTTCAGTGATGCAAGCACCAGTGGGGCAATGTGCGCGCTTGCGCGGTACGGCTTGTGAGGTCATATGTGGCGGCTGTTGAGGCGGCCTACCCGCTCTTGTTCCGATAGACGTCACCCACCGCCAGTTGACCAGAGAGTGAACCATTGCCTGTCAATCCGCGTGATGAGCCCGCTTCGCCTGGCCTCGTTGGAGAGCTGGTTGTCTATACAGCCCTTCTGATCTTCGTCTCTGCGATCTGGTTCGAATCGGATGCCTACAGATATGTCGCGCTGGTTAGCCTCATTCCGGTTACAATATACTATTTCTGGATCGATTTTCGATTAGATAGTAAAGTATTAATTGGAAAAATGGGTATTATATGCATTGGATGGGCGTCTTACATCCTAATTAGGCTGTTATACAATTATGTAATGTACCCAGAAGAGGGCATTGGATCGGCTGAAGGAATTTATTTATTTCCAATGCTATACACAATAACAGGATACGCACTGTTCTTGGCGGTTCACCGCCCTTTTATTCCTGTTGCTGCTTTCGTTCTGATCAGCTTCGTTATGGTTTTATATTCGATTGATCCCGCGGCAATAGTTGAAGGGCATCGGGCGGAGGTCGTCTTTCATGCGAATCCAATTCATGCGGCCGTTGCGCAGGGCATGATGGTGCTGTGCATGCTGCCTTTTGCAAGTTACTTGCTGAGAACCGGCGGCGTCCATTCCACACTCCGCAGCAGCCTGATAGTGATCGCGGTCGTAACCCTGTTTGTCGCGCTGGCCAACGTCTACGCCTTGAAGTCCAAGGGTGTATGGCTCGCCCTGGCCGTGGCGCTGCCGGCTCAGCTCCTTTACATGACAACGACACATGGTGCGCGACGGAGGCTTGTCGTGCCGATCGGCGTCGTTGCGATTGCCGTGGCCGTCACGGTTTCGTTCGCCTGGCACGGCATCTGGGCAGCTACCGACGACACGGCACTGGCTGTTGGGGAACTGTGGTCCGAAGTGACCGGTAGCGCGGGGGTTGCCCGGGGGGTGGACCACATGATCCACAACGAGGCCGCCCCCGGGGGAGTTCGCGAGCGGCTGATGCTTTGGGCGAGTGCCGTGCTGATCTGGGCCGAAAATCCGATCTTTGGCAAGGGTGTCGCGTGGCTGATCGATTGGCAGACCCGGGTCTATCCGGATGCCGATTACAGCCTGCTTCACAATGGCTATCTCGAAATTGCGATCCGCTACGGCGTGGTGGGATTGGCCTTCTACGCATTGCTGTTTGCCTGGACGGTCAGGCAGGTCTGGCGGGCGAAGCGCGAGGGCATAGTCGATCCGGCCGCCTTCAGCACCTATACGGCGGTGCTGTTGTTTTTCGCCATCACGATACTCAGCAACTCGAACGTTCGGCTCGCGATTGGCGAGTCGTTCATGTGGTTTTCCGCAGCCTTCGGGTTTTACTGCTATTACCGGCGGCAACAGGAAGGCCGCATCAAGGTAACAACCTGGATATAGGTTCGACGTCAGCCGCGAACGGCGTAGATCGCGCGCCTGACATAGTCCTGGCCGCGGAAAAGCGCTGTTGGAATGCGCATGTAAAAGGGGAACTTCGTCTTGCGGTAGCCGGCCGGCGAGATAGTCGAGGCGGATAGGGCAGGTTGCAGCAACGGCTCCTTGGTCGTTGCCACCGAAGCCTGGTGTGCCCACCCACGCTCCAACGCGATATCAAACGGAAGGAATATTGGCAGGAGGGCGGCACGCAGTGTCCTGGCGCCCTGTTGCGAAATGAGATAGCCCATCGCGGAGCCAAGCGGACCGTGGATGCAACGACCGACAACGTCGCCCGCCTGGCTCTTGGCTTTCGGCACAAAACCTTTGAGGCGATGATTGTAGAGCTTGACGATTTCGGGCGCAGACTTCATCTGCGCCAGCGCCTCGATCCGCGGCGCAAAATCGGCCACGAAGTCGGCGTCGTCTTCAAGGATGATCGCATGTGACCAACCCGCCGCAATCACCCTGTCCAAGGCGCGAATATGGCTCATATAACAACCATATTCCGTCGCCAGGGGCCGTCGCCCGTGGAAGAGCTGGAATTTCCAAACCTTGAATTCCCGCCATTCCGACTGGTCCAGGGCCATGCCGTCTACCGCTGTGACGCGCTCTGGCGTGAGGCCGATCGATGCGGCGCGCGCGCGGATTGCCTCCCACCGATCCTTGGAGCGGTCGAGATTGATGACCAGGACAGGGATACTCACTCCGCGCGCCCAGCCTCCAGCATGGCCCTGATCTTCGCCGCCTGTTCCGCCAGCTTGTCCTGGTCGGCCATCTCGCCGGTATGGGGCCGCAGCGCTACGCCGGTGAAGCGGGGGATGATGTGGACATGGAGATGGAAGACGATCTGGCCGCCGGCTTCTTCGTTGAACTGTTGAACGGTGAGGCCGTCCGCGTCGAAGGCTGTCATCGCGGCGCGGCCGACCTTCTGGACGGTGGCCATGAGGGCGGCGAGGCTGTCGGGCTCGGCGTCCAGAAGATTGCGGGCCGGTTGCTTCGGGATCGCCAGGCAATGCCCGTCGCCGCGAGGCATGATGTCCATGAAGGCGAGGGTCTGGTCGTCCTCGTATATCTTGTGGGCCGGTAGCTCGCCGCGGAGGATCTTGGCGAAAACGTTGTCCTGATCGTATGCGCTGCCGCTCATGGTCGTCCCCTAGGCAAATACATCTTGCGCGCGTTGTTTTGGTGGCCGCGCGCGTCGCGGTCAAGGCCAAAGGCTAGCCGTCCTTGCGAAAAGGGGCATGGCCGGCGAGGATTTCGCCGATCATCTCGACATCCTGTCGTTCGTTCTCGAGATAGTCGGCGACGGCGCGGCGCAGGCCGGGATGCGCGATGAAATGGGCCGAGCGCGTGACGACGGGCAGATAACCGCGCGCCAGCTTGTGTTCGCCCTGCGCGCCCGCCTCGACGCGGTCCAGGCCGCGCTCGATGGCGAACTCGATGGCCTGGTGATAGCAGACCTCGAAATGCAGGAAGGGGTGGTGCTCGATGCAGCCCCAGTTGCGGCCGTAGAGCGCATCGCTGCCGATAAAATTGATGGCGCCGGCGATATAGCGGCCATTGCGGCGGGCCATCACCAACAGGATATCATCGGCCATGCGCTCGCCGATGAGGGAAAAGAAACGCCGGTTGAGATAGGGGCGGCCCCATTTGCGGCTGCCGGTGTCCATATAAAAAGCGTAAAAATCGTCCCAGGCCGCCTCTGTGATATCGGAGCCGGTGAGACGGTCGATTTCGATGCCGGCTTCCACCGCCGTCCGTCTTTCCTTGCGGATGGCCTTGCGCTTGCGTGAGGCCAGGCTTGCCAGAAAATCGTCGTAAGACGCATAGTCCTCGTTGAAGAAGTGGAACTGCTGGTCTGTTCTCGTCAGGTAGCCGGCTGCTTGCAGCGCTTCGATGTCCGCATCTTGGGCGAAGGTTACGTGGGCCGAGGAGATGCCTAGACGCTGCGTAAGCGTGTTCAAGCCGGCGGCGAGGGCGTGCTTTACGGAAAGCCCGTCGCTGCTGCGGCGGACCAGAAGACGGGGGCCGGTCGCGGGGGTAAAGGGGACGGAGACCTGCAGCTTCGGGTAGTAGCGCCCGCCGGCGCGCTCGAAAGCGTCAGCCCATCCGTGGTCGAACACGTATTCGCCCTGGCTGTGGGACTTCAGATAGGCGGGCACGGCGCCGAGGAGTTGTCCGCATGCGTCGTCGAGGCGCAGGAACTGCGGCTGCCAGCCGGTAGCGGCGCACGCGCAGCCGCTTTCCTCCAGCGATTTCAGAAAGGCGTGGGAAAGGAACGGGTTGTAGTACGCACCCGGCGTCTTCGACGCGCCCTCCAAGAGCGCCCATTCATCGGGCGCGAATGCGTCGAGACTGGTGGCGATACGCAAGGTCGCTTCGCGTTCGTGCGAATTCATCTTGCTTCCTGTTCATTGCCGTGTGTTTCGACATTCGCCTCAGGCGGCAAAGCCCTCGAAGGTGATCTGGTCGGCATGACGTCTGGTCGCTTCGACGCCCGTCTCATCCCGGATGGTCCAGGTGATGACGGGCATCGCCAGGCGCTCCCGCACGAAAGTGACAAACGGGTTCGGCAGGTCATCGACATTATACGAAACGAAGGAAAGGCCGTTGGCAAGCATGGAAAAATGGGCCTCCATGTCGCGTGCTCCGCGACCCTCGGCGGTCAGTCCGGCCGGAATGCCTGCGGCTTCGGTTCGGAACCGTCTCACCAGCCGGTGATCGAAGGACATCATGGCGCAAGGACCTTCATATGCCTTCAACCGCGCTGCGACGGCGGCAACGAGGCCTTCGCCATGTTCCCCCGAACCCTTGAGCTCGACGATCAAGGGGACACGTCCTGAAACGAGATCAAGCGCATCGTTGAGGCTCGGGATAGCAGCTTTCGTTTCACCGATCCGCATTTGCCGGAGCTCGGCAGCGGTCTTGTTCCAAACGTGGCCGGGCTGACCTGCCAGGCGCCCCAGTTCGTCGTCGTGGAACACCATCGGAACGCCGTCCTTGCTCAGGTGCACGTCGCACTCGATGGCATAGGATCGATCGATCGCCGCCTGGAAGGCGGGCAGGGTGTTCTCCCAGCATTCACGATTGAGGTCATGGAAACCGCGGTGCGCGATCGGCCGCGCCGTCAGCCAGTTCAGGTCGATCACCGCTATTCCACCTCGATAGTGGCTTCGATTTCCACTGGTGCATTCATGGGCAGAGAAGCGGTGCCGACGGCGGAGCGTGCGTGGCGACCTTTTTCGCCAAGGGCGGCAACGAGGAAATCCGATGCTCCGTTGGCGACCAGGTGCTGTTCGGTGAAGTCCGGTGTCGAGGCTACGAAGACGGTGATCTTGACGATCCGCTTTATGCGCTGCAGGTCGCCCATGGCCTCCCGGGCTTGCGCCAGGATATTCACGGCGCACCATTTGGCGGCGAGTTTGCCGGCTTCCGTGCCCAGTTCGCGCCCGAGCAGTCCCATCGCCATCAGCTTGCCATCCTTGATGGGCAGTTGACCGGAAGTGAACAAGAACTTGCCGCTTTCGGCGAACGGAACGTAGTTGGCGGCCGGAGCGGCGGGCGAGGGGAGTTCGACGCCGAGCTCCAGAAGCCTCTTTTCAATCGCATTGCCCATGGAATTTCCTCGTGTTTGACCCTTGCAAGATTGCAGCACTTTGTTCACGACAGATAATGCGCGTGGGACGATGCACGCCTGATTTTATATATCCGTCCAGTAACGGGAGTTCATACATGCGTCTGCCGCGCCTTGCCATTGCCTTGCTTGCACCCGTTTGCACGTTTTTCGTTCCGCTGGATGTGCAGGCGCGTGAGCTGCAGGCGCATCGCGCAGTCTACAATCTTGCGCTCGCCGACACCAACGACGATTCCGAAATCGAGAGTCTGTCCGGCCGCTGGGTATTCGAGTTTTCCGGTTCCAAGTGCTCCGGCTACGCGCTGAAATCGCGCATCGTCATGCGCATTGGCATGAGCGAAGGCGAACGACTCATCGATCAGCAGGTGACGAGCTTCGAGGATGCTGACAGCCAGACATTCCGTTTCGTGACCAAGTCGTTCATTGACGAGGAACTGGAGAGCGAGGTCAAGGGCACGGCGAAGCTGGATGACGAAGGAACGACCGTTGCCTACGAGCAGCCGGAGAAGGTCGAGCAGAGCTTCGAGACGACGCTTTTCCCCTCGGCATTTCTCAACAGGCTTCTGGACAATGCCGAGAAGGGTGAGAGTTTCTTCCAAAGCCCGATATTCGACGGGACCGAATTTACCGATAGTGCCATCATGACGTCGGTCGTCGTGGGAAAGCCCAAGCCCGTGGAGGAGAACGATCCTGAGGCCGAGGCGCTCGGGGAACTGTCCGAGGACGAGTTCATGGCAGTGACTGCCGCTTATTTCGACGGTGAGAAGTCGGGCGGCGAAGAGGTGAGCGATTATATCGTGAGCTTCAAGCTGCATGAAAACGGCGTGCAGCGGGACATGCTCATCCGCTACGATGAGTATTCCATGACGGCGAAACTCGCCGACCTGACGCTGTTCGACACGGACGATAGCTGCCCGGCGCAATAGCGCATCTGCCTGGGCAACTGCGGCAATCGACCGCCGCCGGCGGCCTTCGCTTGCATTGCGCGGAAATAGCCTCTATATGCGCGCCCATTCCACACGCGGATTTTTTGGGTTCTGTCGGGAGACATCCGGCCGAATCCTCCGGTGGCGGCGAGACCGCCTGTGATCCGCGGAGGCTTAACCGGAAAGGAAAACGACAATGGCATTGCCTGATTTCAGCATGCGCCAGCTTCTTGAAGCTGGTGTTCACTTCGGCCACCAGACCCACCGCTGGAACCCGAAAATGGCGCCCTATATCTTCGGCGCCCGCAACAACATCCATATCATCGATCTCAGCCAGACCGTTCCGCTGCTGCACCAGGCGCTGAAGGCGGTTTCCGACACCGTGGCCAAGGGCGGCCGCGTTCTGTTCGTCGGCACCAAGCGCCAGGCTTCCGACATCGTTGCCGATGCGGCCAAGCGGTCGGCCCAGTATTACGTGAACTCGCGCTGGCTCGGCGGCATGATGACCAATTGGAAGACGATCTCCAATTCGATCCAGCGCCTGCGCAAGCTGGACGAACTGCTTCAGGGAGATGCTTCGGGCTTCACCAAGAAGGAGCGGCTCAACCTCGAACGCGAGCGCGACAAGCTGGAGCGCGCGCTGGGCGGTATCCGCGACATGGGCTCGACGCCGGACATGATGTTCGTGATCGACACCAACAAGGAAGCCATCGCCGTGCAGGAAGCCCGCCGTCTGGGCATTCCGGTGATCGCGATCTCGGACTCGAACTGCGATCCCGAGGTCGTCGACTTCCCGATCCCGGGCAATGACGATGCTTCGCGCGCCATCTCGCTTTACTGCGATCTGTTTGCCAAGGCCGCCATCGACGGCATCGAGCGCCAGCAGGGTTCGATGGGCATGGATGTAGGCGCTTCCGAGGAAGCCCCGGTCGAGCCGGCGATTGAAGCTGCGCCTGCCGAGGAAACTGCTCCGGTCGAAGAGGCGGTTTCCGAGACGCCGGCTGACGAGGCGAACAAGGCTTAGCGGGAAGGGTCTTTCGACCCTTCTCTCCATTCCGGGGCTCATAGCCCCACCAAATGAAAGCGGCCGCGGTGTCTTCACCCGGCCGCTGACCAATCGGATATGAAGAGGCGACGATGAGCATTTCAGCAGCACAGGTCAAACAACTGCGCGAGATGACTGGCGCGGGCATGATGGACTGCAAGACCGCGCTGGCCGAAAATGGCGGCGATATCGAAGCGGCTGTCGACTGGCTGCGCAAGAAGGGGATGTCCAAGGCCGACAAGAAGGCTGGCCGCACGGCGGCGGAAGGCCTGATCGGCGTTGCGACCGACGCCGGCAGCGCTGTCGTCGTCGAAGTGAACTCGGAGACCGATTTCGTCGCGCGCAACGACGCATTTCAGGACCTGGTGCGCAATGTCGCGTCCGTCGCCCTGTCGACCGACGGCTCGGTGGAGGCGGTTTCGGCCGCTGCTTACCCCGATAGCGGTAAGAGCGTCCAAGATACCATCAAGGATGCCATCGCCACCATCGGCGAGAACATGGCCCTGCGCCGTTCGGCCAAGCTTTCGGTGAGCAAGGGTGCCGTGGCGAGCTACGTGCACAACGCAGCTGCCGACAACCTCGGCAAGATCGGCGTGCTGGTCGCCATCGAGACGGAAGGCAGCGCGGAAGCCGCCGCCGCTTTCGGTCGTCAGGTCGCGATGCATGTCGCGGCGGTGAACCCGCTGGCGCTGAACGATACGGATGTCGACCCGGCGGCCGTTGCACGCGAGAAGGAGATATTCTCCGATCAGGCGCGCCAGTCCGGCAAGCCGGAAAACATCATCGAGAAGATGGTCGAAGGCCGGATGCGCAAATTCTTTGAGGAAGTCGTGCTTCTCAAGCAGGCCTTCGTCGTCAATCCCGACGTGACCGTTGAGCAGGCGTTGAAGGAAGCCGAAAAGGAAATCGGCGCGCCGGCGAAGATCACCGGCTTCATCCGTTTCGCGCTCGGCGAAGGCATCGAGCGCGCGACATCGGACTTTGCCGCCGAAGTGGCCGCTGTCGCAAAGTCGTAGGCGCTGCTTATCGGGGCATATCAGAGGGCACCGCGTGACAACGCGGTGCCCTTCGTGTAGGCGACGAAGGAACCTGGGATGCGCGGGCGCGTTCCGGCCGGATTGTCAACGGGAACGAGGGTAGAGTGGAATCACGATTTCGGCGCGTCGTACTGAAAGCTTCCGGCGAAGCCCTGATGGGTGAGCAGGGCTTCGGCATCGATGTCTCGGTCGTCGACCGCATCGCCAGGGACATCGCCGATGCGCGGTCGCTCGGCGTCGAGGTCGGCGTGGTGATCGGCGGCGGCAATATCTTCCGCGGCGTCGCCGTTGCGTCCAAGGGTGGCGACCGGGTGACGGGCGACCACATGGGCATGCTGGCCACGGTCATCAACTCGCTGGCGTTGCGGACCTCGCTGGTGAAGATCGGCGTCGAGGCAGTGGTGCTTTCGGCCATCGCCATGCCGGAACTCTGCGAAAGCTTTTCTCAGCGCCAGGCCACGAGCTATATGAACGAAGGCAAGGTCGTCATCTTCGCCGGTGGTACGGGCAATCCCTTCTTCACCACCGATTCCGCGGCTGCGCTGCGTGCGGCGGAGATCGGGGCGGAGGCGCTTTTCAAGGGCACCCAGGTCGATGGGGTTTATACCGCCGACCCCAAGAAGGACCCCAAGGCCGCGCGCTATGAGCGCATATCCCACGAAAAGGTCATGCGGGATGGCCTGGCGGTCATGGATACGGCGGCGATTGCGCTTGCACGTGAGAACAACATTCCGATAATCGTCTTTTCGATCCACGAGGAAGGCGGGTTCGGTGACATTCTACGGGGCGCGGGACATTGTACTGTCGTCGATGACGATCCTGCGGATCTCGAAAAGGCCAAGGCGTAAGGGAGGCAGCGATGTCTGACGGAGTTGATTTCAAGGATTTGAACCGGCGCATGGAAGGTGCGGTCAGTGCGTTCCAGCATGATTTGGCTTCGCTGAGGACCGGGCGCGCTTCAGCAAACCTTCTCGATCCGATCAATGTCGAAGCCTATGGTGCGTCGATGCCGATCAATCAGGTGGCAACGGTGTCCGTTCCCGAACCGCGGATGATCTCCGTTTCCATCTGGGACAAGAGCATGGTCCAGGCGGTCGACAAGGCTATCCGTGAATCCAATCTCGGTTTCAATCCGATCGTCGATGGCACCACTTTGCGCATACCCTTGCCGGAACTCAACGAGGAGCGGCGTAAGGAACTGGTGAAAATTGCGCATCAATATGCCGAAAATGCCCGCATCGCCGCCCGTCATGTGCGCCGCGACGGCATGGAACACCTTAAAAAGGCCGAGAAAGACGGCGATATCAGCCAGGACGATCTGCACGTACAGTCCGACCGCGTGCAGAAGTTGACCGACGACACGATCGCAGCCATCGACAAGCTTCTAGTCGACAAGGAAGCGGAAATCCTTCAGGTCTGAGGGTCGGAGTTTCGCGCCCGGCGCGGCGCCCGGCACGCCCGGTGCTCAAGAAGACACGGTTACCGCGCATCCGAATGCCATCGCGGGGGCAAAGGGGAGAGCCAAGTCCAGTGAAGCCGGCACATGTGGCCATCATCATGGACGGCAATGGCCGTTGGGCGCGGGCTCGCGGCCTGCCGCGCGCCGCCGGCCATCGCGCCGGCGTGGAGGCGCTGCGCAAGACCGTGCGCGCGGCGGGCGAACTGGGCGTTGGCTGGCTGACTGTCTACGCTTTTTCGTCCGAGAACTGGTCGCGTCCGAAATCCGAGATCAACGATCTCATGGGACTATTGAAGCGGTTCATTCGCCGCGACCTTGCCGAACTGCACCAGAACGGCGTGCGGGTACGCATCGTGGGCAGCCGCCAGGATCTCACTCCTGACATCGCAGCCTTGCTGACCGAGGCCGAGAGCCTGACCGAGCGGAACACCAACATGAACCTGGTGGTTGCGTTCAATTACGGGGCGCGCGACGAAATCCTGCGCGCCGCCCGAGAGATCGCGCGCGAGGCGCGTGACGGACAGATAGATCCGGAGAGCGTGACGGCCGAATCATTCTCTGCCCGCCTCGACACCGCAGGCATTCCCGATCCCGATCTCATCATCCGCACGAGCGGCGAGCAGCGGCTTTCAAATTTCCTGTTGTGGCAAGCTGCCTACGCAGAATTCGTGTTTCTACCGCTCCACTGGCCGGACTTCAGCCGCGAGGACTTGGCGGCGGCGATTGCCGTTTACGAAGAGCGTGACCGGCGTTTCGGCGGTGTGGCCGCGCAAGAAGCGGTGTCATGACCGCCGGAGGCGGAACCGGAAAGCGCAGCAATCTGCAGCTGCGGGTCTTCTCGGCAATCGTCCTGATCATCGTGGTCCTGGCGGCGACCTGGTTCGGCGGTTTCTGGTTTCGCGTTTTCGTCGTCGCGATGAGCGGCGGAATATTCCATGAGTGGCTTGATATGCGCAAGGACGATGCCAGCGGTGAGCTCTATGGCTGGCCGGCCTTTGCGGTTCTGGCGATCATTCTGCTGCTCGATGCGCCGCTGCTGGGCTGCGTTGCAGCCCTTGGCGCCGGCCTTGTCTGGCTCTTCGCCGCATGGGCGTTCTCCCGAGCGACGCTCTGGCCGCTCTGGGGCCTGCTCTATGCGGGACTGCCGGCCATCGCCCTGTCCTTCCTCAGGGAGGAGGGGTTGGTTCTCGTGATCCTGCTTTTCGTGGTCGTGTGGGCGACCGACATCATGGCCTATTTCACGGGCCGCTCTCTGGACGGGCCGAAACTCGCGCCCTCGATTTCGCCGGGCAAGACATGGAGCGGGGCGATAGGCGGCGCGGCATTCGGGCTTGCCGGCGGGCTGGCCGTGGCGGCGTTCGTTGCCGGCGCGAGCCTGGGTGTCCTCGTGACGGCGGGGCTTATCTCGCTCGCATTGTCGGTTGTTTCGCAGGCAGGAGACCTGTTCGAATCGGCTGTGAAGCGCCGGAACGGGGTGAAGGATTCGGGCGCGATCATTCCCGGGCATGGCGGCGTAATGGACCGTGTGGATGGGCTGATTCCTGCGGCCATCCTCCTCTATGCGGCAACGCTTGTGCTGGGGCCGTCCGTTGAGCCGCTGTCGCCGTTCTAACCGGTTTCTACCGGTGCGATTAGATGCTACATCCCTCTCGCGCACCGGATTCGGGTGTGCTCCCGGCAACCCTTCCCTATGGCATCGGGCGCAGGCCTTGGATTTGCCCGGATTGGCGGGAAAAGCTGACGCGGCAACGATAGAATCTGGGAGAACGGAAGCGCATTGACCGACATTTCCGCATTCCTTGCCGGCACCGGCGGATTTCTCCTCGGCACGATCGTGCCGTTTCTGTTCGTCCTCACCGTCGTCGTTTTCGTGCATGAGATGGGCCATTATCTGGTGGGCCGCTGGTGTGGGATCGGCGTGCGGGCGTTCTCCATCGGCTTCGGGCCGGAATTGTTCGGGTTCAACGACCGGCGGGGTACACGCTGGAAGCTGTCGGCGATACCGCTCGGCGGTTATGTGAAGTTCGTCGGCGACATGTCGGCGACGAGCCAGCCGGACGCCGATGCTGCCGCCGCACTTTCCGATGACGAGCGGCGCATCGCCTTCCATACGCAGCCGGTCTGGAAACGCGCCGCGACGGTGTTTGCCGGGCCGTTTTTCAATTTTCTGCTGACGATAGCGGTATTCGCCGTCATGTTCGGCCTCTATGGCCGCGTCGTCGTTGAGCCGACGGTATCGCAGGTCCAGCCGGGAAGTGCTGCCGAGGAGGCGGGCATCCTGCCGGGAGACCGGTTTGTCTCGGTGGACGGGACGACGGTCGAGACCTTTCGCGACGTTCAGCGCATCGTGTCAGGCCGGGCCGGCGATCCGCTGACTTTTGTGATGATGCGCAATGGTCGGGAGGTCGAACTCGTCGCCGCGCCACGGGTGACCGAGCAGGAAGACGCGCTTGGTAACACGGTCAAGGTCGGCGTCATCGGCGTCATCAACGACGAGGGCGAAAGCGCCAGGCGGGTAGACGAATTCGGTCCGGTGGGCGCGCTCGTGGCCGGTGTCGAGGAAACCGGCCACGTAATTGCCCGTACCGGCCAGTTCCTCAAGCGTTTCGTCGTCGGGCGCGAGGATCGCTGTCAGCTCGGCGGGCCAGTGAAGATCGCCGATATGGCGGGCAAGGCGGCCAGTCTGGGTTTCGAATGGCTGGTTCAACTCGTTGCGCTTCTGTCCGTTGGCATCGGGATTCTCAATCTTTTACCCATCCCCCCGCTTGATGGCGGCCATCTCTTGTTCTACGCCATGGAAGCGGTGATGCGCCGGCCCGTGCCCGAGGCAGTGATGGAGGCGGTTTACCGTGTTGGAATGCTGGTAGTTCTCGCGTTCATGGGTTTCGTTTTCTGGAACGATCTGTTTGGATGCTGAGGAGAAATATGTTTGACGGAAAGGCAATTGCGTGAGGGTACATCCGGGGTTGGTCGTTCAGGTGGTATTTACCACGTTGGACGGTTGGCGTGACGCGAAAGCCACGGATGGATGTTTCGTAAACGCAAATTAACCAGAAGCCTTGCGTATAGAGAAAATCCGGCTATTACGGTATGCGAATTGCCCGATTGTCCGGATTTTCTCGCCGTGGGGACAACGAGAATAGAAGGTTTTAAAGCCCAATGAAGGCAGCTTCCAGATTGATGTGCGCCGTTTCGGCGGTGGCGCTGACGGCCGGTCTAGCGGTATCGGGGGCGATCGCTGTTCAGCTTGCATCCGTATCTGTCGCCGAGGCAGCGACGGTCAGCCGGATCGAGGTCCGCGGGAATCGCCGCGTCGATGCTGATACGATCCGCAACCAGGTCGGCATTTCGCCCGGACAATCTTTCAGCAACGCCGACGTGAACGAGGCCGTGAAGCGCCTGTTCAGCACCGGCTTGTTTGCCGACGTTTCGGTCACTCAGTCCGGAAACACGCTGGTTGTGACGGTCGACGAATATGCGATCGTCAATCAGGTGCTGTTCCAGGGCAACAAGAAGATCAAGGACGCCAACCTTGCCAGTGCGGTGCAGTTGGGGCCGCGCAAGGCATTCTCGAATCAGCTTCTGCAGGCCGATGAAGAGGCCGTGCGCGCAGCCTATCAGCGCATAGGCCGCGATGAGGCGACCGTCAGCGGGCGCATTCAGGAGCTCAGCGACGGGCGCGTGAATGTCATCTTCGACATCCAGGAAGGCGACCGCACCAAGATCGGCTCTATCGAATTCATCGGCAACAATGCCTTCGGCGATCGTCGCCTGAAGGACGTCGTTTCGACGAAGCAGTCGAACTTTCTGTCGTTCCTGATGCGCAACGACATCTATGACGACAATCGTCTGCGCGCCGATGAAGAGGCGCTTCGCCGCTTCTATTACAATCGCGGCTTTGCGGATTTCCGGGTCATCTCGTCCTCGGCCGATCTCAACGAGGCCGACAACAAATATACGATCACCTTCACCGTGGAAGAGGGTGAGCGCTACAGGTTCAGCGACGTGTCGATCGATTCAACCATCGATGGCATCGATACCGCCACGCTTCAGGATCGGATCGAGACGCGCAGCGGGGGGCTTTACAGCGCCAAGGATATCGAAGACACGATCATCGGCCTCACCGAGGAAGTCGCCGGGCGCGGCTATGCTTTCGCGCAGGTTACGCCGCGTGGCAGCCGCGACTTCGAAAACCGCACGATCTCCGTTGTCTATTCGGTGGATGAGGGACCGCGCGCCTATGTCGAGCGCATCGAGATTCGTGGCAACAGCCGCACGCGCGACTACGTTATCCGGCGCGAATTCGACGTCAGCGAGGGCGATGCCTTCAACCAGGTATTGATCCAGCGCGCCAAGCGCAGGCTCGATGCGCTGAATTTCTTCCAGACCGTCAACATCACCACTGTGCCGGGTTCCCAGCCGGATCAGGTCATCCTGGTCGTGGATGTGGTGGAGAAATCGACCGGCGAGTTCTCCATTGGTGCGGGTTACGCTACGGGCGCCTCGTCTTCCAGCAATGGCGGCTTCTCGGTCGAGGGGTCGGTCACCGAGCGCAATTTCCTGGGTCGTGGGCAGTTCATCCGCGTTTCTGCAGCCGGTGGCGAGGATTCGCGCGATTACACCTTCTCCTTCACCGAGCCTTACTTCCTGGGACGCCGCATTGCCGCCGGCTTCGATGTGTTCCGCAATACGCGCAGCGTGGAAAATTCCGGCGGGGCTAACATCTATGATCGCGAGGCAACGGGTGCCACCGTGCGATTTGGCCTGCCGATTACCGAGGCTTTGACGACCCAGCTGGCCTATAATTACGTGCAGGAAGAGTATACGAGGGGCGATGACTATGGGACGGGCTCCGGCGTCTCGACCGCTGTTCAAGAGGCTATCAACCAAGGCACCTGGAAGAAGTCATCCGTCAGTGGTTCGCTGATCTACAACACGATCGACGATATGAAGTCTCCGCGTGAAGGCATTTACGCTAACTTCACGACCGAGTTCGCCGGCCTCGGCGGAGATGCGAAGTGGGTGAAGCTCACGGGGCGGGCCAACTACTATCAGATGATTTCCGAGGAACTGGACCTTGTCGGTCTCGTCACGGTCGGTGGTGGGCACATCTTCGGCTACGGCGACAACCCGATTCGTGTCTTCGATAATTTCAACAGCAATGACCGCATTATCCGCGGGTTCAAGTATAACGGCATCGGACCGTACCAATTGGCTTCTGACGGGACGCGGGACTATCTCGGAGGCACGACCTATTTCCACGCTTCGGCTGAAACACAGTTCCCAATGCCGGTTATTCCCGAGAGCTTCGGTATGCGTGGCGCCTTCTTCGCCGATGCCGCCACGCTGTATGGCAGCGAGGTGTCGGGTGCCGTGGCCACCGGTATGGAATGGCGTGCATCGGTTGGCGCCAGCCTGATCTGGGCTTCGCCCTTTGGCCCGTTGCGTGTCGACTACGCATATCCCGTTGTGAAGGAAGACACGGACCGGCTTCAGCATTGGAACTTCGGTATTTCCACGCGGTTCTAGGCCTGGGCTCGCTGAGGCATAGCAGACTGTCCGGGCAGCTTGAGGCAGCCCGGACGAGAAGGCGTTCATGAAAGAACCCGATTTTTTTGTCCCCGCGCGCCGCATCAACGCGGGCGAGATCGCGGCACTGACCGGCGCAACCCTTGCCAGGCCGGAGCTCGCGGACGTTGAAATCACCCATTTGGCGGCCGCCACCGAAGGTGGACAGGGCGCACTGGTCTTCGTGGAAGGCAAGCGCAACGCGAATATCATCCCGGGCCTGATTGCGGCTGCCGTGATTTGCCCGGGAGAATTCGCGGGTATGGTGCCGGATGGCGTAGCGGTGCTGTCTGCGCCCAGGCCACAACATGCCTTTGCGGCGGTGGCCCGGCTTCTCTTTCCTGCCGCCAGCAGGCCGCAGCCGATGACCGGCGAAACAGGCGTCTCCGATCGCGCGGCAATTGCCGCTGGTGCCCTGATCGAAGAAGGTGCCATCATTGAAGCCGGAGCGGTGATCGGCACGGGCGCGGAGATCGGCAGGGGAACCGTTATCGCTCCGCATGCCGTTATAGGGGCCGGCTGCAAGATCGGCCGCAACAGCTATATCGGTCCCAACACCACCGTGCAGTTCGCCGTGATCGGCGATGGCGTGATCATCCATCCTGGGGTGCAGATCGGGCAGGACGGGTTCGGCTTTCTGCCTGGGGCAGCGGGGCTGGAAAAATATCCCCAGCTTGGTCGGGTTATCATTCAGAACGACGTCGAGATCGGTGCGAACACGACTGTGGATCGCGGAGCGTTGACGGATACGGTGATCGGCGAGGGCAGCAAGATCGATAATCTCGTACAGATCGCGCACAATGTGCGTATTGGCAGGGCTTGTGTGGTGGCTGGCCAGTGCGGGCTCTCCGGTTCGGTGACACTCGGCAATTACGTGATGCTCGGCGGTCGTGTCGGCATTGCCGATCATCTGTCGATCGGTGACGGGGCGCAGCTTGCCGCTTCCAGTGGCGTCATGAACGACATTCCGGCGGGCGAGCGCTGGGCGGGATCGCCTGCGCAGCCCATGCGACAGGCATTTCGCGAGCTGACGGCGCTGCGCAGGCTTGCCGAGGGAACAAGGAAGGGAAAATAGCATAATGGCCGACGGCTCGACGCTCGATAGTCTTGAAATAATGGATATTCTGCGCCTGCTGCCGCACCGCTATCCATTCCTGCTGGTCGACCGCATCATCGAGGTCGACGGCGACAATTCCGCCATTGGCATCAAGAATGTCACCTTCAATGAGCCGCATTTCCTGGGACATTTCCCCGGCCAGCCAGTTATGCCCGGCGTCTTGATCGTCGAGGCCATGGCGCAGACGGCCGGCGCGATCTGCATCAACAATTCCGGCGATAGCCAGCCTTCGGTGGTCTATTTCATGACCATAGACAATGCCAAGTTCCGCAAGCCTGTGGTGCCGGGCGACAAGCTCGAGATCCATGTCGTCAAGCAGAAGCAGCGTGGCAATATCTGGCGGTTCGCCTGTGAGGCGAAGGTGGGTGGGAGCAAGGTCGCGGAGGCCGTGATCTCGGCCATGATGTCGGCGAAAGAGCCGGGCTGACGGGACACCATGCCACAGGAAACCCTCATTCATCCAAGCGCGGTAGTCGAGAAGGGTGCCGAACTGGGCGCTGGCGTGCGCATCGGGCCATTCTGTCATGTGGGGCCGCAGGCCATCATCGGCGACCGGACGGAGCTTGTGAGCCAGGTCACCATTCTCGGCGAAACGACGCTCGGGGAGGGCTGCCAAGTCTATCCCACCGCCGTACTTGGCGGTCCGCCGCAGGATTTCAAATACAAGGGCGGCCGCACGACGCTGACGGTGGGCCGCAACTGCATCATCCGCGAAGGCATGACGGTCCACCGCGGCACCGAGACGGGGCGAGGCCGCACGGTCGTAGGGGACGACTGCTATCTGATGGCCTACAGCCATGTCGCCCATGATTGCATTGTCGGCAACAAGGTGACGATGGCGAACTATGCGGGGCTGGGCGGGCACTCCGAGATCGGCGACGCCGTGATCATGTCCGGCTATGCGGCCGTCCACCAGTTCGTGCGGGTGGGCCATCACGCTTTTCTGGGTGGCTTCGCGGCAGTGGTCGGCGATGTCATACCTTACGGCATGGCTGTCGGCGACCGGGCCAAGCTGCGCGGGCTCAACGTGATCGGAATGAAGCGATCGGGCATGCCGCGCTCCGAGCTGGTGCAATTGCGCAAGGCCTACCGGATGCTGTTTGATCCGGATCAGCCGCTTGCCGCCAATATCGGCCGCGTCGCGACCGCTTTCCCGGATTCGGCGGTGGTGGCAGACATGCTCCGTTTCGTGGCGGGCAAGGATAAGCGCCACTTCACGGTACCGCCGCGCGGAAGGGCCATCGACGATGACGATGACGGCGAGGACTAGGCAAGCGAGGTTCGGCGCGGGTGACCGTGTTGCCGTCGTGGCCGGCAGCGGGCTTTTGCCAATTCATGTAATCGACGCGCTTGCTTCGGCCGGTCATCGGCCTGTGGTCGTGGCGATTGCCGACGAGGCCGACATAGCCGAGGCGCCTGGGCGCTACGATCTTCTCACCGCGGCGGTCGACAGGCTGGGCTTCGTCCTGCCGGAATTGCGCAGGCGCGGCGTGACGCACCTGGTGATGGCTGGCGGTGTGGCCAAGCGCCCGCCGCTCTCGCGCCTGCGGTTCCCGCCGTCCGTGCTTCTGCAGATACCCCGCCTCATCGCCGCCTATGCGCGGGGTGATGACGGTCTGTTGCGCGCCACCATCGGCTATATCGAAAGCAGCGGCATCCAGGTCGTGGGGGCGCATGAGGTGGTGCCGGACCTGCTGGCGCCGACGGGGGCTCTCGGCAAGATCAAGCCTGGAAGCGGCGACCGGAAGGACATTGCGGCCGCCTTTGCGGCGGCGCGCGCCATCGGGGCGCTCGACATCGGCCAGGCGGCCATCGCCATCGGCGGGCGCGCGGTGGCGCTCGAGGGCATCGAGGGAACGGACGGGCTGCTGGAGCGCATGAAGGATTTGCGCGGGCACGGTCGGCTGGCCGGCAAGGCGCGCGGCGCGCTGGTAAAATGTGCGAAGCCGGGGCAGGAGGAACGGGCCGACCTGCCCTCCATCGGCCCCCGCACGATGACCGCCGCCAAGGCGGCCGGGCTTGGAGGCGTTGCCGTGGAAGCCGGCCGCAGCCTGATCCTCGACATGGCCGAGACAATCCGGCTTGCCGACGAACTGGGGCTCTACCTGGTCGGTCTGGAAGGCGAGCCCGCGGCATGAGCGCCAAGAAGCCCCTGCGCATCGCCATCGTGGCCGGCGAAGAATCGGGCGATCTGCTGGGCGCCGATCTCGTGGCGGCGCTGGAACGGAAGACGGGTCAGGACGTGGTGCTGACGGGTGTTGGCGGGCGCAATCTGCGCGCGTTGGGCCTTGTGTCGCTGTTCGATGCCGACGAGATCGCGCTGATGGGGATATCGGCGGTCCTTCGCGATCTGCCGCGCCTCTGGCACCGTATCGGCCAGACCGCAAGGGCCGTTGTCTCCGAAAAGCCCGACTGTCTCGTGACCATAGACAGCCCCGAATTCGGTCTGCGCGTGGCCCGGAAGGTGCGGGCGGCCGATCCTTCGATACCGATCGTGCATTATGTGTGCCCCAGCGTGTGGGCGTGGCGGCCGGGCCGGGCGGCGCAGATGCGGCCCCATGTAGACTATGTTCTGTGCCTGTTGCCTTTCGAGCCGGCGGAGCTCGAACGGCTGGGCGGGCCGGCCGGCAGCTATGTCGGACATCGGCTGAATGCCGACGAAAACATACTGGCCACCGCCCATGAGCAGCTTACGCGCAAGGAGAAGCCGTCGCCCAGCCGCAAGACGCTGCTGGTGCTGCCAGGTTCGCGCCGGGGCGAGGTCCAGCGGCTGATCGAGCCTTTCGGCAAAGCCGTTGCCGAACTGCACGGAACGGGCCATCGCTTCGACGTGCTGTTGCCGACAGTGCCGCATGTCGCGCCGATCGTCAAAAAAGCCACCGAAGACTGGGCGGTCAGGCCGGAAATCATCCTGGAGCCGGAACGCAAATGGCGCGCCTTTGCCGGCGCGGACGCGGCACTTGCCTGTTCTGGGACGGTCGCACTGGAGCTGGCGCTGGCGCGCGTGCCCTTCATCAGTTGCTACAAGACGGATCCGGTCGCGCGCCTGCTGATATCGATGATCACGGTGTGGTCCGCCTCGCTGCCCAACCTGATCGCCGGCTGGCCCGTGGTGCCAGAATATTTCGACCAGTTCGTGCGGCCTTCCTACCTGGCGCGGCAGATCGGACAATTATGGGACGACACGCCGACGCGGGCTGCACAGCGCGAAGGCTTTGCGCAGGTGGCCGCCGCCCTTGCAACACCAAAGCCCTCCGGCGAACTGGCCGCCGATGCCGTGCTCGCCACGATCTACGGGAAGGGCACTGTGGCGAAGTGAGCATCAGGCTTTCGTGACGCGCTCCATGAAGGCGCGCGCGGCGTGGGGGGCGCGGATCTTTCCTTCGTGAATGAAATAGACGAAGACATCGCGCGGGCGCTTTTCGATCTCGGTGGTCTCGTCCGCCAGCGGCAGATCGCCCGGCATGCCGCCCTCCGCCCATGTTCCGGCACGGTCGGCCCAGGCGTCCATATCCGCCGGCGTATAGGCCGTGGGTATGTCGTCCTGGCCGCGCTGCAGCCGCGCATACACGAAATCGGCCGTGACGTCGGCGATCTCGGGATATTCGAAGTGATGTGCGTAACAGATCGCGGCCCGGTACTTGCGGGCAAGCGCGGCGAATTCCGGCACGACGAAGGAAGGGTGGCGGACCTCCAGCACATGCCGCAGGGCGATGCCATCCCGGCTCGAAGGCAGAAGCTGGAGAAAACCCTCGAAATCCTCCGGGTCGAACTTCTTGGTGGGCGCGAACTGCCAGACCAGCGGGCCCAGCTTCCCACCCATTTCGGTGATGCCGGAGCCCAGGAACTTCTCCAGCGATTCGGCAGCCTCCGAAAGGACCTTGCGGTTGGTGACGAAGCGGTTTCCCTTCAGCGAGAAAACGAAATCGTCGGGCGTCTCGCTTGCCCATTTGGCATAGACGGCAGGCTTCTGCGAGCCATAATAGGTGCCGTTCACCTCGATCGTCGGCATCTGCCTGCTGGCATACTCCAGCTGCCGCTTCTTGGGCAGGTCATCAGGATAGAAGGTGCCTTCCCATGGCGCGAAGGTCCAGCCGCCGATGCCGGCGCGAATTCTTCCGGATGTGGTCACTTTATCCCCCGTAACCTCTCGCCGTGCGTCACTCGGCGGCCTGCTTCTTTGCCGGCCGCCGCTCCAGAAGCTCCTTCAGGAAGTTTCCGGTATAGCTGCGTTTCTCGGCCACGATGTCGTTCAAGGTGCCGGCGGCGACGAGTTCGCCTCCGCCGTCGCCCCCTTCGGGCCCGAGGTCGAGAACCCAGTCGGCGGTCTTGATGACTTCCAGATTATGCTCGATGACTACCACGGTATTTCCCTGGTCCACCAACTCGTGCAGCACTTCCAGAAGCTTTGCGACATCGTGGAAGTGCAGGCCGGTGGTCGGCTCGTCCAGAATATAGAGCGTGCGGCCGGTGGCCCGTTTCGACAGTTCCTTGGCTAGCTTGATGCGCTGCGCCTCGCCACCCGAAAGCGTCGTGGCCTGCTGGCCGATATGGATATAGCCAAGGCCGACCCGGGCCAGCGTGACCAGCTTGTCGCGCACGGCTGGCACGGCCGAGAAGAACTCGACGCCTTCCTCCACGGTCATTTCAAGGACATCTGCAATGGATTTGCCCTTGAAGGTGACGTCCAGGGTCTCGCGGTTGTAGCGCTTGCCGTGGCAGACGTCGCAGGTGACATAGACGTCCGGCAGGAAGTGCATCTCGATCTTTATGACGCCGTCGCCCTGGCAGGCCTCGCAGCGCCCGCCCTTGACATTGAAGGAGAAGCGGCCGGGCTGGTAGCCGCGCGCCTTGGCTTCCGGCAGGCCGGCGAACCAGTCGCGGATCGGCGTGAAGGCGCCCGTATAGGTGGCGGGGTTGGAGCGCGGCGTGCGGCCGATGGGGGACTGGTCTATGTCGATGACCTTGTCCAGATGCTCCAGGCCTTCGACACGGTCGTGCTCGGCCGGATGCTCGCGCGAGCCCATGATGCGGCGCGAGGCTGCCTTGTAGAGCGTTTCGATGAGGAATGTCGACTTGCCGCCGCCGGAAACGCCGGTGACGCAGGTGAATGTGCCGAGCGGGATGTCGGCGGTGACGTTCTTCAGATTGTTGGCGCGGGCGCCGACGACCCGGACCCGCCGCTTCTTGGATATCTCGCGGGTGGCGGAGGGCATCGGAATGGCCATGTCGCCGGTCAGATAGCGGCCAGTGAGCGAGGCGGGATTGGCCATGATGTCGCCCGGCGTGCCCTCGGCGATGATCCTGCCGCCATGAACGCCGGCGGCGGGGCCCATATCGACCACATAGTCGGCCGTCAGGATGGCATCCTCGTCGTGCTCGACGACGATCACTGTATTGCCCAGGTCGCGCAAGTGGCGCAGCGTCGCCAGAAGCCGGTCGTTGTCGCGCTGGTGCAGGCCGATGGACGGCTCGTCCAGCACGTAAAGCACGCCGGTGAGGCCGGAGCCGATCTGCGAGGCGAGGCGGATGCGCTGGCTCTCGCCGCCCGACAGCGTGCCGGAATTGCGCGACAGCGTCAGATAGTCGAGGCCCACATCGTTGAGGAAGCGCAGGCGCTCGCGGATCTCCTTGAGAATGCGCGCGGCGATTTCGTTGTGCTTGTCGTTGAGGCTCTGCGGGAGCGTTTCGAACCAGCTATTGGCGGCCCTGATCGACATGGCGGTGACTTCACCGATATGCCGGCCGCCGACCTTGACCGCCAGCGCTTCCGGCTTCAGCCGGTGGCCGCCGCAGGCGGGGCAGGGATGTGCCGACATGTAGCGCTCGATCTCCTCGCGCATCCAAGCCGATTCGGTCTCCTTCCAGCGGCGCTGCAGGTTCGTCACCACGCCTTCGAAAGGCTTGGTCGTGCGGTAGCTGCGCAGCCCGTCGTCATAGTCGAAATCGATCTTCCTCGTGCCGGTGCCGTGCAGGATCGCGTCCCGCGCCTCCTGGCCGAGGTCCCTCCAGCGCTGGCCGACCTTGAAGCCGTATTCGCGGCCGAGGGCCTCCAGCGTCTGCAGATAATAAGGCGAGGTCGATTTCGCCCAAGGCGCGATCGCCCCCTCGCGCAGGACAATGTTCTCGTCCGGCACGACCAGATCGGGATCGATGGCGCGCTGGCTGCCCAGGCCGTCGCAGGCGGGGCAGGCGCCGGCCGGGTTGTTGAAGGAGAAAAGCCGGGGCTCGATTTCGGAAATTGTGAAGCCCGACACGGGGCAGGCGAATTTTTCCGAAAACAGCATGCGCTCATGCGTTTCGTTCTTCGACTTGTTGGCAGATCCACCTTCCGCAGTTTCATCTTCGGGAAGGGGCTTGTCCGCAAATTCGGCGACGGCCAGGCCCTCCGAGAGCGCCAGGCAGGTCTCCAGCGAATCGGCCAGGCGCGTGGCCATGTCCGGGCGCACAACGATGCGGTCGACGACCACATCGATGTCGTGCTTGTATTTCTTGTCGAGGGCGGGAGCGTCGCCGATCTCGTAGAAGGCGCCGTCGATCTTGACGCGCTGGAAGCCCTTTTTCTGCAGTTCGGCCAGTTCCTTGCGGTACTCGCCCTTACGCCCGCGCACGATGGGCGACAGGATGTAGAGGCGCGTGCCTTCGTCCAGCGCCAGCACGCGATCGACCATCTGGCTGATCGTCTGGCTCTCGATCGGAAGTCCCGTCGCCGGCGAGTACGGCACGCCGACGCGCGCGAACAGCAGGCGCATATAGTCGTAGATTTCCGTAACCGTGCCGACTGTGGAGCGGGGATTCTTCGACGTGGTCTTCTGCTCAATGGAGATCGCGGGCGAGAGCCCGTCGATCTGGTCGACATCCGGCTTCTGCATCATCTCCAGGAACTGCCGGGCATAGGCCGACAGGCTTTCGACATAGCGGCGCTGGCCCTCGGCATAGATAGTGTCGAAGGCGAGCGAGGATTTGCCTGAACCCGACAGGCCGGTCATGACGATCAGCTTCTCGCGGGGGAGGTCGAGATCGACGTTCTTGAGATTGTGTTCGCGGGCGCCGCGAATGGATATGTACTTGTGATCGGGCATGCCCGTCGCCACCTTGTCTTGCTTTGGCCAATTCCGGCGCGGGCCGGCTCGGCTTCATGTAGGAAACTGCGCGACAATGTCGATGGCGCAGCCGCATCCGCGCAAGGTCCGTTTTATGCTATTGAGCCGCGCCTGCAAGCAAAAAGAACAAAGGCCGAACGATCTCCTGACAATTCGCTGCCCGATAGTGCCGTTTCGATCACATTTGATGAATACGCAGGCACGTGTCTTGACGGTTCGACCAAGGCTGCGCACATTGATATTGCGCATCAAGAGAAACGCGTAGAATCCCATCGGATCGCGTTATGTCTCTGCGGTGCAACGCGCAAGGAAACCAGGAGGAAGGCATGAATCCACCTGACTGTTCCACTGGCTCCAGGTTCTAGCTGGGGCCACGGCTGCAAGCCGGAAGCCTTGGCCATGTGACGGCGAAGGTGCCCGGTTGACGAAAATCAGCCGGGATCGGTAATTCCTCTAGAGTTGTTGCCGATGTCGTCCGAGCGAGCGGCTGCCACACGAAAATTAAACCTGAACAACCGGACCTTCGGGTGCCGGATTAATGTCGGTAACATACTCCCGGCATGGGCAAAGACCGAACGAGGCCCTGCGCGCCCGGAACAAGCGGCGGCAGGGCCTGATGCTGCACAGCAGTGTTTCCAGCGTTGCGATACGCGCTCTTTCACGGATTATCCCAACAGAGGCAGTGCTGAACGGCGTGGCTTTGGCGAAAATGCCCGGTGGGTTGCGTGAAGGGGCTGGGTGCTATAGAACATATCAAGAACAAATGAGTTGTGGACGATGACGGGCCGTGTGAGGTGGGGTGGCGCGCCGAGCAGCGCCATGGGCTATTGTGAGCGAGACCAAGAATTGTTCGGCGGCCGGAAGTCGGCGCTGGCAACCGGTGATGTGCATTTTCAATTTCGGACGAGTGGAGTGATCCCATGGCGGGCAGTGTGAACAAGGTAATTCTGGTCGGGAATCTGGGCGCGGATCCAGAGATTCGCCGGCTGAATTCGGGCGATCCGGTGGTCAACCTGCGTATCGCCACGTCCGAGACATGGCGCGACCGCCAGTCGGGAGAGCGCCGCGAGCGCACTGAGTGGCACAATGTCGTCATCTTCAACGACAATCTCGCCAAGGTGGCCGAGCAGTACCTGAAGAAGGGCGCGAAGGTTTATATCGAAGGCCAGCTGCAGACCCGCAAATGGACCGACCAGCAGGGGCAGGACCGCTACACGACGGAGGTCGTGCTGCAGAAGTTCCGTGGTGAATTGCAGATGCTGGATACGCGCAGCCAGGGCGGTGAAAGCCAGGGCAGCTACGGCGGCCAGCAGGTCAACCAGGGCGGCGGACGCGGCTCCGATTTCGGCCAGTCCAGCCCGACAGAGAATGCCGGCGGTGGCTTTTCACGTGACTTGGACGATGAAATTCCGTTCTGATCTTCATGGGGCACCGATCCATATACTGTCTTGTCCTGGGGGCGCTGCTCCTTTCGACGGGTGCGCTGGCAATGGCGGGCGAAGCCGATGTGGTGGCCGTCGTCGTGAAACCCGACGGCGCGCCCGGTTCCTTCCGGTTCGATGTCACCGTTTCCCATGAAGACGCCGGTTGGGATCACTACGTCGACCAGTGGGAAGTGTTGAGCGGCGAAGACGAAGTGCTGGCGACGCGCGTGCTGGCCCATCCCCATGTGGACGAGCAGCCATTCACACGCAGCCTTTCCGGTGTCTCCTTGCCTGCTCAAATCCGCGAAGTGACGATCCGTGCGCGAGATTCCGTGCATGGCTATGGCGGCAAGGAGATGTCGGTGCTCCTTCCAGGCGGATAAGGCCTCGGTCCCAACGCCATAGCATCTTGTAGCCAGGTGGAATCATCCGGCGTCCGCACAAATACGGAAAGACGAAGAGATGGAACGCCGTGCGTCCTGATGGGTGCACGGCGCTCCAGTCCATTATGGGCTCTACGCGGCAATGCCGAAAAGGTGTTTGACGCCATCGGAGACGAACTGGACGGCGAGCGCTGCGAGCATCACGCCTAGGAGCCGTGTCAGGATCGACCGGCCGGTCTCGCCGAGAAAGCCGTCGATGCGCTCGGCCAGTACGAAGACGATATAGGTCAACGCGATCACCGAGGCGATGATCAGGGCAAGGGCGGCGCGGTCCGCCGGTCCGGCGAAACTTCCCGACAGGAGCACAGAAGCCGATATCGCACCGGGGCCGGCAATGAGCGGAATGGCGAGCGGGAAGGCCGCGATGTTGCGGATCATGTCGCGTGTGACGGCGCGCTCGGCGCTCTTTTCGTGGCGCTCCTGCCGGCGCTCGAAAATCATCTCGAAAGCGATCCAGAACAGGAGCAGACCGCCGGCAACGCGGAATGCTGGAAGCGTGATGCCGAAGACCTTCAGGATCGCACCACCGGCAAGAGCGAATACCAGCAGGATCGACAGGCCGATAAGGCTGGCGCGGATGGCGACCTGATTGCGCTCGGAACGGTTCATGCCCGCGGTCAGCGCCAGGAAAAGCGGGGCTAGGCCGGGCGGATCGACGGTAACGAGCAGTGTCACGAAGGCATTGAGCAATGTATCGAAAGCCGGCATCGGCATCTCCTTCTGCCAGCCATTGCTATAGCATTTTACGATCAGGCGGCACGTCTGGCGTTGACACAAATACGGAAAAACAAGAGGACGGAGCGACTTTGAAAGTCCAGGAGAACATGCGGCGCGCTGGCACAACAGACGAAGATTCCCGATCTCCCGGAGGCCGAAACGGGCAATCGTCAGGCGCAAAATGGTCCGATGCGACGAAGCGCCTCTGTGGAGAATCCTCTTGTAATACTATCTATTTGAAAAAGCTTCTGAAATTCCTCGTGAATAATGGTCCGGACGATTGGAGTCACGGCCCCTGTTCCTATATAAGGATAAAGTGATTCTGTTAGCTGAATGTGACCCATCTTGACTGACCAGACGACGCCGAGCGGGCCGATCGGGCCCGACGACATCGAGCCGATCTCGATCATTGAGGAAATGCAGCGTTCCTATCTCGATTACGCTATGAGCGTGATCGTGAGCCGGGCGCTGCCGGACGTGCGCGACGGGTTGAAACCCGTGCATCGCCGCATTCTCTATGCCTCCCACGAGAGCGGTTATCATTGGAACCGTAAATATGTGAAGTCGGCGCGTCCCGTCGCCGACGTCATGGGTAAGTACCATCCCCATGGCGACGCCTCGATCTATGACGCGCTGGTGCGCATGGACCAGGATTGGTCGATGCGCGTGCCGCTGATTGACGGGCAGGGCAATTTCGGCTCGATCGACGGCGATCCGCCGGCGGCCATGCGGTACACCGAGTCGCGGCTGTCGAAGGTGGCGCACGAGCTTCTCGAGGATATCGACAAGGAAACGGTCGATTTCCAGGATACTTATGACGGCTCCGGGCGGGAGCCCAAGGTTCTGCCGGCGCGCTTTCCCAATCTGCTGGTCAATGGCTCCGGCGGCATCGCTGTCGGCATGGCCACCAACATCCCGCCGCACAACCTGTCCGAAGTGATCGACGCCTGCGTCGCGCTGATCGACAATCCCGCCATCTCCCTGCAGCAACTCATGGAAATGATACCGGGGCCGGATTTCCCGACCGGCGGCATCATCCTCGGCCGCTCAGGCATCCGCAGCGCCTATGAGACGGGGCGCGGCTCCGTGATGATGCGCGGCAAGGTCAATGTCGAGAATGTGCGCGGAGAGCGCGAGGCGATCGTCATCACCGAGGTGCCCTACCAGGTCAACAAGGCCTCGATGATCGAGAAGATGGCCGAACTGGTGCGCGACAAGCGGATCGAGGGCATTTCCGATATCCGCGACGAAAGCGACCGCCAGGGCTATCGGGTGGTGATCGAGCTCAAGCGCGATGCCATGGCGGATGTAGTGCTGAACCAGCTCTACCGCTACACGCCGCTGCAGACCTCGTTCGGCTGCAACATGGTGGCGCTGAATGGCGGCAAGCCCGAGTTGCTGACACTGGCCGATATGTTGAAGGCCTTCGTCCATTTCCGAGAGGTCGTGGTCAGCCGGCGCACGAAGTACCTGCTGCGCAAGGTGCGCGAGCGGGCCCATGTATTGGTGGGCCTTGCCATCGCTGTCGCCAATATCGACGAGGTGATCAAGCTGATCCGGCAGGCGCCCGATCCGCAGACCGCGCGCGAACAGCTTATGACGCGGCGCTGGCCGGCCCATGAGGTCGAGGCGTTGATCCTTTTGATCGACGACCCGCGCCACAAGGTTAATGACGACGGGACGTACAATCTTTCCGAAGAACAGGCCCGCGCCATCCTCGATCTGCGCCTGCAAAGGCTGACGGCGCTGGGCCGCGACGAAATTGCCGACGAGTTGAACAAGATCGGCGCCGAGATCAGCGATTTCCTCGACATCCTGTCCTCGCGGGCGCGCATCCAGCAGATCATCAAGGACGAGCTTGTCGCTGTTCGCGACGAGTTCGGCACGCCGCGCCGCACCGAGATCGTCGAGGGCGGTCCGGACATGGATGACGAGGATCTGATCCAGCGCGAGGACATGGTCGTCACCGTCACCCACAAGGGCTATATCAAGCGGGTGCCGCTTTCGATCTACCGGGCGCAGGCGCGCGGCGGCAAGGGCCGCTCCGGCATGTCGACCAAGGACGAGGATTTCGTCACGCGGCTGTTCGTGGCCAGCACCCACACGCCGATCCTGTTCTTCTCCTCGCGCGGCATCGTGTACAAGGAAAAGGTCTGGCGGCTGCCGGTCGGTTCGCCGCAATCGGTGGGCAAGTTCCTGCGCAACATGCTGCCGCTGCAGGACGGCGAGCGCATTACCTCGATCATGCCGCTGCCGGAGGACGAGGAAAGCTGGGGCGATCTGGACGTCATGTTCGCCACCACGCGCGGAACGGTGCGGCGCAACAAGCTTTCGGACTTCGTTCAGGTCAACCGCAACGGCAAGATCGCCATGAAGCTGGAGGACGAAGCCGACGAGATCCTCGGCGTCTTCACCTGTACGGAAGGCGACGACGTGCTTCTGACGGCCGCCTCCGGCCAGTGCATCCGCTTCCCCGTCAGCGATGTACGTGTATTCGCGGGCCGCAACTCGATCGGCGTGCGCGGCATCAATCTCGCCAATGGCGATACCGTCATCTCGATGGCGATCCTGGAGCACGTGGAGGCGACACCGGCCGAGCGCGCGGCCTATCTCAAGCAGGCCGCCGCCGAACGCCGGCTTGCCACGGGCGAAGACGAGGAAGTTTCGCTGACCAACGAGGATGTCGGCGAGGAAACCGACCTGTCGCCTGAGCGCTATGAGGAATTGAAGGCGCACGAGCAATTCGTGCTGACCGTCAGCGAGTTCGGCTACGGGAAGCGCTCCTCCTCCTACGACTTCCGTGTTATCGGGCGCGGCGGCAAGGGAATTCGCGCAACGGACGTCTCCAAGAAAGATGAGATCGGCCAGTTGATCGCGGCATTCCCCGTGGCCAAGGAGGACCAGATCATGCTGGTTTCGAATGCCGGGCAGGTGATCCGCGTGCCGGTGAACGGCATTCGCATCGCCAGCCGCGCCACCAAGGGCGTGACGATCTTCAATACCGCCAAGGGGGAGAGGGTGGTTTCGGTCGAGCGGATATCCGAACCGCAGGGCGAGGAAGAAGAAGTGGCTCAAGCCGAGGGCATTATTGCGCCGGAAGCACCCGGCTTGTCAGCGGACGATACGCCGTCCGGACAGACTTGAGCCGGAAAGGAAAGGCGCTGCAGGACAGCGCCTTTTTCCTATCTGCGGTAGGGATAGCGCTTGTCGGCGATACGGTTCTTGAGCCTCACACGCTGTGCTTCCTGATGAAGTCCGAAAGCGGTAGCAATCAGCATGGCCAAGGTCATTGCGGCTGCCAGCGTAAAGATCATCATGGTCGTGTCTCCTTGGATCGATAACGGCCCAAACCGCCTTTTGTTTCATCATGCCTTGGTGCGGTTGATGACAGGTTTGGTTCAAACCAATGCTGAATGAGCCGTTCATGTAGCGTTCATCGGCAGGAGAGGGACGCTTACCGTGGCCGAGTGCGGGCACTGCGCGGAGCGCTTGCATGGCTTGCGCAGTTGTGGCTTCGTGTCTCCGACCGAGTGGGGAGATCGACTAATGCCGGAAACCGCTGCACTGTTTTCCTATATTGCCGCCTGCATCCTGATCGTCGTCGTGCCGGGCCCCTCGGTCACGGTGATCGTCGCCAATTCTATGCGCCACGGCGCGCGCGCCGGGATTTTGAATGTAGCCGGCACGCAGCTTGGTCTTGCCTTGATGATCGGCGTCCTTGCCTGTGGGCTTTCGGCAGTTGTCAGCGCCATGGCCAGCGTTTTCGACGTGCTTCGGCTTCTCGGTGCGGCCTATCTGGTGTGGCTGGGTATTCGCATGTGGCGCTCCGACGGCTCACTCGGCACGGGCGAAAGCACGCCTGCGGCGGGCAACTCCTTCGTCCTGCAGGGTTTTGTCGTCATATGGTCCAATCCCAAGGCCTTGCTGTTCTTCGGTGCCTTCATTCCGCAATTCATCGACCCGGCGGGCGGCGCCGTTGCGCAGACGGCGATATTCATGGCGGTGGCAACGGTGTTCGATTCGCTCTACGCCTTCGCCGCCGGCGGCGCCGGGGCCAGGCTTACGCGGGCGCGCGTGCGGCTGGCCGAGCGCATTTCCGGGACGTTTCTCATAGGTGGCGGGCTCTGGCTCGCCTTTGCGCGCCGGTAGCGTGTTGCGAATTGCGTTGAGCGGCGCGGCCAAGTAAAAGCGCTGGCATGATCACGCGCACCGCTTTTTACGCCGGCTCCTTCGATCCCCTGACAAACGGCCATCTGGACGTGCTCAAGGGGGCGATGACGATTGCCGATACGATTGTTATCGGCATCGGGCTTCATCCCGGCAAGAAGCCGCTTTTCGACTATGATGAAAGGGTCATGCTGATCGAACGATCGGCGGTGGACGAGCTCGGCGCGGATGCCGACCGCATCAAGGTGGCGGCCTTCGACAACCTCGTCGTCGATGCCGCCCGCACCCATGGTGCCTCGATCATGATTCGGGGCCTGCGCGACGGCACAGACCTTGACTACGAGATGCAGATGGCGGGCATGAACGAGACCATGGCGCCGGACCTGCAGACCGTTTTTTTGCCGGCAAGCCCGTCGGTCCGCACCATTACGGCCACACTTGTGCGCCAGATCGCGTCCATGGGCGGCGATATAACGCCATTCGTGCCGGCCGTCGTTGCCGGGGCGCTCAAAGCCAAATTCGCCGGCTGATCGAAAGCATTCGGGAGATCTTCAATGCAGTTCACGAAATTCATTGCGCCGTTGTGTGTCGCGGCGGGGCTGTTCGCCTCGGCTTACGCCGCAGGGGCGGCCGAGCCGGAAAACACGCTCATCCTGGAACTGAAGGACGGCGAGGTGCAGATCGCGCTGCGGCCCGACCTTGCGCCCAAGCATGTCGAGCAGATCAAGAAGCTCGCGCGTGCCGGCGAATATGACAATGTCGCCTTTCACCGGGTGATCGATGGCTTCATGGCGCAGACCGGCGACGTCCAGTTCGGCGACATGGAAGAGGGCTTTGTGGCCGCCCGCGCCGGCACCGGCAGCTCCGACCTGCCCAATGTGCCCGCCGAGTTCTCCGACGTGCCGTTCGAGCGCGGCACGGTGGGCATGGCGCGGGCTCAGGATCCCAATTCGGCCAATTCCCAGTTCTTCATCATGTTCGCCGAAGGCCCGTTCCTCAACGGCCAGTACACGGTCGTCGGGCAGGTGGAAAGCGGCATGGAATTTGTCGACAACATCAAGAAGGGCGATCAGGCCAATAACGGCTCGGTCGACAACCCGGACCGCATCGTCAGCGCAAAAATCGCCGCTGACTAATAAGACCAATCAGAAAGGACGCGTCATGGCCGAGATCAAGGATCCGGAAAACACCATCATCATGGAAACGACGAAGGGGAAGGTGGTCATCCAGCTTCTGCCGGATGTCGCGCCGGGCCATGTGGCCCGCATCAAGGAACTGTCGCGCGACGGTTTCTACGACGGCATCGTCTTCCACCGGGTGATCGATGGCTTCATGGCACAGACAGGCGATCCGACGGGCACCGGCACGGGGGGCTCGGACAAGCCGGACCTGAAGGCCGAGTTCTCCAACACGCAGCATCAGCGTGGCACCTGCTCCATGGCGCGGTCGCAGAACCCGAACTCGGCGAATTCGCAGTTTTTCATCTGCTTCGACCGCGCCCCCTGGCTCGACCGCCAGTATTCGGCCTGGGGCCAGGTGATCGAGGGCATGGACAATATCGACCAGATCAAGCGCGGCGAGCCGGTCCAGAACCCCGATTCCATCGTTTCGATGCGGGTCGCGGCGGACGTGGCCTGAGGGATCCAACGTCCTCATTCCGGAGGCCCGAGAGCCTAACCGGGACCGGTTGAAGGATCATCGTGGAGCGCGGCCGGTCCTGGCCATTTCAGCACCGGCCCCGCCTTCTGTGAGGGCCGGCCGCGCTTATCAATCGGCCCGGCTCCCGCTACCCTTGGCCGGCATGACGGCCAAGGTGCCGTTTCGTTCCTGAGCTGCCAATATGCGTGTTGATCAATTCGATTTCGATCTGCCCGAAGACCGGATCGCGCTGCGGCCGGCCAGCCCGCGCGATTCCGCGCGCCTGCTGGTGGTCGATGGTGAACGGCTGGAAGACCGGATCGTGCGCGACCTGCCTTCGCTGCTGAGGCCGGGCGATGCGCTCGTCTTCAACGACACGAAGGTGATCCCGGCGCGCCTTGCCGGTCTACGCCGGCGCGGCGAGGGCGCGGCGCGGATCGAGGCGACGCTGCATATGCGGGCCGGGCCAGATCGGTGGCAGGCGTTCCTCAAACCGGCAAAGCGCGTGGCGGTGGGCGAGCGCATCCGGTTCGGCCATGACGGCGAAGCCTGTTTTCTAGGCGCACTCGACGCCACCGTCGCGGAAAAGGGCGAGGGCGGCGAGGCGCTGCTTGTCTTCGAGCTGTCGGGGCCGGCTCTCGACGAGGCGATCATGGCGGCCGGCCACATGCCGTTGCCGCCCTATATTGCCGCCAAGCGGCCCGAAGACGAGCGCGACCAGCAGGACTACCAGACCGTCTACGCGCGCGAGGAAGGCGCGGTCGCAGCGCCCACCGCCGGCCTGCACTTCACGCCGGAACTGCTGGAGGCGCTGAAGGCGGCGGGCATCGAGATGCACTTCGTGACGCTGCATGTGGGGGCGGGGACATTCCTGCCGGTCAAGGCCGAGGAGACGGAAGACCACCGCATGCATGCCGAGATCGGCGTGGTGAGCGAAGGCACGGCCGCAGCGCTGAACGCCGTCAAGGCGCGGGGCGGGCGCATCGTTTCCGTGGGCACGACCTCGCTGCGGCTCATGGAAAGCGCGGTCGGCGAGGATGGGCTGCTCAAACCGTGGTCGGGGGCGACCGACATCTTCATCACGCCCGGATACCGGTTCCGCACGGCCGACATTCTGATGACCAATTTTCACCTTCCGCGCTCGACCCTTTTCATGCTCGTTTCCGCGTTCAGCGGGCTCGAGCGCATGAAACGGGCCTATGCGCATGCCATCGCAAGCGGCTACCGCTTCTATTCCTATGGCGATGGCAGCCTCCTGTTCAGGGCAGAGCCGTGACCGACGCATTCTCTTTTCATCTTCTGGCGCGGGACGGAGAAGCCCGGCGCGGCGAAATTTCCACGCCGCGCGGGGCCATCCGCACGCCGGCCTTCATGCCGGTCGGCACCGGCGGCACGGTCAAGGCGATGTATCTCGACCAGGTGCGGGCGCTGGGCAGCGACATCATCCTGGGCAACACCTACCATCTGATGCTGCGGCCGGGCGCTGAGCGCGTGGCGCGGCTCGGCGGGCTGCACGAGTTCGCGCGTTGGCCCTATCCGATCCTGACGGATTCGGGCGGCTTTCAGGTGATGTCGCTGTCGGCGCTGCGCAAGATCACCGAAAAGGGCGTCACGTTCCGCTCGCATGTCGATGGGCAGGTGTTCGACATGTCGCCGGAACGTTCCATCGAAATCCAGGGCCTTCTGGACTCCGACATACAGATGCAGCTCGACGAGTGCGTGGCGCTGCCGGCGGACGAAAAGGAGATCGCGCGGGCGATGGAGCTTTCGCTGCGCTGGGCGGAGCGGTGCAAGACGGCCTTCGGCGACCAGCCTGGAAAGGCCATGTTCGGCATTGTCCAGGGCGGCGACGACCTGAAGCTGCGCGAGCGTTCCGCATCGGCCCTGGCTGCGATGGACCTGAAGGGCTATGCCGTCGGCGGGCTGGCGGTGGGCGAGCCGCAGGGGGTGATGCTGGAGGTGCTGGCGGCCACATGCCCGGCGCTTCCGTCCGACAAGCCGCGCTATCTGATGGGGGTCGGAACGCCGGACGATATCCTGCGGTCGGTCGAGCGGGGCGTCGACATGTTCGATTGCGTGATGCCCACCCGCGCAGGCCGCCACGGGCTTGCCTTCACCCGCCGCGGCAAGATTAACCTCAAGAATGCGCGCCATGCGGAAGATCCGCGCCCGCTGGACGAGGAGAGCGATTGCCCGGCGACGCGGGACTATTCGCGCGCCTATCTGCATCATCTGGTGAAGTCCGGGGAGGCGCTGGGCGGCATGCTGCTCACCTGGAACAATCTGGCCTACTACCAGGGCCTGATGGCCGACATCCGTGCGGCGATCGAAGCGGGCCGGTTCGCCGAACGGGCAGGGGAGATTCGCGAGGAATGGATGCGGGGCGACGTACCGGCCCTGTGAGTCTGCCCGTCGCTGCGGCAAGTCCGGGCTGGCGCTGCCTGTGCGGCGTCCATGCTGCCCACGGATTGGGCAGAAGACGGCAAGCCTTAGAAATTGCTTGCTTTTGCCTGGCAAGGACGCTGAAATGCCCTTCTAGAAGGAGCATTTCTTGACCGCGTTCGACGAGATGCGCCTGGGGGCCCGGGCGAGACAGCCATACGAAGCGTACGAGGACTGGTTCAACCAGCAGGATGCGGGTCGTCTCAACGAGAAATCGTTGGATGCGGAGCGGGTTTTCCGGCGCACCGGCATCACCTTCGCGGTCTATGGCGACACCGAAGCGGCCGAGCGGCTCATTCCCTTCGACATCGTTCCGCGCATCATCTCCGGCAAGGAGTGGCGCCGCCTGGTGCAGGGGATAGAGCAGCGGGTTCAGGCGTTGAACGCCTTCCTTGACGATATCTATCACCGCCAGGAGATATTGCGCGCCGGCCGCATCCCCAAGGAGATCATCGCCGGAAACGAGGCCTTCCTGCCGGAAATGATCGGCGTACGGCCGCCGGGCGGCGTCTATACCCACATTATCGGCGTCGATATCGTGCGCACCGAAGAGAACGAGTTCTTCGTGCTCGAGGACAATGCGCGCACGCCCTCGGGCGTCTCCTACATGCTGGAGAACCGGGAGACGATGATGCAGCTCTTTCCGGAGCTGTTTCAGAAGATCAAGGTCCTGCCGGTGGAGAACTACCCGCAGTTGCTGCGCGAGTCCCTGGGGGCGGTTCGGCCGAAGGGCTGCGAGGGCAAGCCGACCATCGCCGTGCTCACGCCCGGCAGCTTCAATTCTGCCTATTTCGAGCACGCCTTCCTTGCCGACCAGATGGGCGTGGAACTGGTGGAGGGACAGGACCTCAGGGTCATCGACGGGCGCGTGGCGATGCGCACGACCCAGGGCTACAAGCCCATCGATGTGCTCTATCGCCGGGTTGACGACGATTTTCTCGATCCGCTGACGTTCCGGCCAGATTCGGCGCTGGGCGTGCCCGGCATCATGGATGTCTACCGGGCCGGCAACATTGCCATTGCCAACGCGCCCGGCACCGGTATCGCCGACGACAAGGCGATCTATTCCTACATGCCCGAGATCGTGGAGTTCTATACGGGCCGCAAGGCCATCCTTCAGAATGTGCCGACCTGGCGCTGCGCGGAAGCGGACAGCCTTGCCTATGTGCTGGAGCATCTGGAGGAGCTGGTGGTCAAGGAGGTTCACGGGTCGGGCGGCTACGGCATGCTGGTGGGGCCTGCCGCCTCGAAGAAGGAGAGGGAGGCTTTTGCGCAGAAGCTGAAGGCCAGGCCCGCCAACTACATCGCGCAACCGACCCTTTCCCTTTCGACCTGCCCGATCCTGACCGATGGCGGGCTGGCGCCGCGGCATGTCGATCTGCGGCCCTTCGTGCTGGTGTCGGACCGTATCCGCATCGTGCCCGGCGGGCTGACGCGGGTGGCGTTGAAGGAGGGATCGCTGGTGGTCAATTCATCTCAAGGGGGCGGGACGAAAGACACATGGGTTCTCGATGACTGACCCGCAGCAATTGATGGCCGCACGATGCCGGGGACGCTGCTGATGCTTCTGGGGCGGGCGGCGAACGGGCTTTACTGGATGAGCCGGTATATCGAGAGGGCCGAGAATATGGCCCGGCTTGTCGATACGGGGCAGCGGCTCGCCCTGACCCAGACGAGCTCCCCCGCCGACGAATGGGCCTCGGTCATGACCAGCGCCGGCGTGCGCGATGCCTTCGAACAGTGCTACGACGAATATGATGCGCGCAGCGTCTCGGATTTTCTTCTGCGCGACCTGTCCAACTCATCCAGCGTGATGGCCTCCATGGAGACGGCGCGGATGAACGCGCGCATGGTCCGGACATCGCTCACGCGGGAGGTATGGGAAAGCATCAACGAGGCCTGGATGGCGCTGCGGCGGATGCTGACGCGGCCCATCGACGAGCGCGACATGCCGAGCGTCCTCGACGCGATCAAGCGCGAGACGGCGCTGATCCGGGGGGCTTTCCAGGGCACCATGCTGCGCAACGAGATCTTCGACTTCGCGCAGATCGGAACGCTCATGGAGCGGGCCGACAACACGGCGCGCATTCTCGACGTCAAATATTACATATTGCTTCCGTCGGCGACGTGGGTGGGATCATCGCTCGACAATCATCAGTGGCAGCTGATCCTGCGGTCGGTCTCGGCGCATCGTTCGTACCGCTGGAACTATGAAGGGGATTATCAGCCGGGCAACATCGCCCACTACCTGATCCTCAATCGACGCATGCCGCGCTCGCTCGCCTTCTGCTATCGCGGCATCTGCGATTCCCTTGAGTTTCTTACCGAGGAGTACGGAACCCGGCATAAGTCGCTGGATCGGGCGGGCGCGAAGCTCTCCAAGCTCAAAACGGCCACAGTCGGAGATATATTCGACGAGGGGCTGCACGAATTCCTGAGCGAGTTCATTCGCGATAACGCCGAGCTGGGCAACCAGATCGCGGCGGATTATCGCTTTTATGAGTGAGATCCATGCGTCTAAAAATTTCCCACTGCACCGAATACGCTTACGACGCGCCGCTTTCCTACGCCTTGCAGCGGCTGCGGGTGTTTCCCAAGAGCGATGTTGTCCAGAAAGTCGTGGAATGGTCGCTGGCAATCGAGGGTGCGCGTGAAGAGGTGCGCTACGACGACTGCTATGGCAACGACACGCGGCTTCTGAGCATCGAAGGCGCGCCGCAGACGATCACCGTCACGGCCTCGGGCACGGTCGAAACGGTCGACACCGCCGGCGTTTCGGGCCGGCATGCGGGGCTCGCGCCCCTGTGGCTCTTCGAGCGCGATACGGCGCTGAGCGCTGCCGGCGAGAAGATCACGGCGCTGGTGGCGGAGATCGGGGAGGGCTCCGACCTCGACCGGCTTCATCAGCTGATGCTGCTCATACGCGGGCGCGTCGCCTATGAGACGGGGACGACGGAAGCGACCACCACGGGCGAGGAGGCGCTTTGCGCCGGCCGGGGCGTTTGCCAGGACCATTCGCACATCTTCCTGGGCGCGGCGCGCAAGCTGGGCTACCCGGCCCGCTATGTGAGCGGCTATCTGCGCATGGACGGTGTCGACGAGCAGACGGCGAGCCACGCCTGGGCGGAGGCCCATGTGGCGGAGATCGGCTGGGTCGGCTTCGATTGCTCCAACGGCATTTCCCCGGACGAGCGTTATGTGCGCATCGCGACGGGACGGGACTACCGTGACGCCATGCCTGTAATGGGCATTCGGCTGGGACAGGCGCAGGAACAGCTTGCAGTCCACATCACGGTCGAGCAGTAATTCGCTCAGCTATTTTAGAGGATTCGCACCGGCATGACTTATTGCGTCGGGCTCAAGATCGATCGTGGGCTGGTCTTCATGTCCGATACGCGGACGAATGCCGGCGTCGACAACGTCTCCACGTTCAAGAAGATGCATTGCTGGACCAAGCCCGGCGAGCGGGTTCTGGTGCTTCTGTCGGCGGGGAACCTGGCGACAACACAGGCGGTGGTGAGCCTGCTCGACGAGCGGACCAAGGCGCCTGAAGAGCGTTCCGCCACCATGCTAGAGGTGCCTTCGCTCTATCAGGCGGCCAAGCTGGTGGGTGACACCGTCAAGGAAGTCATTCGCCAGACGGCGCCGGTGGGCCAGAATGCCGACGCTTTCGGCGCATCGTTCATCCTCGGCGGGCAGATCAAGGGGATGGAGCCGCGGCTGTTCTTGATTTATCCGGAAGGTAATTTCATCGAGGCCGGCGACGACACCCCCTTCTTCCAGGTTGGCGAGACCAAATACGGCAAGCCCATTCTCGTGCGCGCGCACGATCCGAAGATGAGTTTCGAGGAAACCGTCAAGCTCTTGCTGGTCTCTTTCGATTCGACGCTGAAGTCGAACCTTTCCGTGGGAATGCCGCTCGATCTCATGTTCTACGAGCGCGATACCTATCAGGTGTCGTTCGAAAGACGCATTGAGATCGACGATCCCTATTTCAGGGCCATCTCCGATGGCTGGTCGAGCGCCCTGAAAGAGGCATTCCGCAGCCTGCCCGATTTCAGCGCCTGAGGTTTCGTTAAGCCTGCTGCAGCGGCTGCACTTTCGCATCCTTTCGTTTCTGCTATAAATTTCCTGAAACGAAAGTGAGGCCCCGATGTTTCTCCTGCCACGTCATGAACGGATCCTGCAGCTTGCCAAGGAGCATGGCCGGGTCACGGTCGATGCGTTGGCCGAATTGTTCAGCGTGACGCCGCAGACGATACGCAAGGATCTGAACGACCTCTGCGACCAGCGCCTGCTGACCCGTATACATGGCGGCGCTCTGCTGCCGTCGGGCATCGAGAACATGGAATATGAGGCGCGGCGGGAGCTGGCGGCGGATGAGAAGCGCGCCATCGGCCGCGCGGCAGCCCAGCTCATCCCCGACAAGGCGTCATTGTTCATCAATATCGGCACCACGACCGAGGCCGTGAGCGACGCACTTCTTGATCATGAGGGGTTGATGGTCATTACCAATAACATCAATGTTGCCAACAGGATGCGGGTCTATCCTTCGCTTGAGGTCATCATCGCCGGCGGTGTGGTCCGCGGTTCAGACGGCGGCGTTGTCGGCGAGGTGGCCGTTGATTTCTTCCGGCAGTTCAAGGTGGATTACGCGGTGATCGGCGTTTCGGCGATCGATGAGGACGGTGCGCTGTTCGACTTCGATTTTCGCGAGGTCAAGGTGGCACAAGCCATCATCGCCAATGCGCGGCATGTGGTGCTGGTCTCCGACTCATCCAAATTCGACCGCGCCGCGCCTGTGCGCATCGGCCATATCTCACAGGTGGACACCTTTATCACCGACCGCTGCCCCGACTCGCGCTTCAGGGCTGTTTGCGAGGAAGCGAATGTGCATCTGGTTGAGGCTTGCGCTACGGTTGAGGCTGTCTGATATTCGTTTGACATTCGTTATGCATTCGTTTTAGTTTCATTTTTGGGAGAGACTTTACGATCCATTCGGGAGGAGCGGTTGGGCCAGCGTCCGATCCAGCAAGAGTCGGTTTTCGACGTCTTCGTCATCGGCGGCGGCATCAACGGCTGCGGTGTGGCACGGGATGCGGCCGGACGCGGCTATTCGGTCGGCCTGGCCGAAATGAACGACCTCGCGAGCGGGACGTCTTCGGCTTCCACCAAGCTCATCCATGGCGGCTTGCGCTATCTCGAATATTACGAGTTCCGGCTGGTGCGCGAAGCGCTGATGGAACGCGAGGTGCTTTGGCGCAACGCTCCGCATATCATCTGGCCGATGCGTTTCGTGCTGCCGCTGCACAAGGGCATGCGGCCCGGCTGGCTGATCAGGCTCGGCCTCTTTCTCTACGACCATATCGGTGGCCGCAAGCTCCTGCCTGCCACGCGCACGCTGGACATGCGCAGCGATGCGGCGGGAAAACCGCTGAAAGCTTCCTACCGGCGCGCTTTCGAATATTCCGACTGCTGGGTGAACGACGCCCGGCTGGTCGTGCTGAACGCACGCGACGCGGCAGACCGGGGCGCCGATATCCGCACCCGAACCAAGGTATCCGGCGCGCGTATCGAAGATGGAATCTGGATTCTGACGCTCGACGATCTGTTGACGGGGTTACGCGAGGAGGTGCGGGCGCGCATGCTGATCAACGCGGCCGGACCTTGGGTCGATGAGGTGGTCGCCGGCGCGTTCGGCCGCAACGACGTTCACAATGTGCGGCTGGTCAAGGGCAGCCACATCGTCATTCCAAGAAAGTTCGACGGTGAGCGTGCCTATTTCTTCCAGAATGCGGACGGCCGCATCATCTTCGCGATCCCCTATGAAGAAGAATTCACGCTGATCGGCACGACGGACCAGGATTTCGAGGGCGATCCGGCCAAGGTGGAAATCAGCGGCGAAGAGATCGACTATCTCTGCGCCGCCGCCAGCGAGTATTTCACCGACCCGATCCACCCGGAAGACGTTGTCTGGAGCTTTTCTGGCGTGCGCTCACTGTTCGATGATGGCGCGTCGATGGCGCAGGAGGCCACCCGAGACTACGTTCTGAAGTCCGACGAAGAAACCTTCGGTGCGCCTATCGTGCATGTTTTCGGGGGCAAGATCACGACCTTCCGCCGGTTGGCGGAATCGGTCGTCGCAGAGATCGGTCGGAAGATCGGCGCGCGCGGCACCGCCTGGACGCATCGCGAAGTGCTGTCTGGCGGCGATTTCGGCCATGACGGCTACGAGCGGGAAGTCGATACCTTGCAGTCCGCCTATCCGTTTGTCCAGGCAGAGCATGCTCGGCGGCTCGTCAGGCTTTATGGCCGCGTCGCGCATAATGTCCTGAACGGAGCGACCTCGGTCGAAGATTTGGGCCGCCATTTTGGCGCCGATCTCTATGAGGTCGAGCTTCGTCATCTCGCGGCGCGCGAATGGGCCTGCACGGGCGAGGATGTGCTGTGGCGCCGCACCAAGCGCGGGCTTCGATTGTCGTCGGAGGAAGCCGGCATTGTCGATGCGTTCATGGGAGATATCGCCCGCCGGGCCAATCCGGAGGATGCAGCCGGACGCGCCGTCGAACAGGTAGCCAGAGGAGGACAGGGCCGTGCTGGAGCTGCGTAACGTCACCAAGGTCGTTTCGGGCGCCCGCCATATCAGCGGTGTTTCGCTGCGCCTTGAGGAAGGTTCGCTCAACGTCCTCCTGGGGCCGACGCTGGCGGGCAAGACCAGCCTTATGCGGCTGATGGCAGGGTTGGATCAGCCGACATCCGGCTCGGTGTGGATGGACGGCGCGGACGTGACCGGGGTGCCGGTGCAGCGCCGCTCGGTTGCCATGGTCTACCAACAATTCATCAACTATCCGGCCATGACCGTGTTTGAGAATATCGCTTCTCCTCTGCGGGTGGCGGGCACGAATGCCGAGACGCTGAAGCGCAGGGTCGGCGAGGCGGCCGACCTGCTGCGGCTCGGACCCTATCTCAACCGGATGCCGCTCGAGCTTTCGGGCGGCCAGCAGCAGCGCACGGCGCTTGCGCGGGCGATGGTGAAGGATGCAAGGCTCGTGCTGCTGGACGAGCCGCTGGCCAATCTGGACTACAAGCTGCGCGAGGAACTGCGCGCCGAGCTGCCGCGCATCTTCGCTGCTACCGGCGCGATCTTCGTCTACGCCACGACCGAACCCAGCGAGGCGCTGCTTTTGGGCGGCAACACAGCGACCCTGAGCGAGGGCCGGGTGACGCAGTTCGGTCCGACCATCGAGGGTTTCCGCAAGCCGGCGGACCTGATCACCGCTCAAACTTTTTCCGACCCTCCACTCAACACGATCGAAGTGGAGAAAAAGCGCGGAAATTTCATGCTCGACCCGACGGTGGGCCTGCCGGTTCCGGCAGAATATGAGGGGCTTGCCGATGGTCCCTATAGGATCGGTTTTCAGCCGCATCATCTTTCCCTGTCTAGCAGCACAGGCGCCGATACTGCGCTGAACGCCAGAGTGACGGTGACGGAGATTACCGGTTCGGAGAGCTTCATTCATCTGGATTATGCGGGCAACCGTTGGGTGATGCTGGAAGAAGGCGTTCATCGCCTTTCCGTCGACGACACCGTTGAGGTCTATATCGACACCAGGCATCTTCTCGTGTTCGAGCCGTCCGGACGCAGCGCCGCGCCGGCGCGGCCAGTGGCGGCATAGGAGGCGGATTATGGCACGTATAGATCTCGACAATATCCGCCACGCCTATATGGCCAATCCGGCCGGCGACGAGGATTACGCGCTCAAGAAGGTGCACCATACCTTCGTGGACGGCGGCGCCTACGCGCTTCTCGGTCCATCGGGCTGCGGCAAGACGACCTTGCTCAACATCATTTCCGGCCTGCTGCGTCCGAGTGAGGGGCAGATCCTTTTCGACACGCGCGACGTGACGGGCCTGCCGACCGAGGCGCGCAACATTGCCCAGGTCTTTCAGTTCCCCGTCGTCTACGACACGATGACCGTCTACGACAATCTGGCGTTTCCACTACGCAATCGCGGTGTTCCCGAAGGTGTGGTGGACAAGCGTGTGCGCGAAATCATCGCCATGATCGGCCTGGAGGAGCGGGCGCGGCGCAAGGCGCAGGGGCTGACGGCGGACGAGAAGCAGAAGATTTCGCTGGGCCGCGGCCTGGCGCGGGCGGACGTCAACGCCATCCTGTTCGACGAGCCGCTGACGGTTATCGATCCGCATATGAAGTGGGAACTGCGCACGCAGCTGAAGGAGCTGCATCGGCGCTTCGGCTACACGATGGTCTATGTCACCCACGACCAGACGGAGGCGCTGACTTTCGCCGACAATGTGGTGGTGATGTATGAGGGCGAGATCGTGCAGATCGGCACGCCGGAAGAGCTGTTCGAGCGTCCGAGCCACACTTTTGTCGGCTATTTCATCGGATCGCCCGGCATGAACCTTCTGCCGGCATCCGTCGACGGTGCCACGGTGCGCATAGGTTCGCAATCGCTGACATTGCCGGGCAGGGCGGGGGCCCTGGGTTCGGACCGCATCGAACTCGGCATCCGCCCCGAATTCGTGCAGCTCGGGCGCGAGGGCATGCCCATCTCAATCACCAAGGTGGAGGATATCGGGCGCAAGAAAATCGTGCGCGCCGAGCTCGAGGGTGAGACGATAGCCGCAGTGATCGATGAGGACACGGAGGTGCCGGCGGAGCCGCATGTGGTTTTCGACCCCGCGCATCTCAACCTTTATGCCAATTCCTGGCGTGTGGACCTGGAGGGCGCAGCATGAACAAGACGCTGAACAACAAGGCCTGGTTCATGGTGCTTCCGGTGCTGGTGCTGGTCGCCTTTTCGGCCGTCATTCCGCTGATGACCGTCGTCAATTATTCGGTTCAGGACACTTTCGGCAGCAACGTGTTCTTCTGGGCGGGCACCGAATGGTTCCAGGAAATACTGGCCTCCGACCGCTTCTGGGCGGCGATGGGCCGCAACCTCGTCTTCTCGGCGATCATATTGGCGATCGAGGTGCCGCTTGGCATATTCATCGCGCTCAACATGCCCCGCAAGGGCTGGGGCGTACCGGTCTGCCTGGTGCTGATGGCCTTGCCGCTGCTCATTCCCTTCAACGTGGTGGGCACGATCTGGCAGGTCTTCGGGCGGATCGACATCGGTCTGCTGGGCCATACACTCGCCGAGCTCGGCGTCAACTATAACTACGTCAATAATCCGGTGCATGCGTGGGTCACCATTATCCTGATGGATGTGTGGCACTGGACGAGTCTTGTCGTGCTGCTTTGCTATGCTGGGCTCGTTTCGATCCCCGACGCCTATTACCAGGCGGCCAAGATCGACGGTGCTTCGCGCTGGGCGGTGTTTCGCTACATCCAGTTGCCCAAGATGCACCGGGTGCTGCTGATTGCCATCCTGTTGCGCTTCATGGACTCGTTCATGATCTATACGGAGCCCTTCGTGCTGACTGGTGGCGGGCCGGGCAACACGACCACGTTCCTTTCGATCGATCTGGTGAAGCTGGCGATCGGCGAGTTCAATCTCGGCGAGGCGGCGGCGATGTCCATCATCTACTTCCTCATCATCCTTGTGATGTCGTGGGTGTTCTACACGGTGATGACAAATTACGGGACGGAGAGGCGATAATGGCGGTGAAGAACCAGACCGCGACGACGGCGGACCGCGTTGCCGCCGGAACAAGTGAGAACGCTTCCGGCAGCGCAAAGAGCCAGGAAGAACTTGGCCAGCTCATGCTGAAGCGGGGCACGCAGTCGCGCTTCTGGTGGCTGGTTCCCACGATCTACATCGTCTTTCTGATGCTGCCGATCTACTGGCTGATCAATATGAGCTTCAAGACCAACGGCGAGATACTGAGCACCTTCTCGCTCTGGCCGCAGGAACCGACGCTGCGCAACTACATGGTGATCTTCACTGATCCGTCCTGGTATTCGGGCTATATCAACTCGATCATCTATGTGGTGCTGAATACGGTGATCTCGGTCAGCGCCGCGCTGCCCGCGGCCTATGCATTTTCGCGCTACCGGTTCCTGGGCGACAAGCATCTGTTCTTCTGGCTGCTGACGAACCGCATGGCACCGCCAGCGGTGTTCGCGCTGCCCTTCTTCCAGCTTTATTCGGCCTTCAATCTGATCGATACGCATATTGCGGTCGCCATCGCGCATTGCCTGTTCAATGTGCCGCTGGCGGTGTGGATACTGGAAGGCTTCATGTCGGGGGTGCCCAAGGAGATCGACGAAACAGCCTATATCGACGGCTATTCATTCCCGCGTTTTTTCGTGAAGATCTTCATGCCTCTGATCGCTTCGGGCATCGGCGTGGCCGCCTTCTTCTGCTTCATGTTCTCGTGGGTGGAGCTTCTTCTGGCCCGCACACTGACGACGACTGCGGCCAAGCCCATCGCCGCCACCATGACGCGCACGGTGTCGGCATCCGGTCTCGACTGGGGCGTGCTGGCGGCAGCGGGCGTGCTGACCATCATTCCGGGTGCGCTCGTGATCTATTTCGTGCGTAACTACATCGCCAAGGGCTTTGCCCTGGGCCGGGTATAGGGAGGCGGCAAGGATGAGCTTGTCATGGATGGCCTGGACCTGGCCGACCGCCACGTTCTTCATCGTCATCGCGCTGCTTTTGATCTCGATGGGCGTGTGGGAGTATTTTTCGCCGGGCGGGCACCCGCGCGTGGGCATTCTGCGCTTCGAGACGACGCGCGGTGACCGCCTCTTCGTATCGCTATTGGGTAGCGCTTTCATTCATCTCGCATGGCTGGGGCTTGTCGGCCCCAACCTGTGGTGGGCTCTCGCTCTGTCGATCGTCTACGCCATCGGCGTCTTTCGGTTGGTTTAGGGGGAGAATTGGGCTGGAGGACCGCGTCGCGGTTTCTCCGTTTGAGTGCGAAATTTGCTAGGGAGGATACTATGCAACGGCACTTGTTAATGACGACCTCGGCGCTGATGCTGCTGATGACCAGCGGCGGCGCCATGGCGGGGATGGAGGAAGCCCGGGAGTTCCTCGATGCCGAGATCGGCGACCTGTCGACGCTGTCGCGCGAGGAACAGGAAGCGGAGATGCAATGGTTCGTCGATGCCGCCGAGCCATTCCAGGGCATGGATATCAAGGTGGTGTCGGAGACGATCACCACGCATGAATACGAAGCGAAGGTGCTGGCACCGGCTTTCACAGCCATCACCGGCATCAAGATCACCCACGATCTGATCGGCGAGGGCGATGTTGTCGAGAAGCTGCAGACGCAGATGCAGTCCGGCGAGAACATTTACGATGCCTATATCAACGATTCCGATCTGATCGGCACCCACTGGCGCTACCAGCAGGCGCGCAGCCTGACCGACTGGATGGCGGGCGAGGGCGCGGACGTCACCAACCCCAATCTCGACGTCGACGACTTCATTGGCAAGTCCTTCACCACAGCGCCGGACGGCAAGCTCTACCAGCTTCCCGACCAGCAGTTCGCAAACCTCTACTGGTTCCGCTACGATTGGTTCAACGATCCCGCCATCAAGGCCGAATTCCAGGAGAAATACGGCTACGAACTGGGCGTGCCGGTTAACTGGTCGGCCTATGAGGACATTGCCGAGTTCTTCACTGGTAAGGAAATCGATGGCCAGAAAGTCTATGGCCATATGGATTACGGCAAGAAGGACCCGTCACTAGGCTGGCGCTTCACCGATGCATGGCTGTCGATGGCCGGCAATGGAGACAGGGGCATTCCGAACGGCGTTCCGGTTGACGAGTGGGGCATCAAGGTTGACGAGAATTCGCGTCCCGTCGGCTCTTGCGTGGCACGCGGCGGCGATACCAACGGCCCGGCCGCGGTCTACGCCATCGAAAAGTATCTGGAGTGGCTGAACGCTTATGCTCCGCCGGAAGCCCAAGGCATGACCTTCTCCGAATCCGGCCCGGTGCCGGCGCAGGGAGCGATTGCCCAGCAGATATTCTGGTACACCGCCTTCACTGCGGACATGGTCAAGGAAGGACTGCCGGTGGTGAACGAGGATGGTACTCCGAAGTGGCGCATGGCGCCGAGCCCGCATGGTGTCTACTGGAAGGACGGCATGAAGCTTGGTTATCAGGACGCAGGTTCCTGGACGCTGATGAAGTCGACGCCGGACGATCGGGCCAAGGCAGCCTGGCTCTACGCGCAGTTCGTGACCTCGAAGACCGTGGACGTGAAGAAGAGCCATGTCGGCCTGACCTTCATCCGCGAAAGCTCGATCCAGCACGACAGCTTCACGGAACGTGCGCCGGAACTTGGCGGCCTGGTGGAATTCTACCGTTCGCCCGCTCGTGTCCAGTGGACCCCGACCGGCACCAATGTGCCCGACTATCCAAAGCTGGCACAGCTTTGGTGGCAGGCCATCGGCGACGCTTCCTCGGGTGCCAAGACGGCCCAGGCAGCCATGGACTCGCTCTGCGAGGAGCAGGAAAAGGTGCTTGCCCGTCTCGAACGCGCCGGAGTTCAGGGCGATATCGGCCCGAAACTGGCCGAAGAGCATGATCTGGAGTACTGGAACAAGCAGGCTCAGGAGGCAGGCAACCTTGCGCCGCAGCTCAAGATCGAGAATGAAAAGGAAGAGCCCAAGACCGTCAATTATGACGAGCTCGTCAAGAGCTGGAGCGACTAGCGCTTGACCGGATAACGAGGGAGGAGGCGGCCTGACCGCCTCCTCCCATTTGACAGGTATGATCGGGAGGGAAAATGGCTGGGCACATTCTGGCGATCGATCAGGGGACGACATCGAGCCGCGCCATCGTATTCGACGCCGAAATGAAATCGGTCGGTGTCGGCCAGGAAGAATTCACGCAGCATTTTCCCCGCTCCGGCTGGGTCGAGCACGATCCCGAAGACATCTGGAAGACGGTCGTTTCTACAGTGAAGACGGCTTTGCAAAATGCCGGCATTTCAGCCGGCGATGTCGCGGCCATCGGTATTACCAACCAGCGCGAAACCATCCTTTTGTGGGATCGGGAAACCGGCAGGCCGGCGCATAACGCCATCGTATGGCAGGACAGGCGGACAAGCTCGCTATGCGAGAAGCTGAAGGAGCAGGGGCTGGAGCCGAAATTCTCCGAGAAGACCGGCCTGCTGCTCGACCCCTATTTCTCCGGCACCAAACTTGCCTGGCTCCTCGACAATGTCGACTGCGCGCGCGTGCGAGCGGAGAAGGGGGAACTTCTCGCCGGCACGGTCGACGCCTTCCTGATCTGGCGGCTGACAGGCGGCAAGTCGCATGTGACCGACGCCACCAACGCCTCGCGAACGCTCCTCTACAACATCGCCGACAACTGCTGGGATGAGGAGTTGCTGTCGATTTTGGACATTCCGGCGGCACTCCTGCCGGAGGTGAAGGATAGTGCCGACGAATTCGGCGTGACCGACGAAAGCTTGTTCGGCGCGGCCATTCCCATCCTGGGCGTGGCGGGCGATCAGCAAGCGGCGACGATCGGTCAGGCCTGTTTCAAGCCCGGTATGCTGAAATCCACCTATGGCACGGGTTGTTTTGCCGTGCTGAACACCGGAACGTCGCTTGTGCGCTCGTCCAATCGTCTGCTGTCGACCATCGCCTACCGGCTGAACGGTGAGACGACTTATGCCCTGGAGGGTTCGATATTCGTGGCGGGGGCCGCCGTGCAATGGCTGCGCGATGGGCTGAAGATCATCGATCAGGCAGCCGATTCCGGCAGGCTCGCCGATCAGGCCGATCCCACCCAGGATGTCTATCTGGTTCCCGCCTTTGTCGGTCTCGGAGCGCCGCATTGGGATTCGGAGGCGCGCGGGGCGATCTTCGGCCTTACGCGCAATACGGGGCCGGCCGAGTTCGCTCGTGCGACGCTGGAATCGATCGCCTTCCAGACCCGCGACCTGCTCGATGCGATGCGCAAGGACTGGCCCGACGGCGGCGACGAAACGATCCTGCGGGTCGATGGGGGGATGGTGGCGAGCGACTGGACCATGCAGAGGCTGGCCGACATTCTCGACGCCCCGGTGGATCGGCCGACGACGCTGGAGACGACGGCGCTGGGTGCTGCATGGCTTGCCGGCTCCAGAGCAGGTGTTTGGCCTTCCGCTGAGGAGTTTTCCCGCCTGTGGGCGCTCGACCAGCAGTTCAGGCCGCAGATGGACAGCGACGAGCGGGAACGCAAGCTCGCCGGATGGCATGATTGCGTGCGTCGGACCTTGACGCACAATTAACGGTCGTGCGGAGGTTCAGGGAGCGATCAGACGTGCGTTTATGGCCTTGGCCACAGCTTGTGAAAGCGTGCTGCTTTTCAATTTTTGCCGCGCGGAGCGCAAATAGCTTCGGACGGTGAATTCGGACAGGACCAATATGGCGGCGATAGCCTTGGCGTCCTTGCCGCGCGCCGTCCAGAGCAGGCATTCGCATTCGCGTGGGGCGAGCACCGGATACGCTTCGGTTTCGGGCAACAAGGCCGGAGCCGCCTTTTCGTCGATGGCGCTGGCAATACGCATGAGCATCGCAGCGTTCTTCTCCACATAGCTGACCAAGTCGGACTGAGAGCATTTCACGTTCAGGCTGAGCAGGGCGCGCCTTGGTCCGCTGACAATGGGGATGGAATACCTGCGTCGCCAAGGCCGTGGGTCAGCGAATCCTGCATCAGCTCACGCTGCCGTGGGGTGAGCGAAAGCTGGTGCCAGAAAAAGGGGCGGGCTGTCTCAAAGCCGAAGAGCACCACCGGATCGATGTTCAGATAATCTTCAAGGACGTAGCGGGCGATCCATTCGGCAGGATATGTGCTGCGGATATACGGAGCGTGGAGGTGGCCCGGATACCGCGCGATGCAGTGATAGGTGACATGTTCGACGGCAAGCCGGTCGCGAACACCGAATACGGCGTTGCCAACGGAGTTGCAGTCCTCGATCAGTCCCACCAGTTCGGCGCCGACGGCGTCAGCCACCCCGCGATGCACCGGCTCTCCCGTCATTCACCCCCCTACCTTGCTTGCTAAGGCAAAAGAAAGGCTTCCGGTCGTGACCGGAAGCCCTGAGGTCAGTGCGCGGATGATGCTCCGCGCATCCCATGAATTTACTTCGATCAACGGAGCCTTCCGCTGGCATGAGCCAGCATAGTATAGACCTTGCCGGTATCCGAGGTGAGATAGGTCTGCGTCATGATGTTGTCACGGTCCGAACGCGACACATCGGCGAGCAGCTTCTCGAAGTCGCGGCAGTACTGATCGACCGCCTTGCGGAAGTCCGCATCGCCCCGGTACTTGCGCTGGATCTCGTCAAAGGTCTGCTGGCCCTTCAGCGTATAGAGCCTACGGGTGAAGACGTTGCGTTCGCCGCGGCGATAGCGGTCCCAAAGCTCGACGGAAGCGTCATGGTCGATGGCGCGGGCGATGTCGACGGAAAGGGAGTTGAGCGATTCCACCACATGGAGCGCAGAACGGTCGGCTTCCGCCGACTTGCTGCGATTGACGGTCTCTTCCTCGCGGGACGCGCTGCGCAGAAGGTCCCTTATCCAGCCGCCGCCCTGCTGGGCCTCGGGAGCCGGTTCGGGAGCGGGCTGGGCCGCGGTGCGCGGCTGCGGCCGGGCCGGGGCAGGAGCCGGGCGCTCCAACACGGGGGCCTGCTGCGGCCGTGGCTGCTGGGGCGCAGGCGGCGGGCGGGATTGCTCCACGGCCGGTGAGGACATGTTTGCATCGGGCTTGGCCGGGTTCTGCATCTTGCCTGATTTGGCAACGATGTCAGAAAGTTCCTTGAGTGCGTTTATCTGTTCCGTTATGGCGCGACGCATGGCGGAAGTGGACTGTTTGGCTTCCTCTGGAAGCTCGGCGATGCCCCGCTTCATGTCGGCACGGGTCGCCTCCAACTCGGAGCGGATTTCCGTGGCGGTGCGGCGGATATCGTCGGTCGCGCCGGCGAAGCGTTCGGTTGCCGCCTCCACGACTTCGCCAATGGCGTCGCGGATGGATTCGACAGACTGCTTGGTGCGGCCTTCCGCCGTTTCGAGCGCGCGGCCCAGATATCCTTCGAAGGATTGCATCACGCGCTGCAGGTTCTCCGATTTCTCGACGAGGCCGCTGGCGAGTGCCTGCAACTCCTGCTGGCGCCCCTCCAGTGTGGTGGAGAGTCCGCTTTGCGCCTTGTCGAGCAGTTCCGATGCGCTTTCCAGAACACGGCTGTGATCTTCGAACCGGCTGGCGATAGCCGAGATCTCACGCAGGGTGCGCTCCGAGAAATCGGCCAGGCGACCCGAATTGGCATTGATAAGGCTGGCGGAGTTGGAGAACGTCTCGGCAGCTTTTTCCGCGTTGGCGGCGAAGTTGCTGGTGGTGGAGACGAGGCGGTTGTCGACGTCGCTCAGGTTCTGGGCAGCCTGCTCGATAAGCTGACCCAGGCGATCGCCCGAATTGTCAAGCTGCGCCAGAAGCTCCTGCACGTTGCCCGAGAGCCTGTTGCGGGCCTGTTCGAGTGCGCCGACCGTATCGGAGGTACGGGCTGCCAGCGCGTTGATCAGGGCGGCATTCTCCTTTTGAAGGCGTTCGGCGGTCTCGTCTGTGATAGCCCGAATGCTTTGCTGCAGTTCACCACCGCTTGCCTCGAACCGCTCGACCAGCGGCCGCGCGCTCTCGTCGAGAATGCGCGAAATCTCGGAGGTACGCCCGGCGAGCATGGCATTGAGTTCCTGGGTCCGTTCGTCGAGCGTGCGGACGGTATCGCCGGTGCGCTTGGTGATGTGCTCGTTGACGGCGGCGAAGGTCTGGCCGATCGTGTCCGCAGTGGACACGAGGTCGGCCTGGGTGCGCGAAAGCTGCTGGCTGACGTGCTGTGCCGCCTGTTCGGCCGACGAGCGCAGGCGCGTCTCGGCATCGCCCAGACCCTCGTCAAGCGTGGCGCGGGTGCGGGTGGCGCTGTCGGTCAGCTTCTTTTCTACTTCCAGCATGCCGTTGACGAAGGCCGACGCAGTGGAGCCGGCGGTAGATTTGAGCCGGTTTTCGACCGTGCCCAGCGTTTCGGCAATGGCCGCCGCGCGGGCGTCGAGCTCGGCTGACGTCTGATGCGTGCGGGCAATGATCCGCTGATCGGTCTCCTCGAAGGTGCGGGCGAGGGCGTCGGCACGGGCAGCCAGCGTTTCCGCCGTTTCGTGGGTGCGCGCCGCGATGCGGTTGTCCACCTGCTCAAAGGTGCGGGATATTTCTTCGGCCCTGCCGGAGAGCGTTTGCGCGGTCTCCGACACGCGCGCTGCGATGCGGTTGTCGATATCCGCGAAATGCTCGCCGAATGTCGACGTATGGGTGGCGATCCGCTCGGCAGCGCCGTCGAAGGTGCGGTCGATGGCATCCACCTGCTGGCCGAGCGTCTGCGCCGCATGCTCGACACGAGTCTGGATGCGGGCATCGACGCCATCGAGCACCTTTCCGGCCTCTTCATTGAGCGAGGTAGTAGCTTCCAGGACCTTTTCGCGTAGTGCGCCGGCCAGCGCTCCGGCGCTGTTTTCCAACGTCTGGCGCACATTGCTGACGCCGACCGTGAGCGCCTTCTCCATGGTGCTGGTGCGCTCTTCGATCACGCCGGTATGGGCACTGAAGGCGGCGTTGATGCGCTCGATATCGGCGCCGATAGCGGCGGTCAGTTCCTCGCGGCGTTCGCCGATCTTGGCGATATCCTGGTCTAGTGCCGCGGCAAACGTGCTGCGCGTCTCCGACAGCTTCTCCAACTGGCCTTCGATGCGTTCCTGGAACGCACTGCGCGCTTCGTTGAGCTTTTCCAGATCGGCTTCAAGGAGGGTGGCCAGTCTGTCCTGGTTCTCGGAAAAGGCCTGCACCTGACGACCGACGGCTTCGTCCATGCGGGCCTGAATGGAATCGAACCGGCCAAGATCGCCGTCGAGGCGAGCGCTGAGCATGGCCTGGCCGTCTTCAAGGCGGCGGGCGAAATCTTCGGCCTTACCTTCAAGCATGATCGAGGTGGAGGCGACGATATCAGCAAGCTCGCTGTCAATCGCCGACTTGCCGCTTTCGATCGCTGCCGACACATCCTGCTTACCACGGGCGAAGGTGTCGGCGATCTCCCGGCTGCGCTCGACCAGCGACTCGTTGATGCTGCGCGCACGCGCATCGAGGGCCGCGTTAAGCTTCTGCATGCCCGTGTCGAGTGCTTCGGCACGAGTCGAGAATTCTTCGATAAGTGATTGTCCGCGCTCGGAAAGCGACCGTTCAAGCTGGCCGAGTCGCGTGTCGAACTCGGCGTTCAGCCTGCTGGAGGCATCGCCTACCGACGACAAGAGGCCGGACACCCGGCTGTCGAAGGTCTCGCTCAGCGAGCGCGTTGCTTCGTCGGTGCGGTCCGACAAGGACGCAATGCGCGCGTCGAGCAGTCCCGCCACGCTGTCGCCCGTTGCCTGCACGCGATTTGTAAGCTCGTTGCCGCGGTCGTCGAGGAGCCGGCCGACGCCGGCCGTGGTCTCGTCGAGGCGGCGCACCAGCTCGTCGCCGGAGGTGCCGAGGGAGGCGATGCGCGCGTCCAACATGCCGGCAAGGTCGTCACCGGATTTTTGGACGCGGGACGTGAGTTCCTCGGCGCGGTGGCCGATGGCCTGACCGACGCCGGCCGTGGTTTCGTCGAGACGGCGCACCAGTTCGTCGCCAGAGGCAGCGAGGGAGGCAATGCGCGAATCCAGCAGACCGGAAACGTCGTCGCCGGACTTGCGGACGCGGGACGTGAGTTCCTCGGCGCGGTGGTCGATCGTCTGACCGATGCCGGCGGTGGCCTCGCTGAGGCGCTGCATGAGGTCGTCGCTCGAAGATCCGAGCGAGGCGATGCGTGTGTCGAGCAGTTTGGCGACGGCATCGCCGGACGTGGTGATGCGATCGGAGATCGTTGCGACCCGTTCGTCCACGGCCTTGTAGATGTTCTCGCCGGTGCTGCTGATGCGTTCCACCAGCCCGTCGCCGGATTGCGCAAGAGAGGAGGTGAGGCGCTGCGAGGCGCTGTCCACGCTGATGCGGATCTGTTCGCCGGCGGAGTCCAGTTCCTCCTTGAGGATCTCGTGGGCTCCGGTAATGGACGCGCGGACACGCTCGGCGTGGCTGACGATGCCTTCACGCTCGCTGCCGAGGCTGTCGACCAGCAAGCGGATGCGGGTCTCGTTTTCGGAATAGGCGCGCTCCAGTTCGTTGACCTCGGTGTGGACCAGGGTCTCAAGTTCGACGGCGCGCGCCAGCGTGCGCTCGATGCCGTCGCCCATGGCCTGCACCTCGCGGCGCACGGCCTGGCCGACCATCATCACACGATCCTGCGCCAGATTTTCGGGCTCGGTAAGGCGGAAGGCCATTTCGGCCATCTGCTGGGCTGCGATACGCATCTCCTGCGCGCGGCGCACCATGATGGCGAAGGCCCAGAAGAGCAGAACAGGAACCAGCGCGCCGACCAACAGGCCGATTGTATGCGGTGCAGCCAAAATGCCCTGGATCGAACGAATCCGCCAGATTTCGGGCGAATAGAGCAAGTGGCCCAACATCGCAGCGCCGGCGACCCACAATACGGAAAGCACGGCGGCCATCCAGTAGGTGGTACGCGGCGGTTGGCTGGCAAGTTTGCTGCCGAACGTATCGTGGGAACGCTGCTGGTCGTCATTGGCAGGCGAGAAAGCGGAGGGTGTGACGGGGGCCGGCGACAGATTGTCCTGCCGTGACGCTGTTTCCCCGGCAGCCTCCGGGGCCGGGTGATCCGAATCCGTATGCTTCGTTTTGGAAGCTTCGGCCTTCGCCGGCTCTAGGGTGGCTCTCTTCGGCTCTTTCCCGGTCTTGGCAGGGGCGTCGCTATCCGAGCGACCTTCCCTGGCCAGTTCCTCGGCCGCCATGGATATCTGTGCCTCCAGATCCTCCATCGAAGCGGCTATATCGAGGTCGCCATCGTCGGTGAGTGCAAAATCGGACACCTCAAGCTCAAGCGCTTCTTCAAGCTCTTTCGCGAAGTCGTCCTGCGGTGCCGTTTTTTTCGTTGTGTTTCGAGCCATTCCGCCGTCACCCTGTTACTGGCATGGGTCTTCCCGCTAGGGTCCTCGTAACCCACACTACGCCCAAAACTCGCCAACCCGTATCGTAGTGGCACAGGCAATCGTTGGAAACACGTTTTCACGACGATGCCCAGAAGTTTAAACATAAGGTTAACGCGAATATGGCGGGAGCAAGGATTTTTGGACCTTTCCATTAACGCCTTGTGCAGACATCGTTTCCCGGCCATTCTCGCAGTCGGACGATGCTGGCGGGAACTGGACTATATGAGCGAAACGATTGAGAGACGGTTGTTCGATCTGATACAGCTAGAACGGCAGACCCTTGGCGACAAGATGCTGGAGCGCGAGGTGCTTCAGCTTTTCCTGCAGCAGATTTCCGATATTCAGACCGGCATCGCGGCGGCGGACGACAGGGTTCGTCGCGAAATGGCACATGCGCTGGCCGGGTCGGCGCGGGCTCTGGGCGCCCATGCGCTGGCCGACGCGGCCGCCCGCATCGAAACCGGGCGCCAGGAGGCGGCGGACCTGGAAGCGCTGATCGAGGCCGCGCGCCAGACACGTCATCTTGTCGAGATGCGGGCCGCTTCGTCGTAGCGCGGTTCGGTCCGGCCAGTTGACAGGCTTCCTGCAACCCTTATCTCGGGCTCCTGACTGCGCCTCGTGCTTTCGAATTCGGAAAGTGCGATACGCGGATTCGATAATTTACTGCGTCCCATGCGCCCAAGAGTGCGAAGGGCGCTGTAGAACTGCAGGATCGACGCATGACCAGACTGACATTCATCGCATTTGACGGCACAAGGTTCGAGGTCGACGCCGAGAACGGTTCGACGGTGATGGAAAACGCCATCCGCAACGGCGTGCCGGGAATCGAGGCTGAGTGCGGCGGGGCGTGCGCATGCGCCACCTGCCACGTCTATGTCGACGAGGAATGGACGGATGCGGTCGGCGGGCCGGAGGTGATGGAGGAGGACATGCTCGACTTTGCCTACGATGTGCGGCCGAATTCGCGCCTTTCATGCCAGATCAGGGTGAGCGACGAGTTGGACGGGTTGGTCGTTCAAGTGCCTGAGCGCCAGGCATAGACGCTGGAAAGGGCAGGAGGCCGCATGGCTGAAACAGCAAGGACTGATGTCCTGATTATCGGCGCGGGCCCGGTGGGACTGTTCGCCGTCTTCGAGCTTGGGCTGCTCGACCTTAAATGCCACCTGCTCGACATTCTCGATCGTCCCGGCGGCCAGTGCGCCGAGCTCTATCCCGAAAAGCCGATCTACGACATTCCGGCGTGGCCGGTGATTTCGGGGCAGGAACTGGTGGATCGGCTGATGGAGCAGATCCGGCCTTTCGGGGCCGAATTCACCTTCAATCGCATGGTCAGCGGGCTGGAGCGTCTCGATGACGGCTCCTTCCGCGTCACGACCGACGAAGACGAACATTTCGAGGCCAAGGTGGTAGTGATCGCGGCGGGCGGCGGTTCCTTCCAGCCGAAGCGGCCCCCGATTCCCGGCATTGAGGCCTTCGAAGGCACCGGTGTGCACTATTCCGTGCGGCGCATGGAGGATTTTCGCGGCGAGGACCTGGTGATCGTCGGCGGCGGGGACTCTGCGCTGGACTGGACCTTGAACCTGGCGCCTGTCGCGCGCTCCCTGACACTTATCCACCGCCGCCCTGAATTCCGCGCCGCGCCCGACAGCGTGAAGAAGATGTTTGCCTTGCGCGATGCGGGAAAGATCGATTTCGCGGTTGGGCAGGTCGGTGCCCTGCGCGGGGAGAAAGGCCAGCTGGAGGCGGCGATTCTGAAGACGCCGGACGGGGAGCGGGAGATCGCGAGCACGCGGCTCTTACCGTTCTTCGGCCTGACCATGAAGCTCGGGCCGATCGCGGACTGGGGCATCAATCTCCATGAGAACCTCATTCCCGTCGATACGGAGAAATTCGAGTCGTCGGAACCGGGGATATTCGCCATCGGCGACATCAACCACTATCCGGGAAAGCTGAAGCTGATCCTGTCCGGCTTCCACGAGGCGGCTCTGACGGCGCAGGCGGCAAAACGCATCGTGCATCCCGACGAGAAAGTCGTTTTCCAGTACACGACGTCGTCGACGAAGCTGCAGAAGAAGTTGGGCGTAGCGTAGCGCGGGTGGGGCGATGATTTCGGACCGTCTATTTCAGACGACCGGCCTCGATCTGCTCAAGGCGGTAGCGCAGAAGTCGCATTATGCGGCTTTCGAAATTGATGCTCTCGATACGGTCGAAGCGTTCCTGAGCGGCGTCGTGCTGGGCCAGGACTTTGGCTGCCTTGGCCTGGACTCGCTTTTCGAGCGCCGAGCAGGAACCGGTTCCCACCATGCCGCCAATTGCGTCCTCGAGCTGTCGGGCGTGATTCTTGGCGATGCTGAGGTGGCTTTCCTCATGGCGCTTTATGTCCTTGGCCAGCGTGTCCCAAATGAGGCGCACTTCCTGCTTGGCACGGTTGCGGTTGCGCCAGCGGGGCAGCGTCACCTTGGCCTTGACCGATACCGTCGCGTTGGAGACACGGCAGCGGCCATCCCGCTCGACATAATCGACACTCGTGTTGAATTCGAGATTGGTCGCGCCGGGATGGCGCGTGCCGGTGCTTTCGAGTTTCGGACCGCGCGTGCGCAGCTGGCTCTCGATTTCCGGCAGGGTGAGGCCGCCGATCGGGAAGTAACTGTATGAACGCGACATTGAAGCCGCCGACGCGCCTGTGGCGGCCAGGCACATGAGCAGCGGCAGGACGAATGTCGTTTTCATACGGCACCTCATGGACCATGATTGCGCCACGCAGGCGGCGACGGCAATGGAAATCTTTGAGGGATGTTCGGTGCCGGCAGGTTGTGAGGCCGGTGGTCGTCGGCTACAGCACCGGACATGGCGATGATCAAAGTGCGAGCGGCGCGATAGAGGTGTGATTTATGAAGCGGCATATTTGGCAATTGGCGCACGGGTGCGGGCTCGAGCTCGGCCCCCGCGCACGCATCATGGGCATACTCAACGTCACGCCGGACAGCTTCTCCGATGGCGGACGGTACGAGGCCATCGACAGCGCCGTCGCTCGTGCGCGCGAAATGCGGGAGGAGGGCGCGGACATCATCGATGTCGGCGGCGAATCGACCCGGCCCGGAGGCGAAGCGGTAAGCGCTGCGGAGGAGCAGGCTCGCGTGCTGCCGGTGATCGAGGCGCTGGCCGGCGACGAGGATATCATCCTGTCAATCGACACCTATCGCGCCGAGACCGCCGGCTTGGCGGTCGAGGCGGGCGCCCATATCGTCAACGACGTATGGGGGCTGCACAAGGAGGCGGGCCTTGCCCGGGTGGCGGCCGAGACCGGCGCGGGCCTTGTGCTGATGCACACGGGGCGGGAGCGTGAAAAACTGCCCGATGTCATCTCCGACCAGTTCGCATTCCTGCGGCGCTCCGTAGAGATCGCCCGCGAAGCCGGTGTTGGCGACGCGCAGATCGTGCTCGACCCGGGATTCGGCTTCGCCAAGGATCCGGCGGAGAATGTAGAGATCATGGCGCGATTCGGCGAGCTTGGAGGCTTGGGGCTCCCCCTTCTTGTAGGCACGTCGCGCAAGCGTTTCATTGGGCATCTGACGGGGCGCGAGGCGGGATCGCGGGCGGCGGGTACGGCGGCCACCAGCGCGCTGCTGCGCATGCGCGGCGCGTCGGTTTTCCGTGTGCATGATGTCGCGGAAAACAGGGACGCGCTGCTGGTCGCCGATGCTATGCTGGCGGCAGGTTGAGGAGATACCATGCCCCGATACACGATCCACATGAAGAACTGCGCCTTCTTCGCACGCCACGGCGTGCTTGACGAGGAGGAGCGGCTTGGCCAACGTTTCTATGTCGATGCCTTGCTGGAGGTCGATCCAGGTCATGCGCTGGAGGAAGATTCCATCGCCGGAACCGTCGATTATGGCGTAGCCTTCAGCGAGATCGAGAAGATCATAACCGGCAAGCGGCGGTTTCTGATCGAGGCGCTGGCGCTGGAAGTGGCCAAGACGCTGTGCGCGCGCTTCGAAGAGATCACGCGAGCCCAGATCACGATCCGCAAACCTAATGCGCCGGTGCCAGGCGTGCTGGACCATGTCGAGGTGACGGTTGTCTGGCCGCAATAGCGCCGTCACGCCAGCGCGGGCGTTTCTGGGGTTCGGCGGGAATATCGGCAAGCCCGCGCATGCCATGAGCGAAGCACTGCGCCGGATCGATGCCGCACCAGAGAACGAGATCCTCGCCGTATCCCGACTTTATCGCACGCCGCCCTGGGGCAAACTTGACCAGCCGGATTTTCTGAACGCTGCCTGTCTGCTGTCGACGCGGCTCGGACCGGCGGAACTGCTGGAGTTCTGCCTGCGGGTAGAGCGGAGCCTGAAGCGCGTGCGCAATGAGCGCTGGGGCCCGCGGGTCATCGACATCGACTTGCTTCTGTACGGAGACGAGCATGTTGCGCGGGAGGGCCTCGAAGTGCCGCATCCGCGCATGCTGGAGCGTGCTTTTGTGCTGCGGCCGCTGGCCGAGATCGCGCCCGGCCTGCATATCGCGGGCGCACCCGTGGAAAAGCATCTGGCCGCGCTGGACCAGGCCGGAATAGAGCCCGCCAGCAGCGATGGCGGCTGGTGGCGGTCTGCCTTGAAGGCTACTGCGCACTGAGCGCGCCGACGGTACGCGCGTCCAGCCGCTTGAGGTTCATGCCGATGACGGGAACCAGTTCCTCGTCCACATGGACGGAGATGGTCACGTTCATCGTATCCTTGTCGTTGATCTGGGCGCGCATGGCGCCGGTGAGCTCGTTGCGGTGCAGTGCGAAGACGACGTATTTGTCCTTGACGGAACCGCCCACGACGTCGAGACCCTTGCCTTTGGCGCCATCCAGGAACGAGCCGCGATAGCCCGACTGCGAGCGTTCGATGCGTGCGGACATCTCCTGGTTGATCACGCCGACGCGGCAGCCTCCATCGAGGGCCATGCCGATCTTGCCGTCCGGCGTGGTGCCGGCGAACTTGCAGACGAACTTCGTGCCCTTGTACTTGCCGGCGACGATCTCCCCCGGCCCCGACCATTCGCCCTCCATCTGCTCGAAAAAGCGCTTCTCGCGCTCCGAAGCGGCGGCCGTCTGGGCGACGCCCGCCGACAGCAGCGCCGCGAGCGGCAGGATGGCAAATTTGCGAAGCGATGCGTGCATGGGATCGATCAGCTCAATGGCAGCAGGTTTCGGGCGGTCAGTTTCAGCGAGGATGGCCTGTTTTGGTTAACGGATCGTCACTCGCAGGCGGATGCAGAATGGTCGAGTCCCGGCGCAGGCGCAAGGTTATTTGCCGGGGGGCTGCTTTTCCTGAGAAGCGAAGCGGGTCAGCGCTTTCAGAAAATTGCCCAGGCCCGGCCGCTCGACGGCGTGGAAGGGCAGGGGGCGGATTGCGTCCATCGCAGCGATACCGATGCGGGCGGTCATCATGCCGTTGACGACGCCCTCGCCGAGACGGGTCGAGATGCGTGCGGCAAGGCCGTGGCCGACCACCTGCTGGACGAGCGCTTCGCCCATCGCCATGGATCCGGTGACGGCCAGATGCGCGATGACGCTGCGAGACAGGCGCAGGAATCCGAAGAAACCGGGCCTGCCGCAATAAAGTTCAGCCAGGCGGCGCACAAGCCGTGCTGCCTCGAACAGGACATAGCCGACATCCACCAGCGCGCGCGGGCTAACGGCGGTCACCACCGAGACGCGCTTGGCGGCATCGAGCACCAGTTTCTGGGCACGCGCGTCGAGCGGCCGCAGGAGCGCCTGTTCGGCGATGCGCAGATAATCGCTGCCGTCGATGACGTCGTGCTCCAGTACCTTGAGCGTGCGCCGGCCAGCTGCGGTGTCGGGATGGCTTTGCATCAGGGCCGAAAGATCGGCGATGACGGCGCGGGCCGAAGCCGCGTCGTTGAGCGCATAGGCGTCCTCGGCGCGCCTGCGCATCCGCTCCACCGAGGCAAGGCGGGAAAGAGCGAAAGCTTCCCGGGCAATCAGCGCCAGGAGGGCGAGGAGCGCGATGGCGGCCAGCCCCAGGGCCAGCCATCCGAGCCAGTCGCTGCGGGCGAACATGTCGCGGATCAGCCGGTCGGCCCAGAGCCCGATCCCGAGCGAGACGAGAAGCCCGAAGGCGGCCAGGAATATCCGGCCCAGCCGCGAGCCGCCTTTTCGCCCAACTGGTGGCGGCGGTGCCGCATCGACGGCCTCCGCCGCTTCGAAAAAGTCGTCCTCCGACGGGGTGACGACGATCTGCGCCGCATCCTTGACGGCGCGCGGCTTGCGCGGCGCTTCACGCTGTCCGTCCTCGCCGGCCTTGGAAGGCTCCGGCGGGTCTAGGCGAAAGGCGGCCGGGCGTCGTGTCTGGCTCATGCCAATTGATCTCCAAGCAGGAATTGAAGCGCCCGGTCGAGGCGGATATGCGGCAGCGAAAGGGTCAAGCCCTCGGCGGTGCGCTCCAGTTTCGGCGGGCGGAAGCGCACGAAGCGCAGTTCAGGCTCGGCGGCGGCTTCCGATCCCTTACGGAACAGGGCGGCAGGCGTGTCGGGCAGGTCGCCGGGGAAGATCGCGGTTTCGGTCTGGCCGTCGAAGGTCTCTCCGCCGATCGTTTCCCCGGCAAGCGGGGTGCCGATGATCACCGGCAGGTTCTGCCGGCCCTGCTTGACCGTTCCCTCGCGGGTGGCCCTGATCGCGGCCATGGCGACCACCTCCACCTCGGCGCCGCTGAAGCCGGCGCGGGCGATGGCCCGCTCGGCCAGGCGCCGGACGATGGCCTGCATGCGGTCGTGGCTTTCGTGATGCAGATGGTCGGCTTTCGTCGCCGCGATTAGGATGCGGTCGATGCGCCGCATGACCAGGTCGGTCAGGAAGCGGCTCTTTCCCGGCCGGAAGCAGGCGAGGATCTCGCCGATGGACCGCTCCAGGTCGGCGATGGCGGAAGGCCCCGCATTGATGGCCTGCATGGCGTCGACCAGCACGATCTGGCGGTCGAGCCGGGCGATGTGCTCGCGAAAGAAGGGCTTTATGACGTGGGTCTTGTAAGCTTCGTAGCGCCTTTCCATCATGGCCCGCATGGAGTTCGGCTTTCCGCGCCCGCCGTCGAGGCCGGCCAGCGGTGCAAAGGTCAGGGCCGGGGAGCCGTCCAGGTCGCCGGGCATCAGAAAGCGGCCGGGCGGCAGGGTGGAGAGAGCACGGCTCTCCTGCTTGCAGGCGGCAAGATAGGCGGAAAAGAGCTCGTGCAGGTGCCGGGCAAGCATTTCATCGGCCGGCGCATCCGGATCGACGGTCTCAGCCAGGCTGCGCCAGTCGGCCGAAAGGTCGGCGCGGGCGGGGCCGGCCGCAAGTTCCACCGCTTCCCGGCTGAACGCTTCGTAGGATTTGCCGAGCAGGGGAAGGTCGAGCAGCCATTCGCCGGGATAGTCGACGATGTCCACCGACAGCCGTCCGCGCGACAGGAATCGGCCCCAGGCGGAGGCCGATTCGTACTCGATCGTCAAACGCAGTTCGGAGATCGAGCGCGTGGACTGGGGCCAGATGCGCTCGTCGAGCAGCGAGGCGATGTGGTCTTCGTACTGGAAGCGCGGAACGGCGTCGTCGGGCTGCTGTTCGAGATAGGCCCTGGCGATGCGGCCGGAAGCCTGGGCCTCGAACAGCGGCAGACGGCCGCCATGGATGAGATTGTGCACCAGTGATGAGATGAAAACGGTCTTGCCGGCGCGGGAAAGGCCGGTGACGCCGAGGCGGATGGCAGGGGACCAGAGACCGGCTGCCCGGTCGGCCACGGTGTCGAGCGCGATGCGCGCTTCATCGGTGAAGGTGGTCAGCGACGGCAATTGGGCATTCCGTAAAGTCCTTCCGGCTGCATGTCCGGCTTCCGCATATAGGAGATGCACGGCAAAGATGAAACGGACCAGCTACGTCACCTTGCCGGCCGCAGGAAATCCACCAGCACTCCCTTGCCCGGACCAGCTTCGCCCAGCGGAGTCTCAAATTCGAGCACGGCGAGCCCGGCAGCGGGAAATCCCGCCCGTACGGCCGCCAGCGCCCGGCTGTCGCCCGTTGGGGCCAGCGCGAGCGCGAGATCTTCCATGACCGGGTTATGGCCGACGACCATGAGCGAGGATTGGCCGGCATAGGCCATAATCAACGCCAGGCATTCGGTGGCATCGGCCCGGTAGAGGTCGTCCATGAAATGAATTTCCTGGGCAGTGGCTATGAAGGGAGCAACCACATGCCAGGTTTCGCGTGTTCGTCTGGCTCCAGAACAAATAACGATAGGAGGCAAATAGGACCGTTTCTTCATGTTCTGGCCGAGGAGCTCCGCATCCTCTTTGCCCGAGGGCGCCAGAGGGCGCTCGAAGTCGGAAATTCCCGGTCCCCCCCATGCCGCCTTGGCATGGCGCATCAGATAGAGCCTGTACACAAGGTCACCTCTCCACGTTTGCGAGTGGCTAGTACGGGCTGATTCGCCCCCTGGATGCTAGCCGGTGTCGCCAGGGCCGCCCGCAAGCGCATAAATTCGGGGAAGATAATTTCATGGCGACGCGCAAAGACGCCGCGGCGGCAACGGTTTGTCTCACCCCGAGGCAATATTAAGAAGATTTTGACAAATACGTTACCGGAACCTGCTTTGCGCTTGTCGGGGGCGGCTTGCGCGAATATATAGGCGCCGCTGGCAAGCTGTGGGGTGAATCGATGACCGATCTCGTTGATGCTAAATACGTCCCATCTGATGACGAGCCCTTCATGAACGAACGGCAGCGGGCCTATTTCCGCGCCAAGCTCATTTCCTGGAAGAACGAAATCCTCAGAGAGGCGCGCGAAACGCTCGACGCGCTGCAGCAGGAAAACGCCAATCATCCCGATCTAGCCGACCGTGCTTCGTCAGAGACGGACCGCGCTATCGAGTTGCGCGCGCGCGACCGGCAGCGCAAGCTCATATCCAAGATCGACGCCGCCTTGCAGCGGATCGACGAGGGCACCTATGGCTATTGCGAGGAGACCGGTGAGCCGATTTCGCTGAAGCGTCTCGACGCGCGCCCCATCGCAACCCTCTCGATCGAAGCGCAGGAACGTCATGAACGCCGCGAGAAAGTCTACCGCGACGATTGATTCTCAGGCCGTTTCGGCCGTTCTGGGCTGCAATCCGCCCGTTTTCTCCACAAAGTCGACGATTTCTTCCAGCCCGCTACGGCGTAGCAGGTCCGTCATGACATAGGGACGACCGCCGCGTACCTTCTGCGTGTCGGACTGCATAATTTTGAGATCTGCACCCACGTGCGGCGCAAGATCTGTCTTGTTGATGATGAGCAGATCGGACCGGGTGATGGCCGGCCCGCCTTTGCGCGGTATTTTTTCTCCTTGTGCGACGGAGATGACGTAAAGCGTCAGGTCGGCCAGGTCGGGTGAAAAGGTGGCGGCGAGATTGTCTCCGCCGCTTTCTATGAGAATCACGTCGAGATCGGGAAACCGGCGATTCAGGCCGTCGATGGCGGCGAGGTTGAGCGAAGCGTCCTCGCGGATCGCAGTATGGGGGCAGCCGCCCGTCTCGACGCCGACGATACGATCCTCCGAGATCGCCTGGGCACGGGCCAGGATCAGCGCATCCTCGCGCGTATAGATGTCGTTGGTCACCACGGCCATGGAATAGCGGCCGCGCATTGCCTTCAACAGCATTTCGCAAAGCGTCGTCTTGCCCGAACCGACAGGGCCGCCGATACCGATGCGCAGGGGGCCGTTGGTGGATTTCATGTCGTTGCCTCCTTTGGAACGTCAGGAGCGGAAAATCTTCGTTTCAAGGGTTTCGTGGTTCATGGCGGCAATGTCTGCCGTGATGCCGGCGGAGCCGAGATCGTCTATCGTCAGCGAGCTGAGGCTTCGCACTTCCACTTCGATCAGGTGCTCCAGAGCAACCAGAATACCGAGACCCTGCGTCTGTCCGATGGGGATCAGGCGTATGGCAACCGATATCTGAGCCTGGGTATAGGCCGTCAGGTAGGCGATGAGGGCCGTTTCAATTCCGATGCCGCAAGCGCCGGCCACGGCCCCGAATGCCACGGGGTAGGCGCAGGGCGAGGGTAGAAGCCGGGTCAATTCGCCGGGCCAGGCCGAGACGGCGGCGGCGAAGGCGTTTCCCATGGCAATCGATTCCGCATGGCGGTGCAGGGCAGGGGTCAGCGCGAGGCAAAGCTCGCTGAGTTCGGCCACCCGCTGTCGGTCCTGGCTTGTACGGCACGCCTCTGCGGCGAGGATCGCCTCATTGTGGGCCGAACCGTGGCCAATGCTGTCGGCGATCCATCGCCGGCTGGCGCTGGCATCGCGCACAGTGCCTCGGGCTATCGCGGTTTCCAGCCCCGCGGAATAGGCAAACCCGCCTATCGGGAAGGAGGGAGAAGCCCAGGCGAGCAGGCGCTGGAGGACGCGAGCCTCAGTCATGGTCGTGGTGGTGCCCGCCATGTTCATGGTGATGACCGGAATGGGCATGACCGGCATAGGCGCCGCCTTCGGGCGAGAACGGCCCATTTACTTGCTGTACCGTGGCGCCAAGGCCTAGCAGCATGTCGTGGATGACGTGATCCTCGCGCACCAGAATATGATCGGCATGGATCTGCGCCGGCAGATGACGGTTGCCGAGTTGCCATGCCAGCGCCAGCAGATGGCGCGGGTCTCTTCCTCGTACTTCGTAGAGCGCTTCCGGCTCGGCGCGCACTTCTATGATGCGGCCATCGTCGAGCATCAGGCCATCGCCGTGATTCAAGAGGCGGGCTTCGGGAAGATCGAGCAGGAACTCGATGCCATGGTCGGAGCGCATCGCCATGCGCCGCCGGTGGCGGGCGGTCTCGTCGAGGGTGATCGTATCGGCGGCTTGCACGAATTCATGTACGACCGCCCTTGCTGCTTGCTGGGGCATCTATTGCCTCGAAAGGACCATGGTCGCGCCGGAGGCGACAAGAACACCGCCGATCAGGCGGTTGAGAGTGACGAAGATGCGCTGGGATGTCAGTACCTTGCCGAGCAGGACGCCGGCCGCCACGTAGAGTAGCACCGCAGCCACCTCCAGAAGGAGAAATACGCCGCCCATCGCCGCGAGCTGGCTCCAGGCGGGTTCGGAGGCGTCGATGAACTGCGGGAAGAAGGCGGTGAACACGGCGATGGCCTTAGGGTTGCTGATGGCGATGAGAAAGTCGCGACGCATCAATGCCTTCACCGCCGTCGCCGCCGATTGCGCAGCGGCAAGGGCCCGCGCCTTGCGCCAGAACTGGATGCCGACATAGATGAGGTAGAGCGCGCCGACGATCTTAATGATCGTGAAGGCGATGGCCGAAGTCGCCAGAACCGCGCCGAGGCCGACAATGGTGATCAGGATGAGGATGGCAAATGCCGGCATGCGGCCAAGGCCGCCGGCGAGTGCCCGGAAAAAGCCCAGGCGCGCGCCGTTGGCAAAAGCCAGCATGTTATTGGGCCCCGGCGCGCAGTTGAGCGCGAAACAGGCGGGAATGAAGATCGACCAGGCGATCATGGAGAGACCTTTCGCAGATGGGATTCCAGCGCGAGACTAGAACAGAAAATAGCGCTGCGCCATCGGCAACACTTCCGCCGGCTCGCAGGTGAGAAGCTTGCCATCGGCCCGCACCTCATAGGTCTCCGGATCGACCTCGATATGCGGCGTCGCATCGTTGAGGCGCATGGATTTCTTGCCGATGCCGCCGCGCGTGTTCTCGACGGCCAACATTCCCTTTTCCACACCCAGTTTCTCCTGAAGGCCCGCATCGAAGGCCGCCCGGGAGACGAAGGTTAGCGACGAGGCCGTGACGGCCTTGCCATAGGCGCCGAACATTGGCCGGTAATGCATGGGCTGTGGCGTGGGGATAGAGGCGTTGGGGTCGCCCATGGGAGCCGCTGCGATGGCGCCGCCCAGCATTATCATTTCCGGCTTTACGCCGAAAAACGCCGGCTTCCACAGAACGAGGTCCGCCCGCTTTCCCACCTCGATGGAGCCGATGTGTTTGGAAATGCCGTGGGCGATGGCCGGGTTGATCGTGTATTTGGCGATATAGCGGCGAACGCGGAAATTGTCGTTGTCGCCGCTCTCCTCGGCTAGCCTTCCGCGTTGGCGCTTCATCTTGTCGGCCGTCTGCCAGGTGCGGATGATGACTTCGCCGACCCGGCCCATGGCCTGGCTGTCCGAAGCGATGATGGAGAAGGCGCCCATGTCGTGCAGGATGTCTTCGGCCGCGATGGTCTCCTTGCGGATACGGCTTTCGGCGAAAGCGACATCCTCGGGAATGGCGCTGTCCAGATGGTGGCACACCATCAGCATATCGAGATGTTCGGCGATGGTGTTCTGCGTATAGGGGCGCGTCGGATTTGTGGAGGAGGGGATGACATTCGCCAGCCCGGCAACCTTGATGATGTCGGGCGCATGACCGCCTCCCGCGCCTTCGGTGTGGTAGGCGTGGATAGTGCGGTTCTTGAAGGCGGCGACAGTGTTTTCCACGAAGCCGCTTTCGTTCAGTGTGTCGGTGTGGATCATCACCTGCACGTCGTAATCGTCGGCGACCGAGAGGCAATTGTCGATGGCACCCGGCGTGGTGCCCCAGTCCTCATGCAGCTTGAGCGAGCAGGCGCCGGCAAGAACCATTTCCTCCAGCGGCGCGGGCAGCGAAGCGTTGCCCTTTCCGGCGAGCCCGATATTCATGGGAAAGGCATCGAAGGACTGGATCATGCGGCCGATGTGCCAGGCGCCGGTGCAGGTGGTGGCGAGCGTACCATGGGCAGGACCGGAGCCGCCGCCGAGCATCGTGGTTACGCCGCTCATCAGCGCTTCCTCGATCTGCTGGGGGCAGATGAAATGGATGTGGGCGTCGAAGCCGCCGGCGGTCAGAATCTTGCCTTCGCCGGCGATGACTTCCGTGGAAGGGCCGATGATGACGTCCACGCCGTCCTGCGTGTCGGGATTTCCGGCCTTGCCGATGCCGAAGATATTGCCATTCTTCAGGCCGATGTCGGCCTTGTAGATGCCGGTGACGTCGACCACCAGCGCGTTGGTTATGATCGTGTCGACGGCGCCCTCCGTTCGCGTCGCCTGGCTTTGGCCCATGCCGTCGCGGATGATCTTGCCGCCGCCGAATTTCACCTCCTCGCCATAGGTGGTGAAATCCTTCTCGACCTCTATGAAGAGTTCGGTATCGGCCAGCCGCACCTTGTCGCCGGTCGTGGGGCCGTAGATGTCTGCATAGGCGGCTCGTGAGATTTTTGCGGGCATTAGAGCTCACCCATGATTTTCTGTTGGAAGCCGAAGATTTTCCTGGAGCCGGCAACGGGAACGAGGCGCACTTCGCGGGTCTGGCCCGGCTCGAAGCGCACTGCGGTGCCGGAAGCGATATCGAGCCGCATGCCGCGCGCCTTGTCGCGGTCGAAGGAAAGCGCCTCGTTGGTTTCGAAGAAGTGGTAGTGCGAGCCTACCTGCACGGGGCGGTCTCCGGTGTTTGCAACCTCCAACACGATCTGGTCGGCGCCGGCATTCAGCTCGATTTCGCCCGCCAGCGGAACGACTTCACCGGGGATCATGGCGATCCTCTTCCATTTTCCGAGTGCCCCTGGTGCGCAGGACGACAAAGACCGCGAGGGCGGCGATTCCGGCACCGAGGGCGAGGAGGGGGGACATGTGGAAAAGGACAGTCTCGCCCACATGAGTATGATCAGCCGTGATCTCGTGCGCCACGGCAGGCGTGGCGACTGTCGCGGCCAGAAGGTAAGGAATTTGCTTCATGGCTATCTGTTCCCCATTATAGTTTTAGTCCAGTGCGGCTTTCAGCGATCAGGCGGTCAAACACCCTTCCGGCTTCAATACGCGTTGCATCGAAGCGGGGTATTTCGCCAGCAGCACTGCCGGTCGGATTGGGCGTGCAACAAGATTGCCGCCACAGTTCGGGCAGACACTGTGCAGGCGGCTGTCGGCGCATTCGGCGCAAAAGGTACATTCAAAAGTGCAGATCATCGCATTTGGAGCGTCGGGAGGAAGACCACGATCGCAGCATTCGCAATTCGGCCGAAGTTCGAGCATCGCTGTCCTCCCTAGCGGATCGGTTCGTGGACGGTGACGAGCTTGGTGCCGTCCGGGAAGGTGGCTTCGACCTGAATGTCGTGGATCATCTCGGGCACGCCTTCCATCACCTGATCGCGGGAAATGACATGGGCACCCGCTTCCATGAGATCGGCGACGGTGCGGCCGTCACGCGCGCCCTCGACGACATAATCGGTGATGAGCGCGACGGCCTCCGGATGGTTCAGTTTTACGCCGCGCTCCAGGCGGCGGCGGGCCACCATCGCGGCCATGGAGATCAGCAGCTTGTCTTTCTCGCGCGGCGTCAGGTTCATCGTTCGTCCGTTTTCAGCTCTTGTTGGCGGATGATCTTTTCCGAAAACCGGTGTCTACTTCTCGGGATCATGCTCTAGATCGTCCAAAGGCGGGGCAGGGCGCCGGTGCCTGAAAGCAGTGCAAGAACCGGCGCGAGAGACTTCCGCAGCGCCATGCCCGAGGGCGCGGCGATGCGGACGACGAGCCGCTCGCCAATGGCACTGGCGGCGGCGAAACGGGTGCCGGCGAGAATCTCGCGGACATGGTGAAGCCGCCGGTCGGCGTCGGGCGTTATGGCCAGAACGGTAGCGAAGGCATGATTGCCGGCGAGCAGGCCAATGCCGTCGCGCTCGTCGTCCGAGCCTGTCAATCGCAGCGCCTCGGCGTGGACGAGCCTGCCATTGCGCCGGATGCGCCAACGGTCCGACATGCGGGCCGAGCGCGCGGCTTCTCCCATCGCGGCGCGGCCAAGAAGCACCGCTTCCACCGCCGTGAATGTCGCGCCCTCGTCCAGGTCGACTTCAAGGGTGCGGTCGAGACGGCTATCCTCGAACAGGATCGTTTCCTGTGGTAGCCAGTCCAGATGAGCGCCGGCGCCGGCCGACAGACGGCATTCGATATGCGCGACATCGCCCATGGATTTATAAACGCGTTCGCAGGCCTGTGTAGTCAGGACGAGCCTGGAGCCGGCCTCCGCGTTCGCTTCCCAGCGCAGATCGTCGCCGCCGGTCAGCCCGCCGGCCGTGTTGATGAGAACCGCCTCGATAGCCTTGCCGTGGGTGCGCGGCAGCCGGATCTTGGCGCAGCCCTCCTGAAACAGCGTGTCGAGCTTAGTTCTATCGTGAAGCGTTTTGACCGCAATCCGTCCGCGCCCCCGTGCCCGCTGCATCGCGGCGGCAGGCGGCTGCTCGGCAAGAGATTGGATATTGGCCGCCGATAGAGACATTACACCCCGAACAGTTTCCGTTTCGCACGAGAAGATGGACCCGAGCGCGCACCAAGCAACGGGCCGGAACGCTTTCCTGCCTTTCAGGAGGTTACCCCATCTCAAGCTACCCCGCGCAATACGCAGTTTGGGTCATATGAGGCGGGAAGTCGAGATACGGGACCTAATGCCTGGCGATGTTTCCTGAATCGCGGCCAGCCGCTCCAGCACCATCGCCTTCGCCTCCCCGATGCTTGCTTCCATCGGCTCGCCCCGCGCCAGACAGGCGGCTATGGCGCTGGATAGCATGCAGCCGGTGCCGCGCAGGGAGCCGGCGATGCGGGGCGCCTCGAAGCGGCGCGCCGCCTGTTCCCGCCGCAGCAGGATATCCGTTGCACGGGTTCCGCCCATATGGCCGCCCTTGGCCAGCACTCCGGCGCATCCGGTGTCCAGAACGGTGCGCGCCTGCCGCTCCATCGCGGCTTCGTCGTAGGCGGGAACTTCGTTGGTCAGAATGGCGAGTTCCACAAGGTTCGGCGTTACCAGGGTGCATAGCGGCATCAGTTGCCGGCGCATGAGGTCCACCGCACCGCGGGGGAGGAGGGGCTGGCCTGAGGAGGCGGCGATGACGGGATCGAGAACCACCGGCACGGCCGTGTGGTCGCGCAGGACGGCGGCGACTGCCTCCACCACGCCGCCCGCGCCAAGCATGCCAATCTTGATCGCGGCAACATCGTTGGCGGCAAGCGCAGCGCGCATCTGGGCGGCGACATTCTCGGGTGCGATGCGCTCGATATGCTCGACCCGCTCATGGGTCTGCACGGTCACCGCCGTTACGGCAAGGCATGAGCGCAGGCCGCATGCGGCGATGGTTTCGACGTCGCGGGCGATGCCGGCGCCGCCGGAGGAGTCGGAGCCGGCGACGATCAGCACATAGCGATCGCCCTTCATCGCCATGGCGCGGTCGCCGTCAGCCATTGCCGGGTGCGCCGTTCCGGATCGGCGCTGAGCGTGATGTCGGTGACGACGGCGGCGCAGTCGGCGCCGTGCTCGAAGACACCCGCAAGCCGCTCAGGCGTCAGACCGCCGATGGCGACCAGCGGCAGAGGCGAAACGCGCTTCTTCCATTCGGTAATGCCCGGCAGGCCTTGCGGCGCCCATTTCATCTTTTTCAGGATGGTCGGGTAGATGGGACCGAGCGCGATGTAATCAGGCTCGGCGGCCAGCGCGGTCTCAAGCTCGGCATGGTCATGGGTGCTCAGCCCCAGCTTCACCCCGGCCCTGCCTATCGCCGTCCGGTCGGCTTCCGCGAGGTCTTCCTGGCCCAGATGCACGAAGTCGCAGCCTTCTTCGATGGCGATGCGCCAGTAATCGTTGACGACGAGCTGGCAATGGTGGGCCGAACAGATGTCGCGGGCGCGGCGGATTTCGCGGCGCAGCGTGTCCTCGGGGGCGTCCTTGACGCGCAGCTGCACGAGTTTGACGCCGAGCGGCACGAGACGCTCGACCCAGGCCGCGCTGTCCACGATCAGGTAGAACGGGTCGAGCTTCATGTCAGCACCGCCTTGCCGAATATGGGCGTGGAGGGAACCGCCATGTCGCGCGGCTCCAGCAGGCCGGCCTCGTGCGCGGCGTGGCCGGCGTCCACGGCATCCGCGAAGGCCGAGGCCATGCGGACGGGGTCGCCGGCCTTGGCCACCGCCGTATTGAGCAGTACGGCGTCGTAGCCGAGTTCCATGACGATTGCCGCATGGGAGGGCCGCCCGAGCCCCGCATCAACGATGAGCGGCGTGTCCGGAAAATAGCCGCGCAGGGAGCGCAGCGCGTCGAGATTCGAGGGGCCGCGCGCCGAGCCTATGGGCGCGCACCAGGGCATCAGCACCCGGCAGCCGGCCTCCAGCAGGCGCTCGGCGACGATGAGATCATCGGTCGTATAGGGAAAGACTTCGAAGCCCTCGTCGGACAGGATGCGCGCGGCCTCGACCAGCCCGAAGACGTCCGGTTGCAGCGTGTCGGGATTGCCGATCACTTCGAGCTTGATCCAGTTCGTTGCGAACAGCTCGCGCGCCATCCGCGCTGTGGTGACGGCTTCCTTGACTGAGTGGCATCCGGCGGTGTTGGGCAGCACGTTGACGTTCAGCGAGCGGATCAGCGACCAGAACCCGCCGCCGCTGCCCGCGCCCGCCGTCTCGCGGCGCAGGGAAACGGTGACGATTTCCGTCCGGCTCGCCCGGATGGCTTCCGCCATGATCGCGGGCGAGGGATATTGGGCGGTGCCGAGCAGCAGCCGCGAGGACAGCGTCTTTCCGTAGAGCTCCAGCATCGTTCAGCCTCCCTGCATGGGAGAAAGGATTTCGATGCGGTCGCCTTCGTGGAGGCGGCACTCGGAGCGCAGGTCCCGAGGCACGATTTCGCCGTTGCGGGCGGTGGCGAGCCAGTCGCCCTGGTAGTCGAGTTCCACGAGCAAGCCCGCCAGCGTGGCCGCCGAGACTTCTCTCTTTTCGTCGTTAATCGTGAGCTGCATGGAGAAATTCCTCCTTCCCCGCAGGATCGTGCGCCATCATCATCATTGTCGCCGCCGCGCGTCTGGCCATCGCCGGGGCCAGAAGGAAGCCATGACGGTAAAGCCCGTTGATGCGGATGGTCCGTCCATCCATTTGAACGCGCGGCAGATTGTCGGCGTAGGCGGGGCGTACGCCGCTTGCCGTTTCCACCACTTCGGCCTCGCCGAAAGCGGGGTGCAGCCCGCAGGCGGCGGCGAGCAGCTCCATCATGGAGCGGGCGGTCACGGGTCCCGAGGCATCGCTTTCAAGCATGGTGGCGCCGACCATGAAGCGATGGCCGGCGCGCGGCACGACATAGACGGGGAAGCGGGGATGGAGCAGCCTTGCGGGACGCGACAGCGCGATTTCAGGTGCGTGCAGGATCAGCATCTCGCCGCGTACGCCGCGTAGGCCTGCCTGCGGCGAGGCCATGCCCGTGCAGTCGGCCACGAAATCAGCGCCTTCCGCAGGATCAGCCTCGGCATTGAAGCGGAACGCAACGCCCGTTGCGGCAAGCTTCCGGTGAAGCGCCTCCAGCACCCGGCGCGGATCGAGATGGGCTTCGCGGGCGAAGAACAGGCCACGGCGGAAGCGTCCGGCAAGGTCCGGTTCAAGCTCGCCCACCTGGTCGCCATCCAGCCATGAACAGCCGCTGGTGCGCAAGGCGAAGCGGGACAACTCGCCCGCATCGCGCGGCTGGGCCAGCACCAGCGTTCCCTTGCGCTCGACATGGCCGGGAAGGGCTTCGTCCCACCAATCGGCGGCCGAAGCGCCGAGCGCGATCACATCCTCTTCCGCGCTCTCCCGCTCGCACCATGGCGCCAGCATGCCGCCGGCCTGCCACGAGGCGCTGCCGGCAAGGCCGGGCCGCGTCTCCGTCACGACCACGTCCATGGCGCGAGCGGCAAGCTCATGGGCGAGCGTGAGGCCGGCAACGCCGGCCCCCTTGACCAGCACTTTCATGGCTCAAGCGCCGCCTTCGCCGGCTGCTTCCACCTCATCGGCGGGCATATAGAGGTCGCCGCCCTGGCGGTAGCGCTCGGCCATCTTCTCCATGCCCTCCTGCTTCCCCTTTTGCTGCGCCGCATCGCGGATCTCATGGGAAATCCGCATTGAGCAGAATTTGGGGCCGCACATGGAGCAGAAATGTGCCACCTTGTGCGCCTCCTTCGGCAGGGTCTCGTCGTGGAAGTCGCGTGCGGTCTCCGGGTCGAGCGACAGGTTGAACTGATCCTCCCAGCGGAACTCGAAGCGCGCCCGCGAGAGGGCGTCGTCCCTCATCTTCGCCGCCGGATGCCCCTTGGCAAGGTCGGAGGCGTGGGCGGCGATCTTGTAGGTGATGACGCCGGTCTTCACGTCGTCACGGTCGGGCAGGCCCAGATGCTCCTTCGGCGTGACGTAGCAGAGCATGGCGGTGCCGAACCAGCCGATCATCGCCGCGCCGATGGCCGAAGTGATGTGGTCGTAGCCGGGCGCTATGTCGGTGGTGAGCGGGCCGAGCGTATAGAACGGAGCCTCGCCGCAGATCTCGAGCTGCTTGTCCATGTTCTCCTTGATCTTGTGCATGGGCACATGGCCGGGCCCCTCGATCATGACCTGGCAGTCCTTCGCCCAGGTGATCTTCGTGAGCTCTCCCAGCGTTTCGAGCTCAGCGAACTGGGCGGCGTCGTTGGCGTCGGCAATCGAGCCCGGCCGCAGCCCGTCGCCCAGCGAGAAGGAAACGTCATAGGCACGGCAGATGTCGCAGATCTCCTCGAAATGCTCGTAGAGGAAGCTTTCCTTGTGGTGGTGCAGGCACCACTTGGCCATGATGGAGCCGCCGCGCGAGACGATGCCGGTCACTCGGTCGACGGTGAGCGGGATATAATGCAGGCGCACGCCGGCATGGATGGTGAAGTAGTCGACGCCCTGTTCGGCCTGCTCGATCAGCGTATCGCGGTAGATTTCCCAGGTGAGCGCCTCGGGCGTGCCGTTCACCTTTTCCAGCGCCTGATAGATGGGGACGGTGCCGATCGGCACGGGCGAATTGCGGATGATCCATTCGCGGATATTGTGGATGTTGCGGCCGGTGGAAAGGTCCATCACCGTGTCGGCGCCCCAGCGCGTCGCCCAGACCATCTTCTCCACCTCTTCGGCCATCGAGGAGGTGACGGCGGAATTGCCGATATTGGCGTTGATCTTGGTCAGGAAATTGCGGCCGATGATCATCGGCTCCGTTTCCGGGTGGTTGATGTTTGCCGGGATGATGGCGCGGCCGCGCGCGATCTCGTCGCGCACGAATTCCGGCGTAACGAAATCGGGCACCGCCGCGCCGAAGCTCTCGCCGTCGCGCGCGAGGGCGTGTTTCGCCTGGGCTCGGCCAAGGTTTTCGCGGATGGCGACGAATTCCATCTCCGGCGTGACGATGCCGGCGCGGGCATAGGCGATCTGTGTCACCGCCTTGCCGTCCTTGGCCCTCAGCGGCCTGCGCAGGGCAGGAAATTCCGGTGTCAGCCGGTCGCCGGTGACGAAGCCGTTGTCGGCGGGAGCCACCGCGCGGCCGTCATAGGTTTCCACGTCGCCGCGTGCCATGATCCAGGCTTCGCGGGTGCGTGGCAGGCCCTTGTCGATCTCGATCGACACGTCCGGATCGGTGTAGGGACCGGAGGAATCGTAGACGGTGACGGGCGGTTCGCCCGCGCTGGGGTGCACGGCGATCTCGCGCAGCGGCACGCGCAGCCCATCGTGAAGCGCGCCGGGCTTATAGACTTTCCTTGAAGCGGGCAGGGGGCCGGTGGTGACTTCGACCGCGGCTTTTTCTCGTGTCCGAACATCCATGACGAGGCTCCTTTGCGTTGTTGCAATGGAGACCCAGTTCGTCGCCGGAAGGATGAGAATGGGACCTTGTTACCGTCTGCGTTCGGGAAACCTTGTCATTTCCGTCGAAGCGATGCCGCAAGGACCTTCGCACCATCCCTACGCCAGTATGAACTGGATCAGGTTCAACGGGTCACTGCGCTGCATTCGCGCCAGCAGTATCTCAGCCCCTTGTCGGGACCCCCCTGGTGATGGTGTGAGGATGGGGTTAGGCTCCTGTCCATGTCAAGACCGGATCGAGCATCTTGGGATGGTTCGACGGGGTATTCGCGAAAAACATGTGGCATTATCCACTACGGACGAACAAAAATCCGCGAGAAGTGAAAGTTTGAATTGCCACAGCAAATTCACACCCCATCTTAGGAGACAAAAGCTGCTTCTGCGGAATTGGCTCTAGAGACGGGTGTCGAAAGATGGAGATCTATACACGGTTCGCCGAGGACTACCGGCACAGAAACCTGGAGGAGCTTTCGATCCAGGATTACCTGCTGGGATGCAGGGACGACCCACTCATGCGCGCAACGGCGGCGGAGCGGATGATGGCGGCGATCGGAGAGCCGGAGATGATCGATACGAGCCAGGACCAGCGCCTGGGTCGAATATTCATGAATCGAACGATCAAGCGGTATGCCCCCTTTAGCCGCCTTTACGGAATGGAGGCGACGATCGAGCGTATCGTCGGCTTCTTCCGGCATGCCAGCCAGGGGCTTGAGGAGCGCAAGCAGATTCTCTACCTGCTGGGACCGGTGGGCGGCGGCAAGTCGACCATAGCCGAAATTCTCAAGCAGTTGATGGAGCAGGAGCCGATCTACGCGCTCAAGGCGGGCGACCAGATCAGCCCGGTCTTCGAATCCCCGCTCGGCCTGTTCAATCCGGATCGAATGGGCGACCTCCTCGAGGAAAAGTACAATGTTCCAAGACGGCTCCTAACGAGCCTGATTTCGCCGTGGGCGGCCAAGCGTCTCGACGAGTTCGACGGCGATATCTCGAAGTTCACCATAGTCAAGCTCTATCCCTCACGGCTGCGCCAGATCGGTGTAACCAAGACCGAGCCGGGCGATGAGAACAACCAGGATGTCTCCTCCCTGGTCGGCAAGCTCGACATTCGCAAGCTGGAGCATTTCAGTCAGAACGACCCCGATGCCTATAGCTACTCCGGCGCGCTCAATCGCACGACCCAGGGCCTGATGGAATTTGTGGAGATGTTCAAGGCGCCGATCAAGGTGCTGCATCCGCTGCTGACGGCGACCCAGGAGGGCTCTTATGTCGGCACGGAGAACATCGGCGCGTTTCCCTACCAAGGGCTCATTCTTGCGCATTCGAACGAGTCCGAATGGCACCAGTTCAAGAACAACAAGAACAACGAAGCCTTTCTCGACCGCATCAGCGTCGTGAAGGTCCCCTATTGCCTGCGTGCCACCGAGGAGGCTGAAATCTACGGAAAGCTCCTGAATGAGAGTGCGCTAGCGGAGGCGCCCTGCGCGCCTGAGACATTGCCGCTTCTGGCGCGCTTCAGCGTATTGACCAGGCTGCACGAGCACGAGAATTCGACGCTTTATTCCAAACTCAGGGTCTATGACGGCGAAACGCTGAAGGATGCCGACCCGAAGGCGAAATCGTTGCAGGAATATCGCGATGCCGCCGGTGTTGATGAAGGCATGACCGGCATCTCCACCCGCTTCGGCTTCAAGATCCTGTCGGAAACCTTCAACCACGACACCGAGGAGATCGCCGCCGATCCGGTGCACCTTCTGTATGTGCTCGAGCAGGCGGTCAAGCGCGAGCAGTTCGACCAGGAGACTGAAAGCCGGTATCTCGATTTCCTCAAGACGGAGCTTGCGCCGCGCTACGCCGAGTTCATCGGCAACGAAATCCAGAAGGCCTATCTGGAATCCTATGCCGACTACGGCCAAAACCTGTTCGACCGGTACATCGCCTATGCCGATGCTTGGATCGAGGAACAAGATTATAAAGATCCCGACACCGGACAGATCTTCGACCGCGAGGTTCTGGAAAAGGAACTCGAAAAGATCGAGAAGCCGGCTGGCGTAGGCAATCCGAAGGACTTCCGTAACGAAGTGGTGAAGTTCGTGCTGCGCGCCCGCGCCGAGAACCATGGCCGCAACCCCGATTGGCGCCGATATGAAAAGCTGCGCCAGGTCATCGAAAAGCGCATGTTCGGCCAAGTCGAGGAGTTGTTGCCGGTGATCAGCTTCGGCGCCAAGCGAGACAAGAAGACCGACGCCAAGCACCATGAGTTCGTCGAACGCATGACGGGACACGGTTACACGAGGCGTCAGGTGCGGCGGCTGGTCGAGTGGTACATGCGCGTGAACAAGGCAGGATGATCCCTTCAGGAGGCAGAACGCGATGGCCCATTTCGTCGACCGCCGCCTGAATCCGAAAGACAAGAGCCTGGGCAATCGACGCCGCTTTCTCAAGCGGGTGCGCAGCCAGGTGAAAAAGGCCGTGGACGAAGCGGTGCGCAGACGCGGCATTGCCGACGTCGACCGCGGCGAAAGCGTCTCCGTTCCCACGGACGGTGTTACCGAGCCCAGCTTTCGACAGGCGCAGGAAGGCGGCCGGCGCGAGCGAGTCTTTACAGGCAACAAGACCTTTCAGGCGGGCGACAGGGTCAAGAAGCCGCTGGGCGGGGGAGCGGGCGGCGGCGGGCGGCGTGGCTCCCCGGATGGAGAAGGCGAGGACGACTTTCTGTTCGTGCTGTCGCGCGAGGAGTTTCTCGACCTCTTTTTCGACGATCTCGAACTGCCGGATCTGGTCAAGCGGAGCCTGAAGGAGATTACAAGGACGCATCCGCGCCGCGCCGGATACTCCACCACCGGATCGCCGGCAAACATCAATGTGTCGCGCACGATGCAAAACGCGGTCGGTCGAAGAATCGGGTTGAAGCGCCCTAAGGATGATGAGGCGCGGGAGCTTCTGCGCAGGATTTTCCTGCTGGAGCTCATCTCTTCCCCGACGAAGGAGCAGCGCGCCGAACTGTCTGCCCTGCGGGCGGAGCGCGACGAGATCATGCGGCGGCGCAAGGTGATCGCCTATATCGATCCGCTCGATGTTCGCTACAGCCACTTCGAACAGCAGCCCGAGCCGAACGCAGCCGCGGTGATGTTCTGTCTCATGGACGTGTCGGCCTCGATGGGAGAGCGGGAGAAGGATCTGGCCAAGCGTTTTTTTGTGCTCTTGCACCTGTTCTTGAGCCGCCGTTACGAAAAGACGGATATCGTCTTCATCCGTCATACCCACGATGCGAGCGAGGTGGACGAGGAAACCTTTTTCTACTCACCCCAGACGGGTGGCACCGTAGTCAGTTCCGCCCTTGTCAAGATGAAGGAGATAATCGACGAACGCTATCCGCCGTCGGAATGGAACATCTATGCCGCACAGGCATCTGACGGCGAGAATTTCGGCGGCGATTCTCCGAAATGCGCGACGATTCTGTCGCAGGAGCTGATGAAGATCTGCCAGTATTTCGCCTATATCGAGATCGTCGACGAGGAGGAAGCCCGGCTGATCAATAGCGAGGCGAGCGGCATGGAACTGTGGCAAGCCTATCGCCAGGTGAGCGAAATCTGGCCCAATTTTGCCAGGAAGCGCGTCGCCAAGGCGTCCGATATCTATCCCGTCTTTCGCGAACTCTTCGCGCGAAGCCATGCCGGAGCCGGAGAGAAACATGGTTAAGGGCGCCGCGCAGTCTAAATCCGCTCCGGTGTTCGAGCAGGTCGACTGGGACTTCGATGCGCTGCGGCGGACATACGACGCGATCGAACAGGTGGCCCGGCAAGACCTGGGGCTGGATATCTATTCTAATCAGATCGAGATCATCTCGTCGGAACAGATGCTCGACGCCTATTCCTCCATCGGCATGCCGCTCATGTATCGCCATTGGTCCTTCGGCAAGCATTTTCTCCATCATGAGCGGCTCTACCGCAAGGGAGCGCGCGGGCTCGCCTACGAGATCGTCATCAATTCCGATCCGTGCATCAGCTACTGTCTGGAAGAAAACACGATGCCGCTCCAGGCCCTGGTGATGGCCCACGCGGCGTTCGGGCATAATCACTTCTTCAAGTCCAACCATTTGTTCAAGCAATGGACCGACGCGGAGGGCATACTCGACTATCTGGACTATGCCCGCCGCTATATCGCCCGCTGCGAAGAACAGCACGGAATGGACGAGGTCGAGAAGGTGCTCGACGCCGCCCACGCGCTGATGCCGTCCGGCGTCTTTCAACATCGCCGCCCGCGACAGCCCTCCCTGCGGGAAGCGGAGGAGCAGCGTGAGAAACGGCGCGCAGCGGCGGAGGAGAACGTCTACTATCTGTGGAATACGATCCCGAACAGCCCCGGCGAGGAGCGGGAGAGAGACGCTGCGATGCTGGAGCGCAAACGGGAAATGCGGCTACCGGAGGAGAACCTGCTCTATTTCCTCGAGCACTACAGCCCCATTCTCAAGTCTTGGCAGCGCGAAATCCTCAGGATCGTCCGCAATGTCGGCCAATATTTCTATCCGCAGAAGCAGACCAAGGTCATGAACGAGGGCTGTGCCTGCTTCGTTCACTACCATATCTTAAACGCCCTGCACGCCGACGGCCGGCTGACCGACGGCGCCATGCTGGAGATTCTCCACAACCACACCAACGTGCTGACCCAGCCGGATTTCGACGATCCCCGTTTCGGCGGCATCAATCCATATGCGCTGGGCTTTGCCATGATGCAGGACATACGCCGCGTCTGCGATGAACCGAGCGAGGAGGACCGCGAATGGTTTCCCGATATCGCGGGCAAGGGCGACTGGCGAAACGTGCTGAAGCATGCCTGGGCGAACTATCGCGACGAAAGCTTCATCCAGCAGTTCCTCAGTCCCACGGTGATGCGCAGGTTCCGAATGTTCGCGCTGTCCGACAATGCCGACGATCCCTATTACACCGTGACCGGCATACATGACGCGCGTGGCTATCGGCATCTGCGGGACACGCTGGCCGGTAACCACGACATATCCACCTTGGAGCCGGACATTCAGATCGTCGATGCCGACCTTCTGGGGGATCGTTGCCTGCACTTGCGGGCAGAGCGACGCGACGGCGTTCCGCTGGCCAGCGCCAGCAGGGAGGCGACGCTCAAGCATGTCGAGCGGCTCTGGGGATACAAGGTCGAACTCCAGGAGGTGGAACCGGCGCGCTGAAAAGGGGAGGAATGGCCGGTGGTTTGTCCCCCGGCATCCATCGCCACAGCCGCGGTCTCCTTAACGATAAAACTCTCCTTGCGACGGGGAAAACCTGACCGTCACCCTTTGCTCACCCGATGTATTTTCCGGTGGCGCGCCGGAAACGGCCCGAAACGGAGATCACCTCCGACCTGCTGCAAAAGGGTGCAAGTCGTGAAAGTGCTCGTAACAGGCATAGCCGGCTTTATCGGATTCCATACCGCGTTGAGATTGGCCGCGCGCGGTGACGAGGTCGTCGGAATCGACAATCTCAACGACTACTATCCCGTTTCATTGAAGCAAGGGCGCTTGAATGTCCTGGGCGAGCGCGCCCGCTTCAAGGAGATGGATGTCGCTGATACGGAGGCGCTCAGCGCCCTGGTCGAGGCGGAGCGCCCGGACGTTGTCGTTCATCTGGCCGCTCAGGCCGGCGTCCGCTATTCACTTGAAAATCCCTTCGCCTATGCGAGGTCCAACGTGATCGGGCACCTGTCCGTTCTTGAAGCCTGCCGGCATTGGGAAGGTCTGAGACATCTCGTCTATGCCTCGTCGAGTTCCGTCTATGGGGATAACAAGAAGGTGCCCTTCCGCGAAGCGGATCGCGTCGACAGTCCAAAGTCCCTGTATGCCGCGACCAAGCGAAGCGACGAATTGATGAGTGAAGCCTATGCGAGCCTCTTCGGCTTGAGGCAGATCGGGCTGCGCTTCTTCACCGTGTACGGCACCTGGGGGCGACCGGACATGGCCTACTGGATCTTCACCAAGGCGGTGCTCGAAGGACGTCCGATCCGGATGTTCAACAACGGCAACATGATGCGTGATTTCACGCATGTGGACGACATCGTGTCGGGAGTCGTCTCGACGGTTACATCCCCCGTCTTCCTTCCGGGCGAAAACCCCCACCGTGTCTATAATATCGGCAACAACCGTCCCTCGAAGCTTATCGAACTGGTCAGACTCATCGAGCGCTACACGGGACGCTCCGCGACTATCCGCTACGAATCGATGCAGCCGGGGGATGTCGTCTCGACCTATGCCGACATCGATGGCATGCAGGCCGACTACGGCTTCCAGCCATCCACCAGCCTGTCAGATGGACTTGAGGAGTTCGTCGGCTGGTATCGGGATTATGCGGGCTATACCCAAGGCAAGGCCTCCGCGGTGGCCTGAAACCCCACCGCCCTTCACTCGACCTGAAACACCCACAGGCGAGCCACAGCATAATTCCAGACGAAGACGATCGGCACGCTCACGATTTTTGCCGCGGGCGCAGGGATCAAGGTCACGAGAAAAGCGATAAGCACCGTAGAGAGCAGGAGGCCTGCCAAAGTCGATATGACGAACTTTGCCGCCTGCACATAACTCCCGCCGGCGCGAAAGGTCCATGAACGGTTGAGCTGATAGCTGACCAGGATTCCGGTGGAATAGGAAAGGACATTGGCAAGTGTCGGCGCGATCGACATGAGGATGAGCCCTGTAAAAAGAGCTACGTCCAATGTGGTGGTGATCGCACCCACGGTGGCAAAGCGCGCTGTCGTTACGATGCTACGCTCGATGCTCTCGATCCGGTTGAAGCTGCGCGGTCCAGGCATTGTATCGATTCCGATGCGGGCAATGGGGGCTCTTCCGTGGGGCCGGTCCTGTCGTTCAGCATTGCCTCCACGATTGGTACCGGCCGCCGTTTCGACTGCATGAAAATCCGCCCGATATACTCGCCGATGATCCCCAGGAACATCGCATTGAGCGTTATGGAAAGCAGCAGCAGTGCTGTCGTGGTGGCGAAACCGGCCGGCCAGTTCTGTCCGAACAGAAGCTTGCCGACCAAATAGCCGAAGAGGAGCAGGAGGGTTGCCGTTCCGACCACGAGGCTCGCCATCGAAGCGAGCCTGAGCGGGATCAGCGAGTGGTTGAGGATGCCGTCGACCGCAAGCGACAGCATGGCCCTGAGGGGGAACTTGCTCTCACCGGCCACACGGGCCTGCCGGTCATACTCGAACCCGACCTGCGAAAAGCCCATGGAACTGATGAGGCCGCGCAGGTAGGGCGAGGTGTCGTCGACATGGCGGAGTTCATCCAGGATGCGCCGGTCGACCAGCCGGAATTCGCCGGCATTGAGCGGCAGCTCGTCCTCGCTGAGCGCGTTGATACACCGGTAGAAGATGCGCCGCGCGAGCGCCGTCAACCGATTGTCAGTGAGTGAACGCCGGATGCCATAGACGACCTGATGGCCTTGCCGCCACCGGGTCAGCATTTGGGGGATGAGCTGCGGCGGATCCTGGAGGTCGCAGTCGATTTGAACCGAGCAGGCACCGCGCGCCGCCTTGTAAGCGGTCAGCAGCGAGCGCTGATACCCGACGTTGCGGCTGAATCGGATAACCCGAACACGTCGGTCACACCTGCATATCTCCTTCAGGATTTCAAATGTGCCGTCCGTGGAATGATTATCGGTGAAGATGATCTCGCAGTCGTAATCCGGCAGATCTTGGAAGGTGTTCGTGATCGCCGCATATGCGCGCCGGACATTGGCTTCCTCGTTGAAGACAGGCACCAGAACGGAGACCGTCAACGGCAACATAGCGACCATCATCCTGCTCCCATGCTGTTGTGCTCGCGAGCGCCAGGCGCGGGGCTCCGATCTACAGCGCGGACAGCGCCGTCGCGGTGCCACGCGATCAAGCGGGAAATGCCTTCCTCCAACGGGATACGGGCACTCCATCCGAGCAACTGGCGGGCGAGACCGGGTGCGCCCCGCAGGTCGGATGCGCCATGCGGCGGATTGCCGTCGCCATATTCGACGAGGCCAGGATCGGCGCCCGTTGTCCCGATGATCTGGCGCGCCACCTCGCGCATGCTCGGCGCAGCGCCCGTTGCGATGTTGATGATGGCGGCCCTGGGCAGGGATACCGTCCCCATCTGCATCAGCGCCGAGACGGCGTCGTCGACATGGATCAGATCTCGACGATCATCAGGGCGACGAACGATTGAACGCGCACCGGCCAGGCAGCCTTGGATCAGCCACGGCACAAAATACTCGGTCGATTGTGTCGGGCCGTAGACCAGGGCAAGGCGGGCGGTGGCGACGGGGAAGGGAAGCCGTCGCTGCAAAGCGCCGACAAGATGGGTGGCGGCAACGAGGCTGGCAGCATAAACCGTGATTGGCTGTTCACGCATATCCTCACGATAGGGGCTAGGCGCCAATCCGTACTCCGCGAGCGATCCGGTCCTGACCACGGCAGATGGCGGGAAGCCGCTATTGGCGGCGGCACTCAAGAGATTGATCAGGATTTGAACGTCTTCACTGAGGTAATCCGTGACGTCCCTAAACTTCGTGTCTTCGCGACGTCGCGGAGATGCCGCCAGATGATAGATCACATGGGGGGCAACATCCCGAATGCAGCGCTTCAGTTCCAGATCGGACCGCAGATCGAAATGATGTAGAACGATCTCGCGCCCCAAGCGCCGCAGCCGGCCCTGGCGTGAAGGCTCACGAACCACCGCATGGACCTCGTGCCCCTTCTCAAGATAGGCACCGGCCAGATGGGAGCCGACAAATCCGGCCCCACCGGTGATCAATATCCGCAGCCTTCGGTGCACGCCTTCACCTCATCCGAATGGGCTACGCTGCAGGCTTCGAGCGAATGCTCGTGCGGTCCGGGATCAGGACCGGGCTTGGCAAAGGCACGAGAAACAGTCCGCCTCCTGCCTCGAACGCGCTCTGCTGCTCACGGATTTCGCGGAAGAAGTTCCACGCCAGAACAAGGAGTACATCGGGCCTGTCTTCTACCAATGCTTCGGGCGGGCGGATCGGGATCTTCATTCCAGGGGAATAAAGCCCCTGCTTGAGCGGGTTGCGATCAACGAGATAGTCGAGTGTTTCAGGACCGATCTTGAAGAAATTCAAAAGGGTGTTGCCTTTAGCAGGCGCGCCATAGCCGGCAATCCGCAGCCCCTGAGCCTTCATATCCGCCAACATGGTCGTCAGGTCATCCCGAACGCTCTCGATCCGGTCGGAAAAAGCCTGATAGGTGGCCATGGAACACATTCCGGCCTCCCGCTCCTCGGTCAACATCTCTGCGACGACCGCTTCGACGATGGCAGCCCGCTTCAGGAAGACCCGCATCGACCCGCCGTGCACGCCGAGGCGGTGTACGTCGACAACCGTCAGGTCGAACAACGCGCCGAGTTTGACCAGCGACAGAAGGCTGAATTCCGAGACATGTTCGTGATAGATCGTGTCGAACTCATTCTTCTCCAGAAGGTCCTTCGCCCAAGGGACCTCAATGACGAAGACGCCGTCATCGGCGAGCCAGTGGGCGACCCCTCTCATGAAATCGTGGAGGTCGCCTATGTGGTTGAAGGTGTTTGTCGTGACGATCGCTTTTGCGCGGCCGTGCTTGTCTGCCAGTCCTTGTGCTGCGGCGGCGGAGAAGTATCCGACCTCTACCTCGACACCGCGCGACCGGGCGATTTCGGCCAGATTGGCGGCAGGGTCCACGCCAAGGGTGGTGCCGCCAAGTGTATTGCAGGCGGAAAGCAACAGGCCGTCATTGCAGCCGATATCAACGATCAACCCGGTGCCGGCTTGCTGCTTCAATATCTCGGCGAGCTCCGCGAAATGACCGTGCATGCTCGTCGCGCTAGAGGGCATGTAAAGGTAGTGCTCGAAAAACCCATCCGGAACTTGATCGGCCACCTGTATCAGCCCGCACCCCAGGCACACCTGGGAGTTCAGCGGATCGGCGGGATGATCCTTTGCGATGTCTTCGGCGCGCACGAAGCCGTTGGCCGGTGGGTGATCACCCATTGGCAGGAAGAGATACGGCTTGGAGGCAAGGCAGGCGCGGCACCGTGTGAGCAAAGCCATTCGTCAAACTCCCATTTGAGCCGGGCGGACAGGAGCCACCCCTGCTACCGGATGCGTGGTTGAGAAGCGTTTCGTGAATTCGCGGAAGCATTCATGGACATAATCCAGTTGTTCGGCCGTGAGGCCGTGATGGCAGGCGAGCAATACTCCTCCGCGCATCACGTCGTCGGCCACCGGATAGCCACTCGCCTCTACCCGGTGCTCGACATTGACCATGGCGGGTTGACGCAGGATGTTTCCGGTGAAGACAGGGCGCGTCTGAATGTTTTTCGTTTCAAGGAATATTTGCATCTCGCGCCGGCTGAAGGGCGCCTCGCGCCTGACTGTCAGAGGAAAGGCAAGCCAGCCGGTGCGCGATCCCGGTAGCTGTCGGGGAAGTACAAACCAGTCTTCATAGGCTTTAAAGAATGCATACTGGGCCGCGAAATTGCGCTCACGCGCCGCTATGTTCTGCTCCAGCCGGTTGAGTTGAACCAGCCCGAATGCCGCGCCCAATTCCGACGGTTCGATGTTGAATCCCATTTCCTCGAACACGAATTTGGCATCATATTCAAAGTCATCAAGCTTAACATTGAAGCGGTTCTCGATCGTCTCGGATTCAACGAAAAGCGAGGAAGTCCGCCCCCATGAACGCAGGAGCAGCGCGCGGCGGGCGAGAACATCGTCATTGACGCAAAGCATGCCGCCATTGCCGGCGGCCGTGATCACATGTGAGCCGTAGAAACTGGTCGTGCTGATGTCTGAGTGGGTTCCAGTACTGATGCCATCGATCGTGGCGCCGAGAGTGTCTGCGCTGTCCTCGATGACGATGAGCTTATGTGCTTTCGCGATGGAGCTGATGCGGTCCCAATCAGGCAGGTTCCCAATCAGCGAGGGGATCATCACCGCCCGTGTTCTGGGTGAGATGGCACGCTCGATAGCGTTGACATCGATGTTGTAGGTGCCTTCGGCTGCATCGACGAAGACTGGGACGAGGCCCTTCCGCACGATCGGAGCGACGGTCGTTGCGAAAGTGAGGGCAGGCGTGATCACCTCTGCACCAGGCGGAAGGTCGAGCAGTTCGATCGCTAGATAATTCGCGGAGGATCCAGAGTTCACCATAATGCCGTGCCGTTTGGAGAAGAGTGTGGCGACGCGCTGCTCCATCTGCCGCACCCGTTCACCCATCTGGGTAGAGGAACGCAGGACCTCCAAGACAGCGGCGATTTCGTCCTCGCCGTGGACGGATTGGCCATAATTCACGCGCATGCGGCGGCCTCCTTGCGATCACCTTGCGCGGGCTGTCCTTCATCGGTCATGGTCCAACGCGCGGCATAATCGTTGATCTGTTGATGTGAGAACGCTCGTATCCGAGACGGTTCCTGATTGAATGTGCGATACCATTCGACGGTCATCGCGACCGCGTCATCAAGGCGCAGCAAAGGCTTCCAGCCAAGCCCAACCCGCGATTTCGTGCTGTCCAGCCGTAGCACGACCGATTCCGGCGGTTCGTCTTCCTGACGGTCCACCACATAGCGGGGGCACTCTCCCCGCCATTTCGTGACGACCAGGCTGGCGAGTGTGCCGACATTGACGTCGGCATCGGCATCGGGGCCGAAGTTCCATGCGTCCGCGACGCGGTGACCGTCATTGAGGAGGCGGGCGCCAAGCATCAGATAGCCGCGGATGGGCTCGAGAACATGTTGCCAGGGTCGTATATTGGCCGGGTTGCGAATACGCGTGGGTACGCCGGTGCTTGCCGAGCGAGCGAGGTCGGCAACCAGCCGGTCGACGCCCCAATCTCCCCCGCCGATCACATTGCCCGCGCGCACCGTCGCAAGCTGAGGGCCGCCGATAATATTGAAGAAGGAGGCGCGGTAGGCGGCGGCAATCAGTTCCGCACAACCTTTGGAAGAGCTGTAGGGGTCCCGGCCCCCCATCGGGTCGTTCTCGCGATAAGGCCACATCCATTCCCGGTTTTCGTAGCACTTGTCGCTCGTGACGACGATTATGCCTCGCAGCGACGGCATCCGGCGTGCCGTTTCCAGGACCACGGCGGTGCCCACGGCGTTGGTCAAATAGGTATCGACAGGCGCTTCGTAGGAGGTGCGCACGATCGCCTGGGCGGCCATGTGAATGACAAGGTCGAAATCGAGCCCGCCGATAGCCTCGCGCAAACCGTCTTCCGTGCGGATATCGCCGATGCGGCTGTCGACAAGATCTTCGATGCCGACGGCGGTGCAGAAGGATGGCGTTGTCGGCGGCAGTGCGACCCCCACGACAGTTGCGCCGAGGCGCCTTAGCCAAAGAGACAGCCAGCCACCCTTGAAGCCGGTGTGACCGGTAACGAGCACACGGCGGCCCCGGAACGCTTCCATGAGGCGGATTTCACCCAGAGTTGCGTTCATTGCCGGCAATCTCGAGCATCGGGGTTGGAGTGTGCGGCTGCGAAGCATCGCCATTCTCGAATTGCAGCCATGGAGGCTCGCCGGTTTCGCACAGCCCATCCAGGACGTCGCGATCGCGAACCGTATCCATCGGATGCCAAAAACCTCTGTGCTTGTAGGCAAAGAGCTCGCCATCCAAGGCCAGATTCGTCAGTGGCGACTTCTCGAGCGGTTCGCTCGGACCTGGGATGTAGTCGAGAACACCGGGCTCGAAGACGAAGAAGCCGCCATTGATCCAGGTCTCGTGCTTGCGGACCTTTTCGGTGAACTGGACGACCTGTCCGCCCTCGATTTCCAGATTTCCGAAGCGCGCGGGCGGCTGCACGGCCGTCACCGTCGCCAATCGACCGTGTGAACGGTGGAAATTCAGAAGCGCTTCCAGGTCGATATTGCCCAGGCCATCGGAATAGGTGACCATAAACGTGTCGCGGTCGAGCCAGTTGCGGAGATTCAACAGGCGGCCGCCGGTCATGGTCGGAACACCGGTATCAACAACCGAGACGTTCCAATCCAGTGGTCGGGTCGGCCTCAGGATCATCGAGCCATTTCCGAGCGCTACCGTGAAGTCCGCGGTGGACAGGTGGAAATTGTGAAAGAAGCTCTTGATCAGCATGCATTTGTAGCCGCCCGCTACGACGAAATCGCGGAAGCCCCAATGACTGTAGATATCCATGACATGCAGGATGATCGGGCGGCCACCGACTTCCACCATCGGCTTCGGGATCCGGTGCGTCTCCTCGGCCAGTCGAGAGCCGAGACCTCCTGCCAGAAGTACCACTTTCATGACGGCCTCGCATGTGTCTGCCTGAATGAAAGTCAGGCGCCAACTCGGTTTGCCCTTGTTCAAGAGGGCATGACTAAAACGGGCGTGACTGATGCCATATTTCTATCCGCCCCCAAGCCATTCGCGCTCGTGGTAATTCTTAAGTAAAAAGTGGTATATCTGTCATAGAAATTCTATTGTATGATTTTGAAGTCTTTCGATTATTGCGCGTCTCATGTTGGGAAAGTCTAGGTGATGTCATGAAAATCCGCAAGGAATGCAGTCGTCAGGTAAAGCCCTGTCTACCTGTCAGGGTTAGCGCCGACTGATTTTCGAACACCTTGCGGCTACTCGGAAGGCGGATTGTTGTTGGTATGGCCGGCGTCCACATATCGGGCTGCGCCGGTCCGATAATATGGGGCGGCTTTCGACAGTGGTCCGACCGGACCGCCCCATGGTTACAGGATTTGAGGTACCGCCGTGCATAAGCCGGTCAAGCATAGAGACGAGACGAGTTCGGCGCTGCTGACTGGCGTGCTAGCGACGATTTCCGCTTATCTGGTCGTTTCTCTTGCCATTCGGATTATGAATTATGATCTGCGGCGCGACGAAGAGCTTTATGTTCCACCCGTGCGCCTGCTGGATGAGCACAGGCTTTACGAAGATTTCTTCTATAACCACGTTCCGGGTTCCGCCTGGTGGTTCTATGCCATTCGGCAAATCACCGGATCCGATTACCTGTTGCTGAACGGCCGCCTCGGTGTTCTGCTGGGGTGGCTCATCTTCGCTGCGGCGATCGGATTGGTCAGCTTTGCCTTGACGCGCTCGCGCCTGGTCAGCTGGTGCATCGTGGTCCTATCCCTTCTCAACCCTTTGTTCCTCACAGAGACCGGAATGACGGCGACGAACAATCTGCTGCCACTGCCATTCTCGTTCCTTGGTATCGGCCTCTTCATACTGGGTATGCGTCACGACCGTGCACAGCCTGTTGTGATAGGCTTGGCAGGACTTTTCCTGTCGATCGCAACGGTGCTGAAGATCAGTGCGGTGGCGTTCATTCCGCCGGTCGTCCTCGCGGCCTTGTTCCTCCCGTACCCGTTGAGATTCCGGCAACGCGTCAAGCGGGTCGTTCTGCCTTTGGCGGTGGGTGGGCTGGTCGGCGGGCTGCCCATTCTGTTCTATCTCGTCTCGGACTCGGCACGGTTTCTCGCCCATGTGGTGGGCTATCACACGGGGCCGCATGTCCGCTATTGGCAGGGTGGAGGCGAGGGCGCAGCGATATCGCTGGCAGAAAAATTGCTGCTTGCCTACGACATCTGGCTGAGCAGCGCTATTGCCGTCTCGCTTGCGGTCATCCTGGCCTTGGCCCTTACAGGCGTGCAGTGGAGAAGGGCGCTTGGGCGTCCCGGCTGGCAACTGCCTCTCCGCCCCCTCATCGTCATTTTTGCGGCGGTCGCATTCAGCGCCTTCTTGAGCTTCGTCCCTACGCCAGCATTTCCGCAATATTTTGCCCCACCGCTTATATGTCTGCCGCTGGCGTTGGCGGTGCTGTTTGCCGGGCTCGATCCTGATGCGCGGAAACAGGCGTTGCCCGCGATTGTCGCTGCGACGATCGTCGTGCTGGCGATCGGCGTTCCGCGACTTTCCCAATTCATGGGTGTGGCCGTTCATCCGGAACACTGGCTCGTAAGTCGCGTTCACAAAAGCGGTGTGGCCATCGCGCAGCTTCTTGACGAAGCCGGCGTCGAGGGAAAGGTGGCCACGCTGTTGCCCCTTTATCCGCTGGAAGGCGGTCTCGAGGTCTATCCCGAACTGGCGACCGGCCCCTTCGCCTATCGCACCGCCGACATTACGCCGCCCGAACTCGCCCGGTTCTATCGTATGACCTCGCCCACGACAGTCGGGCAGATTCTCGATGCCGACCCGCCGGCGGCGCTGCTTCTGGGCTTCGATGCCGATCTCGAAGCGTCGTTGTTGGCCTATGCCGAGCGCAACGGGTATGCCCGGGTCGAGGATATCGGTATCACGAACCGATACGGTAGTGGCGTTCTGTATGTCCGCCGGGTGCAAGGGGAGCGACCGGGCGCAAGCGCGTTGCCCGAGTAATCACAGCATCCCATTGTGCCAGCACGTTGGCCGTGGAATACCGCGCAGCGACGGCGGGACCGGCGATCGCCAGTTTGCGCCTGAGAGCTGCGTCCGCGACAAGCCAGCGTATCGCGTTGCCCAGTTGGGCGATGTCGCCGCGCGGGACGAGCATCCCCGCTTCATTCTTCAGAATGTCCGAAGGTCCCCACGGGCAGTCGAATGCGATGGTGGGCATCCCGCCCGCCAGCGCCTCCAACAGGACGTTGGGGAAACCCTCAAAGCGCGAACTCAGAACGAAGATATCCCCCATGGAAATCCACCCAGCCGGAGAAGGCGTCACGCCGGGCATGCTCACGCGCCCGCACAACCCGAGATCGCGCGCCCGCCGCTCGAGCGACTCTCGCTCCGGTCCTTCGCCGAAGATGGTCAAAGTGGTGGCTGCAAAGTCATCTGCAACCAGCCGGAAAGCCTCAAGCAGGAGGTCGAACCCCTTCTGCTTGTCCAGCCGTCCCGCCGCCACTACCCTGATTTTCTCGTCAAGAACGCGGGGGAGTGCCTGCGGGAGGATGACTGGATTGGGTATCACCACCGCCTGGGGCCTCAGTGCTGCAGGTAGGGCTGCACGGGCGTCTTCGGTTTGCATGACAAGGCAGGTGGCTTTGCGCACGGCGATCGGCTCTATCAAGCGCCAGAGGGGATTCTTGCTTTGCAGGAGGAAATTGTTGCGCTCGGACATTACGACGGGTGTCCCAAGTCCGAGCGTGGCCAGGCCCACCAGGGCATTGACCTTCGTCAGGAACGTTATCACGAGGTCGGGATCGAGGGTCCGCAGGCTCCGGCGAAGCCGCAGCACTTGCAGCCCCGCCGCCGCAAGAGAGCCGGTCCGTCGCCCGCGCAGGATCTCGATCCCGATCTGAGGCGCATAGGGGAAATAGGACTGCGTGTCCGGGGCATTGATGGCGAGGACGCTAACCGCATCACCCTGGTCGCTGCGGTGGTGCGCAAGCAGGTTCACGATCTTTTCCGTGCCGCCGGCGGTGAGACCCGATAGGACGAATGCGATCTTCACGAAGACCCCGTTGTATTTATCTTCGGCCTCTGGTCTGCCTGGCCGGAAATCAAAGGCGGCTGCTGCCGGCGCTGGCCTAAGCGACGTTCATCCAGCCATGCGTTATCGCGAAGCGGACGATCTGCGCCCGGGAGTGCAGGTTCAGCTTTTCGGCGGCGCGCGCCTTGTATGTTTCGATCGATTTGACGCTGACCTTGGTCTGCCAGGCGATCTCCTTGTTCGCGTATCCCAGCGCCACCATGCGCAGCACTTCCTGTTCGCGCGCGGTGAGCCCCAGATTGTCTCCGGATTTCGACAGCGCCAAACTCTGCTCCGTCGACGACGTCATTTCGTATGTGGTCGGCGGATCGAGAAAGAGCCCGCCCAGCATCGCCGAGCGTATGGCGAGGAGGAGGTTCTGTCCTGCAGACCGTTTCTGGACAAAGCCCTTCACGCCAACCCGAAGCGCCTGTTGGACGTAGGTACGCTCTTCATAAAGGGTCATCATGACAATGTGTGACTGGCACCCATTGTTGAGAAGCTGCTCGGCAAGAACCAGACCGTTGATGTCGGGAAGTGACACGTCCATGATGACGACATCCGGTTCGATCTCTTCGATAAGAGTGGTGGCTTCTTTTCCGGTGCGGGCCTCTCCGACGGAAACGATGTCTGGCGATGCGTCGATCAGGGCGCGCGCGCCGGCAAGAACCACCGGATGGTCGTCGACGAGGAAGGTGCGAATTGGTTCTGCGGCCATCATAGCCCCCCTAATGCGTAGTTTGTGCCTTCCCGATAGGGATATTGACGTGCAGGCCCGTACCCCTCCGTGGAAGACGGCGGATTTCCAATTCTCCTCCGACTTCAGCCAAGCGCTCACACATTCCCGCGATGCCGTTGGGTCCTCTGGCGCTTCGGCGTCCCATTGTCGGCATCACCCGTGGGCTGGGTCCGTCATCTTCGATACGTAAGTGAAGTGAATAGGCGCCCAGGCGGAGTCCGACCTCTACCCGTGACGCGCCCCGAGCATGCTTGGCGACATTGGTCAGCGCTTCCTGAACGACCCGGTATGCCACCTCCGCCGTGGCATCGCTCGGTTCGGCGCCGCTTTCCACCTTACATTTGAAAACAATGCGGATCCCTGTTTCGTGCTCCCAATCTCGGAGGAGTTTTTCGAGTGCAGGAATGAGTTCGTTGCCCTGGGGCACTCCGCAGCGTTCACCCGCCGCGATTGCTTTGAGCTCTTCTCCGAACTGCGCGAGGATGGAGCGAAGTTCGACAAGTGAAGAGCGCAAGGAGGGGTCTGCAAAGCGATACTCCATGGCCGCAAGGCGAAGCATCATGCCTACGAGCTGTTGCCCTGCATGATCATGGATGTCGCGTGCGATGCGAAGGCGTTCCTGCTCGATGGCACGCCGAACGGCGGCATGCCGGTCGGAATGAGTTGAGAGCCCGTCTCGAAATCCGACCGGGTTGGCCTGACGGGGCTTTTCCGCGTCCGCGGCGCCAAGCATCCTGCCCATATCCCCAGATTGGCTGAGATCCTTTTCTTGCCGATTGCAAGAATCCTTGACCTGCGTTCCGCCGCCGAGTTTCGAGTCGGCCGGCGAGCAGGTCCGGCTTTTGCCTTGTGCCAACTGGAATTGCCTGACGAATTCTTCGGAATCTGCGCCGTTCGGGCGAGATTTGTCGGCGCATGTTCTAGGGGAATGACGCATGGTTTCTGCCCCTCCGGTCGCAGTGCCCTAGCTGTCAGGAAAACTACACCTGTGGCCTGATGACTGCCATTGCCTATTAGGCGACGGATGGTAGGCAATAATGGGTACCGCAGATCGGAGTGCCACGCCATTTGGAAGTACACGTCGCTTTAATACTTGAATAATTTCGTCGAGGTTTCTCCGGGTTTGCGGTTTTCTTCGGGTTTTTTTCGAAATATCCGCGTTTTGAGCTGCCTGCCGCTCCCTTGGGGGCCATGACAGGCCGCCTTGCATCCGTAGAGACAACGCCACCCCTGTAGGGTCTGTGCGGTCTCGTCAGGTTTTTAATCCTCCTAAGCGCCGGTGGCTCGGGTTATCTTGTCCAGGCTGCGCTCGGGCGAACGGGATGGCGAGGGCGTTGTGCGGGGTGAACGAAGACGGGTAACTCCTTCGACGATATGGGCGTCCAGTCTGCCGTATTTGTCTCGTGCGCATCACCGAATTCGGGGCGCATACGAATGAATATGCATATCATCACGAATTACGAGGCGAATGCCGGAGCGGAGACGATGCTGTCGAGGCTGTTGCGAGTCTCTGCCGAAGGTACGCTCGTGGCATCGCTGTTCGAGGTGTCGGAACGCAATCGCCTTCTCGCTGGGGAAGGGGCACGCTGTGAAGCGCTCAGGATAGGCTCGATCGGAAGGGCCGTAACAGGTCTCGGCGACCTGGCGCATCTAATCGTCCGCGAACAGCCGCGCGTGATCGTGTGCTGGATGTATCACGCGATGATTGCGGGTGTGCTGGCGCAAAAGCTGTCGCGTCGACCGGTGCCGGTCTTCTGGAACGTCCGCCAGTCGCTCGACGATCCTGATGTTCTTTCCCGCAGCACGCGCGCCGCCTTGGCCGCGGCACGCTATCTGTCGCATCTGCCGGCCGGCATTATCTACAATTCTTCACGTGCCCTCGAACAGCACCGCCAATATGGGTTTGCCAACCGCAATGTGAGCGTTATCCCAAACGGCTTCGACGCTGTCGCGCAACTGCCACCGGTTGGACGATCGCCAAAGATTGTGGGTATCGCGGCACGCCTCCACCCGCAAAAGGACCATGAAACCTTTTTTCGAGCAGCGGCCATTATATCGCAAAAGCGGCCGGACGTTCGGTTCATGGCTGTTGGTGCCGGGCTCCACGAAAGCAATGCCGCGATCCGCAAAATGATGGCTGCTTCAGGACTTCCAGCCAGTTCCATCGTGCTGATGGGCGAAACCGACGACATGGACAGCTTCTACCGGGCGATCGATCTTCTGGTCCTGTCGTCTCGTACAGAAGGCTTCCCCAACGTCGTTGCCGAGGCGATGAGCTATGGCAAGCCGGTGGTTACGACCGATGTGGGTGATGCGGCGATGGTGGTCGGCGAGACGGGTGAAGTGGTTCCTCCAGGCAATCCGAAGGCTCTCGCCGAGGGAATGGATAACATGCTCGGGCTCAGTCGCGAAGCGTATGCCGCCAGGTCGGAGGCTGCTCGGCACCGGGTGGGGAAGTACTTCTCGCTGGCGGCGGTTTCACATCGTTACGATACGTTTCTTGGCCTTGCTGCCTAGCCACACCGGGGTATGAGAGTTCGCAAATGGTGATGTTGACAGCCAGACGTTACTTTTCCGACGAGGGGGGCGTGGATCCGGAGGCGGAATGCGCGTTCTTTTCCAGCCTCAGAATGCGAAACGGCACTTTCAAACTAACGCGGCCGTCGCGTTTTGCTGCGGTCGAAGAGGGGATAAGGCCGATCATTCGAGAACGGGCCGGCAGCATTCGCCAGGTGCTCGATGTTGGAACTTCGAGCGGTCTGACTACGGTCGAACTGGCGGATTTCCTGCAGGCTGAAGGCGGCTCGCCCCGCGTGATCGGTACCGATCTGTTTATCGAGGCCCATCTTGTTGAAGTCTCACCGCGACTGCATGTGTTGGCGGACGATGAGGGATGGCCACTGCAATACGAGCTGGCCAGCCGACCCCTGCGCGCCTGGATACGACGGTTGGACTATTTCACTCTGACCTTCGTACCGCTGCTCGTTGGGCGCGCAGTGCTGCGCAGCCGGCTGTACCGGAAGATCGCAGAAGGGCGCAGCATCCCCGTGCGGATGCAATGTCGTGCGCTCGCCGACCGGAATATCAGGCTCGTCGAGAACGACATACTGGTGGCGACGCCGGAATTCACCGGGCAATTCGATCTCGTCCGCGCGGCCAACATTCTCAATCTGGGCTATTTCCGGACTGGTCAAATCCGTACCGCGATCGCAAATATTCTTTCTTACTGCCGTGGACCCGGCAGCCTGCTGCTGGTGGTACGGACCCACGGGCAGCACCATCATGGCTCCTTGTTCGAACTTCAGGAACGCGGACAGGTCGCGGTGCGAATGCGGATAGGCGAGGGCTCTGAAATCGAGTCGTTGATTCTTGGCCACACCGCTTACGGAGGACGCCGGCGATGAGCGCAAAGGGCGGTCCTTTCTACGCTAAAATTCTGGCCGCGGTCGCCGGGTTCGGCCTTCTTTCGAGTTTCATTTTCTATACTGTCGACCTCTCGATGGCCGGGCTCTCGCAGTTGGCCGAGCGCGCCTTCGGTATTTCCACAGGCGCGACGAACGGGGTTGCCCATCTTGCTCCCAGATTGCCGGATGGCAGGCAGCGGGCTTTTCCGACCGCCGAAGGCTTCGGCGCTGCCGCCAAGGGTGGGCGCGGCGGGAAGGTGATCTTCGTTACCAGTCTTGAGGAAAAGGGCGAAGGCACACTGCGGGCCTGTATCGATGGGGCGGGCCCGCGAACATGCGTATTTCGCGTTAGCGGCACCATCACGCTGGAGGAGCAGTCGCTGGTGGTTCGCAACCCGTATCTGACGATCGCGGGAGAGACCGCACCCGGCGGGGGGATTGCCATCCGTAACGGGCCGCTGCAATTGCGACCTTCCCTGGAGGTGCTGGCCCATGACGTCATTATCCGGCATGTCCGCCTGCGTCCCGGGCCACATAAGGAAAAAGCCTGCTGCTCAGGCGCTCTTGGCTTTTACGGCAAGGATGCGAGGGACATCATCGTCGACCACATTTCGGCAAGCTGGGGATCGGACGAAACCATTGATTCACAAGATGCCACCAACGTCACGGTCCAGTGGAGCATCATATCCGAGCCGTTGCTCGACGGCGGGCCCGGCAAGCGCAACCGCGCGCGCAACATGCTGATGACAAGGGGCGGCAACCTCAGCATACACCACAATCTTTTTGCGCTTGGCCAGTTTCGTAGTCCGCAGATTCATATGAGCGAGCCTGGAGCCGTTGCGGAGGTGGTCAACAACGTCCTTTATTCGCCCGTCTGGCAATACGCGATCGGGTTGAGCGACCGACTGGCTCCTGTCCAGGCAAACGTCATCGGCAACTACAAGATCGCCGGGACCCGAAAGATCGAGGACCACCTCCTTCACCTCTTTGAAGAGGGAGACGGTGAGTTCGCAGTCCATGTCTCCGGAAATATCGACGAAACCTACCGCCTGGAAGCAGGAATGGCCGAGGACCTGGTGCTTGATGAGGATCTGCGCGGTTACGTTGTTTCCAGACCGTTCACGACACCGGGCGTGCGCGCCAGTTCAGCGCGCGAGGCCTATGACGATGTGCTCGTCGGCGCCGGGGCAACCCAACCGGCTCGCGATGCTGTCGATTTGAGGATAATCGACGCAGTCCGCACGCGGTCCGGAACTCTGCTGGAATCCAATCCCGAAAAGGTTGGCGGATGGCCCACGCTTGTCTCGGCTCCTCCACCGCCTGATGCAGACCGTGACGGAATGGCGGATGTCTGGGAGCGCTCGGTCGGTCTGGCCCCTGGCGATCCCGGCGATGGCCAACTTGACCTCGACAGTGACGGCTGGACCAACCTGGAGGAGTATCTCCATGAGCTTGCAGGTGACGGCGTCGGTATGGGGCGGGCGGAGCTCACCGCTGATCGGCAGTATGACCGGCCCCACGCCCGTGCCGACCCGACCTAGGTCTTCAGCGCGGCTTCCCTCCGATCGAGGGATGCCGCGGCTTGGGAGGGCCGAAGTTGAGAAAAGCGACGGCCGGAGCGATCGACAGTAGGACCGGAACCGCCCAGAAACGTCCGTAAACATGCGGGGCAGCGTTGATAAGAATGGCAAAGAGAGTGACGGCGGAGAAGCCGCATACGGCCGCGTGCCGGCCTTCACGCCGACGCCGTGCCATCAGCACCGGAATGGCGGCTCCCGACAGCATGATGAGGAAACCGATCATCGCCGGAAGACCTCCCTCATTCCAAACGAGCAGGTAGAGGTTATGGACCGGGTTTCCATACGCGCTGATCTCTCGATACTGGTCGGCACCATGACCAAGCAGCAGTGCCTCTCCGCCGAGACGGATCGCTTCTTCGTTCAGCATCATCCGGTCAGCGAATGTACCGGCCTCGCTGAGGTCTCCACTTTCAAGGCCGATGAGGACGCGCTTCCTGAACACAGCCGGCAGCGCGTCCCGAACTGCCGGTATAGCGAGCGAGCTCCACATGGCGGCAAGGCTGGCCGCTCCGATGAGAATGCTCTTCGGCGTGAGTGTGAAAAGACTAAAGACGCCCAATCCGAACAGCATGCCGTAGAGCGCCGTATTCGAGCCAGTCAACATGACGCCGTAACCGAGAAGGATCAGGACGGGTATCGCGACGACTGTCTTCATCAGCCGCATCGCCGTCATAGACAGCACCATCGGGGCGGTCAGGGCGAGCAAGGCTCCGCATTCGTTTTCCCGTTCGACGAATCCCTGCAGCCGACCGCTGCCGCTGACGAAGATGGTGTTTGTTTCCCCGACAATGTTGACGACATAGATGCCGTGTATGACCATAACCGTCATGGACGCCACGAACACTTTCATCAAAGTGCCGGTCTGGTCCCATGGACGCGCCAGGAGAACGATGGGCAGCAGGAAGTAGGCGAACAGGTACTGCAGAGACAGGATCAGTCCGCGGTCCACCGCGCCTGCAAGCAGGCTGCTGGCCAGCAACGCACCGATCATCAACACAAGACCGAAGACCCAGAAAGCCGTGCCCGGGCCGAGCGGCTTCAACCGGATGGTTCCGTTGAGCGCCATGGTGGCGAGGCAGAGACAAGCGAAAGCGTCGCTGAGCGTAAAATAGAACGCTGGCAATTTCAGCACGTTCATGGGCGCGAGGAATACAACCGCGCAGGCGAGCGCGAATTCCAGCTTGCGCGCGGCAGACACCGGGGCAGGCATCGCCCGCGGCAACGGTGTCTGCGGCCAGGGACGGATCTGCTCCATGATTGCCGGCTCAAGATGTTCTTTGGCAATATGTCATATGATATCTGCAATAACAGATTAAGTCAAATTAATTACTGTTATAAATTCAATAATTATAAGATACTTACATAGTAACTTGTTTCCGATGCAGGCGAAATATGAACAAGTCAACCGCTACAAAAGATTTAGGTATAAACATAGACATGCTTGATCCGGACAACTCGGGTCAGGCTTCCGGCGTAATAGGAATGCGCGATACCCTGCATCTGATAATACGAAGGAAGTACTTCATACTCACATTTGTCCTTGTGGCCTCCGTGCTGCTGATTGCCGCCGTCATGTCGATGGCCAATACCTATACCGCCGCCGCTACCCTGGTGCTGGAACGCAATGATACCAGAATGCTGGAGGCGGTCACGCAGTTGGAAAGCGAGCAGCGCGATCGCAGTGCAATCGAGACGGAAATGGACATCATTTCCTCCCGGGTGTTTATCGGTCGCGTGGTGGATGCTGCCAATCTGGTCGAGCACCCGTGGTTCAACACCTATCTGCGCGCGCAAGGCGACGACGCGCCGACCACCCTTCAGGGGCGCATCATGGGTGCGGCCAAGGCGGTTCTGGCGAACGTGCTTCCTTTCGACATTTTAGCAGAGCAAGAAGCACTACCCAGTGAATCCGTGCAGCGCGACCGCGCGATCTCGTCGCTGGTTTCCCGGATGAGGGTGTCGAGAAGCGGCGAGAGCTTTGCCGTGACCGTGCGTGTGAGCAGTCCGTCGCCCGAGCTTTCAGCGATGCTGGTCAACACTGTTGCAAACGTCTATGTCGAGTGGTCGCGCGATCTCAAGAAGCAGGCCATGGCAGACGCGGTGTCGTTCCTGCGCGAGCGTGCGGATAAGATCGCGACCCAGATCGCGGAGAGCGAGCGCGCAATCGCAGAGTTCAGCCGCGTTAACGCTCTTTCTTCCGACGAACGTGACGACCTGCTGCGCAAGCGCATAGATGAAATGAGCACGCAGCTTACCGCCGCGCGCGTGGAACTGGCATCGGTTCGCGCGCGCCAGGAGCAGGCACGTGGCGTGCTCGCCGGCTCCCGGACGGCCGAGGGAACGGTACTGGATTCGGCCCTGCTGAACACCCTGCGTAGCGAAAGAGCTACCCTGGTACGCGAACGCGCGCAATATGCCGCCAATCTCGGCGCCAACCATCCGCAAGTTATCGATGCCGATGCCGAACTGAGAAGCGTCGACGTCATGATAGACCAGGAACACCAGCGCATCTTGGACGATCTGTCGGGTGAAGAGAAGATCACCAGCAATCGGATTCGGCAACTCGAAGCCCAGATATCACAAATGCAGGAAACGGTCCGCAAGCGCTCTCTGGCGGAGATCAGGTTGCGCGTCCTGGAGCGGGAACTTGTTGCCGATCAAAAGATGCATGACCTAGTGGTTGCACGCCTTGGCGATCTCGATCCTTTTTCCGAGATCATGAAGCCGAGCGCGCGGGTCGTCTCTGTCGCCGAGGTTCCGACCAAGCCCTCTTTTCCGCAGAAGGGTCGAATATTGGCTGGCGGGATCGGCGGTGCGGCGGTTCTGTCACTCATTCTGGCCCTGCTGCTTGAAGCGGGAGACACGCGGATTCGATCAGGGCAGCGCATCCGCCAGGTCGTTCAGCTTCCCAACCTGGCGAATGTACCGATGGTAACGCGCGGCTGGCTCAGGCGAAGGATGCCGGTGCCGCGCGGGCTTATGGGACGCCCGCGTTCGATCCAGGCAGAGGCGTTTCGATCCCTGTATCTGGCCTGTCGCGCACAACTGGCCATTGCCAAGCCCGTTGTCCTTATGACGGCGCCGTTGCCCGGCGATGGGGTGAGCACGGTTGCGCTCGGCCTGGCCTGCTCCGCAGCCCGCGACGGTCTGAAGACGGTCTACGTCGATTTCGACCCCCGCGTATCGAACTCGCTTTCCGGTAGAGCCGACCCCGGTGGAGCCGACGTGCCGGCCACGCTGGAGGAAGGCCCCAGCCTCACCAATGCCATCCGTCCGGTCTCTGATGTCGATGGACTGGATCGGTTGGATGCAGCGAGGCTAGATTGCGGCATGGTCAGGGCGCTGATGCGATCAAAGGACATGGAGCGTCTAATCGACGAGCTGCGCCTCGCCTACGACTTGGTCGTGATCGACTGCGCGCCGGTTCTGGTGACCGAGGATGCCAATTGGATGTCGCCGCTGGTCGACGCCGTGCTGCTGGTGACGCGGTTCGATCGTACCAGCGAGCAGGAACTTGCGAGCGCGGTGTCGCGCCTGCGCCTGAACCGGGCACCGCTGCTCGGCACTGTGCTCAACGGTGTGGATCCGCGCCTGCAGACGGGCGGCGATTTGCTGGGGGCGATGAGCTATCCACGACAGGCGAGGGCGTATCTTGGCAGATAGTTTCGACACATGTCCTATGGATGGAAGGATGCCGGCGCGGCGATGCGTCGACATTGAGGAGACCCATCCTTTCCAGGAGGAGACGGTTCACGGCATCTACGTCGAACCGTTCGCGGGCCATTTCGAAAGAGCGCCGACCCATTTGCCGAGCCGTAAGAGGATCGTCGATGAAGCGTTCCATCGCTGCGGCGAGTTCGGCCGGATCGCGCGGCGGCACGATGAGACCGTTCCTGCCGTGGACGACCGTGTCCCGGCAACCCGGCGTATCGGCGGTTATGATGGCGCGTCCCGTCGCCATGGCCTCGAGAATGCTGCGCGGAATGCCCTCGCGATAGTAGGAAGGCAGAACAAACACGGTGCAGTTGGCGAGGAAGGGACGGACGTCGTCCGTCTCCCCAAGATAGTCGATCATCCCTTCCGCCGCCCAGCGGTCAATCTCCTGCCGCGTGATGGCAAGCGGACCGGGGTCGAAACGCCCGAGGATTTGAAAACGCGCATTCGGATGCCGTGCGCGCAATCGCCGTGCGGCCTCGACGAACTCGAGAATTCCCTTGTGGCGGAGAAGCCGCGCCACCATCAGGAAAACGGGACCGCCGGCCGGCACCGCCGCGGGGCGGAAGCGGTCGAGGTCGATACCGGATCCGGGTACGGGCACGATGCGCGTGAAGTCATCGACCATCCTGCCGGCGCGGATATCGTCGCTGTCGGCCTCGTTGTAGACGAACACGCGGCCATGCCCTTGCAATGCCACGCGGTAGAGCCAGGTGGCGACGGCGCGGATGAGCGGCAGGCGAGGATTTTTGATATCCTCACTGAAAATATAGCCAAGTCCGGTGACCAGCGCGTGACGCTGCTTTACGCCGGCCAGCCGCGCCGCAATGAGCCCGTAAATGATGGGCTTCATCGTGTAGCAAAGAACGACGTCCGGCGAGAACCGGCGAAGGGTCGTCCAGAGCGCGGCCAGCGTCCTCACATCCGCCACGGGGTTCAGGCCGGCCCGGGCCATGGGAATCGGCTCGAAAGCGACGCCTATGTCAGCCAGGGCCTCGATCGTCGGTGCATGGCGCTCAGGGCCCAGCGCCACCACCTCGTGCCCATTGTCGACCAGGGCTTGGAGGAGCTTGAGCCGGAAATTGGCGAGCGAGACGGTATAGCTGCAGATGACCGCAATCTTGCACCGTTTTGTCGCCGCTCGGGGAGAGGCGGATTCCACGAACTGATCCATGAAATGTTCTCCAGAGATGAAACGAGCCGGGTGGATCCCATGCGGCAACTTACCTGCCGTCAGTTTTGCGACGGCGGAGAGGATGTAAAGTCATATCTTTGGAGTAGTTGGACTGGAAATATCTTGGGCCGACAAAGAATCGAAAGTGGAGAGCGCTATGATGTTTTGTAGCAAGTCCCTGTTTATTGCGCCGCGCCTTCTCCTTTTCAACGTCTTGGTCCTTTGGATCGGCAGCGCGGCGGCGGGCCCAGTCGACAAAGTCGATTACGCTCTTGCTCCCGGTGACCTGCTGAAGTTCGACATCCTGGACGACGACAAGGACCCGATCGAACTGCCGATCGCGCCGGACGGTTCGATCCAGGTGCCCTTTGTCGGCGCTGTGCCGGTAGCCGGGCTGGCGGTTTCCGATGCGCGGAAGGAGCTGGTGCGACGCTATTCCGATCATCAGATCTTTGTCGTGCCGAAGCTGGCGCTGTCTGTGGCTGCGTATCGTCCGGTCTATGTGACGGGCGATGTGCGCCAGCCGGGTGCCTATGATTTCAAGCCGGAAATTACCGTGGAGAAGGCTATAGCCCTTGCCGGCGGCCAGCTGACCGCCACAGCCACTGACGATCCCGTTCTTGCTCGTGCGCGCATGCGCGGCGAGCTTGAAGAGATCGAGACCGGCATTATCGGCGCGGCATTGTCATTCGCCAGGTTGACTGCCCAGCTTGCCGGTCGGGACGTTATTATCGACGAGGATATTCCCGAAATAGCACGACCCTCCGTCACTGGGCCCGTTGCGGCTTCCCTACGCGAGGTCGAGCTGCGGATTCTAAGGGCTGGCAATGAAAGCTTTGCCGCGCAGGAAGAGGTTCTGACGGCGAACCTGGAAGATGCGAAAGACGAGATCGCCTTGCTCGAGGAACTTGCGCGGAAGGTGGAACGAGCCGTGGAACTGACGCATGCCGATCTGGAACGCGCGCGCGAACTCCAGCGGCGCGGCGTTCAGACGTTGAGCGAGGTCTCCAATATAGAGCGTCAGGTGGCCACGGAAGAGGTCCGGCAGCTTCAGGTTCTGTCGGACCTTTCGGCGGCCAGAAGAAATGTCGGGACTCTGAAGAGCAGGCTCGCGGACTTGATGCAGCAACGGCGCGTCGGCGCTCTGGTCGACCTGCAGACCCAGAACACCAATCTCGCCACCGCCATCGCCGCTCGCCGGGCGGCGGCGGAACAACTCGCTCTTCTTTCCAGCATGACGGCGGAGGAGTTGGCGAACAACAAGGAAATCGTCCTCGACATCAAGATCCGCCGACAAACCGACAACGGCCTCGCGGAACTGCCCGTCGTTGCTACGACGCCTGTCGCGCCCGGTGATCTGATCGAGGTGAGAATGGTTGGGGGAAGCGCGGGATCGACCGCCGCAACGCTGCCGCGGAACGATAGTGCTTCGCGCAACGATGCAGGGGTGTACTCTGCCGTGAGACCTAACCTGGCCAGCAGGTAGGAGAAGGTTGGAGCCGGACGTGACGGAAACGGCCGAAATCGACAAGCAGTCAGCCGCCACCGTCTCTCAGACGAGTGCGGTGTGGGGACAGCGCATCGCCGCATCGATAGTGCTGGCGATGGTCGCGATACCGGCCGTGGTGACGGCGGCCCTGGTTTGGATCTCTGTCGGACGGCCGCTCCTGTTTCGCCAAGTCCGGTCCGGTGTCGGCGGGCGCGCTTTCACCCTCATCAAGTTTCGCACGATGCACGACCTGCGCGATGCCGAGGGCGAGCTTCTGCCCGATTGCATGCGCGAAACAGCGATAACACGTCTCATTCGCCGTTTGCGTCTCGACGAGATTCCGCAACTGCTGGCGATCCTCAACGGCGACATGAACTTCATCGGTCCGCGTCCGCTTCCGCCTCGCATCGTCGCATCGTTCGGTCACTTTGGAAGCGTGCGGAACGAGGTGCGCCCGGGTCTGACCGGCTGGGCGCAGGTGAACGGCAACACGCGCCTTTCGGATGCCGACAAGCTGGCGCTCGACATCTGGTATATCGACAATCATTCGGCGGCGCTCGACGCCTGGATCATTCTTCTCACGGTGGTGACCGTGCTGCGCGGTGAACGCATTCGCAATAAGCCCCTTGCGCTGGCGCGAGAAAGGCTGGCCGTGCGGTTGGCCACCGCCGTTCAAGGTGGTGTGGCAGCTGGGGGAGGGGGAGCATGAAAACGGCGTTCGTCGGAGCGGTCGAGGGGTCTGCGATCGCATTGGAGGCGCTTGCAGGCGCGGGTCTGGCGCCGCGGCTCGTCGTGACATTGCCGCCGGATGCGGCGCATCGGCATTCCGACTATGTGGATCTTGCCCCTCTGGCCAGGAAATGCGGCAGCGAGCTTCTCTATACCAAGGATGTGAATGCACCGCCGGTGATCGAGGCGTTGCTCGGGGCGGAAATGGATCTTGCACTGGTGATCGGCTGGTCGCAGATCTGTGGCCCAGCTTTCCGTTCCAGCGCACGCCTCGGTGCCGTGGGTTTCCATCCGGCCCCCCTGCCGCGCATGCGTGGGCGGGCGGTGATCCCCTGGACCATTCTTCTGGCAGAGACTACGACCGCGGCATCGTTGTTCTGGCTCGACGAGGGTGTCGATTCCGGTCCGCTTCTCCTTCAGGAAACGATCGAGGTGGCTGAGGATGAAACCGCCCGCACGCTCTACCTGAAGCAGACTGCCGCCTTGGCGCGGATGCTACCTGAAGCGGTGGAACTGGTCCGTACCGGAAATGCGCCACGGATCGAGCAGGATCATGCGCGGGCCACCTATTGCGCAAAACGGACACCGGAGGATGGGTTGATCGACTGGCGCCAACCGGCACAGTCAGCCCTCCGCCTCATCCGCGCCGCGGGTGATCCTTATCCCGGCGCCTTCACGGCCTATAACGCGCACAAGCTTGTCATCGATGCTGCCGAGCCATTCGCCGAATCCCGCCGTTTCATCGGTCTGCCTGGCCAAGTCGTAAGCGACACGCCTCAGGGCTTCGTCGTCCGCTGCGGCGATGGCGACTGCGTTCACATTACCTCCTGGAGGCTTGACGGGGCCGCCCGCAAGCCTCGCCTCCATTCGAAGCTGGGGATACATGCTCCATGACAGATCCGCTGGCGTTTGGGCGCACCTTGGTGGTTGCGCCGCATCCCGATGACGAAGTGCTCGGTACGGGCGGTACCATAGCAAGGCTCGCCCAGGCCGGAGAGGACGTGTTCGTGGCTGTTGTGACCTCCGGCCGTCCACCCAAGTTTTCATCGGCCCAGATCGCGGCGGTGCGGGGGGAAGCCGAGAGAGCGCATGCGTTGCTCGGCGTGCGCGCGACATACTGGCTCGATTTTCCGGCTGCCGGTCTTTCCGATACACCTCATTCGGAGCTCAATTCGGCGCTGCAAGAACTCTTCGCGAAGCTGCGGCCGACGACCGTGATCCTGCCGTTCCCGGGCGATATACACGTCGACCACCAGTTGACCTTCTCCTCTGCCCTCGTGGCAGCCAGACCGCATCAGGCCGAATACCCCGTAACGATCCTCGCATATGAGACGCTGTCGGAAACCAACTGGAATGCTCCTTATCTGACACCGGGATTCCACCCCAACGTGTTCGTCGATATCAGCGAAACGCTTTCGCTGAAGCTGGAAGCGATGGACAGTTTCGGTACACAATTGAAGGCTTTCCCGCATGAGCGGTCCCCGGAAGCGCTAAGGGCGCTCGCCTTGCTGCGCGGCTCCACCATGCACATGGCTGCCGCCGAGGCCTTCGTGCTGGTCCGCCACGTCGTTCAATGCGCAAAAACAGAAGCTGCCGGAGGGATTTAACTGACACGGTTCGGACTCCGCGTGCCTTTGCAGCGCGTGCCGATCGGCTCAGAATGATCGCGACAATCGTAAGCCGCCTTGTCACCGAAGCCGCACGTGCGGCAGGTGAGGGTGGCCTTGTCGTCAAACGGGCCAAGAGCGGCAGTGCGCTTCGCCAGGGAGAAGCAGATAGTGGCGCCCCACGAAAGGCTGATCGAGGAGAAGTTGGAAGGCCCGTCCAATCGGGCTTTCGGCTTCACTGTGGGGGGCATTCTTCTTGCCTTCGTAACGGTCAGACTTTGGTGGACCGGCCATTTGACTGTCGCAACGGCAAGCTTGGCGGTCGTCGGCGCCGTTCTTGTGTTGCTGGCCGCTACGGCGCCGGCTGTGCTGGAACGCCCGAACCGGCTTTGGACAGCGCTTGGGGTGCTGTTATTTCGGATTATCAATCCGGTCATCATGCTGGGCATCTATGCCACGACCTTTGTCCCGATCGGCATGGTGTTGCGGATGAGGGGGCACGATCCGCTCGCGCGCAGGCCCGGCAGGAAGCGTGAGAGCTACTGGATATCGCGCACGCAGTCGAAGGCCGGTGCTGAGGCGATGCGGAACCAGTTTTGAGGAACATGCGGGCTGCCGTATTCGATCGCCATGAGCTAATCGCTGAGAGAGGCTGAAAAATGGAACTGGTGCGCGAATTGTGGTCCTATATGTCCGAACGCAGGAAGTTCTGGTTGCTGCCGATTTTCTTCATGCTTGGCGTGTTCGGCGGCCTGATAGTGCTCACGCAGGGCACGGCTGTCGCACCTTTCATCTACACCTTATTTTGACGTTCTGGTGAGGCGTGAAAGCCGTGCGCATCTTGGGGGTTTCGGCATTCTACCACGACAGTGCAGCGGCACTGGTAGAAGACGGCCAAATCGTTGCCGCCGCCCAGGAAGAACGCTTCACGCGGCGCAAGCATGACCCGGCCTTTCCTGCTGGTGCGGTGAGATACTGCCTGACCGAAAGCGGTTGCAGGATGGCCGACATCGACCATGTAGTTTTTTACGACAAGCCCTTCCTCAAGTTCGAACGGCTGCTCGAGACCTATCTTGCGACGGTGCCCGGCGGCTTTCGCTCTTTCCGCGCCGCGATACCGGTCTGGGTGAAGGAGAAGCTGTTTCAGAAGAAGGGGCTGAGGCGGAAGCTGGGCGAGATTGCCGGTTCCAAGTCATGGGATGGTTCCCTGTTGTTCAGCGAACATCACGTGGCCCATGCCGCCAGCGCCTTTTTCGCCTCTCCCTATCGCAGCGCGGCGGTGCTCACGATGGATGGGGTAGGCGAGTGGTGTACCACATCGCTCGGCCATGGCAGCGGGGAGCGCCTCGATCTGCTCAGGGAGATCCATTTCCCGCACTCTTTGGGGCTGCTTTACTCGGCTTTCACCTACTACACGGGGTTCAAGGTCAACTCCGGCGAGTACAAGATCATGGGCTTGGCGCCGTACGGCCAGCCCCGTTTCGCCCAAACGATTTTCGACCACCTGATCGACCTCAAAGAGGACGGCTCCTTCTGGCTGGATCAGCGCTATTTCGATTATTGCACGGGCCTGACGATGACTTCGCCAGCCTTTCATGAGCTCTTCGGCGGCGAACCGCGCAAGCCCGACACGCCTTTGACGCAACGCGAAATGGATTTGGCCGCCTCGATCCAGGCAGTCACTGAGGAGGCTGTTCTGAGGCTGGCAAAATTCGCGCGGCAGGAAACGGGCGAGCGTCAGCTTTGCCTCGCAGGCGGGGTTGCACTGAATTGTGTCGCCAATGGCAGGATCCTGAGAGAAGGCACCTTCGACGATATCTGGGTTCAGCCGGCGGCGGGCGATGCTGGCGGCGCGGTGGGTGCCGCACTGGCCGTCTGGCATCAGTATCTTGGTAAAAGGCGGACCCCAAATGGCGGCGATATGATGAGGGGGGCTTATCTTGGCCCCGCTTATTCACAAGGGGAAATCGAACAGCGCCTCAGCGCGGCCGGCGCCGTCTATAGCATCATGCCCGAATCCGAGTTGATCTCAACGACCGTCGATGCACTCACGGAAGAAAAGGCCGTCGGGTGGATGCAGGGACGGATGGAATTCGGCCCGCGGGCGCTGGGCAATCGCTCCATCCTGGGCGACCCCCGTTCGCCGAGAATGCAAAAGATGCTCAATCTCAAGGTCAAGTACCGGGAAAGCTTCCGTCCTTTCGCTCCTTCCATCCGGCGCGAGGATCTGTCCGACTGGTTCGACCTGTCCACTGACAGCCCTTACATGCTGCTTGTCGCCGGCGTTCGCGACGACAAGCGCGTGCCGCCCAATCAGGATGAAGACGCATTGTTCGGAATCGAGCGGCTGAATGTGCCACGCTCCAAGGTGCCGGCAGTGACCCATGTGGACTATTCGGCCAGGGTCCAGACCGTGCACCGTGAAACCAATCAGCGCTACTGGGGGTTGCTGACGGCTTTCAAGGAGCGCACCGGCTGTCCGATTCTGGTCAACACGAGTTTCAATGTCCGAGGCGAGCCGATCGTGTGTTCTCCGGAGGACGCCTATCGCTGCTTCATGGGCACCGAAATCGAGCTTCTTATCATCGGCAATGCCGTGCTGCGCAAGGAGGATCAGCCCTGTGCGCTGAAAAGAGACTACAGGGAAGAATTCGAATTGGATTGAGGCGTGTCCGGGCGCAACTTGCGGCAGAGCGGAACCGCTGATGTACTATTAAAGCGATCTTTTGCCGCTTATCGAAGCTGCCGAGCGGGAGGGGGGCAGGATGGGCAAGAATATCGACAAGCCAGTGGCGCGTTCGCGCCGAACGGCAAGGAAGCGCCCTGTCGCAGGCGACCACGCCATCGAGCCATCGGCCGATTTGGCGACTGCGGGCACCCCAGCGCATGAACCCGGCCCCTCCATAGCGCGACGGATCAGCCGTACCGACGGCAAGGCGAAGCCAAAGGGCACCGGGATGGCGGGGAACCTCCTTCTGTTGTCCTTTTCGGTGGCCCTTGCAGTGGGGATCGCCGAGGTCTTTCTGGCGGCTGTGCCACAGCTTCAGGTACAGGCCGGTGAAGGCGAATATGTATTCTGTGCGCCTCCTCATTCTCGCCATCTGGAGCATCCGGAATTCGGCTACATCGAAACACCCGGTGCTAGCTATTTCGAGCGAAACAGCAGCCGCGATCCCTGGTACTATGTCAAAGTGAACGACGAAGGGTTCCGCGACAACCACAACCACGGTGGGGAGCAGGTTATCGTCCTTGGCGATTCCTTTGCGCGGGGAACGCTGGTCAACGAATACGAGACCTTTTCCAGCCTCATGAACCAGTGGTACCCCGATACGGGGTTTCGCATCTACAGCGCCGGCGGTTATGGCCAGGCAAATACCCTGAGGATTTACCAGGACAAGGGAACACGAATTCCACACCGATTGGTGATTCAGCAATTCACCCTGCCCAACGACATCGATGACAATGTCGAGCGCACAAGGATGGCGGGAGATGGCGTCGAGATAGATTTCGCGAAGATAACGGCCAAAACCACACAGGGCACGGTTTTCCTCCTGGGGGTTCATGCGTCCCTCTGGAGAACAAGCAACCTTTACAGGCTGATATATTCCTCGGTGATTCGATCCAGAGTTGAAAACTGGGATGCGCGCCGCAACATCGACAATGCGTTGGAGTTGACGCGGCGTCTGCTTGTCGGACTGGCGGAGGAGGCGCGGGCGAACGATGCCGACCTGCTTGTGCTGGTGATTCCGGGCTGGCCGGAAATCGTCGGCCGGGACGACGGCATGGCGTCCGAAAGCCAGCGTGAAATGTTGCGTGGTTTCGTTTCGCAAACGCCGAACGCATCCGTCCTCGATGTCACGCCGCGACTGGCGAGCGAGGATCCAGACCGCACCTATGGCGTCATCGACAAACATTTGACCCCCTATGGCCATTTCGTTGTCGCCGATGTCCTCGACCAGTGGCTCTGGCAGACTTGGCGCGGCGGATCGGAAGGCACGAGACCAGAGAGAGAGTTTGTCGAGTATCCACCCGTCACCGCGGATTGTACACTTGCGGACGATTATCTGGACTGGGTAAAGTCGCTATAAGGTACAACCTGCATGCCATACCAAGGGCCATAGCCCTTGGTATCAGCTGTTGCCACGAGCCTTTGCGATCATCCTCCGAACTTCCGTCCTTCATCTCCTCCGAGCAAATTCGTCCCCGGTCCAAAGGATTTGTCAACGAGGACGGGGGCGCAGCTTCGTCCGGCCGAGGAGCTTGGTGTTGTTGATAGTGCGTGCGCAATCGTGTCGGCGGCCAGAACGGCTCCCTCCTGACTGAAATGTGCGTCCGGTGCATATAGCCGCGCCGGCTCGGGATGACGGCGGAAGGCGGTCTTCAGATGGATGACATGCACATTTTCGGCCGCCGCCGCCTGACGAACCAGATCCTCGAGGTGACTAAAGCCGGGGTCTGACGGGAACAGGCCGACGAAGCGATCTACCCGAGGTATGTACAGAAGATAAAAGCATCCGCCCCAGCTTTCGGTAAGTTTCTTTGCCCGTCGCAATGTTTGCTGGAACTCCGGGATCTCCCCCGAGACCTTTGGGTAAAGAAGGCCGAGGGAGGTCCCTGTCATCTGAAGAGCGGCGAAGTTGCGCAAGAAGGATCTTCGCGCAACCAGGTCGGTCATTGTTACTTCTTCCTTGTTGATTTCATCCATGACAGAGCGGGCCTTGTGAACCGTTTGCACAGCACTGGATGGGGTACCGAATCTCGCATCCGGCTGTAGTGCAATTCTGAGCCACGGCTGGTTCAGCGACCGTTGGAGATTTTCCCAGTCGTTCCCCTCGAAAAAAGCCATCACGACATGATTGGGCTTCAGGATGGGTCCGTATCGCCCGAGCGTGGCAAGTTCGATCAGAGGACCGTTGCCGCGTATTCCCATACTCACCGTATTGGGCACATGCTGCCGCAGCCGCGATGCCAGATCCACGCCCGGCCTGAGGCAGAAGCCTTCTACGAAGGAATCGCCGAGAAGCATGAGATCGACCGAAGCTCCGTACACGCTGTCCGGATTGTTGAAGCCGTAGCGGTCGGCCTTGTAGGTGATGACCTGCCCGGGGGGTGAGCACAGCAGCGTTGTCGACCTTGGAAAGCCGGACAGCATCGTTTCCGGCAAACCTTTCACGCCGGCAAGAAGATTAAGCTGCCGCAGGGTGAAGCCGCGAACGAAGTCCTTGTCGTCCGACAGTACGGCGCGCTGATCTTCATCGAGCCTGCCGAGCAAGGCGAAGTGCACCGACAACTGGCGGATCGTGAGAAATCCTTCGAACAGAAAGAGCCCCGCCAGAAGGCTCAGCCCGTAGATCCCGACCGGTCTCGACCAACGTGGTTTTGCCAACAGTCCGACTGCCAGGAAACCCGCACCCAATAGGGCGGGCGCAAGCACATAACGCAGAAACTGCGGTATGGCGGAGGCGAACTCATCGAAATGCACCAATGCATAGAGCGTACTGGCCAGGAAATAGAGCGCAACGAGTGTGCAAGCGGTAACGGCAAGCCATACGCTCTCTTCGCGTTCCTGCTTTCCGGACATTCTCCCTCCCTGGGCACGCAGCCTTTGAAGAAACACCGAGTCCAGCTTTGGGGGCTCCAGCGGCGAAGCCCGAACTCGAAATGGCTATGGCCCCGTTTGCGGCAACGGTAATAGCTTGGTTTGGTTGGGTATCGGGCGACCTCTCGCGTGTGCAACGAACTGGGCGAGGAGGCCAAGATTTTCGACGAACGTCGCGGAGCTTATTTTCCCATCCTCGACCCAGCGGCCTTTGCGGTCGGCTGCCGCCAGGACGTCCTCAATCTCCGCTTCCCAGGCGCTGCCCCAGGCTTCCGGCGTCTTGGCGGTAGCCGTGCCGTTGCGGCTAACATCTTCCAGGCGCTCCAGAACATGCGCGACGTCGAATTCGCCTTTAAAGTTATAGTGATCCGGTGCTCCTTGCGCGGAATAGGAAAGGTTGTAGTCGGCGTCGAAATATAATGGGGCGTTGGAGCCAAGCTCGTAGAATCGAGCCCAGTCTCCATCCGGGAGTTGCACAGCGCGCAGCCACTCGGCTGCACTTTGCGCGCCCTCAAGATAGCGGCGTTCGTCTGTCAGTTCGTAAAGATCGAGCAATGCATCGATGGCGCCTGCTGTCTCCGCGGATGCGATGGAAGGGGGTTCGAACTTGCGCCCCCAGATCGGCTCGAGATCGGCATTGTAGGTTTGAGCCCAACCCGACTGGGCACCCGGCAATTGCGCCCGCAACAAAAACTCGCCGCCGCGTCGCGCGGCCGCCAGATACTCCGGCTCTTCATACAGGCGATAGGCAAGGGCGAACAGCCTGATCACGTCCCGCTGCAGGTTGTCGTTGAGGATGTAAATCTCTCCCTCGGGCTCCACATACTCCCGCGCCCAGTCGCCGGGCATGCGTGCACGCCATGCCGACGTCGTTAACGCATCCGGCATCCTGTGATCGGATCGCACGGGCCATGCACCGTTGGGATGCTGCATTTGGGCCAGGGCCCGCAGGCCGTAGACGACAGCATCGCGTACACCCTCATGGGTCCCTTCCAGCGCCCCGTCCACGAGCATCAGGAAAGCCAGTGCACTTTGGGACATGTTGTCGTCGAGCATCGTCGCGTTGCGTTCCTTGTTGCCCTCCATTTCATGGCAGGGCGGACGGTCGGCGTGGTTATCGCGGTAGCACCAGGACAGGCGCGATGCCGGATCGAATTCAAGCCGCGCCCACCAGCCGCCAGATTCGAGCTGCGTGGCACGCAGAGCTTCGGCGGTTTCTATTGCCGCATCGAGATAAAGGCGCTCCCCGGTGGCGTGGAATGCGGCGAGGAATGCCCGCCCCACCGCCGGCGTGCCGGGCGGCTGTACCCAGCCCTGCGTGTCCGTCGTGACGCCTTCACCAGACCGCCACTCGAGATCTGGCGAGACGTTCCAGACATAACTGCCGTAGCGCGCGACCTGCTCGGAAAAATAGATAGCCGCGCTCCGCATCTGATTTCCCGCACGCGCAACCAGGTCATCCGTGGAGCTCGATTGAGACCAGGAAGGCTGTGACAGGCCAGCCAACACTATCGGAACATAAATCCATCGCATGGGATATTGCCGGTGAGCCTTTCTTGCGTGCCTGTCAAATCTGCGCGGACCGGCCCGGCCGGCCCACGGGATTCGTAGTGAAAAAAACCGCTCATCGACCGGATTCTAATGAAGCCGTCAGCAGGCTTGGAGGGAGAAAAAACCTGACAGGCGCGCGGCTGATCCTATGGGGGCCGGACTGCCCACTTTCATTATCATAGCGGTGCACCCGGTCTGGCCGCGATCTTCCGGGCGGTAGCGAAGGTGTTGCACGGGCAGCACTACGGGGGTCGGATGCAGCGCAACCCGGCACAGAGGCGGCCATGCATATTCGCGACGTGGTAGAAATCAGCAGATCGAACGGCCGCCTACCGGCGCGATTGATCGAGGCGAGCTACCAAGCCAGTCAGGACGGCCTTGTGGCTCTTGTGCTGCGCGATATTTCACCGCAAACGGTCAATCTCATCTTGGATCCAATCGTTCCGTCGTTACCGCTGAATATCCCGGGTGTCCTTTACATTGACGCCGACGATGAAACGCGCGTGCGTGAAGCCGTTCTTTCCGCGGAAATCATTTTCGCGGCAACCGCGGACTTCCGCGCCATGGTGTGCCGGTGGGGAGTCGCGCCTCGGATGATCGTGCCGGTCAGCCACGCTCATCGACACGGCCACGACATTGCCAGGCGCATGGGCGACAGCCGTGGTCAAAGCGGTGTGTGCGACGCAACGTCTGCCCCTATCCCCACGAATCCCCAGACGGCCAATTCTGCCTGGAAAGCACAACCAGAACAGCGCCTGAGCCGGGATGCCGGAAACTGCGTAAAACCGGAAACGGTGGCGGGGTTTAACTGACAAACGTTGGGTTTCGCGCCCCTTTGCAAGCCTGGCCGATCTCTCAAGGATGGCGGAAGCCGGAACGCCTGTCGGCGTCCTAGGCAACAGCCTGCGTGTCAAAGCGCAGGCCGATGTTTCTACCGCTGTTCGACAGAGGAGCTGGTCGTGATGGACAACAATCTGGCCGCCAAGGAAGTACAGGCACGCAGGTTCGGCGCGCGCACGAGGAAGTCGGTGCGCGACGGGGCGGTCGGGAACCGTTGGCCCTACTATGACGAGGAGCAGATCGAGGACGCCATGGCCGTGCTGCGATCCGGCAAGGTCAATGCGTGGACGGGTGGCAAGGTGACCGAGTTCGAGGATACCTATGCAGCGTTGCTCGACCGTCGCCGCGCGATCGCACTGGCGAATGGAACGGTTGCGCTCGATGTCGCGCTTCATGCGATCGGCCTTCAGCCGGGCGATGAGGTCATTGTCACGCCACGCAGCTTTGTCGCTTCCGCCGCCTGCGTGCCGATGGCCGGCGGCGTGCCGATCTTTACTGATGTCGACCCGGAAAGCCAGGCCATAACCGCGGAGACCATTGCGGAAGTGCTCACCCCGCGCACCAAGGCCGTCATCGTGGTTCACCTGGCAGGCTGGCCCGCCGACATGCCGGCGATTATGCGCCTTGCCCGCCGGCATGGGATATTCGTGATCGAGGACTGCGCTCAGGCTCATGGCGCTACATTTGCCGGCCACCCGGTCGGAAGCTTCGGCGACATATCGGCCTTCTCCTTCTGTCAGGACAAGATCTTGAGTACCGGTGGCGAAGGCGGGCTTCTGGCAATGGACGACGAGGTGATCTGGAGGCGGGCCTGGAGCCGAAAGGACCATGGCAAGGCCTATGAGACAGTGTTCCAGAAAGGCCATGCGCCCGGCTTCCGCTGGCTTCATGAAAGCTTTGGCTCCAACTACCGGATGACGGAAATCCAAGCAGCGATCGGCCTGAGGCAGCTCGAGCGGCTGCCCGGCTGGCAATCGCAGCGCGCGGCAAATGCAGCCGTTCTTATCGATGCCTTGCGCGATCTGCCGGGGTTGAGAACCCCGCAGCCGCCGCCGCACATGCGGCACGCGTGGTATCGCTTCTACACATTCGTGCGGCCCGAAAGGCTGAAAAACGGCTGGAGCCGGGATCGGATACTGTCAGAACTCAATGCATCCGGTGTTGTCGGTTTCACGGGGAGTTGCCCGGAGATCTATCGGGAAAAAGCCTTCACGGATTCCGGCATGGCCCCACCGGCGCGTCTTCCGGTCGCCGCCGAACTCGGAGAGACAAGTCTGGCGTTTCTGGTCGACCCCTGCCAAAGCCGCGCCGCCATGCACAAGGTAGCCCGCGCTGTGTGCAGGGTCATGCAGGAAGCTACGGCCGATCTGACGCCTGGCATCGCGCGACGGCGCGCGGCACTTGTATCGTAGCTGTTTGCAGAGCGGGTGGCACGAAACAGATGCGCGTTACCATCCTGGTTTCGTCAGCAGGGCGACGGGTCGGTCTCATCGAGTGTTTCCGCAGGTCTGCGGCGACGCTCGGAATCGAGCTGGACGTGCTCGCTTGCGATCGGGAGCCGCAGCTTAGTGCAGCCTGCCAGGCGGCCGACCGGGCCTTTGCGGTGCCTAAATGCGACGATCCGGGATTCGTGGAAGCGATGCTCGATATCGTGCGCGAAGGCGGTGTCCAGCTTGTCGTTCCGACAATCGATCCGGAACTGGCACCGCTTGCAGCTTCTGCGGAACGGTTCAGGTCCGTCGGCGCACGCGTACATGTCAGTCCGCCCTGCGTCATCGACGTAGTCCGCGACAAGCTCAAGACGGCTCAGGTGATGGAGGCAGCCGGTGTTCCTGTGCCCTGGACCGTGCCGCTCGAGGCAGCGCATGCCTCCGCCTATCCGATCGTCTGGCCGATGTTCTTGAAGCCCACCGGCGGCAGCGCAAGCCGAAACATCAAGGTAGCGAACAGTTCTGCGGATCTGCCCGAAGTTCCCGATGAACCGATGATACTGCAGCAATTGCTCATCGGGCCGGAATACACGGTCAATATGTTCCTCGACCAGGACGGCGTGTTGTGCAACGCCGTGGTGCATCGGCGTTTGCGCGTTCGTGCCGGAGAGGTCGAGAAAGGGCAGACCGAGCGCGTTCCGGTGCTCCGCGAACTGGCGGAAGGTGTCGCACGGGCGTTACCGTCTGCGCGCGGCGTTCTTTGCTTCCAAGTGATTGTGGACAAGAGGGTCGGGCCCTGCGTCTTCGATATAAATGCGCGGTTTGGCGGCGGCTATCCGCTCGTTCATTACGCGGGTGCTGAATACACGCGTTGGCTGCTGGAGGAGGTAGTCGACCTGCCTTCGACTGCGCATGACGATTGGCGCTCCGAGGCGTTGATGCTGCGCTACGACGCGGCGATTTTCCGTGGGTAGGGGTCATGTCCGCGCCGACACTGGTCGTTTTCGACCTCGACGACACCTTGTATCTAGAACGCGATTTCGTGCTGAGCGGCTTTGCCGCCGCCGATGCTTGGCTCCGCCGGACGGCCGGCGTGGATGGGCTTGGCCAAGCGTGCCTCACGTTGTTTGCGGCGGGAGAACGGCTCCACGTTTTCGACCTGGCGTTGATGAAACTCGGCCTAGGGCCTGATCGCGGGCTGGTTGAGCAACTCGTAGAGGTCTATCGGTCGCATCGACCGGATATCGACCTGACTGCCGACGCGGCGCGCTATCTCGTCTCGCGCTCCCGCGATATCCCTTGCGCCATGATAACCGATGGCCCAAGCTCCACTCAGCGCGCGAAAACGCTTGCGTTGGGGCTCGAGGAATATATCGGCTGCATCATCTGCACCGGAGCGTTCGGTCAGGGCTTCGGCAAGCCGCATCCACGTGCTTTCGCACAGGTCGAGAAGTGGGCCGGACCTGCGCGCGCCCCGCTCGTTTACGTGGCGGACAATCCGGTCAAGGATTTCGTGACTCCTCGCGCCCGTGGCTGGTATACCGTGCAGATAGCGCGTCCCGCGCGGATTCATCATCTGACGGCTCCCAGTGCCGCACATGAGCCTCATGCGCGCATCACCAGCCTGGATGCACTCGACGAGTGCCTAGCCTGGCTGCAGCGCGATCGCGGCATCCGCACCGGCCATGATGCGGTGGAAATGTAAGGTTTTTCCTGTCGGGGAAGTGTCGTCATCCGACCTTATAGCATCTTGCCGTCGGGTGGGATCATCTGGCGTCCGCATAGTGTCGTCCATCTCACGGGGCGACGCATCGCTATTTCGTATCGCTGCTCAGCCGTAATAGGGCAGGGCGCTGTGGTGGGGGGCATCGATTGTCTTTACCGGCCACCGTTCACTCACTTGGTCGGCGTGCCCGCAGGTTCTGGCGCGACGAGGCGTCGCTGCGTGCCCGGCTCGTCAGCATCGGTCATTTGATTACCGGCAACATCATGAACTCGGTCGTCGGGCTCCTGGCCTTCGTGGTAACGGCCCGCGCCCTCGGTCCCAATGACTTCGGCATCCTCGCTCTTACATACAGCTATGCCCGATCAGTTCAGCTCCTGATCGCGTTCCAGACCTGGCAGCCGCTCATCAAGTATGGCGCCGAGGAACGGGGGCGGGAAGATGGAAACGCCTACAGGGCATTGATGAAATTCGGTCTTCTCGTCGACCTTTCGGCGGCGCTGACGGCGTACGGAATGGCAGTCGGCTTCGCCCTGATCTTCGGACCGCTTGTCGGCATCAGCGATAGCAATGTTCAGCACGTTCTTATCTACTCGACCGTCCTGTTGTTTCAGGTCGACGGGTTTCCGACAGCCGTTCTGCGTCTGGCCGGCCGATTCAGGCTGATTGCATACGGCTCGCTGATCAGCACGATATTGCGTCTCATTCTGTGTGCTGCAGGCTTTTTGGCGGGCGCCGGTCTTTCCTATTTCGTGGTTGCTTGGGCGGTGAGTCAGGTTGCCGGTTCGCTGATCTCTCTAACCCTGGCCTTTGTCGAACTGCGCCGCCAGGGAGTCCGGAACCTTCTGAAGGCGCCACTGACCGGAGTGACGAAGCGTTTCAACGGGCTATGGGCTTTCACTCTCGGCAGCAAGGTCGAAATGACGGTGCGTTCAAGCACAACGGAGTTCGACACTCTGCTCGTTGGAGCGCTCGCTGGGGCGCCCGCGGCCGGGTTTTACCACGTGGCCAAACGTCTCGGCCGCCTCGTGCTGCATTTGGGGGTTCAAGTGCAGGCGGTGGTTTATCCCGACATCTCCCGGCTGTGGGCGCAACGGGCGGTATCGGAGTTTCGCCGCATCGTTCTGCAGACCGAGATCTTCCTGCTGGCCTTCGGAGTAGCGGTGTTCACGGCCGCGTTGCTCTGGATCGAGCCGGTGCTCCACTGGACGGCTGGCCCCGAATTCGAGGCGGCAGGTCCCCTGGTCGTCGTGCAGTTGATCGCAGTGACGATGATGCTGAGCGGCAGCGCGGTGCGTTCGGCACTTCTTGCCATGGGGCGCCAACCAGTCGTTCTGAAAATCGTCGTCGTTTCAACACTTGTCTTCCACGCAACGGCGCTCGCAATGATTCCCGTACTGGGCGCAATGGGGGCGAATGTCGCCCATGCGGTGATGGGAGGGCTTTGGCTTGCCGGATTGCTCATCGCTTTCCATGGAGAAATAAAATCGCATCCCAACGCCCTGCCTCCGGACGCGCCAGATGCAACCCTGCCGAAAGAGGAGCCTCCGCGCATCGGTGAGACGCGACGGAGATCTCTGACTGACAATACGGCCACAAGCTGCTGATTTTCCTGACGGAGCAATGGTTTCAGCCAGAAAGGTTTATGCGTATCTTCAGTTCAGGCATCGGCACGGTTGCCTCCAGAAACCGAATTCGGGTTCCGCCGCTCCTCTTGAGGATTTCATGCTTGCTCGACCTATCTCTGTTTGCTTTCCATTCGTCGGCGATGAGATTGGCGGCAGTCATGTCTCGGCGGTCCGGTTTATCCAGGCTTTGGACCGCCGCTTTGTGCGGGCTCTTGTGGCGCTACACGTCGTCGACGGGCCGCTGGCGGGCTACCTGACCGAGCGAGGCATTCCCTTCGTCAGAGCTCCTGCCAGGCCGTTTCCTGGCCGCAATTCCCAGCCCGCCGCTGCGCTGCGGGGTCTGCGCTATACAATCCGTGCACTGGCACCGTTAACCCATTTCCTGAAAGAGAACGATATCGACCTTGTCCATACTAATGATGGTCGTATCCATGCGGTGTGGGCCTTGCCGGCGCGGCTGGCCGGGGCGCGGCAGGTCTGGCATCATCGTGGCGATCCGGATGCGCGCGGGGTGAACTGGCTGGCGCCTCTGGTGGCAGGCCACATCGTGACGGTTTCCCGGTTCGCAAGGCCGCAACGTCCGCTGGTCGACGTTAGCCGGAAGCTTTCTGTCATCCATAGCCCGTTCGACGTACCGTCTGAAACCTGCGACAGGTCTGCTGCCCGAGCAATGCTGATCGAGGCGCTCGGCTGCTCTTCCGAAACGCTGTTCCTAGGCTATTTCGGCGTCCTGATCGAGCGCAAGCGGCCCTTGGATTTTGTCGAAGCTGTTGCTGCCTATGTCCGGCGCTATCCTGAGATGCCGGTAATGGGGTTGTTGTTCGGCGCTCCTGGAACCGAATCCCCCGAACTCGGGCAGGCGGTGACACAGCGGGCCGAAGCACTCGGTATAGGCAGCCGGATTCGGCTGATGGGTTTCCGCAGCCCGGTGGAACCGTGGATGCAGGCGATCGACATTCTTTTGATCACCGCTGTTCGCGAGCCCTTCGGGCGCACGCTGATTGAGGCGATGTTCCTTGGTACGCCGGTCGTGGCGACCGATGACGGCGGCAATCCCGAAGCCATCGAACATGGTGTCACCGGCCTTCTCGTGCCTCCCGAGGCGCCGGAGCGTTTCGTCGAGCCGGTACATTCGCTCCTGACCGACCGCGGCTACCGAAGCCGGATCACACGGGCTGCACGCGAATGCGCCTACGCCAGCTACGGCGTGGAAACGCATGCGCGCGAGCTCATGGCGATCTATCGCGTGCTGCTCAGCGGTCAAGAGCAACCGCGCAATATTCAGCGCAATTCCGATCAATGGACGGTTCGATGACCTTTGACGATATCCATTTCCTGATCATCGGCGCGACAAAGAGCGCCACCACTTGGCTGCAGCGATCTCTTCAGGCGGACCCTGTCGTTTCGATGCCGGATCCCGAACTGCATTACTTCAGCCGCGAGTTCGCCAGGGGCGATGACTGGTATCTAGCGCAATTTCCGTTGAATGACGGCGAGCGCGTGGTCGGAGAAAAATCAAACTCCTACCTGGAAAGGCCCGAGGCGGCCGACCGCATCGCCCGAAAAGTGCCGAACGCCAAGCTTGTGGTACAGCTCCGCAACCCCGTTGAACGCGCCTATTCGGACTATTGCATGATGTACCGGCGCGGCGAGGTGGGCAGTGATATCGAGCGCTATCTCGACCCCACCCTATCGCACGATACCCGCCTGATTGGCGCTGGCCTCTATTATCGTCAGCTACAGATCTATTTCGACCGCTTCCCGGACGAGCGCATCCTGGTCACTCTTTATGAAACAGTGGGCGCTTGCCCCAAAGAGCAACTCGCCAGGGTTAGAAATTTCCTGGGATTGTCCGACGACGGGTCGGATCACCTGCTGCGCGGCAAGGTGAAGGACAAGACCGTTCCGATGCTGAGCCCCGCCATGCGCCGCCTGTTTCGCCCGCTCAAGCCGGTTGTCGCACCTCTGCGGGAGACTACGTCGTTTCGCCGCCTGCACGCTGCGTTCGCAAAGGAAATACACTATCCGCCATTGCCAAACGCTCTGCGTCAACGGCTGATCGACCACTACGAGCCGGATGTCGATATGCTGGGCCGTCTGCTCCGTCGCGACTTGTCGCATTGGCTGCGCGGGTCCCTTGAAATGCCGGGAAGTGACGGGGAAAGGAGAGCGGAGACATCCGAAACGGCAACTGCGCAAAACCGGAAGCTGCCGCAGGGCTTTAACTGACACGCCTTGCGTTTCCGGCTGCTTTGCAGCGTTCTGCACTTGCAGCAAAATAGCAGAAGTTACAAAGGCTTCGGAACGGCCGTTCGTTGTGTGGAGAAGGTTTCACACAGCTACCCGAAGGCATTCCGAAAGCGAAACGGATGCAGAGCGAGATTTTCACGACGCGCGTCTGATAGCTGATCAGGCGCCCGCACTCTTTCGCTCCACGCTTAGAGGTCTGTCTGCATGGACAATAATCTGGCTGCCAAAGGAGCGCATTCGCGGAATTTCCAGAAGGTGCCCGCACCGCTTTCGCTGCTGGCCGCGGCTCCGAGCAGAAATTCCTTCTATCGCGGGGTCCGCTCCAGGTTCACCTCTCTGGTGAAGTCGACCATTCACAACCGCCACCTCTATGCGGTGGATCTGGCATTGGGCGCGGTAGCCATCGTATTAGCGATCTGGCTCCGTCTTGGGTCGCAAGTGCTTCTCGCTGATACCACGACAGCAATGTCGGTCGGCTCGATAACGGCAATGTTCGTGATGATTTGTGCGGTCAGCTTTCCGGCCGCCGGTCTTTACAAGCGGAAATGGAAATTTGCGTCGATCCTGGACTACATCGTTCTTGTGCTGGCCGTTCTCTTCGCTTCCGCGATCTTCACGGCCTACCTGTTCTTCTATTCGGGCCTGGCCCTAGTGCCGGGCTCCGTGATTGCCATCGAGGTCGTGACGCTTGTGCCGCTGCTGGCAGCGGTTCGGCTCAGTTTCCGCCAGGAGGACCTTAAATTCCGGATACCGTCCGCGCGCGCGGCATCGGAAAACTCCGACTGCATGCTGCCCGTCCTGCTTGTCGGTGCGGGACATGAAGCCGATCTCTATCTGCGGGCGCTTCAGCGCGACCGCAATTGCACTTACTGGCCGGTGGGCTTTCTGGATAATTCACCGGCCGAGATCGGAACGACGCTTCGCGGCGTTCCCGTGCTGGGCACCACCGACGACTTTGAGGCCGTGATGGACGAGTGCGAGGCGCGCGGGGAAAGACCGCGCCACCTTATCTTCACCTCACCGCCTTCATCCTTCGAGGGAGAGGCGGCCGAACGGCTGATCGAGCAGGCCGATCGCATGGGCATGGCCATTTCCCGGCTCAATCCTGTAACGGAGCTGCGCAGCACCCGCTTCACGAAGGAATTTGAGCTGCGGCCCATCGAACTCACGGATTTGCTCGAACGGCCGCAAGCGGCACTCGATGTTGCCGCTCTCCAGCGCTTCATTCGTGGCCGGCGCGTGCTCGTAACCGGCGCCGGCGGATCGATCGGTAGCGAGCTGACAAAACAGGTGGCAGCGCTTGGCCCTTCGCATCTGGCCATCATCGACAGCTGCGAGTTCAATCTCTATTCGATCGATCTCGAGCTTTCCGAACAGTTCGCCCACGTGCCGAGAACGCCGCATCTTTGCGATGTGCGCGACCAGCACCGGGTAAACGAGGTTTTCCTGAGGCATAGGCCCGAACTCGTTTTCCATGCCGCCGCCCTTAAACATGTGCCCATGGTGGAGCTCAATCCCTGCGAAGGGGTGCTTACCAACGTCTGCGGCACCCGTAACGTGGCTGATGCCGTGCGGCGATGGCGCGCTCTCGGTATGGTGCAGATATCCACGGACAAGGTGGTGAATTCGTCCAGTGTCATGGGCGCCACCAAACGGCTTGCCGAGCTTTATTGCCAGGCGCTTGATCTTGAAGGCTTGAGCCAGCCCGGCGGTCCCCGTTTCATGACGGTGCGCTTCGGCAATGTTCTCGGCTCGAGCGGATCGCTCATACCGCTGTTCAAGCGCCAGCTGGCGCATGGCGGGCCGCTGACGGTGACCCATCCAGAAATGAAGCGCTTTTTCATGACCATTCGCGAGGCGGTCGAGCTTACTCTTCAGGCCTCGGCATACGGTCTGGAAAAGGAACTGGGACAGGGCGAGATCTTTGTGCTCGACATGGGCGAACCCATCAAGATCATAGACATAGCGCGGCGCATGATCCGACTGGCCGGATTTACTCCGGACAAGGATATACATATCCAGATTGTCGGCTGCCGGCCAGGAGAAAAGCTGTTCGAGGAACTTTTCGACGAAGCCGAAAAGAGAGTCTCGCCACCGGTTCCGCGTGTCCTGGGCGCGATGCCGACGCCGGTGCCGATTCCGGTGCTGCAGGATGTGTTCGCAAAGTTGCAGGCTTGCGCTCAGGATGGCGACACGGACGGTCTCTTCGCCTCGATCCGTACTATCCTGCCTCGCTTCGGTAAACGCCAGGGTGAAGGCCCCCGCCCTGTGGAGCAAGCTGCAGGTGCAGACTTCAAGCGCGCGGCAAACATGTGAGGCTTGCCGGGCGCTCGGCGGCGCCGCCGTTCGAATACCTCTCTTGGGCGGCAGGCAATTTCCGAAAGGCTACGGCATTAGGCCGACACCGCTGCATAAGCGATGTCGGCCCTCGGACGTCCACCCGTTCTTGGTCACACGGCCTCGACCAATCTTTCGCGAGCGGCCGCCAGATCGGTAAAATGCGTTGGCGTTCTGGGCCTCGAGCCGATTCCGGAATAGGCGAAACCGAAGCGGGTTACTTCCTCTTCGGAATAGATATTTCGCAGGTCGACCAGGACCGGCTGTGCGACCACCTTCTCGAGCCGTTGCAGGTCCAGGGCCCGGAACTGCTCCCATTCTGTGAGGATGCAGATGGCGCTGGCGTTTCGGGCGGCTTCATAGGGGCTCGCGTGGAATGCGACATCGGACCACAACGCACGCGCCTGATCCATGCCCTTCGGATCGTAGGCGCTGACATTGGCCCCGGCATCCTGAAGTGCCTGTATGATGGAGATTGACGGCGCCTCACGCATATCATCGGTATTCGGTTTGAAAGTCAGCCCGAATACAGCGATCGTCTTGCCGCGGACATTGCCGCCTGCGGCTTGGATGATACGGCGCGCCATGGCGCGCTTGCGGGTATCGTTGATCGCTATCGTCGTTTCGATCAGACGCAGCGGACTGTCACAATCCTGCGCCGTCTTGACGAGAGCCACCGCATCCTTCGGGAAGCAGGAGCCGCCGAAACCCGGCCCGGCATGGAGGAACTTCGGGCCGATGCGGTTGTCCGCGCCCAATCCGAGGGCCACCTCCTGAACGTCCGCATCAACCTTTTCACACAGATCCGAGATCTCGTTTATGAAAGTAACTTTCATCGCAAGAAACGCGTTGGAGGCGTATTTGATCAGCTCGGCCGAGCGGCGCGAGGTGAACAGGATTGGCGATTTGTTGAGAAACAGCGGCCGGTAGATTTCCGCCATCACCGCGCGTGCGTGCTCATCCTCTACGCCGATAACGATTCTGTCGGGATGCTTGAAGTCCTGAATGGCGGAGCCTTCGCGCAGAAACTCCGGGTTGGAGGCAACTTTGATGACGCTGCTCTGCCGTCTTTCATGGATGATACGCTCGACCTCGTCCCCTGTGCCGACGGGAACGGTCGACTTCGTTACGACGACGGTATTGTCCTGTAAGGCCTGGGCGATTTCACGCGCGGCCTGGTAGACGTAGGAGAGATCCGCGTGGCCGTCGCCGCGTCGGGAGGGCGTTCCCACGGCTATGAAAACGGCATCTGCGCCCTTGACTGAACCGGCGATATCCGTGGTGAAGGATAGACGACCGTCACGCATGTTCTGGGCGACAATCGCGTCGAGACCGGGCTCGTAGATCGGAATTTTCCCGCGCTGCAGCGTATCGATCCTGGATGCGCTCTTGTCCACGCAGACCACCGTGTGGCCGAAGTCAGCCAAGCATGCGCCTGTTACAAGTCCGACATAGCCGGAACCAATTATAGCAAGTCTCAAGACGCTTCTCCAATATCGCGATGGGGTCTAGTTCCCGTGCGCGAATGGAAGAACTTCCTGGTTGGTGCGTTTACGACGGTGTTTCCATTTCCGATTGGCCACCAACGCCGCCGGTCCCCTCATATTTCGCGCAACTCGTTGATTTTAAGCGAGAATTAGATGGTTTTGGAGGATTAAAACCCTGACAGGCTCTGCGGCAAAACCGTAGCGGCAGTTCGCTACACTGCGATGTCTTGCCGGGGCCGGAGGCGGAACTGCCGGGCTGCGTTCCCGCGGTGGGCTCACAGCGATTGGACAACCTCATTTGAACTGCAAACCAGGGGCCGGAGAGAAGTTGAGGCTTTTTATTTCAGCGCAATCGCTGCTGCGCGTTCGGCTTCGCCCCAGTCATCGACGGTGTTGACGTTGAAAAAGGGATCGATGGGGTCGGTCGGCCAGTTAACGGCGGCAACGCGGTAGCGGGCGGTCCAGCGGTCGATCTTGCGGATTTCCTCCTCTACCAGCGCCTGCCGCAGGGCATGGCGAAGCTTGACGTCCCACAATCCGATCACGGGATGCGTCCGCTCGTTCGAGGCCGCCACCGCAAGCTCGGCGCCTTCTTTCCGCCGTGCCTGCTGCAGGCCAGCGACGAGGTCGCGCGGCAGGAACGGGCAGTCGCCAGCTACGCTGACGACCCAGTTGTTGTCGGGCAGGTTGTTCGCAGTCCAGTCGAGCGCGGCAAGCACGCCGGCGAGGGGGCCGGGAAAATCCGCCACGCTGTCGGCGACAACCGGCAGGCCGAAACCGGCGAAGCGCATCGGATCGCCATTGGCGTTGAGGATCAGCGCATCGCATTGCGGCCGCAGACGCTCGACGATCAGGTCGAGAATCGGCCGCCCGGCGATCGTGCGCATGGTCTTGTCGCCGCCGCCCATGCGCCGGGCGAGCCCGCCGGCCAGAACGACGCCCACCGCGGGCGCTTCAGTCGGCCCCTCAATCGGCATTGCCGGCAGCCTTGCGCTGGTGGCGGGGAGATTCTTCTTCGACCGCCGCAAGATCCTGGTCGTAGACCAGGCGCTCCTGGCCGGACAGAACGGTGAAGCGCTTGCCGCGCGCGCGCCCGACCAGGGTCAGGCCGACCTGACGGGCAAGGGCCACGCCCCAGGCGGTGAAGCCGGAGCGGGATACCAGGATCGGAATGCCCATGCGCACTGTCTTGATCGTCATTTCGGATGTGAGGCGGCCGGTCGTATAGAGGATCTTGTCGCCGGCATCGACGCCGTGGCGGAACATCCAGCCGGCAATCTTGTCGACGGCATTGTGGCGGCCAACATCTTCCATATAGCAGACGGGCTCGCCCTTGACGCAAAGCACGCAGCCGTGGATCGCGCCGGCTTCGAGATAAAGCGAAGGCGTCGTGTTGATGGTGCGGGTCATCTCGTAGAGCCAGGAGGTGCGCAATTCCGCCTCCGGCAGCATGATGTGGTCGATGGCCTCCATGAGGTCGCCGAAGGCGGTGCCCTGGGCGCAGCCCGAGGTGAGCGTCTTCTTCTTCAGCTTCTGCTCGTAATTGGTGTTGCGTTCGGTGCGCACGACGACGGTTTCGATGTCCTCGTCGTAGTCGACGCCGGTCACCACGTCGTCCGGCTTGAGCATGTTCTGGTTGAGCAGATAGCCGAGCGCCAGATATTCGGGATAGTCGTTGATCGTCATCATGGTGACGATCTCCTGGGCGTTCAGATAGAGCGTCAGGGCGCGCTCGACCGGAACGTTCACCTCGATCGGCTGGCCGGTGTGATCGATGCCCGCCACGCGCTCGGTCAGGCGCGGATCTTCAGGCCGGGGCATGATCGTCAGGGATTGATTTCCGGCGGTTGTCTCGTACATGTCTTCTCCAGCAGTCACGCCTTAGAACTAAAGCATCCGCCTGGGAAAAGAAATCGCTTTGGCGCAGCGCTATTGCATGTGGGGCGCGGCAAATGATTTGCTAGTTGTAGCAAGGTCCGGGAGGATTCGGGGATGCAGGGCGGTATTCCAACTCCGATTCTTCCCATCAGCTCGCGGCAAGGAGACTGACAGCCTCATGGCGCAACTTTCCGACGACTGCTTTGCCTTCGGCGGTCCGCTGATGCCGGTCGACGAAACCGTTGCGCTGATCCGATCGCGGCTCGGCGCGGTGGAGGAGACGGAGAGCGTTCCGATCGCTTCGGCCGACGGCCGGGTGCTGGCCGAAAACATTGTCGCGCCGATCGCGCTGCCGCCCTACACCAATTCGGCGGTCGATGGCTATGCGCTGGCCGGCGGCGAGATTCCGCGGGATGCGCCGCGTGCGTTCGCTGTTTCCGGGCGTTTGCAGGCGGGTTCGCCCGAGCGCTTGAGGATTGCCGCTGGTCAGACCGTGCGCATCTTCACCGGCGCGCCGATGCCCGAAGGCGCCGACACGGTTTTCATGCAGGAGGACGTGCAACAGGCCGGCGAGGGCCGCGTGATCCTGCCGCCCGGCCTGCGCCGTGGCGCTAATGTGCGCCCGCAAGGCGAAGACATCGCGCAGGGCCAGACCGTGCTGCGGCAGGGGCAGCGGCTGCGCCCGCAGGACGTTGCGCTGGCGGCCGCACTGGGCGTGACCGCAGTGAAGGTTCGCCGCCCGGTCCGCGTGGCCGTGTTTTCGACCGGCAACGAGATCGTGGAGCCGGGTGCCGCGCGCGGGCCTGCGCAGCTCTTCGATTCCAACCGCTTCATGCTGACGGCGATGCTCGCACGGCTCGGCTGCGCCGTCGGCGATTTCGGCATTCTGGATGATGATCAAGCGCCCATCGCCGATGCGCTGGAGAACGCCGCGGCGGATTATGATCTTATTCTCGCGTCCGGCGGCGTTTCGACCGGCGAGGCAGATTACGTGAAAGCCGCGGTAGAGAGCGTCGGGTCCCTGGTCTTCTGGCGCGTGGCGATCAAGCCCGGCCGGCCTGTTGCCATGGGTGTGGTCAGGGGCATGCCGTTCATCGGACTGCCTGGCAATCCGGTGGCGAGCTTCGTCACCTTCGCCCATATTGCCCGTGCGGCGGTGCTGGCGCTCGCCGGCGCAATCGATCCGCCCCCGCTGTTCACGCCGCTACGCGCAGCATTCACCTATCGCAAGAAGCCGGGGCGCAGGGAATATGTGCGCGCCAATCTTCGACCGGGCGAGGATGGCGTTATGGAAGCGGTAAAGTTTCCGCGCGAAGGCGCAGGTCTCCTGTCCTCGCTCGTCGAAACGGACGGGCTGATCGAGCTCGATGAAGAGACCGTCGAGGTAAGCCGCGGCGATACGGTGCGGTTCCTCCCATATTCGAGCATGTTCTGACCATGACAGGCGGCAAATTGACAAGCACGCCGGGCTGGACCAACGTCGCGTCATGACAACCGATATTCTCGATCTCTCGGGGCTGAAATGCCCGCTTCCAGCTCTCAAGACGCGCAAGGCGCTGAGCCGGCTGACGCCGGGCAGCCGGCTCGAAGTCCATTGCACCGATCCGCTGGCGGCAATCGACATTCCCAACCTGCTCAACGAAACCGGCGACCGGCTCGAGGGCTCGCTTCGCGATGGCGACCGCCTCATCTTCCGCATCGAGAAGGCCGGGGCGGCATGACGGCGACGGAACCCGATTACCTGACCACGCGCGAGCTTGCCGATCTGCTGCGCATCAAGGAGCGCAAGGTCTATGACCTTGCCGCCAGCGGTGATGTGCCTTGCGTCCGGGTCGTCGGCAAACTCTTGTTCCCGCGCGGCGAGGTCGCGGCCTGGATTGCGGCCTCGCGTTCCGGACCGACGGCACCGACCGCACGCGTGCCGCTGATCCTGGCCGGCAGCCACGATCCGCTGCTCGAGTGGGCGTTGCGCGAATCCGGCAGCGGCATCGCAGCCTTTTTCGACGGCAGCCTGGATGGCGTGGAGCGCCTTTCCCGCGGGGAGGCGGTTGCCTGCGCCATGCATGTGCATGAGGGTGAGGGGGCGTGGAACACCGACACGGCGAGGCGCGCGGTGGGCGATCGGCCAACGGTGCTGATCGAGTTCGCGCGCCGTCAGCGTGGCCTGGTCGTGGCCGCGGGCAATCCTCAGGCGGTGACGGGCTTGCGCGACATTGCCGGTCTCCGTGTCGTGCGCCGCCAGCGGAGCGCCGCCAGCCAGCGCCTGTTCGAGACCTTAGCCGGAGAGGCGGGTATCGACGTGGCAGCATTGGCGGGGCCCGCCTCTCCGGCGCTCACGGAGGACGAGGCCGCGCTGCAGGTGCAGGAGGACAAGGCTCATGTGGCCTTCGGCCTGGCGGCGATGGCGGCGCGCTATCGTCTTGGCTTCGTACCGCTTCTCGAGGAGCGGTTCGACATATTGGTCTGGCGCCGTGACTATTTCGAAGCGCCGTTTCAGACTTTCATGCGCTTTCTTTCGGGAAAGCCGTTTGCCGACCGGGCCGGCGAACTGATGGGTTACGATATCAGTGGGCTTGGGCGCGTCCATTTCAACAGCGATGCAGGGTGATCGATTCACTGTCTCACGGAAACGCTGAACCGATCCAGCTGTATCACTCTACGCAACTCCGGACGGAAAACCGGCTTCGACTTTTCGTGGAATGGCTCTATCTCCGGGCGTTCGGAAAAAAGAGCTGCTGGTCGCCGTCCTTGAAGCCGGCGATGGCTGCCTGGCCTTCCGGACCCGTCAGCCAGTCGATGAAAGCCTGCCCTTCCTCTGCCTTCACGTTGGGGTGCTTGTCCGGATTGACGAGAATGACGCCGTATTGATTGAAGAGCTTCGGATCGCCTTCGACCAATACTTTGTGGCCGGCCTTGTTCCCATAGGAGATCCAGGTGGCGCGGTCGGTCAGCGCATAGGCGCCCATGCCAATTGCGGTGTTGAGCGTCGCCCCCATTCCGGAGCCGGTCTCGCGGTACCATTCTCCCGACGCCGACCCGACATCGATCCCGGTCTCCTTCCACAGCTGCAGTTCGGCCTTGTGCGTGCCCGAATCGTCGCCGCGCGAGGCGAAGGGCGCCTTGCTTTCTCCGATTTTCCGCAGCGCGGCGACAGCATCCCGTGATCCGCCGACGCCGGCAGGATCATCCTCCGGTCCGACCACGACGAAATCGTTGTACATCACGTCGAACCGTTGCACGCCCCACCCGTCGGCGACGAACTTTTCCTCCGCTGGCCTGGCATGCACCAGAAGAACGTCGCCGTCGCCGTTTTGAGCATTCTTGATCGCCTGGCCCGTGCCAACCGCGACGACACGCACCTCGATGCCGGATTCATCGGCGAATGCCGGGAGGATCGTATCGAACAGGCCGGAATTCTCCGTCGATGTCGTCGACTGGACGATGATAAAGCGGTCTTGCGCCACGCTTACGGCCGGTCCCACTATAAAGTGGATGGCCAGCATGGCGGCAAAGGCGAGCAGCGGGCGCGGATTTACCATCGTTTCCTCCAAATCTGAATTTGTTCAAACCAGCAGCCCGCCGGTGATGAAGTCTCGGGCTGCCGGTGATGAGGGAGCGTCGAAAAAGACATTCGCCGGCGTTTGCTCGGTTACTTTCCCGCGATGCATGAACACGACCTCGCCGGCGAGACGGCGCGCTTGGCCCAGATCATGCGTCACCATCACGATCTTCGTGCCTTCGTCCGCAAAGCGGTGGATCAGGGCTTCGATCCGATGCGTCGAGGCGGGATCGAGGCTCGATGTCGGCTCGTCCAGGAAGAGCAGATCGGGTGAGGCGGCAACTGCGCGCACCAGGGCGAGCCGCTGTTGCTCCCCGCCGGAAAGCGTGCGCGCGCGCTGCCGCGCCATGTCGGCCAGCCCGCCCATTTCGAGAAGTTCGCGCAGCCGTCCGCGCCGGCTGGGCCCGCGGTATCCCTGTGCGGCGGCCAGCGCATAATCAATATTGGCCTGCACCGAGCGGCGCAGGACCACCGGACGCTGAAATACCATGGCCTGCCGGCGGCGCACCCGCGCATTCATCGGTTGGGTGTTGAATAGCACCGTACCTTCGCTGGCCTCGATGAGGCCGTGCAGAAGGCGCAAGAGCAGGCTCTTGCCGGCGCCGTTCGGCCCCATGATGATGGTCGGCCCGCCCGCCCGCAGCGTCAGACGGTCGATATCAACGAGGCGTTTGCCATTCACGGTGAAAACCAGGCCCGCCGCGCTCACCGGCAGGACGGAGCCGGTATCCGCTCCGGCCGAACCTTCCGCTGGGGCGATGCGGGGCTCGAGGGAATGGGCGAGGGCGGCGTCAGGCATGAGCGACACGCTCCGACCTGACGCCCAAGAGGCCTACCGCCGCGTTTACGGAAATAGCGATGAGCATGAGGATGGCTCCGAGCGCCAGTGCCAGCGCCAGATTGCCCTTCGAGGTTTCGAGCGCGATCGCTGTCGTCATGACGCGGGTGACGTGGTTGATGTTGCCGCCGACGATGATGACCGCGCCGACCTCGGCGGTCGCGCGGCCGAAGCCGGCGAGAACCGCTGTCATCAAGCTGGTCCTCCCGTCCCACAGGAGCGTGGGAACCGAGGCAAGGCGCGATACGCCCATCGAACGCAACTGTTCGGCATATTCGGCATCCAGATCTTCGACCACCTGTCGCGTCAGGGCGGCGACGATCGGCGTGACCAGGATGACCTGCGCGATGATCATGGCGGTGGGTGTGTAAAGCAGTTGCAGAACGCCGAGCGGGCCGCTGTTCGACAGCAAGAGGTAGACCATCAGGCCGACCACCACAGGCGGCAGGCCCATGAGCGCGTTTATCAGGACGATGAGGGCCCGCCTGCCGGCAAAGCGTCCTACTCCCAAGGCTGCGCCGATCGGCATGCCGATCATCGCGGCGATGGCAACGGCAGTCAGCGAGACCTTCAGGGAGAGCAGGACGATCGACCATAGCTCAGGATCGCCCGACAGGATCAGGCTGACAGCCAGGAAGAACGATGATGCAAAATCCTGCATAATTGGATGATACTTTCAGAAAATTCGTTATGCCAGGAAATTATGAAGGAGGATGCTTGAGGAGTCTACCGTCATGTAAGCTGAGGGTTCAAGAAGCAATGAAAACATGACCTAATAAGTCTAGTTAAATAAATCGCCGATGCCGTCAAATTGATGGCAAGTATCATTGTAAATCTCTTGATTTGTTGCTTTATTTATTTCGGGAGGTGCCAGTTGCCGATTCAAAATGTCGCCAAGTCGACAATGCTGGCCGGGTCTGAGCGGTTGAGAGCTGATCTCTACCGATTGCTCGCACGGATCCTGTCGGCCCCGCCTGATTTCCAATTGCTGCAGACGCTGAGCGAGCTTTCCGGCGACGATACGGAACTGGGCCGCGCGATCGGGGAGCTTTCGGCAACGGCCGGTGCGATGTCTGCCGACGAGGCGAGCGAAGAGTATCACGATCTCTTCATCGGGGTCGGCCGCGGCGAACTCGTTCCCTATGCATCCTATTACCTGACGGGGTTTTTGCACGAGAAGCCGCTGGCACGTCTGCGCAATGACATGGTGCCGCTGGGCATTGGTCGCTCGCCCGAAGCGGCGGAGCCGGAAGATCATGCAGGGGCGCTGATGGATATGATGGCGGGCCTGATCGACGGCGCCTTTGGCGAGCCGCAGCCGCTGGCTGTCCAGAAAGAGTTTTTCGATAAGCATGTCGGATCATGGACGCCGCATTTCTACGCAGATCTCGAAACGGCGCGAGCCGCGCGGCTTTACCGCCCCGTAGGCACGATCGGCAGACTTTTCATGGAGATCGAAGTGGCGGCATTCGAGATGTAGTGCACTTCGACATCGCAATGCCACGGTGAAGTTGCCCGGCCGGACGGAAGAATCAAAGCAGGCCGGCGAAAAGGAGACAGACATGATGGCCAAGGCCGAAAACGCCAAAACGGATCGTCGAACTTTCCTTAAATTTGCAGGTCTCGGGAGCGTTGCCGGTGGCACGGCGCTCGTGACCGGCAAGAAAGCCGAGGCGGTGGAGGCAAAATCCAAGTCTTCCGACGCAGGCTATATGGAAACCGATCATGTGAAGGCGTTCTACAAGTCGGCGCGTTTCTGACGCCGCTGACAAGAAAACCGGTTTGCAGACGGCTGCAACGGAAGAATGGAGACGACCATGCTCAGGAAGAAGGCAAATGGAGCGGCGAGAGGTCCCCGGTTGTCATCTGCGCTGTCGGAGCTTGGAAACGCGGCGGTCGATCGCCGCACTTTCCTGAAGCGTTCAGGTCTCGCCATCGGCGGGATGACGGCGATCTCGTCCCTTTCGGGCGGAATGGTGCGCAAGGCGGAGGCCCAGGGTGCCGCAGGCACAGGAAACGTCGAGATCAAGAAGTCCGTGTGCACCCATTGCTCGGTCGGTTGCACCGTCATTGCGGAAGTTTCCAACGGCGTGTGGATCGGACAGGAACCCGGATTCGATTCCCCGTTCAATCTCGGCGCCCATTGCGCCAAGGGCGCATCGGTGCGTGAGCACGCGCATGGCGAGCGGCGCCTGAAATATCCGATGAAGCTAGTCGGTGGAAAATGGCAGCGCGTCAGCTGGGACGAAGCCATCAACGAGATTGGCGACAAGATGCTCGAGGTGCGGGAAACTTCCGGTCCCGACTCGGTCTACTGGCTGGGCTCGGCCAAGCATTCCAATGAGCAGGCTTATCTCATCCGCAAACTGGCCGCCTATTGGGGCTCCAACAACGTCGACCACCAGGCGCGGATTTGCCACTCGACCACGGTCGCAGGTGTCGCCAACACCTGGGGCTATGGCGCGATGACCAATTCTTACAACGATATCCACAATTCGAGGGCGATCTTCCTGATCGGCGGCAATCCCGCCGAGGCCCATCCGGTTTCGCTTCTGCATCTGCTGAAGGCAAAGGAGGAGAACAACGCTCCCTTCATCGTCGCCGATCCGCGGTTTACGCGAACGGCCGCGCATGCCGATGAATATGTGCGCCTGCGGCCCGGCACCGACGTCGCCCTGATCTGGGGCATCCTCTATCACATCTTCGAAAATGGCTGGGAGGACAGGCAATATATCCAGAGCCGGGTGTGGGGCATGGACCAGATCCGGACCGAAGTCGCCAAATGGACGCCTGACGAGGTTGAACGTGTCACTGGCGTTCCCGGCTCGCAGGTCGAGCGGGTCGCCCGCACCCTGGCCGAGAATCGGCCCGGCACCCTCATCTGGTGCATGGGCGGCACGCAGCACACCACCGGCAACAACAACACCCGCGCCTACTGCATCCTGCAGCTTGCGCTCGGAAATGTCGGCATGGCGGGCGGCGGTACCAACATCTTCCGCGGCCATGACAATGTGCAGGGTGCGACCGACCTCGGCGTGCTGGCCGACACGCTGCCGGGCTATTACGGCCTGACCGACGGCTCGTGGGCGCACTGGGCGAGAGTATGGGAAGAAGACCTTGACTGGCTCAAGGGTCGGTTTGCCGTACTTCAGAGTGCCAACGGTGAAGACAAGCCGATGATGAACGAGTCTGGGATTCCGGTCTCGCGCTGGATCGACGGCGTGCTGGAAGCCAAGGAAAACCTCGTGCAGCCCGATAATACCAAGGTCATGGTGTTCTGGGGCCATGCGCCGAACTCGCAGACCAGGCTCCCGGAAATGCAGAAGGCCATGGGCATGCTCGACATGCTCGTCGTCATCGATCCCTATCCGACCATGACGGCCGTGCTGCAGGATCGGCAGGACGGCGTCTACCTTCTGCCGGCGGCAACCCAGTTCGAGACTTCCGGCTCGGTGACGGCTTCCAACCGATCGCTGCAATGGCGTGAAAAAGTGGTCGAGCCATTGTTCGAATCGCTGCCCGACCAGACCATCATGTACAAGTTCGCGCAGAAGTTCGGATTTGCCGACCGCATGTTCCGCAACATCCAGGTTAACGGCGAGGAACCGCTGATCGAGGATCTCACCCGCGAATACAATCGCGGCATGTGGACGATCGGCTATACCGGCCAGTCGCCAGAGCGGCTGAAATCGCACATGGCCCATCAGCAGACCTTCGACAAGACCACGCTGCGCGCCCTTGGCGGTCCGCATGACGGAGAGTTCTATGGTATGCCGTGGCCATGCTGGGGCACGCCGGAGATGAAGCATCCGGGCTCGGCGAACCTTTACGACACGTCGATCCCCGTCGCCGAAGGCGGCATGGGTTTCCGGGCGCGTTTCGGCGTCGAGCGCGATGGCGACAATCTGCTCGCCGAAGGCTCGTGGCCGGTAGGCTCGGAGATCGAGGACGGTTATCCCGAGTTCACCATGGCAATGCTGCGTGAGCTGGGATGGGACAGCGATCTGACGCCCGAGGAGATGGAAAGCATCAGGATGGTCGCCGGTTCCGACGATCAGGAGAAAGTCGACGCAGTGAACTGGAAGACCGACCTTTCCGGCGGCATCCAGCGCGTTGCGATCAAGCATGGCTGTGCGCCATACGGCAACGCCAAGGCCCGTGCGGTGGTGTGGACGTTCCCCGATCCGATCCCGCTCCATCGTGAGCCGCTCTATACGCCGCGCCGGGATCTCGTCGCCGACTATCCGACCTGGGAGGACAAGACCTTCTGGCGAGTGCCGACGGCCTATGCCTCTATCCAGGAGAGAGATTTCTCCAAGGATTTCCCGATGATCATGACGTCGGGACGGCTGGTCGAATATGAAGGCGGCGGCGATGAAACGCGGTCGAACCCGTGGCTCGCCGAACTGCAGCAGGACATGTTCGTCGAGATCAACCCCGCCGACGCTAACGATCTTGGCCTCAGGGACCGCGACACGGTGTGGCTGCACAGTCCGGAAGGCGGCAAGATTCGCGTCATGGCGATGATCACGGAGCGCGTGGGAAGGGGTGTTGTCTTCACGCCGTTCCATTTCGGCGGCTATTTCCAGGGCGAGGACCTGCGCCACAAATATCCCGAAGGAGCCGATCCCTATGTCCTCGGTGAAGCCTGCAACACCGCCCAGACCTACGGATACGATTCGGTGACCCAGATGCAGGAAACCAAGACGACGCTGTGTCGGATCGAACGAGCGTAATGAGAGGAATCAAACCATGGCAAGAATGAAATTCCTCTGCGACGCCGAGCGTTGCATCGAGTGCAACGCCTGCGTCACCGCGTGCAAGAACGAACATGAGGTGCCTTGGGGCGTCAATCGCAGGCGGGTTGTCACCATCAATGACGGCAAGCCGGGCGAGCGCTCCATATCGGTTGCCTGCATGCATTGCTCGGATGCGCCGTGCATGGCGGTTTGCCCGGTCGACTGCTTCTACCAGACAGCCGATGGCGTGGTGCTGCATTCCAAGGATTTGTGCATCGGGTGCGGTTACTGCTTCTACGCATGCCCGTTCGGCGCGCCGCAATATCCGCAAGCTTCCAATTTCGGCTCGCGGGGCAAGATGGACAAATGCACCTTCTGTGCGGGCGGTCCAGAGGAGGACAATTCAGCGGCCGAATTCCAAAAATACGGCCGCAATCGTCTTGCGGAAGGCAAGCTGCCGCTATGTGCGGAAATGTGCTCGACCAAGGCGCTCCTGGCCGGCGATGGCGACACTGTTTCGAATATCTACCGTGAGCGTGTCGTGGCGCGCGGCTTCGGCTCCGGCGCCTGGGGATGGGGCACGGCCTACGAGAGAAAAGTGGGCGGCTGACCTGGCTGCGTAAGACGGAGCAAGGGCCCTCGTATGGCTTGCTCCATTTAATAACGGGCGGCTCGTATCGCGTGCCGCCCGTCTCTTGCACCCAGTCCCGTCAGGCGGCACAATCCAAAGTGCATTGGAGGAAAACAAAATGTCCAGTCTGAGGGCACTGCGTGTTTGGCTCCCGCACATTTTCTCGGGGTTATGGCTACTGGTTTGCGCAGCGCTCGTTTCCATAGCGCTGACCAGCGCAGGGCTGGCACAAAGTTCGGTACGTCCGCCCGAGGGAGCGGTTAACGGCGATGCCGGTCCGGTCGGCGGTGCGGTGCCCGGTGATGCGCTTGGCACGACATCCGACTCCGAGACCTGGCGGGCGGTGCGCCAGGGCGTTGCCGGCACGGTCTCCATTCCCGACCGGAACGCGGCCACGCTCGTCCAGTCCGACGGGGAGAACTGGCGGCTTCTGCGCAATGGGCCTATGTTCGATTATCTCGGCCTGGCGATGATCGGGACGCTGCTCTTATTGGCGCTGTTTTTTGCGTTTCGCGGTCGCATCCGCGTCGAGCATGGCTTGTCAGGCGTCAGGATCAAGCGATTCAGCACGATCGAGCGAACAGCTCATTGGCTGATGGCGCTTTCCTTTATCATCCTCGCCATCAGTGGCCTCAACATTTCATTCGGGCGCGAATTGATCCTGCCGCTGATGGGCAAGGATGCCTTCGGCCCGATGGCGGGTTTCCTCAAGCAGACACACAATTATGTCGCTTTTGCCTTCATGCTCGGCCTGGCTGTCGCATTTGTTATGTGGATCGTGCACAACGTTCCCAACAGGCAGGATCTGATCTGGATCGCGAAGGGCGGCGGAATGTTCAGCAAGGGAGTGCATCCCCCGGCCCGGAAGTTCAATGCGGGGCAGAAGATCATTTTCTGGCTCGTCGTGATCTGCGGTCTGTCGGTCTCCCTGTCGGGCTGGGCGCTGCTGTTCCCGTTCGAGCACGCCTACTTCACCGACACATTCGTGGCTCTTTCGGCGATCGGCATCGATATTCCCGCTTGGCTCGGGTTGCCCGAGCCGCCCTATACGCCGATCCAGGAGCAACAGTTCAACTCGGTTTGGCATGCGATCATGGCCGTCTTCATGATTTGCGTCATCCTTGCACACATCTATATCGGAACGATCGGTATGGAAGGGGCATATGATGCGATGGGCAGCGGCGACGTCGATCTTAACTGGGCCAGGGAGCATCATTCGCTCTGGGTCGAGCAGATCGAGAAGGCGGAGGCTCGTTCGTCCAACGACGTGAAACCTCAGCCCGCCGAGTAGGTAGGTCAATGACACCAAGAGCCATGGGATAGTGGAGAACGGGCAATAATGAGAGCTTTCCTCTTGAGCGTCGTGATCCTGCTGGTCATCGCCCTTGGCGCTGGTTTCGTTCTCAATTCGCAGTTTGAGACATCGGCGGGAAGGGCCTATTCAACGGATAATGTCAGGCTCCCGTGAATGGGCACCAGCGAGCGGCGGGCGCCGCAGCAGGCAAATGCCAAATCTTTCAACCAGCCTATTTCAAAGGACATCGAGGAGGAAACCGATGAGCGAAGAAGCTTTCAATATGTCATTACGCAAGTTCTTGAAGCAGGTCGGTGTGACCTCGCAGCGCCAGATCGAAGAAATCGTCCGCTCCGGCAAGGCGGGTCAGGGCAAGCTGAAGGTCAAGATGGTGCTGACGGCCGAAGGCACCGAATTGAACCACGTCGTGGCAGGAGAGATCGAACTGCCGTGAGCGTAGCCAGCCCCCAGTTTCCGCCGGTCTTCAAGGATTTGGCTGTCGTCGACGGGCAAGAGCCGATGGCTGCGGCCATCGCAGCGGCGGCTGGAGCTGAGAGCGGGGCAGGGGATCTATTCTGGTCAACGGATACAAACCGAGCGGCGGCAGCCTTCGTGCTCGAACCCGAAGTTCCGCTTTCCACGGCAATCCAGATGGCGCCGGTCCTGATGGTCGCCATCGGCGACGCGCTGGGCGCGATCGGCCCGCCCGCTCTCGCCATCACCTTCCGCTGGCCGTTCGCGGTGCTGGCCAATGGCGGTGTTGTCGGTTGCGTTTCGGTTGCCGTTCCAGGTGGCATGGCGCCGTCGCTGGTTCCCGACAAGTTGATCGTCGGCTTCAATCTTGCCCTTGAATCGCCCACAGGTGAAGGCGATCCGGGCCTCCATCCGGACAGCACCGCCCTCCATGAGGAAGGCTGTGGCGAACTTGACCGCACAGTCTTGATTGAAGCGGTGGCGCGCCACTTTCTGGCATGGATCGATACCTGGCTTCAGGATGGGTTTCCCCCTGTGCATCAATCATGGCTATCGCGCGCGCAAGATTTGGAAAGTCCCGTCAATCTCGCGCTGCCCGGAGGAAAACAGGCCGGGACGATGATGGGGCTGGATGAGCATGGCAGCCTTCTTCTCAAGGCCCACCGTTCGACACATGCTGTTCCACTTGTAGATGCGATGGAGCCCTGTCCGTGACCGAGGCGATCCATGCGCGGCCAGACAGTGACCGCAAGCCGATCTGGAAGTCGGCTGGCCTGCATCTGACCGACCGGCTCGACAATGGCTGGCTCGCTGTGTCGCCGGATCTCCTGCGCGCCTACTACACACGGCCCGAGATACATCCCATCGATACGAGTTGCCGCAACGAGCACCTTTTGTTCGAGAAGCTCATGGGTGCCCCGGATGCACCGGTGGCGGACGCCGAGCTAGCGGCGGTCGCCGACCGGGACGCGGCCGATAATTACCGCTTGCTCCTTCAATACCGCGATCACCTGTTGAAACACGGTTCGATCGAAGCCGGCTATAGGGCGCTGTTCGTGTCCGGCGCGCCACAGGTTCCGCCGGTCTTCATCGAACAGCTGGTCCATCTCGTCATCTCCAACATGCTCGATGGCGAAAGCGACGCCTTCGTCCTGCGCGCGGCGGAGTTTTTTTTTCGTGAGCAGAAGGCGACCGTTGCCGATGAGCAGTTGATGCTTGCCGACGCCGAAGTCGTGGAGATGTATTCGGAGACCGGAGGACTGGGTGGGCTGGGCGCGCTGCTTGCCGAGGCGGGAACAGCGATGCGCGAGGTTTCGCTCGATGTGCTGACCGAGGGCAATGCTGGAAGTTATCTGGAACGTGCCGACCAGTTCAATTTCGCCCTCGATTTCCGCTTCACCCAGCCGGGACAGGACGCGCTTGCTCGCGTGATCGAGCGCTGGATTGTCCATTTCTTCCGTCTGCCGGTGCGCGTCCAGGCCGTCCGGTCTATCACCGATGAGCGCTGGAGCTGGCATATCGGGCTGGATGCACAGGCGACGCAGATACTCAATGGCCTCTATGAGGGCAGGGCGATTGGCGAGGACGAACTGGGACGGATAATGGCGCTGTTCCGCCTGGAGTTTCTGGAGCAGGACCGCCTAATCGATACGATGCGCGGCAAGCCCGTCTACCTGGGAATGGCCATGACAAAGGACAGTCTTGTGCGGCTGAAGCCGCAAAATCTGCTCACTAACCTTCCTGTGAGGGACAACCGGCAGTGAAAGGACCAACCGCATGACAGCTCCCGCAGCCATGATCGTAAATGCCCGTTGGATGCGCCTCGTCGCGCTGATTCTTGCCATCCTGCTTGGCATTGCCGGCTGGTTCGTGTGGCAAAATGCCGAAAGCCGCACTGTCGCCAATCCGCTTGCAGCGGATCAACTGCCAGATCTGGGGGTGCCCAGCGAAGTGGCGAATTGCATCGGCAAGCGTGAGGCTGAAATTAATGCGCTGCTTGACCAAGGCCTGATGGATTCGCATGCCGCCGAATTGTCGCTGCAACGTGCGCGATCGCTCTGCGTGCAGCAAAATTAGAGCATGATCCCGAACAATGGATGCCGGTTTTCGGAAAGGATCGCGCTCCAACCAGAAGAACGATCATTCCTCGCTCAGGAAATCCTCGACTGAAAGTCCTCTCTTCCCGGCTTCCTTATAGTCGTCAGTGGTGCGTGTACGCGGACGCTGCGAAATCGCGAAGGGATCGCTGCCTCCGGCTGAGAGCGTCTCGAGCCGGCAGCTGTCGCACATTTCAAGCAGCGAAATGCGGTCGTCGCTTTGGAACATCCAATGCTTGCCGCCGAGCTTGTCCTTCACCCGCTCGAGCACGCCGCGTGAGGCAAAAGGCTTGCCGCAGCGGGTGCATTCGGCTGGCTCGTCCTCGTTCAGCGTTACCGGTTGCATCACGTTCGGCGCAAGATTGTAGCGCGGCAACAAGGTGATCGCATCTTCCGGGCAGGTCGCGGCGCAGATGCCGCATTGCACGCAGGCCGATTCGACGAACCGCAATTGCGGCTTTTCCAGATTGTCGCGCAGCGCATCGGCCGGACAGGCGGAGACGCAGGCCATGCAGAGCGTACATGCCTCCTTGTCCACCTCGACCGCCCCATAAGGCGCGGAGAGCGGCAGCCGGATGATCTCTTCGCCGGCGCTGCCCGCGCCTGCAATAAGGGCGAGCGCTGCGCGAGCCACTTCTCGTTTGCCGCCGACGGGAGCGAAAGCCGTATGAGCGACTTCGGGCGGAGGGTCGAGGTCGTAGAGCACATTCTCGACGATGTCGGGATCGGTTTCCAGCAGCACGGAACACCGGCCGCCCGCCAGCCCAAACCCGCTCAGCAGGGCCTCAAGCAGATGGCGCTCTTCGTTCAAGGCGCCGAGCTCGTCGCTTTTGCGCGGATCGGCAAGCACGACGACCGAGCGGAAACCTGCGGCCAGGCCGGCCGCCAACAGATCATGCCCAAGGCCGCTCACCGAATGAAGCTGGAGCGGAATGACGTTGACCGGCAGCCCACGGCCAAACCGCGCCATCGCACTGATGAGCGCCGAGCCGTGCTCGCCGTCATGGATGAGCAGGACCGGCTCCTTGCCGCCGGCCGCCAGATAGGTCCGGGCCAGCACTTGCACGCGCTCGATCAATTGTTGGCGTGCCGGGTATTCATAGGAGACCGCACCTGTCGGGCAATGCGCCGCGCAATTGCCGCAGCCGCCGCACAATGCGGTGTCGACCGAGACATTGTCGCCGTCCGGCGTGATCGCGCCGGCCGGGCAATTGTCGATGCACTTGGTGCAGCCCGTCTTCTTCGAACGTTCATGCACGCAGATCGAGGGATCGTAGCTGACATAGATCGGCTTTTCGAACGCGCCCTCATAGGCGCTTGCTTCGAACACCGCGCGCATGACGGCGGCCGGATCCGCCGGATCGGCGTGAAAATAGCCGTCGCGCCCTTCGGGCCGTGCAAACAGCGCAGGTCCTCCGGTCATGTCGAACAAGACGCTGCATTTGGAACTTGCGCCATCGCGGGTCAGTGCAAATTGAGGCGCGCTGCGCGAGGACGGTAGCATGGGCGCATAGCCGTCCACCACGATGTCGAAAGCCCCCAGCGAACCGCGCGCCGAGCGAACGCGCCCGCAGAAGATGGGAAAATCGAGCACGGTCGGCAGGAGCACGTCTTCGAAGCTGGTCAAAAGCAGCGTTACCGACAAGGTCCGGTTAAGGAGCTCCGCAGCCTCCAGGGCGGCTTGCCCCCGACCCATGACGAGGCACAGACCGTCGCTTTCGATCGTGCGCAGCCGGGCGGGCTTCGCCGGCAGTTCGGCGGCGGCTATCAGGGCTGCCATTTTGGGCGAGGGGTCGGTCTTGTCCGCCGTCCAGCCGGCCATTTCGCGGATGTTGACGAAGACCGGCGCTTCATGACCGGCCTCTTCGGCGATCTCGGAGAAGAGGGGGCTTTCCTGCGTGCAGGCCACGCACAGGCGGCGCCCCTCGCCGAGCGCGGCCTCAAAGCTTGCAATTTCGCTGCGGCAAAGCTGGCTGTGGATGCGAAGATCGTCATCACCCAAGGCAGCGGCAATTGCCTTGTCGTCCAGCCACATGGATTTTTCGCAGTTGCACACCAGCCGCCGCCGGTATTCCGAGTTCATCGCCTCACCCTTGTTCCTCCAACATTAGCACCTTATTCTTTCATATGCCTCTGGCAACAGTGGCGGAGGAAAGGTGATGACGTAATGGCTCGGGAACTGACGATTTTGGTCGGTGTGCTGGCGGAATGCCGGCAGTCGGTTTCGCGATGGGCGAAAGACTACTGGCTTCCCGTGGGCGTCACGCCGAGCCCAACGGGCTTTTCGGCCGGCGATGTGCTTGTCAGCGACGAGCGCATGACACGCTATTTCATGGGGACGGCCGACCTCACCTGTCACGCCGCCGAAACCGAGGCCTATATTCACAACTTCAACAGCCAGACCCCGGCGCTGTTTGTCGTCTTGCGGCGCGATCCGGGCGGCACGCATCCTTTGCCCTGGTTTGTCCACACCGTAACCGCCTCGCCCTATCTTGCGCAGGATTTCGAGGATGTCGGCGAAGATATAGTCGAACGCGTTGCCATGCCTCCCGAAATCGCCAGGGCGATCATGGATTTCACCGGGCATTTTCACAAGGAGGAGAAATTTATCAAGCGCCGGCGCGATCAGGGCCATGCCGAGCTTCAGCAATTCGGCAAGGAGCCGATCTTTCTAAACCGTGCCAGGCCCCCTGGAGGCAAACTCGATGGCTGAGCCAGGGGATGAAGGCTTCCTGTCTCGCTGGTCGCGGCGCAAGCGGGAAGTCTCGCGGCAGGATGCGGACGAGGTCTCCAGCCCCGACGAAGCCGGTGAGGAGCCTTCTGCGGAAGCGATTAACGAGGAAATGGAAGCCAATCGCCTGGCCGCCGAAGCAATCGATATCGATTCCCTGGAAAAAGGCGATGACTTTTCGCTGTTTCTCAAGCGCGGTGTTCCGACGGCGCTGCGCACGAAGGCGCTGCGCAGGCTATGGCAGTCCAATCCGCTGCTGGCAAATCTCGACGGGCTCAATGATTATGACACGGATTTCAACGACCCGGCGCACAACACCTACAGCTCACTTTGGCAGGTCGGCCGTGGGTTTCTGAGTAAGTCCGAACAGCAAAGGCAACGAGATACGGGTGGTATCCGCGAGGCGTCCGAGGACAAACCTGACGAAGCGGACGGAAATGAGGAAAGCAGACCGGCGGTATCGGTCGTCGAGCAACAGGAAGTGACTTCCAGTGTGGCGCAGCCGGAGGCCGATCCAGCCGAAAGCGTTGGCAGTCAGACAGCGCCGCCCGATGGCGAGGATGCCGGTGACGGCGAAGAAGATGAGCGGCCGCGGCAGCGCGTATCGATCCGCCGCCGTCTCGAAGGCTGAACCCCGCATCGGGGCATTCCTGCGCTGGCTCGGATCGGCAGATCGCACGATAACGCCGTGCGTTCACCCGGCTGCTGCACAAGGACGCTTTATCTCTTTGTTTTTCTGCATCTATGCTGGCGTCAGGTGATTTCATCCGGCTGTAAAATGCTCTAAGTCTTGAAGTTCTGGGTTACGGGGAGTGAGCGCGTCAGTGGAAATCAGCAGGCAGGATGTTCTCGAACAGCTTCGCAAGGTCAAAGGCCCTGACCTCAGCGGCAATATCGTCGATCTCGGCCTCGTCTCCGAGGTCGTGATTGCTGGGCCTGCCGTGTTCTTTTCGCTAACGGTGCCCGGCGAACGCGCGGAGGAACTGGAGCCGTTGCGCGCGGCGGCGGAGAAGGCGGCGCTGCGCGCCGAGGGCGTCGAAAAGGCAACAGTCGTTCTGACGGCCGCGAAGAAGGCAGGCGAGCCGTCCCGCCCGGTAAGACCGGCGCCCAGCCGGAGCCAAGCCGCCATGGTTCCGCCGCCAATGGCGGCACGCGCCGCGCCACACGCGGCCCCTTCGCCGGCCGCTAGATCGGGCGTGCCGGGCATCGACGCCATCATCGCAGTGGCTTCCGGCAAGGGCGGGGTCGGCAAGTCGACCACGGCCGTCAATCTGGCGCTCGGTCTGCAGGCCATCGGGCTCAGGGTCGGAGTGCTCGACGCCGATATCTACGGCCCTTCGATGCCACGCCTCCTGCACATTTCCGGGCGTCCGCAGAGCGTGACCGGCCGCATCCTCAAGCCGATGGAGGGGTACGGGCTGAAGGTCATGTCCATGGGCTTCCTTGTCGATGAGGAAACGCCGATGATCTGGCGCGGCCCCATGGTGATCTCGGCACTCACCCAGATGCTGCGCGAGGTTGAATGGGGTGAATTGGACGTGCTGGTGGTCGACATGCCGCCCGGCACGGGCGATGCACAACTCACCATGGCGCAGAACGTCCCGCTTGCCGGCGCGGTCATTGTCTCCACGCCGCAGGACCTTGCCCTCATAGACGCCCGCAAGGGGCTTGCCATGTTCCGCAAGGTCGATGTGCCGATCCTCGGGGTGGTCGAGAACATGAGTTATTTCGTCTGTCCGGATTGTGGTGGCCGCCACGACATTTTCGGCCATGGCGGTGCGCGCACGGAAGCCGAACGCATCGGCGTGCCGTTTCTCGGAGAAGTGCCGCTCGACATGCAGATTCGCGAGACGTCCGACAGCGGCACACCTGTGGTCGTGACAAGTCCCGACAGTGTGCATGCCACGGTCTACAAGGAAATCGCGAACCGCGTGTGGCTGCGGATCGCAGAGGAGCGGCAGATGGCAGGCGTGCCGGAGATCATTTTCGAATAGCAGGCTCGCAACAGCGGTGCCTTGAAGCCATCGCTCCCCAGCGCCCCCAACCGCCTTTTGTTTCTGTCAAAATCCATGGCTGTTGGTATTGGGCTTGACAGTATGCGCCTCTGGAATACAAAATGCCAGAGACATGCAGCGATGTTGCTGCATCTGCGACTTGCGATGGCGTTGCTGCATCTGCGATCGGTGCAACTGAGCTGCCATCATCGTATAAACTGCCATCAAGGGAGGAGATGGATCACACTGTACAGACCGCAGCGTGTTCGCTCCGATAACGAAGCGAGCGAATCCAGCCTAAATGGTGTTGACACCGATCGTCGTGCGCGGTGCTTACCGAGATCGAAAGATGAAGGGTTTTGATGATGAAGGATCGGCGTCCTCGCGATCGTGGACCTAAAGGACGTGCACTTGATGATGCGGCGCTCGACGATATCCGCAACCTTCTGGGGGAGCGGCCGCGTCGTCGCGATCTCCTGATCGAGTTTCTGCACCTGGTGCAGGACCGCTACGGATACCTTTCCGCCGCCCATCTTCGCGCACTGGCCGAAGAAATGCGCCTGTCGCAGACCGAGGTCTATGAGGTTGCTACCTTCTACGATCACTTCGATATCGTGAAGGAGGGCGAGACGCCGCCGCCGCCGCTGACAATCCGTGTCTGCGATTCGGTGAGTTGCATGCTGGCCGGCTCCGAAACGCTGATCAGCAAGCTTGCCGCGAAAGCCGATCCCAATGCAATCCGTGTCCTGCGTGCGCCCTGCATGGGCCGCTGCGACACTGCACCGGCTGCGCGGATCGGCAACCGTGAGGTCGATCATGCCAGCGCCGAAAGCCTGCTGCGCATGGCCAGCGACGGCGAAACGGAAACGCTCGTTCCTGCGTACACCGGGCTTGACTCCTATCGCGCGTCCGGCGGCTACCGACTTCTGGAAAGGGTGCGGTCGGGCGAGATCAGTGTCGACACGCTGATCGAGACCATGCAGAGCGCCGGCCTTCGCGGCCTTGGCGGCGCTGGTTTTCCGGCCGGCCGGAAGTGGGGCATCGTGCGCTCCTATCCCGGGCCTCGCCTGATGTCGATCAATGGCGACGAGGGGGAACCGGGAACGTTCAAGGACCGCATCTATCTAGAACGGGACCCGCACCGTACATTCGAAGGCGCCCTGATTGCCGCCCACGCGGTCGAGGCCGAGCGCATCTATTTCTACATGCGCGATGAATATCCGGCGGTCCTGCAGATCCTGCGCACCGAGATCGCCGCTCTCGAGGCCGCCGGCCTCGTGGAGCCCGGCTTCATCGAACTGAGACGCGGCGCGGGCGCTTATATCTGCGGCGAGGAAAGCGCGATGCTGGAGAGCATCGAAGGCAAGCGCGGCCTGCCGCGCCATCGTCCGCCCTATATCGCCGAGGCCGGCCTTTTCGGCCGCCCGACGCTCAACCACAATGTCGAAACATTGTGGTGGGTCCGCGATATCGTCGAGCAGGGGCCGGAATGGTTCGCCAAAAAGGGCAGGCCGGACCACCCCGGCGTGCGATCCTGGTCGGTTTCCGGCAGGGTGCGCGAGCCGGGGGTAAAGCTGGCGCCGGCCGGCGTCACGGTGCGCGAGCTGATCGACGATTATTGCGGCGGCATGGCGGAAGGCCACGAGTTCAAGGCATATTTGCCCGGCGGGGCCTCCGGCGGTATCCTGCCTGCATCGATGGGCGACATTCCGCTGGATTTCGGCGGCGAGCTCGCCAGACAAGGCGCCTTTGTCGGCTCGCATGCGATCGTGATCTTTTCACAGGTCGACAGCGTCAAGGATGTGACGCTCAACCTTCTGAATTTCTTCAAGCACGAAAGCTGCGGCCAATGCACGCCGTGCCGCGAGGGTACCGAGAAAATGGTCACGCTGCTCAAGACGCAGGACAAATTCGACGAAGCCACCGTCCGCGACCTCGAAATGGTGATGCGGGACGCTTCGATATGCGGATTGGGCCAGGCCGCGCCCAATCCGGTCAACCACCTTCTGACCCATTTCCGGGAAGATCTTTGACATGTCCAGCAAGATAACCTTTACGCTCGACGAGAAAACGGTAACCGCCTCGGAAGGCGAGACCATATGGGAAGTGGCGAAGCGCGAGGGCAAGCGCATCCCGCATCTCTGCCATGTCGACGCGCCCGGCTACCGGCCGGACGGCAATTGCCGTGCCTGCATGGTCGATATCGAGGGCGAGCGCGTGCTTGCCGCCTCCTGTATCCGCAAGCCGGGCGAGGGGATGGTCGTGCGGACCGACACCGAGCGCGCCGTAAAGTCGCGTGAGATGGTGTTTGAGCTCCTGGCCAGCAACATGCGCCCCGCCCAAGAGGGGCCCGACAACCAGTCCGTCTTCTGGGAATGGGCATCTTCCATGGGCATTGGGGGCAGCGAGCGTCTCGGCTCGAAGTTCTCATCCGATGTCCAGCCGGAGCTCGACCTTTCCAATCCGGCGATCGCGGTCAATCTGGATGCCTGCATCTCCTGCGGCGCCTGCGTGCGCGCCTGCCGAGAGGTGCAGGTGAACGACGTGATCGGCATGGCCAATCGCGGCAACCATGCCTTTCCCGTCTTCGATATGCATGACCCGATGGGGCATTCCACCTGCGTGACCTGCGGCGAATGCGTTCAAGCGTGCCCGACCGGCGCGCTTTATGAAAAGTCGCTGATGGATAAGGCGGGCAGGACCCGCGCCGTCCAGACCTTTGACAAGGTCGTGGACAGTGTCTGTCCCTTCTGTGGGGTCGGTTGCCAGACCAGCGTTGCCGTCAAGGACGGCAAGATCGTCCAGGTCGATGGCCGCGACGGCTTTGCCAATGAGAATCGCCTCTGTGTGAAGGGCCGGTTCGGCTTCGACTATGTCATGTCGCCCGAGCGCCTGACCAAGCCGCTCATCCGCCGCGACGACGCACCGAAGTCGGGCGACATCGACATGCGCGGCGTGGATCCGCTCACCATATTCCGTGAGGCGACCTGGGAAGAAGCGCTTTCGCGTGCGGCGGGCGGGCTGAAGTCCCTGCTCGATACCCATGGCGGCAAGTCGCTTGCCGGCTTCGGTTCGGCCAAGGGCTCCAACGAGGAAGCCTATCTTTTCCAAAAGCTGGTACGGCAGGGTTTCGGCACCAACAACGTCGATCACTGCACCAGGCTCTGCCATGCCTCTTCGGTCGCCGCCCTGATGGAGGGCGTCGGCTCGGGCGCCGTTTCGGCGCCTTTCAACGACGCCATGAAGGCCGAGTGCATCATCGTCATCGGCGCGCGCCCGACGACCAACCATCCTGTCGCCGCCACCTACTTCAAGCAGGCCGCCAAGCTCGGCGCCAAACTGGTCGTCATTGATCCGCGCCGGCAGGATCTGATGCGCCATGCCAGCCATTCTCTCGTGTTCAAGCCGGGCACCGACGTCGCCCTGCTGAACGCGCTGATCCACGTGATCATCGAGGAGAAGCTCTATGACGAGCAGTATATACAGGCCAATGTTTCCGGCTTCGAGGCGCTGAAAGAGAAGGTGAAGGACTTCTCGCCCGAAGCGATGGCCGAGGTCTGTGGCATCGAGGCCGACGTGCTGCGCGATGTCGCGCGGACCTATGCCACATCCGAGCGCTCGATCATTTTCTGGGGCATGGGCATTTCGCAGCATACCCACGGCACCGACAATTCGCGCTGCCTGATCGCGTTGGCGCTGATCACCGGCCATGTCGGCCGCCCGGGCACGGGCCTGCATCCGTTGCGGGGCCAGAACAATGTTCAGGGTGCGTCGGATGCCGGGCTGATCCCCATGTATTTCCCGGACTACAAGTCGGTCGAGAACGTAGATATCCGTGGCCAGTATGAGAATTTCTGGGGCCAGGCGCTGGACCCCAAGCGCGGTCTGACCGTGGTGGAGATCATCGACGCCATCCACGAGGGCGAGATCAAGGGCATGTACATACAGGGCGAGAATCCGGCCATGTCGGATCCCGACCAGACCCATGCACGCGAAGCATTGGCCAAACTCGAACATCTGGTGGTGCAGGATATCTTCCTGACCGAGACCGCCTGGTACGCCGATGTCGTGCTCCCGGCCTCGGCCCATGCGGAAAAGCTAGGCACCTACACCAACACCAACCGTCAGGTACAGATCGGCCGCCCCGCGCTCGACCCGCCCGGCGAAGCCCGGCAGGACTGGAAACTGATCGTCGAGATCGGCAGGCGGATGGGACTGGACTGGAACTACAAGTCCGTTTCCGAGGTCTACACCGAAATGGCGAGCGTGATGCCTTCGCTTCGGAACATTTCCTGGGAGCGTGTCGAGCGCGAAGAATCCGTCATCTACCCGGCTGACGCCGAAGACAAGCCCGGCAACGAAATCATCTTCACCGACGGTTTTCCGACCTCCGATGGTCGTGGGCGCATTACGCCGGCCGACCTGCTGCCGCCCGATGAAGTACCCGACGAGGAATATCCGCTGGTGCTCACCACGGGCAGGCTTCTCGAGCATTGGCATACCGGCGCCATGACGCGGCGGGCCGGTGTGCTTGATGCGATCGAACCCGTCGGTATCGCGGCGATGAACCCGCGCGAAATCGCCAGGCGAGGGCTGTCGCAGGGTGAAATGGTCAAGGTTGAAACGCGGCGCGGCACTGTAGAGGCTATCCTGCGAGCCGACCGGGAAGTGGCTGACGGTATGATCTTCATGCCATTCTGCTTCAACGAAAGCCCGGCCAACAAGCTGACCAACCCGATGCTCGATCCTTACGGCAAGATTCCGGAATTCAAATATTGTGCGGCACAGATAGAGGCCGCCAACGAGATTCCGCGATCCCGCTGACGGTTCGGATTGGGGGGCGACCGGATGATTGCGAGCGATGCCAAGAGCTGCGGGTGAAAGGTTCGTGTTCAGCCTGCGCGAGCTGAGCGGCGCGCTGGGTGACCTTGGCACGTTGCTGCCCCTGATGCTCGGCTCCATCGCCGTGGTCGGGCTGGCGCCGACGCCTGTCCTTTTAGGGTTCGCCATCTTTTATATCGCAACTGCTGTCCACTACCGCCTTCCCATACCCGTGCAGCCAATGAAGGCCGTTGCGGCAGTGTTGCTTACCGCCGGCATAGAGCCGGCCGGGCTGGTGGCCAGCGGTGTCATGATCGGCCTGGTACTTCTGGTTTTGGGTCTGACCGGATGGATTACGCGGCTTGCCCGCGTCGTGCCGCAATCAGTGCTGGCCGGACTGCAAATGGGGCTCGGTATGGCGCTCGCCCTGGTTAGCATCGAATTGATGGCCACGGCACCAGTCATTGCCGTGCTGATCCTCGGACTGCTTCTGGGGCTGTTGTTGGTGCCGCGCTATCCGGCTGCCTTGATCGCACTCGTACTGGCGATCGTGTTGGCGCAGCTGTTCGATGTCCCGGGGATGAAGCTGGACACTGCGTCTACCACGTTCTCTGCCCTGCCGCTGCCGTCTCCGGCGGAGCTGGAGCGCGCCGTCTCGCAATTTGTGCTGCCGCAGCTTTCGCTGACCCTTACCAATGCCGTTCTGCTCACCGCGCTGATTGCCGGCGATTATTTCGGTGATCGCGCCGCCCATGTAACACCGGCGCGGTTGTCGGTGACAAGCGGTCTTGCCAACCTGTTGCTGACGCCATTTGGGGCTCTGCCCATGTGTCACGGAGCCGGTGGGCTGGCGGCACACTACAGGTTTGGCGCCCGCAGCGGCGCAGCGCCCCTCGTCCTGGGTCTGGCCCTGCTGGTTTTCGCTCTTCTGCCGGGTGGGCTCGGGCTGTCCACGCTAGCCGCGATACCGGCGGCGGGGCTGGGCGCGCTGCTGCTGATGGCCTCCGGCGAACTCGCGCTCACAAAACGCCTGTTCAATTGCAAGCCTTCATGCTGGCCGGTGATAGCGGTGACGGCGGGTGTCACCGTGTGGGTCGACCCCTTCTGGGGCCTGCTCGTCGGCTCATGTGCGGAGATTCTGCGCTGCGCTGCTGTTCGCGCTCTGCTGCGCCGCGTGGGGAACTGACAGCGGGCTCTGTGACTGCAAGACAACGCAAGAGGGTAGTTGGCTGCTGGTAGGGGTCGACTACGACTCCCTTGCCAGTCCGGAAATTCTATTCAGTCATAATCAGCCCGCCGCCCAGAAGCGTTACCTTGACTCTCGGCGCTCTCTCTGGGATTATGTATACCAGAACCAGACGCGATGCCCATAGGGCTGAAGTATCCGTCCAGGTCTTAGGGCTGATGGATGTTGGCAAAGGCCGATTGGCGATGATCGCGCGGTTTCATGCCCGGCGCCCTGATGATCGACTGAGGAGGAACAATGAAAATCTGCATTTTTGGCGCAGGCGCAATTGGCGGCTACATGGCGGTGATGATGAAGCGCGGCGGTGCCGATGTTTCACTGATCGCTCGCGGTCCACATCTCAAAGCCATTCAGGAGGATGGTCTCAAACTTCTCATCGACGGCGAGGAGATCGTCGAGCACATGCCCGCGAGCAAGGACCCGCGCGACATCGGCCCGCAGGATTATGTGATCGTCGCGCTGAAGGCGCATCAGGCATGGGACTCGGCGTCCGACATGGCGCCGCTGATGCATGAGAACACAGCGGTGGTGACGGCGCAGAACGGCCTGCCATGGTGGTACTTCCACGGACTGGGCTCCGCGTTCTCAGGCTTTCGCCTGCAAAGCGTGGATCCGGGCGAGCGGCAATGGCATCTCATCGGCCCGCAGCGGGTCATCGGCGCCACCGTCTATCCCGCAGCAGAGATCATCGAGCCGGGTGTCATCAAGCACGTCTACGGCAATCAGTTCGGCCTTGGCGAACCAGATCGCAGCCAGAGCGAGCGCGTTGCGAAACTGGCGTCCGCGCTGGAGGCGGGCGATCTGAAGCCCCGCTTTTACGACGACATCCGCAATGACATCTGGATAAAATTGTGGGGCAATCTCTGCTTCAATCCGATTTCGGCGCTCACCGGCGCGACGCTCGATGTGGTTGCCACCGAACCTGGCACGCGGGCACTTGCCCGCAACATGATGATCGAGGCGCAGCAGATCGCCGAGCATTTCGGCGCCTCTTTCCGCGTCGATGTGGAGCGCCGCATCAATGGAGCCGCCGGCGTCGGCGCCCATCGCACGTCGATGCTCCAGGACGTCACCAATGGACGCCCCATCGAACTCGACGCTCTCCTCACGTCCGTTCAGGAGATGGGCCGCCTTGGCGGCTTCGAAACGCCGTTCATCGACAGTGTGCTGGCGCTCGCCCAGCAGATGGGGCGTGTCAAAGGGCTCTATCCCACCTTTCCCGAGGTGGAGCCGGAACAGCGGCGCACGGCTTCCTGAGCGGCAGCCTTTTTACAATAGAGCCTGGAGGAGAGATGATGATGCAATGGGTGCGTTTCGAGACGGACGGGCGGGAGCAATTCGGCCTTATCGACGGCGACCAGATCGTTGTGCATGAAGGCGATCTCTTCGACGATCCTCAGCCGACGGATATGCGCTACCCGTTGAATGCCGCAAGGCTTCTGCCGCCCTGCCGCCCTTCCAAGATCATCGCGCTGTGGAACAATTTTCACCAACTGGCTGCGAAGCTCGAAGTCGCCGAACCTGCCGAACCGCTCTACCTGCTGAAGGCGGTTTCAAGCATTGCCGCGCCCGGCGCCGATATCAGCCGCCCTGCCTCCTATTCTGGAAGAGTGGTTTATGAGGGCGAGTTGGGCATCGTCATCGGCCGCCAGATAAGCGATGTTGCGGAGAAGGAGGCGGCAAGCGCCATCTTCGGCTATACCTGCGTCAACGACGTCACGGCGGGCGATATCATCAGCCGGGACAAGACCTTTGCCCAATGGGCGCGCGCCAAGAGCTTCGACGGCTTCTGCCCCTTCGGCCCGGTAATTGCGACCGGCCTTGATACGGACGGTCTTCGTGTCCGAACGGAGCTCAACGGTGCAGAGCGGCAAGATTATCCGCTGGACGATATGATCTTCCCGCCGGCCCGGCTGGTCAGTCTGCTTTCACAGGACATGACGCTGTTGCCCGGCGACCTGATCTGCTGCGGCACCTCGCTGGGGGTGGGCTCCATGAAGGAGCCGGTCAACACCGTCAGCGTCACGATCGAAGGAATCGGTACCCTGACCAACCGGTTCATTCAATAGATCACTGCCCCCATTCCAGGGGGAACGGCGAACCGATCCAAGCTGTTGATCTTGCGCAGTTCCAGGAAAAGGGGATATCCGCTTTTCCTGGAATTGCCGCGAGGGCAGGGGGCTCAAGCCTCGATCAGAAGAGCCCGCTGCATCGTCTCGCCCACCAGATGCGGGCTTTCGGCGATGATGACGCCGGCATTCTCGAGAGCCCGGATCTTGCCTGCGGCGTCGTTCCTGGCGCCTTCGATGAATGCGCCGCTGTGCCCCATGCGCCGGCGCTCGGGCGCGTGGCGGCCGACGATCAGCGCGACCACCGGCATGTCCGGCCTGCTGGTGGCGATGAAATCCGCCAATTCCTCCTCTTCGATGCTGCCGATTTCACCGACGATGACGACGCCGTGGGTTTCGGGATCGGCGAGGAAGAGTTCGAAGCAGGCGCGCATGCTCAGCCCGTGAATGGCGTCGCCGCCGATGCCGACCGTCGTCGATTGGCCAAGGCCGGCGGCGCTCACCTGCGCGGTCACTTCACTGGTCAGCGAGGCGGAGCGCGACAGGATGCCGATATGGCCGCTTCTTTCGCCACCGGTCGCCATCACGCCGATCTTGCACACACCCGGCGCAAGGATGCCTTGCGAGTTGGGGCCGATCAGCGTGGTCGTGCCGTGCTTGAGCGCGTCGCGCACGCGGATCATGTCCTGTAGCGGCACACGCTCCGTCAACGCGACCACCAACGGCATTTCGGCCTCGATCGCCTCGATCATCGCGGCGGCGGCATTTTCGGGTGGAACGAAAACCATGCTGGCATTTGCGCCGGTGTCGGCTTTTGCCGAGGCGACCGTGTCGAAGACCGGCAGGCCCAGATGCCGGCTGCTGCCGCGACCGGGCCTGACGCCGCCGACCACGCGTGTGCCGTATTCGATCATGGCGGCCGAATAGTGGGTGCCGGCGCGGCCTGTCATGCCCTGGCAGATCACCCGCGTGTCGGCATTGACCAGAATGCTCATCGGCTTTCTCCCCTTGCACTGGCTTCGTCGACGGCGCGGGTGACGGCCTCCTTCATATCGGGGCAGTCGATCACCTTGCAGCCGAAGTTCTGGAAGCGGAAGCGGGCATATTCGGCGTTGTTGCCCGCCAGCCGGACAACCGTCGGCCGCGCTTTTCCCGTGCGGCGCATGGCGATGCCGAGCCCGTCGGCAATGATGTCGCACGGCTGCATGCCGCCGCCATGGACATTGACCAGAATCGAGCGCACGGCGGGGTTATCGAGCAGCAGTGTGAAGCCATGCGCTACGTCGATGCTGGTAGCGGTGGTGCGGATGTCCATGAAGTTGGCCGGCCGGCCATTGGCGGCGCGGATCATATCCAGCGTCGCAAGGCCGAGTCCCGCTCCATTGACCACGACGCCGATATCGCCGTCCATGCGCACATAGTTGAGCTGGTGGCTCTGGGCGGCGATCTCCACGCCGTCATCCTCCCAGTCATCGCGTAGTGCCATGAGATCGGGGTGGCGAAACAGCGCGTTGTCATCGATGACGATCTTGGCATCGAGCGCAACGAAGGTGCCGGCAGCGGTGATGGCGAGTGGATTGAGCTCGATCAGGGTTGCATCATTTTCCATGAAGGCGGTGCGCAACTGCCCGAGAAGCCGGGCAAAGGACGAATGCAGCTTGGCGTCGAGGCCAAGCCGCTGGGCCAACGCCTTGACATCGGTTTCGTTCAGGGCGCCGCCGGGGGCGAGCGCCAGCCGCTCGATTCGCGTCTCTCCCGACTGCAGCTTGTCCTCGATATCCTCGCTTCCCTCGGGGCCGGCGAGAATGACGATCTCGGCCCTGGCAGTGTCCACGAGAACGGCCAGGTAAAGGCTCCTGTTTGCCTCGATCGCCTCTTCGACCAGAACTTGCCGGACGAGATAGCCGGCCGGGCCTGTTTGCTCGGTGACAAGCGTTTCGCCCAGCAATCCGCGCGCCGCCGCGCCTGCCTCTTCGGGGGAGGAGACCAGCACCACGCCTTTCGAACGCCCACGCCCGCCGGCGGGAACTTGCGCCTTTACCGCGTAGCGTTCGACGCCAAGGGAGCGCGCGGCCGCTTGTGCATCATCGGCTGTCAGCGCGGGATGCCCCTTGGGCACGTCGGTCCCGTAGCGCACCAGCAACATCTTGGATTGGAATTCCTGCAGATTCATGCGCTGCCTCCTCCCGCGAACGGCCGGGTTGCCATTTGCGGCGCCGGTTTGGCTGTTGGTATATATAATGCCAATAGCTGGTGTGACTGTCAATCGGAAGTGGGAAGACAGGGCGGGACTGGCAGGTTCCATCTCGAAGCGGAACGGCACCTGGAGATGTCTCAGGAACGGAGCGCCGCTTTTTCACCGGCCACTGAACATCGGGTCCCGTGGTTACGCTGAACGATATGATTCAGCAGGACGGATGACGGCGGCACCTGCGCGCCGCCGCAATCCACTCCCGGGAGGGATGGCTGGCGGTTTATTCTGCAGCCATTTTGACGATTTCTCCAAGCGCGCCGCTTTTCTGCAGATCGGCGATCGTCTGGTCGTCGAACTGCAGCACCTCGCGCAGGATTTCATCCGTATGTTCGCCGAGTAGGGGCGAACGTTGCACCTCGGTAGGGCTGTCAGAGAGCTTGATGGGATTGCCGACCGACAGATACGTGCCACGCACGGGATGCTCTACTTCGACCACCGTGCCGGTGGCACGCAGGGAAGCATCCTCGGCCAGTTCCTTCATCGAGAGGATCGGGCCGCAGGGAATATCCTTGGCGTTGAGAATGTCCATCACCTCGAACTTGTCGAGCGTCTGGGTCCATGCCTCGATCCGCGCGAAGATCTCATTGAGCCGGGGCAGCCGCGCATTGGGTGTGGCATAATCGGGATCGCTTTTCCAACCCGGTTTACCGATGACATCGCAGATTGCCTCCCAGACCGGCGCCTGGGTGATGAAGTAGATATAGGCGTTGGGATCAGTCTCCCAGCCCTTGCATTTTAGGATGCGCCCGGGCTGCCCGCCGCCGGAATCATTGCCGGCGCGCGGCACGCTATCGCCGAACTCGATGCCCTCGCCATACTGGCTGTATTCCTTCAGCGGGCCATGTGCGAGGCGCTGCTGATCGCGCAGCTTGACGCGGCAGAGATTGAGCACTCCATCCTGCATGGCGGCCGATACTTTCTGGCCGCGCCCGGTCTTGGTGCGCTGGTAAAGCGCCGTGACGATGCCGAGGCACAGATGCAGGCCGGTGCCCGAATCGCCGATCTGCGCGCCGGTTACCAGCGGCAGCCCGTCGCGGAAGCCGGTGGTGGAAGCCGCCCCCCCGGTGCACTGGGCGACGTTCTCATAGACCTTGCAGTCCTGGTACGGACCCGGCCCGAACCCCTTGATGGAGGCAACGATCATCGCCGGGTTGAGCTCCTGGATGCGCTCCCAGGTAAAGCCCATGCGGTCGAGCGCGCCCGGCGCGAAATTCTCCACCATCACGTCGCACTGCTTGATCAATGCTTCCAGCACCTTTTTGCCGTCGGCGGTCTTGGTGTTGAGCGTGATCGAGCGCTTGTTGTGGTTGAGCATGGTGAAATAGAGGCTGTCGGCATCGGGAACGTCGCGCAATTGACCGCGCGTGATGTCGCCGACACCGGGCCGTTCTACCTTGATGACGTCAGCGCCGAACCAAGCAAGCAACTGCGTGCAGGTCGGGCCCGACTGGACATGGGTGAAATCGAGGATGCGGACGCCTTCGAGCGCTTTCATGGTGGGCTCCTTACTTCTTTCCGACGACGCTTTGTGGGTTGAGATTGCCGATGCGGCCGCTTTCGGTGCCGGCTGCGGGGTCAATGACCGCATTGATGAGAGTAGGCCTGCCCGAATCCATCGCCTCGCTGACGGCGTGATAGAGCTCATCGGGCGTGGTCACGTTAGCGCCTGCTCCGCCGAACGCCTCCATCATCTTGTCGTAGCGTGCGTCCTTGACGAAGACGGTTGTGGCGGCATCCGCGCCGCCGGTCGGATTGGTGTCGGTGCCGCGATAGATACCGTTGTTGTTGAAGATGACGATGCAGACCGGCAGGTTGTAGCGGCAGATCGTCTCCACCTCCATGCCGCAGAAGCCAAAGGCGGAGTCGCCCTCGATAGCCAGCACGGGCTTGCCGGTCTCGACCGCCGCGGCGATTGCCGAACCCATGCCGACGCCCATGACGCCCCAGGTACCCACGTCGAGCCGCTTGCGCGGCTGGTACATGTCGATGATACCGCGCGCCAGGTCGAGCGTGTTGGCGCCTTCATTGACGAGGATGGCGTCCGGCCGCTCCTTGACGACCGTGCGCAAGGCGCCGAGGGCGCCGTGGAAGTCCATCGGCGCTGAATTCTTCTTCAGGCGCAACGCCATTTTCGCGATATTGTCTTCCTTCTTGGCGCTGACCGCGTCGATCCAATCCCTGGGTGGCGCGGGCCAATTGTCGCCAAGGCGCTCAAGCAGGGCCGAGACGCAGGAGCCGATGTCGCCGACCACGGGTGCCGCGATCTCGACATTGGAATCCATCTCCTTCGGCTCGATGTCGATCTGGATGAACCGTTTCGAGCCGGGCTCGCCCCAAGCTTTGCCCTTGCCGTGCGACAGGAGCCAATTGAGGCGCGCGCCGATCAGCATCACCACGTCGGAATTCTTCAGAACAGTCGACCGCGCTGCGCCCGCCGATTGCGGATGCACGTCTGGCAGCAGGCCTTTGGCCATGCTCATCTGCAGGAACGGCACGCCGCTTCTTTCGACAAAAGCGCGGATTTCCTCATCGGCCTGGGCATAGGCCGCGCCTTTGCCGAGAATGATGAGAGGGCGCTTGGCGCTCTTGAGCACGTCGAGCGCGCGCTCGATTGCCGCGGGCGCGGGAATCTGCGCGGGCGCCGCGTCGATGACGTTCACGAGCGATTTACGACCGGCTTCCGCCTCCATCACCTGCGGGAAGAGCTTGGCGGGCAGGTCGAGATACACGCCGCCCGGTCGGCCCGAAACTGCGGCGCGGATGGCGCGCGCCATACCGATGCCGATGTCTTCTGCATGCAGCACGCGGAAGGCCGCCTTGCACAGTGGTTTGGCGATGGCGAGTTGGTCCATCTCCTCGTAGTCGCCCTGCTGCAGATCGACGATCTCGCGTTCCGATGAACCTGAGATCAGGATCATCGGGAAGCAATTGGTCGTGGCATTGGCGAGCGCGGTCAGGCCGTTCAGGAAGCCCGGCGCAGACACAGTCAGGCAGATGCCGGGCTTTTTCGTCAAAAAGCCGGCAATTCCAGCCGCATAGCCGGCGTGCTGTTCGTGCCTAAAGGAGATGACGCGCATGCCCTCGGCCTGCGCCATACGGCCGAAATCCGTGATTGGAATCCCCGGCACGCCGTAGATCGTGTTAAGCCCGTTGAGCTTGAGCGCGTCGATAATAAGATGAAAGCCGTCCGTTAGTTCCCGTTCTTGTTCGGGCATCGACGACTCAACCTTTGTGGCGATGGTCATTTGACGTTCTTCCTCCTCTTCAACCGTGCCGTATAAGCGTCCCTCATCGCCCGGCAATTCTCATGCGCGACGTTCCAGAATGCAGCGGACAAGCCAGCGCGGTTGTCCATCGATTTCTGGCATAACTAATACCAAAAGTCAAACCGCATCCCCGCTTGCTAAAACGTGCTTTCGACCGCTTCGGCGTTCACCAGCAGCGGGTGGTTCGGACTCATTGCTTCTGGAGAGAAGAGATAGATGAATGTGTCACGTGGCGGTGCCGAATGCGCCTTCTCTGGCGCTTTCCACGCACGTCGAACGAGGCAGCGGTTCCCGGTGAGGATCCGGTTGGCTACGCATGATTCGCCAAAAGAAAAGGGCCGCGGATCGCCCGCGGCCCTCGGTGTTCGCTTTAGGATTGGGGATCAGACCTGCTGGCAGGCATCCGGACGCACATTCGCGCCGCCCCTCGTGTCCCTATCATTGAAGATCTGCTTGAGCAGGGCGCCGAAGGCCAGGCCAAGATTGACCCACCGCTGATCCCGGCTGGAAAGATTTTCGATGTTGCTATGCGTGTTCATATGTCTCTCCTGAGGAATTGCGAGCCGTTCGCAGCCCGTTTGTGATAGGGCCGATGTAGTGCGGTTTTGTGAAATTTTGTATACCAGATGTTGCATAGCACCTTCGCGCCTGCAGCATAGCTCGACAAGGAGGACATTTAATTCGGTAAAACAATGAGTTGGTTGAGTTGCGGCGTGGTGTCGCGGCGCAAAGTTTTACGTTTGACGCCTGGAATGCCGTGTTTTTCAGCAAAACGCCTTAAGGGGCCGCCAATCGTTTTGTCCAAATGCGAATACGGCCGCTGCTTTCAATGAAGCAGCGGCCGTTGGTGTTCGACCAGCGCGCGGGCGGCAGTTTTCTATTCGCCGGCCGCCACGACGTTGTCGCCGGCGCGCCGTGCGCGCCACCAGCGCAGGGCCAGCGGGTAGACGAAGAGAACCACCGCGACGAGCATGAAGATCGCCGAAAGTGGTCGCTCGACGAAGATCAGGGGGTCGCCCTGCGAGGACAGAAGGGACTGGCGCAACGAACGCTCGGCGAGAGGGCCGAGGACGATGGCCAACACCGCTGGCGCTACCGGGTAGTCGAGCTTGCGCAGCAGATAGCCGACAACGCCGAACAGCAGCATCAGCCACAAATCGTGCATGGTCTGGGTTGGTGCGTAGCCCCCGACGATGCAAAGCACGAAGATGATCGGCGCTAGAATGGTGAACTTGAGCGTCAGCACGCGCACGAAAAGCGGAATGAGGGCGATATTCAGGAGCACGCTGACGATATTGGCGAAATAGAGCGACCCCACAAGGCCCCAGACGAAATCCGGATGCTCAGTGAACAACAGCGGCCCTGGCCGCAGGCCCCAAATGATCATGCCGCCCAGAAGGATTGCCGTCGTCGGCGAGCCGGGAATGCCGAGCGTGATCATCGGCAGCATCGATCCGGTCGAAGCGGCATTGTTCGCCGCTTCGGGGGCGGCGACGCCCTTCATGTTGCCCTTGCCAAAGCTGTCGGGATCGTTCGATAGCGCCTTCGTCATGCCGTAGGCCATCAGCGAGGCGGGCGTGGCGCCCGCCGCCGGCAGGATTCCGACGAAATAGCCGAGCAGGCCACTGAGGCTGGCGGGGACGATATAACTCTTGATGCGCTTGAGATGCTCTTTGATCGACTGCAATCCGGCGGACACGCGGTGCGCCTGCACGTCGCCCTTGGTTTGCTCCAGCGTCCACAGCATCTCGCCGATGCCATAAATGCCGATGGCCAGGACGAGGAAGTTTACCCCGTGGAAGAAGCCGGAAATGTCGAAGAAGATCAGGCGCGGCTTACCGGAAATAATATCCAGGCCGATCGTAGCTAGGACGAGGCCGATGACGATCGAGCAGATGGTCTTGGCGATATCGCCTCCGCCGAGGCCGACGAAAGTGGCAAAGGCCAGCATCATCAGCGCGAATTCTTCCGCTGGTCCGAACTTCAGGGCGAAGGCAGCGAGCGGTGGCGCGAACAAGGTGAACAACACGACGGAAATCGTTCCGCCGATGAAAGAGGCGATCGCCGCCGTCAACAGCGCCTGATCAGCCTTTCCGGCTTGCGCCATAGGTCGCCCGTCGAAGACGGTGGCGACCGCCGTCGACGCGCCGGGAATGCCCAGCGTAATCGACGAAACCGCTCCGCCATACATGGCGCCGTAATAGACGGCGGCAAGGAAGATGATCGCAGCGTCCGGCGGCACCAGAAAGGTTACCGGCAGCAGGATCGCCACCCCATTCACCGAGCCGAGTCCTGGCATCGCACCGACGAACAGGCCGATGAGGCAGCCGATGACGAGCATGGTCAAATTCAATGGCTGAAGAGCGTCGGCCAGGCCGCCCATTAGCGGGATGAGTACCGATTCCATTGCCAATACCTTCCTGTGTTCCGTTTTGTGCGCGCTGCGTTGCGCGAAAACATGCGGTGGGTTTCTTGGGAAGCCTTAGGTCAGTATATCAACCTGTATATTGGGAAGAATAAAGGTTCCGTAATCCCCTTTGGCAGTGGAATTGTCATGAGATATTCAAAGAAAAAGAATACAAAGGACGGGATGAAGATCATCAATATGATCGACAAGGTCCATGAGTGGCCCCCGAGAAATCTCAGGTAGAATAGTAAAAACGCCATAAGGGACAGGTACATTCCCACGAAGGAGGAGGCGAGCAGAAGGAAAAACAGGGCCAGGACCGTCAGACCGACGATCCACACGGTTTGCCGATCCACGAAAGAAGAGGTGTCGCGCGATTCCGGTGTCGCATGCAGAAAGCAGCGTATGAGTATGGCCGTGCTCGAGAGGAGCATGACGACCGACAACCAGAAGGGCCAGAAGCCGGAGCCGGGACCGGAGCCGCGGATCCAGCCGATCGACAGGCCATCCGCGCTCTTCCACATGAGCCCAAGTGAAGCCAGAATGAGCAGCAGTGCTGCGGTAAATTCGGCCGTGCGAACAGTCATTCTCAATACTCCTCCCAAAGGCGGCTGATATCGATGCGTATCAGCCGAGAGATCGCTCGCCTGCATCGACGGAGGGGATCTCCTTCTGGAAATCCCCTCGGCCGAAGCAAGTCTTGGCCTCACTCGCTGGAAATCGCGGCGGCGCCGACCTTCTCGATAAGCGCCTTGTGGCGCTCCAACTGGTTGTTGTGGAATGTCGCCAATTCCGCTCCTCCCACGAACTCATCGCAGGTTAACCCGTCGGATTTGCAGAAATCCTGCCATTCCTGTGAGTTGAAGAGTTCTTGGAACAAGTTGACGTACCATTCCTGGGCCTCAGGAGACATTCCAGGCGGGCCGTTGATCGAGCGCTGCATGTAATAGACCAGATCATGCCCGAGTTCCTTCGCGGTGGGAACATCGGCGAAGGACTCCATCCGCTCATCGGTGAACTGCACCAGCGGCTTGCTCTGTTTTGCGCGCCAGAATTCCATCTGCTCGGCCGGATTGTTTACCGTTGATACGATGTGCTTGCCGACGAGGCTCTTGGCGACATCGCCGCCGCCGGGGAAGGGGATGTATGTCACGTCCGCACCGAACTCGGCCTCGAGCATAGCGAATAGGATGGAGTCCTCCTGGCCGGTGCCCGTACCGCCAACCTTGAAATCCTTGTTGGTCTTTGCCACCTCGGCGCCCCAACTCTGGAAATCGGAGATCTCCGAGTCGGACGGCACCCACAGCAGGAATGTATCGATCGCCATGCGGGCGATCGGCGTGAACTTGGTGATATCGACTCCAAGTCCCTCCTGCACCAGCGGCGTCGTGTAGAAGCTGTTCAAGGTGACCAGCAAGGTATGGTCGTCGCCGGCTTTGTCCTGAATATAGCGCAACGCCTCGGCGCCCGATCCGCCCGCCTTGTTGATCGGGATGAACGGCATGGGAGACAGATCGTTCTTCTGGATCAATCCCTGCATCAGGCGAGCGATCTGATCGGCGCCGCCCCCCGTTCCCGCCATGATAATGAATTCCACCGGCTTTCTCGGCTGCCAGTCCGCGGCCGCGGACTGTGGTGTGATGGCAAGGGCCGCTCCCACGGCCAAAGCCATTCCGAGGCCCTGTAACTTTAAATTCGCCATTCGATTTCCTCCCGTTTTACCAAGCAAATTCAGGATGATACTCGTAAGGCTATTGCAAATTTCCCGATTGCTCAGCTTACCATGGCATTTTGTATGCCAACTATCATGTCATCGCAGGAGCCTTGTAGAGTCAAGCCCTAATGCGTTGTGCATTGCATCAAATTGCTGTTCTGCCTGCCGAAGCGCTCCGGCTGTCATCCGCAGTTGCCGGTTCATTCTAAAAGACAGTTGCGTCGGCTTGTGGGCTTGACATCACGTCGCTGTGGAATACAAAATGCCAGAATAGCAGAAGATCACTACCACGGCTGCGACGCATCAAGCCAAGCCGGCCACCAGGAGAGCCGCCTTGGCGGTCAAGGGAGGAAAGACATGCTCGATAAGACCGCTATCCGGAACATGCTCGAGAAGGTTAAGTCAGAGGGGCGCGATGCGCTTACCGCCCCTGAAGGCAAGTTGCTGTGCGATGCCTACGGCATTGCAGTCCCGCAGGAGGGGGTGGCAACCAGTCCCGAGGAAGCGGCGAAACTTGCTTCCGACATGGGTTTCCCGGTGGTGATGAAGATCGTCTCAAGGGATATTCTGCACAAGACCGATGCCGGCGGCGTCATTGTCGGCGTCAAGTCGGCGGAAGAAGCTAGGACGAGCTACGACACCATCGTCGCCAATGCGCGGCGCTACAAGGCAGATGCCGAAATCGCGGGTGTGCAGGTCCAGCAGATGCTGACGGGCGGCCAGGAGGTCATCATCGGAGCTGTCACCGACGGCAGCTTCGGCAAGCTCGTTGCTTTTGGTATGGGCGGTATCCTGGTGGAGGTCTTGAAGGATATCACGTTCCGTCTGGCGCCCCTCGACAGGAACGAGGCGCTATCCATGCTCGATGGCATCCAGGCGGCTGAGATGCTCAAGGGCGTGCGCGGCGGCGATCCCGTTGACCGCGAGGCACTCGCCGACATGATCGTGCGTGTGTCTGAGTTGATTAACGACTATCCGGAAATCTCCGAGCTCGACCTGAATCCGGTCTTTGCCACGAAAGACGGGGCAATCGCGGCCGATGTGCGCATCGTCGTAGATTATAGCCAGCCGGAACCGCGCTACCGTCCGAGTCAGGACGAGATCGTCGAGGCGATGAACCGCATCATGCGGCCGAAAGCCGTCGCCGTCATCGGCGCCTCCAACGAACAGGGCAAGATCGGCAATTCGGTCATGCGCAACCTCATCGACGGCGGCTACAAGGGTGAGATTTATCCCATTCACCCCAAAGCCGACGAGATTCTCGGGCACAAGGCCTACAAGAGCGTCAAGGACGTTCCGGGCGTGATCGACACTGCGGTCTTCGCAATTCCAGCCAAATTCGTCGCCGGCGCACTGACAGAATGCGGCGAAAAGGGCATTCCCGGCGCGGTCCTCATACCCTCCGGCTTCGCCGAGGCAGGGGCGCCTGAATTACAGGAAGAGATCGTAAAGATCGGCCGCAAATACAATATCCGCATGATGGGGCCGAACATCTACGGCTTCTACTACACGCCGGAAAATCTTTGCGCCACCTTCTGCACGGCCTATGACGTGAAGGGATCGGCCGCCCTGTCCTCCCAGTCCGGCGGAATCGGCATGGCCATTATCGGCTTCTCGCGCTCGGCGAAGATGGGTGTGTCGGCCATCGTTGGCCTCGGCAACAAGTCGGACATCGACGAGGATGACCTGCTGGCCTTCTTCGAACAGGACGAAAACACCAAGATCATCGCCCAGCATTGCGAGGACCTTAAAGACGGGCGCGCCTTTGCCGAAGCCGCCAAACGGGTTTCAAAGACCAAGCCGGTTGTCGTCCTCAAGGCAGGCCGCACGTCTGCCGGGGCGAAGGCCGCATCCTCCCACACGGGTGCGCTCGCCGGCAACGACAAGATTTACGAAGACGTGTTCAAGCAATCGGGCGTCATTCGTGCCCGTTCGCTGAAGCAGCTTCTGGAGTTCGCCCGCGGCGTTCCAGTGCTGCCGACGCCGAAGGGCGAGAATGTCGTCATCATCACCGGGGCGGGCGGTTCCGGCGTGCTCCTGTCGGACGCCTGCGTCGACAACGAGCTGAGCCTGATGTCGATGCCCGACGACCTGGACGAGGCCTTCCGCAAGTTTATTCCGCCTTTCGGTGCGGCCGGCAATCCGGTCGATATCACTGGGGGCGAGCCGCCGCAAACATACAAGAACACGGTCAAGCTGGGGCTTGAGGACGATCGCATCCATGCGCTGATCCTCGGTTACTGGCACACCATCGTCACGCCGCCCATGGTCTTTGCCAAACTGATGGTCGAGGTGAAGGAGGAAATGGCGGCAAAGGGCATCGAAAAGCCGATGGTCGCTTCGCTTGCAGGTGACGTCGAAGTCGAGGAGGCGGCCGAGTATCTCTACCAGCACGGCATTCCCGCCTACGCCTATTCGACCGAACTGCCGGTCGAGGTTCTGGGCGCTAAGTATAAATGGGCGCGGGGCGCAGACCTTCTGTGATCGTTACCAGCCTGGCCTGCTACCGGGTGTGGCGCGGTCGTATCAGACCGCGCCACGCTCGGCAGGGCCTGGCACTTCCCAACATTTCTGTCGCTGTAGAGAGGTGATACCTCGATGAATATTCATGAGTATCAGGCCAAAGGCGTTCTGAAGTCCTTTGGTGTGCCCGTTCCCGATGGCGCGCCGGCCATGGATGCCGCCAAGGCGGGCGACGTGGCGGCTGGCCTTGAAGGTCCGGTCTTCGTCGTCAAATCGCAGATCCACGCGGGCGGGCGCGGCAAGGGCAAGTTCAAAGAGCTCGGCCCCGAGGCGAAAGGCGGCGTGCGCGTGGCCGATACGGTGGCCGAAGTGCGCGCGCATGCCGCAGAAATGCTCGGCAACACGCTGGTCACGGTGCAGACCGGGCCGACCGGCAAGAAGGTCAGCCGCCTTTATGTGGAAAACGGCTCGCAGATCGAAAGCGAGTTCTACATATCGCTGCTGATCGACCGGGCGACAAGCCGTGTCGCCTTCGTGGTCTCGACGGAGGGCGGCATGGATATCGAGACCGTTGCCGCCCAAACGCCGGAGAAAGTCGTCACCCTGACCGTCGATCCGGCCACTGGTTTCATGCCCCATCACGGCCGCCAAATTGCAAAGGCGCTCGGCCTTCAGGGCGAACTCGCCAAGCAGGCGAGCCTTCTGGCCTCGCAGCTTTATACGGCCTTCACCGCCACCGACATGGAGATGCTGGAAATCAACCCGCTCGTCTTGACGGGTGAGGGGCGGCTTATCTGTCTCGACGCCAAGGTTGGCTTTGACTCGAACGCATTGGAGCGGCGGCCTGAATTCGCTAGCCTGCGCGACGAGACGGAAGAGGATGAAAAGGAGATCGAGGCCTCGCGCCATGATCTTTCCTATATCGCTCTCGAAGGCGATATCGGCTGCATGGTCAACGGGGCGGGCCTCGCCATGGCGACCATGGACATCATCAAGCATCACGGCGGCGAGCCGGCGAACTTTCTCGACGTCGGTGGCGGTGCGACGACAGAAAAGGTGACGGCCGCTTTCAAGATCATCACAAGCGATCCGAATGTGAAGGGCATTCTGGTCAACATCTTCGGCGGCATCATGCGCTGCGACGTGATCGCCGAGGGGGTGGTGGAAGCCGTCAAGGAAGTGGGCTTGAAGGTGCCGCTCGTGGTGCGGCTGGAAGGCACGAACGTCGCAGAGGGTAAGAAGATCATCGGAGAGTCCGGCCTCGACGTCATCGCCGCGGACGACCTCGACGATGCGGCGCGGAAAATCGTCATTGCGGCCAAGGGAAGAAGCTGATGTCCATCCTGGTGAACAAGAACACCCGTCTCCTCTGTCAGGGCTTTACCGGCAAGACCGCCACATTCCACTCACGGCATGCCATCGAATATGGCACGCAGATGGTCGGGGGCGTAGCACCGGGGAAGGGGGGCATGATGCATCTGGGCCTGCCCGTCTTCGATACGGTGAAGGAGGCACGCGCGGCGACGGATGCCGATGCGACCGTCATCTACGTGCCGCCCTTCGGAGCGGCGGACGCGATTTGCGAGGCCATCGACGCGGAGATCCCGCTGATCGTCTGCATCACCGAGGGCATTCCCGTGCTCGACATGCAGCGCGTCAAGCGGGCGCTTTCGGGATCGCGTTCACGCCTGATCGGGCCGAACTGCCCGGGTATCATTACTGCCGGCGAATGCAAGATCGGTATCATGCCAGGCTCCATCTTCCGCAAGGGCTCCGTCGGCATCGTCTCGCGCTCCGGTACGCTCACTTATGAGGCGGTGTTCCAGACCTCGCAGAAGGGCCTTGGCCAGACCACGGCTGTGGGCATCGGCGGGGATCCCATCAAGGGCACCGAGTTCATTGATGTGCTGGAGATGTTCCTTGCCGATCCCGAAACCGAATCGATTGTCATGATCGGCGAGATCGGCGGGCAGGCCGAGGAGGAGGCGGCCGCGTTTCTTGCGGATGTGGCAAGGCGCGGCAGAAGCAAGCCCACAGTCGGCTTCATTGCCGGTCGCACCGCTCCCCCGGGGCGGCGCATGGGTCATGCGGGCGCCATCATCGCCGGCGGCAAGGGCGGGGCGGAAGACAAGATCGAGGCCATGCAGGCGGCCGGCATCCGTATCTCACCCACACCGGCGCGCCTTGGCGAGACGCTTCTAGACCTTCTCAACGGGCAGCCGGAAAGCGCGTACCTGGAAGCCGCAGGGTAGGATTTCGTGAGATTCCGATAAACGCTGAGGACGATGTGACGGCTGACGGCGAAAGCGTCAGTCAATCCTTGCATCGTTTGAGAAAGCGCTCCATTCACTCTATGGTATTATAGGTTCCAGACAGAAAGCAGGAGACTGAAGTGAGTTCCAGAAGCCAGACCCGCTGGCCGCTTCCCGAAGAGAGTACCCCGGGCCTCGTTCTTGAGCCCTTCTCTGCGGAGCCGAATATCAAGACACGCGTCTATGCGGCATTGAAGCATGCCATCGCCGATATGGACATTTACGCGACGCAGGAAAACACCTGGCTCGACGAGCGCCTGCTTGCCGAACGTCTCAATGTCAGCCGCACCCCTATCCGCGAGGCGATTGCCATGCTGGAACAGCAAGGCTTCGTGAAATCGATCGCGCGGCGCGGCATCATCGTCCTGCGCAAGACCAAACGCGAGGTCATCGAGATGATCCAGGTATGGGCGGCGCTGGAAGGCATGGCGGCGCGGCTTATCTCGCTCAACGCCAGCCGCAAGGACATCGATCGCCTGCGGAAGATTTTCGAGGAGTTCCACGAGGGCCACGCGCCCGGCGATTATCTGAGCGAATATTCCGAAGCAAATCTGCGCTTTCACCAGACGCTCATTCAGATGACAGGATCGCAGACCCTGCAGCAGATGACCGAGAACATTCTCCTGCATGTGCGCGGCATCCGCAAAATCACCATCGGGCGCGACGACCGGGCAAGCCAGTCGATCAAGGATCATCTGGCCATTATCGACGCATTGGAAAGACGCGAAACCGAATTGGCGGAAAAACTCTGCCGTGACCACACGCTCGGCCTTGCCGATTATGTGGAGAAGCACAGCGAGGGCATCTTCACCTAGAGCATTTTGAGCCAGGCGGAATCGTCTGGCATCCGTATGAATGCGGAAAAACCAAAAGATAGAGCGCCCTTTGTGCGTCCAGATGGACGCACAAAGGGCGCTCTAGACTGATGCCAGTACGGAGAGTTTCGCAGGTCGCGAAAATGCGCCCGGCGCCTGAGGCAGGTTCGCTGACTCTCCTCAATACAGGAGGGTATCTTGACCGCGTTTCCCAAAACCATGTCTGCCACTACCATCAGCGAGCCTGGCGGGCCGGATGTGCTACGGCTCGAGCAATTGGCCGTTTCGCCGCCTGGCCCGAGCGAAATCCTGATCCGCGTGGCGGCCGCCGGGGTGAACCGCCCCGACCTTCTGCAGCGCGCAGGGCTCTACCCGGCACCTGAAGGGGCGTCGGCGATTCCGGGGCTAGAGGTCGCGGGCACGGTGCAGGCGGCCGGCAGCGAGGTTTCGCGCTGGAAACCGGGGGATCTGGTCTGTGCTCTGACGCCGGGTGGGGGTTATGCAGAATATGCGCTGGTCGATGCCTCGAACGCGCTGCGCGTTCCGTCCGGGTTGCCTTTGGAGGAAGCCTCGGCCATTCCCGAGACCTTCTTCACTGTGTGGCACAATGTCTTCGAGCGCGGCGCGCTGAAGGCCGGCGAAACATTGCTTGTCCATGGCGGCGGTTCGGGCATCGGCACGACGGCGATCATGCTCGGCAAGGCCTTTGGCGCGACCGTGGTGGTCACCGCCGGCTCGGAGGAGAAATGTCAGGCCTGCCGCAACCTCGGCGCTGACGTGGCCATCAACTACCGCGAGGAGGATTGGGTTGCTGTCGTCAAGGAGGCAACGAGCAAGCGCGGCGCCGACGTGATTCTGGATATGGTCGGCGGACCCTATATTGCAAAGAATTACCAGGCCGCCGCCGTCGATGGCCGGATCGTCAACATCGCCTTCCTGCAGGGTTCGCGCGTCGAGGTTGATTACATGCGCCTGATGCTCAAGCGCTTGACGCATACGGGGTCGACCTTGCGCTCGCAGCCCATCGCGGCCAAGGCGCGTATTGCGGCCCAGCTGGAAGAAAAGGTCTGGCCATTGCTGGCGCAGGGAAAGTGCCGGCCGCTGATCCACAAGCGTTATCTATTGGCCGATGCCGCTCAGGCTCATGCGCTGATGGAAACCAATGCGCATATTGGGAAAATCGTCCTGACCGTCGGTTGACGGCAACACGGGGACAATCACGAGCTGTTCTGTGCGTCCGCACCACCGCCGTTCAAGATGCAACGACAGGGTGTGGGCATTCGATCACTCCCGCGGCGGAATGCCGCCGATGGCGCGGGTGATATCTTCTGCCGCTTTGCGGACCACGGCGCCATATTCCGTGTCGCGACCAGGCGTGATGCGGAAGGCGGGCCCGGAAAGCGAAACCCCGGCCACCGCCTCGCCGAACTGGTTGAAGATGGGAGCGGCGATGCAACGCATGCCCTGGGTGCGCTCCTCGTCGTCGACGGCGAAGCCGTGCGCGCGGATCCGCACCATTTCGGCGGCAAGCGTTTCGCGCGAGACGATGGTCTTGCCCGTATAGGCGCTGAGCGGGCCCTTCTTCAAAATGCTTTCGGCCTGTGCCCGCGGCAGATAGGCAAGCAGTGCCTTGCCGATGCCCGATGCGTGCACGGGCCCGCGCGTGCCGGGCCGAAAAAAGGCGCGGATCGGCTCATGCGTTTCCACCTGGCTGACGAAGATCACCTCGCCCCGGTCAATGATGGCCAGATTGGCGGTCTCGCCGGTCTCGGCCATGATGTGCTGCATGACGGGCCGGCTCTGCTCGACAATGCTGGTGCGGCCGAGGAAATGGCTGCCGATACGGAACGCCTCGATCCCCACATGCCAGATTTGCGCCGGCTCGTCGAACTCGACGATACGGTGCTTTTGCAGCGTGATGAGGATGCGATAGGCGGTGGAAGCCGACTGGCCGGACACGTCGGCAATCTCTGTCAGCGATAGGCCGCCGCCCCGCGCCACGACCTTCAGAACTTCCATAGCGCGGTCGAGGGACTGGATCAGCGTGTTCTCCGACGTATCGTGAAAGGAGCGCGGGCGCCCCCGTGCACGGCCGGTTTTCTGTGGCATAGTGTCCTCCTGGCACTGGGCGGCAGTTTTTGAAAAGTTTTGCGCCAATTGCAAAATAGAAAAAACGTTTCAGAACAAACGATTATCATTATTCTCATGGAAATAAAAATATTTTTCAAAAAAATTGCCAGCAGGCTGATCGAAGCCTAGCCTGTTTCCAAATGCCGTTTGGCGGATAATTTTTGGAACGCAAGCCGATGTCGACACAGAACCCGATCTTCATTCCCGGCCCGACCAACATACCGGAAGCCCTGCGGCGGGCCGTGGACTACCCGTCCATCGACCACCGCTCGCCCACCTTTGCCGACATGTATCGGCCGGCGCTCGACGGCGTGCGCCGCGTGCTGCAATCGAGCGACGCCGAAGTCATCCTGTTTCCGGCCACCGGCACGGGCGCCTGGGAAGCCGCGATCACAAACACCCTGTCGCCCGGCGACAAGGTTCTGGCTGCCCGCTACGGCATGTTCTCGCACCGCTGGATCGATCTGTGCCAGCGGCACGGCCTCAATGTCGAGGTTATCGAGACGCCATGGGGGGAGGGCGCCCCAGCCGATGAATTCGAGCGCGTCCTGAAGGCCGACGCCGGCCATTCCATCAAGGCACTCATCGTCTGCCACAACGAGACCGCCACGGGGGTCCTGAGCGACATCGCCGCCGTGCGCCGTGCGCTCGATGCCGCCGGGCATCCCGCACTGCTTTACGTCGACGGTGTTAGCTCCATCGCTTCCATGGATTTCCGCATGGACGAATGGGGTGTCGACATCGCCGTCACCGGCTCGCAGAAGGGGTTCATGCTGCCGCCTGGTCTGGCCATTCTCGGCATCGGCTCGAAGGCGCTGGAAAGGGTCGCTTCGGCAAGGTGTACGCGCTGCTTTTTCGACTTTCGCGACATGATGAAGACGCAGGCGGCTGGCGGCTTTCCCTATACGCCGCCCGTCAACCTGATCCGCGGCTTGAGCGTCTCCATCGCCATGCTGGAGGAGGAGGGGCTTCAGCGCGTCTTCACGCGCCACCGTCGCATTGCCGATGGCGTGCGCAAGGCGGTCGATGCCTGGGGTCTGTCGCTTTGCGCGAAGGAGCCCGGGCTCTACTCCGACACGGTCAGCGCCGTTCTCGTCCCGGACGGCTTCGACGCAACCCGCATCGTCACCCACGCCGCCGAAAAATACGGCGTGGCCTTCGGTGTCGGGTTGGGCGAGGTGGCCGGCAAGCTGTTCCGCATAGGCCATCTTGGCTCAATGACCGACGTCATGGCGTTATCGGGCATCGCCACGGCGGAAATGGTCATGGCGGATCTCGGCTTGCCGGTCACGCTCGGCTCTGGCGTTGCCGCCGCGCAGGAGCATTATCGGGCGACCGCCGGCCGCGGCGCGGGCGCCATGCCGCGCGCGGCAGCCTGAGGAGAACGGGATATGGACATACCGACCTACGCCGATGTCGAGGCCGCGCATGCGCGCATCGCTCCGCATATCCACCGAACGCCGATCCTGACCAGCAGCTTCATCAACGGCCTGACCGGTGCCGAATTGTTCTTCAAATGCGAGAACTTCCAAAAGGCGGGCGCCTTCAAGGCGCGAGGCGCATCCAACGCGGTGTTCGGGCTGGATGAGAAAATGGCAAAGGTCGGCGTCGCGACCCATTCCTCGGGGAACCATGCGCTGTCGCTGAGCTATGCCGCCGGCAAGCGCGGCATTCCCGTGACGGTGGTGATGCCGAGGACCGCGCCGGAGCCCAAGAAGGCGGCGGTTCGCGGTTATGGCGGGCGCATCGTCGAATGCGAGCCCTCGACCTCCTCGCGCGAGGCGGTGTTCGCCGAGGTCGTGGCCGAGACGGGGGCCGAGTTCGTGCACCCCTATAACGACCCGCGCGTCATCGCCGGGCAGGCGACATGCGCGAAGGAGATCGTCGAAGATATTGGCGAACTCGATGCCGTGGTGGCGCCCATTGGCGGCGGCGGCATGGTTTCGGGCTGTTGCCTTACGCTGTCGACCATTGCGCCGAAGACGAAGATCTATGCGGCCGAGCCGAAGAACGCGGACGATGCCTACCGCTCCTTCAAGGCCGGGCACATCATTGCCGACGATGCGCCGCAGACGGTGGCCGACGGGCTGAAGGTACCGCTCAAGGAACTCACCTGGCATTTCGTCTCGAAGCATGTGGAGGACATCTTCACGGCCACCGAGGAGGAGATCGTTGCGGGGATGCGGCTCATCTGGGAGCGCATGAAGATCGTCATGGAGCCATCGAGCGCAGTGCCGCTGGCCACGATCCTGAAGAATAAAGAGCTTTTCGCCGGCAAGCGCGTCGGCGTCATCATCACCGGGGGCAATGTCGATCTCGGCAAATTGCCCTGGGCCAAAGTGTAGGGAGATACCTATGACCAAGCATGAGACCATCGCCGGGCATGAGGTCGGCTACGATATTCCCGCCGCCATTGGCATGGATGAGAAAGATATCCAGACCCCTTGCCTGATCCTCGATCTCGACGCGCTCGAGCGCAACATCAGGAAGATGGGCGATTACGCCAGAGGGCATGGCATGCGCCACCGCGTGCACGGCAAGATGCACAAATCCGTCGACGTCGCAAAGCTGCAGGAAAAGCTCGGCGGTGCGGTCGGCGTGTGCTGCCAGAAGGTGTCGGAAGCTGAGGCGTTCGCCCGCGGCGGCATCAAGGACATTCTGGTATCGAACCAGGTGCGCGACCCGGCGAAGATCGACCGCCTGGCCCACCTGCCGAATTACGGCGGCCGTGTCATCGTCTGCGTCGACGATATCGAGAACGTCGCCGACCTGTCGGCGGCGGCGCAGAAGCACGGCACCACGCTCGGGTGTTTCGTGGAGATCGACTGTGGCGCCGGCCGCTGCGGCGTTGTGACCAGCGAGGCGGTGGTCGAGATCGCCAAGGCGATCGCCGCCGCCCCAAATCTGGATTTTACCGGTATCCAGGCCTATCAGGGGGCGATGCAGCACATCGACAGCTATGAGGACCGCAAGGTCAAGCTCGGTGCCGCTATCGCCCAGGTGACCGACGCCGTGGAAGCGCTGAAGAAGGAAGGGCTCACGCCCGAGCTCGTCAGCGGCGGCGGCACGGGAAGCTATTATTTCGAGAGCGAATCCGGCGTCTACAACGAGCTGCAATGCGGTTCCTACGCCTTCATGGACGCCGATTACGGGCGCATCAAGGACAAGGACGGCAACCGCATCGACCAGGGCGAATGGGAGAACGCGCTATTCATCCTGACGAGTGTGATGAGCCACGCCAAGGCCGACAAGGCGATCTGCGACGCTGGCCTCAAGGCGCAGTCGGTGGATTCGGGGCTGCCCTTCATCTATGGCCGCGACGATGTGAAATACATCAAGTGCTCCGACGAGCACGGCGTGATCGAGGACCCCCATGGCGTTCTGAAGATCAACGAGAAGCTGCGCCTCGTTCCCGGTCACTGCGATCCGACCTGTAACGTCCACGACTGGTATGTCGGCGTCCGCAACGGCAAGGTGGAATGCCTGTGGCCGGTGACGGCGCGCGGCATGGCCTATTGAGACCGGGCATGCTGATCGTTTCAGAAGAGACCTGCCGCAAGGTGGTTACGCGCGAGAATGCCTTCACCGCCATCGAAGGCGTTTTTGCCGCCATGGCGGCGGGCGAGGCCTATAATTTTCCCGTTATCCGCGAGGCGATCGGCCATGCAGATGCTCTCTACGGGTTCAAATCGGGCTTCGACCGGAAGAACGGCGTGCTCGGGCTGAAATCAGGCGGTTACTGGCCAGGCAACGAGAAGCGCGGCCTGACCAACCATCAGTCGACCGTGTTCCTGTTCGATCCCGATACGGGCCGGCCGCACGCCATGGTGGGCGGCAACTATCTGACGGCGATTCGCACGGCTGCGGCATCGGCCGTCTCGATCAGCCATCTGGCGCGAAAGGATGCCAGGGTGCTGGGTATGGTCGGCGCCGGCTTCCAGTCGGCCTTCCAGATGCGCGCGGCGGCCGAGCAACGGGATTTCGAGCGCGTCATCGGCTGGAACCTGCACCCTGAAATGCTGCCGCGACTGGGCGAAACGGCGGCCGAGCTCGGCCTACCCTTCGAGGCGGTTTCGCTCGACCGGCTCGGTGCGGAAGCCGACGTGATCATCACTATCACCTCGAGCTTCGAGCCGATCCTCATGCGCGGCCAGGTCAAGCCCGGCACGCATCTGGCCTGCATGGGTACCGACACCAAGGGCAAGCAGGAGGTGGACGCAGAGATGGTCGCCGCTGCTACGCTGTTCACCGACGAGGTGGCGCAGTCCGCCAGCATCGGCGAGTGCCAACACGCGGTCGCGCATGGGCTCATCGACAAGGCCGACATCACGCCGGTCGGCGCGGTGGTCAACGGGAAGCATCCCGGCCGCACCCGCGATGACGAGATCACCCTATTCGATGGCACTGGCGTCGGCCTCCAGGACCTGGCGGTCGCCGCACTTGCCGCGGAGGCGGCGCGCAGCGCGGGGTTGGCCACCGAGATCGACCTTTGAACACCGCATAGAAGCGAGTGGCGTCCGCATGGGACGCCACTCCTTCCGAAAGGCCGGTGCGGATCAGATCACCCTTACGGTGATTTCGCCGACGCCCGCCACCTTGCCATGCATCACGTCGCCGCGTTGGATCGGCCCGACACCGGCCGGCGTGCCGCTCATGATCAGGTCGCCTGGTTGCAGTTCGAAGTATCGCGACAGGATGGCGATCATCTCGGGCACCTTCCAGAGCATCTGATTGAGATCGCCACTCTGGCGCCTTTCACCGTTGACATTGAGCGTCACGGCCCCCGCGGTCGGATGGCCGATGCGGGACGCAGGAACGAGCGGGCCGCAGGGTGCTGATTTCTCGAAGGATTTTCCAACCTCCCACGGACGCCCCAGTTTCTTGGCCTCGCCCTGCAGGTCGCGCCGTGTCATGTCCAATCCCACGCCGTAACCGAAGACGTGGTCGAGCGCGTCTTCGACGCTGATATTCGTTCCGCCCTTGGCGAGCGCCACCACCATCTCAATTTCGTGATGCACGTCGTTGGTCTTGGCTGGATAGGGAAAGTCTTCGCCAACCGCCAGGTTGGTGGGATGCTTAAAGAAAAAGAAGGGCGGCTCCTTGTCCGGGTCATGGCCCATTTCCACCGCGTGGGCTGCATAGTTGCGGCCAATGCAGAAAATGCGATTGACGGGGAAAAGCTGGTCGCTTCCTTCCACCGGCAACACTGCCATGGCGGGTGGCGCAATCACGTACTGATTGGCGTTCTGGTAGGCGGCTTCGGACATTTATTAGCTCCTGACTCCTGCGTAATATTCGATGCGCTTTTCCAGCCGGCCAACGAGGCCGGACAGGGTGAGCGCCATGGCGAAAAGCAGCAGAATGAGCGCCCAGAAATGAGCCATGAGGAAATTCTGCTGATAGAGGGAAAACAGCGCGCCGACGCCGATGATCGAGACCAGAAGCTGGCCGATCACCACGCCCTTGACGCCACGGATCATGCCGAGCCGAATGCCGGCGAGGATCTCGGGCAGGGCGGCCAGAAGAACGATCTTGCCGCGTTCTGCGTGCGAAGCGCCAAAAGAGTGAGCCATTTCCATAAGCGAGGGCGAGATGTTCTGCACACCGGCGCGTGTGTCGAGAACAATGATCCATACTGCGAACATGAAGACCGTGACGATCACCGTCGGCGTACCGAGGCCGAACAGAATCATGAAAACCGGAACGAGGGCGGAGAGCGGCGCCGAAAGGAAGGTATTCACCCATATATTGAGCATCTTGTCGGCGGCCGGCACCAGACCCATCAGCAAGCCCAGCGGAACGCCGACAGCAATTGCCAGCGCCAATCCGCACGCATAGGAGAGGGCGGTGATACGTATCGCCTCGGCGAAGCTGCGTGACGTCACTACATCACCCAGCGCCATCAACACCTCGGTGAAGGGCGGGAAGAGAAGAAGCAGGTCGAACCGGCCGATGATCTCCCAGACGACCACCCAGACTAGCAGCGCGGCCATCATCGGCACGCGGTATCCCAACAGGGTCATCGTCTACTCCACATACTTCTTGATGCCGTGCCAGATGCTCTCGACCGTATCGAGATAGACATCGTTGCGGCGTAGTTCGTCGGGGCCGATATCCTGGGGAATATCCGGATCGATGATCTGGCTGACCCGGCCGGGACGCGGCGACAGAAGCACGATGCGGTCGGACACATAGACGGCTTCTTCAATCGAATGAGTGACGAAGAGGAAGGTCTTCTTCTCCACTTCGCGCAGCCGCATCAGGTCTTCCTGAAACTTGCGCCGCGTCTGCTCGTCGACCGCCGAGAACGGTTCGTCCATCAAGAGAACGTCGGCATTGACCGCAAGCGCCCGCGCGAGGCCGACGCGCTGGCGCATGCCGCCAGACAGTTGATGCGGAAATTTCTGCTCGAATCCGGAGAGGCCCACCTCGCTAATATAGTGGCGTGCGGTATCTTCGCGCGCGGCCTTGCCGACGCCCTGCATTTTCAAGCCGAAAGCGACGTTCTGCATGACATTGGCCCAAGGCATCAGAGCAAAGTCCTGAAAGACAAAGGCTCGTTCCGGCCCTGGTCCGTGGACCTTTTTGCCTTTGACCAGGATTTCGCCATGGCTAGGCTTCAAGAGACCAGCGACAATCTTCAAAAGGGTTGTCTTGCCGCACCCGGAAGGGCCGAGCAGGCTTGTGAGCTGTCCCTCCTCGAACGCCAAGTCGATGTTTTCCAACGCCACGATGTCGCTGCCATAGATCTTGGAGATGCCCTTCACCTCGATGATCGGGTTCGATGCGGCGGGCACGGCGTTTTCAGTTTCGATCTGCATGGCAATGCTCATTGTGAACTCCGCTTTTCGGGCCGGAACAGCGCCGTTTCAAGCCATTGCAGTGAACCGACGGTGACAATGGCGAAGAGAACGATGGAAACGATAGTGGCGTACATGTGGGCGAAATTGGCGATCGAGCGATGGAAGGTGATGAGGTCGCCGATGCCGGTGGGCGTGATGAGGAGTTCGGCCAGCACGACGCCGGAAAAGCCTTCGGCCACTCCGAGCCTCAGGCCGGCGAACATCATGGGGCTGGCCGCTGGAATGATAATGTGAAGGATCTGCTGTTGCCGGCTGCCCATGAAGGAATGGCACATGGAGACGAGCGACGGCGGCACGTTGCGAACGGCCTTGTAGCTGTTGATGGTGATCACCGGCATGGCAAGCATGACCACCGCCAGCACCTTGGCGGTCAGGCCGATGCCATAGACGAAGGTGACAAGCGGGATCAAGGCGGCCATGGGCGCTGCCTGCATGACGATGAAGATCGGCAGGCTGAACCATTCTACGTCGTGGCGCAGACCCATGGCGATGCCGGCGGAAATGCCGACAATGAGCGAGAAGGCGAGACCGATTACCAGTGGCTCGAGCGTGCGCAGATAAGCCGCGCCGAGCGATCCGTCCACTGCCATCTCCCAAAGGGCGGCCACGGTGTCGGAGAAGGTAGGGAAAGAGAAATTAAAGCCCGAGCGGCCTGCCAACTCCCACGCGCCGGCGAAGAGGGCGATCGAAAGGATCTTCCATATCAGTGTGAACTCGCTGAGCCATCTGATGAGGCCCGGTGCATCGGCGCGTGCTGCCCCGATCCGTTTTTCTGCAGTGTGCGTCAACGACATGCCAGTTCCGATCCAGTTGCGCCGGGAAGCCAGTGAGGGGCGCGGCCGCCACGACAGCCGCGCCGAACGCTAATCACCGCTGGCGTGCCGCCTCGAGTGCGTCGAAGCTCCAATACTGCGTCGGATCGAAATTATCGCCTGGTTCCTTCACCTGACCGGCGGCCGCAAGGAACGCCACATCATCGCGCGCATCATCCGGTGAACCGCCGTCGGTCGGATAGACACCGCTCTCGGCGGCCTCTCTGTAGTAATTTTCGATGTCGGCCGCCGCCTCGTCCGGCAGATCGGGCAGGAGATCGTATTGTTTGCGCAGTTCGGCGACGATCGCCGGATTGTCGTTGATGTCCTTCCAGGTGCGCAAAAGCTCCTCGACGAACACCGCTACGTCGTCGCCGCGTTGCTCGAGAAAATCGATGTTTCCGTAAAGTGCTTCATCGGTGGCGTCGACACCCTCGACCGGTAGCCGAGCGAACTTTGCGCCACCTTTTTCCTGCAGCAGGCGAAATGCCGCCGCATCGACAATGGTCGCGTTGATCGTGCCTTGTAGCATGGCACCGGCGCGCACTTCCGAGCCGGGAACATAGCTGATGTTGGAGTATTTGATGCCGTGGATGCCTTCCATCAACCGCATCAACGCCTCTGTGCCGGAACCGCGCGAATGAACAGTGACTTCCTCGCCGTCGAGATCCTTCCAGCCGGAATAGACCTCGGAGTTTACCACCGGGAAGAAGAGCAGCGTACTCATGCGGAAAAACATGCGGATCGGCGCGTTGGAATTCTGGATGAAGGCATAGGGCGCGCCGACGCCGACATCGGCCTGTCCGCCAACGACGGCCTGCGTGGCGACATCCTCGGAATTGAAGAAAGTGAGTTCCATGGGAACGCCGCGTTCCTTGGCGCGCTCCATGGCGATCAGCAGGCCGAGGCTTTCGACGCTGGCTATATCGCCCATGGCGACGCGGATCGGCTTGTCCTGCGCCGAAGAGTCCGATGGTGCGCCAAGGCTGGCGGCGGCAAGGGCCGCCGCACCTGCCAAGACGGAAAACATTCTACGTGTCAGTGTCATTGAATTTTCCTCCCGTGTTCGCCGGCAACATATGCCTGCGCCTCCATAGCCAAGTCGCTGAGGCTTAGCCAATATATATATTGGTTAAATAAAAACATGAGATTGGTTAGATGTCAATGGCGCCGAAGGCTGTGTGAAAGTGCATTTGACTTGGCCTAAAGATGCACCTAAGTTGATCGTTAAACCAATGAAATTGGTCAAGCTACAACAAAGGAGAGCCGGTTGCGCGGGCAGATCGAGACCGAAGAAGCCATCAGGGATGACGCCCACGACGCGACGCTTGTCCAACTGCGTGCCTGGCTCACCCGGCACGATTTCCCACCTGATACGCGGCTGCCGGCGGAGCGCGAACTGTGTGAAATCCTTGGCGTTTCGCGTGGCGATCTGCGCAAGGCGCTGGCGACGCTTGAAGCGGAGGGGCAGCTTTGGCGCCATGTGGGCAAGGGTACTTTCACCGGCGCACGCAAGGCGGAGGTCATGAGCCTTTCAGACATCGACCGGGAGACGAATCCGGCTGAGGTGATGCGCACACGGCTGCTGATCGAGCCCATTATCGCCCGCGAGGCGGCGCTCAACGCCACATCGAAGCACATCGAGGCTTTGCGCCGCTGCATTCGACGCACGCATCAGGCGGCGACCTGGCGGCAGTATGAAACGGCAGACAATGAGTTGCATCGCTGCCTTGCGGAAGCAGCGAACAACCGGCTGCTCCTGGCGCTGTTTGACGCGCTCAACGCCGTCCGGCGCGCGGTAGTCTGGGGCTTGCTGCGCTCGAATACCGACCGGCCGCCGTCCGACCATCATTCCTTCGCCGAACACGACCGCATCGTGACGGCCATCGAGCAGCGGGATCTCGACGGCGCCAGCCAAGCCATGTACCGCCATTTGCGCGCCGTGGAACGGCATCTGATGGAGCCGGACATCGCCGGCAAACAGTTCGAATGAGCTTCTGCCGGCGCTGGCTTCCAGCTCATCGCGGCATTCCGATCATGCAGGCAATGCTCGTACGGTCCTTTCGGTCCGGGCACAGAAAGATCAAATGAGCCGCAAGCCCGTGCAATGAGGTTCCATCTACCGCATGGCGCTCATTACCTGATCTAATATGTTAAAAATGCAATTTATCGATAAAAATAAATAGAATGTTCTTTCTGGTGTTCCCGCGAATCCTCGCTCTGGCCCTCCTGGTGAGTACAATCACTGCGAGCGTGCGCCACCACCGCTGCTCATGCTCTTCGTTTGATCAGCCAAGGCAGGGCCTCGCGTCCAGGTTTCGCTGATGCTGTCCTGCCAGGCCTGGAACATGAGGATATTCCACAACTGTGAATGCCATCGGCGCGCGCCGGCCTGGTTTTCTTGCCACATCGTCCGAACTTCGGAGGGCGAGAAGAAGCCTTCCCGCCTAAGTCGGTCTTCCGACAGCAGCGACTCGGCCCAGTCGCGGAGCGGCCCTCTCAACCATTCTTCAATTGGAACGCGAAACCCCATCTTTGGGCGTTCCGTCAGCGTTCGTGGCACATATCGGCTCAACACCTCACGCAGGATCCATTTCGGCTGACCTCGGCGGTGCTTGAACTGTATTGGCAGGGACCAGGCGAACTCCACCAAGCGGTGATCAAGAAGGGGCACGCGGGACTCAAGACTTACAGCCATGCTTGCTCTGTCCAATTTTGTCAAAATGTCGTCGGTCAGGTACATCTTGGAATCGATGTACATCATCTGATCACGAAATTCTGTAAGTACCGGCCATGCCGACGGTTCGGAAAGAAGTGTCCATGGCTCAACCGCGTTCCGCACAAGTGTCTCAGGACGATGGGTGTGCGAAACAAGGGACCTGTAGAACAGCTCCCGGCGCTCGCTATTCAGTATGGCTGCCAGTTTCGCAAGGCGATCTCCGAACGCCTTGATGCGCAGATTGGGGGGCAATACTGACATTGCTCCATCTGCCAGATGTGGGGGAACCCTCTCCAAGAAGGCGCTGACGCCCTGCCGTAGCGGGTAGGGTAGCAGCCGAAGCCACGACCACATGTTGTGGGCCAGCTGATATCTGCCGTATCCGCAGAACAGCTCATCTCCGCCGTCTCCTGAGAGACTAACTGTAACGTCACGGCGGGCAAGGCGACTAACCAACAGTGTAGGAATCTGCGAGGAATCCGAGAAGGGTTCATCCCAGATGCGCGGCAGTTCGGGGATAACGGCGCGAGCATCCTCTGAAGTCACATAGAGTTCCGTATGGTCGGTACCGAGGTGTGCGGCGATGGCCTTTGCGTGCTCGGCCTCGTTGTAACTTTTCTCGTGATATCCGATTGTGAAGGTCTGTACGGGACGATCAGATTGCGCTTGCATAAGCGCAACGACCGTTGACGAATCGTAGCCGCCTGAAAGGAAGGCGCCCAATGGAACGTCGGCCATCATCCGGAGCTTGACCGCATCCTTCATAAGACTCTCGAGCTTATCAGTCGCGGCAACCTCGTCGCCGAGGAAAGGGGTCGTGCCGCCACGTTCGACGACCTCTTCGAGGGACCAATAACTTTTTGGTTCTGATACGCACTTGCCGGCCTGGGACACCGTGAGCCAGTGCGCCGCCGGCAACTTCTGAATTCCTTTGTGAATGCAATAGGGACTGGGGACATAGTCGTGGCGAAGGAACAGGGCCACAGCATCGCGGTCGACCTCTCCGGTCCAACCGGGATGCGCGTGTAGCGCCTTCAATTCGGATGCGAAAACGAAGTCGGAGCCGATCTTGCCCCAGTATAGCGGCTTCTCGCCCATTCTGTCGCGGGCGAGATGCAACTCGCGGCTGGCGCGGTCCCACAGAGCGAAAGCAAACATTCCGTTACAGCGACCAAGCGCAGTTTCCAGGCCCCAGGTGGAAACGGCCTCCAGCAGTGTCTCTGTGTCTGAACTCCCGCGCCAGGCAATCGGTCCTTGAGTGATCAAGGCAGCACGAATCTCCTGGTGGTTATATAGTTCTCCATTGTAGGTTAGCACGAACCGTCCGTCCCGGCTGACCATCGGCTGGAAACCTGCAGGTGAGAGATCTACGATCGCTAGCCGCCGGTGTGCCAATGTCACGCCCGCATGTTCGTCACTCCAAACTCCGCTTGTATTCGGACCACGGTGTGCGATGCGCGATGCCATATCTTGCGCCAGGACATGGGCATGGCGATGGTGTCCCCAGAACCCTACAATCCCGCACATGTGATCCTCAACGGGAGCAGCCGCACATGTATCGGGAGCTTGGGCTCTGTCAGCGAGTACATCTGTTCCTCCTGCAGGGAAGTTGATCGACCGCCATTCTTCCGTTGCAGGCTAACTCGCTTTGTTCGGCGCTTATAGCTCCGCGCAACGTCAGATCCTAAAGTTTGAGTATTCGCGACATCGAATACTTTTCTAATACTGCGAGTGCCCTCTTGCCCGCTTTTCGTGTAAGGCATGGTCGGACGACAAGCGTCTCAAGGCGCTTGTCAAGCGTTCGACATGCTGATCTTCAGGCAGGAATACGTCAAGCGTTCCCTCCTCAAGCACGTCCCGCGCACCGGATTTGACGATGGTGAGGCCGGGTGAGATCCGAGCTTCGCGGAGCCGCGAAGTCATCATTGATGATGCTGACGCTGGTCAACCGTTCTCTGAAGGTGGTCGATGGCGCTCACTTCCGCCTTGTCAAATGGGAAGTAGTCTTCGGTGCCGAAGAGATTTCCCCCTTCGACGCGCGTGGGCAATTTATAGCCCTCAAATTGCTTGAACGTCGAGAGATAGTCCCGAAAGGTTGCTCGCGGTAGATTTTCTCAGGATTGGCATTCGTCCAGCGCGGAATGACCACTTCGGTTGGTCTGCCATCCTCCGCAAGCACCAGGGCATGAAAAGTGGCACGGGAACGTCGTCCAGCAGCGAACGCGTAACGCCGCCGAGGATCGCCTGTCGGAAGCGTGAATGGACGAATGCGCCCATGACGAGCATATCGATGGATTCGTCCTTTACGAATTTGCGCAACCTTGCCGATGCATCGTCGTCGATCGCCGAAAGCGTCTCCAAGTGCGGCTCGTAAACGCCGTGCTGAAGGAGGTGAGTGGCAAGATCGGCACCCGGCGCCATACGTGAGAGATCCTTTTCGCCCGTGACGGTGACCAGGCGGTAGCTGCTGCCCGTCTGTCAAAGGTCTCTGTCTCGTGATAAGTCACGCCGTCACGCACGTGTGCCCTGCAGTCGACGCTGCCGTCCTTGCGCTTGCGCGCAGTAATCGTGCTCATGTCCGCTTCCTCATTTGGTCCACGGAGATTATATTTGGTCCAAAACCGGCGTAAACGAAACAGAAAGAAAATGGCCCAAGAGCCTGTGACAAAAGAAAAATTAAGGTATTTCGAGCCTGCCATTTTTGCTATCGCGCCCATGATGGATTGGAGCTAAAGCTCCCTTTTTTCAAATAGTTAGCAGCGTTCCTGTGCACTATCCGTGCACCAGGAAATCAAAGACGATGCAAGGATTATCGCGTGACAGCGATGCCTGAGCTAGGTGGAATGCGGGCACTCTCGCGCGCTGACGAACGTCCTGTTTGGGGCCGGAAGTTGACGGTCCGCTTTCGGGGGCCGCTCAGTACAAACGGTCGTTCTGTTGACGACCCCAAACAAGCCATAGCGCATGTAGTTTCCTGTGCTTGAGAGCCAGCATCATCTTAGATGAAGTTGTAGCCGAAGTCGCTGCGATCCAATCGGCTCTCACCAGGTTCCCAACCGAAAAGCCTCTTTCGCCACGGCAGAGGACTGACGTCATTTGCGGCGCAACGGAACCGAGATCTCTGGATGGTCTGGTGACACGAAACTTTTGCAAGCAGACGTTAGTCTGATTTTTCGGTATTCTTGCCTGATTCTCTTCGAATTAGAGACATGTGGTAAGGTACGCAGACTACTGCACGACTTGTGAGCGGGCGTCTTGGAAGGTTTTCATGAATGGCGTGTTCAGCGAGAGAGGTTCGGTGTACGAGGCCACCGCAGCCATCCGAAGCCAAATTCTTGACCGGTTGTCATCGCTCGTATGGGACGGAACGACCTATCAGCATCCCATCCCTAATCTCGATCTGTATCACGTGGTCGAGCCGCTCGCTCCCGCGTGCCTCGTTTACGAGCCCAGCGTATCGCTGATCATCAAAGGCAGCAAACAAATACACGTCGGCGACGAAACGATGGTGTATGACGAATCCAGTTTCTTCCTCATATCCATCGGCTTGCCGCTCACCGGGCAGGTCTGTGCGGCCAGCTTTGACGAGCCGTACGTAGCGGCGCGGCTTCGGCTCGATCTTGAAAAGGCGCGACGTATCATCGCCGATTACGATCTGGGTAAGTCGCACATATCGCAACGCACTCTCGGCGTGAGCGTCGGCACCGCGACGCCGGAGTTGTTCGATGCATTGCTAAGGCTGATTTCCCTTGCAGATGCGCCCGGCGACCTGCTTTTTCTCGCCGACCACATCCACAACGAGATCCTTTACAGGCTGCTGACGAGCGATCAGGGCGGCCAGCTGCGGCGCGTTGCGCTTGCCGGCAGCAACGGCCATCGTGTGGCTCGGGCGATCGCCTGGCTCAGGGAGAACTACACCCAACCGTTACGGATGGAAGAACTGGCCGGGAAAGCCAATATGGGCGTGTCGACGCTCCACCATCACTTCCGCGCCATGACGGCCATGAGCCCGCTGCAGTTTCAGAAGCATCTGCGGCTCTACCATGCGCGGGAGCTGATGCTGGCGGAATCGGTCGACGCCGCGACGGCGGCGCACAGGGTGGGCTATGAGAGCCCCACCCAGTTTAGTCGAGAATACCGCCGCATGTTCGGCCATCCGCCTCTGCGCGACGTCAAGTCGATTCGCAACTCCAAAGAGATGCCTCGGCGGGATGTCGTGGGCTGAACGCGGTCGGCGGCAAACATAAAGACGATCGGGCAAGAATGGGACAGGATCGTGCCTACCCCACTTCCCTCCTGTCCACTAAACTGGAACGGCAATTCAGTGTCCGGAAAATGGCGCGTGATCTGGCCTGCCCAAGCCGCGCCGCACTTGTCCTGCGCGCCAACCATAGGGAGAAAACCATGGTGACTGTAACCATCAACGGCACCCAGCACACAGTCGAGGCAGAGGCGGATATGCCGCTGCTCTGGGTCATTCGCGACCTCGTCGGCCTGACCGGCACGAAGTTCGGCTGCGGTATGGCGCTATGCGGTGCCTGCACGGTCTTCGTCGACGGCGTGCCAATGCGGTCCTGCCAGACCTTCATTGGCGATATCGAAGGCCAGGCTGTGACCACTATCGAGGGTCTGGACGGCAAAGTCGCGGAAACGGTGCAGGCCGTCTGGGTCGATATGGATGTGCCGCAATGCGGTTACTGCCAGTCCGGCCAGATCATGTCGGCAACGGACCTGCTGACGACCAATCCGAAGCCGACCGACGATGACATCGACGCCGCTATGTCGGGTAATCTCTGTCGCTGCGCAACTTATCAGCGGATCCGAGCCGGTATTCACGAAGCCGCCAAGCGTCTGGAGGCCTGAGCCATGATTCCCAAACTGATGCATTCGATCGCCATTCCGGCACCCCGGGTCCAGGCTTCGCGCCGGCAGTTCCTGATCGGTGCCGTCGCCACTGCCACCGGCCTTGCCGTCGGCTTCCGAACGCTCGGCGCCGTGTCCGCCGCAGCCAACGAGACGGCCGGAGAAAATGCCCACGCCTTCTCGCCCTATCTGACTATCGATTCGAGCGGCAAGGTGACCGTGCTGTCTTCCCAGTTCGAAATGGGCCAGGGTTCCTACCATGGCCTTGCGACGCTGGTTGCGGAGGAACTTGAGGCGGATTTTTCCACCATTGATGTTCAAGGCGCTGCCGGCAATGTACAGGCATACGGCAACGTTGCTTTCGGCGGTGCGATTCAGGGCACCGGCGGATCGACCTCGATGATGACCTCATGGGAGCGCTACCGCAACGCTGGCGCAGCCGCGCGCACCATGCTCGTTGCAGCCGCGGCTGCAGAATGGAACGTTCCGGCGGCGAAAATCTCCGTTGAGCGTGGAATTATCAAGCACCCGTCTGGAAGGCAGGGCGGCTTCGGCGATTTTGCGGCAAAAGCCGCGGCCATGCCCGTGCCGTCGGAGGTGGTCCTGAAGCAGCCTTCCGGCTGGACGCTCATCGGCAATGCCGACCTGAAGCGTTACGACAGTGCCGGAAAGACCAATGGCACCGAGCAGTACACGATCGACGTCAAGCTGCCCGGCCTGCTGACCGCCGTCATGATTCATCCGCCGGTGTTCGGTGGAACGGTGAAGTCGTTCGACGCTACCGAAGCGAAAAAGTTGCCGGGCGTCGTTGACGTGGTGGAGATACCGCGCGGTGTTGCCGTTGTCGGCGAGCATATGTGGGCCGCACTCAAAGGTCGTGACGCCGTGACCGTCGAGTGGGACGAGAGCGGCGCCGAAAAGCGCAGCACCGGAGAACTGGCGCAGATGTACCGCGATCTGGCGGCAGAGCCTCCTGCAGCCATGGCCCGGGAGGATGGTGATGCCGATGCGGCATTTGCCGGCGCGGCAAATGTCCTCGAAGCCACCTTCGAATTCCCCTATCTCGCCCATGCTGCCCTGGAGCCTCTGAATGCAGTGGCCCGCAAGAATGCGGATGGCACGGTTGAAGTTTGGGGCGGTCATCAGTTCCCGGATGTGTATCAGGCGCTCACCGCCGAGATCGCAGAGGTGACACCCGACAAGGTGCATCTGCATGTCATGAAAGCGGGCGGCAGCTTCGGCCGGCGCGCGGTGGCCGATGGCGATGTGGTGGTTGAGGCTGTGCATATTGCCAAGGCACTTGGCTTCCGCGCTCCGGTCAAGGTACAATGGACGCGCGAGGACGACATGCGCGCCGGCCGCTATCGCCCCGCCTACGCGCATGCCATCAAGGCCGGTCTCGACGAGGCTGGAAATCTGGTCGCCTGGAGTAACCATATCGTGGGGCAATCCATAATGTCCGGCACGATCATGGAGGGCATGGTCCAGAATGGTGTCGATCCGACATCGGTGGAAGGGGCTGTGCATCTGCCATACGCTATCCCCAACCTGAAGGTGGGGCTGACCACCACGCAAGCAGGCGTTCCGCCCCTTTGGTGGCGCGCGGTGGGCTCCACGCATACGGCATTCGTCGTCGAGGTGTTCATGGACGAGATCGCTGAAGCAGCCGGCCGTGACCCAATCGAGTATCGTCTGTCGATGATGGAGCCGGATTCGCGTCATGCCACGATCCTGAAAATGGTCGCGGAGAAGTCCGGCTGGGACACGCCGGCGGCAGAAGGCCGGTTCCGGGGCGTCTCCGTTGCCGAAAGCTTCGGCTCGGTGGTGGCTCAGGTAGCCGAAGTCTCGGTCGATAGCCGCGGCGGCATCAAGGTGGAACGTGTGGTTGCAGCAGTGGATTGTGGAGTGGCGATCAACCCCGACCAGATCCGCGCTCAGGTGGAAGGCGGCATCGGCTTCGGTCTCGGCGCCATTCTTGAAGAGGAAATCACGCTCACCGAAGGCCAGGTCGACCAGGGCAACTACGATCTTTACACTCCGCTCAGGATCGACGCGATGCCCGAGGTGGAGGTCCACATCCTCGCCTCCGCCAATCCACCTTCGGGCATCGGCGAACCGGGCGTTCCGCCCATCGGCCCTGCTGTGGCCAATGCCGCCTACAAGGCTCTTGGCAAGCGCATCCGCGTCATGCCGTTCGCAAAATCGCTGGACGCCCGATAATGCCTCCGGGCCGGCCTTGTTCGGCCCGGCACGGCGACCGATAAAACAGGGCTGTCGCGGGAAGTTTGCTGCGGTAGATGCCAGGCGATGTTACTTTAACTGCCGTCCGGGCGTGCCGAGGGAATACTGCCTTACGAATTGATTTCAGGCCATGACTCCCGCCACAGCTCTCCACTCCGCGAGCGCTTGGAGGCGGTGAGCGCGATTTCGGATGCGGAACGTTGTTTGCGGGGTGGAACGAAGGGTTTCAAAGGGCTGAGAAGACAGAGACGAAGCTTTGCAGACTTTCCGGAGATCGAAAGCCCTGCATCATTCGTTCTCACTTTCGCACGGCACATGTGAATTCTCGGCGCGAATGTTCGGCCTTTATGCGGGGTCGGAAGAAGAACTGTACCCAGCGAACACGCGGCCTTTATCAACCAGACAGCTACGGCCGATTTGATGGCCCTTTGCTTGTTGACGGGTTTGGCCGAGAGCAGTAGGTCCGCTTGCGGCCGTCGGGAAGCGATAGCGGACGTCTCAGACGTACGAAAGCCTCTCATGCAGGGGCCAGACACGCCGATTATTGGCAAACGATCAGTGGGATTACGGGCGCAAGTCGCGCAGATAGGGATTGGCGGCTGCCGAGGCGGCGAAGTCCTGCGGCCGGATATCTGCGAAGATAAGCTTTTCGGACGGGCCGTCCGCTGCGGCGAGCAGGCTGCCGTCGGGCGCGGCGATTGTGGAAAGCCCGGCATAGGAGAACAGGCCGTCCGCACCACAATGATTGACATAGGACACGAACACTTGGTTCTCGAAGGCGCGGACGGGGATCATCTTGCGCGCGATCAGCTCGGCATGGTCACTCGTGGGCAGGGCGGTTGGCACAGCAACGAGATCGACGCCCGCCTGTGCCAGGCGGCGGACGTTTTCGGGGAATTCGACGTCGTAGCAGATGAGGATGCCGATCCGGATGCCGCCGTGCTGGACTATCCGGGCCGAAGGCTGCTCGGCGGCGAAGAGGTTGCGTTCGTAGTCGCTGTAGAGGTGGGACTTGCGGTAGATGACAGGCTCCTGGCGTCCATCAACGAAGACCGCGCTGTTGTAAGCGCAGCCCTTCGCTGCTTCGGCGAAGCCGGCAAGGACTGCAATCCCCGCCTCCAGTGAGATCAGCGCCAGCTTGGCGACGATCTCGCCGTCCGGCGGCCTGGCCAGCCGGTGCATGTCGTCTCCCGCGCCGTATCCCGGCAGGGCGAGTTCGGGCGTGATCAGGAACTCCGCTCCGGCGGCCGCCGCATCGCGTGCGGCATTCCCGATGCGGGCGAGGTTGGCGGCCTGATCGACGGCGCCCGCCTTCATCTGGAATGCCGCAATCCGCATCATTTTTCCTCCGAGCTCATCGCGCCCAGGAGCCGCGGCAGGTCACCAAAGCGGGCGATCAGTGAGAAGACGAGGGCCGCGATCGCCACGAAGAAGATCGAGACAGAAGCCATTGTCGGCGTGTAGCCGTAGCGCAGCGCGTTGAAAATCTTGATGGGCAGCGTCTCCATGGTGAAGCCGACGGTCATATAGGCAACGATGTACTCGTTGAGCGACAGCACGAAGGCAAAGGCATAACCCGAAATGAGATAGGGTAGGATAAGCGGCAGGACGACTGTGCGCAGTACCGTGCGCTCGTCGGCGCCCATGGTCGCGGCGACCTCGACCAGAGAACGGTCGATCGAGGAGAAGCCGAGCGAGAGGGTCACCAAAGGCAGCGTGACGAAGAAGATTGCATGGCTGATGACGGCGGTCCAGGGCTGGCCGTAGAAGCCAATGGTGGCCCAGAAGGTGAGCAGGCCGAGCGCCGTGATGACCGGTGGCAGGATGAAGGGCGCCACGCCGAGAAGGCGGAAGACGTTTGCCCAAGGTGCCACGCGCCGCCAGAGAAACCAGGAAAGCGGCAGTGCGATGATCACGGCGAGCGCGGCGGAAAAGGCGGCAAGCAGAACCGAGGCGATGAGGGCCGCGCGCCAACCCGGATCGGTGAAGATCTGGCTGTACCAGGCGATGGAAAAACCCTGCGGCGGGAAGGACAGGGATTGTCTCTCGTTGACCGACACCCCGGCGACGACGATCAGCGGGCCGGCGAGAAAGAGCGCCACAAGTGCGAAACCGAGCCGGCGCAGAAAGGTTTCCATCATGCGACCTCCTTGCGTCCGCCGACGAGCAAGGTGAGCCCCACCAATGCCAGCGAGATGAGCACCAGGAAGACTGCCATTGCGGCGGCAAAGGGCATGTTGGACTGGTAGATCGCCTGGTCGGTAATGTGTACCGAGAGCGTCCAGTGCTGGGGCCGTCCAAGGATCTGTGGCAGGAGATAGGACCCAAGGGCGAAGACGAAAACCATGATCAGCGTTGCGACGATCGTGTTGCGCAGCGCTGGCACTATGATGCCGAAGAAGCCCCGCAGCGGCGAGGCTCCTAATGTGCGTGCGGCCTCGAGAAGCGTCGGGTCGAGTCGCACCAGGGCGGGGTAAAGCACCAGGATCGTGTAGGGGAGGGCCTGGTAGACCATGCCGGTCAGCACCGCGCCGATGCCCGGCAGCAGGGCTTGGGATTCCGACATCAGCCCAAGAGGGACGAGAAGGTTCGTAATGCCTGCCGTGCGCGAGAACAGCGTCGACCAGGCGAAGCCGATGATGACTTCCGATAGTGAAAGCACCGAGAGCAGGCAGACGAGCCACACGATCTGCACGCGCCGCGAGGCTTTGGTCAGGAGATAGGTGAAAGGGAAGGCAATCGCCACGCAGATCACGGCGACCGTGATCGCAAGCATCAGCGAGAAACCGAGCACGCCCCCGAAGAAGGCGCTCAGGAAGCGCGCATAATTGTCGATGACGAAGTCGGGCGTGTAGAAACCGCCCTGCTGGCGCCGGAAGAAGCTGACCGCGATCATGGTCGAGAAGGGAACCACGAAGAAGACGATCAGCATGATTGCGGGAAAGGCCAACGGAGCGTAGTCGGCGATCGTGCGGGGCGGCTCGCGTTTCATTGTTTCAGGACCACGCAGCTGTCCGCCGGAAGAACCACATTCACCTCAGCACCGGCCGTGATATCGCCGCGTTCGCGGGGCGTGGTCACGGCGACAATGGTCGTGCCGCTGGCATCGACGAAGGTCTCGATCGTGCCGCCGAGATCGCGAATGAAGGTGACCTTCCCGCGAATGCCGCCGTTGGCGTTTTTCGCCAGATGCACGTCTTCCGGTCGGATCGAGATGAGCCCCTTGGCCATCCCGTTGGGTAGCGAAAGGCCGGGAACAGGCTGGCCCAGGACGATAGCGCGGCCGGCGCTGTCAGCCTCCACGGTGAGCAGGTTGGTCGAGCCGATGAAATCGGCCACGAAAGCATCTGCCGGCTTGCGATAGATATCGATCGGGGAGGCTGCCTGCCGGATACGCCCGTCGCCCATCACGACCACGAGGTCAGCCATGGTCATGGCCTCGCGCTGGTCGTGGGTCACCACGATGGTGGTGATGCCGAGCTTCTGCTGGAGTTGTCGCAGTTCCACCTGCATGGCTTCGCGCAGCTTCGCATCGAGCGCCGAGAGCGGCTCGTCAAGCAGGAAGAGGCGCGGCGACAGGGCAAGGGCGCGTGCGATCGCCACGCGCTGGCGCTGCCCGCCGGAGAGCTTCGATACCGGACGTTCGGCATAGCCGGGCAGGTGGATGAGCGTCAAAAGCTCTTCCACGCGCTTCTTCTGCTCTTCTTTGGCCATACTCCGGATGCGCAGGGGATAGGCGACGTTCTCACCCACCGTAAGGTGCGGGAAGAGCGCCAGAGACTGGAACACCATGCCGAGATTGCGCTTGTGCGTGGGAACCGGCGTGATGTCTTTCCCATCGAGGAGAATGGTGCCCGTCGTAGATTCCTCGAGACCGGCTACCATGCGCAGCAGCGTGGTCTTGCCACAGCCGGATGGCCCCAGCATGCAAACGAAGGTGCCGTGAGGAACACTCAGATTGACACGGTCGACTGCGGCAAAGTTGCCGAAATGCTTCGATACATCGTTGAAAACCAGGCCTGACATGGAATTACCTATCGAAATCGATCGTCTCTCAAGCACTGGCTCGGGGACGGGGCCGCTCGCAAGTGCTCCTGGCGTGGACAAAATATTCCAGCACCCTTGCCGAGCGAAGCGAGGGCCGATGATTACGGGTCGCGAGAGGGCGGGCCTTCAGCAGCCCGCCCTGTTTGCCGGTACTCACCCGGCGATCATCTCCGTCCACTTCTGGTTCAGCCAGTCGGACTTGGTCGTGTAGAGGTCGTAGCGGGGGATGATCGGCTCGATCTCCGACGACACGGCCGAAAACTCCTCGTCTGTGAGATCGAGCGTGTCGCGTCTCAGCGTGGGGGCGGTGCCGACCTTTCGCGACATCAGGCTTTGGATCTCCGGCTGGCTCATATAATCGATGAAGACATGCGCCTCCTCGGTCTTGTCCGAAGCGCGCGTCAGAACCCAGTTGCCGGAATCCTGGATTCCGCCTTCTTTCGGAAAGGTTGAACGCACGGGAAAGCCATCGGCTGCGGCAAGGCCCGTGACGTCGTGATAGTACTGTCCCATCGGGATTTCGCCCGACTTCAATGCCTGCTCGAACTGTGCCTCGTCCCGATACCACAGCCGCACATTGGGCTTCACCTCGGCAAGCTTCTCGAAGGCCGCAAGCTGGCCTTCCTCGGTATCGAGCGAGTCGGTCCCGCCCATGAAGGTTTTGGCGGTGACTTCCAGCAGGAAAGAATTGGAGACCAGCGCGAGGAGGCCGAGCCTATCCCTGTTTTCCGGATCCCAGAGCGCGGCCCAGGAATCAGGCGGCTCGGGATAAGTATCGGTGTTGGTGACCAGCGTAATGTACCAGGCAACGGCTCCTATGCCCGCCACGCGGGAGTCCGGGTACTTCGAAATGAATTGCGGGAGCAGGTCGTCGTAGTGCCCGATCTTGGCGGGATCGAGTGGTGTCCAGAGCTCCGTCTCCTGGCCTTTCAGCGTCGCCACCTGAGACATCATCGAGACGTCTGCCGGTGCCTGGCCGGCGCGGGCGGCCTGTTCGAGTTGCACCAGCCAGGCTTCACCGGTCGGCTCGGCCACAGATTCCACGGCGATGCCGGTGGCCTTGGTGAACTCCGGAAAGATGTTCTCGTCGAAGGAGTCCTTGAAGTAGCCGCCATAGACGCCGACCTTGAGCGACCTGTCCTGCGCACGGAGAATGGACGGCACGGCAAGCATACCCACGCCGGTCAGGCCGGCAGCCAGAATCTTGCGGCGGCTGATACCCATCTTGTGAATTCCCTTCATTTTTTTGTTCTCCTCTAGGTGGGCCGTTTTTCAGCCCGGTTCCCTTTTGTTTCTTATAATATTTCCGCTTCAATCCTGTTTTGTGTTCACCGCAGGGCTGAAGACCATGAGACTCAGAATCTCGAACAGCGCCTGCGCGCCGGCATGCGCGGTGTTGGCCGTCGCATCATATTGGGGCGCGACCTCGACCACGTCGCCGCCGACAAGGTTCACGCCCTTGAACCCGCGCAGGAGCTCCAGCACCTCGCGCGTGGTAAGTCCGCCTATTTCCGGTGTGCCGGTGCCAGGCGCGAAGGCCGGATCGAGGCTGTCTATATCGAAGGAGAGATAAGTCGGACCGTCGCCGACTACTTCTCGCGCCTTTTCGATGATCGCGGGAATGCCAAGAGCCGACATTTCTTCGGCGTGGATCACCGTCATGCCGGATTCGTAGGAAAACTCCCAAAGATATTCGGCCGCGCCGCGAATGCCGATCTGGATGGTGCGGGTCGGGTCGAGAACACCGTCAAGGACCGCGTTGCGGAACGGCCCGCCATGATGGAACTTGGTCTGGTCGAAGGCGCCGCCAGTATCGCAATGGGCATCGATGTGGATCATGCCGACTGGCTGCTGACTGCCCACAGCCTTGAGGATCGGGTGGGTGATCGAATGATCGCCACCCACAGAGAGTGGCACGACGTCCGCGTCGATAATTTTGCGCACATAACGCTCGATATCCTCGTGTGACTGCTCCAGTCGGTAACGGCTGGCGAAGGGCACGTCGCCGATATCGGCCACGTTGAGGTCGAAAGCCGGGGCGCAGTCGAGCACGTGGTTGTAGGGGCCGATGCGCTCGATCCCACGAACCGCGCGCGGGCCGAAGCGTGAGCCCGGCCGGTTGGTCACACCGAGATCCATGGGCACGCCCAGGAGGGCGACGTGGAGGTTGGTGAGATCGGGAGCGGCGGGATCGACCTGTCGATAGGGTGCCGAAAGGAAAGTTGGAATGCCGGCATAGGGCGCCAAGCGTGTTCCGGACTCGGAGAAAATCTTGTCGGCGACGCGGCGGAAGCGCGGGTCGAACAGCTCGCCGCCATGGCCCTCGCCATATTTCTTCCTGAGTGCTTCGAGCTTCGCGTGGTCCCAGGCCATTCAGTTCCCTCCCCGCTTGCCTTGACCGGTGGATTGGACGCTACCTCGCGGGCGGTTCCGACCAGTCGACAATGTTCAAGATCGCTGAATGGTGGTGCAGAGCAGTTGAAAATGCAATTGATATTGTTATAGGGATCACTGTGAGAAAAACTAACAAAAGGCCCCCCCCGTGGCCACACGCCTGCCTCCGCTCAATCCGCTGCGCGCCTTCGAGGCGGCGGCGCGGCATGGTTCGCTGACAAAGGCGGCGGTGGAATTGAACGTGACCCATGGCGCGGTGAGCCATCAGATCCGCGCGCTCGAAGCTTCGCTCGACGTGAAGCTGTTCGAGCGGGCAGGCCAGCGTCTGAAGTTGACGGGGCATGGCGCCGAACTCTTGCCGGCGGTCGCCTCTGCTTTCGAGGAGATCGCGACGGCGACGGCGCGCATGACGCGGCCGACCACTTCCGGTTCCCTGTCTGTCACCTGCGTTCCCGCGCTTCTGTCGCTCTGGCTCATCCCGCGTATCGGCGGCTTTATCGCCCAATATCCGGAAATTCGGCTGACGCTCGATGCATCCAACGATCCCGGCAACGTCCACTCGCCTGATGTCGACGTGGCAATTCTTTACGGGGACGGGAACTGGACCGATAGCTGGGTCAAGCTATGGACATCACTTGACCTGTTTCCCGTCGTCAGTCCGACGCTGATCAACAACCGCCCGATCCGTACCATTCGCGACATGAGCGACCATGTGATGGTCCATGCCGACGACGGACGGGAGTGGCATACCTGGCTTGCAGCGGCCGACGCGCTCGACCTGAAGCGCGGACCGCAGTTGCATATGTCCGACGCGCGCCTTGCAACCGAGGCGGCGGTGCATGGTCTTGGCATTGCGCTGGGCGACACCCTGACGGCAGCGAGCCTTCTGGCCAAGGGACAACTCGTCGCCCCCTTCAATCTCGCCGTGCCGGCTGTCGACGCCTTCTATGTCGCCTGCCGGAAGGATTTGAGGGCGGCACCGATTGTCAACGTGTTCATCGACTGGCTGTTTGCCGCGCTCGAGGAAGACGATGCCCGGGCAGAGCCGCAAAGCTCAGCCCGACGGGCACTGCGCCGGGCGACGGGGAAGCCCGTCGAGACCAGGCGAATTTCGCGACGCGCCGCGAAGCTTAGATCCATAAGGAAATAGATCATCATGCCCCTGCCGGTCCCCAATCCGCTCGTTGCGGAGCTTTCGCCGCCGCCGATCCCCTCCGTGCAGGGCTGGGCGCGCGCCTATTCGGGCAGGCATGGGCCGCTGATTGACCTTTCACAGGCCGTTCCGGGCTATCCGCCGCACAAGGATCTGCTGCGCTGGCTTGGCGAAGCGGCTGCTTCCAAGGCCTATGCGGGTTACGGCGATATCGAGGGGGAGCCGGCGTTGCGCACGGCCTACGCGCTCAATGTCTCGGCGCTCTACGGCGCGGATATTGCTGCACGAAACGTCCACATTACCTCCGGCTGCAATCAGGCCTTCGTTGCCGCCGTGATGGCCGTCGCCGCGGCAGGCGACGCGATCGTGGTGACCAATCCCTGGTATTTTAACCATGAGACGACGCTCAGGATGCTGGGAATCGAGGCGCGGACCGTCGATTGCCTGCCGGAGCGGAGTTTCCTTCCCGATCCTAAAACGATCGAGAAGGCGCTCGGGCCGAAGGTGCGGGCAGTCGCGCTTGTCTCGCCCAACAATCCGACGGGTGCGGTCTATCCGCCGGCGCTTCTCAATGCGATTTTCGAAATCTGCCACAGGAACGGCGTGTGGCTCATTCTCGACGAGACCTATCGCGATTTCCTAGCACTTGGCACCGAAAGGCCGCATAGGCTCTTCTCGGCACCCGCCTGGAACGAGGCGTTGATCCAGCTCTATAGTTTCTCCAAATCCTTCTGCATTCCCGGCCACCGCCTCGGTGCCGTGGTGGCGGACCAGCCTGTCGTGGTCCAGATCGGTAAAATCATGGATAACCTCCAGATCTGCGCATCGCGGGCGCCGCAAGCAGCCGTCGCCAAAGGTCTTTCGGCCTTAGTCGAGTGGAGACGGGCAAACCGGACCGAGATCGCGGCTCGCGCTGAGGCCCTGGTCGAAACATTGGGAGAAATGGCCTGGCAGGTTGAGGCGATTGGCGCCTACTTCGCCTTCGTTCGCCATCCCTTCGAGGGAGTGAGTTCTGTCCGCGTGGCCGAAGAGTTGGCGAAGCGTACCGGCATCGTCACAATCCCAGGCGAGTTTTTCGGTCCCGGTCAAGAGCGGTATCTCCGCTTCGCCTTCGCCAATGCGACGGTCGCCACCGTCTCTATGCTACGCGAGCGTCTGCAAGGATTTACATTGGCGTAAGGGAGAGCAGAGATCAGCGCCGGTTCTGCCGCAGATATTGGGAGACGGGCACCGCGCTGAAGGTTCTGTAAGGGGGCGGGGCTGTTGATCCCGTGTTCGATGATGCATTGATCGAGCCCCGCTCCTCCGGCGTGAGCGGCTCGTCCCGGTTGTTCACGGAACGACCTATGAAGAGCTTGAGCAGGTCAGCCTCCTGCTAGCCTCCCGAGCCGGGCTGAGCACTGCAGAAGTGTCGATGGCGGAAGTCGCGGCCAAAATCGCCGAACTGGTCGCTACTTAGTCGCGCCGGGGTTCGAACCGGAGGCTGAGCGACGTTTTTCGGCGAATACCGCAGGTTTCTGCGGCGACTTGCCTTCCTCCTGCACTTCGACCAATTCGAAAGCGAGTGTCTGCTTTCGCGGGCTTCATCTCCGAGCCTTAATGACCGATATCAGGCGCAAAGCGGTCGCTTCTAGCAACGTGTCCCGATGACCGCTTCACCGCTTCGGACCGATAGCTGATCGATTTTGAAAGTGTCTCTTCCGCTTGGACTATGTTGGTGTCAACAGACTGGCGGGGGAGGGGGATGACGGCTATATTTAGCACGAGCATCTGAACGGCGCATTGGAGAAGAAATATTGTCAGGACGAATGCGCGCGCGGATATGAATTACTCTGGGCCACGGTTTGCCGTCGCACCGATGATGGATTGGACGAAAAACACGGAAATTTCAATATATTAATGAGATGTCCGTGCAATTCCCGTGCAGCAAGTGAGCGAAATCGAGCCAATCTTCGCGTGCCCCGGGGAGATCGTTGATTACGCCAGCTACCCCGATTTGGACCTGATCGGCTGGAGCGACAGCCTGCTGCTGTGTCCAGTGGACTGGCAAGTCTGTGATTGTCGGGGACCCACGGGCGGCATAAGGTGAGCTTGTTAGAAATATAGACGATCCCGCGATGCGACGATTACCCCCGCTGAAGGCGCTGCAGGCTTTCGAGGCCACTGCCAGACATGAGAGCGTCACCAGGGCGGCCGACGAACTCAATGTGAGTCACAGCGCCGTCAGCCAGCAGATCAAGGCGCTCGAGCAATATTTCAATCAAAAGCTCTTCAGAAAAAAGGGCAACGGGCTGGAGCTGATGCCCAAGGCGAGAAACTACCTGCAGGACATCAAGCAAAGTCTCGATCTAATCGCCGTCGCGTCAGAAAATCTTTCAAGCTCGGGCGCGTTAAAAAGGGTGCGCGTGAACGCGACGCCGACCCTCGCCACCCAGTGGCTCATACCGAGGGTCGCTGATTTTCAGCGTGCTTACCCCACCATCGAGGTGCGGATAGAGACATCGACGACCGATGAATTGCGCAACGAGGCCGAAAACAACGACCTGATCATCAGACGATATCCGATGAAGCAGTCGGGAATGGTGTGCACGCGCCTGCTGGAAGACGAAACGATAGCCGTTGTGTCTCCGAGGATTTTGGAGGATCGGCATGTTGCCGAAGCGTCGGAATTGCTGAACTACGACCTGCTCCATATCAGAAGCCGGATATCGGCCTGGCCGACCTGGTTTCGCAAGGCTGGCATCGAATCGAGCCAGACCCTGAAGGGCCAGGTCTTCGACCACATTTTTTTGAGCATTGCCGCGGCCAAGAACGGAGCCGGCATCTGCCTGACTCCGCGCGCCTTCGTCGAGCAGGAGCTCGAAGAAGGGCGGTTGGTCAACCTCTGTCCGGACGTCGTTGTGATCGGGTCGGGCTTCTTCGCCCTTTACGACAAGCAGAACCGGAGCATCCGCAATATAGAAGGACTTCTCGACTGGCTGATGCGGCGCGTTCCAAACGGTACCCCCGATGGCATGGACGTCGAATGGGAACTCTATTCCTAACACGGGATCGGATAAGGCTGACGTCCTGCCTTCAGATCGCTGTCATCTTTGGGTCGTCAAACTGTCATTAAAACTTAATGTTCTGGAATATTTTCCACTATTTCCGGCAAAAATCTTCCCACCTTCGTTAGTTATACTAACACAAGGGTAAATTTCTGTTGCTTTCATTCTCTCTGCCCTCTCCGTAGGGGAGTCCTCAGGCTCGGACGAAAGCCGGCTTGGGGAACCTGGGAGTGTAGGCGTGACGGAACTCGTTTTAGGTGACATCAGGAAATCCTATCACCACGTCGAAGTCCTTAAAGGCATAAGCCGTCGGATTCCCGACGGAACTTTCTTCACGCTGCTCGGGCCGAGCGGATGCGGAAAGACAACCCTGCTGCGTGTCGTGGCGGGATTTGTCGCGCCCACAGCCGGCAGGGTGCATTTCGGTGCAGAGGATGTGACGCATGTCGCGCCGCACCGGCGCGAAATCGGCATGGTCTTCCAAGATTACGCGCTTTTCCCCGACAAATCGGTGTTCGAGAACGTTGCCTACGGCCTTCGCGCGCGCAGAAGGCCCAATGACGAAATCAAGCGCAAGGTTGGCGAATATCTGGAGCGGGTCGGACTTGGCGGCCTGAGTAACAGGCTGCCAACGGAAATGAGCGGAGGTCAACGCCAGCGCGTGGCGCTCGCCCGCGCGCTCGTGATCGGTCCGCGGGTTCTTCTGATGGATGAGCCGTTGTCCAATCTCGACGCCGCACTACGCGTGCAGATGCGCGACGTGATCCGTTCGCTGCAATTGGAAACCAAGACCACCACCATCTTCGTGACGCATGACCAGGAAGAAGCCCTGGCCATGTCAGATCAGATCGCGGTGATGAAAGATGGCCGCATTGACCAGTGCGGGGCGCCGGACGAGGTCTACCGCAACCCGCGAACGGCCTATGTCTCACGCTTTGTCGGCTCGGCCAACCTGCTCGAAGCCAGGCCGATGGGCAACCAGACCGAAGAGGTGGGCCGGTTTGAGGTCAATGGGACAATCGTGACGGGCCGGACGATGTCCGAAGCTGCCGATGGCAGATATCTTGTCGTTGCCCGTCCGGAGAATCTCGGGATCCGCAAGGCCTCTGGCGCACCCGGTGAAGGAGAAGTCGCCGGGCGCGTGCGATCGCTACAGTTCCAGGGTTACCGAACGAGCTACCGGGTCGTTCTGTGCGGTGGCGAGGAAGTCAATGTCGAGACATTTGGAGAACTGGCCGCCACCCCCTTGGGGCGGGGCGACGAGGTCATCATCTCGTTCAATGACAAATGCCTCTTTGTGCCGGAGGCGTCGTCATGAACCGTTTCCTGCCCTGGGGGCTTCTGAGCCTGTTCGCCCTCGGCTTTCTGCTTCTGTTCATCGCCTATCCGATCCTAGGGGTCCTGCTGCGCAGCTTCATCGGGGAGAAGGGCGCCTTCTCGACAGAGGGTTTTGTCATCTTTCTCACGCAAGGCCGCTATCTCGAAGCTCTGTTGAACTCGATCATCCTCGGGATCGCGGTCACCTTTATCTGTACGCTGGTCGGCGTGTTTCTCGCCTTCATCGTGGCACGCTTCGAAATTCCCTTCTCCAATATCGTGTTCCTCCTGCCGCTGTCGGTCCTGATCATTCCGGAGCTCATCTCGGCACAGTCCTGGATCATGGTTTTCGGCAACAACGGACTGATCACGCACCTGTTCGATGCGCTGGGAATACCGTTTCCGCGCTTTTACGGCTGGTTCGGGCTCATCTATGTGATGACGCTCACCTACTACGTCCACATCTTCCTGGCCGCGCTTGCCGCACTGCGCGGGTTTGACCACAGCCTTGAGGAAGCCGGCCAGAGCCTCGGCACGGCACCGCTGCCGACATACATCCGGGTCGTCTTCCCCACCATCCTACCGGCGGTTTTGTCGTCGGGACTGGTCGTCTTCACGCTGGTCGTCGGGAACTTCGCGATTTCCATCGCGCTCGGTCAGCGCGTACCGCTCCTGTCGGTCCTGACCTATCGCAGCTTCATCAGCGAGCTTGGGGGCAACCCGACCATGCAGTCGACGCTGGCGATGGTCTCGATCCTTCTTGTGGCGTCGGTCCTGTTCCTCCAGCGCTGGTATATCAGCAAGCGCGATTACCAGATGGTGGCCGGCCGCACGCCGCCACGGGCAAAGCTCAAGGGCTGGAAGTCCCTGTTGGCCGGCGGTTCGGCCGGCTTGATTATCGTCCTTTCTCTGCTGCCCGCATTTGTGGTGCTCGCCGGCTCTTTCACCTATGCACGCGGCCCGGTCATGTATTGGGGGCAATTCACCCTCGACAACTACACCCGTATCCTGGACTTCAACCTCGGTGTCATCGGCAACTCGCTGAGATTTGCCTCTCTCGCCACGCTTTTCGGCGTGACCTTCGCGACACTGGTGTCCTACCTCCTCGTCAAGAAGCGGAACGCGCTCAGTTCGACGCTGGATTACCTGCTGCTTTTGCCGCTTACCATCTCGGGAACGGTGCTTGGTATCGCGTTGGCCCAGGGGTTCAATTCCGGACCACTCGTCCTCACCGGAACGGCGGCGATCATGGTGCTCGCCATGATGCTGCGGCGGCTGCCCTTCGGCGTGCGCAATGCGTCGTCCAATCTGCACAATATTTCCAACTCGCTAGAGGAAGCATCCGTCAGCCTAGGCGTCCCTCCCGGCCGCACCTTTTTCAACGTGGTATTGCCGTTGATGGCGCCGGGAATTGCAGCCGCGGCCATTCTGACATGGGTGACGACCGTGGCCGAACTCAGCGCCAGCGTCGTCATCTATCAGGCCGGGCAAGAGACGCTTCCCATCCAGATTTTCCGGCTCATCAGCAGTGATCTGATGGCGCGGGCCTCCGCGTTCGGCGTCATCAACATGATCATCATCCTAGTACCCGTCTTCTTCGGGATCCGGGTGATGAAGGTGAAATTGTTTTCGTCCTAACCCCAGGGAGCACAAAATGAAAAAGGCACTTTTGAACCTTGCCACGGCAGCGACCCTCTCATTGGTCGGCATCCCGATCGCGACAGCTGGCGAAGTCAATCTCTATACATCGAACAGCGAGGACTCGGTGGCGATGGTCCTCGACAAGGTGCGCGAGGAAGCTCCCGACATTACCATCAACGTGATTGCGGGCAGTTCCGGCACACTGTTGCGCCGTATCGAAGCGGAAAAGAATGCCAATGTTGCGGATCTGTTCTGGAGCAGCGGTTTTTCGACCCTCGCCGAATTCGCCGATCTCTTCGTAAAATATGACAGTCCGCAAGTGGACAACCTACTGCCCGCATTGAGGGCGGAGGACGATCCGTGGACCGGAACCAACACCCACGTCATGGTCCTGATGATCAATGAGGACGTGATCGAGGGCGATGTCCCGCAAAGCTGGGAGGACATTCTCAACGAAAGCTGGAAAGGCAAGGTCACGATGGCTGACCCCGCCAATTCCAGCTCCGCCTACGCTCAGCTCTATGGGATTTACACGCTCTATGGCGAGGAAGGCGTCCGCAAGCTCGCCGGTGTCGTTGAGCTTCAAGGCTCGACCAGCGGGGCATACAGCTCGGTGGCGCAAGGTGAATATGCCGTCGGAATGACAATGGAATACGCCGCGCAGCGCTACGTCGCCGGTGGCCAGGAAGAGATCGAACTCGTTTATCCCTCCGACGGCACCTTCCTGTCGCCTGAGGGGCTGGCTCTGATCGAGAATGCGCCGCATCCCGAAGACGCCAAGCGCGTCTACGATCTGCTTTTGTCGCATGACATTCAGGCAGGCCTGGTTGGCCTGACCTTCCGTCGTCCCTCGCGCGCGGACCTTGACGATGCCCTCAAATCGAGCGGTCTCCCGCTCATGAACAACATCAACATCGTCGATATCGATCAGGGCAAGGCGGCGTCCGACCGCGAGATGCTGCTCAACCTCTGGACCGAAGCTCGGGACTGAGGCCTCCGCAAGTCTGGGGCCGGGTAGAACCGGCCCTTCTCCTTCAAATCCAAAGGACCGAAAAATGGGTATCCTGTCTGCCAAATTGTCGGCGGTAAAACCTTCGCAAACAAAAGCCATGACGGCGCTTGCCGCGACTTTGCGGGCTGAGGGCAAATCGATCATCACGCTCAGCCAGGGAGAGCCGGACTTCGGCACTCCGGAAAACATCTCCCAGGCAGCCATTAATGCCATCCATGCCGGGCGCACCAAGTATACGGCTGTCGCCGGTATTCCCGAACTGCGCGAAGCAGTGGTGCGAAAATTCCAGCGCGAGAACTCGCTGAACTTCACGACGGACCAGATTACCGTCGGCTGTGGCGCAAAACAGCTCTTGTTCAACGCCCTGGTAGCAAGCCTCGATGCGGGCGACGAGGTCGTCTTCCCCACGCCGTGTTGGGTGTCCTATCCGGAGATGATCAAACTAGCGGGCGGCGTTCCCGTGCCGATCGAAACCCGTGTCGAGAACGGCTTCATCATGCGGCCCGACGATCTGCGTGCGGCCATCACGTCGAAAACGAAATGGCTGATGCTAAATTCGCCGTCCAATCCGACCGGAGCAGTCTATACGCGCCAGAACCTCGAGGATCTTGCGGCGGTGCTGCGCGATTTCCCCGATGTCTGGGTGCTGGCCGACGACATCTACGAACATCTGGTCTATGGCGAGGCCGAGTTCAGCACGATGGCCGAAGCAGCCCCCGATCTCGCCTCGCGCACGCTGACCGTCAATGGTGTCTCCAAATCCTACGCCATGACAGGATGGCGGGTTGGATATGCCGGCGGCCCGATCGAACTTGTCAAGGCCATGAACACAGTGCAGGGGCAATCGACCTCGCACACCTGCTCGATTTCCCAATACGCGGCCGTCGAAGCCCTCAACGGCGACCAGAGTTTCATTCGTGAATTCCGCGATGCCTTCAAGGTGCGCCGGGATCTCGTCGTGAACCTGATCAACAATATCCCGGGTCTCGAATGCAGTACACCGGACGGAGCGTTCTATGTCTTTGTCGGTTGCCAGAAGCTTCTTGGCCGCGACACGCCCTCTGGCAAACGGCTTGAGACAGACATGGATTTTGCCATGTACCTCATGGAGGAGGCCGGCGTGGCGGTCGTGCCCGGCTCGGGTTTCCTCGCCGCCGGTTTCATCCGCATCTCCTATGCGTCCTCCGAAGACGATCTGAAAAAGGCTTGCGCCGCTATCGGGCAAGCAGTGTCCAAATTCCCATCCCCGCAAGACGTGGCTTAGGCCTGAAAGGTTCAAATGATGCGAAAGACAAGCAAAAATCTGCGCGAGATTGTGGCCAAGGGGGAAATGGCGCGGGTGATGGCCGCGCACGATCCACTCTCTGCGATCCTGGTCGAGGAAGCCGGATTCGACGGTATCTGGGCCAGCGGGTTTGAGTATTCGGCCGCAATGGGCCTGGCCGATGTTTCGCTGGTTTCCATGGCCGAGCACCTCACCAACATGCGCCATATGGCGGAGCGCACCTCGTTGCCGATCGTGGCCGATGTCGACACCGGATACGGCAATGCGATCAACGTGCTCTATACGATCGAGCAGTATGAAGCCGCCGGGGCCGCCGCCGTCGTGATCGAAGACAAGATGTTCCCCAAGGTCACATCACTGATCGAGGGCGGCCGGCAGGAACTGGTCTCCATTCCCGAGTTCCAGGGTAAGGTCGAAGCCGCCGTCAGCGCGCGCAAGGATTCCGATTTCCTGATTATTGCGCGCACCGAAGCGTTGATCGCCGGCCGCGGCGAGACGGAAGCCCTGGAACGGGCGCGCGCATATGAAGCGGCTGGTGCCGACATGATCCTCATTCATTCCAAGCAGAAGACGCCCGACGAGATCGAGAGCTTCATCAACAATTGGGACGGGAACGCGCCGATCGTCATCGTGCCCACCGCCTACCCGCAGATGACCGAGGCGCGCGCCAAGGCCCTGAAGAAAGTCGGCATCCTGATCTATGGCAATCATGCGGTGCGTGGAGCCGTCACCGGCATGCGGCAGGTCTTTGCGCAGATCATCAAGGATGGCGGCATTCAGAATACCGACGCGGAGATTGTCCCTGTTTCCGAAATCTTTCGCCTGCAAAGAATGGATCAGGTGACGGAAAGCGAAAAGCGCTTCCTGCGCTGACCGGGCGATTCCGCTCCACGGCCGTGCCCGCCCGGCGCGGTGGACACGGTGGCAATCGGAAGGAACAATTATACGCGCGTAGGACATTCAGATGACGCTGCGCGCGTTCTCAGCACGCACTTCTTTCACGCTTGCATAAGACGACGCTGATCGTTCGGGAGACTGAATTGCAGGACCTTGCTGTTTTGGACGATGCGGCAACAGATCCCGCGCATCGCGGCTTTCTGTCCGATGTCGATGCGATGTTCCGCCGGGCGGTGGAACTGGTGCCGATGCAGGATGGGCTGGCCGAGAAGATCCGCATTTGCAACGAGACCTATATCACCCGGTTCGGCGTGCGGTTGCGCGGCAGGATGTTCACTTTCGAGGGCTGGCGAGCGGTGCATACCAATCATCCGGCGCCGGCCAAGGGCGGCATCCGGTATGCACCAAACGTCGATCAGAGCGAGGTCGAGGCCCTGGCGGCTTTGATGACCTATAAGTGTGCCCTGATGGATCTGCCCTTTGGAGGCTCGAAGGGGGCTCTGAAGATCAACGTGGCAGACTGGACTGACGCCGAACTCGAGCGCATCACCCGCCGCTTCGCCCAGGAATTGGCGCGGCAGAATTTCTTGAGTCCCGCCATCAATGTGCCGGCGCCGGATGTAGGGACGTCCGAGCGAACCATGGTGTGGATGGCCAATGAATATCTGCGCATCCATCCAGGGGACATCAATGCCGCTGCCTGCGTCACAGGCAAGCCGGTAACGGCTGGGGGCATTGAGGGGCGTGTCGAAGCCACAGGTCGGGGCGTGCAATATGCCATTCGAGAGTTCTTCAATAGTGACCGCGATCGAGAACGCACCCGACTGCCCAAATCCCTCGACGGATGCCGAGTCATCGTCCAGGGCTTGGGCAATGTGGGATATCATGCGGCAAAATTCCTCGCCGAAGATGGTTGCCGGATCATCGCGGTGATTGAGCGGGACGGGGTGGTCGGCAAAGCGGATGGCCTCGATGTCGAAGCTCTCAAGGCGCATGTGGACAGCCGTGGCGGCGTCAAGGGTTTCGGCGGTGGCGACTACGACCCGGACGGCGCCGGGGCTTTGGAACGCGCGTGCGACATTCTCATTCCCGCCGCGCTCGAAAGCGTCATTCATTCCGGCAACGCTCAGCGGATCAAAGCTCAGTTGATCGTAGAAGCGGCGAATGGACCCGTAACCTACGCGGCGGACCACATCCTCAACGAGATGGGAGTCGTGATCATCCCCGACCTTTTCGCCAATGCCGGTGGTGTCACCGTCAGTTATTTCGAATGGGTCAAGAACATCACGCACATGCCCTTCGGGCTGATGCAGCGCCGTCAACGCGAGCGCGAACAAGCAAGACTGATCGAAGGGTTGGAGCATGCGCTCAATATCGAGTTTGCTCCCGAGCACAAGACCGCCTTCGCCACCGGTGGTGCTGAGCTTGATCTTGTGCGCTCCGGTCTTGAGGAAAAGATGCGCGCGACCTATGCCCGAATGTCGGTTCTGTTGGCCGACAACCCTGCCGTGACCGATTTCCGTACCGCTGCATACGTCCTCGCTCTTACGCGCATCAAGGGGCTGTACGAGGCGATTGGGATTTGATGGCGCTAAAGGCTCAAGGCCAAGGGTCTCGGGGCAACGCAGGCCTGCCACCATAACAGGACCAGCAATCGTAGAAGAACCGGGAACCCAAGTGCCAAACCACGCCAAACTCGCTGCCAACAGGGCGTAAGAACATGCGAACGGGAAACCGCCGCGATCGCCACCAAGGGAAGGTCTGGCACGGTGGCGTACGCCACGAGCCGTGCGATGCCATCGGCGGGTGAGGCGGGTAGATGAAGATTCATACACCCTTCAAAGCAGTGACCCAAGACTGCAAACAGAGGCATGCGGCCATCGTGAGCCAAGAGACGATTGGTCCTTGGCACTAGCTGGCTAACAGGCGGAGGCTGCGTCTGCGGGCGATATTTTGATCACCCGTTTGATGATGCGCGGGGCGATAGGTGTCGTGACCGACGGAGGCTTCCGTGACGCGGCGCGGATCGGCGAACTCGATATTCCAGCCTATCACACCCGGCCATCGAGCCCGACCAATTTGACGAACAACGAGGCGATCGCGATCACCAGCCCACCGCTTGCGGTGATGCACCTGTCTTTCCCGGCGATCATCGTTGGTGACGAGGATTCCGTGATTGTTGTGCCTGCGCATCTGGCCGAAGAGGTGGCGAGCGAAGCGACCGAAATGACCATCTATGAGGATTTCGTCGTTGGTCTGGTCAAGACCGGTACGTCCATCATCGGGCTTTATCCCTGCACCAACCCTGAATTCGAGGCCAGCTTTGCCGCGTAGCGCGCTGAAAACGGGCGATGAAAAGATTGCTGCCGTGGCTCCCGAGAACTTGAGACCGCTGCGGCAGTCAAACCAACTTGGGAAAAGGAGTTGTGCCTCAGCCCGATGCCGCATCTGCGCCGAGCCCTGTTCTCATCTCCTTGGCCGGTTTCGTTCACACAGATTTTGCCGCGCCGGAGCTGGACCGCACGATGAGACGAACATCCAGTTCTCGCTCACGCATTAGGTGCCGCTCTTCAGGACCTGTGAGGGCATACTCCCCTGCAAGAGTGCCCATTTCCCTGGCTGGTACCTCGAGTGTGGTAAGTTCGGGGCTGGTCAGGGTCGCGATTTCAAGGTTATCAAAACCTATGATTGACAAGTCCTCGGGCACCCGGATGCCACGCGATTGGCAGTATTTGAGAGCGCCGGCCGCGATGATGTCACTGCCGCAAAAAACGGCCGTGAGATCGGGGTATAATTGCAGCAGGGCCTGCATCGCCTGCTTACCACTACCCAAGTCGTAGCGAGCCTCGACGACGCCGATGCTTTCCTTCCCGATGCCGAGGGACGCGAGACCAGCAAGGAAGCCATCCCGACGCTCGCGGGCGCGATCATTGCCATTCGTGATGCCGGCAATCATGCCGAATGTCCGGTGGCCGAGGCTATGAAGATAGTTTGCGGCAGTTACCCCCGCCTTCTTATTGTCAAAGCCGATCGCGGCGGCGTCGCCGGTGGCGTGGCAGGTGTATGTGAAGACGTATCCGATGCGATCCCGCTGCAGGAGCTCAATGGTTTCGCTCTTGTGTTCCGAGCCGACCAGAACGACTGTTTCGACACCGCGCTCGACCAGTAGCCGCGCCTGTTCATACTCCATGTTGAGGTCATATGAGGAGGTGTTCATGATCAATGATACACCGCCTTCGGCCAGGCGGGCCTGAAGGCCGCTGACCATGATGGCGTAGATTGCATGATCGAGCGTGGGGATGATTGTGCCGACCAGGCGTGAGCGGGTCGAGCGAAGTGCTCGGGCAGAGCCGTTGGGTACATAGCCAAGCTCCGCGGCGGCCTTGAGCACACGTTCGCGTTCGTTGCGGCCGACCTTGGGATTGTTGTTAAGGACGCGCGAGACGGTGGCTGGCGAACATCCAGCGCGCTTTGCCACATCGACCAGTTTGGTCTTTTCGCTGGAAGGACTTGGCACTCGTGATTTCCTGCTGTTCTTGAAATCGATTTATTACATCTAAATTCGCAAGCGTAAAGTACGCTTGGAGTTTTCGATAGGGCATTGACATGGCTTCATATGCTTGAGAAAACGTTTTCTTAAATCCGAGCGGGACGCGTCTCATCGCGGCAGAGGAGAGCCCGCAACGCAGTGCGGAGTTTTCGGAAGGGCCAAGCGAGACTGCTTGTCCAAACATAGGGAGGGAGAAATCATGGTGTTTCACACGGCAAAAATGACCGGGCGCAGGTTGGCGGTCGCGCTGACGACGCTCGCCGCGATGGGGCTCACGGTCGCGGTGGCACAGGGGGAGACCCTGCGCTTCGGCCATAACCAGCAGACCAATCACGTTTACCACGCGGTCGCGGACCATTTTGCCCAAGAGGCTGATAAGCGTCTCGAGGGCCTCGATATCAAGATCTTCCCCGCCGCCCAGCTCGGCGAGGAGGTGCCAATGCTCGAATCGGTGATGGCAGGCGTGCAGGACATGGCGATCGCCGCCTCGGCCTGGACCTCTACCTTCGTGCCATCGATGGGCTTTTTTTCTGTCAGCTATATCTTCCCGACGCAGGAGGATTTCCGTAAGGCGCTGAACGACGAGGCGCTTAACGCGCTGATCGATGAGAAGATCGCCGAATCGGACGTTGCCATGAAGCGTGTGGCGACGATCACGGCGGGCGTGCGCAACCTTTACAACGCGGTCGGCGCGGTGGAAATGGTCGATGATGTCGATGGCCTGCGTCTGCGGGTCATGGGATCGCCGATCGAATCGCAGGTTTGGGGCGCGATCGGCGCTTCGCCATTTTCCATCCCGTTCTCCGATGTCTACACGGCGCTTCAGACCGGCCTTGCCAAGGGCGCCGAGAATGCGGCGGCCGTCTATGCTGCCAACAAGCACTACGAGGTGGCGCCCTATTACAGCCTGACAGGCCACCAATGGCTCGTCGGTTTCGTGTTCATCAGTCAGTCGCGCTGGGACAGCCTGACGGCCGACCAGCAGGACACGCTCTTGGAGATCGGCAAGGAGGCGACGGACCTGTCGATCGATTACGCGGCAAAAACCGACGCCGACATGCTTGAAGAACTGGTCGCCAATTCCGGTGTTCAGGTCAATGAAGTCGATACGGACGGCTTCGTGGAGAAAGTCGCCCCGATCCAGGACAGCGCGGCGGAGGAGCTGGGCATGCAGGATGTGCTGACGCGCATCCGCGAGCTGCGATAGCGCTCGTTTCTTGAAACGATGCCGGCGTCAAGGCGCCGGCATTTTTCTTCGCGGACGGTCTGACCATGATCAAGTTTTTCGACGCATTGGAAGCCTTGGTGCGCGCCCTCTGTGCGGTGTCGCTCGCCTCCTTCATCATCCTGGTCTTTCTCGACGTGGTGTTCAGGGAAATCATCGAGCTGCCTATTTTGTGGACGGTGGATATCGCCTTGGCGCTGTTCGTCTGGTCGGTCTTTCTCGGCGCTGCCGTCGGCGTGCGCAAGAACATGCATTTCACGGTGGAGCTCGTCGCGTTTCGCTCGCAACGCGCCGAAATGATCTTGCAAGCGACAGCTTATATTCTGGTGCTCTGCTTTATCGTGCTCGTTGCCTTTTACGGGCTGAATTTTGCCCTGTCGGGTTACAAACAATATTCCATGATGCTCGGATACAGACGCATTTACGTCTATTCGGCGATTCCGGTTTCTGCCGCCATCATGTTCGTCTTCGCTCTTGGCAATTTGGCCGATCTGATTGCAAATCCGTCCCGCGCGCAAAGCGCTGCGTGCAACACTCTGCCGGAGACCGGGGAATGAGCGTTACGGTTCTTTTCGCCAGTTTTTTTGTTCTGCTTCTGCTGCGCGTGCCGATCGCCATGGCGCTAGGGCTCTCGGGCTTTCTCGTCGTCTTCATCGAGGGGCTCAATCCGATCGTCGCCATTTCTAGATTGTATGAGGGACTGAACTCGTTTCCACTGCTTGCTGTGCCTTTCTTCCTGCTCGCCGGCCAGATGATGAACGCGGGCGAAGTGACCGACCGCATCATGAATTTCGCGATGGCGCTCGTTGGCCACATCAAGGGCGGTCTTGCCCATGTCAATGTCGTCGTCAGCATGTTGTTTGCCGGCATGTCCGGATCGGCGGTGGCAGATACGGCAGGTGTTGGCGCCATTCTCATCCCGTCGATGAAATCGCGCGGCTATTCGGAGCCGTTTGTGGTGGCGCTAACGGCCGCCTCCTCGACAATGGGCGCGATCATCCCGCCCAGCATCCTGATGGTCATATACGGCGCCGCCGGCAATGTCTCGATCGGAGCGCTGTTCCTGGCTGGTGCCATTCCGGGCCTCCTCGTCGGGTTGGTGCAGATGGTCTACTCGTTCGTGCATGCGGTTTCTTATGGCAGCCCGGCTGAACCGTGGAAGGGTGCCGGCGAGATTGGGCGCACCGGCCGCGCGGCGATTGGCCCGCTGATTGTGCCGGCGATCATTTTGGGCGGCGTGCTGTCCGGCCAGTTCACGGCGACCGAAGCGGGCATGGTGGCGACGGTCTATACGGCTTTCCTCATCTTCATCGTCTACCGTTCGTTTCCGATCCGCTCCATTCCCAGGCTGCTGAGCGAAACCGTCGTGAACTATTCGCTGCCGCTGCTGGCGGTCGCGGCCGCCTCCTTCTTCGGATGGCTTCTGGCCTTTTTGGAAGTGCCGGACATGGCGGTACACTTTGCCGAGCCGGCGCTCGGGTCACCGGAAGCGACCCTCATCGCCATCATGGCGCTTTTTCTCGTGCTTGGAACCTTTCTCGATGCGGTGCCGGCCATCATCATCTTCATGCCAATCGTGTCACGGCTAGTCGAAGCCTCCGGCGCCCATCCGGTGCAGACCGGCATCGTCGTGATCATGACGCTGGCGCTCGGCCTTGTAACGCCGCCCTATGGGCTCTGCCTGCTCGTCGCTTCGATGATCTCGAAGGTTTCCGTCGTCAAGGTCATGCCGCAGATGTTCATCTTCCTCGCCCTTATGATTCTCGTCATCCTCGCCGTCATCTTTGTTCCTGCGCTCTCTTTGTGGCTGCCAAAGCTTCTCATGCCGAGATTCATTTGATGGCGGCTCGGGCAGGGCGCGTACTCGCAATTATCTTCGTGGATCGCTGAAATGGGCGCCGGGGATGGGGTGAAGCCGCCTGCCGCAGCGGCTTCCGCGGCCCAGTAGTTGACGGTGAACCGGGAATATGAGAAAACGATTTCTTTAACGGGCGAGACAAGTCCGAAAAGATCAGGGAGCGAGCTTTTCATGTTGTTGAACGACGTGCGCATCGTCAGTTTCTGCCACTTTCTCCAGGGGCCGGCTGCCGCGCAATATTTGGCTGACATGGGTGCCGATGTGATCAAGGCGGAGCCGGTAGGCGGAGCCCATGAGCGGCATTGGTCGGGTGCCAATGTTTTCGTCGATGACGTCAGTGGCTTCTTTCTTTGCGCGAACCGCAACAAGCGCTCGGTCGCCATCGATCTTAAGTCGGATGAGGGTAAGCGTGTTGCCTGGCGGCTGATCGAGCAGGCGGATGTGGTGATGGAGAATTTCCGGCCAGGAGTCTTCGAGCGCCTCGGTTTTGGCTGGGACGAGATGAAGCGCCGCAATCCAAGCCTGATCTTCGCGTCCGCAAGCGGGTTCGGCTCCACTGGGCCGATGGCGTTGTCGCCTGGCCAGGATTTGTTGATTCAGGCGCGCTCGGGTCTGGCCAGCGTGACCGGCAATCCGGCCGTCGGCCCGACTGCCGTTGGAGCGGCGATTGTCGACCAGCATGGCGGTGCGCTGATGGCGATGGGGATTTTGGGCGCCTTGGTGCGTCGTCATCGCGAAAACAAAGGTACGCGGGTTGAGGCCAGCCTTATCAATTCCGGTATCGACTTGCAGGGCGAGGCGATCGTCAATTTTCTGGCCGGCAATAAGACGCGCGACGTTCTCAAGCGGGAAAAGAACCTGGCGACCTGGTTCCATGAGGCGCCTTACGGCATCTATCCGACATCGGATGCGCACATCGTCATTTCGCTGTGCGATCCGAAAGTGCTGGCCGATGCGCTGGAAAGCGAGGAGTTGCGCGAAAACGCCGATGCCGACCGCTATGTCGAGCGCGACACCTATGCGCGCATGATTGCCGCCGCGACAGCCGAGTTCACCGCGTCGGAGCTGGCTGAGCGTTTCGATGCGCGCGGCATCTGGTGGGCGCCGATACGATACTATGATGAACTTCTGAACGACCCGCAGCTTCAACACGCGCAGGTTTTCCGCGAGGTCACCGTGCGCGGACGACGCATTCATCTTGTCAATCACCCCAACCGATATGACGGGCAGGTGCCTGAACTGCGTGTCCTTGCCGTGGAAATCGGCGAGCATACGCGCGAAATCTTGAACGAGCACGGTTTCGGCGGGGACGAGATCGACGAACTGGTTCGCAGCGGCGCAGTGGTCGCGCGTCAGGTCGACGCCTCCAAGACGGAAGGACGCGTCGATGCTTAAGGACATGCCCGGCTCGCTGCCCACATCAGATATGTCGACTGAGCGCGGTGTCGCGCTGGTCACCGGCGGACGACGCGGTATCGGTCGCGCCATCTGCTTGGCTCTCGCCGGCCGTGGCTTCGATGTCGCTCTGGTGGATATCGTCGAGGACGATCTTGCCCATGAAACGCTCGATCTGCTCGTGGCAACGGGGCGTCGGGCCTGGTTTGCCAAGAACGATATTGCCGACACAGATGCGCATGCGGGGCTGATCGAGAAGGTTGAAGCCGAGCTGGGTGATGTCACCTGCCTGGTGAACAATGCCGGTGTTCAGGTTTCCGAGCGTGGCGATCTGCTCGACGTTAACGAAGCGGCGTTCGATCGGCTGATCTCGATCAATCTTCGCGGCACGTTTTTCATGACGCAGGCCGTCGCGCGCCGCATGCTAGCCGCCGAAAAGAAGGTCGCGCGGTCCATCATCACGCTGACCTCGGCGAACGCCTACATGGTTTCGCCGGAGAAGGGGCCGTATTGCGTTTCCAAAGCCGGTCTGTCGATGGCCATGCAGCAATTCGCCATTCGTCTGGCTCCGCACGGCATTTCCGTTCACGAGATACGTCCAGGCCTGATCCAAACGGATATGACCGCGGATGTGTACGAGCGTTACGATCCTGATGTCCGCGCCGGGCGCCTGGGACCAGTTGGCCGATGGGGTCAGCCGGAAGATGTCGGCGAAGGTGTCGCCGCGCTTGCTTCCGGTGCCATCCCGTTCAGCACAGGCGATGTCTTCAATATTGGCGGCGGTATTCAAATTCCGCGCCTTTAATGCGCAATTGAAAGAAAACGATTTCACAACCGCGATGCGTTGATGGACGGTAGAATGGTTGACGATAAAGACAAGTTGGAAAGAGAGGTTTTGGACTCTGATGCCATTTTGAAAATGGTCGGAATCGAAAAATCTTTCCCCGGCGTGAAAGCGCTGCAGAAGGTCACCTTCGAAGTTCAGCGCGGTGAGGTTCACGGGCTCGTGGGGGAGAACGGGGCCGGAAAATCCACGCTGATGAAAATTCTGTCCGGGGCCTACCGGGCCGATCATGGCATCATTGCGTTCGATGGGGCCATTCGCACCAATGCAACGCCCTCGGAAATGATCGAATGCGGGCTAGCGGTTATCTATCAGGAGTTTGCCCAAGCCGAGCACTTGAGCGTTGCCGAAAACATCTTCCTGAACAGGTTGCCGCGCAAGGCAGGCGGGCTGGTTGACTGGCGCAAGGCGCGTGCCGATGCGGTCGAGTACATGAACCGCCTCGGTTTTATGATCGATCCGGAAACCGAGATCAGCAAATTGGGTGTGGCGCAGCGCCAGATGGTCGAGATTGCGCGGGCTGTCTCCCAGAATGCAAAGCTGATCGTTTTGGACGAGCCGTCGGCGGTGCTTGGCGACAGCGAACTTGAGAAGCTGTTCGTGACCATCCGCAGCCTTCAGAATGAAGGTGTCTCTTTTATCTACATCTCGCACCGGCTCAAAGAGGTCTTCGATATCTGCCAGAGCGCCACGGTCTTGCGTGACGGGCAGGTGATGAAGAGTGAGCCGATTTCGGAATGGACCACCGAGACGCTTATCCAATCGATGGTCGGCCGGTCGATTTCCGACTTCTTCCCCAATCGCAATCCAAATTTCGGCGACGAGGTTCTCCGGGTCAAAAACCTGACGCGCAAGGGCGTCTTGAAGGATATCTCGCTGCATTTGCGGGCCGGCGAAATACTCGGCGTTTGTGGTCTGGCCGGCGCCGGCCGATCTGAGCTCTTGAAAGCCATCGTCGGGGCCGATCCGATCGATGGAGGCGAGATCGAGTTGCACGGCAAGCCGGTGCGTATTCCTTCACCGCGTGCGGCTGTTCGCTATGGCCTGGGATTTGCGCCGGAGGATCGCAAGACGGAGGGATTGTTCCTCGCCCAGAGCGTGAAGTTCAACATCACGATTTCGCGCCTGAAAGAACATCTCAGCGGCAGTCTGATCAACCATCGCAAAGAGCGCAGCCGGGTTAACGAGTTGTCGTGCGCGTTTCGTATCAAGACGCCGACCATCGAGTCGCCGGTTGGCAACCTATCGGGCGGCAATCAACAGAAATGCGTTCTGGCCAAGCAGATCAACGCCGATTGCGATATTTTGCTGGTCGATGAGCCGACACGCGGTGTCGACGTCGGCGCCAAGCGTGAAATTTATGATCTGCTGGTTGATCTGACAGAGCGCGAGGGCCTCGCGATCATCATGGTCTCATCTGAACTGCCGGAAATCATCGGCATGTGCGACCGCGTTCTTGTGATGCGCGAAGGTGAGATAACCGCTGAGATTATGCGCGAGGACGTCACCGAGGAAGGGATCATGACTCATGCGACCTTCCACTAACATCGTCGCTCCGCACGGCAAGGTCCGGCTGATTGCCTTGGATATGGACCGTACTGCGCTAACGAATGACTATCGCGTTCTTCCCGATGTCGCTGATGCGGTGGCGCACGCCCTGAACGACGGCGTCATGGTAGTCCCTTCGACGGCGCGCTCGCCGCAAGCCCTTCGCCCGTATGCCGATCGCTTGGGCATCTCCGGTGTGTGCGTGTGCTTTAACGGTGCATGGACGGGCAAGCTTTGCGGTCAGGGTGCGGTGCATTGCCAGACAATGAACCCTCAGTCAGCCATCCGCGTGGTCACTGCTGCTGGCATGGCCGGCTTCAATCCCGTTTGGTTCACGACTGAGGGCTCTTTTGCACTGTCAGACGGACCGCTTGTTGACCGAGAAGCCCTGGCGACCGGTATCAGGCCGCGCATCGCTGCCGGCGGTGTGAGTGATGACGGGCCAGTCATGAAAATCCTTTGCCTTGATCCGCGTGGCGGTTCGGAAATGGACGATCTCATCAGGTGCTTCAGCGGCGAATTTCAGTTCGCATTTTCCGATTGCCATCTCCTAGAGATCAATGCCCACGGCGTTTCCAAGCAGACGGCCATCGCCCGGCTTTGCAACCAACTGCAGATTTCGGCCGAGGAGGTCTGCGCGATCGGCGATTCCGAAAACGATCTGCAACTCCTGAACTGGGCCGGCACCGCGATTGCGATGGGTAATGCGACGCCGGCGCTCAAAGAGATAGCCGACTGGGTCTCGACAACAAATGAAGATGCCGGTGCGGCGGCGGCCATCCGCCGCGTGCTGGCGCGCGACAGCGATTACGCTCATCAGGAACCAACCGCATGACCGAACTCACGACAGAACAACCACGCAGCAGCAAGATCTTTTTCTCGTTTCTGCCCAAACGGTCCGGGCTGATCTGGGTATTGCTGGGTCTTTGTATCTTTGCAGCCCTGCTTTCACCGGCATTTCTCAACCCGCTCAACCTGACGAACGTGCTGCGTCAGGTGGCGTTGTTCGGCATTGTCAGTGTTGGCATGACATTCGTGATTCTCACCAAGGGCATTGACCTGTCGGTCGGATCGATCCTTGGGGTTTGCGCGGTCGTGACTGCGCTAATGCTGACAGATGGGTGGGCACCAGGCGTGGTCATTCTCTTAGTGTTGTTGGCAGGCGCCGCGCTCGGCGCAGTCAATGGTCTGGGTGTGACGCTTGGCGGAGTGCCTCCGTTCATTATGACGCTCGGTGTGATGGTTATGGGCCGCGGGCTAGCACTTACGCTGGCCAACGGTCAGCCGATCGGCCTTGGAGAGGCGGCACCAAAATTCATGTGGCTTGGCCGCGGTGATTTCCTCGGTCTGCCAGTGCCTGTGTGGATCTTCTTCGTTGTCTCGGCGATCGCCATCGTTGTGTTGCGCTACACCGCCTATGGTCGACAGATCTATGCCGTCGGCTCAAATTCAGAAGCGGCGCGCCTCTCGGGCATCAATGTCGGTTTCGTGACCTTTTCGGTCTATGTGATTTCGGGAATGCTGGCCGCGTTGACCGCGCTGATCTTTGTGTCGCGGCTGACCGTGGGCGAGCCGACGGCCGGCACCGGCATCGAACTGGAAGCCATCGCGATTACCGTCATCGGCGGCACCAGCCTCTTTGGCGGCGAGGGCGGAATTGTCGGCACGATAATCGGGGCGGCCATTCTCGCCGTTCTCGCCAACATCATGAATTTGATCGGCATCACGCCGTTCACCCAGCAGATTGTGAAGGGCGCGATCATCGTCGGCGCCGTTCTCTACGAAATGCAAAGGCGGCGGAGGTCGTCTTGAGCATGCCTGCTCCGGTTATCGGGCAGGTGATGATGAACCTCATCAACCTTTAGCAAAAAACAGGGAGGACCCTTATGCGAAAGATCTCGAAACGCATGTTCATTGGTGTAGCGGCCGCCGCCGCTACCGCATTCGGCCTAATGGTCGGCACCGCGCTCAGCCAGGACAACATCGTGATCGGCTTTTCGCAAGGCACGATGAACCATCCGTGGCGCGTGGCCATGGTCGAGGGAAACCAGACATACGCCAATGAAAATCTGCCTGACGTCGAGCTCATCGTAACGGACGGCCAGAACGATTCTGCAAAGCAAGTGACGGACGTGGAAAGCCTGATTGCACGCGGAATCGACGTATTGATGATCAGCCCGCTGACATCTGACGCCTTAACGCCAGTCGTCCAGGATGCGCTCGACGCCGGCATTAAAGTCGTCACACTTGACCGGAAAGTCAATGTTCCGGTTACGGTTCATGTTGGCGCGCTCAACAAGCCGATCGGCGAGCAGGCCGGCAAGTTCCTAGTCGAGAAACTGGGTGGCGAAGGCGCGATCATCGAAATTCAGGGCACTGCCGGCGCTTCGGCGACAGTCGATCGCCATGATGGATTCATGGAAGGCATCGAGGGCAGCGGCCTTAAAGTGGTTGCCTCCCAGCATGCCGACTATCTGCGCGAGCAGGCGCTGAAGTTCATGGAAGACCAGCTTCAGCGCTTCGGCCCCGGCGAAATCCAGGCTGTTTACGCCCACAATGACGAGATGGCGCTCGGCGCCGTTCAGGCCCTGGAAGCCGCTGGCCGGCTCGAAGAAGTGATGGTTGTCGGTGTCGACGGCCAGGAAACCGCTTTCGAGGCGATCAAGGCAGGCAAGATGGCCGCAACATTCACCTACCCCTATGTCGCGCCGGAAGGCATCGAGATTGCCTACAAAGTTGCCCAGGGCGAACCTGTGGAAGAAGAAGTCATCCTTCCCGGCAAGCAGGTCGATGCCGACAACATCGATGAAATGCTTGGAACCGGCTTCTGATCGATTTCCTCCCAACCGGATCGCGCGACGTCAGCCGTGCGGTCCGGATTTTACCAGACCTAGAAGGAACTTGAGATGAGCAGTGAATATCCGTTTGAACCCAAAGGAGTGATCCCCGCCTGCCTGATGCCGTTCGATGCTGACCTTGGTATCGACGAGGCAGCCTATCGTGCTCATCTTGAAGATATCGCATCCGTGGACGGTATTGCGGGGATTACGATCAATGGCCATGCCGCGGAAGTGCATGCGCTGACCATCGAGGAGCAGTATCGCGCCATCGTGGTCACCAAAGACGTTCTGGGCAGCCGACTGCCGACGATCGCCGGTGTCTATACAGAGTCCAGCATGGAAGCCGGACGCATGGCAGCCTATGCGCAAAAAGAAGGTGCCGACGCGCTGCTCGTCTTTCCACCCAGCTTCATGACGCTGGGTGGTCACTTGCGGCCGGAAATGACTGAGACGCATTTGAAATTTATCACCGACGCGTCGGACCTTCCGATTATCTTGTTCCAGTATCCGTTGAGTTCCAATCTGTCGCATCCGATCGGGACGCTCTTGGAGTTGTGCAACAAATTTCCGACGATCCGCGCGGTCAAAGACCAGATTGGCGACGGCAATCTGCACGAATACCAGATGCGGGAGCTGAAGAAGCTGGATCAGCCCGTCAATACGCTGACCACCCATAGTGCCTGGCTCTTGGGCTCGCTTTCGATGGGTTGCGACGGTCTCTTGTCTGGTGCGGGAAGCGTGATCGCCGACCTGCAGGTCTCATTGTTCAGTGCCGTTCAGGCCGGCGACCTGAACGCGGCGCGCGCGATCAACGACCGCATCTATCCGACCGTTCGCGCCTTTTATGATGCGCCACTTCTCGACATGCACAACCGCATGAAGGAAGCGCTTGTGCTGCTCGGCAAGCTGGAACAGTCCTATGTCCGTCCGCCCCTGGTTAAGCCTGGTCCGGACGAGATTGCTAAAATCGGTGGTATGCTCGAAGAGGCCGGACTGACTGCAGATACAGTCTACCGGAACGCCGCCTGAGCGATGCGGCCGGACCTGCGTGAACGGTGCGCCGGGGGGTAACCCCTGGCTGGCCCGTTTGTCTCGAAAGGAAATTGCCGATGGCATTGGTCGAGAAAGACGCGCCGAGCAAAGGCGTGGTGCGGTTGACACTCAACCGCACCGACAAGCTGAACGCTTTGTCCAAAGCGCTGCTGGCCGAACTGGTTGCCCATCTGGACACTGTCAAGGACGTGCCCGAGGTCGGCTGCGTGATCCTGACCGGCAACGGACGTGCCTTTGCCGCCGGCGCCGATATCGGCGACATGATTGAACGTGGAGCGGCTTCCTATGCCGATCCCGACCGACTGGAAATCTGGCGCCGGATCGAGGATTTCCCCAAGCCGATCCTGGCGGCGGTCAATGGGTATGCCCTGGGCGGCGGTCTCGAACTTGCCTTGCTGTGCGACATCATTATTGCAGCGAAGTCCGCGAAGTTCGGTTCGCCAGAAATCAAGATCGGCTCCTTTCCCGGCGATGGCGGGACGCAAAGGTTACCACGTTTGGTTGGCAAGAGCTTTGCGATGCAGATGGTGCTGACCGGAACGATGGTCGATGCGGATCTGGCTGAGCGCAAGGGATTGATCAGCGAAGCGGTTGACTTGGAAGTGCTGCAGGATCGCGCGGTCGAAATCGCGAGCGAGATCGCATCCAGATCGTCCGCGATAACACCCTATGCCAAGCGCGCGGTCAATGCCGCCTTCGAATTGCCGCTCGGTGAGGGGTTGGCATTGGAGCACGAACTGACCGTCGCTGCCTTCGAAAAGGAAGACCGGATCGAGGGACTCAAGGCATTCGCGGAAAAGCGCGAGCCAAAATTCAAGGGCCGCTGAGCGACTGACGTCGAGGTTGGATGGTCCGGTTCCATCCCGGAGATGAAGAGATGCGTGAAAAAGGCTGGGATTACATTGTCGTTGGTGCCGGTTCCGCCGGTTGCGTTCTTGCCAACCGGTTGTCGGAAAACCCCGATTGCCGGGTGCTGTTGCTGGAAGCCGGCAGCCGCGACTGGAACCCGATGATCCATATTCCCGGCGGCCTTGGCAAGCTGTTCGGGCCTGGCGTCAACTGGCGTTTTTTCACCGCGCCTCAAAAGCATCTCGACAACCGCGCCGTGTGGTATCCGCAAGGGAAGACGCTGGGCGGTTCGTCGGCGATCAATGCGATGATCTATATCCGCTGCCAGAAAGAGGATTATGACAACTGGGCTGCGCTGGGCAACGAAGGCTGGGGATACGACGACGTTCTTGCCTATTTCAAGAAGGCCGAGGACAACAACCGGCTGGCCGACAAGTATCACGGCCAAGACGGACCGCTGTGGGTTTCCGATCAGGTCGCTCCGCATGGCATCAGCCGCGCCTTTGTCAAAGCAATGCAGCAATATGGCTTGCCCTACAATGCCGATTTTAACGGCGAAACGATGTATGGCGCCGGCTTCTACCAGGTCACTTGCCGCAATGGTCGCCGGCGCTCGACCTCTGTCTCTTATCTGTGGCCCATTCGCACCCGTAAGAACCTGACCGTTCTCACGGGTGCAAGGGCACTTCGCATCCTGACCGAAGACGGACGCGCCAAGGGCGTCGAGTATGAGGTGGGCGGCCAGGTCGAACGCGCCGAAGCTTCATCGGAGGTTCTTGTGTCTTCCGGGGCGATCAACTCGCCGCGATTGATGCTGCTGTCGGGGATCGGCCCTGCCGATGAATTGAGAGGGCTTGGCATCGAGCCGGTGCATGATTTGCATGGCGTCGGCAAGAACCTGCACGATCACATCTGCACCAACGTTCATGTGCAGACCAAGAAGCGCATCAGCTATGACGGCCAGGACAAGTTTCCGATTAGCATGGTGCATGGCCTGCAATGGCTTCTTTATCGCAGCGGACCTGCGGCCTCAGTCATCGTTGAAGGCGGCGGATTTCTGCAAACCGAAGGCGAGGACCGGCCCAATTTGCAGATCCACGTCGCGCCGGCCACCGTTGTGCGCGGTGGACAATCGACGATTCCCGGATACGGCTTTACCGTAAATTCGACGTTCCTTCGCCCGCGCAGTCGGGGCACATTGACGCTTAAATCGTCAGATCCTGCCGATCAGCCGGTGGTCGATCCGAACTATTTTGCCGATCCCTACGATCGGCAGATGGCTATCCAATCGGTGCGCGAAATCCGCAACATCCTGTCGCAGCCTGCAATCAGCGGTCTGATCGAGCATGAGCGCCTGCCTGGCGAGGATGCGAAAACCGACGAGGACATCCTCGCCTACGCTCGCCAATATGCGTGCTGCGATTATCACCCGGTCGGGACGTGCAAGATGGGCGTTGACGATATGGCAGTGGTCGATCCGCAGCTGCGCGTTCACGGGATGGACGGGCTGCGCGTCATCGATTCGTCCGTGATGCCGGTTCTGCCGAGCGGCAACACCAATGCGCCGACGATCATGATCGGCGAGCGTGGTGCTGATCTGGTTCTGGGCCGCCTCTCGAGCCCGGCGGCGACGACCGCTGAAACCCCAACAAAGGCCTTGGAAAAAACCCCATGAACAATCACGCCAATTCGCCCCAGCTTCCGTCTGAACCGCGCCAGCTCGGTTTTTATGTCGACGGACAGGTGCGAGATCGCGGCGAGCGGGAAGTTCTGACCCGTTTGAGCCCGGCTCATGACGTTGCTGTCAGCGAAACCGTTCTGTGCACGAAAACCGATGTGGACGAGGCGGTTGCTGCGGCCCGCAAGTCCTTCGAAAGCGGCGCGTGGTCGCGTTGGTCAGGCGCCGAGCGCGCCGCCGTCCTCTTGAAAGCGGCCGCCGGCATTCGTGAGAATCTGGACGAACTGGCCTATTGGGAGACGCTCGAAACTGGCAAGCCGATCTCGCAATCGCGCGGGGAAATCGAAGGGGCAGCCGGCCACTACGACTACGCGGCAGGCGTTGCGCGGTCGCTGCACGGGGACAGCTTCAACAATCTGGGCGATGATATGTTTGGCGTGGTCACACGCCAGCCCATCGGTGTCATCGGACTGATCATCCCGTGGAATTTTCCCTTCATCATCCTGGCTGAGCGCATTCCTTACATGCTCGCTGCCGGATGCGTGATTGTCTGCAAACCAAGCGAACTGACGTCGACAACGACGCTGCGCATGGCCGAGATTTTGACCGCGGCCGGCATGCCGGCTGGTGTGTTCAATGTCGTCACGGGCATGGGCCCCGAGGTCGGCCAGGCGATCACCGAGCATGACGATATTGACATGCTGTCGTTCACCGGCTCGGTCGATGTTGGCCGCAGGGCGTTGATGGCATCTGCCGGAAACTTCAAAAAGCTCGGGCTGGAGCTGGGCGGCAAGAACCCGCAGGTGGTTTTCGCCGATGCCGATCTCGCAGATGCCGCCGATGGCGTTGTGTTCGGCCTCTGCTTCAATGCGGGCCAATGCTGTGTGTCGGGCAGCAGGCTGGTCGTCGAAAAATCGGTCGCGAAGGAGTTCGCCGCGCTGGTCGCAGACAAGCTGAAGCGTGTCCGGATGGGCGATGTGTTCGATCCCGAAACACAGCTCGGCGCTATCGTTTCACCGCAACATTTCGAGAAAATTCTCGGTTACATCGAAAGCGGGAAGCAGGATGGAGCCAATGTCGTCTGTGGCGGCTGCGCGGTTGAGACCGAGCGTGGACATTTCGTGCTGCCGACGCTTCTGACCGATGTCGAACGGTCGATGGCGGTGGCGCGTGATGAAATTTTCGGCCCGGTTTTGGCCATGCAGACTTTCGAGACGTTCGAAGAGGCCATCGAAATCGCCAATGACAGCATCTTCGGTCTTGCCGCAAGCATTTGGACGAAGGATCTCGACAAGGCCATTCACGCCATGCGCCGCGTCGAGGCGGGCCGCACCTGGGTGAATACGACAATCGCTGGCGGGCCGGAGCTTCCGATCGGCGGCTTTAAGCAATCGGGCAATGGACGGGAGACCGGCGTCTACGGCGTTGAGGAATATACCGAGGTCAAATCGGTCCACATTGCCCTCGGCAAGCGCGACCACTGGGTCAAATAGCACTGCCGTGATAAACGCACACTCCTGCACCATAACGTCCGAGCAAGCCACCGCGCTTTTGCGCGACCTGTTCGATGCGGCGGTCGCCGCCGCGCAGCCGCAACGTGTGATCGGTGAGTTTCTTCCCGAGCCTGTCGGCGGCCGCACCGTCGTCGTTGGCGCAGGGAAGGGTTCAGCGGCGATGGCGCGGGCTTTCGAGTCAGCCTGGCACGATGCAGGACGGGGCAAACTCGAAGGTCTGGTCGTCACCCAATATGGCTATGTCGAACCGTGCCAGGATATCGAAATCGTCGAAGCCGGACACCCGGTGCCCGATGATGACAGCCTTTTGGCGGCGCAGCGCATCCTTGCGCTTGCGCAAGGGTTGGGGCCGGACGATCAACTTGTCGCACTGATTTCCGGCGGTGGTTCTGCCCTGCTGTGTCTGCCGGCCGGCGGGTTGGATCTGGCCGATAAGCAAACGCTCAACGATACGCTATTGAAGTCCGGCGCAACAATTGCCGAGATGAATTGCGTGCGCAAGCATTTTTCGGCCATCAAGGGCGGCCGTCTGGCGGCCGCGGCCTATCCTGCGCGGGTGCACACGCTGGTCCTGTCGGACATTCCCGGTGATATCCTGCATCTCGTGGCCTCCGGGCCAACGATCGCCGACGAGACCGATCGCGATCAGGCAAGGCAAATCGTCACGCGCTACCGCATGGCTTTGCCAGAGGCGCTGATGCGATGGCTGGACAACCCAGATTGCTCGGCGCCGATGCCTGACGATCCTCGCCTTGGCGCGGCGCAATGCCATGTGATCGGCAGCGCGCAGGTTTCGCTGGAGGCGGCCGCGGCGCAGGCGCGCCAAAGTGGCTACGATGTTCACATCCTGTCGGATCGTGTCGAGGGCGAGGCTCGCGATGCGGGCCGCGTGCATGCGGCGCTCGCGCTTCAGATCAAAGATCGCGGCCAGCCTTTCACCGCGCCGTGTCTGCTGCTGTCCGGCGGCGAGACCACCGTAACCGTGCGCGCCGAGGGCAAGGGCGGGCGAAACAGCGAATTCCTGCTTGGTTTTGCGCTTGATATCGCCGGGCGCGACGGCATCTACGCGCTCGCCGCCGACACCGATGGCCGCGACGGTACCGAGCACAATGCCGGAGCGCTCTGCGACGGGACAACGGCTGACCGCATTCGCGCCACGGGTGCCGACCCCAAATTGCTGCTGGCCGGCAATGATGCTTGGAGCGCATTCGATGCCGCCCAGAGCCTGCTGGTCACAGGACCGACGCGAACCAATGTCAATGATTTCCGCGCCATTTTAATTTCCTGACGCGGAGCAAAAAACGGCTCCGCGGATGGAGCCATTCTACGGGAGGCGATGATGAAGACTGTATTGGTGACGGGTGCATCGCGCGGATTGGGACGCGTTATTGCCGAAACGCTGGCGAAAGACGGACACCGGGTTGCCGTCAATTGCGCCAACAGCCGCAGCGCGGCCGAGGATGTGGTCGAGGCGATCCGGACCGCTGGCGGCGAGGCGGATGTCTTTCAATTCGATGTAACGGAAGCCGATGCGGTCATGGCCGGCATTGCGGAGCTGCATCAAAGGTTCGGTGCGCTCGACTGTATCGTCAACAATGCCGTTGGCCATCACGATGTGATTCCGCTGGAAGAGCAGACGTGGGAAGACCACCTTTTTCAGCTCGAATTCAGCGTCAAGGCGCCAGTCCTGCTGATGGCGGAGGTCGTGGCCGGCTGGAAGGCGCGTGGCTCCGGCAGGATCATCAATATCGGCAGCGAGGTCGTCAATATCGGCAACGCCCAGTTCGCCCATTATGTCGGTGCCAAGGCGGCCATGCTTGGTTTGACACTGTCGTGGGCCAGTGAGCTGGGCCCGTTCGGAATCAACGTCAATCTCATCGAGCCGGGGTTCATCACCGTCGAACGGCATGAAGAAATGGCGAAAGACAAGATGATTGCCGATTATCTCCCCCATCTCCCGTTCAACAGGATGGGCAAGCCGAAGGACATTGCCGGTGCCGTGGCGTTCCTGGCCTCCGATGCGGCGTCCTTCGTCAATGGCCAGACCCTGGCGGTCAATGGAGGGCGTACCCTTGGCTGACGGTTTTTTTCTGAAGCCCGGCGATTTCGTCGAGCAGGATCACACCGTGACCGAAGCGGCGGTCAACAGCTTTGCGGAGCTGAGTGGCGATTTCTCGCCCAATCACATGGACGAGGCAGATATGTCCGGCTCTGTCTATGGAAAGCGCATTGCCCATGGTGCGCTTTTGATTGCCTATATGTCGGCCTGTTCGACGGAAATCGTGGAACGGGTGCCCGGCGTTCGCGACGGCGCGACGCCGGTTTCGCTCGGTTATGATCGCATCCGCTTCGTCAAGCCGGTCTATATCGGCGACAATGTGCACTTGCGTTACGAGGTCCGAGATGTGCTGGAGGAGCAAAGGCGCACCGTTTCCGAGATCACCATCACCAACCAGAATGACGAAACCGTCTGTGTCGGACAGCACATTCTCAAATGGGTATAGCTGCGGATCGGTATGACTTCGTCATTGTCGGTGGTGGCTCGGCCGGCTGCGTTTTGGCCAACCGCCTTTCGGCGGATACGGCCTGTCGCGTTCTCCTGCTCGAGGCCGGGCCGCGTGATCTCAATCCCTTTATCCATTTGCCGGTTGGTTATTATCGCGCGGCGAAGGGGCCGCTGACCTGGGGTTTTCATCTCGCCGCGCAACACCATCAGGACGCTATTACGCCCGAATATGTGCAAGCACGCGTTCTGGGCGGCGGCAGTTCCATCAATGCACAGGTCTACATCCGAGGGACGGCCGCCGACTACGATAACTGGGCCGCACTTGGCTGCGAAGGCTGGGGCTATTCGGATGTACTGCCCTATTTCGTCAAGGCGGAAGGCAATGCCAGCAAGGGCCCGCCGCTTCATGGCACAGACGGCCCGTTGGGTGTTGCCGATCAGCGCCATGTCCATCCGCTGAGCCAGGCGTTTCTCGCCTCCTGCCGCGAATTCGGCATGCCGGACAACGAGGACTTCAATGGCGGGGACCAGGCCGGCTGTGGCCTTTATCAGGTGACAAACCGCGACGGACGGCGCTGCAGCGCTGCACGCGGCTATCTGTCTCCCATCCGCCGCCGCAAAAATCTCACCATCGTGACAGGTGCGATGGTGGAGGGCATCACGATCGAAAACGGCCGCGCGACCGGCGTTTCCTATCGCCGCGGCGCCGATTTACGGCAGGTCCGAGCCGAACGCGAGGTCCTGCTTTGCGCAGGCGCGCTCAACACGCCGAAATTGATGATGCTGTCGGGCGTGGGGCCTGCAACAGAGCTGGAGACACATGGCATCCCATGCCGGAGCGATCTGCCGGGAGTCGGCCAGAACCTGCACGATCATCTCGACGTCTTCGCGATCTACAAGCTTGCCGGCATCAACAGCTATGACGTTTACAAGAATCCGCTGCGCCAGCTCGGCGTCGGGCTTCGCTATCTGGTTGACCGGCATGGACCGGCCAGTTCGGTGATCGTCGAAGGCGGGGCGTTCTGGTCGACGGAAGGGCGCGCGGAAGCTCCCGACGTGCAATTTCACTTTCTGGCCGGCTCCGGCATCGAGGCAGTGACCGAAGAGGGTGCTCCGGACAATGGCTGTACGCTCAACGCCTACTATCTCCATCCGAAGTCGCGGGGCAGTCTGCGCCTCAGATCGGCCAACTCGGCCGACCCGCCGCTTATCGATCCGAATTTTCTTGCTGAGCCTGACGATCTTGAAAAGACGGTGGAGGCTTTCGAAATGTGCCGGGCGATCATGAACCAGCCGAGCATGGCACGTCATTTGGCGAATGAAACGATGCCAGGCCCGCAGGTGCAGTCACGCTCGGCTGTAACGAACTATATTCGGCGCGAGGCTCGCTCGGGTTACCATCCGGTCGGTACCTGTCGGATGGGTCCGCACGAGGGCTGCGTGGTCGACAATCGGCTGAGGGTTTATGGCATAGACAGGCTGCGGGTCGTCGATGCCTCGATCATGCCGCAACTCGTCTCGGGCAACACGAATGCACCGACGATCATGATCGCCGAAAAGGCCGCCGACATGATTTTGGGCCGACCCTGACAGACGGCTTACGCCGTCAGTCCGTATTGCCTGGAAAGATTTTTGAGGAACGGAAGACCGGCGGCCATGACTTCTTCTGCACTGTCGGCAACCGGCCGCCAGACACAAAGGGCAGAGGCAAATTGCGGCGGCAGATTGACGAAACTTTCAATGCCCTGGCCGCCGCTATAACCGATCGCCGCCAGCGCCCCGTAGATCTCGTTCCAGGGAACGGTTCCCTTGCCCGGAACGCCACGGTCGCTTTCGGACAGATGGATATAGCCCAGATGCTCGCCGCAATCGATAATGCCGCGGGCTATGCCACGTTCCTCGATGTTCATGTGATAGGTGTCGAGATGAACAAACATCCCGTCGGCACCGATCTTCTCGATCAGGCCAGCGGCTTGGCTGCCGGTATTGATAAGATGGTTTTCGTACCGGTTAATCGGCTCGATTCCCAGGGCGATGTTCTTGGACCTTGCATAGGCGGCGACTTTCTCCAGCGCGCGCGCGATATCGTCTATCTCTCGGTCGGTGGGTGGATTTCCGCTGCGTTGTCCAACGCCGCCATAGATGACGCCGCTGAGAGCCACCGCGCCGATCTGCTCGGTTTTATCAAGGGCCAGCTTCAGAAAATCGACCGCCTCATCACCGTTGACCGATGGCCAGCAACCTTCCGGCAGTGCGAGTGAACACAGCGCTTTCAGCCCGCTCTTCTGCAACAGGCCGCGGTCGCGTTCCGGCTGCGAATTGGCGGGGTCGAGAAGTGGAATCTCAATGAAATCCAGACCGTAGCGGACGGAGTCGTCGACCGCGTGCGACGCGCCGCTGATCCAGTCGGACGCGAAAATGCTGGAATGAACACCAAACCCTTCAAGCATATCTCCTCCCAAGGCCTTGTGATGGCCGTTTATTGAGAAAACGTTTGCCCGAAAATTCCCATACTTGCAATCGATGCGCCGAAAAAGGCCAATAACTTGACAAGTGCGCCAAAATTGTGAAGACTTCGCGTGAAATCGTTTTCTTAACCCACCGCTGTATAGCGATTTCATTCACGGAGGAGGGGGGTGTAATGACAGTCATTTCAAGACGCGGCGCCTTGATGCTCACGGCATCTGCCGCTGGATTCGCACTGGCGCGCCCGGCGCTGGCTCAGAAAAGATATCGCATCGGTTTCAGCCAGGCGACAATGAACCATCCATGGCGCGTTGCCATGGTGGAAACCAACAATGCATATATCGATGTAAACCTGTCGGACGTCGAGTTCATATTCACCGACGGTCAGGACAATGCCAACAAGCAGGTGGCTGATGTCGAGAGCCTGATGGTTCAAGGGCTCGATGTCCTGATGATTTCTCCGGTCACGGCGGACGCGCTGACGCCCGTCGTGGCGGATGTGATGGCGGCCGGCATTCCGGTCCTGACGATCGACCGCGAGGTCAATACCGATGTTACCAGTCATATTGGCGCACGAAATCTGCCGATCGGCGAGGCGGCAGGTCAATTCCTGGTCAACAAATTCGGCGGCAAGGCGAAGATCATCGAGTTGCAGGGGTCGGCCGGTGCCTCGGCAACGGTGGATCGCAATGTCGGTTTCGCCAACGGACTGAAGGGTCACGAAGGCATGAAAATCGTTGCCAACCCTTACTGCGATTATCTGCAGGAGAAGGCGCTTGCCTATATGGTCGACGCGCTGCAGCGTTTCGGGCCAGGAGAGTTCGACGCCATCTACACCCATGCCGACGAGATGGCGTTCGCGGCAATACAGGCAATGGAAGAAGCTGGCCGCACCGATCCCGTCAGCATCGTGGCGATCAATGGCGCGAATGGGGCCATCGATCTGGTGGCTGAAGGGAAGATGGACGCCACGTTCACCTATCCTTACTGCGCGCCGGAGGGCGTGCAGTACGCCTACAAGGTGGCGAAAGGCGAAACGATAGAGAAGGAGATCATTCTGAATTCGGTCGCTGTTACCGCAGAAAACGCCGAAGAGATGCGCGGCAAGGGCTATTAAGATTCCATGCCGACCGGATGCAGCCGACCTTCGCGGCGGCATTTTTCCATCAAACTATGGCTTGTATGTACCAGTATGCGAACGATCATCATAACCGGCGCCGATATGGGGCTTGGATTTGCCTTTGCGGAGCAATATGCCGAGGAAGGCGCCCGTGTCATTGCCGGTTGCTTGAATCCGTCCGGCGGCGAGATTGCCCGATTGGCCAAAAAATATCCCAACCTCACGGCGCTTAAGCTTGATGTCACGAGCGACTCCTCGATGGCGGCGTTTAAGGACAAGGTGGGTGATCAGGCGGTCGATATCCTGATCAACAATGCCGGCGTTCACTACCGCAAATGGAGTGTACCTGAAGAGGTTGTCTTTGCCGATTGGGAGCACACGCTGCAGGTCAATACGATTGGTCCCGCCCGCGTGTCTTTTGCGTTGCGCGCCAATTTGGCCAAAGCGGGCGCTGCGCGGCTCGTGACCATTTCGAGCGATTGGGGCTCGGTCACCAACCATCCGGGAACCGCTTACGACTATTGTTCGTCGAAGGCAGCCGTCAACAGTCTCATGCGCGGCATGGCGACACGTTGGCACGAAGACGGGATTACCATTTTGATGGTGCACCCCGGCTGGACGCGAACCTCTATGGGCGGCGACAATGCGCCATCGACACCGGAAGAAAACGCCCGTTCCGTGCGCAAGGTGATCGAGTCGATGACGACAATAGACAATGGACGCTATGTCGACAATGCGGGCATCGACTTGCCTTGGTAGAATTGTTGAAACGCAGAGCGTTGAAATAAATGATCTTTTTGCTGTCGTGCACACCATAGCGCATTCGATGCCCTTCTCAAAGTCGCCTCGTATCATGTCATGCCCCAACTCTCGGAAATCCGCCGCTTTGTAGCCGCGGCAGAGAACGGAAGCCTGCGACGGGCGGCCGAAACGATCGGAGTAGGGCAGTCCTGCCTCAGCCGCACAATCATGCGTCTGGAGGACAAGCTCGGCGTTTCGCTGCTCGAACGGAGCAATACGGGCGCGCGGCTCACCAATGCGGGGCAGCGTTTCCTGGATGATGTGGAGCCGGCGCTTCGGCAACTCGAGCAGGCGCGCCGTTCGGCTTGCGCCGCCGGCCGCGCGGACCGTCCGGATCGGCGTCCTGACCTCAACTGCAGGTGGGTTTCTCCGGAAACTGCTTGTCGCTTATCGCCGGGAATATCCGAAGGTGCACATCGACGTTCGGGATGGCGGCCGCGACGAACACATCGCCGCCTGCGGTCGCGCGAGCTCGATAACGTCCTCATGCTTGGCTCGCGCCCGATCCGCAACTGCGAATGTGCGGAGTTGTGGTGCGAGCGACTCCACATTGCTCGATCCAAGAAGCACAGGCTTGCCAGCCAACGTGAACTCGACTGCCTGACATCTGACACAGGCAACCCCACCATGCGACTTCCTATATGAGAATGGCGACACAAACGTATGCAGCACATCTACGAAACATTCTGGGAGCGGCTGTCGGAGAGTGTCGATGAAGCGGACTTGCGCAAGGCAATGGCTGATGCCGCTGGGGCATTCGATCTGCGCACATTCGCCTATCTGTCTCTGCCGTCTGACGTCTCGGGAACGCCAAGGCTGATCTCGAACTACCCGTCCCCTTGGACGACCCGCTACCTGAACCAGCGGTACGAGAAGATCGATCCGGTGATCACCAGGGCAAGGTGCGACGGATGCCCGTTTCGGTGGGGACCACAATTCGGCTGCTCCGACACTTCGAAGGCCCAGAGGCGGCTCTTCGATGAAGCAAGTGAGTTCGGTATCTGCTGTGGGCTTACAATTCCGATTGCCGACCGCCGCGGTGGCCTCGCCGCAATGACGTTTGCCGCCGACGAGGATGATCACGCCTTCCTGCGGGTCGCTGATCGCTACGAGCAGGCCCTCCAGCTCATGGCGACCTGCTTTCATGTCGAGCTGCGCCGCAAGCGTTCGGGATGCCGGATTGTGGACGGCGTGCGACTGACCCCGCGCGAGTACCAGTGCCTGCAATGGGCAGCCCGCGGCAAGTCAGCTCGCGATATCGGCGCCATACTGGATATCACGCAGCGCACGGCTACATTTCATCTCGACAACGCCAAGGCAAAGCTCGGCGTTCGCACCAGAGCGCAGGCCATCGCCCGCTTTTCCGCCCACGGACCGTTCCGTCGTTGATGCGGCCGTCATGGTTCCTGTGAAACTCGACAGGATGCTTCGCGGGTCCGCTTCACATTCAATTTCAGGGTCATTCTTGCGAGGAGACCCTGATGTTGCAGCTTATTGCGCCTGATCGGTACGGCGACTTCGCCTACGAACTTCACGACATGCATCGCCTGCGCTACCGCGTCTTCAAGGAGCGGCTCGATTGGGACGTAAGCACCAGCGGCGGGTTCGAGATCGATACCTTCGATTCATTGAAGCCTCACTATCTCCTGCTTCGTGGTGAGGAGGGGCGCGTCGATGGATGCGTCCGTCTTCTTCCCACGACCGGGCCGACAATGCTGCGCGACACGTTTCCCGCGCTTCTGGACGGCCTGTCGCCACCGCAGACACCTCATATCTGGGAGAGCAGCCGTTTTGCGCTGGACCTGCCACCGTCCACTCCAAAAAGGGCAGGGGGCATTGCGCGCGGCACCTACGAACTGTTTGCGGGCATGATCGAATTTGGGCTCTCGCGCGGCCTGCGCAAGATTGTGACTGTGACCGATCTGCGCATGGAGCGGATCCTGCACCGCGCAGGCTGGCCACTGGAACGCATCGCCGTACCGCGGACGATCGGCACCACGCGCGCAGTTGCCGGGTTTCTCCCCGTATCAGCCGAGAGCCTCGATGAGATCCGTCGCAATGGTGGTTTCGCCAAGCCTGTTCTGTGGGTGCCGGTAGTTACAAGGAGTCTCTGATGGCTGCCTGCAACGCTCTTGTTTACCGAATGCGGAGAGCATCGGCATGATGGCGAGATCTCCCAATGCCAACCCGCCGGACTGGCGGAATGAGAAAGCATATGCCTACACCGCTCAGCTGACGCGGCGGGGATGGGCATGGGAATTCCTCAGACGCAATCCGGAATTCAGGCACCAACTGGCCATCGCCATCCAGCAGGCGATGTGTTCCGAGGTGCGCGCGGCGCTTCAGGTGATCAGGTCGGCCGTTGATCTCTCACGCTGGGGCATTCTCTTTCGCCGATTCCGCAAGCTCTGATGCATCTGTCCTCTGGTGCCCGCGGCAATGTCCGCTGGTACTTCCGGTCGTTGCCGATCGCCCGGCGACGCCGCCATTCTTTGATCTGGCTAGTATGTCGTGCCACGCAACGATCCTGACGACGTCTGACGACCATCAGCACGTTTTGCTGCGTGCTGGCGGCCGGGATCTCCAACTCTGTGTCGCCGGCGCGGATATCACGGAACCTGTGCGGCTACGCGTGCATGCGATCTGGGACGCCAAATCGACGAAACATCGTCTGGTGGCGCTCGATTGTCTCAATGCGCTCCACGCCAAAGGGCGCTTTCCAGTTGGTCTCTTTCCAGCGGACGCACGTGGCAATCGCCTTCGTTTCGTGCTTCGGGCACTCGACGGCAGCCTAAACGGTGCGTCCCACCGCGACATCGCGATTGCGCTGTTGGGTCGGGAGCGCATCCAGGAAGACTGGGCGGATCCGGGTAATCATCTTCGCGATCGCATCCGCCGCGCCGTTTTGCGCGGTCATACGCTGATGAACAGCGGATATTTGGATTTCCTCGTGTAAAGAAAGCAGTGCATGACCGAGGGTGCCTGTCACCCGGCGAACAGTTCCTTGTAGCCCGTCGTGACCATCCAGTTCGCGCGGTCGAGGTGGCTGCGAAGTACCTTTCGGGCACGCGTCGGTTCGGTAACCGGATCAATGCCGAGGATCAGCTGCGCCATTTCCTCTTCGCTGGCATCATCGGCCGAGGCGTCCAGGAGCCGCATATAGATGGTGAAGTGCTCGTTGTCGTACGCCGTGAGGCGGTCCGACCAAGGCACTTCCTCGGCCAGATGTGAGGTTGGTGCTACACCAGTTTCCGTCGGTCGATTCATGATCGCTGCGAGCCTCTCCTCTTTTCGTAACGGAGCGAAAGCAGAATATCCCAAACTGGGATAATCCGAAACTGGGATTAGCCGGTGTCCGGTCTTTTCACGACCGGTTCGCCCACATGCCCAAATCTCTTAGATCTCCCCGCCAACAGCAATTTCTGAACCAGTTGATTTCACTGCGCAAGGCCAAAGGCCTGACCCAGACGCAGGTTGCTGAGAGGCTCGGTCGCCCGCAGTCCTTTGTGGCCAAATACGAGGGTGGGGAACGACGCCTCGATGTTATTGAGTTTCTCGAGGTGACGGCCGCGCTTGACGCCGATCCATGCGAGATACTTGCCAAGCTCCGATCATAGATGGTTGGGCGCCTGCGCGGCTGTCGCCGCGCACCGGGTGCTCGTGAACCGAGCCCGCTATTCCTCGCTTTGCTCGGGCGGTCTCGGCCATCCGGCTTCGCCCCCTGGCGCGGGCCCGAAGCTGACGCTTCGGGATAAGGCCGCCAGCTGGCGCCGGCGCGGTTTTTCTAATTGCTTTCCCCTGTCGGTGGGGGGCGGTCGGCCCTTATAGCCCCGAGCGGTCGCGCCGCAACCGCTTCGGCTCTATATCCGTCCAGATCGTCTTCCTTCTCCTACCGAACCGGTTGCGCCGCGCCCGCTCGGGGCTGACGGGCCTCTTCGCCGCCCCCCACCTCGGGGGAAAGCGGCGCGGAGACGGAGAGAGCGGTCATGACCGAGCACACCGAACAGACCTTCAAGCAAGCGGCAGGCACGGGGCCGCGCATCTATGTGGCCTGCCTTGCGGCCTACAATAACGGCTATTTGCACGGACGCTGGATCGACGCCGATCAGGAGCCGGAAGCCATTCAGGCGGAGATTTCCGCCATGCTGAACGCCTCACCCATTTTCGGCGCAGAGGAATGGGCGATCCACGACCATGAGGGCTTCGAGGGCGCGGAGCTTCACGAATATTCCGGCATCGAGCGCCTGGTGGAACTGGCCGCCTTCATTGCCGAGCGCGGTGAACTCGGCGCGAAGGTTCTGGAGCATTTCGGCGGCGATATCGATCAGGCCGAGGCTGCCTTTGACGAATATGCGGGCTGCTACCGCTCCCTTGCCGACTTCGCACAGGAGATCACCGAGGAAACCACCGACATCCCGCCGACGCTGATCCACTACATCGACTACGCGGCGATGGCCCGCGATATGGAGCTGAATGGCGATGTGTTCACCGTCGAACCCGGCTTCGAGGACGTGCACGTCTTCTGGTCACGGTGAGGGCGGGGCGATGACCGAAGACACCTGCCCCATAACGACCGAAATCACGCCCGAAGGCGAGCAGATGCTTGTTCCGGGCGTCGCGCCGATCACTTTGCGCGACCAGCTTGTCGCCCGGACGGCCGCGCCAATGACCCCGAAACGCAATCCCGATGCCCAGCAGAAGCCCTGCGACATCGGCCTGTTCGATCCGGCCGCGCGCGACCAGTGCGACCTGATCGACCTTCTCCGCGCCGTCGAACGCGGCGCATCCACCGACCGCAAACAGGAGGACTGACCCATGGAACTCACCCATATCCCGCTCGACCAGTTGAAGGTGTCCGCCTTCAACATGCGCCATGCCCGCAAGGCCCCGGACGTTTCCGACATCCTGCCGTCCATCCGGGCGCGCGGCGTCCAGCAGCCATTGCTCGTTCGCCCGAACGGCAAGGGCTACGAGATCGTCGCCGGACGGCGGCGGTTCTTCTCGCTCAAAGCAATAGCCAAGGAAGGCGGCGAGATCGAGCCGGTGCCGTGCGCCGTGATGGCCGAACGCGACGACGCGGCCGCGCTTGAAGCGTCCCTGATCGAGAACATCGCCCGGCTCGACCCCGACAATATGGCCCAGTACGAGACCTTCGCCCGGCTGGTATCGGAAGGCCGTACGGTCGAGGATATCGCCGCGACCTTCGGCACAACCGAGATTATGGTCAAACGCGCCCTGGCGCTCGGCAATCTGTTGCCGGACATTCGCGAAGCCTATCGCGCCGAGGACATCGATACGCAAACCATCCGGCAACTGACGCTGGCCAGTGAAGCGCAGCAGGCCGAGTGGCTCGCCCTGTTCTGCGATCCCGAGCAGTATGCGCCGCGCGGCTGGCAGTTGAAGCAATGGCTGTTCGGCGGCGAGATCAAGACCGGCGTGGCGCTGTTCCCGCTGGGCAGCTACGCCGGCGAGATCGTCACCGACCTGTTCGGGGAGGGCGGCTATTTTGCCGATACTGAACGGTTCTGGTCACTGCAGAACGCTGCGATTGCCGAGAAGCGCGAGGCTATGATCAAGGCCGGATGGGACGATGTCGTTGTCCTCGATTGCGGCGAACATTTCCAGTCATGGGATCATGTGAAGACTGCCAAGAAGGACGGCGGGCGGGTCTATGTCGAGGTCCGGCCCAACGGCGAAGTGACGTTCCACGAAGGGTTCATCACCCGCAAGGAGCACGACAAGCGTATGCGCAAGTTGGCCGGTGGCGATGCCACCGAAGGGGAAGCACAGGCGGTACGCCCCGAACTCACCGCCGCCGCGCAGAACTATATCGAACTGCACCGGCATGCTGCCGTGCGCCATGCACTGTTGAGCCAGCCGCAACTGACGTTGCGCCTCATGGTTGCCCATGCCATCGGCGGATCGGCCCTGTGGCAAACGCGGCCTGAGCCGCAAAAGGCCGACAAGGAAGTCACCGCCGAGAGCCTTGCCAAGTCGAAGGCACAGGCCGCCTTCGAGGCCGAGCGCACCGAAATCCTGAAACTCCTCGGCCTGCCCGAACACGGCCATTCGGTTGTGCGCTCGAACGGTGACGACCATCGCGTCGGGCAGTTGTTTGCCGCGCTGATCAAGCTCAGCGATGCAGAAATCATGCGCATCCTGACCTTCGTCATGGCCGAAACTTTGCAGGCGGGAACCTGCGTCGTCGAGCAGATTGGCTGTCACCTGAATGTCGATGTGGGCGCGGTTTGGGAGCCGGACGATGCCTTCTTCGAACTCATCCGCGACAAGGCGGCGATCAACGCCATGCTCAAACATATCGGCGGCAAGGCGGTTGCGGACGGCAATGTCAGTGCCACGACCAAGGTGCAAAAGAAGATCGTCCGCGACTTCCTCACCGGCGAGGGCCGCGAGAAGAAGGAAGGCTGGCTACCGCGCTACATGGGGTTCCCCCTTACCGCCTACACCAAGGCTGGAGCCGGGCGGCTCACCGACAATGCCCGCCGCGCCAGACAGCGTTCCAGCTAGCATTCTCGGTTGATCCGGGGGAGGCGGGGTGCGGACCTTTCACCCACTGCTGGAGGTCCGCGCCCCGCCGATTGGTCGGTCATGCGGCATCCGAGAACCCCCGCGCCAAGCGGCGCGGGGCCTATTCGCATGAACGGATCGCGCGGATCGCCATGACGTCTTCGTCGTCCTGGCCGGCGGCCCGTCAAAGAATCGGCAATAGCTTCGATCACGAAATTCGGGTCCAATAGTCGGCTCAGGCGAGAAACTTGGATCGGGCCGGTCCTGCAACGTTGAGCGGTTCCTGCCACCGCTGGTCTCCACGGACTGCGGATGATCTCTGGTCGGGTAGGGACGCTGCCAGTGCGCGCGGTGGTGCGCTCGGAGGCGCAACGGCTCATCAGGCGGAGCGCTGCCCGAGCCGGGTCCCCCGTCCGTCTTCGTCACATATCCAGGCACCCGGCGGCCATTTTGGTCTCCCTGCAACGCGGGCGCCATGGGCCCATCCCCTCGGCTTTCGCTTTGTGGACCAATGGCGAACGCCGGTCGGGCGAAACCGGTGGCGCGCGGTTTTTTCCCCATCCGCCCGTGCGGGCGGACTTCCTCGCGGCCGCTTCGCTACAAAAAACCGCGCGCCGCCGGTCCTCCGCTTGCGCTGCGGCCCTGACGGGTTCGCCCGTCCGCCGCCCGCCATCAACGGTCCCGCGTCAGCCGAGGGGATGGGCCCCGAAGCGGCAAACGACAAGGAGACTGAAAAATGGCACAGGCACTTGGATATGTGACGAAGACGGAAAACGGCGCTTATGAGGGCACGCTCGCGATGATGAGCCTGAAGAAGCGCATCCGCATCCAGCCCAACCGGGCCAAGGAAAGCGACGCCCAGCCCGACTTCCGGGTCTATACCGAAGACCGCGTGGAGATCGGCGGCGGCTGGAACCGGACCGGCAAGACGAGCGGCAACGCTTACGTCTCGCTGACCTTCGCAGCCCCCGAATTCGGGCCGCACAAGATCTACGCCAATCTCGGCCGGGCCGCCGGCCAGGACGACGAAGACGTCATGGCGATCCTGTGGAATCCGAACTGAGGGCTTCAAACAGAGCCCCCGCGCCGCCCGGCGCGGGGGTTTTCGCAAGCTCAAACGAACAAATCACGCCCGAAGGTCCGGCGAAAACTCAAGGTCGAGTTTTCGCCGGTCCCGCAATGGCTGTCCTTCGCCGATGGTGGCGCTGTTCGGAGCGGCTTTCTTCACGCGCATGACAGCGTTACGGGAGAGCCCGGCCGCTCCGTTTGCCAATATCGGAGCGACCATGACTGACAATGAACCGCCCTGGGACGAAGACGCCCCCTTTCTGACGACGAAGGAAGCGGCGCGTTTCCTCAAGCTCAAGCCCAACACGCTCGAAAAGATGCGCGTTTATGGCGGTGGCCCGATCTACCGCAAGCACGGCCGCCACGTGCGCTATCACATCGATGATCTGAATGACTGGTCGAACCTCAGAAAGAAGGATTCGACCGCCGATGAGTGAGTTTCTGACCCGCGTCGAGATCGCATTTTATCCCGAGTATCTCAATTACTGGCTGCGCTTCGGCGCGCCGGTCGAGCGCGTCGAGCTCGACCGCAGACGCTCGATCGCCGTGTTCGAACCTGGCCAGGTCTTCGGTTATGTGCGCTGGCGCGCCAATGAATACGGGACGCAGGACTGGCGGTTCACGATCATCGAGGCGCGGGAGCCGTCGCTGCTTTTGAGCCGGATTCCGGGGGTCGTGCCGGGCGCGGAGGTGCTGCTTTTGATGACCGGACAGGCGGGGGTCAAGCGGGCCCTCGCGGTGATCGATCAGCTGGAAAGCCAAGGCTTTCGGCCCGAAGATATTTCTCCCGCCTACTACCGCCACGTTCATGTTCGCCTCGCGACCGGACGGGATATCCGCGCCTATTCCCGTGATCAGCACGCGGCCCATCTGGCCGCGAAAAGGCTGCGCCGATGAGGCTCGTCACGATTTCAGCCACGGCCGTCTCGATGCTCGCGCTGGCCGCAGCAAGCATCGCGGAGCTGCCGACGAAGCTGATCTACAACGGCTCGGCGAGCGCCCGGATCGGCTTCTACTGGATCGATGATGCGCCTGTCGGGCGGGGCGATTTCGTGCTGATGATCGTACCCGACCGCGTCCGAAACCTTGTCGAAACGCGGCGCTATGTGCCGCCCGGTATGCCGCTGATCAAGCGCATCGTCGCCGTCGGCAGCGACGAAATCTGCCGCCGGAAGCGGGAGATTCTGCTCGATGGCGTGACCGTTGCGGTGGCCAGAAACGAGGATCGATTGGGGCGGACAATGCCCGCCTGGCAGGGATGCAGGGTGCTTCGCGAGGATCAGATTTTCGTGCTGCAGGCCCATCCGGATTCCTTTGATGGGCGGTACTTCGGGCCGGTGGACCGGTCGCTGGTCATCGGCCGGGCAATCTGGCTGCGGTTCCCGTAGCAGAAATGAGCGCCAGCATGATCCAGCAGACAGCGTGGTTTGGAGCGGGAGAAGGGTTTGGGGCGGCGGAGAGCAAGATAAAGCGAACCGGGGTTCGCCCTCCCGCTGGTCGTTAAGCCATTGTCTGCACATTGTTTTTTGTGCCTCCGGTTGGCGCCATGCTGGCACCATCAGGAGGTGGGCTGGTGCCAGCGGGTCAGATTTCTTCGTGGTTTCAATGGCTTGACATGGTGCCGTTGAGAGGCGGAATCCAGGTAGCTACGCCCTCCCTGCCTTTATGTCCGCCCACCTGCGATCACGCGGTTTTCACCCTTGAACGCCCGGAATCGTCGGTCCATGTCAGCTCTCATGGCAGACGATTTCGATGACCTTTTCCAGATCCGGCCGGGACCGTCGCGCAGCCGGGGCCGCGGCGGCAAGTCGGGCGGAAACTCGTTCCGCCGCCAGGTGGAAATGGCGGTGCGCAAGGCGGGCGGCGATCCGCGCCGGATCGGGCGGTCGGCCGGAAGGGAGAGCGGCCGGTTCAATGCCCGCGGCCGCGGCGCCAAATTGGCGGCATCGTTTCCCAAAGAAGGCAGCGGCTGGAAACGATACGAAGGCGGGATGCGCTTTCGCTCACGCCGCGTGGTCGTGAAGGCCCGTGTCGTGAAGCTGAATGCAGGGCGCAGCGGCCGCAGCTTCGTCACCGGTGCCAAAGCGGTCGATGCGCATCTGCGCTATCTCGAACGCGACGGCGTGACCCGGGACGGTGAGAAGGGCCGCGTGTATTCGGTTTTCGAGGACGCGGCCGACGGCAAGGCCTTCATCGAACGCGGGCGCGCGGACCGACATCAGTTCCGCTTCATCGTTGCGCCGGAGGATGCCGCCGAGCTCAATGATCTGCGCGGCTTTACCCGTGACCTGATGGCTAGAATAGAAGACGACCTCGACACGCGGCTCGACTGGGTGGCGATCAACCACCACAACACCGGTCATCCGCACACCCATATCCTGGTGCGCGGCATCACCGATGACGGCAAGACCCTCAACATCGCCGGCAACTACATCGCCCACGGCATCCGCCACCGGGCATCGGAACGGCTGACGCTGGAGCTCGGCCCGCAGAGCGAGCGGGAGGTCGCTCAAAAGCTCGCCAGGGAAGTCGATGCCGACCGGCTGACCCGGCTCGACCGCATGCTGATCGCCGAGCAGCGGGACCAAGGCCTGATCGATCTCAATCCCAATGCCAGCGACAGCTTCACCCTCCGCGCCAACCGCTATCTGCTGATCGACCGGGTGCGCAAGCTGGAGCGCATGGGACTGGCCGAAGAAATCGAGCCCGGACAATGGTCGCTGTCCGACAACGCCGAGAAGACTTTGAGAGACTTCGGCATCCGCAACGACATCATCAAGACCATGCACCGGGCTGTAAAGGCGCACAACCTTTCCGAGGAGCGCTCGCCAGGCAGCTACGCGATGCATGGGGCAAGCATCAAGGACTCGATCATCGGCCGCGTGCTGGCCAAGGGGCTGGCCGGCGACGAGATGAGCGACCGGCTGCATGTCGTCATCGACGGGGTCGACGGCCGCGTCCATTATGTGGAGATGGCCGGCGCAGCAAAGCTCAACGACATCGGCAAAGGCCACATCGTCGCCCTGGAGCCGGTCCAGGCCAAGACCGAGCCCAGACCCGCCGACATCAACATCCGTGATGCAGCCGATGAGAGCGGCCTCTACCGGCCGAGCCGTCATCGAGAACAAGCACGCGACAAGATCGAACGCATGGGCGGCGATCCCGACGCCTTCGTCCGCTCCCATGTCCGCCGCCTGGAAGCGCTGCGCCGGGCCGGCCATGTCGAGCGCATCGACGAGAACCATTGGAAGGTTCCGCCCGACCTGCCCGAGCGCGGCATAGCCTATGACGCGCGCAACAGGGGCAAGGACTTCACCGTCCGCACGCTGTCCGCTGTCGATCTCGAAGCGCAGATTGGCAGCGACGGCGCCACCTGGCTCGACCGCGAGCTTGCCTCACCCGACAAGACCAGGCTCGCGCCCAGCGGCTTCGGCCGGGAGATCGACCGGGCGCTTGATAGGCGCGCCTTCAAACTCGTTGACATGGGGATAGCGACGCGCGATGCCGCAAGCGGCGTCATCACGTTCCCGCGGGGCATGCGTCGCGCGCTGGAACGACAGGAAGTGGAGCGCATCGGCCGCGAGATGGCCAACGCCAGGGACCGCATTTTCACAGCCATGGAAATCGGCGACGAAGCGCGCGGCAAGCTCGTCGGCGCCGCCAATCTCGCCAGCGGCCGCTACGCCATGCTCGACGACGGGCACCAGCTCCATCTCGTGCCTTGGGAGCCGATGCTGGAAAAGCGGATCGGCCAGACCATCAGCGCCCATATCCGAACCACCGGCGGCATAGAATGGACCTTTGGGCGGCAGCGCGGGATCGGCATCGATATGTAGCGGCGTCGCATTTATCATAGCCGCCGGATCGGGGAACCACTGGCCTCGACCCTCGCCTCTTTGGCGAAGGAGGCCGTCGGCCTGGTCGGCCCATCTCCCGTTTTCGCCTGCGGGGCAGGCTGGGCCGTGTTGGCCGGCTGTATTCTCTGGATACCCTGGCTCAACCGTTGGATGACGTCCTGCGAGGTCCCAAACAATTCGACCTGACCGTCCTGCAGGAGCAGCATGCGGTCGCAGCGCGCGGCGATGGCGATCTTGTGGGTGATCATGATCACCGTCGCGCCGCGGGCCTTGGCCTCCGCAAGCGCCTTTTCGAGAGCGGCTTCGCCTCCCGCATCCAGATTGGAATTGGGCTCGTCGAGCACGAGCAGCTTCGAGTCGCCGTAAAAGGCACGCGCGAGGCCGATGCGTTGCCGCTCCCCGCCCGAAAGACGCGTGCCGCCTGGCCCGATATCCGTGGCATAGCCCTTCTTCTGGCCCAGAATAAGCTCATGGGCGTGCGCCCGCCGGGCCGCTTCGATGATCGCCGCGTCGTCGGCATCGGGGTCGAAGCGCGCAATGTTCTCCGCGATCGTTCCGGGGAATAGCTCCACCTCCTGCGAGAGATAGCCAATATGCTTGCCGAGCGCGTCCGAATTCCAGTTGCGGAGATCGGAACCGTCGATACGCACGACGCCCGAACGCGGCTCAATGGCGCCGACGAACAGGCGCGCCAGAGTCGATTTGCCGGCCCGGCTCGGCCCGATGAGAGCGAGCGACTGGCCGGGCTCAAGCGCGAAACTCACACGCTTGATGAGCGGCGGTGCGCCGGCGTCCGAGTCGGGCAAGGAATAGACGAGTTGCTCGACAGCGAGCGAGCCGTCGGGCGAAGGCAGCACGATGCCTTCATGGCCGGCGTGCCGTGCTTCGCGGGCGATCGTTTTCAGCCGGCGACATGCGCCGTAGCTTTCCACGATCTGGCGCCAGGCACCGATGATCTGGTCGAGCGGCTGCAGGGCGCGGCCGGAAATGATCGAGGAGGCGAAGATCATTCCCGCGGTCATCTCGCCCTGGATAACGAGATAGGCGCCTATGCCGAGAATCGACATCTGCAGTACCATGCGCAGTATCCGCGACAGGCCGCTATAGAAGGAGTTGGTGCGCGCCAGCCGGTCGGTCGCCCGCAGGGATTCGGCACACCGTCCTCCCCAGTTTTCGGTGACGTTGGAAAGCATGCCGAGCGCCTTGATGGTCTCGAAATTGCGCACGAAGACTTGTGCGGCGTTCATCGCGCCCACCGTCGTTTCCGCCGCCTGGGCGCCGCTTCTGACGGTGGCGATCTGGTTGATGACGGCAATCATCAGCAGCACCGCCGCACCCACGAGCGTCACAAAAAAAGGCACCGGATGGATGAAATAGAGGATGATCACGAAGATCGGTGCGAAAGGAACGTCGAAAAGAAAGAAGAGGACACGGGAAGAAGCGAAACTGCGCAAGGCGGCGAGGACTCGCAAGGGCTGCACGTCGCCGTAGCCGGCGCGCGGCCCCTTCATGGACGCTAGGAAGGCGGTCGCCGATGCCTTGGGAGGGGGCCACAGGTGCGCTGCGCTTCGATGGCCGCGGCGGCAACGATGTGATCGTCGGGAGCGATCGGCTCGATCGGATCGAAGGCGGCGCGGGTGCCGACGTGCTGCGTGCGGGCCGCGGCAGCGACTGGATCAACGGTGGGAGCGGCAACGACGTGATCTCCGCCGGTGGCGGCGCGCTCGACCGCGTCTGGGGCGGCGAAGGTTCCGACATCTTCTTCTTCGGCGCGGAGACCAACGACGGCCGCCGCGATCACACGATGATCTTCGATTTCGAGATCGGCACCGACGCAATCGACCTGGGCGCAGCAAAGGTCGCTGACCACAATAGTCTTTTCGGGTCACTGGTCCTCACCCTCGACGGGGAGGCCGACCAGATCGTCCTGACCGGTATCGCGCAGTACGACGACTCGCTGTTCCTTTGACCGCAAAAGTGCGGTCAACTCTGCTCGGCCGCGTAACGCCGCAGCAATCAGGATTGGCGGGGTAGAAGAGATTGGTGATCCAGACCAGGCCATCGGCGGCGCTGAGTTCGACAAGGCCACGGTCGATAAAGATCGTGATGTCCAACGCACCGCTTTCGGGCCAGGCGAAATCGACCGCATAGTCATGCGCGAACTGCTGCATGCCAGGTACTGGGCCGCGCATCGTGCGGAGCGTGCCGCGATGGATTGCTGTACGCCTTGCGATGAAATGCGGCTGATCTTCACCGAAAAGTGTGATGGCCAGTTCCTCACCGACGGCGAGATCGGCCTTGTGGTCCGAGCGGCTGGTGCCGGGACGGTCGGCGGCGCCGAAAGCCTGCCATGCGGCCAGTGGCGCGCGGGCGGCGACCCGAAGGCCATCCGGGCTTTCGACCAACCGCAGTTCACGCGGCAGGGACATGACGCCGCGGAAGGCCGTCGTCGGGGTCTGCCTGGCATAGAGCCAGTTGCTCGCCCAAGCCATGACACTGGGCTTATCGGTGCCGCCGCGTTCGAAAAAGGTCTGCGCCGCATAATAATCGCGGCCATAGTCGAGCCAGAGTTCGGTTTCGGGCGGATTGGCGTTGGTAAACGCCGTACCGTTGAACTGGCCCAGAAAGTATTGCGTACCCGACCCCGGAGCATAGCTGCCGGTGTTGAGGCCGACGAGCAGCACCCAGACGGTGTCGCCGTTCGGCGCGGTCAATGGCATCAGGTCGGGACATTCCCAGGGGCCGGAGCCGTGGCGACCGTGACCATCGCCGAAGCTGGAAAGGTACGTCCAGCTCTTGAGATCGGTGGAGCCGCAAAAGCCGATCGATTGGCCTTCCGTGATCAGCATGATCCAGCGCCCGGTCGGTTCATGCCAGATGACCTTGGGATCACGGAAGACGATGAGGCCGGGATTAGCGACGACAGGGTTTGCCGGCTCTGCGTGGTAGAAAGACAGTGAACGGTCCGCATGGACGAGGCACTGCACCTCGTAGTCGTCGCCTTCCGAGGTACGACTGTGGGCCGTGTAGAACAGCTTGATTTCACCGTCCGCGGTTTCAACCGCGCTGCCGGAATAGCAGGTGCCAAGTTCAGTAGGATAGAGTGCCACGGGCTGCTCGGCCCAGTGCACGAGATTCGTGCTGGTGGCATGACCCCAGTGCATCGGGCCGTGGCTGGTGCTGTTCGGATCGTGCTGGAAGAACAGGTGCCAGACGCCGTCGATGCGGATCAAGCCATTTGGGTCGTTCATCCAGCCGGCGCGAGGCGTGAAGTGCAGATCGGAACGGTATTTCTCGGTCATGGTGTTGGCTTAACCCTTGATGCCCGAACTCATCACCGAGGCGATGAACTGGCGCTGGAGGATAAGGAAGAAGAGGATGACGGGGACAGCCATGGATACGGCAAAGGCCATGATGTTGCCCCAAGCGGCTTGGTTGGTGCCGAAGTAGGCGGACATGGCGACCGAAAGCGGACGGTATTCAGGGCCGCGGGTCACCATGACGGGCCAGAGATAGGCGTTCCAGATTTCGAGAAACTGCAGCACCGCGATTGCCGAGATCACCGGCTTCGAGAGCGGCATGGCCACATACCTGTAGACCTGAAAAAAGGAGAACCCATCAATGCGGGCCGCCTCGATCAGCTCTTTGGGCAGCCGCGAAAAGAACTGGAAAAAGAGGAAGATCGACATGGCGTTGGCAACGCCCGGCATGATCTGCACCTCGTAGCTGTCAACGATGCCGGCCCAGCCCGCCATCATCAACTGTGGCAGCACCAGGCTCTCGCCGGGCACGGCCAAGGTTGCAAGGACTAGGATCATCACCGGCTTGCGGATGGGTAGCGTACCTTGGGCCAATACGAAGGCGGCCATCGAGTTGAACAGGATCGAGAGTGCCAGCGTGGAGAAAGTTATGAGCGCGGTGTTGGCGAGGTAACGGGCGAACGGGTGCACCGGGTCAGTCCATACCTCGATATAGTTCTGGAGCGAAAATACCTGAGGGATGAACGAGCGGACGGCCCCCATGGAGACCATGATGTCCTGCTCGTTGGGATTGAGGCTGATGGTGAGGGTCATCATCAGCGGCAAGAGCACGCCCATCGCCAGGATAACGGCAAACAGCGATGGCAGTACGACATCACGGGGAATGCGCATTATGCTTCTCCCTCGTTCTTGAGAACACGGCGCTGGAAGAGCGCTATGGCAGTGACCGCGAGGAAGAAGAAGACAGCGACGGCCGAGGCATAGCCAACCTTCTGGTTCGCGTAGCCCCGCTTGAAGAGATAATGGATGATAGTCGTCGTGGCGCCATTGGGGCCGCCCTTGGTCAGGATGTCGACCTGGGTGAAGAGCTTGAGCGCACCCACGGTGGTGATGATGAGCAGGAAGATATTGACGTTACGCAGGCCCGGCCAGGTGACGTAGCGGAAACGGTGCCAGGCCCTGGCCCCGTCGAGCTTGGCGGCTTCATAAAGATCCTGCGGAATCTCCTGCAGGCCCGCGAGATAGATCAACATCTGATAGGGGAAGGTCGCCCAGGCCGAAAGCGCCACGATCGAGAGCATGGCGACGGAAGGATTGCCAAGAAAATCGACATAATTCCCTTGCCCGGCGAACCACTGATAGACGGCATTGAACGGGCCTGAGGGGATGCGGAACAGTACCGCCCAGATGGAGACAATGACCGTCATCGGAAGCAACAGAGGCAGGATGGCCACCGAGCGGAAAAAGCCACGGAAGGGAACGGCTGAATTGAGGATCAGCGCCGCGCCGAGCGACATGGACAGCTGAACCGGCGTCACGATCACCGCGAAGAATACGGTGTTCCAGATCGCCTGCCAGAATAGCGGATCGGCAAACATTCGCTCGTAGTTGGTGGTGCCGATGAACTTGGTCGGGATCGGGCGCGGCACCAGTCGCTGATCGGTAAAGGAGAACCAGACGGAGAGCAGAAACGGGCCGATGATGAGCACGGTAATGAAGAACAGCGCGGGAAGCAGCATGGCCCATTCCTGTGTCTTTCCGCTTGTCCTGATTCCCATGGATTTCTCCCCCGGCCATTCCTGGCCCGTGTCTTGACTCAATCGTGGCTCTCGGCACTTGAACGGAGGACCGAGGAGGTGATGGCGTTGCGGGCCGCTGTACTCCCTCCCGATTCTTCCGCACAAACGAGAGAGGCAAAAGAGCTGGTTGGTCGGCGCCAAGACGAGGTCTGCGTCAGGCGCCGATTACTGCCCGAAGGGCGGATAACCGTCGTTATCGGCAATATCCTGATCGATGGTCTGGGCCGCACGGTCGAGCTCGGTCTTCACGTCGACGTCGCCCGAAAGGATGTTGACCACGGCCGTCGCCCAGGCATTGGTTATGACCGGATAGGCGGGGTGCACCGGACGAACCACGCCGCAGCATTCGGCCAGCTTTGCGAAGATTTCGCCCGCGCCGCCTTCACGATAGGTTTTCGACAGGGGAATAGCCGAGGCGCGGGAGGGGACATAGCCGGTGATATCGGCATAGGCCGCGACCTGTTCGCCGGACATAGCGTAGTTGAGGAACACCTTGATATCTTCGAGATTGGTCGAGGAGGCCGGGACCGCCCAGCCCCAGCTGCCATTGGCCGAGATTGGGCCGGCTTCACCGAAGGCCGGCGGCGGGATCAGAACGAGATCGTCGCCCAGGCTCTCGCGGTGGGCAGGCCACATCCAGTTGCCGACCCAGGAGAGAGCCGCGGTCTTTTCGCCGTAGAACTTGTTGTCGCCGGCACTGGCGGGAACGATCCAGCCGTTCTTGTTCCAGTTTTGCAGTTCGGTCAGTGTTTCGATATTGGACCTGGAGTTGATGGTGTCGTCGGCAATCCAGGTTTCGCGATCGATGATGTCGCCGCCGTTGGATTGGGCGAAGGGCGCAAAGCCATAGGTCATCCACTCGCCGGCGCCATAGTGCATCTTGACGTCGAGCGGCCACTCGACTTCCGGCAGTGCGGCAAGCTTCTCCAGCGCATCGCGCATTTCCTCGCGAGTCCATGCGTCCTCGACGGAAGTTGGGATCCGCACGCCCGCCTTTTCGAGCAGCGCCGTGTTGCCCCACAGGATGGTGCCGGAATCGTAGGGGCTGACGAAATAGAGCTGCTGGTCCGGGCCGTAGGTGCCCTGCGCCTTAACGGCAGGCAAAAGGTCCTCGAGGATTTCCGGATCGAGAATGTCGCCGATCGGCTGGATGGTTCCTGCCCAGGCGGCGGACGCCATGTTGGGACCATCGAGCATGATCACGTCCGGCAGGTCGCCCGACAGGGTCGCGGCCTGGATGGCCTCGTTGTAGCTCGGGATCGGCACCACATCGACGGTGATGCCCTCGGTGCCGTATTTGGCGTTGAAGGTCTCTTCGAGTTGGGTGAAATAGGACTTTTCACTGTCTCCGTCGATGACCCAGGTCGTGAGTTGGCCTGCCGAGGCGTACGGGGATGTCATGCAGACGGCCAGAGCCACCCCAGCATAAAGGGCATGCTTCATCTTTGTCTCCTCCGAAAACGTTGTCCTATGACAATGTGAGGCATTAGCTAGCCACGCACGTTGTCAAAGGCAGACCTCTAGGCATTGGGAGTGCTGCCCGTTCGGTGAATTGCAAGCGTGTGGAAAGGTTGAAGCGAGCCGCGCTCTATGAATCTTCCGGGGAGCCGCACCGTCTCCGGCGCGGGAGGCGGATTGATGGCGGCGAGCATCGCCGCGCGCCCCATCTCGTAATAGGGCAGTTCCATCGTGGAGAGCCCCGGTTTCAAGAGGCTGGCGATCGGCTCGCGATTGTCGAAGCTGGCGACAGCAACGTGCTGACTGACCTTAAGACGAAGCTCTGACAGGACGAAGTAGACGTCCATTGCAAGAATGTCCTGGGCGCAGATGAGCACGTCTGGCCGGCTTTCGGAGGGTGCCGACATCAGCTCCGGAACGATCTTGTCGGCGATGAACTGCGGCTGGCCGTGATGCTCGGGTCCGACCACGACCTCATGAATACGGCCAGTCATGTCGAGACCGCGCTTGTGCGCCGCATCGGTGATGCCGGCGGCGCGCAGCCCCGCCGCGACGATCGCCCGGTTCAGATTGAGAAAGGCCGGGCGCCGGTACCCGCGGTCGAGTACTTCGTCCATAAGCGTTGCCGCGAGCTGGTAATCGTCCGGTACGATCGCATGCTGGCCGCCTCCGGGGTCAAAGCAGTTGAGCAGCACCCGGGGGACGGCCGAAGGCGGCAGTTCGACCGGTTGGTGATAGACCGCCGCGTAGATGACTGCTTCCGCGCGGAATGCGGCGAGCTGCGCATCGGCCAGGTCCTGGCTCGGTGTCCCGCGCACGATATTGAACAGCATCATCTGCTTACCGCACTCCCAAGCCGCATCCTGGGCTCCGCGGACGAGATCGATTGAGGAGGCCGATGTGGCGACCTGGTCCGCCAGGAAGCCGATGATGTTGCTGCGCTGCGAACGCATCATGCGCGCCGCCTGGGAGGGTTCGTACCTTAGCTCAGCGACAATGGCCTCGATCCGCGCCCGGGTCTTGGCGTTGACCAGCGGATCGCGGTTGATGACGCGCGACACCGTCTTGAGCGAGGTCTTGGCGCGCCGGGCAATTTCACGTTGCGTCGTCATTCTGACGATTAGCTCGCGTTGGACATGTGACAACGCTTTGGTGGCACGCCTGCCGGCCGACGGCAACCCCGAAGTGATAGTCCCGGCCAGCTCCGCCGGCTGACCCGCTCTAAAGGCACATACAAAACGGGGCATTATGGGTTGCCGACTGTTCGAAGCCGCAAGGATACGCTTCAGGCTTGCAATATCGCACGACCCGCTGGCTAGGTCCTTATCGGAATACGTTGACAACGTAAGACAATCGCTGATATGAGCAGAATTAGTAGATGACATCGTGCGACAATGCTTGGGGATACTGTGATTGTTTTTCCGGAGGGAGAATACGCACCAAGGCAAAATACGGCGTTGTCCTGCGTAAGACAAATGAACCGTCCGGTGTTTGAGGGGCCGTCGCTTTGATCGTTGGGTGGCTCAGCCGGTCTGGGGAGGCCGGCTGTATAGGGGTGGGGGTACATAGCGAAAGGCGACTCGGCCATCGGGCGATTGCAAAGCCGAGGGGACTTTCATGCATATTATTGCTTCGCTGTCGGCGGCGGCGGGTCTTGCTCCGCGATTCTTCAAAAATACTGTTGCGGGATTGATCGCCGGGTTCCTCCTGCTGACCGGAGGGAATTCCGAGGCGCGGGCGCAAACGCCGCCGGATTTCGGCTCGTGCACGAGCGACATGTATCTTATGCAGCATCCGAGCATCGGTGCCCCGACGACGCTGATCCAGTTCGACTCGTCGAGCAATCCGTTCATCTACAATACGCAAGGCTCGACGAGTTTCACCTATAATGCGGCTGGGTATAACCCGCTCGACAACTTTGTCTACGGCCTTACGTGGAACGGCAGCGGTGTCAGGCTTCTGCGCATCCTGCCGGATGGATCGGCCCAGGATCTCGGCAACGTTTTGGGCGGCGGAATCAACGTAGGTGTCACGTCTCCCGCCAATAGCGCGCCGTATCAGGCCGGCGAGATCGGGCCGGACGGCGCCTACTATGTCTACTCGCCCACCTCCAACAGCGGTACTTTGTTCCGGATTGACCTGAGCACGCGGACGGCCACGGCCATCCCCCTTTCCGGCGGCCCGCTCGGCGTCGACCTCGCCTGGCATAACGGCCTGCTCTATTCGCAGTCTCACCTCACGGGGCAGTTCTACTCCATTGATCCGGCCACCGGCCAGGTGACGGAGATCGGCGATCCGCAGGCTGTCATGGGTTTCGGTGCCTTGTTTGGCGCCACCAACGGCGTGTTCGGTGCCAAAAACACCGGTGGCTTCTACCGGTTCGACCTGACCACGGGCGAGGTGACGCTGATCTCTGACTCCCCGAACTCGGTCGGCAATGACGGCGCCAAGTGCGTCAACACGGCGCTTACATTCGCCGCCGATACGGCGATCACCAAGACGGACAACACCGACACCTACACCGCGGGCGGACGGACCGTCTACGACATCGTCGTTAGCAACAACGGCCCCTTTGGCGTGCAGGGCGCGCTGGTGAACGATGCGCTGCCGGCGGGCATCACGGAGGCGAGTTGGACCTGCGGTACCGAGACCGAGGGTGCCACCTGCACCGTGGCCAGCGGCACGGGCGCGATCACCGACGTGCCGGTGAACCTGCCGGCCGGCGGCTCCGTCACCTTCACGCTCACCATCGACGTGCCGGCGGATTTCACCGGCGACCTGGTGAACACCGCGACCGTCGCCAGCCCGGCGGACGTGCCGGACACCGACACGCGCAACAACACGGCGATCGACACCGACGCGCAGGCCGCTCCTGCGATGACCATTGAGAAGACGGGTACGCTGAACGATCTCGACGGCGACGGATTACTCGATCCGGGCGAGACGATCAGCTATTCGTTCCTGGTCACCAACACCGGCAATGTGACGCTGACCGACGTCACTGTGAACGACCCGCTGGTGACGGTGAACGAAGACCCGCAGACGCTGGAGCCGGGCGGCAGCTTCACCTTCACGGCGACCTACACGCCGACGCAGGCCGACATCGATGCCGGCTCGGTCACCAACACGGCGACAGGCACCGGTACCGATCCGGGCGGCAACACCACCGAAAGCCCGCCCGATAGCGTGACGGTGCCACCGGACCAGACCCCTGGTTTGACCATCGAGAAGACCGGCACGCTGAATGACAGCGACGGCGACGGGCTCATCGATCTCGGCGAAACGATCAGCTATTCGTTCTTGGTCACCAATACCGGCACGGTGACGCTGAGCAATGTCACCGTCAACGATCCGCTGGTGACGGTCGATCAGGGCCCGCAGACGCTGACGCCGGGCGGCAGCTTCACCTTCACCGCAACCTACGCGCCGAACCAAAGCGACATCGACAACGGTTCGGTCACCAACACGGCAAGGGCCACCGGTACCGACCCCGGCGGGAATACGACCGAAAGCCCGCCCGACAGCGTGACGGTGCCGCCGGACCAGACGCCCGGCCTGACCATCGAAAAGACGGGCACGCTGAACGATCTCGACGGCGACGACCTGATCGATCCGGGCGAGACCATCAGCTACTCATTCCTGGTCACCAATACTGGCAATGTGACGCTGACCGACGTCACTGTGAACGATCCGCTGGTGACGATCGACCAGGGACCGCAGACATTGGCTCCTGGTGCGTCCTTCACCTTCACGGCGACTTATACGCCGACGCAGGCCGACATCGATGCCGGCTCGGTGGAGAACACGGCGACAGCGACCGGCACGACGCCGGACGGCGACACGCCGGAGAGCCCGCCCGATACTGTGACGGTGCCGCCGGACCAGACGCCCGGCATCACGATTGAGAAGACGGGCACGCTGAACGATCTCAACGGCGACGGCCTGCTCGATCTCGGCGAGACCATCAGCTATTCGTTCCTCGTCACCAACACCGGCAATGTGACTCTGACCGACGTCATGGTCGACGACCCGTTGGTCACCGTCGACCAGGGACCGCAGACATTGGCGCAGGGCGGCACCTTCACCTTCACGGCGACCTACACGCCGACACAGGCCGACATCGACGCCGGCTCGGTCACCAACACGGCGACGGGCACCGGCACGCCGCCCTCGGGTCCGGAGATCACCAGCCCACCCGACACGGTGACGGTGCCGCCGGAGCAGACGTCGGGCCTGTCGGTGGAGAAGACCGGCTCTCTGAATGATGCCAACGGCAATGGGTTCGCCGATGTCGACGAGGCGATCGATTACGCCTTCACGGTGACGAATACCGGACAGGTCACGCTCACCAACATTACGATCAGCGACGAGAAAGCGCCGGTCAGTGGTGGACCATTGCCCTCCCTGGCACCGGGAGCGTCGGATTCGACGACCTTTGCGGCGCGCTATGTGGTCACGCAGGCCGACATCGACGCCGGCTCGGTGGTCAATGTCGCCACCGCGCAAGGCATTGACCCGAACGGCGACTCCGTAACCGACACGTCGGACGATCCGACCGACACGGCTGATGTCGATCCCGACGGCGACGGCAATCCGGATGATCCGACAATCGTCGAGCTTGGGCAGGATCCGAAGCTCGAACTGGAGAAGACGGGAACGCTGCAGGACACCAATGGCAACGGTTTCACCGATGCCGGGGAGACGATCGACTACACCTTGACGGTGACCAATACGGGCAATGTGACGCTGCCCGAGGTGACGCTGGAGGATCCGGGACCGACATTCGCCGGCACGCCGGGCTCCGGCACTTTGTCCCCCTTTGCTCCGAGCTTGGTGACGCTGGCGCCGGGGCAGACGCAGGAGTTCACGGCTCGCTACTCGCTGTCGCAAGAGGACATCGACAATGCGGCCGGGGCGGTGGATGCCGTGGCGAACGCCGCGACGGCCAGCAGCTTGCTGGCCAATGGTGAGACGATCACGTCGCCCGAAGCCGTCTCGGTGATCTCGCTGCCTGCAGCGGAGCCAACATCCGTTGTCATCACCAAGCAGGCGCTGCTGCGTCGGGTCAGGCGCGGCGAGAAGGTGCCCTACCTGATCCGGGTGGAAAACAGCTCGACGAGCAATGTGGGCACGGTGACGGTCACAGACGTCATGCCGTCGGGCTTCCGCTATGTGGAGGGTTCGGCGGCGGTTGACGGCGTCGAGGTCACGCCGGCCGTCAATGGCAGACGGATTGTGTTCGAAGGTCTGCAGCTTGGACCCGACAGCACGATCGAAATCTCGCTCCAGCTTCTTGCCCTTAGCTCCGCCGGACCGGGCGAGCACGTGAACCGGGCGACCGTCACCGATCCGACCGGCCGGACCGTGTCGAACGAGGCGCGGGCTGTCGTCGAGATCCTGGCCGAGCCGGTCTTCGACTGCGGCGACATCATCGGCAAGGTGTTCGACGATGTGAACCGCAATGGCTACCAGGACCAGGGCGAGCCCGGTCTTGCCGGCGTGCGGCTGGCCACGGTCAAGGGCTGGCTGGTGACGACGGACGCGTATGGCCGCTTCCACGTGGCCTGTGCGGACCTGCCCGATAGCCGCATCGGCTCCAACTTCATCATGAAGCTCGACCCGCGCACGCTGCCGACCGGCTACCGGCTGACGACGGAGAACCCGCGTGTGGTCCGCCTGACGGCCGGCAAGATGACCAAGCTCAATTTCGGCGCCTCGATCAGCCGGGTGGTGCGCCTGGAACTGACGGACGATGCCTTCGAGGCCGGCAGCACTGCGCTGAAGCCCGAGTGGGATCAGGGCATCGACCAGCTGGTCGGCGTCCTGGCCGAGGAGCAGTCGGTGCTGCGGGTGACGTACTTCTATGCCGATCCAGACAGAAAGTTTGCCGGCGAACGGGTCATGCAAATGAGGCGGCTCGTCGCTGACCGCTGGCGCAGGAGAGGGGGAGCCTACCGGCTCGAAGTCGAGATGCGTGTGGAGGCGGTCCAATGAGAGCGATGATCGGGATCACGGGCATGGCAACTGCGCAGACATCGCTCAGGCATCGCTCGCCTCTTCTGGCCGGCAGCGCGCTCATGGCATTGGCTTTCGTCGGTACGCCGGCTTCCGCCGAGGAGGCTATCTGCACGGCCGACGACTGCGCCACCCAGATCCGCGGCAAGGCACTCGACAACGGTGCCACCGGCGGCATGCCGGTTGGCGAGAACACGGAAAATGAGACGCCGGCCGATGCCCCCTCCATCCCTTTCACGATCAAGGTGGATGGGGAGACGGTGGACAAGAGTGCCGAGCCGAAGGTGCTCGCCCCAGGCGAGGCGGAGCCGGCGGATCGTCCGGTCGACCGGCAGCGGCAGGCGGATCTGGATTTGAGCGCGGTCGACATCCAGGTGAAGTTCGACGGGCTTGACGCCGGCACGATCCTCAACGTCTCCACCATGCCGATCGAGCGGCTCTACAAGCCGGGCGAGGCGATCACTTTCCTCGCCACGGCCAACTATCCGGCCTTCATCGAGCGCTCGGAGATCCGCATCTACAGGCGGGGCGAGGAGGGAACGGGGCGCCCCGTCGCCAACGTCCCCGTCGCCATCAACGGCACCGCCGGCTGGGTCATGCCGGCCGAGGGGGACAGCGACTTCGCCTATGTGCTGCGGGTGTACGACGCCAAGGGGCGTTATGACGAGACGAAGCCGTTCACCATCGCCCGCAGCGGCCGCGACTTTCCCTCGCACAAGCAGGAGGAGGCGGTGGCGCCGGGGATGGGTGAGGACCGCACGGCTTTCCGCAACATCCCGGTGCGCGGCGGCGCGGTGACGGTGCACGGCCAGCACGTGCCGCCGGGCTATGCGGTGGAGGTGTTCGGCGAGATGATTCCCGTCGATCCCCATCAGGCCTTCGTGGTGCAACGCATCCTGCCGGCGGGCGACCATGTGGTCGATGTCGCCGTCAACGGCCCGTCGAAGAGCGGAGGGCTGAACTTCTTCCGAGACATCAACATCCCCGACAATGACTGGTTCTATGTGGCGCTGGCCGACCTGACCATCGGCAAGCGCATGGGCGACGACAACATCGAGGTGGCGCGTCCGGGCGAGTATGACGAGGTCTATTCCAAGGGCCGGCTGGCCTTCTATCTGAAGGGCAAGATCAAGGGCAAATATCTGCTCA
>NZ_JAOANW010000008.1 GCF_026162365.1 Nitratireductor luteus | reverse complement strand
CGCTGCGTCCCGAACGCCACGTCACCAACTCCATCGCCACCATCAGGATTAGGCTCGCCCACGCCTTGGCGCGGCGGCTGCCACGATGTCCATGCTGCCAAAACAGTTTTATGACACAGTAAGACTAACGGGGCGGTCGTTTTCGTTCGACGGTACTCCAACATTTGACCGATTGATAAAATCGAAGTTGCGCTAGCCTCTCGACAGGGACGCGGTGGAGCTCGGCCCGGGCCGCAAAGATGCGATAGCGTCCTATCAATTCTACCAGGCGCTACGTGCCCCGCGTATGTGAGCGGCCAGGGCTTGAATAGAATTGTCGGCGATAACGCTGACATCGAATTTGTCTGGCGGTGTGCGCGTCGATGCCTCATTGGTTCGGCGGGCATATATCGTGTGGAGCTATTTCATGAGCTATTTGATTCCGCTGCGCCGACTTGCGGTCCTTGCGGCAGTCCTGGCTGCCACCATTGGCTGCCTCAATGCCGCCGAGGCGGCGCCCGCCGTCTGGCAAGGCGATCGACCGCAGGCGCTGAATGTCACCTTTGCCGCGCCCGGTGACGTCTGCTTCTTCGAGCATCGCGGCTTCCAGGGGCGCTACTTCTGCGCACGGACGGGGCAGGCATCGCGGCTGGTAAGCCGGGACTGGAACGACCGCGTCTCCTCCATCAGCGTGGGGCGGGGAGCCCGAGTTGTCGTCTGCGAGCACCGCGATTTCGGCGGCTGGTGCGACGAGTATCGCGACGATGTCGTGGAACTGTTCGGGAACCGGAACGACGCCATCTCTTCCTTCCGCATCGACGGCAGGCGGCCTGGTGGTGGCAGGCCGGATTGGGAAGGTCCCGGCTGGGGCGGTGGCCCAGGTTGGAACGACGGGTGGGACGGATACCGTCCGCGGCCCCCGCGCAGCCAGGTCTGTTTCTATGAGCACAGGGATTTCCGTGGGGCGAGCTTCTGTGCCAGGCCCGGTGAAGCAAGCTGGCTCGTGCCGCCTGCCTGGAATGATCGCATTTCTTCGATCCGGATCACTGGCTGGACGGGCGTCGCCGTTTGCGAACACAAAAACTTCGGCGGTTGGTGCACCGAATACAATCGTGACGTGCCCTATGTCGGCGATCAGCGCAACGACCAGATTTCCTCGTTCCAGGTCTTCCGCTGACGCCCAGGCGTCTTGTTTGCCCACGGCCGCCCCTGGTGGCGGTTTTTCCCGGCTTCGCAAAAATTTTGACCGATTGATAAAAAATTAAAGTTGCGCTAGCCTTTCCCCAACAAGAAGAGCAAGGGGAACGGAATGACTGATCGTCAATATGCTGACGGTATCGTGCCGGGGCGCCTTTCGCCTGAGCACTATTCGCACAATTTCGCGGATCTGCATCCGCCGCTGGACCGGCATGAAGCGCTGGTCGAGGCCGACCGGTGCTACTTCTGCTACGACGCGCCCTGCATGCACGCATGCCCGACCTCCATCGACATACCGCTGTTCATCCGAGAAATTGCTACCGGCAATGCGCTGGGCGCGGCGAAGACCATCTTCGACCAGAACATTCTCGGCGGCATGTGCGCCCGCGTGTGCCCGACGGAGACGCTTTGCGAGGAAGTCTGCGTGCGCGAGGAGGCGGAGGGCAAGCCCGTCAAGATCGGGCAGTTGCAGCGCTTCGCCACCGACGCGGCGATGATGGCGGGCAAGCAGTTCTACGAAAGAGGAGCGCCAACAGGCAAGCGCGTGGCTGTGGTGGGTGCGGGGCCGGCGGGCCTTGCATGCGCACATCGCCTGGCCATGTACGGCCACGACGTCACGATCTATGAGGCGCGGCCCAAGGCGGGCGGGCTGAACGAGTACGGTATCGCCGCCTATAAGACGCCGCAGGATTTTGCCCAGCACGAGGTGGATTATGTAACGGCCATCGGCGGAGTGGAGATCGTCAACGGCAAGGCGCTGGGGCGGGATTTTTCGCTGAGCCAGCTCGCGGCCGAACACGACGCCGTCTTCCTCGGCATGGGGCTGGCGGGCGTCAACGCCTTGCGGGCGGAAGGCGAGGAGGCTGATGGCGTCGGCAACGCCGTCGATTATATCGCCACGCTGCGGCAGGCGAAGGACCTTTCGGAACTGCCGATAGGCCGCCGCGTCGTCGTCGTCGGCGGCGGCATGACCGCGATCGACGCCGCCATACAGTCGCGACTCTTGGGGGCCGAGGAAGTGACCATCTGCTACCGCCGCGGGCGCGAGCACATGAACGCATCGGTGTACGAACAGGACCTGGCGGCGTCCAAGGGCGTCATCATCAGGCATTGGCTGCTGCCGAAGCGGGTGAATGCGGAGGACGGCAAGGTGACAGGCATTGAGCTCGAATATACGCGGCTTGCCGATGGCCGGCTCGAGGGGACCGGCGAGACGCTGACGCTCAAAGCTGACCAGGTGTTCAAGGCGATCGGTCAATCCTTCGAGGCCGGGGCGCTCAATGGAAGCGGCGCCGCAATCGCGCTCGAGGGTGGCCGCATAAGGATCGATGGCGAAGGTCGCACATCGCTGCCGAAAGTCTGGGCTGGGGGCGACTGCATCGCCGGCGGCGACGATCTGACCGTATCCGCGGTCGCGCAGGGGCGCGACGCGGCGGAGAGCATCCATCAAGCATTGATGGGCTGAGGAGCAAACCCATGGCCGACATTCGCAGCAATTTTCTCGGAATCAAATCGCCCAATCCCTTCTGGCTGGCGTCCGCGCCGCCCACGGACAAGGCCTACAATGTCGAGCGTGCCTTCAAGGCGGGCTGGGGCGGCGTGGTTTGGAAGACGCTGGGTGAGGAGGGGCCTCCCGTCGTCAATGTCAACGGTCCGCGTTACGGCGCGATCTGGGGCGCAGACAGGCGGCTTCTGGGGCTCAACAATATCGAGCTCATCACCGACCGGGACCTTTACGTGAACCTGCGCGAGATCAAGCAGGTCAAGAAAAACTGGCCCGACCGGGCGCTTGTCGTCTCATTGATGGTGCCGTGCGAGGAGGAGGCCTGGAAGGCTATCCTGCCGCTGGTCGAGGAGACGGAGGCCGACGGCATAGAACTTAATTTCGGCTGTCCGCACGGCATGAGCGAGCGCGGCATGGGCTCGGCCGTGGGCCAGGTGCCTGAATATGTCGAGATGGTGGTGCGCTGGTGCAAACAAAATACGCGCATGCCCGTCATCACCAAGCTGACCCCGAATATCACCGATGTGCGCAAACCAGCCCGGGCGGCGTATGCGGGCGGCACGGACGCGGTGTCGCTGATCAACACGATCAACTCCATCACCGCCGTCAATCTCGATACTTTCGCGCCTGAACCCACCATCGACGGCAAGGGCTCTCATGGCGGCTATTGCGGGCCGGCGGTCAAGCCGATCGCCATGCACATGGTGGCCGATATCGCTCGCGATTCGGAGACGGCGGGGCTGCCGATCTCGGCGATCGGCGGCATCACCACCTGGCGGGATGCGGCGGAGTTCCTGGCGCTGGGAGCCGGAACGGTGCAGGTGTGCACTGCGGCGATGACCTATGGGTTCAAGATCGTCGAGGAGATGGCTGCCGGGCTGTCCAACTGGATGGACGCGAAGGGCCATGCCACGCTGGACGACATCATCGGCCGGGCCACACCCAATGTGACGGACTGGCAGTATCTCAACCTCAACTACGTCACCAAGGCGCGAATCGACCAGGATCTGTGCATCAAATGCGGGCGCTGCCATATCGCCTGCGAGGACACTTCGCACCAGGCGATCACGGCGACGGTGAACGGCGTTCGCCGATTTGAGGTGATCGAGGAGGAGTGTGTAGGCTGCAATCTCTGCGTCAATGTATGTCCCGTTGAGGACTGCATCGACATGGTTTCGCTGGCCGCCGGTGCACTGGACAAGCGCACGGGTCAGCCGGTATCGGCCGATTATGCGAACTGGACGATGCATCCCAACAACCCCATGAAGGCTGCTGCGGAGTAGGGGCTGGAGTAAGGGTGACCGCTTGCTACTTCGCCAAGGCGTCTGCGTTTGCGCGGGCGCCTTTTTCGTATGGGTGATGCGAGCGGTGGCAGATGGACGGTGCGAATGATTGGCCGTTCAGGCATGGATCCTCGGCTCAAGGCCGAGGATGACGAAGGCGGGGAGGTTGGTTCCAGTCATCAACGCCGGCGATTGGCCAAATCCCTCAAAGGTCCGTCATCCTCGGGCCCGACCCGAGGATCCATGCCTGAACGGTAAAGACACGCTCCCGGGGCGTCCCTTGCTTCTGTCAGGACAATTTACGGACAAGCATCTGATCTGTCTTCCGTTTCTGGAGAGCGTGGCGCAGCTTGTCAGCAGGAATGGCCATCCTCATTGAAGATACAGAATATCCAGGATATATTTTATCCGCGAATGAGGTGAAGCCATGAAACTCGGCGAGGGCGTCGAAGCCGCAATCCATTGCGCCACATTGCTTGCGGGCCTCGAGGAGGGCCGCACGCTGCCGGCTTCGGCGCTGGCCGAATATCATGGGCTTTCGCCGAGCTATCTGCTCAAGCACCTGAAGGTGCTGGCGGCGGCGGGGGTGTTCGAGTCGGTTTCCGGCCCGCATGGCGGCTACCGGCTGGCGAAATCGCCGGGGCGTATCAGCCTGCTGGACATAGTGATCGCCATCGAGGGTCCGCGGCCGGCATTTCGTTGCGCCGAAATCAGGCAGCGCGGGCCTGGTGCGCTGGAGCCTTCGGCTTATCGAAAGCCCTGCGGCATCAATGCCGCTATGCTGCGGGCCGAGAAGGCGTGGCGCGACGAACTCGCCAAAACACGCCTTTCAGACGTGATCGCCGGCTATCAGGCGGATGCCGATCCGCGCGCCATCGAGTTCGGCTGCGCCTTTGTCGCGCGCCATCAAAGACCCTGAATTTTCACAAACCAACGGAAAGGAATGACGATGCAACCGCGTCTCAACTACTGGAAAGCTGCGCCCGAGATCCTCAAGCCCGTCGTCGCGCTGAACGAAGCCGTGGAGCAATCGGGGTTGGAGAAGAACCTCCTGCATCTCATCAAGCTGCGGGCATCGCAGATCAATGGCTGCTCATTCTGCGTGGACATGCACAGCCGGGAGGCCCGGCGCGACGGGGAGAGCGAGCAGCGCCTCTATTTGGTCGCCGCCTGGCGCGAATCGCCGCTTTTCACCGACCGGGAGCGCGCCGCGTTCGAATGGACGGAGGCGGTGACGAAGCTTTCGAACGGACCGGTGGAGGATGCGCTATTCGCGCATGCGCGCGAGCATTTCTCGGAGGAGGAACTGGTCAAGCTGACGGTCGCCGTGTCGATGATCAACATCTGGAACAGGCTCTGCGTCTCCTTCCGCACGATCCATCCCGTGGAAGCAATCGCGGCATGACCTCATGCCGGCATCTGACAAGCAGTCATCGTAAAGCAACCGGGCCCGACGAGCCGAATACGGGGCATTCGCGACAGGAGATACGACGTGCTGGAAAACACTGAAACGATCGCAGCGCTGGGGCGGTTGCTGATAGGCGGCGCCTTCGTGGTTGCGGGCGTGCGCAATATCAGGGCGTTCGCGTTTCTGACGGAGATCGTTCGAAAGACGGGATTGCCCGTGCCTACCTTGTGTCTCGCAGTCGCCATTGCCACGCAAATTGCGGGCGGGGCGGCCTTTGCGGCGGGCATTGGGCTCGGCCCCGCCGTCGCTGCGCTCTGCGTCTTCATGGTATTGGCTACGGTGCTGTTCCATAATTTCTGGTCGTTCCAGGGGCCGGAGCGCGTGGAGCACGTTAACGCCTTCATCGGAAACAGCATGATAACGGGCGGTCTGCTGTTGGGTTTTGCGGCTACGGTTTGATGTCGCAGAAGCGGGCGGCGAAGGCTGCCCGCTTCGTTTGGGCGGGCAGGCCCGCCTCGTCCAGCCAGCGCTCGCTGTTTGCGACCAGCTTACCATAGATGCCGGCGACCATTGCACGGGCTTCCTCGCCGGGCCAGTTGCGGGGCAGGAGCGCGGCAGGCAGGCCGGGATCGCGCAGCACGATGCGGCGCCAGTCGTGAATGAGCAAGGTGCGGGCAGCCATTGCGTCCAACGCAGGCGGCGGGGAGGATTGTTCCAGCTCGAAGGCGTAAGGCATCCACGATTTCAGAAGATCGCGATAGGCATTGGCGATGTCCTGTGACGGCCACAGGTTGCGCAACTGCTCGGGATGCTCGGCGCTCGAACCGCGGATGACGAGCATGTCCGAAAGGACTTCCCGCAGGCCGTTCTGTTCGGGCAGTGCGCGAGGGCAGAGAAAGATGTTGTCGGCCAGTTTCAGAAAGCCGTTCTCTGTGAGTTCCGCGGCGGCGTTCGCGGCTGGGCTGGCGGTGGCGATGGCGACGGTCCAGGAGCCGTCCCAGGCTGGCGGGCCGGCGGCGTAGATGCGCCGGGTGGCGAGGTCGAAGGCGTGGCGGCCGCGCGCATCGAGCCGGAAATAGGAATTGCGGCCCCGCCGCTCCCGCTCGACCCAGTGGTCGGCGGCGAGGCGCGACATGGCGGTGCGCACGGCGCCGGCTTCGATGCCGAGCCGGGTCATGACATCCTGGATCAGCGCCAGCGGCGCTTCGCCGCCGCGCGGCAGGATGGCGTCGCCGAACAGCGTGATGACCAGCGACCAGACCCGCAGGCGGCCACGGCCATGCAGACGTGCGATGAGTGCTTCGAGAGCTGCGGCTGCGCGATCGCTGGATACGTCCATGCCATGCTCATGCCACGGCGGAGAGGGGTGGGCAAGGTGTTCGTCGGGTGCCGCCGCCTTTGTCAATCGTGCTTGACGAGCCGCGCCCGATCAAGCGTGGTGACGCCGCTGACCAGCATGTGGGTGGCCAGGCGGGCATAGTCCCGCCGCGATATGCCGCGCCCGTCGCGGAACCACATGTAGAACCAGTTCAGCATGCCGAACAGGCTCATGGTAACGGGTTTGAGAAGTGCGGACCTGTCGAACGCGGCCGGATTCAGCTTGTGCACGGCGTGGGCGAACATCCCCACCAGCCGGCGTTCCATCGCCTTGAGCTCATCCTGCTCGGCCTCCGGCAGGAGGCGCAGGCCCGAAAGCTGCACGCGATGTTCGTCGTCTGCGTCGCGATAGGCTTCCAGAAGGGCCGTGACCAGCGCTTCCAGCCGCTCGTCGGGCGCGAGGTCCTCATCGTCGGCTGCCTCCACCGCCTCCACCAGGGCTTCCAGATGATTGGCGATGATGTCGTAGAGCAGCGCTTCCTTGGAATTGTAGTAGTGGTACAGAAGGGCCTTGGAGACGCCGAGTTCGCCGGCGAGCTGGGCCATCGAGGCGCGGTCGTAGCCATCACGCGCGAAGACGCTGGCCGCGCCATGCAGGATGGCGTCGCGCTTGTCGTCGTAGTCCTTGGCGCGCGTGCGGGCCATCAGAATGCACCGCATTCGAGGGGCAGCGCCGACTTTGAAAACATCCTCTTCACCCTTTCCGCCGGTTGTCGACGATGCGCACGGCCTTGCCTTGGCTGCGGGCGACGCCGCCGGGCGGCGTTGCGTTGACGCGCACGGTGACACCGATGACGTCTTTGATGCGGTCGCAGAGCTGGCGGCAGGCGGCGGCGCGGAGCTCTTCCGCGATCTCGGCCGAAAGTGTCTCCACATGAACGGTCATGGCATCCATGCGGCCTTCCTGGGTCAGCTCGATCTGGAAATGGGGCGCCAGGCCGTCGACGGTCAGGATCTGTTCTTCGATCTGCGTGGGGAACACATTGACGCCGCGCAGGATCATCATGTCGTCGGAGCGGCCGGTGATCTTTTCCATGCGGCGCATGGAGCGCGCGGTGCCTGGAAGAAGGCGCGTCAGGTCGCGCGTGCGATAGCGGATGATGGGGAAGGCTTCCTTGGTGAGCGAGGTGAAGACGAGTTCGCCCTTTTCGCCATCGGGCAGGGGCTCTCCGGTCTCCGGGTCGATGATCTCGGGATAGAAATGATCCTCCCAGATGTGCAGGCCGTCCTTTGTTTCCACGCACTCATTGGCCACGCCCGGCCCCATCACTTCCGAAAGGCCGTAAATGTCCACGGCATGCATGTCGAAGGCTTGCTCGATCTCCTGGCGCATGGCGTTGGTCCATGGTTCGGCTCCGAAGATGCCGATCTGGAGCGGGCTCTGGCGGGGATCGCGTCCCTGCGCGTGGTATTCGTCCAGGATCGAGAGCATGTAGGAGGGCGTGACCATGATCGTGCTGGCGCCGAAATCCTCGATCAGTGTCACCTGACGCGCCGTCATGCCGCCGGAGACGGGCACCACCGTGCAGCCGAGGCGCTCGGCGCCGTAATGCGCCCCAAGGCCGCCGGTGAAAAGCCCGTAACCATAGGCGATATGAACGATGTCGCCGGGCCGGGTGCCCGAAGCGCGCATAGAGCGCGCCACGCAGTCCGCCCACACGTTGATGTCGTTGGCCGTGTAACCGACGACCGTGGGCTTTCCGGTGGTGCCGGAGGAGGCGTGGACGCGCACCACCTTTTCGCGCGGCACGGCGAACATGCCGAAAGGATAATTATCGCGCAGGTCCGTCTTGACCGTGAAAGGGAATTTGGAAAGATCGGATAGCTGCTTCAGATCGTCGGGATGGACGCCGGCGTCATCGAAGCTCTTTCGATAATGCGGGACATTCTCATAGGCGTGCTTGACCGACCATTTAAGCCGCACGAGCTGCAGCGCGGCGATCTCGTCGCGCGAGGCGGTCTCGATCGGGTCGAGTTCTTCCTTCCTGGGTGTCAGATCTTTCATGGTTCCTCCCAACAGGCGCAGACCCTAACTGTCCTGAAAATGCTGCCCGGCGATCTGCCGTGAATTGCCGCGGAATTCGGCGATCAGTCTTCCGTCCTGATCGGTCACGCTCACATCATAGATACCGGAGCGCCCGAAGCGGGCGACTTCGCGGGCTTCAGCCGTCAACCGGTCGCCGAGACGTCCGGGAGCGACATAGGTGACGGAGTTCTGCTGGGCGACCACAATCTGGTTGTAGGAGTTGCAGGCAAAGGCGAAGGCCGAGTCGGCAAGGGTGAAGATGAAGCCGCCGTGGCAGATGTCGTGGCCATTGGTGTGATGTTCTTGCACCGTCATCGACAGGGTGGCGGTGCCCGGTCCGACCGCATCGAGCGTGGCGCCGAGCCATTTCGAAGCGTCATCGCGCGCCCACATGGCGGCGGCGCTCTTTTCGGCGATCTCCTGTGGGGACAGTTGCAAACCCTCCATCTACGCTTCTCCCAAGCGACTGGTGTGTGGAAAGAGTTGCATAAACCGGCCGGTCGGTCAATAATGCTTTGAATGTTGGGCGCGGGCACACCCGCTCGAACTTTGTTCGAACTCTTGCTTGGATGGGGCAGCCATTTCCAAAGGAAATAGCTGCCCGGGAGGAAAAGAATGGCTCAGATGGCTGAAAACGCCGCGCGGTACAGCGCGGCGATGGCAGAAGGCTTCGAACTGACGCGGCTGCCGGCCGGTTTCGTGGACGACCCGTTTCCCTGGTATCACGCCTTGCTGGAACACGCCCCGGTGAAGCGCTTCGGCGATGGCTCGGTAATGCTTTCGCGCCACGAGGACCTGGACCGCATCTACCGCGACACCAAGACCTTCTCGTCCGACAAGAAGAAGGAGTTCCTGCCGAAGTTCGGCGATACGCCGCTTTACGAACATCACACGACGAGCCTCGTCTTCAACGATCCGCCGCTGCATACCCGCGTGCGCAAGATCATGATGGGGGCGCTGACGCCGCGCGCGCTTGCCGCGCTGGAGCCGGGTCTGGTAGCGCTTGTCGACGATCTTCTAGACCGGATGGAAGACAAGGGCGAGGTCGATCTGATCGAGGATTTCGCCGCGGCCATACCGGTCGAGGTAATCGGCAACATGTTCGCCATACCGCATGAGGAACGCGGGCCGCTGCGCGATTGGTCGCTGGCCATTCTGGGAGCGCTGGAACCTGTGTTGACCGAGGAGCAGCACCAGCGCGGCAACATCTCCGTGACGGAGTTCAAGGCATTCCTGAAGGGCATCGCCGACGACCGGCGTCGCAATCCAGGCGATCCGGCGACCGATGTTCTGACGCGGCTCATCAGCGGCAATGAGGGGGAGGGGTTGAGCGAGGTGGAACTGCTGCAAAACTGCATCTTCATCCTCAACGCCGGACACGAGACCACCACCAACCTTATAGGTAATGGCCTCAATGCCCTTCTGGACTGGCCGGAGGAAAAGCGGCGGCTGGAGGCAGAGCCGGAGCTTATCAACAGCGCGGTCGATGAGTTCCTGCGCTTCCAGAGCCCCAACCAGCTCGGCAACCGGATGGCGGTGGAACCGGTCGAGTTCCATGGGCAGATGATCGAGCCCGGCACGCCGATCCATTTGTGCATCGGCGCGGCGAACCGCGACCCCCGGCAGTTCGAAGACCCCGACCGCCTGGATATCGGGCGCAAACCGAACAAGCACCTGGCATTCGCCGGTGGTCCTCATCTGTGCGCCGGCTTTTCACTGGCGCGGATGGAGGGGCGCATCGGCATCTCGCGCTTTCTGGAACGGTTCCCGAACTATCGGCTGACAGGCGCGCCGAAACGCACGGGGCGGGTGCGCTTCCGGGGCTTCGCTCATCTTCCGGCGCGGGTGGCGTAGCGCCGTTCAGATTTCTTGAAAGGAATTCGACGTGTCCATTATCCCTTTGAACAGCTTCGCGCGCGACGAATGGATTGCGCCTTCCGGCGATACGAGCGATCTGAAAAGCGCAGTCGATGGCCGTGTGGTCGCCAGGATCGGCGGGCGGCTCGACTATGCGGCCATGGGCGATCACGCCCGCAATGTGGGCGGGCCGGCGCTGAGGGCGATGACCTTCCACGACCGCGCGCATATTCTCAAGGCGCTGGCCCAGTATCTCAACGAGCGGCGCGAGGCGCTGTACGAGCTGTCTTACGACACTGGCGCGACCAAGGCCGATTCGCTGATCGACATCGATGGCGGCATCGGCACGCTGTTCGTCTTCTCCTCCAAGGGCCGGCGTGAACTGCCGGACGACCGGATATTCGTGGATGGGGCGGTCGAGCCGCTTTCGCGCTCCGGCGGTTTTATCGGCCAGCATGTGGCGACGCCGCTGCGGGGCGTGGCCGTGCACATCAATGCGTTCAACTTCCCGGTATGGGGCATGCTCGAAAAGCTTGCGCCGACATTCCTCGCCGGCGTGCCCAGCATCATAAAACCGGCCTCGGCGACCGCCTTCCTGGCAGAAGCCTGTTTCCGGATGATCGTGGAATCCGGATTGCTGCCGGAAGGCTCGGTGCAGTTCATTGCCGGCTCGACCGGCGATCTGCTCGACAGGCTCGGCGGGCAGGACGTGGTGTCGTTCACCGGCTCGGCATCGACGGCGTCCATGCTGCGGTCGAACACCAACATCCTTGCCCATTCCGTGCGCTTCATTGCCGAGCAGGATTCGCTCAATGCTTCGATCCTGGGACCGGACGCGGAGCCGGGCTCGCCGGAATTCGATGCGTTCATTCGCGAGGTTCACCGCGAAATCACCGCCAAGGCGGGGCAGAAATGCACCGCCATCCGCCGTATCCTGGTGCCTGCGGACTGGCATGAGGCGACGGTCGACGCCTTGTTCGCGAAGCTGGAAAAGACCGTCGTCGGCGATCCGCGGCTGGCCGAGACGCGGATGGGAGCGCTGGCGAGCCTGGCGCAAAGAACGGATGTGCTGGAGAAGGTCGAGCTCTTGTCGTCCGAGGCCCGGCGCGTCTTCGGCGATGTCCGCAGCTTTAAGGCGCATGGAGCGGATGCGCAGGCCGGCGCCTTCGTGCCTCCCATGCTCTTTGCTTGCGACGATCCGGACGGCGCAAGCCGGCTGCATTCGGTCGAAGCCTTCGGTCCGGTATCGACGATCATGCCTTATCGCGACCTCGACCATGCATTGGCGCTGGCCAATCGCGGGGAGGGCTCGCTGGTGGCCTCGGTCTTTACCCATGACCCGCAGGTGGCGCGGCAGGTCGTGCTCGGCTCGGGCGCGTTCCATGGCAGGCTCTATTTCGCCAATCGCGACACGGGCAAGGAAGCGACGGGCCACGGCTCTCCGCTTCCCCATCTCGTGCATGGCGGGCCGGGACGGGCCGGCGGCGGCGAGGAAATGGGCGGCATTCGCGGCGTGATGCACTATATGCAGCGCACGGCGATCCAGGGCAGCCCGGATATCATCGCGGGTGTGACGGGGCGCTATGTCGCGGGCGCTTCAACGGCAGAGGAAGAACCGCATCCCTTCCGCCTCCGCTTCGGGGAACTGGAGCCCGGCCGCACCCTGTGGGCCGGCCCGCGCCCGGTCACGCTCGAGGACATCGAGCACTTTGCCGCTTTCACCGGCGACAATTTCTACGCCCATATGGACGAGGAAGCCGCTGCCGCCAACCCGTTTTTCCCTGGGCGCGTGGCGCACGGCTATCTGATCCTGTCCTTTGCCGCCGGCATGTTCGTCGATCCTGCGCCGGGGCCGGTGCTGGCCAATTACGGGCTGGACAATCTGCGCTTCCTGAAGCCTGTGGAGCCGGGCGCGAGCCTGAAGGTCCGCCTGACGGTCAAGCAGAAGACGCGCCGCAACGAGGAATATGGCGAAGTGCGCTGGGACGTGGGCGTCTACGACCAGGAGGGCGATCAGGTGGCGGCCTACGAACTGCTGACGATGAATGCGATGTGATCATCACTGCTTCCGTGCTGCAAAGGTGATGCTGGAGGCAAGCTCGGTACCTGCTCGCAAAGCGGCGTCCGTGGCCATCACCATTTGCGGCAGCAGCATCCATTCCAGCGTCCAGGCGGCGCCGGAGCGTTCGTTCTCGTGAACGAGCCCATGGTGCATCCCGGGCAGGAGCGTCGCGTTGAAGCGAGCGAGCGAGACGAGTATCTCGGCCTGGACCGGGTTTTTCTTGTGCGGCATGGCGGACGAGCCGCCGCCGGTGGTGAGGCTGATTTCCGCCATCTCGGTTTGCGCCATGAGCGCAACGTCCTGCCCGAACTTTCCGAGGCTTCCGGTTACAAGTGACAAAAGGGCGGCGAATTCGGCGATGCCGTCGCGCTCGGAATGCCGCGCATGGGGAACGAGATTGAGGTCGAGGGCCTTGGCCATCCGGGCGGCGACCGCCGGCCCCTTGCCCCCGAGTTTGTCGCGCGTGCCGGCGGCGCCGCCCAGATGCAGGATTTCGATCTCCGGTCGCAGCCTTTCGAGGCGGGCACGGTGGCGCTCGAGCGGGTCGCGCCAGGAGTGAATCTTGCGCGCGGCGGGAACGGGGATGGCAGCCTGCATCCTCGTATGCGCCATCACCTCTACCGCGCCGTCGCGCGTCTCCAGAGCGGCGAGCCGACCAACGAGTTCGTTGATACCGTAGACGAGATGGTCACAGGCTTTCTTGAGCCTCAAGGCCAGGCTGGTGTCGATGGCGTCCTGGCTCGTCGCGCCGTAGTGAAGGTGCGGACGCTGGTCGGCCGGCAGCAGGTTACGCAGGCCCTCGAGGAGGGCCGGGACGACCACCCCGTCCCGTCCGGTACCGGTGCGCAGCTTTTCCAGGTCGGGAACATACTCCACCGTCGCCCGCTTGATGGCGTCGGCTGCCTTCAGAGGGATCAGCCCCTCGGCCGCTTCAGCTTTCGCCAGGGCAGCCTCGAAGCGCAACATCGCGGCGATGTCTTCCTCGGCAGTGAAGAGCGGCCCGGTGGACGAGCCGCCCAGGAGGCCGCCGAGAAAAGGATGGTCGAAGGGCGAGGCGCTCATGGATACCGGGATTCCTGCAAAGCATTCATCGGCATGTTCGCACGATCAGATGTCGAAAAACACCGTTTCGTTCTCACCTTGCAGGTAGATGTCGAAAGTGTAGGCATCGCCGGCTCTCCGGGCGATCAGCGTGTCGGCGCGGGCCCTGTGCTCGATGCGGGACAGGACCGGGTCTTCCGCGTTGGCTTCGGCCTCGTCGGAGAAGTAAAGCCGCGTCTGCAGGCCTATATTGATGCCGCGTGCGACGATCCAGAGGTTTGCATGTGGCGCCTGAATGCGGCCATCGGCGAAAGGCACGCGGCCGGGCTTGATCGTTTCGAACCGGTATTCACCGGTTTGCATATCGGTCGCGCAGCGACCCCAGCCCGTGAAATTCGAATCGGCATGGCCGCGCGGCTCGTAAGGTGAATTGTAGAGCCCCAAATGGTCGGCCTGCCAAATCTCCACAACGGCATCCTTGATTACGCCGCCCTGGCCGTCGATGATGCGACCCTCGATGACGATGCGCTCGCCCGGCGTCTTGTCGTTCACGAGGGTCTTGCCCGCGTCTTCGGGGAAGATGCCCGTGATCTCGGCGAAATTGGGCGTCAGGCCGATATGCACATAGGGACCGGCGGTCTGGGACGGTGTTTCCTTCAGCATCAGTTGCCCTCCATGCGGTTTTCAAAGGGGGTGGAGCGGCGGCCGCGCAGCACGATATCGAAGCGGTAGGCCAGCGAATCCATCGGCTCGGAATTGTCCATGTCGAGATGGGCCACGAGCTGCGCGACGGCCTTTTCGTCGGCGATCGTGTTGAGGATCGGGCAGCGCGGGATCAAAGGATCGCCCTCGAAATAGAGCTGGGTTATCAGGCGCTGGACGAAGCCGGTGCCGAATATGGAAAGGTGGATGTGGGCGGGCCGCCAGTCGTTGGGACCGTTCGGCCAGGGATAGGGGCCGGGCCTTATGGTGCGGAATGCATAGTGGCCGTCGGCATCGGTGATGACACGACCGCAGCCGCCGAAATTTGGATCGAGGGGCGCGATATAGCCTTCCTTCTTGTGGCGGTATCGCCCGCCGGCATTGGCCTGCCATATCTCGACCAGCGCGTTCGGCACAGGCTTGCCGCGCTCGTCCAGCACCTTGCCGTGCACGATGATGCGCTCGCCGATGGCGCTTTCGCCGGCGCGCGCGAAATTGTGGATCAGATCGTGGTCGAGGAGGCCCAGCATGTCATGGCCGAAGGCGGGGCCTGTCGTTTCCGACAGCGTGTTGGGAAAGGCGATCAGCGGTTTTTGCGGCGCGCGGAAGACGGTGGATTTGTAGCCCGGCGCAAAGGCCGGGGGATGCCAGTTGCGGTCGCGCGTGAAAAAGGTGCCCGTTTCGGGAGCCTGATTGCTTTGGGGTATGGTCTTCAACTTTGTTCCTCCCGCATTTCCTTGAGCACGCGCTTGGCGATCTTGATGGCATGGTTGGCCGCCGGCACGCCGGCGTAGATCGCCACATGCATCAGTGCCTCACATATGTCGTCCTCGCTCGCGCCCGTGTTGGCCGTGGCGCGCAGATGCATCTCCAGTTCCTCATGATGGCCAAGCGCGGCCAGGAGCGCGATGGTGACCATCGAGCGCTCGCGCTTCGTCCAATGCGGCCGCGACCACAGATGCCCCCAGGCGGCCTCGGTGATAAGATTCTGAAAGGGTTCATCGAAAGCGGTCTTGTTGGCTTCGGCGCGATCTACCCATTCGTCGCCCAGGACGGCGCGGCGTGTGGCCATGCCTTCGCTGTGTCGTGAGGGGCTGTGCCGTGATGGCTTGTCGTTCGTCATTTCTCCTCCGGCGTTCTTATCAATAGGGCAGGCCGACATAGTTTTCAGCAAGCACGGTAAGGGCGGCTTGCGAGTGGAACAGATAGTCGAGTTCGGCATGCTGGATCTTCTGGCCGAAGGGACCTTGTTCGGGGAAGCGGTGCATGGTGTTGGTCATCCACCAGGAAAAGCGCTCCGCCTTCCACACGCGGGACAGCGCCTTTTGCGAATAGGCATCGATGCCGGCAGTCGATTTCTGCAGATAATATTCGCGAATCCCGTCAAACAGATAGCGCACGTCGCTGGCAGCAAGGTTCAAGCCCTTGGCGCCGGTGGGCGGCACGATATGGGCGGCGTCGCCGGCGAGGAACAGACGGCCGAAACGCATGGGCTCGGCGACGAAAGAGCGTAATGGAGCGATGGATTTTTCAAGCGACGGGCCTGCCGTGACGGCCTCCGCCGTGCCTTCCGGCAGGCGGCGGCGCAACTCGTCCCAGAAGCGCTGGTCGGGCCACTCCTCCACACGCTCGTCCGCCTCCACCTGCACGTAGTAGCGGCTGCGGGTGGTAGAACGCATGGAACAGAGCGCGAAGCCGCGCTCGTGATTGGCGTAGATCAGCTCTCGGTTGACCGGCGGCACGTCGGCGATGATGCCCAGCCAGCCGAAAGGATAGATCCGCTCGAAGGTCTCGATAGCGCCTTCGGGAATGGATTTGCGGGCAATGCCGTGATAGCCGTCGCAGCCCGCGATGAAATCGCAATCGATGCGCTTTTCCTGGCCGCCCTTTTCGAAGGTGAGGTAGGGGCGGTCGCGGTCGAAATCATGCGGCAGCACATTGGCTGCCTGATAGATCGAGACACCGCCGGTAGCCGCACGCTTGTCCATCAGGTCGCGGGTGACTTCGGTCTGGCCGTAGACGATAACCCTTTTCCCGCCGGTCAGACCGAAAAGATCCACGCGGTGGCGGCGGTTGTCGAAGGCAAGATCAATACCTTCGTGAGGCAGGCCTTCGGCGCGCATACGCTCTCCCGCGCCCGCCTCGTCCAGGAGGCCGGCCATGCCTTCCTCCAGCACGCCGGCCCGGATGCGGCCCAGCACATGCTCTTTGCTGGCGCGCTCCACAATGACGTTGTCTATGCCTGCATTGGTCAGCAGCTGGCCCAGCAGTAGGCCGGCCGGACCCGAGCCGATGATGGCAATTTTGGTGCGCACGCGGCCTGTTTCCTCCCAGATGTGCTGCTGCCTTCCGAGAGTGTCCCTCATGGCACGACGGCACAATGGACAAAAAGGGCGTCGGATTGCACTATCCGATCATTATGGACGGCGGAAAGCATATGAAAGAAGTGCCGAATTTCCGGCTTTATGAGCCGAGGACAGGGGAAGGGCAGGATTTCTGGCTGCATAGTGAAACACTGCCTGCTCGCAGCCGCCTGCACAATTGGGAGATCGCGCTGCATCGGCACGAGGGGCTTTTCCAGCTCTTCCTGGTGCAGGCGGGCGAGGGCGAGCTCCTGGGGAGGGGCGGCGAAGCGGAGGCCTTCCAGGCACCGTCGATCCTGTACATTGCACCGGGCCGGGCGCATGGTTTCCGCTTCTCGCAAAACGCCGACGGCTTTGTCGTCACAGGGGTGGCCGACCGGCTCAAGCCGGTGATGGCCGCCGATGCCGCCATGGCCGATTACCTGTCTGCCAGCCGAGTCCTTACGATCGAAACCGATGAGGGGCGAAGAGCGGCGTCGCTGGTGGAGGCGATCCATGGGGAACTCCAAAGCCGCGCCGTGGCTGGGGGGCAGCTTCTGCTCGATGTGCTGGTGACGGAAGTGCTGTTGCGGGTGGCGAGAGCCGGCGCGCAGAGCGCCTTGCGCGGCGAACCGGCGGGCGCGGTCGGTGTGCGGGGGCGCATTGCGACATTGCAGGATTTGATCGCTGCCCACTGCCGCCAGCACCTTCCCGTGTCCTTCTACGCGCAGAAGCTGGGCGTTTCACCGGCCCATCTCAACCGCCTATGCCGCAAGGCGGCTGGGTCCAGCGTCCAGGAACTGGCCGCGCGCCATCTGCTGCGGGCAGCCTGCCGCGACCTCGTTTTCACGCCCACGCCGGTGCAGACGATAGCCTATTCGCTTGGGTTCCAGGATCCGGCCTATTTCAACCGCTTCTTCAAGCGGCATATGGGGCAGACGCCGGGCATGTTTCGCGCCGCCGAGCGCGAACGGCTGGCGGGGTAAGGTGCGAAGGTGCGGCGTGGCTGGTTTGCAGGGGGCGGTGGCCCGCCCCCTGATGGCATTCGGTCACATCGCCTTTTCGGTTATCACGTGGGTGAAGGCGCCCTCGGGCTCCTTGGTGATGACCGGATCGGAGCCGCCCTGGAGCAGGGTTTCGACCGTGCGCTTGTACGCAGCTTCGTCGAGCGTGGCGTCGTCGCCCAGAAGCTTTGCGATCTCGCCCATCATGCGCTTCTGGTGCTTTTCGGTCTGGGCGCCGGTGGCGTCGTTGTCGAGCACGATCATGGCGGCTTCGTCGGGATTGTCCCTGGCCCACTCCCAGCCCTTCATGGAGGCTTTGACGAAACGGGTCATCTTGTCGACGAACTCGGGATCGTCGAGCTTGTCCTCCAGAACGTAGAGGCCGTCTTCCAACGTGTCGACGCCCTGTTCGGTATAGCTGAAGACGACCAGATCGTCGGTGGTCAGACCGGCATCGATGATCTGCCAGTATTCGTTGTAGGTCATGGCGGTGATGCAGTCGGCTTGCTTCTGCAGCAGCGGGTCGACGTTGAAGCCGATCTTCTGCACCGTCACGCCGTTTTCTGAGCCGTCGCGCGGAAGCCCGAGCTTGGACAGCCAGCTATAGAGCGGGTATTCGTTGCCGAAGAACCAGGTGCCGAGGGTCTTGCCCTTGAAGTCCTCCGGCTTTTCTATGCCGGTCTCCTTGCGGCACACCATGGTCAGGCCCGAGCGGGCGAAGGGCTGGGCGATGTTGACCACCGGCACGCCCTTTTCACGGGCTGCCAGCGCGGAAGGCATCCAGTCGACCATCACATCCGCGCCGCCGCCGGCCAGAACCTGAACGGGCGCGATATCGGGGCCGCCCGGCTTGATCTCGACATTCAGGTCTTCTTCTTCATAGAAACCCTTGTCTGCTGCAACGTAGTAACCGGCGAACTGTGCCTGGGTGACCCATTTAAGCTGCAGGGTCACGTCGTCGGCGGCCATTGCCTGCGACAGGCCGAGCGCCGTCGCACCGGCCGTCAAACTCATCATCAGTCGTTTCATTTTCTGCTTCCCTCTGAAGTTGGGCCGCTTTGCGCGGCCTTGTTATCCCCCGCGGATGGACGGATGCCAGAATGTCACGGCGCGCTCGGTCAGCGCGACCAGCCCGTAGAACAGCGAGCCGGCCAGGGCGGCGACAGCGATCTCCGCCCAAACCATGTCGAGGTTCATCCGTCCGACCTCGGTGGAAATCCGGAAACCCATGCCGGTGATGGGCGTGCCGAAAAACTCCGCCACGATAGCTCCGATCAGCGCCAGAGTGGAGTTGATTTTCAGCGCGTTGAATATGAAGGGCGCGGCGGCCGGCAGGCGCAGCTTGAACAGCGTTTGGCCGTAGCTGGCGGCATAGGTCCGCATCAAATCCCTGTCGATGGCGCTGGACGAGGCCAGGCCCTGCACCGTGTTCACCAGCATGGGAAAGAAGGTCATGATGATGACGACCGCCGCCTTGGATGGCCAATCGAAACCGAACCACATGACCATGATGGGGGCGACGCCGATGATGGGCAGGGCAGAGACGAAATTGCCGAGCGGCAGCAGGCCGCGCTGCAGGAACGGAGAGCGGTCAATAGCGATAGCCACCAGGAAACCGGACCCGCAGCCGATCACGTAGCCTATGAGCACAGCCTTCAGGAATGTCTGCTGGAAGTCGGCCCACAGGATGGGAACGGCGCTGACAAGCCGCGCCCAGATTGCCGAGGGCGGCGGCAGGAGCACCGGCGAAATGTCGAAGCCCCGAACCGCGCCTTCCCATACGACCAGCAATGTGATGCCGAAGATGGCCGGAACCAGCAGGCCCAGCGCTCGTTTTGCCGCGGGCGAGCGCGGCTCCAGCCGGGAAAGCCTCTCGTTGAGCGCCCAGGCGCCGGCCCAGAAGGCGAGTGCGCCTGCAATCGTCCAGTTCACGAGCGTCCTCCCATCCTTGCCAGCGCCAGGCGCTGCGCAACGCCGACGATGCCGACGAGCACGGCTGCGAGTGCTGCGGCCATGAACAGGGCGGACCATATCTGGACCGTCTGCCCATAATAGGATCCCGCCAGCAACCGTGCGCCGAGGCCGGATACCGCCCCGGTCGGCAATTCGCCGACGATGGCGCCGACGAGGCTGATGGCGACAGCGACCTTCATCGAGGTGAAGAGATAGGGCAGGGCGGCCGGCCAGCGCAGCTTGAAAAAGGTCTGCCTTCCGCTGGCATTATAGGTGCGCATGAGATCGAGCTGGATCGCTTCGGGACTGCGGAAGCCCTTCACCATGCCCACGACTATGGGAAAGAAGGACAGATAGGTCGAGATCAGCGCCTTGGGCAGCAGGCCGGAAAGGCCGATGGCATTCAGCACCACGATGATCATGGGGGCGATGGCCAGGATGGGGATCGTCTGGCTGGCGATGACCCAGGGCATCACCGACTTGTCCATCGCCCGGTTATGGACGATGCCGACCGCAAGGAGAATGCCGAGGGCCGTGCCCAGCCCAAAACCCAGAAGCGTCGAAGAGAGCGTGATCCATGCATGATAGAAGAGATTGCGCTTCGAGGTGAGGCGCGTGCCCACGGTGGTCTGCCAGATTTCCGCGACGACCTGATGCGGCGAGGGCAGGACGGGGCGCTCCTGCGCCATCGTATCGCGGACAAGGTCGGTCGCGGTCCACTCGGTGCCGGCGCGTTCATAGGCGTCGATCTGCCATGGCGCGTTCAGATAGACGGTGAAGGCGTACCAGATGGCCAGAAGGGCCGCGAGAACGATAAGGATGGGCAGCGTCTTGCCTTGGGCGAGGCGGCGGTGGAGAGGAGAGGCGCTCGTTGAGGGGACCGTGCCGGCAATCGCGGTCATGGCGCGGACCTCCGGCGCTGATGACCTTCGACAGCCAGCCGTGCTTTTCCCATCTCAATCATCGGCATGCCCCGCCCGCAGTCCCTCGCGCACCCGGTGCGCCACCTCCAGGAACTCCGGCGTCTCGCGTATGTCGAGCGGGCGTTCCTTCGGCAGAGGCGACTCGATGACATCGGTAACGCGACCGGGCCTCGGCGACATGACGACGATGCGGGTCGACAGATAGACGGCTTCGGGAATGGAGTGGGTGACGAAGCAGATGGTCTTGGTCGTGCGCGCCCAAAGCTGCAGGAGCTGTTCGTTGAGGTGGTCGCGTACGATCTCGTCCAGTGCGCCGAAGGGCTCGTCCATCAGGAGGAGATCGGCGTCGAAGGCAAGCGCGCGGGCGATCGATGCGCGCTGCTGCATGCCGCCGGAAAGCTGCCAGGGGAACTTGCGCTCGAAGCCGGTCAGGTTGACGAGGTCGAGCGTGCGGGCGACACGTTCCCTCCGCTCGGCCCGCGAATAGCCCATGATCTCCAGCGGCAGCGCGACGTTCTTTTCGATCGTCCGCCAGGGAAAGAGGCCGGCGGCCTGGAAGACATAACCATAGGCGCGGGCGCGGCGAGCTTCCTCGGGGCTCATGCCGTTGACGCTGATCGCGCCTTCGGTCGGTTGCTCCAGATCTGCGATGACGCGCAGGAACGTGGTCTTGCCGCAGCCCGAGGGGCCGATGAAGGAGACGAACTCGCCCCTGGCGACGGAAAGGTCGACATTGGAAAGGGCCTGAACCGGGCCGTCATTGGTATGGAAGGTGAGGCCGAGGCCGCGCGCCTCGACGACTTTCTGGCCAGGCTGTGGAGAAATTGCGTGCTGGCGGATGGCGGGCTCGGCGTTCACTGTATCGTTTCTCCGATCATACGCCGCTTGCCGGAATGCCCGTGCGCTCCACTTTGCGTGGGGCGGTCACCTGTTTCCATTGCGACAATGCCTTGTTGACCGCCATGTGCGGTTCGCGGGCGACGAATTGGCCGTGGCCGGGCTTCGGCTGGACCTTCCCGTTATCGACCACGATCTCGCCGCGCGACAGGACCGTCTTCGGCAGGCCCTTCACCTTGATGCCCTCGAACACATTGTAGTCGATGGCCGATTGCTGGTCTTTGGCGGAAATGGTCTTTTCCGCTTCTGGGTCCCAGACGACGATGTCGGCATCCGCGCCTTCGACGATGGCGCCTTTTTGCGGATACATATTGAGGATCTTGGCGATGTTGGTGGAGGTGACGGCGACGAACTCGTTCATCGTCAGCCGGCCGGTGTTGACGCCATAGGTCCACAGCAAGGGCATGCGGTCTTCGAGCCCGCCGGTGCCGTTGGGGATCTTGGTGAAATCGCCGACGCCGAAGCGCTTCTGCTCGGTGGTGAAGGCGCAGTGGTCGGTGGCCACCACCTGGAGCGAGCCCGCCTGCAGGCCAGCCCACAGCGAATCCTGGTGCTGCTTGTTGCGGAAGGGCGGGCTCATGACGCGGCGGGCGGCATGGTCCCACTCGGGATGCGCGTATTCGCTCTCGTCGAGCACCAGATGCTGTATCAGCGGCTCGCCGAAGACGCGCATTCCCTTCTGTCGGGCGCGGCGAATGGCTTCGTGTGCCTGCTCGCAGGAGGTGTGAACGACATAGAGCGGCGTGCCGGCCATGTCGGCGATCATGATGGCGCGGTTGGTGGCCTCGCCCTCCACCTCGGGCGGGCGGGAATAGGCGTGCGCCTCCGGCCCGTTATTGCCTTCTTCCAGAAGCCTGGCCTGGAGCCCTGCCACCACGTCTCCGTTTTCAGCATGGACGAGGGGCAGCGCGCCGAGCTCGGCGCAGCGCTGGAAGGACGCGTACATCTCGTCGTCATCCACCATCAGCGCGCCCTTGTAGGCCATGAAATGCTTGAACGAGGTGATGCCCTTCTCCACCACCTGCGGCATCTCGTTGAAGACCTGCTCGCTCCACCAGGTGATCGCCATATGGAAGGAATAGTCGCAGGTGGCACGGGTGGACTTGTTGTCCCACATCTGGATGGCTTCCAGCAGAGACTGGCCGGGCGAGGGCAGACAGAAATCCACGACCATGGTGGTTCCGCCGGAGACGGCCGCGCGCGTGCCGCTTTCGAAATCGTCGGTGGAATAGGTGCCCATGAAGGGCATCTCCAGATGCGTGTGCGGGTCGATGCCGCCCGGCATGACATAGCAGCCGGTCGCATCGATCTGATGATCGGCGTGGAGGTCCGGCCCGATGGCGAATATCTTCTCGTCCTTGATCAGGACGTCCGCCTTCCAGGTGCGGTCGGCGGTCACGATGGTTCCGTTCTTGATGACCTTGGACATGGGTTCCCCTTTATTGATTTGTCCGCCGTTCGTGTCTTGCCTGAGATCAGATCACTCCACAATCTCCGCCGTCTCGACCACCGCATGAAACAGCACGTCGGCGCCGGCCTGTGCCCATTCCTTGGAGATTTCCTCCGCCTCGTTGTGGCTTAGCCCGTCGACGCAGGGGCACATGACCATTGCGGTGGGGGCGACGCGGTTGATCCAGCAGGCGTCGTGGCCGGCGCCCGAGACGAGGTCGCGGTGGCTGTAACCGAGACGCTCGGCCGCGTCGCGGACGGCCTTCACGCAGTCCTTGTCGAAGGTCACGGGAGCGAAATGGCCCACCGGCTCGACTTCGAAGGATATGTCCAGCGCCTCGCAGATGGTGGCGATGCCGGCCTCGATGCGGGCGCGCATTTCGTCGAGCACCTTTTCATGGGGCGAGCGGATGTCGATGGTGAAGACTGCCTTGCCGGGGATGACGTTGCGCGAATTGGGATGGATTTCGACATGGCCGATGGCGCCGACCGCCTCGGGCTGATAGTCCATCGCCACCTCGTGCACCAGTTCGGTGACGCGCGCCATGCCGAGCCCGGCATTGCGGCGCTTGGGCATCGGCGTGGAACCGGTGTGGCTTTCCTTGCCGGTGAGCGTGACCTGCAGCCACCACAGTCCCTGGCCGTGGGTGACGACGCCGATGTCGATATCCTCATCCTCGAGGATCGGTCCCTGCTCGATATGCAGCTCGAAAAAGGCCTTCATCTTGCGCTGGCCGACCTTTTCGTCGCCCTTCCAGCCAATGCGCTCCAACTCGTCGCCGAAGCGCTTGCCGTGGGCGTCGGTGCGGTCGTAGGCCCATTCCAGGTCGTGCATGCCCGCGAACACGCCGGAGGCCAGCATGGCGGGGGCGAAGCGCGTGCCTTCCTCATTGGTCCAGTTGGTGACGACGATGGGGTGCTTCGTCCTGATGCCGAGGTCGTTCAGCGTGCGGACGATCTCGAGCCCGCCAAGCACGCCCAGCACGCCGTCATATTTGCCGCCGGTGGGCTGGGTATCGAGATGCGACCCGACATAAACTGGAAGGGCGTCCGGATCGGCGCCCTCACGATAGGCGAACATGGTGCCCATCTCGTCGAGCCCCATTTCAAGGCCCGCTTCCTCGCACCACTTCTTGAAGAGATGGCGGCCTTCGCCATCTTCGTCGGTCAGCGTCTGGCGGTTGTTGCCGCCGGCCACACCGGGGCCGATCTTCGCCATCTCCATGATCGTATCCCAGAGACGGTCGGCGTTGATCCTCAAATTTTCGCCCGGTGCGGCCATGTTGGAAACTCCCCCTATTTCAATTCGACTTCCACAAAACTCATGGGCCGATCGCCGGCATTGACGACGTTGTGCTCCACGCCCTCCGAGCGGCGATAGCTGATGCCGGCCGGCATGTCGACGCGGCGGCTTTCGCCGCCCGGTTCCTCCAGCAGGAAGGAGCAGGGCGTTACCGTGGTGATGACGTAATCCATGCCGTGCCGGTGCCAGCCGGTTTCAGCGCCTGGCGGGAAATCCCAGCGGGTGACGCGTACCCGCGTGTCGTCGACCTGGACTTCGTGGGCGGCCTGGGCGCGTGCCATCACTCGACCTCCGTCAGCACGGTCCTCAGACAATCGACGATTTCGTCGATCTGGCCCTTTTCGATGATGAGAGGCGGCGAAAGAGCGATGATGTCGCCGGTGGTGCGGATGAGCACGCCTTTCTCGAACGCCTTGAGAAAAGCTGAGAATGCACGCTTCGTCGGTTGGCCCGCCATCGGCTCCAGCTCGACCGCGCCGACAAGGCCGATATTGCGTATATCGATCACATGAGGCGCATCCTTGAGCGAATGGAGCGCGTCTTCCCAATATTTGCCGAGTTCGGCACCACGGGTCAGAAGCCCTTCCTCCTGATAGGTCTCCAGCGTCGCTATGCCGGCGGCGCACGCGATCGGATTTCCCGAATAGGTGTAGCCGTGGAAGAATTCTATCAGGTGCTCCGGCCCGCTCATGAAGGCGTCGTGGATTTCCTTCTTCACAAACACCGCGCCCATGGGGATGACGCCGTTGGTGACGCCCTTGGCCGTGGTCATGATGTCCGGAACGACGTCGAAATAATCGGCGCCGAACGGCGTGCCGAGGCGGCCGAAACCGGTGATGACCTCGTCGAAGATCAGGAGGATGCCATGTTTGTCGCAGATCTCGCGCAAGCGCTTCAAATAGCCCTTGGGCGGAATGAGCACGCCCGTGGAGCCGGCGACGGGCTCGACGATGACCGCGGCGACGGTCGAGGCGTCGTGCAGGGTGACGATGCGCTCCAGCTCGTCGGCAAGGTCACCGCCATGCTCCGGCTCGCCGCGCGTGAAGGCGTTTTTGCCTGGAATATGCGTGTGGGGCATATGGTCGACGCCGGTCAGAAGCGTGCCGAACATCTTCCGGTTGGCGACGATGCCGCCCACCGAAATGCCGCCGAAATTGACGCCGTGATAGCCGCGCTCGCGGCCGATGAGGCGGAAACGGGAGCCGTTGCCCTTGGCCCGGTGATAGGCGAGTGCGATCTTCAGCGCCGTCTCCACCGATTCCGAACCGGAATTGGTGAAGAAAACGTGGTCCATGCCCTGCGGGGCCATGGAGACCAGCCGGTTGGCGAAATCGAAGACGATCGGATGCCCCATCTGGAAGGCGGGGGCATAGTCGAGCTCGGCCGCCTGCGTCTGGATCGCTTCGGTGATCTTCGGCCTGCAATGACCCGCATTGACGCACCAGAGCCCTGCCGTGCCGTCCAGTACCTTGCGGCCGTCGTCGGTCGTGTAGTGCATGTCCCGTGCGGATACGAGCATCCGCGGCGTCTGCTTGAACTGCCTGTTTGCCGTGAACGGCATCCAGAACGCGCTCAGATCGTTCGGCTTCAGATTGAGCCGGTTTGACATGACAAAACCTCCAAAATGTTCCCCATGGCCGTCTTGTCCGGGCCTTGCTGAGCGCCGCCTTGGATTTCGTCAGGCGATTGTGCTACGCAATTTTTTGACCGTTTGGACAAACGTTAACACCGCCAGACAGGCGGTCAAGGAGATTGTAGGCAAAGCCCACGGCGCATTCGCGCACCACGCTGGACCTGTGGTTTAGGCCAACCGACGTGGCGAGGGAATAAGGAAGAGCGGATGGACAAGCCGGTGAAGAAACCGCGTACGCGCATCCAGAAGGAAAAGCGCGAGCTGATTCTGGAAGCGGGACTGGAGGTTTTCGCAAGCCATGGATTTCGCGGCTCGACGGTCGACCAGATCGCCGAGGCGGCGGGGATGTCTAAGCCCAATCTTCTGTATTATTTCAATACGAAGGAAGAGATCTTCACCACATTGATTCAGCGACTGATGGAGGCCTGGCTGGCGCCGCTGCGCGAGATGGACGAGGCGGGCGATCCGGCCACCGAAATCCGCTCCTATATCCGCCGCAAGATCGAGATGGCGCGCGACTTCCCGCGTGAGAGCCGGCTTTTCGCCAACGAGATCCTGCAGGGCGCGCCGCGCATCCATCACCTTCTCAAAGGCGAGTTGAAGGAACTTGTCGACGAAAAGGCCGCGGTCATCCGCGGCTGGATGCGCGCCGGCAAGCTGAAAAAGTCCGACCCCCATCACTTCATCTTCGCCATCTGGGCGACCACCCAGCACTACGCCGATTTCGACGTGCAGGTTCGCGCGGTGCTAGGACCGGACAAGGGCGGTGAAGGGCGCTTTGAGGATGCGGCCCGGTTTCTGGAGGGGCTGTTTCTAGGTGAGCGGTTGCCCGGCGTTTGAGCGGGAGCCGTGGACCGAGATGCTCGCGCAAATGGTCGAAACAAGATCTTTAAGGTCACCAACTCGTTGATTCTCATGCCCTGAGACAAGTTCGCATCGCTTCCGTCAGCAGTTTCCTCTGCCTGTTTATCCCCGTTGGCCATGACGGCCTCATCATTGTCGCGTGGCAATGAAGCGGAAAGGGGAAGGGCGTGTATGGAATCCAATCCGACAGACAGAAGCGGCTGGCGCTTATTGCGCAGATCAGGGAAACGACGTTCCGCATTCGCGCGGCGCATTTGGAACTGCTTCTGGAACGCCGCGCGAACTTCGATCCCAACCAGCCACGCGTGCCGCGCGGCCATCGCCATGGCGGACGCTGGACCCGAACAGGCGGCTGGCGCGAGCCGGCCCAACGCACCGATTTCGGGCGCCCGAGAATCATTCTGGCGAGCCACGAGCCAGAAGAACCGGAGGTGCCCGAGAGGCGGCCGGAAACGGCGCGCGAGCGCAACCGGATCGGGCGTTCAGTCGCCAGATATCTGAAACAACTCCCTTCATTCAGACAGGCCGTCTTTCTGGCGCGTGTTGGCTGGCTGGCGAATGAAGCAGGACACACCATCCAATCTTACTTCGATGAGCCGCGCTCGCTGGAGGAACTGAAGGAGCGGGCGAAAGAGCCGAGATGGGGTTACGATGTCCATCATATCGTGGAGAAGACGCCAGCCTATCAGGCGGGTATACGCGGGGGATGATCGAAAGCTCGGACAATAAGATTTTGATCCCGCGCTACAAACATTGGGAAATTACGGCGTGGTATGGGACGCGTAGTGACAAATTTGGCGGACTCACTCCGCGCGAGTACCTTCGCGGACGGAGTTGGGAGGAAAGGTACCGTATCGGCATCGAGATGCTGGTTGAAAAAGGGGTGTTGAAGCAATGACAAAGACGAGCCTTGAACTGCTGTCTACGGCGCAACTGATTTCGAGGTTTGCGGAAATCGGTGCCGCTCAGTACGAGGCGGAGTTGGACCTCGATACGCGTCGCTACAATCGGCTTTATGACCAGATGACGCTGGTCTCGCAGGAATTGAAACGGCGTCCCGGAGACGAGCGCAGCCACCTTTCGGAACTCTATGGGCATCCAAACATTCAGGTGCGCCTGAAAGCGGCGGTCCACACGCTTGCCGTCCATCCTGAAGAGGCGCGGGAGGTGCTCGAGGAGGTTGCCGCCCGGTCGGGCTATCCCCAATCCGGCGATGCGCGTGGAATACTCCGCGCCCTGCATGATAGAAGTTATGTGCCCGAATGAGAGCAACGGCGTTGGACGAGCGCATTGCCGCCCTGGGCGTGCATTCTCATCCTGGTCGACACGGTTCTCATGTTGTTCGTCGCGCGGCACGGCATCGAGATGCTGTTGGACACGGAGTGCGGAACCCATGAACAGGCACGTGAACTTAGCGACATTGACAAGCGAGCAACTGGTCGAGCGCTTCGCTGATATTGGCGTTGCACAGGACGATGCGCTGCTTGGGAACGAGATCAGCAGATATAATGCGCTTTACAAGGACAAAGTGGCGGTTGAAGTCGAACTCCGATCTCGCCTGGGTGATCAAAGGCGGTTGTTGATGATGCTTTATGGTCACCCGAACATGCAGGTTCGGCTCAATGCGGCGAAGTCGACGCGGGCCATCGATATGCGGCAGGCACGTGCTTTGCTGGAGGAGATTGCCGCGTCGAAGTGGGGTCCGCAAGCCGGAGACGCCGGCATGTCGCTGTGGGCGATGGATGAGGGCATTACCGTCATAGACGCGCATCTACCGCCGAACGGTGAGGCATGAGAGTGAAGAAGCCTTGCTGCCTAAGGTTAAGGCGAAAGTGACTTGGCCCTGTCGCGAAGGCAGAATGAATGAGAATGATGATCGCCGGGGGAACCGCGACATGATAGCGAAAAAGAAGCGCGAGATTTCGACTGGATACGCTCGTTCAGCAGTTCGTCGAACAAGGCCTTGTCCAGCACGAAGCGTTGCTTGACCTTAATACGCGGCGCTACAACCGTGCCTTCGATAAGATCAGACATATTGTCGAAGAGCTGAAGTCGCGCGCTGACGACCAGCGGGGCGCGCTTGCAAGCCTGCTCGACCATCCGAACGCACAGGTGCGGCTTGTGGCAGCGACCTACGCGCATCCCTTGTTTCCGGAGCGGGCTATTGAGGTCGTTCAGACAATCATCGATCAGCGCATAGAGCCACAGCTGCCATTTGCCAAAGACACGTTGGATTTCTTGAAGTTCGGCCCGTGGAAGGAACGCTCGGACGCTTCAAGGTGACGCCCTACCGTTGTGCCGCAGGTGGAGTGCTGCAACCATGACGCGGAACGATCTCGAACAGTTGTCGAGCCACGAACTCATCGCCCGGTTTGCAAAGATCGGCGTTGCCCAATATGAGGCCGAACTCAATCTCGACACGCGTCGTTGCAACCGGCTCTATGATCAGATGACGCTGGTCTGGCAGGAATTGAAACGGCGTCCGGGAGACCAGCGCAGTCATGTTTCGAAGCTCTATGAGCACCCAAACATGCAGGTGCGCGTAACAGCAGCGACTTATTCGCTTGCCGTCCATCCGGAAGAGGCGCGGGAGGAGGTTGCGGGCCGGGCGGGATATCCCCAATCCGTTGATGCGCGTGGAATGCTCCGCGCCCTGGACAAGGGGAGCTATGTGCCCGAATGAGAGTGATAGCGTTGGACGAGCGCGAGAAAATTGCCGGCCTTTCGGATACCTCTTTGGTTTCGCGTTACACTGAAATCGGTATCCTGCAGGATGAGGCCCTGCTCGACCTGGATACGAAGCGGCTTAACAGGCTGTTCGATGAGCTATTGCAAATTGAGATCGAGCTGAGGTCGAGAGATGATGATCAAAGGCAGTTGCTGATAGCTTTGCTTGAACATCCGAATATGCAAGTCAGGCTCAATGCAGCCAAGGCCACCCTTGCTGTCGATTATGACCGGGCGCGGTCAGTTATCGAAGCAATGGCCACTTCCAAGCGTTATCAGCAGGCCGGCGATGCCGGCATGACCGTTGGAGCACTGGATCAGGGGATATTTGTGCCCGAATGAAGCCGATCGTCGAGATATCTATGACGGCAATCGGCCGAGCATCGCTGCCGGCCTGGATGATGCGATACAGTGATTGAAAGGTGGCATGGCCATAGATCGCTCTCAACTGCCCATTCAGGGGCGGCGCAGATGTGGTGCAGTCGGAGTTCAGGAAGTCTAGCCGCAAACCGGGCGGTCGCCGGCGGGGAGGATTTCGCAGTCTTGACGTATCGGTCGCCCTTGCGTTTGGGGAATCCGCGCCGCTATAGATGCGGACTGCTTGCCGAGGATATCAATGGAAGATCGTTACGGTTTTGTCGCGTACGGCGCCGACAAGCTCTACCACAACGGAGCATTGTTCAGTGCTCTTAGAATCCTCCACCGGACACCAGATGCCAGGATTATCGATCCTATCAGACGAACCGGACCATTTTGACCCCTATCCGGTTGAGGTGATCGAGCTCTCCGCAAAGGATAAGTCGGAATTCTCATTCGGCGACCGTTATCACTTCGGCATCAAGGCAGCCGGTGTCATTCAACTGCTGAAGCGGTGCGATCGCCTGTTCTTCATGGATACCGATATCTACCCGATCGGAAGCATTGCGCATGCGTTCGATATGGTGTCGCCGACGCATTCAGTGATGCGCTTCTGCGAGGGCAGGCCACATTACAACTATGCCAAGCTTGGAACTGCCGATGTTTCGATCGGCGGTGAACGTTTGGCCGGCACGGAACCGATGTGGAACAGCGGGATCATAGGCGTTCACCGTTCAAATTTGACGCTGCTGGAAGACGCATACTTCGCGCTCCGTAAAGTTATTGCCGTCGTCGACGCACACACACCGGAACAGTTTTGCGTTGGCGTGGCGCTCTCGCGAGGTGGCCGCGCGATCAGCCCCCATCGTCTTCCTCTGAGACACTATAGTACGAGCGGCAAGAAGAGCTTCGCCGGGCCTCGCATTGTGGGCTTCTTCGAAGAACACGGTTGCAAGAGTGTCCGCGAGCAGATCGAGCTTGCTAGTCGCGTCCGGCTGCGGCGATCGCCGCTAGACCTTCTTGCGCGCCTCCGGCGGCAGGCGCTTGCTCCCCCAGATACGCGTAAGCCCCCGTCGCCGTAAAGGCGACGCGCTCATCCCCTTCCGCGCGGATCTCCACCCGCACATAGGCCATGCGCCTGCCGTTCGACAGCACTTCCACGCGGATGTCCACCGCGCCGGGTTTCAGCGGGCGGATGAAGTGGGTGGTCAGGTCGACGGTGGTGACGGGGCGGAAGCGGCCGTTGGCGGCTGAAAGGGCCGCAACGGCGCAGGTATCGGCGGCGGACGCGGTTGCCTGGCCGCAGATGATGCCGCCGGCGTGGACGAGATCGCCGTTTTCCGGCAGGCGGAAATCGCCGCCCGCGGCGTCCATCGCCACCGCCTCCAGCCGCATTGCCTTGATCCACGGGGCAAAGACGGCGGCGAGCGTCTCATTCGCGGTTTCCAGCAGTGTCGTCGTGTTGCTCATATTGGTTCTCCGCCCTAAAATGCGTTACGAAACATTGCGTGTTTTCTGTTTTTTTGTTACATATTTGGTGTGCCGCCAGCAGCGTGGCACGAGGATGGAGGAGAAGCCATGTATAGCCAAGGGCTTATCGGGGCGAAGACCGATACGGGCGAGGACGAGGCCTTTCTCGCCGCCTTCCAGGCGCGCATCGACGCCGAGGAGAAGATCGAGCCCAACGACCCGATGCCGGACGGCTATCGCAAGACGCTTGTGCGCCAGATCGGGCAACATGCGCATTCGGAAATCGTCGGCATGCTGCCGGAGGGCAACTGGATCACGCGCGCGCCGTCGCTGCGCCGCAAGGCCGCGCTGCTCGCCAAGGTGCAGGATGAGGGTGGGCACGGGCTCTATCTTTATTCAGCCGCCGAGACGCTGGGTGTTTCGCGCGAGCAGATGACCGAGGAACTCCTGTCCGGTAAGGCCAAATATTCCTCCATCTTCAACTATCCCACGCCCACCTGGGCCGATATCGGGGCCATCGGCTGGCTGGTGGACGGGGCGGCGATCATGAACCAGATCCCGCTCTGCCGCTGCTCTTACGGACCCTATGCGCGGGCGATGATCCGCGTGTGCAAGGAGGAAAGCTTTCACCAGCGTCAGGGCTACGAGATCATGATGACGCTCGCGCGGGGCAGCGACGACCAGAAGGAAATGGCGCAGGACGCGCTGGATCGCTGGTGGTGGCCTTCCTTGATGATGTTCGGGCCGCACGATTCGGAAAGCCAGCACGGCGACCAGTCGATGAAGTGGAAGATCAAGCGCTTCACCAACGACGAACTGCGCCAGAAATTCGTCGATGCGACGGTGCCGCAGGCAGAGTTCATCGGGCTCAAGATTCCCGATCCCGAACTGAAATGGAACGAAGAGAAGGGCGGCTACGATTTCGGCGCCATCGACTGGGACGAGTTCTGGCGCGTGGTCAAGGGCGGCGGACCGATGAACCGGCAGCGTATCGAGGCGCGCAGGAAGGCCTGGGAAGAGGGCGCATGGGTGCGAGAGGCGGCCCTGGCCCATGCCGAAAAACGCAAGGCGCGGCGCGCGGCCGCGAAAATGGCGGCGGAGTGAACGACATGCCTAAGAACCAGATCCCCCTTTGGGAAGTATTTATCCGCCCGCGTAACGGGCTGGCGCACAAGCATTGCGGCTCGGTGCACGCGGCCGACGAGGTGATGGCGCTGCAGGCGGCCCGCGACGTCTATACGCGGCGCGGCGAGGGCACCTCCATATGGGTCGTGCCGTCTTCGGCCATCACGGCGTCGGACCCGGAAAACAAGGACGAGAATTTCGAGCCGGCGCTTTCCAAGGTCTACCGCCACCCGACCTTCTACGACATTCCCGACGATGTGGGGCACATGTGATGGCGGGCGCCGACACGATCTCGCGGGAAGAGCTTGCCGCATTCCTTCTGCGGCTTGCCGACGATCATCTGATTCTCGGCCACCGGCTTTCGGAATGGTGCGGCCATGCGCCGATGCTGGAGGAAGACCTCGCGATGCCGAACATGGCGCTCGACCTGATCGGGCAGGCGCGGGTGCTGTATCAGTATGCGGGCGCGGTGGAAGGCAGGGGACGCGACGAGGACGCTCTGGCCTATCTGCGCCGTGAGCGGGAATACACGAATTGCCTGATGGCGGAGCGCGAGAATGGCGACTTCGCCCACACCATGTTGCGCCAGCTCTATTTCGCAGCGTTCATGGAACCCATGTGGGAAACCATGCTGAGCTCGACCGATGAGACGCTGCGCGGCATCGCCGGCAAGGCGGTGAAGGAGGTGGCCTACCATATCCGTCATGCGGGCGAATGGGTTGTGCGGCTGGGCGACGGCACGGAAGAAAGCACGCGGCGCATGAAGGCGGCGGTGGAGGCGCTGGCGCCTTACGTGGGCGAGCTTTTCGAGAGCGACGATGTGACGAAGGCGGTGGCCGAGGCAGGCATTGCGCCGAAGCCTGCAAGCCTGCGTTCCCGCTTCGACGCTATCGTGGGGCCGATCTTTGCGGAAGCCGGGCTTGAATGGGTGGAAGCGCCCTTCACGCAGACCGGCGGCCGGCGCGGTCTGCATGGCGAGGCGATGGGATTTTTGCTGGCGGAGTTGCAGTTCATGCAGCGCAGCTATCCGGGAGCGGCTTGGTGATGGGCGGGACAGGGACAATAACCTCCTTCTCCCCGTCCACGGGGGTCCGCAGGACGGGTCGAGACCCGTGGCCCGACCCTGGTTGGTGCCGCCCGGTGGATGAGGGGCAGCGTGCCTATCGTGCCGCAGCGTCCGTCGTCGATCCGGAAATCCCGGTCGTTACCATCGAGGACCTCGGCATATTGCGCTCGGTGGAGGTCGACGGCGACACGGCGATTGCCAGGCTCACGCCCACCTATACCGGCTGCCCGGCGGTGCTGGCCATCGAACTGGCGGTGGAGGCGGCGCTGCGCGACGCGGGTTTCGAGCCGCGCGTGGAGCGCGTCGTCTCGCCCGCCTGGACGACGGACTGGATCACTCCGGAGGGGCGTCAGAAGCTGCGGGACTATGGCATCGCGCCGCCCGCCAAGGCGTCGAACTCGATCCGTGCGCTGTTCGGAGAAACCGAGGTCGCATGCCCGCGCTGCGGCTCCGGCGAGACCGCGCGTATCTCCGAGTTCGGCTCGACGGCCTGCAAGGCGCTTTACCGCTGCGAGGCCTGCCATGAGCCGTTCGACTATTTCAAATGCATCTGAGGTGGTGATGGTCCCGCGTTTTCATGAGCTGAAGGTGGCCGAGATCGAGCGCCAGACGCCCGATGCGGTGGCGATCGCGTTCGAAGTGCCGGAAGACTGCGCCAAGGAGTTTGCTTTCACGCCGGGGCAATATCTGACGCTTTCCACCGACATAGATGGCCAGGAGGCGCGGCGCTCCTATTCGATCTGCTCGGCGCCGGGCGATCCGCATTTGCGCGTCGGCGTGAAAAAGGTCGCGGACGGACGCTTTTCCACCTTCGTCAATGAAGAGCTTTCGGTAGGCGACACGATCCGGGTGATGCCGCCGCAGGGGCGGTTCACGGCGCTGAAGGGGGAGCGGCACGATTACCTGCTGTTCGCGGCCGGTTCCGGCATCACGCCGATGCTTTCCATCGCCCGCACCGTGCTTTCGCATGAGAAGGACAGCACGATCACGCTGGTCTATGGCAACCGCTCGACCGAGACCATCATGTTTCTGGAAGAGCTGAACGACCTGAAGGACCGCTATCTGGAGCGTTTCACGCTTGTCCATCTCCTGTCGCGGGAGGCGCAGGACGTGGAGCTTCTCAACGGACGCATCGATGCCGCCAAGGTGCGGGCGCTGGCCGCGGGCGGGCTGATAGAGCCGCTTCAGGCTGACGGCGTATTCCTGTGCGGGCCGGGCGAGATGATCGACGCGGTGTCGGGCGTGCTCGGGGAGATGGGCGTCGAACGCGACCACATCCGCTTCGAGCGCTTCACGCCTTCGGGCGACGCGCCGATGCCGCGCAAGGCATCGAAGGCCGCGCGGGCGGCTGTCGAGGAAGGCGTGGCCATCGAAGTGGTGCTCGACGGCGTCAGGCGCAGCTTCGCCATGCGGGATGCCGATGGCACGGTGCTGGACGCGGCGCACAAGGCGGGCATCGAACTGCCCTATTCCTGCGCGGGGGGCATGTGCTGCACCTGCCGCTGCCGCGTGGTGGAAGGGGCGTCGGAGATGGCCGTTAACTTCTCCCTCGAACCGTGGGAGGTCGAGGCGGGTTTCACGCTCGCCTGCCAGACCCGCCCGACGGCAAAGAAGCTGGTTCTCGACTTCGATGCGGCGTGATCAAAGCACGCTTGTGTCGAAACCGGACGCTGCGAAGTCCATCACCAGCTTGGCATTCAGGACAATGATGATGAGGGCGATGAGGCTTGCCGTGGTGACCAGCCAGACGGGCGCCGTCAGTGCGCCCATCTTGCGCCGGTCGGCGGTGAATTGCACCAGCGGGACCACGGCGAAGGAAAGCTGAAGGCTCAAGGCTACCTGCGTCAGGATCAGCAGCTTTCCCGTTCCGCCTTCACCGTAATAGACGGTAGCGATCGCCGCAGGCACGATGGCGATGCCGCGCGTGACCAGCCGCCTGAGCCACGGGCGCACCCGCATGTTTATGAAGCCTTCCATGACCGCCTGGCCGGCCGCTGCATAGCAGCGCTATGCCGAACAGCACGGGGGCGAGCGTGGAGCCGAGGAGCGGAGCAAGCAGCGTGTGCGCCTCGCCGATTTCGGCGATTTCCGTGCGTCCGGAGCTATGGAAAACCGCCGCGGCGAGAATCAGGATCGCCGCGTTGATGAAAAGCGCGAACATGAGCGCGGCGGTGGAGTCGATGGTGGCGAAACGCAGCGCCTCGCGCTTTTCCGCTTCGCTCGAGCCCCAGGCGCGAGTCTGCACGATGGCCGAGTGCAGATAGAGATTGTGCGGCATGACCGTGGCGCCGAGAATGCCAAGCGCCAGGTAGAGCATTTCCGGGTTGGTAACGATCTCGGTGGTCGGCGCGAAACCTCGGATGACCGCACCCCATTCGGGGTCGGCGAGGCCGATCTGGACGGCAAAGCAGAGTGTGATGACCGCCAGCAACGTCATCACCAGTGCTTCCAGATAGCGGAAGCCGATGCGCTGCAGGTAGAGGATCAGGAATACGTCAAGCGCGGTGACCGCAACGCCTATCTCAAGCGGCAGGCCGAAGATGAGATTGAAGCCGATGGCCGTGCCCACCACCTCGGCGATATCGGTGGCGATGATGGCGATCTCGGCGAGCAGCCACAACGGATAGGAGGTCCAGCGCGGATACGCGTCGCGGCAAGCCTGGGCAAGGTCGCGCCCGCTGGCGATGGCTAGCCGTGCGCACAGGCTCTGCAGGACGATCGCCATGATGTTGGAGACAAGGGCGACGGCCAGAAGTGTATACCCGAACCTTGATCCGCCGGCGATTGAGGTCGCCCAGTTGCCAGGGTCCATATAGCCGACGGCGACCAGGTAGCCCGGCCCGATGAAAGCTGCGAACCGGCGCAGGCGGCCCGCCGTTGGCCGCACTGCGATGCTGCGATGGACGTCGGCGAGCGAGGCTTCGCCACGGGCGTTCCGCCAGCCGGTGTCTTGTTGTTCGTTTAAAGGTGGTTTCGAGAGAACGCGTTCGAGCACGATGAAAAATGCTTTTTGCAAATGATTTTCAAGTGCGTTATCGCTTGGGAAGACGATGCGCAAGTGTGCGCATCGACGCAGCGGTTGCGCCGCAGCGGGGAACCGCCTTGCAACCCGGTGGCCGGTTGCCATGCTTTCAAATCATGGACAAGCCGTTCTCTCCCATGGGCCTGTGGATCGCCATAGGCACAGGCGTCGGGGCTGCTCTGGGAGCGGCATCCGACGACCTTGCGGTGGGCGTTGGTGTCGGCATTGCCATCGACGCGGGGATCGGTGCCGCGCTTGACGCGCGTTCCCGCACCTAGCCTGCGTTGCCGGTAATCGGCAGCCGACCCTTCTACCGCTTCTCCCTGATCTCCGTCAGCGTCTTGGTCGGCGTGATCGCTTCCGCGTCGAGCTTGATCTCGATAAGGGCCGGCTTGCCGCTGGCGCGAGCGCGCTCGAAGGCGGGGGCGAAATCGGCGGTTTCCTCGACTGTTTCGCCATGGCCGCCATAGGCGCGGGCGAGCGCCGCGAAATCCGGGTTCTTCAGGTCCGTGCCAGAGACGCGACCGGGATATTCGCGCTCCTGGTGCATGCGGATGGTGCCGAAGGTACCGTTGTTAACGACGATGACGATGATCGGCAGGCCGTACTGCATGGCGGTGGCGAATTCCTGGCCGTTCATCATGAAGCATCCGTCGCCGGCGAACGCGATGACTTGGCGCCCGGGAAAAAGGTCTTTGGCGGCAACGGCTGCCGGCGTTCCGTAGCCCATAGAACCGGAGGTGGGGGCGGCCTGCGTGTTGTAGCGGCGGAAGCGGTGATAGCGATGGACCCAGGTCGCGTAATTGCCCGCGCCGTTGCAGATGACGGCATCTTCCGGCAGCTGTTCCTCGAGCCATGCCATGATGCGGCCCATATGCACGTTGCCGACGCCTTTTTCAGGCGGCGTGGACCAATCGAGATAGGCCTGATGCAGTTCGGCGGTCTGGTCGGCCCAGGCAGGAGCGGAGGACGGCACAAGGCGAGAAAAGGCTTCGGCAAAGGCGGCCGGCGTCGCGTTGATGGCGAGTGTCGGGCGGTAGACGCGACCAAGTTCGTGCGGATCGGGGTAGACGTGAACCAGCTTCTGGTCCGGGTAGGGGCTCTTGAGCAGCGTGTAGTCGGATGAAGGCATCTCGCCGAAGCGGCAACCGATCAGGAGTACGACGTCGGCGTCCTTGATATATTGGCCAATCTTGGGATTGATGCCGATGCCGATGTCGCCGGTATAGGAAGGGTGCATCTGGTCGCAGAGCGATTGGCGGCGGAAGGAGCAGCCGGCAGGTAGCGCCCAGCGTTCTAGTGCTGCGCATGTCTGCTTTACCGCATCCTCGGTCCAGCGCGTGCCACCGAGGATGACGAAGGGCCGCCGGGCGTTTTCCAGAAGACCGCGCAGGGCGGCAATCTCCGCGTCACCGGGCGCGGTCTCGACCGGGGTGGCGGGCAGGGGAGCCGGGGCTTCCACGATGTCGGTAAGCATGTCTTCCGGCAGCGAGACGACGACGGGGCCGGGCCGGCCGGAAGTGGCGACGGCAAAGGCCCGGGTGACCAGTTCGGGGATTCGGCTTGCATCGTCGATCTCAACCACCCATTTGGCGATTGAACCGTAGAACGCCTTGTAGTCGACTTCCTGGAATGCCTCGCGTTCCTTTATGCCGCGCGCTACCTGCCCGATGAACAGGATCATCGGGTTGGAGTCCTGCGCGGCTATGTGGATGCCGGGCGAGGCGTTGGTGGCGCCGGGACCACGTGTGACGAAGCAGATGCCGGGCCTGCCGGTCAGCCTTCCGTGGCAATCGGCCATCATGGCAGCGCCGCCTTCCTGGCGGCAGACGATGTTGCGGATGTTCGAATCGTGCAGGGCGTCGAGCACGGCCAGATAGCTTTCGCCCGGTACGCTGTAGATGCGGTCGACGCCGTTGACTTCCAGCGCTTCGACGATCAGTTGCCCGCCCGTTTTCATGACTTGTCCTCTTCCAGTTCCGCCAGGATTTCGTTCGTGTGTTCGCCCAGGCGCGGGCTCGGCCGTTCGTAGGCGAGCGGCGTGCCCGAAAAGGCCATGGGTGCGCGCACCGAGGGAAGCACGGTGCCGTGGCCGTCATCAAGCTCCAGCTTCATGCCGCGCGCCAGCGTCTGGGGGTCGTTGAAGGTTTCCTCGATATTGTTGATGGGGCTGGCCGGCACCGCATTGGCGTCGAGCAGGCCGAGGAGCTCGGCTTTTTCCCAATCGGCCAGGCAGGCGACGAGCCTTTTCCGCAGCGCCTCACGGTTCGCCACGCGGGCCGGGTTGGTGACGAAGCGTTCGTCGCCCGGCAGGTCGTCTAGCCCGACGATGTGGCAAAAGCGTCGGAACTGTCCGTCATTGCCGACCGCGAGGATGATGTGGCCGTTCCTGACCGGCAGCACCTCGTAGGGGGCGATGTTCATATGGGCGTTGCCCATCTGCACCGGGGGCTGGCCTGAGATGAGGTAATTCAGGGCCTGGTTGGCAAGAACCGATACCTGACTGTCGAACAGGGCCATGTCGATATACTGGCCTTCGCCGGTGGCTTCGGCATGACGCAGCGCCGCCTGGATAGCGATGACCGAGTAGAGGCCGGTGAAGAGATCGCTGACGGCGACGCCGACCTTCTGCGGTTCGCCGCCCGGCGCACCCGTGATCGACATGAGGCCGGACATACCCTGAATGATGAAATCGTAGCCCGCGCGCGAGGCGTAGGGGCCTGTTTGCCCGAAGCCGGTGATGGAGCAATAGACGAGGCGCGGGTTGGTTTTCCTCAGTGTCTCGTAGTCGAGGCCGTATTTCTTGAGCCCGCCGACCTTGAAATTCTCGATCAGCACGTCGGCCGTGGCGACCAGCTTGAGCAGGGATTGCCGCCCTTCCTCCTGGCTGAAATCCAATGCGACGGAGCGTTTGCCGCGATTGGTGGAATGGTAGTAGGCGGCGGAAAGATTTTCGCCTTCAGCCCCCTCGACAAAGGGCGGACCCCATCTGCGGGTGTCATCGCCGCCATCCGGATTCTCTACCTTGATGACATCCGCGCCGAGATCGGCCAGCACCTGTCCGGCCCAGGGGCCGGCAAGAATGCGCGCCAGCTCGATGACGCGGATGCCTTTTAGCGGTGGATGCGACATTGCGGATGTGCCCTTTGATGAACGGTCAGGAGTGCGTATCAAATGCCGGGGCCGCCGGCCAGCGGCAGGCGAAAGCCCCAATTAAGCCTCAGCCTGCGATTTTCTTGGCCCAACCGGCGAAATCTGCCATCGCCTTCTCGCGGTTGACCTCGTTGAGAGTTTCGTGGCGGGCCTGCTCGTAAATCCTTGTTTCCAGATTCGAAAAGCCTTCCCGATGCAGGCGTCTTTCGAGGCGGCGCATGACGGTGCCGCCTTTGGTGGAAGGGTCCGCGCCGCCGCCCACAAGTTGGACCGGCATGGTCCGCCGCACCTGTGCGAAGGCGTCGGCGGCCGCGATCTTGAGATTGAAGTCGAAGATATCGCGCCACATGTCGACCGTCGGCAGCCATCCGCAATCGGGGTCCTCGATATACTTCCGCACCTCCTTCGGATCGCGCGATAGCCAGTCGAAGGGGGTGACGGCGTCCGGTACGGCCTTGGTCCAGGCGGAGAAGGTGAGGCGGGGCATGATGCGCGAAGGGACGTCGGACCCCAGCCTGAAACGCTCCCAGGCGAGTACCAGCTTTCCGGCCCTGGCTTCCAGCGCGGTGGCGAGCGGAGCGTTCCAGATGGCCGCCCCGGCGCAGCGCTTGGGATGGGCGGAAAGGAAGTTTAGAGCGATCTGCGCGCCCATGGAATGGCCGAAGAGGATGACCGGAAGGCCGGGGTGGTCGGCCGCGATAGCCTCATGGACGGCGAGGACGTCGGCGACGACGATGCTGGCGGACGGGCCGGGGCCGAAGGAGCCTTTGGGCGCACCAGGCGCACGGGTCGCCCCGTGCCCCCGGTGATCGTGCGCGTAGACGTGGAAACCTTGCCCTGCGAGAAAATCGGCAAAGCGCGCATAGCGGCCGGCGTGCTCGGCGAGGCCGTGATTGACCTGCACGACCGCGCGGGGCCTGCGCTTGGCGTGCTGCATATAAAGCGTGAGTTGCGTACCGCTCGGCGTTGGCAGGGTTTTGGGGGAGGCGAAGGGCAAGGGGACGTCTCCTGTTGAAGGTGCCGACGCGCATTGCTCCCAGCGCGCGTTTCGCCTACATACGCGGGCGAAATCCGTATGGTGAACAGTGAATGGTGACTAGTTGATGATGCGCAGCGGCCGGCGGACTTGCGTCCCGGCCTGTTGGTGCACGCCAACTTTCTGACCGTTCACTATTCGCCATCTACCATTCACCCCTCATAGACGGAGCGCGACGAGCCTCATGGCACGCCAATTCATCTACCACATGTCCGGGCTGAACAAAGCCTACGGCGCCAAGAAGGTGCTGGAGAACGTTCATCTTTCCTTCTACCCCGATGCCAAGATCGGTATCCTGGGCCCCAATGGCGCGGGCAAGTCGACCGTTCTGCGGGTCATGGCCGGGCTCGACAAGGAGTTCACCGGCGAAGCATGGCTCGCCGAGGGGGCGACCTGTGGCTACCTGCCCCAGGAACCGCAACTCGACCCGGCGCTCGACGTGATGGGCAATGTGATGGAAGGCGTCGCCCACAAGAAGGCGATCCTCGACCGCTACAACGAACTGATGATGAACTACTCGGACGAAACGGCCGAGGAAGCCTCCGCGCTCCAGGACAAGATCGATAGCCAGAACCTGTGGGATCTGGATTCGCAGGTGGAGATGGCGATGGAAGCCCTGCGCTGCCCGCCGGCCGATGCCAATGTCGTCAATCTGTCGGGCGGCGAAAAGCGCCGCGTGGCGTTGTGCCAGCTTCTGCTGCGCCAACCCGATCTCCTGCTTCTGGACGAGCCCACCAACCACCTGGACGCCGAGACCACAGCCTGGCTCGAAAAGCACCTGCGCGAATATCCCGGCGCCGTGATGATCATCACCCACGACCGCTACTTCCTCGACAATGTGACGGGGTGGATCCTGGAGCTCGACCGCGGACGGGGCATCCCTTACGAGGGTAATTACACGGCCTATCTGGAAGCCAAGGCCAAACGCATGAAGCAGGAAGGCCGTGAGGAAGCTTCACGGCAGAAGGCGCTGGAGCGCGAGCGCGAGTGGATGGCCGCCAGCCCCAAGGCGCGCCAGGCCAAATCGAAGGCGCGCATCCGGGCTTATGACGAGTTGGTCCGGTCGGCCGCCGACCGCCGGCCGGGCGACGCGCAGATCGTCATTCCGTCGGGCGAGCGGCTAGGCAATGTGGTGATCGAGGCCGAAGGTCTGACCAAAGGCTATGGCGATCACCTGCTGATCGACGGGTTGGAGTTCAAGCTGCCGCCCGGCGGTATCGTCGGCGTGATCGGTCCCAACGGCGCGGGCAAGACGACGCTGTTCCGAATGATCACCGGGCAGGACAAACCCGACAGCGGTGAAATCCGCATCGGCGAGACGGTGAAGCTCGGCTATGTCGACCAGAGCCGCGACTCCCTCAATCCGGACAAGACCGTGTGGGAAGAGATTTCGGGCGGTAATGACATCCTCAAGCTGGGCAAATACGAGATCAACAGCCGGGCCTATTGCTCGTCCTTCAATTTCAAGGGCGGCGACCAGCAGCAAAAGGTGGGAACGCTGTCGGGCGGACAGCGCAACCGCGTCCACATGGCCAAGCTCCTGAAGGAGGGCGGCAACGTGCTGCTGCTCGACGAGCCGACCAACGACCTCGACACGGAGACGCTGGCCGCGCTGGAAGACGCGCTGGAAAACTTCGCCGGCTGCGCCGTCATCATCTCGCATGACCGCATGTTCCTCGACCGCCTGGCCACCCACATCCTGGCTTTCGAAGGCGACAGCCATGTGGAATGGTTCGAGGGCAACTTCGAAGACTACGAAGCAGACAAGGTACGCCGGCTGGGACCGGAAAGCGTCAACCCGAAGCGGGTGACGTACAAGCCTTTGACGCGGTAAATTGGAGGCGGCGCATCCAGTTGGCGCCATGGCGTGCGAAAGATGAGGCCGTTTCGGCCTCGCCAGCTACACGCCATCGTGTTCCCTCCAGACAAAAGTTGACCGGAAACCGCCTTGTTCGCATTCCATTAGGGGTTGCGACATAGTATCGAATGTGGTGGGGGGATGGTGGCCGGCAGCTTGGTATTTATGCCATCACGCATGATTCCGGACGAGTGTAGAACGGGCTATTCAATATGTTACGGCGTACGAGCGAGCGCGATGGGCATGATTTCGCCCTGGCGGCCCCACCCAGGCAACTTCCCCAGAAGGTGTGCGTGGGCGGTATCGGCGTCGAGATTCCCCAGTCTTCGATCTCCAACGAGGAGCTGGTCGAGACGTTCAATATCTGGGTCGACCGGGAGAATACGGCGCGTGCGGCGCGCGGCGAGCCGCCGCTGCCCCGCTCGGACGCCGATTTCATCGTGAACGCTTCGGGTATTAGGACCCGGCATGTCTACGAGCGCGAGGGTATCCTCGATGCCGAGCGCATGGCGCCCAACATCCCGGCGCGCGCCGACGACGAATTGTCGGTCATGGCAGAGTTCGGGGTGAAGGCGGCGCAAAAGGCGCTGGTCCACGCGGGGGCGGCGGCAGGCGACGTCGACTTGGTAATCTGCGCAGCCTCACATCATCAGCGACCCTATCCGGCGCTGGCCATCGAGATCCAGCAGGCGCTGGGCACCGGCGGGGCGGCGTTCGATATGGGGCTTGGCTGCTCGTCGGCGGTGGCCGCCTTGCATGTGGCGGCAAATCTCGTGCGCTCGGGCGCGCACCGGAAGGTGCTGGTGGTGACGCCGGAACTCATCACCGGCCATCTCAATTTCCGGGACCGGCAGACGCATTTCATCTTCGGCGACGCATCGGTGGCGATGCTGGTCGAGGCGCTGGGTGAGGGCGAAAGCCGGCCCGGCCGCTTCGAAATCGTCGACACGCGGGGCTGGACCCAGTTCTCCAACAGTATCCGCACCAATTTCGGCTTTCTGAGCCGGTTGTCGCAGGATGACGTCTCCATTCTCGAAATGGAAGGCAACATGATCAAGCAGGTCGGCAACAAGGTCTTCAAGGAAGTGACCGTCGCCGGCCATCAGTTCATCGTCGATTTTCTGGCCGAACACGGGCATACGCCCAATACGATGCGCCGCTTCTGGCTGCACCAGGCCAACGCGCGCATGAACGCGATGATCCTCAAGCTGGCCTTCGGCAAGGATGTGGGACAGGATCGTGCACCTACGGTGCTGGAGCGGCTAGGCAACACGGCTGCGGCCGGCGCCATCATAGCTCTTCACGAGAATCATGAAGACATGCATGAGGGCGATTTCGGCCTGCTGTGCGCCTTCGGCGCGGGCTATTCCATCGGCGGCGCGCTGTTGCGCATGATGTAGGACCTGCTGATATTCGGGCCGTGGCGGCCCCGAATGGCCGGCTGCGACACTATTCAACTTCCTCGTCGTCAGGCTCCAGGAGCCGTGTGGCACGCCAGTGGGTCAGGGTTTCGTTGATGTCGCCGAGCACGAAGAAGCGTGCCGCGTCGCGGTCATAGCCTTCCTTCAGAAGCGTATCGTAATCGGTGTGTTCATGGCGCACATGGGCGATCGTGGCGATCCATACCGCTATGGATGCCGGGAGGCCGCGCAGCTTGCGGTCGTTGGCGGCGGCGCGGATCTTCTCGGTATCGGCATAGGGCGCTCGCGGAAGCAGCATGGTCAGGGCCTTGCCTACAGCGCGCTGGCGATTTGTCGAAACAGGCATTCCGAATCCATCCTCCGTTGCCGACGACTGGATCAGGGGTGACATTTCGTTGAGTCGCTGCCCCGATCCAGCTTTTTATTCCGAATCCTGAAAACCGGTCCCCGATTTTTGGGAACACCTCCAGGCAAGATGGGTTTTCGGGGTGGCTCTTGCCAAGAGTTCAGTATCCATATAAACATATCTTTATATCTTTTCGGAGAGGCGCATGCTTACACGCCCGACAGTTCAGCTCGACCTTATGGTCGATATCCTCAAGGCGGCGGCCGAGCCCAGCCGGCTGCGCATTCTCGTCCTGCTTTCGCATGGCGATCTGACGGTTTCCGATCTGACGGAGATTCTCGACCAGTCGCAGCCGCGGGTCTCGCGGCATCTCAAGCTGCTCTTGGAGGCGGACTTGATCGTGCGGTATCAGGAGGGGACCTGGGCCTATTTCCGGCTTTCCGAGTCCGACGCCGCGCGCGAGTTCGTGGATGGCGTCGTGGCGCGTATCGACCGTACGGACCCGGTCACGGACCGTGATCTCGAACGGCTGGAGGCGATCAAACAGCGCCGAGAGGAAAGAGCGGCGGAATATTTCGCGGCCAATGCGGCAAGCTGGGATCAAATCCGCTCCCTGCATGTTCCCGATGCGGCGGTGGAAGCCGAGCTCAAGGCGCTGGTCGGCGAAAGACCGTTCCAGTCGATGGCCGATCTGGGGACCGGCACCGGCCGCCTGCTGGAGCTGTTCGCGCCGCTTTACCGGCGCGGCATTGGCGTCGACCTTTCACGGGAAATGCTGGCGGTCGCCCGCGCCAAGCTGGAGCGCGCCGGCATTACCCATGCCCAGGTGCGCCTCGGCAACGTCTATGCGCCGCCGGTGGATCGCGACTCGCACGATCTGGTGACGCTTCATCAGGTGCTGCACTACCTGGAGGAGCCGGGGCTGGCTATTCGCGAGGCGGCGAAGCTGCTGCGTCCGGCGGGCAAGCTTGTCATTGTGGATTTCGCTCCGCATGCGCTGGAGTTCCTGCGCGAGGAACATGCGCATGTGCGGCTTGGCTTCGGTGACGGCCAGATTGGCGAATGGCTGCGCGAAGCGGAGTTGGAACTCGTCGAAACCCGCAATTTCGAGCCGGAAGGCGATGCCGCCGGCGGTCTAACGGTCAAGCTCTGGCTTGCGCAGGATCGACGCATGCTCATCGCGGATAATCAGCACCGCGCTGGCCAAACCCGTGCCGGCACGGTCAAGGAGTTGGCTTAATGTCGCAATATCGTTCCTCCCGACGCCCCGATACCGGAGGCCGCATCCGTGCGTCCTTCGAGTTCTTTCCGCCGAAGACGGACGAGATGGAGCGCAAGCTGTGGGAGACGGTCAAGCGCTTGGAGCCGCTGGCCCCGGCCTTCGTTTCGGTGACTTACGGGGCGGGGGGGTCGACGCGCGAGCGCACGGCGCGCACGATCAAGCGCATTCTCGACGAGACATCGTTGACGGCGGCGGCGCATTTGACCTGTGTGGATGCGGACCGGGAGTCGGTGGATGCGGTCATCGGCGAGTTCGCGCGGATGGGTGTTTCGCGATTCGTCGCCCTGCGCGGCGATCCGGCCGAGGGTGTGGGCGCGAAGTATCGTCCGCATCCCAACGGCTATGCTAATGGAGCGGACCTGGTTGGCGCGCTGTCGCGGCAGGGCGATTTCGATATTTCTGTTTCGGCCTATCCCGAGAAACACCCCGAGAGTCCGGACCTTGCGACGGATATCGATATGTTGAAGCGCAAGATGGACAACGGCGCAAAGCGGGCGATAACCCAGTTCTTTTTCGACAATGACGTCTATGAGCGCTATGTGGAACGCGCCCGGCGGGCCGGCATTCATATTCCGATCGTGCCGGGCATTCTGCCGATCAACAATTTCGCGCAGATGACGCGTTTCGCCGGCCAGTGCGGCGCGAATGTGCCGTCGTGGCTGGCCGAGCGGTTCAAGGGCCTCGACAAGGACCCGGTCACGCACCAACTCGTTGCGGCGGCGGTGGCGGCCGAACAGGTGCTGGACCTGGTGGAGCGGGGAGTGGAGGATTTCCACTTCTACACGATGAACCGCTCCGAGCTTCCCTTCGCCGTCTCCCACGTGATCGGAATCAGGCCGTCGGCCGACGCGGCCAATCTGAGTTCGGCAGCTGCTTGAAGACGCAGAAAAGGCCGGGTTACCCCGGCCTCCCATTGTCTGTAGCAGCTTTGCTTTTTTTGGATTTTCACCGTTTAGGGAAGTACGCCCATAATAAGGGCGCCGATAAACGCGAACGCGACGCATATGACGAGCGCGTTCAGTGGCCGTGTCAGTCCCATGAGCTAAGCCTCCTCTGCAGACTGGAGCCCGGATTCTAGGGCTTGGCGGGCAATTGCCAAGTGCTTTCTATGCTGCGGCGCAGCGAGGTTGTGAAAAAGTGTTTCCGGTTAGATCGCCTTGCGGTTGAATTTGCTCGCCAATTTGCAACGATTCACTTTGTGTTAACAACTGTCGGCGGACGTCCGCGCACGACGCGGAACAAACGCCCGTCGATGGTGACGAGGCCGAGTGCGATCAATCCCATCCCGGCCACCTCGAAGCTATGCAGCCGCTCGCCCAGAAAGATCGCCCCGAGCAGGATGGCGCTCACCGGCACGATCAGGGTGACAAGGGATGTGTTGGTAGCGCCTGCAAGGGCGATGATGCGGAAATAGAGGATGTAGGCAAAGGAGGTGGCAAGGACCGCCAGCGCCAGCACTGCCGCCCAGACGCCGGTGCTTGCTGCGAAGAGGCCATGCGGACCGTGGGTCACGAGGATGAGGGGGACCATGATGATCGATGACGCCGTCAGCTGGCCGGTGGCGATCACCGGCGGTGGCACACCGCGAAATCGGCGGGCGAATATGAAGGCGAAAGCGTAGGACACGGCCGCGCCGACCAGCGCCAGCTTGGCCCAGATCGGGCCGCCAAGGCCGGCGATGAGGCCCGGACCGATCATGACGCAGGTACCGGCTATGCCGAAACCGATACCCAGAACCTTGGCCCAGGAAAACTTTTCATCATTGGTCAGCATGTTGGCGAGGATCACTGTCCAGAACGGCGTGGTCGCATTGAGCACCGCGGCGATGCCCGCGCCGAGCTCCGTTTGGCCGAGAAAGATCAGCGAGAAAGGGATAACGTTGTTGAGAACGGCCAGCACGAAGAACTGGGCCGCCATTGGCAGGGCGAGGCGGAAGCTGGGACCTCTCGCCAGCAGCCACAGCTGCAGGACGAGCGCTGCGATGGTGACGCGGAACATGACGAGGACAAGCGGAGGCATCTCGCTCACGGCGATGCGAGCGAAGAAAAACGAGCCGCCCCAGATGACGCCCAGCAGAATGAGAAGGAACCAGGCCTGGAGCGATAGCTGGCTTGCCGAAGATGTTGGCGTTTCCCTGTTCATGCGGCATCCCGTTTCCGTCGAACCTGACTACGCCTCTGGACGCTCCACCACCACCCGAAACCTGTTCTGGCCCAAAAAGCAGCCGGGTTCTGGTGCGCAAAGCCGGTTCGGGCGTTTCATTCCTGCTGTTCCCGCCCTAGGCTGCCCTTGTAGCGGAGGTTAGCCCATGCAGCGATTCGAGACGGCCAGGGAAGCAGCGCTCAATATGCGCCCCGATGCGCCGGTTTACTGCTTTCGCCCGGACGTGCTTAAGGCGGATGCACGGCAGTTCGTGGACATGTTTCCCGGCAAGGTCGCCTATGCGGTGAAGACCAATGGCGAGGAACTGGTGCTAAGGACACTTGCGGAGGCGGGGATCAATGCCTTCGATGTGGCCTCGCCGGCGGAATTCGCGGCGGTGCGCGCCGTCGCGCCGGGTGCCGAGATGCTCTACATGCATCCGGTCAAGGCGCAGTCGGATATCAGGCTGGGATTGGAGGAATACGGCATCCGCGTCATCGCCGTCGACCACGAGGCGGAGGTGACGAAGCTGACCCGGGTGGTGCGCGCGCTCGATATCGATCCCGGCTCCATAACCGTCTTCGTGCGCATCCAGACCAAGGGGCATGCGGCCTACGAGCTTTCCAAGAAATTCGGCGCGGGGCCGGCCCACGCGGTCGAACTGCTCACGCGGCTGGATCGCTACGGCTTCAAGGTAGGCATCTGTTTTCATGTGGGCAGCCAGATCGAGGACCCCGACACCTATGAGCGGGCGCTGGCCTCGGCGGACTGGGTGCGGGGCAGGGCTGGCGTGAAACTGGCCGGACTCGACGTGGGCGGCGGGTTTCCAGCCGAATACGGTCACGACCCCAATCGCAAAAAGCCGGAAATGCCTTCGCTCGAAGCGTTGATGGCACGATTTCGCGGCGACATCATCGAATGGGGTTTTGACGAAATGCCTTTGGTCGCCGAGCCTGGCCGGGTGATCGTGGCGCGCGCTTTTTCTCTGATCGTGCGCGTGCTCCTGCGTAAGGGCAAGCGGCTCTACATCAATGACGGCATCTGGGCATCGCTGTCGGACTCCTGGACCGGCAAGATCACGCTGCCGGCACGCTTCATCCCTGATCCGGCGATCCGCAGCCGCAACGGAGACGCAGGCAAGCTGGTGCCGTTCCGCGTGTGCGGAGCGACGTGCGATTCGGTCGACATTCTTTCCCGCCCTTTTTGGCTTCCTGAAACAGTGGAGACGGGCGACTGGATCGAGATCGGTCATATCGGGGCCTATTCGCTCTCGTTAAGGACCCATTTCAACGGCTTTTACCCCGACACCTTCGTTGAGGTGGCGACACCGTTCGATGAAGGCACGGCGCCCGAAAGTTTCGCCAGTCTTGAGACGATGGCCGATTGAGCCGGCCTGTGGGGAGCTGAGGTTGGAGCAGGCACATCACGCATTTCCACTGACCGAGACGGCATTCGTCATTCTCGTGGCGGCGGGGCTCGGTCTTCTTCTCATGCGCCTGAAGCAGCCGCCGCTCGTGGGCTTCATCCTGGCGGGCGTGATCATGGGGCCGACCGGTCTCGGGCTCGTCGGCGACGGCGAGAACGTCTCGGTGCTGGCTGAGATGGGCGTGCTCATGCTCCTGTTCTTCATCGGCACGGAACTGTCGCTCAAGGCGTTCATCCTGAGTCTGAGACCGGCGATCATCGTTGCCGCGGGCCAGCTCGGCGTGGCGTTGGCCATAGGTCTCTCGATTGCCTGGATCGGCGGCGCGGGCCTTGCCGAAGGCCTGATCCTGGGTTTCATCATCGGCCTGTCCAGCACGGTCGTCGCCATGAAGATGCTCGACGACATGGGGGAACTGCGGGGCGATGCGGGGCGGATCGCGGTCGCCGTGCTCATCGCGCAGGACATCGCTGTCGTGCCGATGCTCATCATTGTGGCAGCACTCGGCGGGGAAGCGGTAAGCCCCGTCACCGTCATCCTCAAGGTGGCGCTTGCCGTGGCGCTTCTGGCCGGCCTGCTCTGGTGGCTCGGGAGGCGAGGCAAGATACGCATACCGTTCACCGGATTCCTGGCCGACAATGTGGAAATGCTGGCGCTAGGGGCGATGGCGGCCTGCTTCGGCGCTGCCGCTATTTCAGGTTTCGCAGGGCTGTCGCCCGCCTACGGGGCATTCGTCGCCGGCCTGCTGGTGGGCGGCTCGACCCTGCGCAGCAGGGTGATCCCGGTCATCGAGCCCATACAGAGCGTGCTCGTCGTGGTGTTCTTCCTGTCTATCGGCCTGTTGTTCGATCTGGCCTTCATCTGGCAAAACATCTGGACCGTGGCGCTGGCCTCGGTCATCGTCATCGCCGCCAAGACGCTGCTCAACATCTTCCTGCTGCGCCTGACCGGCCACGAACGCGATACTGCGCTGGTTGCCGGACTTTCGATGGCGCAGATTGGCGAGTTTTCCTTCGTCCTGGCGGCAGCCGGTTTTTCCGCCGGCGCCCTCAGCCCCGACGCATATCGGCTGGCAATTGCGGTGACCGCTATATCGCTCCTGTTCTCACCGGCATGGATGTCCGTCATGCATCGGATCGAGGCCGCCGCCGCCCACGGCTTCTCGTCCTACCGCGAGGCGCTGTCGGAAGCCTATGCCAGTGAGATCGAGAATGTGGGAGAGGGCCTGTGGTGGGTGCGCACGCGCTATCGAGCCGGGCGCAAGGCATGGCGCAAATGGCGGCTGCGCCGGGCCGAGGAAAGGGCCAGGAAGCCTGAGAGCGATACGGAGGCGGAGGAGTAACGAGCCGCGCCCGAGCTGTCGCTAATCCTACAGGTTTGCCAAGAGCACAGGTGTCGGCCACCCGTCGGCGGGCAGGCCGAGACGAAGCTGCTCCTGCCGTACCGCAAGGCGGGTGTTGAGACCCAGAATGCCGTCGATACCGCCGACGTCATATCCCCTGTCGGCCAGCTTTTGCTGCAAACGCTTGATGGCCTCCGGCTCCAGGCCGGGCTCGGGCTGGTTCGGATCGAAGGCGGGAGCGCCTGCCAGCCGTGCGGCCAGATGCGCGGCGGTGAGCGTGTAGATCAGCGACTGGTTCCATTCCAGATAGATATCGAAATTGTCATAAGCCAGGAACGCCGGGCCCCTGTGGCCCATGGGCAGGATGAGGCGGGCGGAGAGACCATCGGCCGGAAGCGGTGCGCCGCTGCGTGCGGTTACGCCGAGGCGCGACCATTCCGAGCGCGGGAGCCTGGACACCAGGCCGGTTTCGGCCCAGGGCAGGCTTGCCGGAACGCGCACTTCGTCGAGCCATGGCTGGCCGGCTTCCCAGCCAAGCGTGCTGATGGCCTTGGCGGCGGTCAGGATGGCGTCGGGAGCGCTGCCCTTCAGGTCGATGCGGCCGTCGCCGTCGCCGTCCATTCCTTTTTCCAGATAGTCCGTCGGCAGCATCTGTAGCTGACCGATCTCGCCGGCCCACGCGCCCGTGACGCCGGCGTCCACGACGCCCTGGTCGATCAGCTTCAGGAGCGCGATCAGTTCCGGGCGGAAGAGCTCGGGGCGGCGGCAGTCATGGGCGAGCGTCGACAGTGCGTTGAGCGTGCTGAAATCGCCTTGAACGGCGCCAAAATCGGTTTCGAGCGCCCAGAATGAAGCGATGACCGGCCCCGGCACGCCGAACTCGCTTTCAGCGCGGGCGAAGGTGTCGGCGTATTTCTGAAGATTGGCCCGGCCGTTCGTCAGGCGGTAGTCGTTGATCATGCGGCTTGCAAATTCGCGGAAGGTCTGGGTGAAGACGCCTTGGGCGCGGTCGCGGCTGAGCACATTCTGATCGAGGCGGGCCTGGTTGAGGGCGGAGAGGCCGCGCTGGCCGACGCCTTGACCGGCGGCTTCAGCCTCGACGCCAGCCCGCCATGCGTCGAAGTCGCCTCCGCACTGCTGGGCGAATGCCGCGGCAGGCACTCCGAAAGCCAAGACCAGACCGAAAAGCGGTGTTCGCAAATCCATTTCTCACTCCTTCTTGCCCATCAGCCGGCCTGGGCCTCGAGCCATTTTTGCCAGGCGCTCGTGTCACCGTTGAAAACGTTGATGTCCGCATTCCCCTCGATACCTGGAACGACACCCGTTCCGGTGTATTGCCAGAAGACCCATGGATGCCCGCCATATTTGTCATCAGGATGACCGGCGACCGATCGGAGCCAGAATGGGTACCCCTTGAAGCGCCACAGGCCGTTGTCCTCGAAGAAGTCGATCGAGGTGTAGATAATGGGGCGCTTGCCATAGTGGCGCTCAATGGCGTCGAGGAAAATGCGCATCTCCGCGCGCACTTTTTCCGCCGGCGGGCGGATGGTGCAGGTGGGCGAAAACGGATTCCATTCCATGTCGAGCACCGGCGGCAGCGCGCTGGGATCGCGCGGCACATTGGCGATGAACCAGCGGGCCTGCTCGATGGCCGGCCGGCAGAAATAGAAGAAATGATAGGCGGCGCGCGGTATGCCGGCCGCCTTCGCCCCGTTCCAGTGGCGGCGGAAGGCCTCGTCGACCCGGTCCCCGCCCTCGGTGGCCTTGATGAAGACGAAGGAGATGCCCGACTGGCGTGCCTCGGCCCAGTCAACATCGGGCTGATACTTGGAAACGTCGGTGCCGTGGACTCCGTAGGTCCACGGTGCGCGGACGGTCCATTCGTGGGGATCGTTGTCGCCGAAGCGCGGGCCTTTGGAGGGTAAGGCGGACGCCGGCGCAAGGTCCGCCAGATCGTAGCTGCCGCTCGCGCAGGCGCCAAGCATCGATGTCATAAGGATGACTGCAAGAATCCGCATGATGCGCCAAGCTCCCCGGTGCGAATCAACGCATATTCCTACACCATGGGAGGCAGGCGAGGCCATGGTATGCGCCACCGTCGCTCCCGCCCGAACTTTGGAGACTCTGGTTTGCGCAAGATGCGGGTCGGCTTGAAATGGGCGAGCGGTGCTGTCACGGCACTGTTGGCCGGGCTCTTCCTCTTGCTTTACGTCGCGCCGCCCGATCTCATACGCGTCGGCTCCGGTTATGCGGCCAAGATCGTCTGCTCCAATGTTTTCATCGCCGGACGGGAACCTGAAACGGTGCTGGCGAGGGACGTACAGGCGCCGGGCCATCCCCTGTTGCGGCTGATGTGGGTGGACGTCGATGCGTCCGATGCCACCGTGCGGGCGGGTCTATTCGGCCTCTTCGGCGACGGGCTTGCCGTTTTCCGCCGGGGAACGGGATGCGCTGCGGTGCCCGATGGGAACCTGGCGGCCGCGGCGCATTCGTCGGCAAGTGCAGGCGAGCGGGCAAGCGGCACGGAACCGTGGCCCGAGGGGCTGGCAATAAACGCTTCGGACAGTCCGGCGCTGGCGGCGGCGCTGGACGATCCCGAAACCGTCGGGCCGGGGATGCGTGCGGTCGTGGTCGTCCGCGACGGCCACATCATCGGCGAGCGCTACGGAGACGATGTGGCTCATTTCGACCAGCCGCTGCTGGGCTGGTCGATGACCAAGACGGTTACGGCGGCAGTCGTCGGCACGCTGGTGCGCGAGGGCCGGCTTTCGGTGGAGGATGACGGGCTGCTGCCACAGTGGGAAGGCAATGAAAGGTCGAAGATCACGATTGCCGACCTCCTGGGTATGGAAAGCGGTCTGGAATTCAACGAGAACTACGGCAGCGTTACCGATGTCACGCAAATGCTCTACCTGGAGCCGGACATGGTCCAGGTACCGGCCGGCAAGCCCCTGGTGGCGGCGCCGGGCGAGGCTTTCAGCTATTCGAGCGGCACCAGCGTTCTGTTGTCGCGAATATGGCAGAACGCTTTTGAGGATCCCCAGGAGGCATTGGACTGGCCGGCCAATGCGCTGTTCGGCCCGCTTGGCATGACGAGCGCCGTGTTGGAGGCGGATGCCAGGGGAACCTTCGTCGGCTCGTCCTATCTTTATGCCTCGGCGCGGGATTGGGCGCGGTTCGGGCAATTCCTGCTTGACGACGGTACGTGGAAGGGAAGGCGCATCCTGCCGACCGGCTGGGTCGACTGGATGCGCACGCCAACAAAGGCCTCTGGCGGCGAATACGGCCGGCACCTCTGGCTGCATGGCCCGCGTGTGGACCGGCCGCAGGACGAGGAGCCGGACGCGGGCTACGAGCTGCCGGACGATGCCTATTGGCTGCTCGGCCATGACGGGCAGACGATGACGATCATTCCCTCGCGCCGCCTCGTGGTCCTGCGCATGGGGCTGACCCCGACGAAACTCGGCTACAAGCCTCAGGTACTGGTGGAAGCGGTCGTCAAATGGATCGATGAAGCCAGCCCCGATGGCGAATAGGGCGGTGCGCTCTGCAACGGTGCTGCAGGTGGATGGCGGGCCAGTTACTCCGCCGGGCGCAGCCGCGCATTGTAAAGCCAGATGGCGAGCGCTCCTGTCCCGTAGGCGACCAGCCCGTACAGGGCGGGCGGAATGGCCATTTCGGAATTGTTCAGCATCGTCTCGCTGATCGCCAGGGTGATCACCAACGCGGCATTATGGATTGCGATCGCCATGGCGATCGCAATCGCCTGGCGCTGTTCGATCCCGAATAGGAGCGGCACGTAATAGCCGACTGCGAGGCTGACGAGGTTGAAGGCAAGCGCGGTGCCGCCGACGATGGGGCCCCACTCCAGAACGACGTCCCAGTGGCTAACAAGGGCGAAAGCCACCACCGCGAGCAGGAACAAGGTAGCCAGCAGTCGGACGGGCCGCTCGAGGCGCCGGGCGAGGCCGGGATGGCGGCTGCGGATGAACACGCCGATCATGGCCGGGACGATGGCGATCAGAAAGAACTGCAGGACCTGGAAGAGGTCCAGCGTTACCGCTTCAGTGCGCCCGTAGAACAGGAGCAGCGATCCGTTTGCGATGATCGGCACGGTCGCCATCGCAAGAACCGAATTGATCGCCGCCAGAGTGATGGTGAGGGCGACGTCTCCGCCGGCAAGATGGGTGAACAGAGAACTGGACGTGCCGCCCGGGCTTGCCGCCAGCAGCATCATGCCGACCGCGACCGCCGGCGGCAGGTCGGAGACCGTGACCATGGCAAGGCAGATCAGCGGGAGGATGACGGCCTGGCAGGCAAGTCCGACGATCACAGGCCGGGGTTTGGCCAGGATGCGGACGAAATCGTCTAGCTGCAACGAAAGGCCCAGGCCCAGCATGATGATGCAGAGCGCGGCCGGCAGGCCGAGATTGATTGCAAGACCGGCTTCCACCATGCGCTGCCCCTAGCCTTTGTTGGCGGCACGAGGCTAGGCATAGTTGATGAACATTTAGAAAACGCGGTGCGGCGTTTCCAGTGTCACGGAACCGCGATTCTTGCCATGATGGCGTAGCCGCCGAAAAGCGATTCGAAACGGAGGCTTGCGCCGCGGCGCTCGCATTCCGATTCAAGAAATTCGCGCAGCGTGTCGCGCGGCTCGACATGGAATGCGGCAAGCCAGCGCCGCAGGAGCCAGCGGAACGCGGATGGAAGATGCTCCTGCCGTCCGAAATCGACGATGTGGAGCATACCGCCCGGTGCGACGGCGTCGAGCCCTGCACAAATTGCCTCGCGCCATGGCGGGATCATCGAGACGGCGTAGGACAGGAACACGCGGTCGAAACGGGGGCCGCCGAACAGGGCTTGGGTGTCGAAACCGGCCGCGTCCCCCTCGGCCAGGGTGACGATGCCATCGATGTGTTCGCGCTGCATCCGCTTGCGCGCCGTCGCGAGCATTTCGCCCGATATGTCGATGCCGAAGAAGCGGGCTCCCGGGTAACGTGCGGCGGCGAGCGAGAGATTGCGGCCGGTGCCGCAGCCCAGTTCCAGCACCGTGTCCCCGCTCCGCAAGGCAAGGTCGGCGATCAGGCGGTCGCGGCCTAGGAGGTAGAATTTCCGCGTGATGTCATAGATGTGGCGTTGATGGCGGTAGACGCCGTCCATCAGGCGCGCATGGGAATCCGTTTCGGCTGTGAAGCTCATGCGCTCTTCTTCACGTAAAGATGGAAGCCGCCATAGATCGCGGAGCGGTCGCGGGCCGAGAATTCCCGGGAGCGCACGAAATCGTAGTCCCATTGGTCGAGCAGCCCTTGGGAAACGCGGCCGGGCAGGAGCGTGGGCTGGGCGGCGGTGCGGAAGATCACGCGGGCACCAGCTGCTGCGGCGCGGGTGATTTCCGACCAGAGTGCGTTGAGCTGAGCGTCGCTCATCCAGTCCTGCGCGTCGAGCAGCACGAAGCGGTCGACGCTGCCGGCTGGCTTGGTGGCCAGGAGTTCGATGAGATTTGCGTGGTGCACGACCGCACGGCCGGCATTGGCGCGAATGGTGGGGAAGTTCTCGCGCCGCAGATAGGCGGGCAGAATCGCCTCTCCCTCGTGGGGATAGCGCCGGGCGAAGGCCTGCCAGGCGAAGTAATTGTTCTTCAGGGGGAAGTGGCAAGCGAGCTTTTCCAGCCGGGCGCACAGGACTTCGGCCATGGTGCCGTTGCCCGAGGTGATGAGTGCGTCATATTGCGCGGGCGGTATGCCGAGCCCGAAGAGCGAGGCCTTGCGGGATGTCGCCCAGCGAACGAAGGGCTTGTCGAAAAGCGGTTTCAGCCGGTCCTCGAAGAAGCGGCGCTGCTCGCGCAGGCTGCCGGCCTCCATGATGCCGGCGGGATCGACGCCGTGCAGCCTGGCGACGCGGTGGCCCGCCGCGATGAAGAAGCCAAGCAGGCCGGAATGATAGAAATTGCGGCCGAAGGCCTCGATCCGCCGGCGGCCGAGAAGATCGCGCCTTTCCCAGTAGCGGCGGGACCGGGCGTCGAGCGCCGGCGCGATGAAGCGGTCGTAGGCTTCCGTATTGGAGCGGTTGCCGGGCTCGCCGAAGAAGCGCAGCAGATCGGCGGGCGAGGGGAGCGTGCGGAAGGCCGCGAGCTTGAGCCTGCTGAGCGCGACATGGGCGGCGTTGAGGTCGACCACGTCGATCCTTGCCGGCGTTCGCGTGAGATAGGCCAGCATGTTGCAACCGCCCGAGGCGATGGTGACGACGCGGTGGCCTTCGCCAAGCGCCATAGCCTCCATGTCGACATCCGGGTCTTCCCATATCTGAGGATAGACCAGGCCGGAAAAGAGCAGCGCGAACAACCGTTCAGACAGGCCGGCTTTCGTGAGGACGCCGTTCTGATATACGGCGCTGCCGATGCGGCGGCGGGAGGAAAGGCCGATATCGGCGGAAAGGTCAGTCATGGGAGATTTCCCCGTGGACGCTTTCCAAGAGGCTAGCGGAAATCCATGACAGGCGGTTGAAGGCGATGTGACGGTCTGTGACGGCGATGTGGAGAAGGTGACGGGACCGAACGCCCCGCCTGTCATCAGCTCTGCATTTCAGAGCTGATGACGGACTTCTCGCGTCCGATCACAGCCGCTCAAATCCTCCCGCCGTCGGCGTCGTGACGATGACGGCTTCGCCCGCTTCGACGACGGTCTGGTCGCAACCTTTCAGCGTTTCGACCGTGCCGTCCTTGCGGCGCACCTGCGTCTTACCGAGCTGCCCGTCGCCGCCGCCTTCCACGCCGCGCGGCGGCACCGTGCGGTGGGAAGACAGGATCGCGCACTCCATGGTCTCCAGGAAGCGCAGGGTGCGCCTGGTGCCGTCGCCGGCGTTCCACTTGCCCTTGCCGCCGGAGCCTTGCCTGATATGGAAGTCCTCCAGCAGCACCGGGAAACGCAGTTCCAGGATTTCCGGGTCGGTGAGGCGCGAGTTGGTCATGTGGACATGCACGCCGGAGGTACCGTGGAAACCGCGGCCATCGTTCATGCGGCCGGCAGGCGAGCCGGAGCACAGCGTTTCGTAATACTGATAGGTTGCGTTGCCGAAGGTGAGGTTGTTCATCGTGCCCTGGCTGTTGGCGAGCGCCTTCATGGCGCCGAACAGCGCGTTGGTCACGTGCTGGGAGGTCTCCACATTGCCGGCGACGACCGCAGCCGGGTAGGAGGGGCGCAGCATGCAGTCTTCCGGGATGATGATGTTGATGGGCCGCAGGCAGCCCGCGTTCATGGGAATCGAGCCCTCGACCATGACGCGGAAGGCGTAAAGCACGGCGGCGCGGGCGACCGGTTCGGGCGCATTGAAATTGTTCTTCATGACGGGAGAGGTGCCGGTGAAATCGACCGTGGCCTCTCCCTTTTTCCGGTCGACCGTGATCTTGACCTTGATGATTTGGCCCGTGTCGGTCGGATACTCGTATTCGGAATGATCGGGCAGGCGCTGGAGCACGCGGCGCACGCTCTCGGCGGCATTGTCCTGCACGTGGCCCATATAGGCCTCGACCACGTCGAGACCGAAATTCTCGACCATCTTCCTGAGTTCGGCCACGCCTTTCTCGTTGGCCGCGATCTGAGCCTTGAGGTCTGCGATGTTCTGGTGAGGGTTGCGGGCCGGGTAGGGGTGATCGGTCAGGAGTTCGTGCAGTTCCTTCTCGCGGAAGCGGCCGCGCTCGACGAGGCGGAAATTGTCGAACAGCACACCTTCCTCATCCACATTGGTGGCGAGCGGCGTCATGGAGCCGGGGGCGGTGCCGCCGACATCGGCGTGGTGGCCGCGCGAGGCGGTGTAGAACAGGATATGCTTGCCTTCCGCGTCGAATACGGGGGTCACGACCGTTATGTCCGGCAGGTGCGTGCCGCCATTATAGGGCGCGTTCAGCGCGAAGACGTCGCCGGGGTGGATGTCGCCCTCGTTGAGGCGGATGATCGTCTCCACCGAGCGATCCATGGAGCCCAGATGCACCGGCATGTGCGGGGCGTTGGCGACAAGTGCGCCGTTGCGGTCGAAGACGGCGCAGGAGAAGTCGAGCCGCTCCTTGATGTTGACCGAATAGGCGGTGTTCTGGAGCGTCACGCCCATCTGCTCGGCGATCGACATGAAGAGGTTGTTGAATACCTCCAGCATGACCGGATCGGCCTCCGTGCCGAGTGCGGCCTGGCGCGGCTTCTTCTCGATGCGCCGCAGAAGAATGTGGTCGCGGGCGGTGATCTCGGCCTGCCAGCCGGGCTCGACCACGATCGTCTGATTGTCCTCGATAACCAGGGCCGGACCGCGCACGCGGTCACCGGGCGCCAGATCCTCGCGGCGGAAGCTGCCGGCCTCGCGCCATTTGCCATCGCAGAACATCCGGCGGGTCTCGCGCGGTTCGGGCTCGTTGTCGTTGACCGCAAGCTCGGGCTCTTCCGGCCCGGCGTCGCGGGCGTCCACGCCCTCGACGCCGACGGCCTCCACCACCATGGGCTTGTCATCGTAGACGAAGCCGAACTGCGCCTTGTGCGCGGCCTCGAAAGCCTTCTTCGTGGCGGCCACGGATTTGTCGTCGAAAGGCACGGAGAGCGTGGTGTCGGTGCCGTCATAACGCACTTCGAGACGCACGCGCCATTCGGTCGCCTTTTCCTCGATGCCCTGCTCGGAGAGCTCCTTCATGACTTCTGCGCGGAGTTCGGCAATCTGGGCTTCGATGGCCGTGACAGCTTCCTCGGCCAGCGGCTTGATCAGCGCTTTCTGACGCGAGGCGGACACGGTGGCAAGGCCGATGCCATAGGCCGACAGGAGGCCGGAAAGCGGGTGTATGAGGACGGATTCCATACCGAGCGCATCGGCTACCAGACAAGCATGCTGGCCGCCGGCGCCGCCGAAGCAATTGAGCAGGTAGCGGGTGACGTCATAGCCGCGCTGCACGGAGATCTTCTTGATGGCGTTGGCCATGTTCTCCACGGCGATGGTGACGAAGCCCTCCGCCACGTCTTCCGCGCTGCGGCCGTCGCCGACCTTTGCGGCAAGTTTGGCAAAGCGGGCGCGAACGACCTCGACATCCAGCGACTGGTTCTGATCCGGGCCGAAGATGGCCGGGAAGAAGTCGGGCTGGAGCTTGCCGAGCATGACATTGGCGTCGGTCACGGCCAACGGCCCGCCGCGGCGGTAGCAGGCGGGGCCGGGGTTGGCGCCCGCCGAATCCGGACCCACCTTCAGCCGGCCGTCCTCGTAGTGCAGGATGGAGCCGCCGCCGGCGGCCACGGTGTGGATACGCATCATGGGCGCGCGGATGCGCACGCCGGCCACCTCCGTATCGAACGCGCGCTCATATTCGCTTTCATAATGGGCGACGTCGGTGGACGTGCCGCCCATGTCGAAGCCGATCACCTTCTCAAAACCGGCAAGCCGCGCCGTCTCGACCATGCCGACGACGCCGCCGGCGGGGCCGGAAAGAATGGCGTCCTTGCCCTGGAACATGTCGGCGGCGGTCAGGCCGCCGGACGACATCATGAATTTGAGGCGGGGCTGAACGGCGTGGTCGGTGTCTTGATCCGTCTTCTTCATGCCCAGTTCGTCCGACACCCGCTGCACATAACGGGCGAGGATGGGCGATAGATAGGCATCCACCACCGCCGTGTCGCCGCGGCCGACGAGCTTGATCAGGGGCGAAGTCGCGTGGCTGGCCGACACTTGGGTGAAGCCGATCTTCCGGCAAAGCTCGGCAGCTTCTACCTCGTGTCCGGGATGTTTCCAGGAGTGCATGAAGACGATCGCAACGGCGTCGACGCCCTCCTCCTTCGCCGCCTCGACGTCATCCCGGACGGCGTCGAGATCGAGTTCGGCGTCCACCGTCCCGTCGACGCGTACGCGCTCCGGCACCTCGATGACGCGCTCATAGAGCTGTTCGGGGAGGATGATCTCCTTGGCGAAGATGTCGGGCCGGGCCTGATAGGCAATCTTCAGCGCATCGCGAAAACCCTTGGTGATGAGCAGCAGGACGCGGTCGCCCTTGCGTTCCAGAAGAGCGTTGGTGGCCACCGTCGTGCCCATTTTTACCTCGCCGATGCGCTCGGAAGGCACGGGATCGCCAGCGTTCAGGCCGAGCAGATCGCGTATTCCCTGAATGCCGGCATCGCGATAGGCTTCGGGATTGTCGGAGAGGAGCTTTCGGGCATGCAGGACATTCTGCGGATCGCGCCCGATCACGTCCGTGAACGTGCCGCCGCGATCAATCCAGAAATCCCATCTGCCCGTACTCATGAACCTGCTCCCGATGAATTATCGTGATCAAAGGAAAATCATGTCTTGGATAAAACGTCAATAATTTGTTGACATTTTGTCCGTGTGTGCAACTCTTGGCCATCGCGACGAGAACAGGGAACGACCGTCGCCGAACGAAAGATGGGAGACTAATATGAAATATCTAGCGAAGACCGCGCTGCTCGCCACCGCCATCGGCTTTGCGACATCCGCGCATTCCCAGACGAAATGGGACATGCCGGTTCCTTATGGCGACACGAACTTCCACACGGTGAACATCACCGAATTCGCCGAGGACGTGAAGGAAGCGACGGGAGGCGCGCTGGCGATCACGGTCCACGCCAACGGCTCGCTTTTCAAGCATCCCGACATCAAGAACGCAGTGCGCCAGGGCCTGGCGCCGATAGGCGAGGTGCTCGTTTCGCGCCTTTCCAACGAGGATCCCATCTACGAGATCGATTCCGTGCCGTTCCTCGCGACCAGCTATGAGGACGCGAAGAAGCTCTATGATGCCTCAAAGGACGCGTTGTCGACGAAGCTGGAAGAGCAGGGGCTGAAGCTGCTGTTTTCGGTGCCGTGGCCGCCGCAGGGGCTCTATACGCACAAGGAGGTCGATTCTATCGACGACCTCAAGGGCCTGAAGATGCGCGCCTATAACGCTTCGACCGAAAGGCTGGCGCAGCTTGCCGGCGCGCTGCCGACACAGGTTGAGGTGCCGGATCTGCCGACGGCTTTCGCCACCGGCCGGGTCGAGGCGATGATCACCTCGCCTTCGACCGGCGCCAATACCCAGGTTTGGGACTTCCTGACCCATTATTACGACACACAGGCATGGCTGCCGCGCAACATGGTTTTCGTCAATCAGCAGGCCTTCGATGCCTTGGCGCCCGAGCAGCAGGATGCAGTGATGAAGGCCGCGGCAGAGGCGGAAACGCGCGGCTGGGACGCCTCCAAGCAGGAAACCGAGGAAAAGACGCAGATCCTGAAGGAGAACGGCATCATCGTTGCGCGCCCCAGCGACGAGCTCAAGGCAGGGCTTGCCGAGATCGGCGAGACCATGTCCGAGGAGTGGGCGGAAAAGGCCGGCGCGGAAGGTCAGGCCATTCTTGAGGCCTACAGGAACTAGCCCCACCCTTGTTCGGGACCCGGCCGGCAATCGGCCGGGTTCAATCGGGCGGCGTCGGCGCCGCCTCATCGCGGCTTTGCCGGCTTCAACAAGGTGGTTCGACATGCGATCTTTCCTGAACGGCCTTTATGCCGCGTCCGAATGGCTTGCCATGACGGCGCTTGCGGCCACCGCTATCCTCGTATTCGCCCAGGTGGCGGGCCGTGTGTTCGATACGCTGCTGGTAATGGCAGGCAACAGGCCGTACGGATTCCTGGTTCCCTCGCTGGCGGAAATCGCGGGTTTCCTGCTGGTGGCCGCTTCGTTCCTGGCGCTCGCTGGCTCGTTTCGGGCGGGCACCCATATCAGGGTGACGCTGGCGATCGCTCCGCTGCCTACGGGCTTGCGCCACGTTGTGGAAGTGGCGGTGCTGGCGGTGGCGACAGCGATTGCCGGCCTGTTCGCCTGGTATGTTGCGCTTCTGGCGCTCGACAGCGTTCGCTACAATGAACTCTCCTACGGCATCATTGCCATTCCGCTATGGATACCGCAGGGCGCGATGGCGGTGGGCGCGGCTATTTTCACGCTTTCACTGGTCGACGACTTCGCCGCGGCGGTCACCGGCGGAACGCCGTCCTATCTGGCTTCCGATCGTGGCGACGAGACGGAGGTGGTCTGATGGATCTGGCGACAACTTCCCTTCTGCTCAGCGTTTTCGTTCTCCTGTTGCTGGCGGCGGGGCTGTGGGTGGCGCTGGCCCTTACCGCGGTGGGATTGGCGACGATCTTCCTCATGGTCTCCGCGCCGCCCGGCGCGGTCATGGCGACAACGGTATGGGGTGCGGTCAATTCCTGGGATCTGGCGGCACTGCCGATGTTCATCTGGATGGGCGAAATCCTGTTCCGCACGCGGTTGGCCGAGGACATGTTCGCCGGCCTTGCGCCTTGGATGCGGCGGATGCCCGGCAGGCTTCTGCATGTGAATATCCTCGGCTGTGCCATATTCGCCGCCGTTTCCGGCTCCTCGGCGGCCACGACGGCCACCATCGGGCGCATGTCACTGCCGGAACTGAGGCGACGCGGCTATGACGAGAAGATGGCGATCGGCACGCTGGCTGGCTCCGGTACGCTGGGGCTGCTGATCCCTCCGTCCATCATCCTCATCGTGTATGGCGCGGCCACCGAGCAGTCGATCGCCCGGCTGTTCATCGCTGGCGTGGTGCCGGGAGCGATGCTGGCGACGCTCTTCATGGGCTATACGGTGATCTGGTCGCTGATCAACCGCCATCGCATGCCGGAGCCGGACGCGCGGGTGCCCTACCTTCAGCGTCTGTGGCAGACACGGCGGCTTTTTCCGATCATCGCCCTGATCGCCGGTGTCATCGGATCCATCTATGGCGGGTTCGCTTCGCCGACCGAGGCGGCGGTGGTGGGCGTGATGCTCTCTCTCACGCTGTCGGGCTTTACCGGCACGCTCAACCGGGCAAGCTTCGTCGACGCTCTGAGACAGGCGACCCGCACGTCCTGCATGATCGTGCTGATACTCGCAGGGGCGGCGGTGCTGACGGTGGCCATGGGCTATACGGGCATTCCGCGCGAACTGGCGGCCTATATCGGCAGCCTTGGGCTTTCGCCCTTTGCGCTGCTGGCGGCGCTGACGTTGTTTTTCGCCGTTCTCGGCTGTTTTCTCGACGGTATTTCAATCGTCGTTTTGACCACCTCCGTGATCCTGCCGATGATCGAGGCGGCGGGGCTCGACATCATATGGTTCGGCATCTACCTCGTGCTCGTGGTGGAGATGAGCCAGATTACGCCTCCCGTGGGATTCAACCTCTTTGTTCTGCAGGGACTGACCGGCCACAACATCCTCAGGGTCGCGCAGATGACGCTGCCGTTCTTCTGTCTGATGATCGTGGCGGTGGGGCTGATCGTGGCATTTCCGCAACTGGCACTGTGGCTGCCGCAAACGATGCTGGCGAGGTGAAGATGAGCGACAGGGCGCAAAAGACAAATCATGGCATCGGCCCGGTGGTCACCGCATCGCATCTGGCGGCCGGCGCGATGCCGGCGCTTTCGGAGATCGAGTTCGCGATGACACTGATGCACCACTCCTTCGAGCGCTGGATGGTGCGCTGCATGGCGGCGGCCGGTGTGCCGGGGCTGCAGCCGATCGCCGTCCATCTGCTTCATGCCGTCGCCCACCGCAACCGTGAAAAGACGCTTTCGGAACTGTGCATGCTCTTCAATATCGAGGACACGCATGTGGTCACCTACGCTATCAAGAAACTCGATGCGCTGGGACTGGTCGCTTCGTCCAAGCGCGGCAAGGAAAAGACCGTGAAAGCCACGCAGAAGGGGCTTGAGGCCTGCCACCGCTATCATCAGGTGCGTGAGAGCTTGCTGGTTGCCTCCATGAAGCGGCTCAACCTCGACGAGGAGGCGCTGTCCGGTATCGCCGCGATGATGCGGACGATCTCCGGCCAATATGACCAGGCCGCCCGCAGCGCGACGTCGCTATAGCCCTCTTGCCGGCCAACAGATGTAACCACTCTTCATTCAATGTGAGGAAACCCAAGCAAGGAGGAGCGCATTTCCGCCTCGGCTGCCCAGTGGGGCGGTGTATTCAACGGAGGCAGAAATGAAAAGGATTTTGACCGGTCTTGTATCCGCTGTAGCGTTCGCCGGCTTGGCGGCCTGCAGCGATACCGACGATACGACCACTCAGGGTGTCGATCCGGATGTACAAGAACAGGCCCCCCTGGAAGAGCCGACGGACGACACCACGACACAAGGTGTCACGCCTGACGAGGAAGGCAGCACGCAACCCGCCCAGTAGGCGCCGGAAGCACTGTTTTTTTGATACCGGGAGAGGCCGCGCCAAGCCGCCTCTCCCGACGCCCTTCTAATCGCCGTGGAGAAGTAAATTTCCCGGCGCCGCGGGTGAAGTGAAAAAGCGGCCTCGAAATCTCGACCAAATCGCTTTAAGAAATCCGCACGATGACAATATTTGTGCGAATCTCCGACTTCGTCGCCCGCGCTTCCGGCAGCGTGCTCAGTGCGATTGTCGAGGCCGTTCGTTCGGCCTTCGAAGGCGATCCGGTGCTGCGGCGCAAGGTTGCGTTCTCGATTGCGCTGATTGCGCTTTCGGCGAAAATGGCCAAGGCCGACGGCGTTGTGACGGCCGACGAAGTGCATGCCTTTCATGAGATATTCGCGGTGCCCAGCGAAGAGATGCGCAACGTCGCCCGCCTCTATGACCTGGCGCAGCGGGATGTCGCCGGCTTCGAAGCCTATGCGCGTCAGATGGCTGGCCTTTGCGGGTCCGGCAAACCCAATTGCGCCATGCTGGAGGATATTATCGATGGGCTGTTCCACATCGCCAAGGCCGACGGCGTCGTCCATGAGCGCGAACTGACCTTCCTTCAGCGTGTAGCCGGGATATTCGCCATCAGCGAGGCGCACTTCGCCCGCATCAAGGCGCGGCACGTCGTCGGCGGCGAGGCCGATCCTTATATTCTTCTTGGGGTCGCTCCCGACACGCCTTTCAGCGATATCAAGCGTCAGTACCGCAGGCTGGTGGCGGATAGTCACCCGGATCGGCTGATCGCAAGAGGTGTTCCCGAAGAGTTCATCACCATTGCCAACAGCCGCATGGCTGCCCTCAATGCGGCCTATGAGCAGATCGAGATGAGCCGGCGGGCGTTATGAGCGGCTTCATGGCCGACTACCCGGCGGCAGATGTGCGCGTCTCGCCGAATTTCGGGGAACGGCGCGCCGGCATGATCCCCGATACCATCGTTCTCCATTATACCGGCATGGAAAGCGGCGAGGCGGCCGAGCGCTGGTTGTGCGATCCGGCCAGCGAAGTCTCCTCCCACTATCTCGTCCATGAGGATGGGCGTGTGGTGCAGATGGTGCGCGAGGAGGCTCGTGCCTGGCATGCAGGCAAGGGCTCCTGGAACGGGGCCAGCGACGTGAATTCGTGCTCCATAGGCATTGAGATCGCCAATCCCGGCCATGCTTTCGGCTATCCGGATTTTCCCGTGCGGCAGATCGAGGCGGTGATCGAATTATGTCGGGATATTGGCCGCCGCCGGGGCATCCGGCCTCAACGAGTGCTTGGTCATTCCGATGTGGCACCTGGTCGCAAGATCGATCCGGGCGAGAAATTCCCGTGGCGTGAACTGGCCGACAACGGCGTGGGACTCTATGTGCGTCCCGCGTCGCTGGCCGACGGGGTCGTGCTTGATGTCGGCGTGAAGGGCGAGAGCGTCGAAAAGCTTCAATCCATGCTGACCTATTACGGCTACGGCATTGAAATAACCGGCTTTTACGATGCCCAGACAGAAGCCGTCGTGGCTGCATTCCAGCGTCATTTCCGGCCGGATCGAGTCGATGGAATCGCCGACTGGTCGACCCGCGATACCCTGTTGCGGCTCTTGGCCCTGCTGCCGAATGACAACACGATTTCCTGAGCTTTCCCGGCCAAGTATTTCATTGGGTTACGATTTTTGAATGCTGTGGCCGTTCTTTCCACGCTTTGTCCTGTGAGACGCGGCCCGGGCCGAAGGCGGGAGCCCTTATTCCGCATCGCACACAGCAATCACGCCGCGCTCTCGCGCCGGCGAAACGAAGACAGGTAAAAATGAACATCAAGATACTATTGGCGGCGACGCTGGCCGCCGGAACGTTGACCATTGCATCTCATGCATATGCAAAGGACGCCGAGCCGGTCGGCGTTGATACAGCAGCCGAAACGAAGACGGAGACCGATGGTTCCGAGAAAACATTCGGCGATCTTCTGAAAAAGGTGTTGCGCGCCGGGTCGGACCGACAGGGGGTTCAGACTGCCAAGGCTTCGGCTGAAACGAAAGCCAAAGCCGTCAATGTCGATCGTATGACCACTTCTTCCGTGCGTGCGCCCTCCAAGGCGAAATCGTCTTCCAAGGAGAAGTCGTCTGCCAAGTCCGGCTCACGTCCATATCACTCGATTGTTTCCCGTTATGCATCGCAATATGGTGTGCCGGTGTCACTCGCTCACGCCGTCATCAGTGTTGAAAGCAATTACCGGGCATCGGCGCGCGGCCGGGCCGGCGAAATCGGCCTGATGCAGATCAAGCCTTCCACTGCTCGCGGTATGGGGTATAGCGGATCCGCCAAGGGTCTCTACGATCCGGAGACCAATATCCGGTACGGCATGAAATACCTGGCGAAGGCCTATCAGCTCGGCGGCGGCAGCACCTGCGGGGCCATCCTGCGGTACAATGCCGGCCATGGCGCCAAGCGCATGAACCGCATCTCCTCGGCCTACTGCGCCAAGGTCAAGCGCATTCTTACACGAGGATAAGCGCGAAAGGGTTTGCGTTTTGCGCGCAAAATCCCTTTATACGGAACGCCAGCCGGTCGGGCGGCCGCAGGCGCCAATGCCGAAAGGCGGCGCTTGAGGAAAGTCCGGGCTCCACGAAAACACGGTGCCGGGTAACACCCGGCGGGGGCAACCCCAGGGAAAGTGCCACAGAAAGCAAACCGCCCCGCCTGTATTTCGGTCGAACCGACGTCGAGGAAAACCACAATCCCTGATGTGATGGGGCGGACCGAAATACCGGCGGGGTAAGGGTGAAAGGGTGGGGTAAGAGCCCACCGCGCGCCTGGTAACAGGGGCGGCACGGTAAACCCCACCGGGAGCAAGACCGAATAGGAACGGTGCGAAGGGCAACCTTCGAGGGCGGTTTTCGGCCCGGCCGTTCGGGTAGGTCGCTCGAGGCCGGTGGCGACACCGGTCCCAGAGGAATGGTCGCCACGTTGCAGCGCTTGCCGCTGCAGCCATACAGAACCCGGCTTACAGATCGGCTGGCAATTTTCCAGGTATGAGCAGCATTCAGGCCGGCGTCGGGATATCCGACGCCGGCGCTACCCGCGCGCCCGGAATCCATCGGGTGCGTCAACGCTTCATTAGCCTTAATGACCGATAAACCTGGTGTAGCGGCACTCGGAACGCGGGTTTCGCACACGGTTGTGTCCATCATTCCCGTTGACGCCCATGGTGCCCCATGTTATCCCATCAAATCAATCAGGTTATAGTTTCAGCAGGGAGTTTGCGGGTCGCGCAGCCGGTCCCTCCGGGCGGGGTGCCAGGGCGTATTGCGTCTATTTTCGAGGGGTCGGGAAGCCGACATGGAGCTGAGCCGCATGCCGGTAGAGCCAACCAGGAAGAGGCGGGCGCCAATCGTGGCCACATCGAGCGATGGATCGGTTCTTATCCAGTGCGATCAACAGGATCGATGCGAAGGGGCGGGTCTCGGTGCCCGGGCACTTCCGGTCGGTCGTGCAGAAGCGCGGGTTCGGCGATCTCTACGGGCTGCGCGCGCTGGATGTACCTGCGATGGATGTAGGCGGCACCGATCTGCTGGAGCGCTACGAAAGCCGCATGGCGAACGAGGATCCGTTCCTGCAGACGGCGGACGACATGTCCTTCTTCGTGCATGGCGATGGAGCGTTCATGAAGCTCGACCAGGACGGTCGCATTACGGTAAGCGACTTCATCCGCGAGCATACGGGCATTACGGCGGAAGTGGCCTTTGTCGGCCGCGGACTTTTCTTTCAGATGTGGGAGCCGGAGCGTCTCAAGGCGCATGGCGCGCAGGTGCGCGAACGGCTTCTGAAATTGCGGCAACGGGCCTCCGGGGCTGCTGCCGGAAGCGCGGAATGATGGCGGGCCCCGGCGGCGAAAGCACGTCCGGTGGCGGACCGGCCCGCCACATTCCCGTCCTTCTCGATGTGGTGCTGGCGGTGCTCGACCCGGCGCCCGGCAAGCGCATCGTCGATGGCACCTTCGGCGCGGGCGGCTATACGCGGGCCTTGCTAGCGGCTGGCGCCGATGTGCTGGCCATCGACCGCGACCCGGATGCGATCGCCGGCGGGCAGGACCTGGTCCGCGAATCCGCCGGGCGGCTGGTGCTGGAGCGGGGGCGTTTTTCGGAACTGGACGCCATTGCCGGCGAGACCGTCGATGGCGTGGTGCTGGACATCGGCGTTTCGTCGATGCAGCTCGATCAGGCCGAGCGTGGCTTCTCCTTCCGGCAGGATGGCCCGCTCGACATGCGCATGGGACAGGATGGGCCGAGCGCTGCCGATGTGGTCAACCGCCTGAAGGTGGGCGATCTCACGCGTATTTTCGGGCTGCTGGGTGAAGAGCGGCATGCCGGCCGCATCGCCCGCGCCATCGAGAAAAGACGTGCTGAGCGGCCTTTCGAGACCACGGGTGATCTGGCCCGGCTGGTCGAGCGGACGATCGGCCGCAAGCCGACCGACAAGATTCATCCGGCGACCCGTGTGTTCCAAGCGTTGCGGATCTTCGTGAACGACGAGCTTGGAGAACTTGCCGGCGGCCTTTTCGCGGCCGAGCGTATCCTGCGTCCGGGCGGTGTTCTGGCGGTGGTCACCTTCCATTCGCTGGAGGACCGGATCGTGAAACGCTTTTTCGCGGCCCGCTCGGGCAGTGCCGCCGGATCGCGCCACCTGCCGGAAGTGACGGGCCCTGCAGCTCGTTTCGGCAAGCCGGCCAAGCCCGTTTCGCCGAGCGAGGCGGAGATCGCAGGCAACCCGAGAGCACGGTCGGCGGCGCTGCGCTCCGCGGTGCGGCTGGATGCGCCGGCGGGGGAAGCGGATTTCGGAATATTCGGGGTTCCCGCACTTAATTTGACCGGGGCTGACGGCGTGGCCGGACAACCCGGCGGCAAGGCGAGGTAGGAGAGGTAGGAAGACGTGTTTCGCACCACAGACATTATCCTGATCGCGGCGATGATATCGGCGGCCGGCTTTACGTACATGACGAAGCACGAATCTGAAGCCCTGCGAGATCAGGTCGGTGCGCTGGAGACCCGCATTCAGCTCGAAAAAGACGCTATCGATCTGCTGAAGGCTGACTGGAGCCTACTGACGCAGCCGCGCCGCTTGCAGAAGCTGGCCGACATCTATGAGTCGGAATTGGCGCTGAAGCCGCTTGAACCCAAGCAGGTCGCGGAATTCGATGCGCTGCGCGAAATCCCGTTCAGGCCGGTCGATGCGCCGGTGGGAGACGAGATCGGGGAACTGCTCCGGGACGAAACGATCACTGGGGGAGTGGCGCAATGAGATTGCCGGGCCTATGGAAGACGCGGCGAGCAGCCGCCGTCGGGGCTGGAAACAGCGGGATCGTGGTGGAAGGCTCGCGAAAGGCCGTCGGCGGTCGGGGGCAGAGCCGGGTGTTCATGGCCATGGCCGTGCTGTTCGGCATCTACGCGGCAATCGGCGGGCGTCTCGTGCAGTTGGGACTTGCCGAGGACGAAGTCGTCAACCTGCCGGAAAGCCGGCCGACCGCCTCACGCCCCGACCTTGTCGATCGCAACGGAGAGGTGCTGGCGACGGACATCAAGACGGCCTCGCTCTTTGCCGAGCCGCGCCGCATTGTCGATGTTGACGAGGCGATCGAAAAACTGCTCACCGTATTGCCTGACCTCGACTACGAGCAGACCTATCGCCGGCTGAGCAGCGAGGCCGGTTTCGTGTGGCTGCGGCGTCAGCTGTCGCCGCGCCAACAGAGCGAAATACTGGCGCTCGGCGTGCCTGGCCTCGGCTTCCGCACGGAAAAGCGCCGCTTTTATCCCGGCGGGTCGACGGTTTCCCACGTGCTCGGTTTGGTTGACGTCGACAACAAGGGCATCGCCGGCATCGAGAAATACATCGATAATCAAGGGCTTGCCGATCTCCAGGCGTTGGGGCTCGCGGCACCTGGAACGCTTGAGCCCGTTCGGCTGTCGCTGGATCTCAGGGTGCAATATATTCTGCACGACGAACTCACCCAGGCGATGGAGCGCTTCGACGCGATCGCCGCAGGCGGCGTGGTCCTCAACGCACGCACTGGCGAGGTCGTGGCCATGGCGTCACTGCCGGACTATGATCCGAACAATCCCTATAACGCGTTGGAGAAAGACCGGCTCAACCGCATGTCGGCCGGCGTCTTTGAGATGGGGTCGACCTTCAAGCTCTTCACGACGTCGATGGCGCTCGATTCCGGCCTTGTGGATATCAACGACAAGTTCGATGCAACGCGCCCGCTGCAATTGGGCGGGTTCACGATCAGGGATTTCTACGGCAAGAAGCGTGTTCTGAGCGTGCCGGAAATCCTCATCTACTCCTCCAATATTGGAACGGCCAAGATGGCCGACGTGGTGGGGATTGAGGGGCACAGGGAGTTCCTGAAGCGGATCGGCCTTCTCGATCGCATGTCCACCGAGTTGCCCGAGGTGGCCCACCCGACTGAACCTTCCACGTGGAAGAAGATCAATTCCGTCACCATTTCCTTCGGCCACGGGGTCGCCACGACGCCCTTGCAGACCGCCGCGGCAGTGGCGGCGATGCTGAACGGCGGAAAACTCATTCCACCCACCTTCCTTCCGCGCACCGAGGAAGAGGCGAATGCTATTGGAGAGCGGGTGATCTCCCAGAAGACGAGCGCGCAAGTCCGTTACCTGTTGCGTCTCAACACCGAGAAGGGCTCGGGGCGCCGCGCGGAAGTGCCGGGCTATTATGTCGGCACCAAGACCGGCACTGCCGAGAAAGTGGTCAACGGTCGCTACTCGAACAGTACCCGCTTCAACACGTTCATTGCCAGCTTCCCCGCAAACGATCCCGAGTATATCGTGTTCGTGGTTCTGGATGAGCCGAAGCCGGAAAAACCTGGTATGTCGGCCACCTCCGGCGTGACCAACGCGCCGCTCGCCGGCAATATCATTCGCCGCGCGGCGCCGCTACTTGGCGTAAAGCCGGATTTCGGCCATGAAAGTGAGGCTTTACTGGTCTCCTATCAGTGATTCCCGCCACCTCCGGCTGTGCGGGATGGCCGCAAAATGAATACTGGAACGAAATGAAGCTGGGCGAATTTGCCGATATTCTGCCACATGACGGCGCACTATCCGACGATACGACGTTCTCCGGAGTGCAGTCCGATTCCCGGCATGTGAAAAAGGGCGACATCTTCTTCGCGCTTCCTGGCGTGAAGGCCGATGGCGCACGTTTTGCCGAGGACGCGGCAGGGCGCGGCGCGGCGGCGGTCGTGGCGGCGCCCGGTTCGATAAGCAGAGCGCTTGGCATCCCGGTCATCGAGAGCGCAGATCCGCGCAGGGCCCTGGCGCTTTGCGCCGCCCGTTTCCATCCAGGACAGCCCAAAACGATGGTGGCGGTGACGGGAACGAGCGGCAAGACGTCAGTCGCCTCGTTCACGCGCCAGGTATGGGAACAGGCGGGATTTCCGGCGGCAAGCATCGGTACGACGGGCGTGGTGGCGCCGAACCGCGATGAATATGGCGAACTGACTACCCCCGATCCGATAGCGCTCCACAAGCTTCTGAAGGAACTTGCGGAGGAGGGCGTGACCCACGGCGCCATGGAAGCATCCAGTCACGGGCTGTCGCAGCGGCGGCTCGACGGGGTAAGGCTTGCGGCCGGAGGTTTCACCAATCTCGGACGCGACCATATGGACTATCACCCGACGATGGAGCACTACCATCAATCGAAGATGCGCCTCTTCGACACGCTGCTGCCCGTGGGGGCACCGGCGGTGGTCTTCGCCGATGACGAATGGTCGGAAGTTACCATGGACGCGGTGAAGACGGCGGGGCGCGAGCTTCGCACGGTTGGCCGCAAGGGCGCGTTCCTTACACTGAAACGGGTCGAGCACGAGCGCCATCGACAGCGGGCCGAGGTGGAGCATCATGGCCGGATATACGAGATCGACCTTCCGCTGGCGGGCGACTTCCAGATCGCCAATGCGCTGGTGGCGGCGGGGCTTGCCATAACGACCGGACTTGCCGCCGACCAGGCCCTGGCTGCGCTGGAGCATCTGAAGGGCGCTTCGGGCCGGCTCGAACTGGTGGGCGCCACGGCCGAGGGCGCACAGATCTATGTCGATTACGCCCACAAGCCCGACGCCTTGAAGAATGTGCTCCTGGCGGTGCGCCCATTCACCACCGGCCGCGTCGTCGTCCTTTTCGGCTGCGGGGGGGATCGCGACCGGGGTAAGCGGGCGATCATGGGCAGCATAGCGGCGGAACTTGCCGACATCGCCATCGTGACTGACGACAATCCGCGCTCGGAAGAGCCGGCGACGATCCGCAAAGCCATTCTCGAAGCGGCGCCGGGCGCGCTGGAGATCGGCGACCGCCGCGAGGCCATCCGTTCCGCCATATCTATGCTGGAGGCCGGCGACACGCTCGTCGTAGCCGGCAAGGGGCATGAGCATGGGCAGGAAATCGCCGGACGGAAGCATCATTTCTCCGACCATGAAGAAGTGCTGAAGGCGCTCGGGGAGCGGGGCGCTTGAATATCCTGTGGGACAGTCAGGCGCTGGTGGCCGCGACGGGCGGGCGCCCGCAGGGAAACCTGCCCGAAGGCGTGACCGGCATCTCCATCGACACGCGAACCCTGAAGCGCGGCGAGGCATTTTTCGCGATCAAGGGCGAGAATTTCGACGGGCACGATTTCGGCACGGCGGCGATGGCGGCCGGCGCCGGCCTGCTGGTCGTTGCGGAAGAGAAGCTGCCCGCGCTCGGCCGGCTAGCCGTGCCGAAGATCGTCGTTCCCGATGTTCTCCAGGCATTGGAGAAGGTGGGCCAGGCGGCGCGCTCACGCTCCAGGGCGAAGATCATCGCAGTAACCGGCTCGGTCGGCAAGACGACGACCAAGGCGATGCTGAGCCATATTCTGTCGCGCGCGGGCACGGTTCACGCCGCCGACAAGTCGTTCAACAACCATTGGGGCGTGCCGCTGTCGCTGGCGCGCATGCCGGAGGATTGCGATTACGCGGTCTTCGAGATCGGCATGAACCATCCGGGAGAGATCACGTCTCTGGTGGGCATGGTGCTTCCCCATATCGCGGTCGTCACCGTCGTAGCGGCGGCGCATCTGGGATTCTTCAAGAGCCTCGACGAGATTGCGCGCGCCAAGGGCGAAATCTTCGTCGGCGTCCTCAAGGGCGGCCACGCGCTGGTCAATCGCGACGATGCCCGTTGGAAACTGTTGTCCAAGATGGCGGCCGATGCCGGCATTGAACATATCTGGGGTTTTGGCGAAAACGCCCGCGCCCAGTTCAAACTGATGAAATACGAGCCCGATGCGCAGGGTGCGCAGATGGAGGTCAAGGTTGCCGGCCAGGAATTCTCTTTCCGGCTGGGCGCGACAGGGCGTCATATGGCGCAGAATGCGCTGGCCGCACTCGGCGCTGCGCACCTGGCGGGAGTGGACCTGGCGCGCATCGTGCCGGCCTTCGGCGATTTTTTTGCCGAAGAGGGACGCGGTCGCCGTCACGTCCTGCGCCGGGGGCAGGGCACTTTCACGCTGATCGACGAAAGCTACAACGCCAATCCGGCGTCGATGCAGGCGGCCTTGCGGGTATTGGCGACGGCCCCGGTGGGTGATGGCGGACGGCGCATCGCCGTTTTGGGCGACATGCTGGAACTGGGCAGCCATTCGCAAAAGCTGCACGCGGGCCTGGCGCAAGTCGTTTCCGACGCGCGCGCCGACATGCTGCTTCTGGCGGGAGCGGAAATGAAGGCGCTGGCGGACAATCCGCCGAAGGACATCCACTTGGAATACCGCGCCAATGCGGACGAGCTTCAGCCGCTGCTCCTGAACGCGGTGAAGGCGGGGGATACTGTCATGATCAAATCATCCAAGAGCATCGGCTTTTCCAAGCTGGTTGACGCTCTAACCAAGCATTTTCCGGCGGCGGTTGACAAACCGGCGCGGGGCTGACGCCACGCGGGGGTTTTCACCATGCTCATGCTGCTTGTCCAGTTTGCCGACGAGTTCTCGGCTTTCAATGTTTTCCGCTACATCACGTTTCGCACCGGCGGAGCGCTGATGACTTCGGCATTTATCGTTTTCCTGTTCGGGCCGGCCATCATCAATTCGCTGCGCGTGCGGCAGGGCCGCGGCCAGCCGATCCGGGCCGATGGCCCCCAGACGCACTTCAAGAAGGCCGGAACGCCGACCATGGGCGGGCTCATGATGCTGTGCGGCATATTGGGTGCCTCGGTATTGTGGGCGAACCTTTCCAGCGTCTATGTGTGGGTGGTGCTCATGGTCACGGTGGGCTTCGGCGCCATCGGCTTCTACGACGACTATCTGAAGGTGACCAAGCAGTCCCATCTGGGATTCTCGGGCAAGGTGAGGCTGCTCCTTGAATTCCTGATCGCCGGCTTTGCGGCATGGCTGATCATGCGGGCGGGGCAGGCGCCGTTTTCCTCATCGCTCACCTTCCCGTTCTTCAAGGAACTCCTGCTTAATCTGGGCGTGTTCTTCATACCCTTCGCCGCCTTCGTGATCGTCGGCGCGGGCAACGCGGTGAACCTCACCGACGGGCTGGACGGACTGGCAACCGTGCCGGTGATGGTGGCGGCCGCCTCCTTCGGCGTCATCGCCTATCTTTCGGGGAACGCCATCTTCGCCGATTACCTGCAAATCCACTTCGTGCCGGGAACGGGCGAATTGTCCGTCATCCTGGGCGCGGTGATTGGCGCCGGGCTCGGCTTCCTTTGGTTCAACGCGCCGCCGGCCGCCATCTTCATGGGCGACACGGGCTCTCTGGCGCTGGGCGGCCTCATCGGCACGGTGGCGGTGGCGACAAAGCATGAGATCGTGCTGGCGATCGTCGGCGGGCTTTTCGTCATCGAGATATTCTCCGTCATCATACAGGTGGCCGTCTTCAAGATGACCGGCAAGCGGGTGTTCCTGATGGCACCCATCCATCATCATTTCGAAAAGCTCGGCTGGACGGAAAGCCAGGTGGTGATCCGCTTCTGGATCATAGCCGTCGTGCTGGCGCTGATTGGGCTTTCGACGCTGAAGCTGAGGTAAGGGCGCATGATCCCTGCCTCCGCATTTTCGGGAAAGAAAGTCCACGTCTTCGGCCTTGGCGGTTCGGGCATCGCCACTGCGAAGGCGTTGGTCGAGGGCTGCGCGGCGGTGCTTGCCTGGGATGACAACCCGGAAAGCGTGGCGCGCGCAAAGGCCGAGGGCATCGCGACGGGTGACTTGCGCGAGGCGGACTGGAACGGGGTCGGCACGCTTGTACTGGCGCCGGGCGTGCCGCTCACCCATCCCCGGCCGCACTGGAGCGTGGAACTGGCGCAGGCGGCGGGCGCGGAGATCATCGGCGATATCGAACTGTTCGTGCGCGAAAGGCGCGCGCATGCGCCGGCTGCTCCCTTCATCGCCGTCACCGGGACCAATGGCAAGTCGACGACGACAGCGCTGATCGCGCATGTGCTGGCCTCGGCCGGGCGCGACACGCAGATGGGCGGCAATATCGGGCGGGCCGTGATGACCCTCGATCCGCCGCTGCCCGAGCGTCATTATGTGGTCGAGTGCTCGTCCTACCAGATCGACCTTGCACCGACGCTCGATCCTTCAGTGGGGATACTGCTGAACCTGTCGCCCGACCATCTCGACCGCCATGGCGACATCGACCGTTATGCAGCGATCAAGGCCCGACTTGTCGCTGGCAGCCGGACGGCGATCATTGGGGTCGACGACGATTATTGCACGGCCATTGCCGACCGGCTGGAACGGGACAGGGTGAAGGTGCTGCGCATTTCGGCGGCCCGCTCGCTGGAAAACGGTTTCTTTGCCGAGGGCGCGACACTGATGCGGACGGTTGACGGGCGGGCCGAACCGATCGCCTCGATCGAGGGCATCGGCTCGTTGCGCGGCCGGCACAATGCACAGAACGCGCTTGCGGCGCTGGCCGCCGCGCTTGATTGCGGGCTTACAGCGGCTGAAATCCAGGCGGGATTTGCCGGGTTCCCGGGGCTCGAACATCGCATGGAGCAGGTCGGGCGGAAAGCCCACGTGCTCTTCATCAACGATTCCAAGGCAACAAATGCGGAGGCCGCCGCGCCGGCCCTTTCGAGCTTCGAGCGCATCTACTGGATTGCCGGCGGCTTGCCAAAGCAGGGTGGCATCGAAAGCCTGAGGCCCTTCTTCCCGCGCATTGCCAAGGCTTATCTTGTGGGCGAAGCCGCTCCTTCCTTTTCCGCTACGCTTGGAGAGGCGACGGCGTACGAAATTTCGGGTACCATCGAAGCTGCCGTCGAGCATGCTTCGCGGGACGCGGCGCAAGATGCCGGGAGCGAGGCGGTGGTTCTGTTGTCGCCGGCTTGTGCGAGTTTCGACCAGTTCAGGAATTTCGAGGTCCGGGGCGAGGCCTTCCGAAACGCTGTGCTTGCGCTGCCCGGCGTAGAAGCGATCAGAGGGAAAGAAACATGATCAGCCGTACGGACCGAAGCCATGTCGCGAATTGGTGGTGGACCGTGGACCGCTGGTTCCTGGCGGCGTTTCTTTTGCTGATGGGCCTCGGCGTGGTGCTGTCTTTCGCGGCGAGCCCCGCTGTGGCCGAGCGCATCGGGCTCGACAGCTTCCATTTCGTCACCCGGCAGATCATGTACATGATCCCGGCGGTGGCCTGCCTCATCGGCGTGTCGTTTCTCGACCCGCGCCATGTACGCCGGCTGGCCGTGGTCATGCTGGCCGTATCGCTCGTCTTCATGGTCGCAACCTTGTTCATCGGGATGGAGGTGAAGGGGTCGCGGCGCTGGATCTATCTCTTCGGCGTTTCCATCCAGCCGTCCGAATACCTCAAGCCCGCCTTCGTGGTGATCTGCGCCTGGCTGTTTGCCGAGCATGCCCGGCAGCCCGAGATTCCCGGCAATCTGTTCGCCATGATCCTGCTCGGGCTGGTCGTGACACTGCTCGTGGCACAGCCGGACCTGGGCCAGACGATGCTGGTTCTGGGCACCTGGGGCGCGATGTTCTTCATTGCCGGCATGCCCTGGCTGTGGATCGCAGTGCTCGGAGCGCTGGGCGCGGGTGGCGCGGTTGCCGCCTATTCCGCCTTTCCCCACGTGGCCGACCGTATAGACCGCTTCCTGACCGGCGAGGGCGACACCTATCAAGTGGACATGAGCCTTGAGGCCATGACGCGCGGCGGCTGGCTCGGGCAGGGGCCGGGCGAAGGATCGGTGAAGCGCATCCTGCCGGACAGCCATACCGACTTCGTATTTGCGGTGGCGGGCGAAGAATTCGGCCTCATCATGTGCCTGATTATCCTCATGCTTTTCGCCTTCGTGGTGCTCAGGGGGCTGGCGTTGGCGCGGCGCGAGGAGGACGATTTCACGCGCTATGCGCTGAGCGGGCTGGTCATCCTCTTCGGCTTCCAGTCGATCATAAACATGGCCGTGAATGTGCGCATGATGCCGGCCAAGGGCATGACGCTTCCCTTCATCTCCTACGGTGGGTCCTCGCTGATCGCCATGGCGATCTCGATGGGGTTCGTGCTGGCGCTTTCGCGGCGCAGACCGGAGAAACGGCGGCCGATAGGCGTATCGCGGGGTTCCGGGCGGGCGGCGACGGCCGGCTGACATGACCAAGAAGATCGCAATCCTGTGCGCTGGCGGTACCGGCGGGCATCTGTTCCCGGCCGAGGCACTGGCCCATGAACTGAACGCTCGCGGCTGGACCGTTCACTTGGCGACGGACAGGCGGGCGGCGCGGTTCGCCGGCTATTTTCCGGCAGCGGGCGTGCATGCCATCGACGCGGCGACGTTCGGGTCACGCAATCCGGTTGCGATGCTGCGCAGCCTCGTCACTATCTGGCGCGGTTTCCGCCAGGCGTCTGCGCTCATGGGACGGTTGAAGCCGTCGGTGGTCGTGGGTTTCGGCGGCTATCCGACGCTGCCGCCGCTCTATGCGGCCACCCGGCGCGGCGTGCCCTCCATCATCCATGAGCAGAACGCGGTGATGGGACGCGCCAACCGGGCGCTGGCGCCGCGTGTCAAGGCAATCGCCGGCGGCTTCCTGAAGGCGCAGGGGCCACACGCGGCGAAGATTGCGGAGACTGGCAATCCTGTTCGCCGGGCCGTGCTCGATGTTGCCGACACGGCCTATGAAGCGCCCGCGGCGGGTGGAAGACTGCGCCTGCTCGTCTTTGGTGGAAGCCAGGGCGCGCGGTTCTTTTCCGACGTGTTTCCCGAAGCCGTGGCCCTGCTGCCTGCGCCGTTGCGCTCCCGACTGGATATCGTTCAGCAGGCACGGCCTGAAGACGAGGCGCGCGCAAGGGAGCGTTATCGGGACCTTGGCGTAGAGGCGGAGGTTTCGCCCTTCTTCTCCGACCTGCCTGCGCGGATGGCCGCGGCCCATCTCGTGGTCTCGCGCTCGGGCGCGTCGACCGTGCTGGAGCTCTCCATCATCGGGCGGCCGTCGATCCTCGTGCCGCTGCCGCATGCGCTTGACGACGACCAAGGCCGCAATGCCCAGCTTCTGGTGGATGCGGGCGCGGCGCTTATCAGGCGACAGGCGGAGATCACGGCGGAAGATCTTGCCGGCGATCTCGGCGAATTCCTGGAGGATGGCACGCGGCTGAAGGAGATGGCGCTGGCGGCAAAGACCGTTGGCCGACCGGGCGCGACGAAGTTGCTCGCCGATCTGACAGAGGCTATTGCGTCGGGCCGATCGATCGACGAATTCAAACGGGGAGCGGGCGCATGAAGATGCCGCAGACCATCGGGGTCATACATTTCATCGGCATTGGCGGCATCGGCATGAGCGGCATCGCCGAGGCGCTGCACACGCTGGGTTATCAGGTGCAGGGCTCCGACCAGGCCGAAAACGCCAATGTGGCACGGCTGCGGGATAAGGGCATCGAGGTCTTCGTCGGCCATGATGCGGGCAATCTGGGCGAGGCCGAGGTGGTCGTCGTGTCGACGGCGATCAAGCCGGCCAACCCGGAATATCAGGCGGCGCGCGAGCGGCTGCTGCCGATCGTCAGGCGCGCCGAAATGCTGGCTGAGTTGATGCGTTTCCGCCAGGCCGTCGCCATTGGCGGAACCCATGGCAAAACGACGACGACATCGATGGTTGCCGCACTTCTCGATGCCGGCGGGCTGGACCCGACCGTCATCAATGGCGGCATCATCAACGCGTACGGAACCAATGCGCGCATGGGCGAAGGAGACTGGATGGTGGTGGAGGCCGACGAAAGCGACGGCACCTTCCTGAAACTGCCCGCCGAAATAGCGGTGGTGACGAATATCGACCCCGAGCACCTCGATCATTACGGATCGTTCGACAAGGTGCGGGAGGCTTTTCGGCAGTTCGTCGAAAACGTCCCGTTCTACGGGTTCGGCGTGATGTGCATAGACCATCCGGAGGTGCAGGCGCTGGTCAGCCGCATCGAGGACCGCCGTCTCGTCACCTATGGCGAGAACCTGCAGGCGGATGTGCGCTTTTCCAATCACAGGATGGATAGGGCGACGTCAGTATTCGACGTGACCTTGCGGGCGCGCAAATCGGACAAGTCCGAAGTCATCGAGGGGCTGCGTCTGCCCATGCCTGGACATCACAATGTTTCGAACGCGGTAGCGGCGATTGCGGTTGCGCACGAACTTGGCATCGGCGCGGAGGATATCCGCAAGGGGCTTGCCTCCTTCGGCGGCGTCAAGCGGCGCTTCACGCTGACCGGCGTCTGGAACGACGTCCATATCTTCGATGATTACGGGCATCATCCGGTAGAAATCCGCGCCGTGCTGAAAGCGGCGCGGGAAGCTACGCAGGGACGTGTCATCGCGGTGGCGCAGCCGCACCGCTACACCCGCCTCCACGATCTTTTTGACGATTTCGCGTCCTGCTTCAACGAAGCCGACACGGTGCTGGTGGCGCCGGTCTATACTGCGGGCGAGGACCCGATAGACGGTGCGACATCGGAGGCCCTCGTTGCCAGCATGCGCGCCGGCGGGCATCGCGACGCCCGTCATATCGCGGGGCCGGAAGCCGTCGCGCCTCTCATTCGCGAAGTGGCGAAGCCGGGGGATTTCGTCGTCTTCCTGGGCGCCGGCAACATCACCCAATGGGCCTACGCGCTGCCCAGAGAGCTTGGCGCATGAGCGATGAGGGGCTCATCGAGCGGCTGGGCGACCGGTTGTCGGGACTGCGGGGCAAGCTGGCGCCGCGCACCGGCATGGACAAGATCACCTGGTTTCGGGCCGGCGGCGAGGCGGAAGCCATGTTTCAGCCGGCGGACGCCGAGGACCTCGCCGCCTTCCTGCGCGCCGTCCCCGAGGAGGTGCCGCTGACGGTGGTCGGTATCGGCTCAAACCTCCTGGTGCGAGACGGCGGGCTGAAGGGGTTCGTCATCAGGCTTTCAGCCAAGGGTTTCGGGCAGGCGGAGGTGCTTTCGGGGAACCGGCTGCGTGCCGGCGCGGCGCTGCCCGACAAGCGGCTGGCGGCGGCGGCGCTCGAAGCGAGGATCGGCGGCTTCCACTTTTACCACGGCATTCCTGGCGGGCTGGGCGGGGCACTGCGGATGAACGCCGGCGCCAATGGCGTCGAAACCGCGGAGCGCGTGGTCGAGGTTCATGCGCTCGATCGGCAGGGTAACCGCCACGTACTGAGCCGCGCGGATATGGGTTATTCCTACCGTAAGTCGACGGCCTCTGCCGATCTCATCTTCATCTCGGCGATTATGGAAGGATACCCCGCCGATGCGGCTGAAATCCGCGCGGCGATGGACGAGGTGCAGCGCCACCGCGAGACGGTGCAGCCCATCCGGGAGAAAACCGGGGGCTCAACCTTCAAGAACCCGGAGGGTACTTCGGCCTGGAAGGAAATCGACCGGGCCGGTTGCCGCGGCATGATGATCGGCGGCGCGCAGATGTCGCCGATGCATTGCAACTTCATGATCAATACGGGCACGGCCAGCGGCCATGACCTGGAATTGCTGGGCGAAACCGTGCGCGCACGCGTTCTGGAGCGAACCGGCCTGCGCCTCCAGTGGGAGATCAGGCGTATCGGCGCTTTCAAGCCCGGGCAGGAGGTCGAGCCGTTTCTGGGGCAATTGCTCTAGGCGATAAATGTATCCGCGATCGCTTATCGCCAGCCGGACGGCCAAAAAACACCGATTTTCGCAAAATTTGAATCCATCGGAATCTCAAGGCCTTGTCACGGAATCAACTCTCTGATTCTGTAGGTACAAGCGTTTCCTGATTTGAGTCGGCGCGTTTTCAGCCGGGGGTTTCCCTTGGAACGGAGAGACTCAAGCTGTGAACGTGTCGAGACGGGGAATGCCAGAAAGGGAGCGCCAGATGGCGAAGAAGCACGTGGCCGTTTTGATGGGCGGATTCTCGTCCGAGCGGCCGGTGAGTCTTGCATCTGGTGCACCCTGCGCCGACGCCCTGGAGGCGGAGGGATACCGCGTGACCCGTATCGACGTTACGCGCGAAGTGTCCGACGTGCTGGCCGCGTTGAGGCCGGACGTGGCCTTCAATGCGTTGCACGGTCCGTTCGGAGAAGATGGTACTATCCAAGGTATCCTCGAATATCTGGCCATTCCCTACACGCATTCGGGGGTGCTCGCCTCAGCTCTCGCCATGGACAAGGAGCTTGCCAAAGTCGTGGCCTCGGCCGCCGGAATTCCGGTCGCCAAGTCGTTGGTGGCGAGCCGTTTCGATATTCTGGGCGAGCATCCGATGGATCCGCCCTATGTGGTCAAGCCGGTTGCCGAGGGTTCCAGTTTCGGCGTGGTAATCGTGCGCGAGGGGCAGTCGCATCCGCCGCAGGTTCTGGGGTCTTCGGAATGGCGCTACGGCGATCGTGTGATGGTCGAGCGCTATGTCCATGGACGGGAGCTGACCTGTGCCGTGATGGGCGAGGAAGTGCTTGGCGTCTGCGAAATCGTGCCGGTCGGCCATGCCTTCTACGATTATGATTCAAAATATGTTCCGGGTGGCTCAAAACACGAATGCCCGGCAAAAATTTCACCGAATATTTACCAAAAAATAGAGACACTGTCCCTTAAGGCGCACAAGGCCATCGGCTGCCGGGGCGTGAGTCGATCGGACTTTCGTTTCGATGATCGTAGTGGTGACGGCGATCTGGTCTGGCTGGAGATCAATACTCAGCCAGGCATGACGCCCACCTCTCTTGTGCCGGATATTGCTGCCCATGCCGGGCTAGGATTTGGTGAATTGTTGAGTTGGATGGTGGAGGATGCGTCTTGTTCGCGCTGACGTCAGGTAGAGGTTCACGCGCAGGCGAGTCCGGCTTCGTGCTGCCGCGTTGGCTTCGCCGTCCGGTGCGCCTTGTTCAGCGCCTCCGCATCGGCGATTTCGATGCGCCGCCCTTTGCCGCAACCATGGCGACCGCGTTCCTGTTCGCCGCAACCGGATTGTATGGCGGGCTGCAGGGCGGCCATATGGACGAGGTCGTGCAGGCAACGACGGCTCGCGTTGGCTTTGCCATCGGCGATGTGAGGATCGCGGGCAATGTGGAAACCTCCGAAATCGACGTATTGCAGCAGATCGGCCTCGATGGCTGGACCTCGATGGTGGGCTTCGATGTGGGCGAGGCGCGTGAGCGCATCGCCGAATTGCCCTGGGTGGAGAGCGCTACCGTCCGCAAGGTCTATCCCGATACGCTCGAAGTCGTTCTTCGGGAGCGCAAGCCTTTTGCGATCTGGCAGCAGGGGAGCCGATTGTCGGTTATCGAGCGCGACGGGTCGATCATCGCGCCCTTCACCAATCCGCGCCATGCCGCCTTGCCGCTCGTCCTGGGTGTCGGCGCCAGCGAGACGGCTCCGGACTTCATTCGCAAGGTTGCCGGCGTCGGTGGGCTGGGTGACCGCGTGCGCGCCTATATACGCGTCGCCGACCGTCGCTGGGACATCAGGCTCGACAATGGCATTGCCATCAAGCTGCCCGAGCGCGATCCCGATGCGGCGCTTGCCGCGGCGGCTCGGCTGAATGCGCAATATCAGCTTTTCGAGCGGGATATCAAAGCGGTCGATCTGCGGCTGGCCGACCGGGTCACCGTGGCGCTTACCGAGGATGCCGCCGAAAAGCGTAATGCGGTGATCGAACAGCATATTGCCGCGCGAAAGAAGGGAGCCCGGATATGAGCTGGCTTCCTGGATCGGGCGGGAATGCGGAGCGGCGCTCCGGCGTCATTACCGTTCTGGATGTCGGGTCGAGCAAGGTGTGCTGCATCATCGCCCGTCTTTTGCCGGCAGAGAGCAGCCGGACGCTGCGTCACCGCACGCACCGCATCAAGGTTATCGGCATCGGCCACCAGAAATCCGAAGGGGTGAAGTCAGGCGTCATCGTGGATCTCGATCGCGCCGAGCAGGCCATCCGCCTTGCGGTGGACGCGGCCGAGCGTATGGCAGGGCTGACCGTGGATTCCCTGATCGTCAATGTATCGGCGGGCAGGTTAAAGAGCGAGACCGCCAGCGCCACTATCAATCTGGGCCGGCATGAGGCGGCCAGAGCCGATGTAAACCGGGTGCTTACGGCGGGCGCACGCCAGGCGATGCGGGCCGAGCGCGAAGTCGTGCACTCGCTGGCGGTCGGCTTTTCGCTCGATTCGGAGCGTGGCATCCGCGATCCCCGCGGGATGGTTGGCGACACGCTGGGCGTGGATATGCATGTGGTGACGGCTGACACCGTGCCGCTGCGCAATCTCGAGCTTTGCGTAAACCGTTCGCATCTCTCCGTTGAGCGGCTGGTGGCGACCCCCTATGCCAGCGGGCTTGCGGCGCTGGTCGACGACGAGACGGAGATGGGCGCGGCCTGCATCGACATGGGTGGGGGCACCACGACTATCTCGGTTTTCGTCGATGGAAAGTTCGTTCACGCGGATGCGCTGCCGGTCGGCGGCAACCATGTGACGATGGATCTGGCGCGCGGGCTTTCGACGCGGCTGGAGGATGCAGAGCGGCTGAAGGTCATGCACGGCTCGGCACTGCCGGCCAGCGCCGACGATCGCGATATCGTTGCGATCCAGCCTATCGGCAGCGACGAGACGGAACAGCCCCTGCAGGTGCCGCGAGCGGTCATGACGCGCATCGTGCGGGCAAGGGTCGAAGAGACGCTGGAACTGGTGCGCGATCGGCTGAACCGGTCAGGTTACGGTAATCTGGTGGGGCGCAGGGTTGTCTTGACAGGCGGCGCGAGTCAGCTTGCGGGACTGCCGGAGGCCGCGCGGCGGCTTCTCGGGCGCAATGTGCGTCTTGGACGGCCGCTTGGTGTGGCCGGGTTGCCTGAAGCTGCAAAGGGTGCAGCGTTTTCAGCTCCGATCGGGCTGCTGATTTATCCGCAGGTAGCGGATTACGAAAGCCGTGGAACAAAAGGCGGCATATTCACGCGCGCTACGGGCACCGGGGGGCGGTTCCAGCGCGTTGGTCAATGGTTGCGGGACAGTTTTTAGAACAACAATTCCCGGTGGCGGCCGCAGCGGCGAGGCGGCATGAAGGCGGAAAGGACGAGGACAATGACAATCAACTTACAAAAACCGGACATCACCGAGCTCAAGCCGAAGATAACGGTGTTCGGCGTTGGCGGGGGCGGCGGCAATGCCGTCAACAACATGATCAATGCGGGGCTGCGCGGCGTCGAGTTCGTGGTGGCCAACACTGATGCTCAGGCTCTCACCCAGTCGAAGTCGGATCGTCTGATCCAACTCGGCGCTTCGGTGACCGAGGGCCTGGGTGCAGGCTCGCAGCCCGAAGTGGGGCAGGCGGCCGCCGAGGAATGCATAGACGAGATCCTGGATCATTTGTCGAACACGCATATGTGCTTCGTTACCGCCGGCATGGGCGGTGGCACGGGCACGGGGGCGGCCCCTGTCGTGGCGCGGGCAGCCCGGGAGAAGGGCATTCTCACCGTCGGCGTGGTGACGAAGCCGTTCCATTTCGAAGGCCAGCGGCGCATGAAGACGGCCGAGGCAGGCATCGAGGAACTGCAGAAATGCGTCGACACGCTAATCGTTATTCCGAACCAGAACCTTTTCCGCATCGCTAACGACAAGACGACGTTTGCCGATGCTTTCGCCATGGCGGACCAAGTCCTTTATTCCGGCGTGGCATGCATCACCGATCTGATGGTCAAGGAAGGCCTCATCAACCTGGACTTCGCTGACGTCCGCTCCGTCATGCGCGAGATGGGCAAGGCGATGATGGGTACGGGCGAGGCTTCCGGCGAGGGACGGGCCATGGCGGCGGCCGAGGCCGCGATCGCCAATCCGCTGCTCGACGAGACCTCCATGAAGGGCGCGCGTGGCCTCCTGATCTCGATCACCGGCGGTCGCGACATGACCCTGTTCGAGGTGGACGAAGCTGCGACCCGCATTCGCGAGGAAGTGGATCCGGAGGCCAACATCATCCTCGGCGCCACCTTTGACGAGGAACTCGAAGGCGTTATCCGCGTCTCAGTGGTGGCGACCGGCATCGACAAGACGGCGGCAGAGATTTCCTCTCCCCCGTCGGCCATCCGCCAGCCGATGCGGCCGGCCGCACAGTCGACCCAGCAGGCGCCGAGGGCGGTGGCAGCGGAAGCCAGGCCCCAGCCTGTCGCCCGTGAAGCAGCTCCGGAAGGAGGCATTGCGGTGGGAAACGATCCTGTGGCTGAGGCCATCCGCAGCGCTGAACAGGACGCGCAACAGATGACGAGCGCGTTTCAGCCGCAGAGCAAGCTCTTCAAGCCAGCCGCCGCGCCTCAGGCCGCTGCTCCGGCAGCAGGCTATACGCCGCGTCCTGCGGCACCGCAGCCGGCTCCTCAGCAGGTAACCCAGTCGCAGCAGCCTGCGCCTCAGCCGGTGCGCATGCCCCGCGTGGAGGACTTCCCGCCGGTGGTGCAGGCCGAGATGCAGTCGAACACGCGTGCCGAGCACGCTCCGGACCATGAGGAGCGTGGCCCGATGGGGCTGCTGAAGCGCCTGACCAACGGCCTTTCGCGTCGTGAGGACGAGAGCCATGCGGCACCGCCGCCCGAGCCGCGCCTGCGTCAGCCGGCTCCCGAGGCGCGTCGCCAGCCCTCAAGCGAAAGCCAGCTTTATGCGCCGCGCCGGGGTCAGCTCGACGAGCATGGCAGAATCAATCAGCAGCCGCGGGCCGTGCAGGATGACGATCAGCTCGAGATTCCCGCCTTCCTGCGCAGGCAGGCAAACTAGGCGGTAACGGGGTTGTAACAGGCGGTAACAAAACGGGCGCTGCGGCGCCCGTTTTTGTTAGTGAATTGTTAAACTAAAACAATGTTTTATATCTGTTTAGCAATTTCCATATCACGGTAACACAGGGTAAGAAACCGTGATTTGGAGTCGTGAGGCGGGAACACTATCTTCCGGTCCGATTGAGATCGGGGTACGCGGCGTTTTTGGGGCTAGTCGCGTGCTTCCGTTAGGAGCCGTCCGCACCTCCGAGTGAAGCGGAGCGGTATGGGCGAGCTGATGGGGATCGATTTGCTCGAATATCAGACGACACTAGACGCGCGCTTTTCCCTTTCGGGCATCGGCGTTCATTCCGGCAAAGCTGTTTCCATCCACTTCAGTCCAGCGGATGCCGATACGGGCATTGTCTTTCAGCGCATAGATAAAGATGCCGGGGGCACGGCGATACGGGCGCTCGCCGCGGAAGTCGGCGAGACGGACTTTTGCACCGGTCTGGGCGATCCTTCCGGCGATCACGTTGCAACCGTCGAACATCTCATGGCCGCGCTGTCGGCGATGGGCATAGACAATGTCGCGATCGAGATCGACGGCTGCGAAGTGCCGATCATGGACGGCAGTGCCGCGGGCTTCGTCGAGGCCTTTCGACAGGCTGGCATCAAGCAACTTGGCGTGAAGCGCCGCTATATCCGGATCAAGAAGCCCGTTCGTATCGGCATGGGCAGCTCCTGGGCTGAATTCCTGCCCCATGACGGCACGCGATTCGAAGTCGAGATCGACTTCGATAGCCCGGCTATCGGTCGGCAGGCATATGCCATCGACTTGAACGCCGACGTTTTTGCGCGGGAGATTGCGCGGGCGCGCACATTCGGCTTCATCAAGGATGTCGAGCGTCTGTGGGCAGCCGGCTTCGCGCTTGGCTCGTCACTCGAAAACTCTGTCGTTATCGGCGAGGACCACCGTGTCATCAACATGGAAGGCCTGCGCTACGAGGACGAGTTCGTCCGCCACAAGATGCTGGACGCGGTGGGTGATCTGGCGCTGGCTGGCGCAAGGTTCATCGGCTGTTTCCGTTCCTACCGTGGCGGGCATCGTCTGAATGCTGCCGCCCTGCGGCATCTGCTCACCGATCCTTCCGCATTCGAGATTGTGGAGACCACGCGCCGCGAGCGGGGCAGGGGAGCGGAGATGATTGCCGTCAACGCGCCCGTTTACGCGCCTTGGGTTCTATGAAATCCTGATTTTGCAGGTCGGTATCGACTCGCACATGTATGCTGCCACAAAAATGCGCCATTGACCGTCGATAGCGTTGCCGCGCGCCGGGGTTTTGCACTATGACTGCGTGCACATCTTTTGTCTGAATGCGCCAGAGGGGCCGAGCCCGCATGAATTTTAGACGCCTCGCCGATCGGATGAGCTTCCAGGCTCCCGTCCGTGTAACCTTTGCGGCAGTGGCCTTGCCGCTTCTGGTGGCTGGCTGCAATGCGGAGAAGGACCTTGACCTGTCCACGTATGTGGAGCAGACGGAACCTGCCGATACGCTCTATAATCAGGGCTTGGCCAATCTCGAATCGGGGAGACTCAAGGAAGCGGTTTCCAAGTTCGAGGCCGTCGACCGTCAGCATCCCTATTCCGAGTTCGCGCGCAAATCGCTTCTGATGGGCACCTTCGCCAATTACCGCCAGGGCAAGTATGCCGAAGCGATCAATGGCGGCAAGCGCTATGTCGCACTTTATCCGACCAGCGACGACGCGGCCTATGCGCAGTATCTGATCGGTCTGAGTTATTTCCGCCAGATCAAGGAAGTAACTCAGGACCAGAAGGAAGCGCGCCAGACCATCGAGGCGATGGAGCAGGTCGAGCAGCGCTGGCCCGATTCGGAATATGTGCCCGACGCGCAGGCGAAAATACGCTTCGCGCGCGACCAGCTCGCCGGTAAGGAAATGCAGATCGGCCGCTATTATCTGGAGCGCCGAGAATATATCGCGGCGATCCGCCGGTTTCGCGGCGTGGTCGAGAACTATGCCAATACGCGCCATGTCGAGGAGGCCTTGGCGCGTCTGACGGAAGCCTATTTCGCCATGGGCATCGCGTCTGAAGCGCAGACGGCCGCCGCCGTTCTGGGGCATAATTTCCCCGAAAGCGATTGGTACAAGGATTCCTACGCACTTCTGCAATCGGGCGGGCTGGAGCCGAGAGAGAATACCGGCTCCTGGATTTCGAAAGCCGCAGGCCTGATTGTGGGGGCTGGCTCCTAGACGCTTCATGCTCGCGCACCTTTCGATCCGCGATATTGTCCTGATCGAACGGCTCGATATCGATTTCTCAGCCGGGCTTTCGGTGCTGACGGGAGAGACCGGTGCGGGCAAATCCATCCTGCTCGATTCGCTTTCCCTGGCGCTGGGCGCGCGCGGCGACGCATCGCTGGTGCGCCACGGCGCGGATCAGGGGCAGGTGATCGCGGTTTTCGATGTGCCGACGGTGCATCCGGCCCGCGATCTGTTGCGCGAAAACGCCGTTGACGATGATGGCGACATCATATTGCGGCGCGTGCAGACGGCGGACGGGCGCACCCGCGTTTTCATCAACGACCAGCCTTCCAGCGTCGCGCTCATGCGGCAGGTCGGGCGTGCTCTTGTGGAGATACACGGCCAGCATGATGAGCGTGCGCTGGTGGATGCCTCGGCGCACCGCGATCTGATCGACGCCTTTGGCGGCCTGGGGTCGCTGGCCGGCGAGGTTCGCGCCGCCTGGCGCGCATGGCGTCAGGCCGAGCAGGAGCTTGCCCGTCACAAGGCCAGGGTCGAAGCGGCCGCACGTGAGGCCGATTTTCTGCGCGCCTCCGTGGAGGAATTGTCGAAGCTCGACCCGCGGCCAGGCGAAGAAACGGAACTTGCCGACGAACGCGCCCGGATGATGCGGGCGGAGAAGACCGCTGCCGATATCGCCGATGCGCAGGAGGTGCTGTCGGGTCAGACATCGCCGCTGCCGGCGCTGGCGAGCCTGCTGCGCCGGCTGCAGCGCAAGGCGCAGGAAGCGCCGGGGCTTCTGGAAGATATCATCACCTCGCTCGACGAGGCGCTGATCTCGCTCGACGCGGCGCAAAGCGCAGTGGACGAGGCCATGCGGGCGAGCGAGTTCGATCCCCAGCGGCTGGACCAGGCCGAAGAACGCCTCTTCGCGCTGCGTGCGGTGGCGCGCAAGCACAATGTGACGGTCGATGAACTGGCGGTACTGCGCGACCGGATGGACAACGATCTGGCCGATCTCGATGCGGGCGAAGAGCGGCTGGGCATGCTGGAGAAGGGCACGGTGGAGCGGCGCGATGCTTTCGATGCCGCCGCCGCCCGGCTTTCCGAGGCGCGCCAGGCCACTGCGGAGACGCTCGCCGCTGCGGTGATGGCGGAACTGCCGGCGCTGAAACTGGAGCGCGCCCGCTTTTTGGTGCAGATCGACAGTGCGCCCGAAGACCGCATGGAAGAGGGCATCGATCGGGTCGAGTTCTGGGTGCAGACGAATCCGGGCACACGTCCGGGGCCGATCATGAAAGTGGCGTCGGGCGGTGAGCTTTCGCGCTTTCTGCTGGCGCTGAAGGTAGCGCTTGCCGACAGGGGTTCGGCGCCGACGCTGGTCTTCGACGAAATAGACACCGGCGTGGGCGGGGCGGTGGCCGATGCCATCGGCCAGCGGCTGGCGCGGCTGGCAAGCCGCATCCAGGTCCTTTCGGTCACCCATGCGCCGCAGGTGGCCGCCCGGGCCGGCACGCATTACCTGATCGCCAAGACAGGCGGGCATGACCGCGTGGCGACAGGGATCGCCGTGATGGACCGGGATGCGCGCCAGGAAGAGATCGCGCGCATGCTGGCTGGCGCCACGGTGACGGAGGAAGCGCGCGCGGCGGCCGAGCGGCTTTTGCAGGAGAATGCACTGGCGGCAAGCTGAATGTGTTGAGGCGGGTGCCGAATCCGCCATATGTTGGCCGCCCGTTCCATTCTGGATTCGTCAGCCATGAGCACAGCCAAGATCCCCGTCGACGAAATGACGGAATCCCAAGCCATCGACGAACTCGCCCGGCTCGCCGCCGAGATCGCCGAGCACGACCGGCGCTACCACGGAGAGGACGCGCCCACGATTACCGACGCGGAATATGACGCGCTGCGGCGGCGCAACCTGGCGGTCGAACAGCGGTTTCCAGCGCTTGTCCGCGAAGATTCGTCGTCACGCAGGGTCGGTGCGCCAATTTCGGAGAAGTTCGAGAAGGTGCGGCACAAGGTGCCGATGCTTTCCCTCGACAACGCCTTTTCGGACGAGGACGTCATCGATTTCGTCGCCCGCATCCGGCGCTACCTCAAGCTCGATGCAGACGCGCCCATTGCCATGACCGCGGAGCCCAAGATCGACGGGCTGTCCCTGTCTCTGCGCTATGAGGGCAGGCGGCTCGTTTCCGCCGCCACGCGGGGGGACGGGCAGGTTGGCGAGAATGTAACCGCCAATGCGCGCGTGGTTTCCGACATTCCCAACGTGCTCGCGGGCGATCCTCCTGACATTCTGGAAGTGCGTGGCGAGGTCTATATGACCCATCGCGATTTCCTGGCGCTCAACGAGCGCCAGGAGGCGGAGGGCAAGCAGACCTATGTCAATCCGCGCAACACGGCCGCTGGGTCGTTGCGCCAACTCGATTCATCGATCACGGCGGCGCGGCCATTGAAGTTCTTCGCCTATGCCTGGGGCGAGGTGAGCCGGATGCCGGCCGATACGCAAATGGGCATGGTGGAGGCACTGAAGGTTTTCGGGTTCGCCACCAACCCGTTGATGCGGCTTTGTCGGACCGCCGACGAATTGCTAGAGCAATATCACAGTATCGAAGCCGAACGTGGCAGCCTGAGCTACGACATAGACGGCGTCGTTTACAAGGTTGACGATCTGGCTCTGCAGCAGCGGCTTGGCTTCATCTCGCGTAGTCCGCGCTGGGCGATAGCGCACAAATTCCCGGCCGAACAGGCAACGACGATCCTCAAGGGCATCGACATTCAGGTGGGCCGTACCGGCGCGCTGACGCCGGTCGCGCGGCTTGAGCCGGTCACTGTGGGCGGTGTCGTCGTCACCAACGCCACGCTGCACAATGCCGAGGAGATCGAACGTCTCGGCGTGAAGATCGGCGACACGGTAACCGTGCAGCGCGCCGGCGATGTGATCCCGCAAATTCTCAACTACGTGCCCGAGCGCCGCCCGGCGGATGCGACGGACTTCGTATTTCCGGAGACCTGTCCCTGTCATCTGGAAACACCCGTGATCCGCGAAGGCACGGCGGCAGGCGGCGAAGGGGTCGTGCGGCGCTGCTCCGGCGAGTTCGCCTGCCCGTTCCAGCGGATCGAGCATCTGCGCCTTTTCGTTTCGCGTCGGGCTTTCGATATTGAGGGCCTCGGGGAAAAGCAGATCGAGTTCTTCTTCCATGACCCGGACCTGCCGGTCAGGAGCCCGGCCGACATCTTCACGCTGGCGGCCCGCGACCGGCAGAACATGAAGAAGCTCAAGGACAAGGATGGCTGGGGCGCGACCTCCGCGCAAAACCTGTTCGACGCCATCGAAGCGCGGCGTACGATCCCGCTCGACCGCATGGTATACGGGCTTGGCATTCGCCATGTGGGCGAACGCACGGCGACCACGCTGGCGCGCGCCTATGGCTCATGGGCCGATTTCCACGACGCGGCCCTGGCGGTGGCGGAGGGCGACGTCCATGCACGCGAGGAGATGGACGCACTGGATGACATCGGCGATGCCGTGATCGACGCGGTGGCGGCCTACTTTGCCGAGGAGCATAACCGCGCCCTCGTCGAGCGGCTGGCCGAGGAAGTGAATGTGGAAGACGCCGAGCGGCCCATCACGGATTCGCCGGTGGCCGGCCAGACAATCGTTTTCACCGGGGCGCTGGAGCGCATGTCCCGCGACGAGGCCAAGGCCATGGCCGAGCGCCTCGGCGCGAAGGTGGCGGGGTCGGTTTCGCGCAAGACCGATCTCGTGGTAGCGGGGCCGGGTGCCGGCTCGAAGCTCAAGAAGGCGGCGGAATTCGACATCGAAGTGATAGACGAGGACGCCTGGTTCGAGCGCATAGGCAAGGAATAGCGCCTGTCACATCAACCACCTTGAAGACTGGCTCAACGGAATTGATATGACTGGTCAGCTATTCTTACCTATTTTCCATGCTTTGGAGGAATCATGAGCGCGGACAGTTATGCCGAGGAAAGCCCGGCGAGCGAGTTCTGGTCCGGCGCCAGGGCCAGCCTGCCGGTCGTGGTCGCGGCAATGCCTTTCGGTCTTCTTTTCGGCGCGCTGGCCATCGACAACGGCTTCACCGTGTTCGAGGCGATCTTCATGAGTGCCACGATCTATGCCGGCGCCAGCCAGATGGTGGGGATCGACCTCTTCGGCACCAGGGTCGCGCCGTGGCTTATCGTGCTGTCGATCTTTGCCGTCAATTTCCGGCACGTGCTCTATTCGGCCACGATCGGCCGACACCTCTCCCATTGGGGACCGATGCAGCAGGCGATCGGTTTCTTCTTTCTCGTCGATCCGCAGTTCGCCGAGGCCGAGCGGCGCCGGGAATACGGAACTCTTTCCTTCGCCTGGTATATGGGGATGGGCCTGCCCATCTATCTCTTCTGGGTCGTCGAGGCGTGGCTCGGTGCGCTGTTCGGCCGGCTGATACCCGATCCCCACGCTATCGGACTGGACTTTCTCCTGCCGATATATTTCACAGGTCTCGTCATGGGCTTCCGGAAGCGGCCTCTCTGGCTGCCGGTTGTCGTCGTCAGCGCCATTGCCTCCATTGTCGCCTATCGCTTTGTCGGCTCGCCCTGGCATGTCTCCCTGGGGGCGCTCGCCGGCATCTTGCTGGGCGCGCTCATGGTGCCGACCGTGAAGAAGGACACTCCGCGATGAGCACCACCTTCTGGATCATCGTCGCCGGCGCCGTGATGACCTATCTGACCCGTGTGGGCGGCCATCTGGTGCTGTCGCGCTTCGAGCGTATCCATCCGCGCGTCGAGGCGGGACTGAATGCCGTGCCTGCCGCCGTCCTCACCACGCTGGTAGCGCCCGCGGCCATGGAGGGCGGCATCCCCGAGATCGCCGCGTTGGCCACGGGCGTCGTGGTTTCATATGCGGTGGGCGGAATGATGCCCATGTTCCTGACATCGGCCGCAGTGCTGATCCTGCTCAGGCATCTGCTCGGCTGAACCGAGCTCGTCATACTACAAGGGTGCGGTCGCGGCGCGGAGCCAGGTCCGTGTCCGGTCGTCGACGAGCGGCGAGATTTGCTCGAAGACATGACGATGATATGCGTCGAACCAGACACGTTCTTCTTCGGTCAGGAGCTCTGGCTCGACAAGCCGCTTGTCGATGGGGGCGAGCGTCAGCGTTTCGAAACCGTGCATGGCGATGTCGCCACCGGGAACCGGTTCAGGCTCGGTAACCGCGATCAGATTTTCGATGCGGATGCCGTAGCTGCCGGGCTTGTAGTAGCCGGGCTCGTTGGACAGGATCATGCCCGTCAGCAGTTTCTGCTTGCCGGTCTTCGCGATGCGCTGCGGTCCCTCATGGACGGAGAGAAAAGAGCCGACGCCATGGCCGGTGCCATGTCCATAGTCGTAGCCGAACTTCCAGAGCGCGGTACGGGCCATGGCATCGATGTCCATGCCGCGTGTGCCGGTCGGAAAGCGCAGGCAGCTTATGGCGATCATGCCCTTGAGCACCAGCGTGAAATGCTTGCGCATGGCTTCGGGGGGCGTTCCAAGGACAACGGTCCGGGTGACGTCCGTCGTTCCGTCCTCATACTGGCCGCCGGAATCGAGCAATAGGAGCTCGTCGCGCGCGAGTTTACGCGTCGTCTTCTCCGTCACCCGGTAGTGGACGATTGCGCCGTTTGGACCGGATCCGCTGATCGTGTCGAAGGAAATGTCGCGCAGCGGCATCTGTGCCTCTTCGCCCGCGCGTATGCGCGCGGCTTCAAGGCGCTCGACCACGCGGATTTCGTCAAGGGTCTCTGGCTCCTGCCCGTCGAGCCAGGCCAGAAAATCGGCGAGCGCGGCGCCATCGCGCAGATGGGCCGCGCGGGCGCCGCGCAATTCCGCTGCGTTCTTGGTGGCCCGGGGCAGGGAAGCCGGATCGGTGAAGGCAACTGTCTGACCGCCGGCCTCCTCCGCCAGCAGCCGGAGCTTTTCCGCTGCCAGTCCCTCGTCCAGCCCGATAATGCCGTCCTGCGAGGCATACTGCGCAAGCCGTGCCTCCAGTTCGTCCGGTGCACGGAGTTCGGCAAGCTGGGTCAGGTAGGCTTCCACTTCGCGCGGCAGCTTCTCGCGGGCGAGGAAGAGATCGGGCCGGTCGTCGGCCGACAGGATGGCGAAACCGAGCGGCAGGGGCGTATGGGGTACGTCGCTGCCGCGAATATTGAACAACCATGCGAGGGAGGATGGGTCGGTAAGAACGGTTCTGCCGATGCCTTCCTCACGCAGCTTCCCGGCAAGCCGCTCGATCTTGTCGGCGGCCTTCTCTCCGGCAAGTGCCAGCGGGTGAATGCGCACCGGGGCCAGCGGTGGGGCCGGGCGGTCTTCCCACACCCTATCGACCAGGTTCTCCTCCAGGGCGATGACTTCCATGCCTGCCTTTTCGAGGGCCTCGCGCAGGGATCGCACCTCGCCGATCGTGTGAAGCCAGGGGTCGAAGCCGATGCGCGCGCCCTTGGCGAGGTTTTCCCCGATCCATTCGCGTGGCGACGTTTCGGGAATATGAGCGATCTCGAAGATTTCGGGGTCCGTTTGCTCGCGGGCCTGCAGCGTATAGCGGCTGTCGACGAAGAGGACGGCGCGGGATGCCAGGATCAGTGCTGCGCCGGCGGAGCCTGTGAAGCCGGTCAGCCAGCGCAGGCGCTCCGCGCCGGCTGGCACATATTCGCCCTGATGCTCGTCGCTGCGGGGCACCAGGAAGCCGTCCAGCGCGCGGGCGGCCATTTCCTCGCGCAGCCGGGCCACGCGGGGCGCGGCCTGGCTCGGGTCGGACGAAGCATCGAATGTCTGGAACATTGGGAGCACCATGCAGGGGAGGAAACTGGGTGGAGCCTATCGTATTAGGACGGCCGGGGGAATCACATGCAGCAGGCAGGCATGTGGAAGAACAGGGTGATAGAGCATTCTCTTCAGCTTCCGACCGAAGGTCAGGAATGTTGCGATGCAGCATTCTTCTTCGCATATGCAAAAACGAATGGCTCACATGCGCAATCGGCGCTGGTTATCAGGTCAGGATTGCTTACCTTTTGGGCGTGGAGGATAGAAATCCTTACCAGACAGGAGACTGCAAATGGCCAAGCGCAATTTTTTCCGTGGTGCAATGGACGCACTCGTGGCAGCCCGCCAGAAGCAGGTCAGCCGCTACGTCAATGGTGCGCTTCTCATGCTCGACGACGAGACGCTGAAGTCCCACGGCTATACACGTGAGGAACTGCGCCGCAACGGCAGCACCTATATGTACTGACACTGCCCGTCCGCAGCATCGAAGATTACGGCGGCCTGCAATGGCCGCCTTTCTTTTGGGCCGGTATGAAATTACCGCTTCATATGGATAGCGACCCAGCCTTCGCGATGGAGGGTTTTCAGATGCCGAAAACCCTGGCCGACATAGGCCGCGATGACAGCCTGCCTCTGGCGTTCCAGAATCCCTGAAAGGATGATCGAGCCGCCGGAAGCCACGTGCTGCGCCATCTGTGGCGCCAGCGCCATCAGAGGCCTTGCCAGGATATTTGCCACGATCAGGTCGAAACGTTTGGCGCGTGCGAATGCGGGGTGATGAAAGCCCGGCGCGGTCTCGGCTTTGACCCATGTGCCGACCTTGTTCAGTCGCACATTGTCTCGGGCAACGCGTGTGGCGATGGCATCGATGTCGGTTGCCAGGACCGGAATACGGGCCAGGCGCGCGACGGCTATGGCCAGCACCGCGCTGCCGGTGCCGAGATCCAGCGCATTGCGCGGCCGCTCGGCCGTCACCACCCGTTCGATCATTTCGAGGCAGCCCGAGGTGGTGCCGTGATGGCCGGTGCCGAAGGCCAGGCCGGCATCGATCTGGATGCCGATCTCGCCGGGCCTTTCCTGGCCGCGCTCATGGGCGCCGTGGACGAAGAATCGGCCGACCCGCACGGCGCGCAACCCTTCAAGCGAATGGGAAACCCAGTCGATGTCGGGCAGTTCCTCGATCTGAAGATCGAGGTCGGGGGCCAGCGGGACCAGCAGTTCGGCCACCCGTTTCCGCACCCCATCGAGATCGTCCATCGTGTAGACGGATATCTCGAATATCTGCTTTTCCTCGTCGATCTCGCTGATCGCGACCGGCAGGCCCTCGTCTTCCAGGGCCGTTTCGAGCAGGCCAAAGGCCTTGTCGGCGTCGGGTTGCCGCGCCTGAAAATGAATGCGGGCCTCGCCCATCAACCTTCCTCGATGAGCCGGCGCAGCTTGGCGATCGCGGTCTCGGGGTTTTCCTCGTAGGAGATGGTTCCGAAGAAATCGCCGTCGCGGTTCAGGAGCATGACCGAGGCGGTGTGATCCATCGTGTAGTCGCCGTTCTCGAGCTCGACCTTTCGCGAATAAATGCGGAAGGATTTGACCATTTGAGCCACCTTGTCCGGCTCGCCGGTGATTCCGGTGATGCGTTCGGAGAAATTTTCCAGATAGGTCTTCATCACCTCTGGCGTGTCGCGCTCTGGGTCGACGGTGACGAAATAGGGTTCGAGTTCGGCGCCGTCCTCGCCCAATTCATCGAGCCAGGCCTGCATTTCGAAAAGCGTGGTGGGACAGACGTCGGGGCAGTGGGTGAAGCCGAAGAAGACCGCAGTGGGGGCTCCCTTGAACGCGGCCTCGGTAATGGGTTCACCACTATGTGTAACCAGTTTGAACGGCTCGCCAAAGGCGACAACGGCGTTCTGGTCACGATACCATTGGAAGACCAACAGACCTGCCGCAAAGGCAAGCAGAACGAATATGCCGATAAGTATTGCACGCATCATTGAAAAGTCACCGTATGGATCGATCTAAAAACACCAGGCAAGGCCGGCTTCCGCCAGGGAAAGAAACAGAGCTGGTCCGTTGTTCAGCCACATGGCAAATCCAAGCCCGCCCACCGCCGCCAGGAATATGACAGCGGCGGCAATTTTCGCATATTCCCCGAGACGGTTGTCGGCAACCAGCTTCATGAAATGAGGATAGTGCCTCATCGGTGTGAAGCAAAGACGCAAACTGTCGCAAGCGCGGCGGTATTCCACTTACCGCAAAATGCTGTAGAGCAACGGCATGGAGAAAGATCTACGCTTTACCGAACCGGAACCGCGCGTTCATCCGACAGCCGAACTCAAGGGCTGCCGGCTCGGCCCGTACGTGTCCATTGGCGCGCGGGTAGTGCTGCGCGAGGTCGAGGTGGGAAACTTCACCTATTTCGAGCGCAACGCCGAAGCCATCTATGCGAAATTCGGCAAGTTCTGTTCGGTGGCGGCCAATACGCGTGTGAATGCCCTGGAGCATCCGGTCGAGAGGCCGACGACGCATAAGCTCAGCTACCGGCCCAACGAGTATTTCAGGTATCTGGGCGTGGATCAGGATTTTCGCGCGCGCCGGCGGGCCAGAATCGTGACGATTGGAAACGACGTCTGGATCGGCCATGGTGCCGTCATCATGCCGGGCATTACCGTCGGCGACGGGGCGGTGGTCGGGGCCAATGCCGTGGTCACGCAGGATGTTGCGCCCTATGCCATCGTGGCAGGTGTGCCGGCGATCGTTCTGCGGCCCCGGTTCGCACTCGACATCGCGGTCCGGCTGCAGGCGCTGGCATGGTGGGACTGGCCGCAGGAGCGCCTGTTCGAGGCGGTTCCCGATATGCAGGTGCTGGACATCGCAGCATTTCTTGAAAAGTGGGAGCGGCGCTGAAGGCACTTCGGGCTGCTGCGCCCTTCCGTCACCGGAAAGGTGGCGGAAGGGCTGGAGGTCAGCGCCTGGAGGCGAGAGCAAGGCGGCCGGCAGAGTCGGTGCCTGCTCCGCCACTTAACGGCCCGGCCGTTAACAAAGCACTGACAGCTCTTGCATGCCGCCATCCTCGGGCCACCCGTCGGGGGGCGAAGACGGCCAAAAACGGGCAAGCCGTCACGAAAACTCCCAATTTCCGAGAGGAACACTGGCGACGCATCGACGTTTGGCTGCCTGGAGGGATGACCCACCACAGGAGTAGGAAATTATGAAACGCATTCTTGCACTGACCATCGCACCATTGCTCGTTTCCGTCGCATTTGCCGGCACGGCCGCGGCCGGCGGCAGCAAAATCAAAACGAACTCGGGTACGAGCGCGCAGATCGATACCGAGATGGATGCGGGCGCAGGCACCGATACGGGAGCCGATGTCGGCGTCGACACGGGTGTCACGGCCAGCACCGGAACTGAAGCCAATTTCGGTTCGGTGATCTCCGCCATCCAGGCCAGCGGCACGGCGGCGGCGGATGTCCAGGCCGTCACGGACGCGTCGAATATCGAGATCATCCGCGTTGGTGATCTGGCGCAGGGCGAGAGCATGAACGCGCTCGACAATGCGCTGTCCCAGAACCAGGAGGATGTCGAGGCGCTGCGCGACGCAGTCGAGGCCAACAGCACCGTTGCCGCCAAGCTCGAGGAGGAACAGGTTCAAGTCGAGAACGTCGTGGCGGCCGAAACCAGCGCCGATGGCAATCTGGTAGTCTACGTTCGCTAGTGCTGCCTGTTCGCCGGTTTTCCGGCACCGCTATGGGATATCCGCTGCATCTTCCGGTGCGGCGGATATCCTGCGATAGAATGGATTGCGTATAACCCCTAAACGTCGTGCCCACCGACTGAGTATGCTCTTCTTCGCTTTGGTTTAACCATATTCCGAACAAAGCGCGGGCGGAACCGGCGAGAATTTTTGCATCGGCGGAAGATCGGTTCCTCAGCCATTGCCGGAAAGCTTGCGTTTTTCAGGAGCGCTCGCTGACTGTTTCTGTCCGCCTCCCGAGCGCAACCTATTGACTAAGTATACTCGCGCGCTGCGTGTATTGACTTTTTATCTGCTTATATCTCCATATGCATTTAGCTTAGGCGCTATAGTGATGACCGACGGTCAATAGGGGCGAATTCGATGCGCGAGAAATTTCATGAGCTAAAGTGCCAGCTTGAGGAGCTTGCCGAAACGGTCAACAAGTTCGAGTCCGAGGCGGTTCAACTGCGCCTTGTCGAACTCCTGTTCAATCAAACCCGCGATGAACCGCGTTTCTCCGAACCTCCATCGCCGGACTATCAGCCAGGGCCGGGGAGCGGGCTTGCCGATTGGCAGTCCGGCGCATCCTCCCGCGGAAGGCCCGGACGGCCGCGCAAGACGGTGCCGAGTGCCAGCGGTGCGGTAGCGGCGCTCGGCAAGCTGATCGACAGCGACTTCTTCGATGAGCGCAGGACAATCGGCGACATCGTCAAGAAATGCGAGCAGGAAGTCGGCGTGAGGTACAAGTCCAACGCCTTTTCCGGGCCGTTATCGCGCTATGCCGCCAGCGGCGTTCTCAAGCGTGACAAGAACGCCGACGGCAAGTTCGAATACTATAAGTAGGCGACTATATCGTCGATCTCCCGGAGCACTTTGCCGTCAGGTGGAATCACTGCGGCTGGTGCGGAAGGGCGTTGTCGACGGCTTGCGCATTGATCACGTCCGCATAAATGCGCAAGATAAGAAGATAGAGCGCCCGTTCATACGGCTTTCACGAATCCGTCCAGAACGCGCTTCTGGCCCGCCTTGTCGAAATTGATCGTGAGTTTGTTGCCCTCGATGGCGACAACATTTCCATTCCCGAACTTCATGTGAAAGACGCGGTCGCCGACCTTGAAGGACGATGGGTTGTCGGACACCGATCTGGCGACAAGCTCGCCCTCGATGGTCCGACCCTTTACGGACCCTCGACCCGCGCCATAGCCGGAATCGGTTTCTCCATAGCCTATCCGTTCCGTCTGATGGCCCGACCGTGTGCCCCAGTTGCGGTCTGTCGCTTCGGTCCGGTTCCGTTGGGCGCGCTGCCAACCGGGTGTGGCGTAGCTATTCGAAAACGACGTATCGTCGAAGCGCGAGCGGCCGTAGGGGTTGGGCCGGCCCGGCTGGCCCGCCGACCGACCGTAGCCGCCATAGCCGCTACCCTCATCGGCCACATCCACATGGGCCTCCGGCAGTTCATCCAGAAAGCGCGAGGGCAGGGTCGACTGCCACAAGCCGTGGATACGCCGGTTGGAGGTAAACCACAGATGCAGGTTCCGCTTGGCCCGCGTCAGGCCGACATAGGCTAGACGGCGCTCCTCCTCCAAGCCCGTCCGCCCGCCTTCGTCCAGCGCACGCTGGTGGGGGAACAACCCTTCTTCCCATCCGGGTAGGAAGATCGTGTCGAACTCCAGCCCCTTGGCGGAGTGGAGCGTCATCAGGCTGACGGCGTCGAGGCCCTCATCGCGCTCGGCGTCCATCACCAGGGCGACATGCTCCAGAAAGCCGCGCAGGCTTTCATATTCCTCCATCGAGCGGATCAGTTCCTTGAGGTTCTCCAGCCGGCCGGGAGCCTCGGCGGACCGGTCGTTCTTCCACATGTCCGTGTAGCCGGATTCTTCCAGGATCTGCTCGGCCAGCTCGGTATGCGAGACCCGGTCGATCTGGCTCTGCCAGCGCTCGAAGCTCTCGGCCAGCGTGCGCAGGGCCGCGCGCGGCTTGGGCTTCATTTCCTCCGTGCCGACGAGATCGCGGGCGGCCTGCAGGAGGGGAACCCCGCGCATGCGCGCCACGTCGTGGATCTGCCGTACCGCGGCTTCGCCGAGGCCGCGCTTGGGCACATTGACGATACGCTCGAACGCCAGATCGTCGGCCGGCTGCGCCACGACCCGGAAATAGGCCATGGCATCGCGGATTTCCTGCCGTTCGTAAAAGCGGGGACCGCCAATAACCCGGTAGTTCAGACCCAGCGTGACGAAACGGTCCTCAAACTCGCGCATCTGGAAGGAGGCGCGGACAAGAATGGCCATGTCGTTGAGCGCGTGACCCTTTGTCTGCAGCGCCTCGATCTCTTCGCCAACGCCGCGGGCCTCCTCTTCCGAATCCCAAGCGGCGTGAACCTTGACCTTGGGATCGTCGGGGTCGGACTTTTCGGTGAATAACGTCTTGCCGAGACGGCCTTCATTATGGGCGATCAGGTGCGAGGCTGCGCCCAGGATATGGGCCGTCGAGCGATAGTTGCGTTCGAGCCGAATGACCGTGGCGCCTGGAAAGTCCTTTTCGAAGCGCAGGATGTTGTCCACCTCGGCGCCGCGCCAGCCATAGATCGATTGGTCGTCGTCACCGACGCAGCACACATTGACGCTGCCTGCCTGGCGTTGGGCCAAAAGCCGCAGCCACATATACTGCGCCGTGTTGGTGTCCTGGTACTCGTCCACCAATATGTATTTGAACTTGGCGTGGTATTCGCGCAGCACGTCCGGATATTCGCGGAAGATGCGGATGGGGTGTAGCAGGAGGTCGCCGAAATCCACGGCGTTCAGCGTCTTCAACCGCGCCTGATAGGCCGCATAGAGCTGCCGGCCCTTGCCGTTGGCGAAGGCGCGCGCGTCGCCCTCGGGGATGTCGGCGGGCGCCAGGCCCTTGTTCTTCCAGCCGTCGATCATCTGGGCAAACTGGCGAGCCGGCCAGCGCTTGTCGTCGAGCCCTTCGGCCTGGATAAGCTGCTTGAGAAGCCGGATCTGGTCATCGGTATCGAGGATGGTGAAGGAGGATTTCAGGCCGGCGAGCTCGGAATGGCGGCGCAGCAGCTTGACGCCGATCGAGTGGAACGTGCCGAGCCAGGGCATGCCCTCCACGGCCTCTCCGACCAGAATGCCGATGCGCGTCTTCATTTCCCGCGCAGCCTTGTTGGTGAAAGTGACGGCGAGGATCTGGGAGGGGTAGGCGCGACCGGTGGCCAGAATATGCGCGATTCGGGTCGTCAGCACGCGGGTCTTGCCGGTGCCTGCGCCGGCAAGCACAAGCACGGGGCCTTCGGTCGTCTCCACAGCAAGCCGCTGTTCGGGGTTCAGCCCTTCCAGATAAGGGGTGGACGGGGCCCGCCGCGCGGCCATGGCGCGCGCGGCGATGCCGCCACCGGACTGTGCCGTGGGCGGAATATCGTCGTCGCCGAAAAACGGCAGATCGTCGGGATTTCCTGACATTGCGCCTGCATATGGTGATTCGACCCGTAAAGGCCAAGCGTTTTCCTTTTGTACCGGTTTGGCGTCGGCGGGCCAAGGCCGGGAAGCCAAAGGAACGGGGAATGCAACGCAGGCGAATGTTGACGGAGGGGGAGCTTCGCGCATAGATTTCATCGAGGCAGGATGCAGCCGGCAGCCCGCGCCCCCAAAAGGGGTATGGCGAATGCATTCACCGCGTTTTCCACGGTCCCGGTGAAGGGCGGCGAAGACGTCGGCAATGCGGGCGCTGATGGGACATTCGCCGTTGCAAGGACCGTATCATGCGGACACATCTCGACGCCAAGGCGATGGCGAAAGCCATGCGCGAGGCCCTTTCCGAACGTTCCATCGACCTGCCGCACAGCGCGGCGCTTGAGGTCGTCGCTCGTCAATTCGGTTTTGCGAGCTGGAACATACTCGCGGCAAAGATCGACGAAGCGGCACCGCCTGCCGGCAAGGCGGACCAGTTTCAGCAGGCCATTCCCATCATCCGCATCTTCGACGTGGACAAGGCGCGGGAATTCTACCAAGGCTTCCTTGGCTTCTCGCTCGACTGGGAGCACCGTTTCGGCGAAAACTTCCCCCTCTATCAGCAGGTGTCGCGCAGCGGTCTGAAGCTGCATCTGAGCGAGCATGCGGGCGATGCCTCGCCGGGCTGCAACATGATCGTTCATACCACCGGCCTGCGGACGCTCCATAAGGAGCTTTCCGATAGGGATTATCGCTATTTGAAGCCCGGCATCTCGCAGGAGGAATGGGGCCTCGAAATGGTCGTGACCGATCCCTTCAACAACCGCATCCGTTTCGTCGAACGGGAGGTGAAACGATAACGCACGCTGAAGCGTCGGTAATCGGGACTCTCATTCTTCGCCGCGCGCGTTGCGGGCGCGGCGCAGGATGGCGCGGGCGAAAACGAGCTCCATCGGAATGGGGTGATGCTGGTTCTGGATGTGAAAGAGCTCGTCGTCGAGCGATTTCAACGCGCGCCAGAAGTCGTAGTCGCTGAAGGTCGGGTCATAGGCTAACCGCTCTGACATTTCCTTCACGTCGACCTTCACTCTCCGCCTCCCGAACCGCGCATCGTCACATACGAATCTTTAACTGACCCACGAGAAATTTTGGCCGCATAGGCGTGCGCCGCAAGGAAGCGACGGTGCTTAAGTTGTGCAAAGGCGGCAATGGTTGGCAATTATGGTTAGCGAAGCGTTAGAGAACGGCTCAGCGATGCTCTTCCTCGCTGAGCTGGACCAGCGCCCGGTTGAAGGAGCGCAGGGCGCGAATATGGCTGGCCCAGGCGATGATCCGTGTCTCGTCCTTCGGGTCGACGACCGGCAGGCGCGTATGGCCGCCCTTGTCAAAAGCGCGCAGCGCCGATTCCAGCGTGTCCGTCGGCCGTAGCGCCGCTGCCCCCGACTCGGGATCGTATTGCTCGGGCTCGGCGTCGTCGGCGAGTGGTTCCATGAAGTCCATGACGCGAGTGATCTGTCCCAGCGCCCGGTGGGGCCCTTCTTGGATGAAGAGTCCACGCATCTCCAACTGCCAGTGGAACCACGAGTGTCCATGGATCGCCTGGGTGATGCCGTGCGCCACTGCCACGGTTAGCAGAAGGGCGATGGAAAGCGCGTAGCCGCCGGTCAGTTCGAAAACGATGACGGTTGTGGAAATGGGCGCGCCCAGCACGGCACCGGCGACCGCACCCATGCCCAGAATCGCATACAGCCCTTCGCTCGACGCCATGTCGGGAAAGACGGTCGCAGCGATGAGGCCGAAGGAGCCGCCGGTCATGGCGCCCAGATAGAGTGCCGGCGAGAAAATGCCGCCGCCGAAGCGCGCGCCCAGCGTTATAGCGGTGGCGACGGTCTTGACGACGATGAGGGCGAGCATGGTCATCAGCGGCAGCTTGCGCCACAGCGCCATGTCGGTCACTTCGTAGCCGACGCCGAGGACCTGCGGGAAGACGAGCGCGATGGCCCCGACCAGCACGCCGCCGACGGCCGGCAGGAGATAATAGGGGATGCGCGAACCGCGCGCCATGAAGTCGGCCATGTAGAGAGCGAACTGGAACAGGATCGCGACCAACGCCGCCGTCACGCCCAGCAGCGCGAAGGCCGGGAACTCCCAGAAGGATGTGATCTGATGGTTGGGGATGAGGAAGGCGGCCGCATTGCCGAACCATAAGCGCGAGGCCACCGCGCCTGCCGTCGAGGCGATGACGATGGGCACGAAGGAGCGCATCGCATAATGGCCGAGAATGACTTCATGAGCGAAGAGAACGCCGGCGATGGGCGCGTTGAACGAGGCGGAGATGGCGCTGGCGACGCCCGCGCCCAGAAGCGTGCGGCGGCACCATTCGGGAAGGTCAGCGCGCCATGCCACCGCCGTAGACAGGACCGCGCCCAAATGGACCACCGGTCCTTCGCGGCCGGCGCTGGCGCCGGAGCCGAGCGAGAGCGCGGTGACGAGGGCGGAAAGGAGGCCGTCGCGCAGGCCAAGCTTGCGGCCGGTCAGCGCACGCGCCTCGATGACGTCGGCGACCGCGCCGGTGCGCCTGTTCGACAGGAAGGTCAGCAGCAGGCCGACCAGCAACCCGCCGGCGACCGGGCCTGCCATGATCCAGTACCATTGTATCTGGAGCGCCGCCGAGTAGACGCGTTCGGAACGGGTTCCCAGCCAGGGAATCTGGAAGAGGCCGATCAGTTCACGAAAGATGATGGCGGCGATGGCGATGGCCGCGCCCACAAGGAGTGCAAGCAGCCAGACCATGGGCTGGCGGGTCTTCCAGAAGGTCTCGAGATTTGGCTGCACCCAGGAAACGAGGATGCGGGGCAGATTTGTGATGAACTTCGGTATCATTTCCGCCGGATGCCGATGGAGCGACCGGCCCGTTCGGGTCGGGGCAGGCAAGCATGGGAGGTGGAGAGCGCTTCGACACCGGCACGGATATCGGGTGGAAAGGGGGCGACTTTCGGGCCTGTCATATCGATGTGCAGGGTGAGGCACTCGCAGGTCGCCGCCAGCCAGCCATCCGCATGGATGATTTCCTGATAGGAGTGCAGCCGCTTTTCATCATGGTCGACGAGCTGGTAGGAGACGTTGACGCTATCGCCAAGATGGAGTTCTCGCACGTAGCAGACATGGATCTCGGCGGTGTAGGTGGTCAGCCTGCGGTCACGCGCATAGGCGGGGGCCAAACCCAGCTTTTCGAATATCTCGTCGGATGCCCGGTCGAACAGCACATTGTAGTAGGCCATATTCATATGACCATTATAGTCGATCCAGTCCTTCTCGATCTGGAACGGTCGAGAAATATGCGGAACCTCCAATACGCGCCCCTTCACTTCTTGCGGGCAATGACCACTGGACAATTGGTGCAATTGCTGGAGACTCGGATAGAAAAGGAAAGCAGCCCGTTCGACAAGGGCGGGGCAATGAATTTTGGAGGAAAAACATGGGTGTCGCGGCGTCGGCTGAGATACAGCGCAATGAAAACGGTGTGGAGGCGGTGACCGTCCGCCTTGGCGCGCTCTTCGGCGACCGCTTTCAAACTGGCCAGGCTATCCGCGAGCAGCACGGGCACACCACTACCTATCTTCCCAATCAGGCGCCCGACGGCGTTTTCTTCGCGGAGACGACCGAGGAGGTGCAGGAGGTGGTGCGGCTTTGCGCCGAGCACCGCGTGCCGATCATCCCCTTCGGCGTCGGGTCTTCCCTGGAAGGGCATGTGAACGCGCCATCCGGCGGCATCTCCATCGACACATCCCGGATGAACCGTGTGCTGCAGGTCAATCAGGATGATCTCGACTGCACGGTCGAACCGGGCGTGACGCGCGAGGACCTGAACCATTACCTGCGCGACACGGGGCTGTTCTTCCCGATCGATCCCGGCGCGAATGCGAGCCTTGGCGGCATGGCTGCGACACGGGCTTCGGGCACAAACGCCGTACGCTACGGTACGATGCGGGAGAATGTGCTGTCGGTCACGGCGGTCATGCCGGACGGGCGCGCCGTCACAACCGCGCGGCGGGCACGCAAGTCCTCGGCCGGCTACGACCTCACGCGGCTGATGGTGGGTTCGGAAGGCACACTCGGCGTCATCACCGGGCTTACCTTGCGCCTTTACGGCATTCCGCAGGCCATATCGGGCGGCGTGTGCCCATTTCCGACGGTCGAGGCGGCTTGCCAGGCCGTCATCATGACCATCCAGATGGGTATTCCTATTGCCCGTATGGAACTGGTCAACACGCTCGGCATGCGCGCCCTCAACGCCTACTCGCAACTGGACTATTCCGAAAGCCCTTGCCTTTTCCTGGAGTTCCACGGAACGGAGGCGGGCGTGGTGGAACAGGCGGAGATGTTCGGCGAAATCGCTGGCGAGTTTGACGGCGGTCCGTTCGACTGGGCACGCGAAGCCGAGAAGCGCCAGAAGCTGTGGAAGGCGCGGCACGACGCCTATTGGGCGATGATCGCGCTAAGGCCAGGCACAAAGGCTCTCGCGACGGATGTTTGCGTGCCCATATCGCGGCTGGCCGAGTGCATTGTCGAGACGGAACGCGACATCGCCGAAACGGGCCTGGTCGCGCCCATCGTAGGGCATGTCGGCGACGGCAATTTTCATGTCACGGTGCTGATGGACGTGGACGACGAGAGCGAGATCGAGCGCAGCGAGGGATTCGTGTCCAGGCTCAACATGCGGGCGCTGGCCATGGAGGGAACCTGCACCGGTGAACACGGCATCGGCCAGGGCAAGATGAAGTACATGGAACTGGAGCATGGGGCGGGCGTCGACTATATGCGGGCGATCAAGCAGGCGATCGACCCGCTAAACATCATGAACCCCGGCAAAATCTTCGCGATGCGGTGCAAATCTTGAACGCGGCCAACAAATGAACATTCGAGTCGTCGATGATTAGGTTTCGACTGACAGACCGGAGCTGAAGAACTGGCGCGTTTATTCGTCATCGTTGGTGGACTTGTGGTGCTGGCGCTGACCGTGGCGCTGGTGGCGCCCTATTTCATCGACTGGACGTCGTACCGGGCGGCCTTCGAGCGTGAAGCCGGCCGGGTGCTGGGGCGGGAAGTCACCGTGGAAGGCGAAGCCCGGGCGCGGCTCTTGCCGTTCCCGTCTGTCACGTTCACCGATGTGACGGTGGCAGGCGGGCAGGACGGGGAGCCGGCGATGACCGTGGAGGAATTCTCCATGGACGCCGAACTGGCGCCCTTCCTCAGCGGCGAACTCCTCATATTCGACATGAGGCTCGTGCGGCCGAGCGCCAAACTCAACATGGACGAGAACGGCCGTATCGACTGGGCTGTCAGGCCGTCGTCGCCTTTCGATCCACGACAAGTGACACTGGAAAAGGTCACGATCACCGATGGCAGCGTCGTCGTACGGCAGGAAGCGGCCGACCGCACGGTCATGTTGGACGACATCGATGTGATGTTGAGCGCCCGTACACTGACCGGGCCATGGCGTGTCGAGGGGTCGCTGCAGGCTGACGGACTGCCGCTGAAAATCTACGCGGCCACCGGCACAGTGGGCCCCGACCAGTCGATGCGGGTGCGGATCGTCGCCGAGCCGGAAGGCTATCCGATCGAGTTGGAGACGGATGGTCAGGCGCGGATGGAAGAGGGTGCCGCACGCTATGCCGGCACTTTCCGGGCGCGGACGGTTTCGCGGCGGGCGGGGGCGGAAGACGCGGCCGAGGCGGAAGCGGACAATCGCCTGTCGGGCAGTTTCATGCTCGGCCATCGCAGGCTCGATGTCGAGCAGTTCCGTTTCGAGACCGGACCTCTGGCCGACCCCTATACCGCCGAGGGCCAGGCAACCGTCGATCTGGGTGCCCAGCCGTCATTCTCAATTACCGCCGATGGAGCGCAGATCCGCATCGGCGGCGATGCCGAGAACGGTATCGCCGGCCAATCGGCGGAAGAGCGGTTTTCCGCGCTGCTGGCTTTCCTGGCGCAATTGCCGAAACCCGCGATGCCGGGTCGCGTTGCGGTCAATCTGCCCGCCATCGTGGCGGGCGACACGACCATCCGGGACATTCGGGTGGAGGCCGAGCCGGTTGAAGCTGGATGGCAGATGAACTCGCTGGCGGCCACCCTGCCGGGCCGTACGCGCTTCGAGGGCAACGGCCTGCTCGGCACTGGCGAGAACGTTTCTTTCCACGGCGATATTCTGCTTGCGATCGGTCAGCCGTCGGGGTTTGCGGCCTGGCTTGCGCGGGACGTGGACGAGGCGATCCGCCGGCTGCCGTCCGCCGGCTTCAGCGCCGAGGTTGCGCTCTCCGACAGAAGGCAGAGCTTTGAAAATCTCGAGCTCATCCTTGGCGATGCGCGCTTTCGCGGAAGCGTCGAGCGGCGCAATGACGGCGATGCCAGGCAATCGCTGAACCTGGCGCTGGATGGCGGCCGGCTCGATCTCGCGGACATGCAGGCCTTTGCGTCGCTGTTCGTCGACGATCACGGACACAATCGCCTTGCCAGCCATAATGTCGATCTGGAAATCGCCGCCGGCCCGGTGAGCGCCGAAGGTCTGACTGCCGAGGGGCTGGACACTGCGCTGCGCCTGCGCGAGGGCGTTCTGGAGATCGACCGGCTGGCCCTAGTGGGGTTTGCCGATGCGCGGATCAGTGCAACGGGGCAGATCAGCGGCTTCGCGGACGATCCCACCGGCAATATCGATGCGTCCATCGTTGCGGTCGATCTTGCCCCGCTCGTATCCATGCTGGCCGACCGGTTTCCCGAAAACGATCTTGCTGCGGCGCTTGCCGCAAGGGCAGCCGCATTTCCTGGCTTGTTCGAAGACGGTGAGGTGGATCTGTTCGCAAGCGCCGCCGACAATGGCAACGGCACGTCCGGCCTTGCCGTCAGCGCCAGCGGGGTGGCTGGAGGCACGGACTTCAGTTTCACGCTATCGGGCAATGGCCGGCTGACGGCGCTGGCGGATGCACAATTCACGGCCGGGTTCACCGCGCGGAACGACGATGCCACGCCGCTCTACGCTCTGTTCGGCCTGCCGGCGCTGCCATGGGGGTTGGTTGGTGCCGGGCAAGCCGAGCTGAGCGCCGAGGGCCAACTTTCCGACATGATGCAGACTTCTTTCCGCTTTGCAGGCGACGGTCTGCTGGCCACTTTCGATGGATCGGTAAGGCGGGCGGGCGGGCGCTACAGCGCCAGCGGGGCTGCGCAGATTCGCAGCGACGATCTTGAACCATGGCTGGCGACGGCCGGTATTTCGCTGCCGGGTTTCGGGCTGGGGCTGCCGGGGTCGCTGACCGGAGAGGTCGATTACGGCAGCGGCGTAGCGGTCGTTTCCGGCCTGGCCGGAACGATCGCGGACAATGCCGTGGCGGGCGACCTCAACGCTGAAATAAAGAACGGACTGCCGCACCTCACCGGCGCACTGCGCCTTGGCGCGCTCGATCTGCAGCTTTTGGGTGAGATGGTTGTCGGCACCGAGGCCATGGAAGCCGGGGATGGCGTGTGGCCCCGGACTCCCTTCCGCCAGTCGGCCAATCCGCCGTTTACCGCCGATGTGGAACTGCGCGCGGATGCATTGTCGGTGGTGGGCGCAAGCGGCAGTGAAGCCTCGATGCGTTTGCGGCTGAATGAGGAGGGTGTTGCCGTTTCGGAGCTTTCGGCCGTCTTCCTGGGCGGAAAAATTTCGGGCCTTGCCGAGCTCAAGAACAACCAGGGCACCGCACTCCTGAGTGCTCAACTCCAGCTCAGCGAGACCGAAATACCGCAATTGGTGCCGGGCTCCGGTCTTTCCGGCAACGCCGATCTCAGCGTCAGCCTGACTGCGAACGGCAAGTCGATGGATGGGCTCGTCTCAGCGCTCGCCGGGTCGGGCTCTGCCACCGTGGAAGGGCTTCGCATCGCGGGATTCAACCCGAATGCGCTGCCCGGCCTGCTGCGCGAGGCCGATCGGGTGGGCCCGGAAATCGATATGGCGGCGGTCGAGGCCTTCGCGCCCGAGATCGTGCGGGGCGGCGTATTCGAAGCCGGGCAGACGGAGCTTGCTTTTTCGCTCGCCAACGGCGTAGCGCGCACGCCGCCGGTGCAACTTGACGTAGGGCCGGCACAGATGAGTGCGGAGGCCTCAGCCGATTTTCGCGACCGAAGTGTCAGCGCATCCGGCGCGGTGGTCTACGATGCAGGGAAAGAGGCGACGGCGGGCTCCGAGCCTATGGTGCGCTTCGCTGCGCAGGGACCTGTCGGAGAAGCCGACCTATGGCTCGACCTGGAGCCTCTGGCGCAATACCTGACCCAACGGGCGCTGGAGCGCGAGCAGGCGCGGGTCGAGCACATGCAGGCGGTCCTCCTGGAAAAGCAGCGCTTGCGTCGGGAGGCGCGGCTTTACGAAGAGCGCGAGGCGGCGCGCCAAGCAGCCGAAGCCGAGCGGGTGCGTCTTGAGCGCGAGGCGGAGCAGTTCCGCCGTGCGGAAGCAGAGCGTAGGCAGCAGGAAGCGGAAGCAGAGGAAAGGGCCGAGCGCGAGCGCCAGGAGGCGGAAGCGCGCCGACAGCAGGCTGAGGAGGCCGCGGAAGAGCGGCAGGATGCCGGCAACACGAGGAGCCCGGGCATCATACGCAGGCCGCTGCCGCCGCCGCTCCGGCAGCAATCGGACGAGCCGCAGTCGCGCCGCCAACAGGACACAGAACCGGTGCTGCGCACCGAAGGGTTGACGGTGAGGGGCCTTCTCGACCTTCTCGATCAGCGGCCGTAGAGAAATTTCCGGAGTTGAGCGACAAGGAAAGGGATCCATCCAGGTGCTCTACTTCAAGACACCTACGTCGGATTTGCTCGACTGGACCCAGTCGAGCACGAAAAGCCGGATGGCCGACGACAGATTGACCTCGCGCGGGCGGTCGGAATCGATCTGGGCTATCAATCGGGCAAGGGGAATCGCCCTGGCCTCGGCGGCCGCCTCCAGTTTTTCGTAGAATGCGTCTTCCACCGAGAAGCTCGTGCGGTGGCCGCGGATTGTGACCGAGCGTTTGCGCGGGGGCTTCATTCCTTCGGGTCGCGGCGATGGGCGTCGAGCTTGGCGGCCTCGAGGAGACTTTCCATGCGCTCCTTGTCGCGCGCGGCACGCGTCCGGCCGAACCTGACACGGTTTTCTTCCGCTATCGCACGCTTGTCGGCCCGAGCCTTTTCCTTACGCTTCCGACGGAGATTGACGATGTCGCCCATGGCCGGACCCGCCCCATAGCATTTTGCAGTCAGGTGGAATGACCTGACGTCCGCATAGATGCGGAAAGACAAAGTGATAGAGCGTCCCCTTGTGCGTCCAAACGCACGGCGCTCTGGCCGCTACTTCTTGCGAAAGGCGTCGAGCGAGACCACCTCGGCGCTCTTGCCATCGCCGTCATCCGACTTTGCTGTTTCGTCGCTGGGCTTTTCGTCCGCCTTCCTGGATGCGGGCCTGGATTTTGCGGGCGCGGCGCCGGGTTTTTCAATGGTCTCGTGAGCCGGTTCCTCGCCTGGCTCGGCCTTGACGTCGAACTCCAGCTCGAAATTGACCGAGGGATCGTAGAAGCCGCGCACGGCGGCGAACGGGATTTCCAGCTTCTCAGGCGTGTCGGCGAAGGAAAGGACGATCTCGAAACCCTTCTCCGTCACCTTCAGATCCCAATACTGATACTGGATGACAATTGTCATCTGGTCGGGATAACGTTCCTTGAGGCGGCTTGAAATGCGCACGCCCGGTGCACCGGTCAAAAAGGTGATGAAGAAGTGATGGTTGCCCGGAAGACCGGTCTGGGCAACCTCCTGCAGCACCTTGCGCATGACGCCGCGCAAGGCTTCCTGAGCGAGAATATCGTAGCGGATGCGGTCTTCAGCCATGGGCCCGTTCAGCAATTGAATCGAAACCTTACCTCTAATGAAGGTCGTGGCCGAGGTAAATGGCTATTACAGCCCCGGATTCGGGAGTTTTCCTTGCTGCGGACGTGCGTTCAACCTTTGCGCGAGGCGACCTGCCTTCCATACGCGCGCAAAAAGGTGTGAACGGCCGTCCTGGCGCTTGCGCGCAGCTTGTCGTCCGGAACGGGCCGGCCGAAAAGGGAACACAGCTTTATGTCCGCGCCGATGAGCGCCAGGAATTGCTGCGCCGCCACGTCGGGGTCGTCAATGTCGAGATGGCCGGCAAAGGCCATACGCGCAAAATGCGCGGCCAGCGCGGAGGCCACCTTGCCGGGACCCTCCTCGTACCACTGGTCGAAAATCTCCGGATAGCGCTCGCCTTCCGACTGGATCAGCTTGCGCAGAAACTTTGCATCGCGATCGTAGAGGAAATTCTTGTTGAGGCGGACGGCGAACTCCACCAGATCGGCTTCGATATCGTCAGGGCGGTCGGGGAATGTGCCAAGCACGGAGAAGGAACGCGCGTTGCAACGGGCCGTCAGTTCGCTCAGAACCACGGAGAAGAGCTTTTCCTTGCAGCCATGGTGATTATAGACCGTCTGGCGCGAAACGCAGGCCTCGGCGGCGATGAGATCGATATTGGCGCCGGCAAAGCCCTCTCGGCAGAACACGTTTGCTGCGGCCTCGATGATGGAGTCCCGCTTGGCGGCGTGGCCGCGTGTCGGGATGATGTCAGGATCGTTCCGTGGTTCCATGCAATTATGTATAGCGGCGATTGACCTTTTGGACAACTCAATCTAAAAATCTGTATTCAAATTGCAAGGACACCCTCGCGCGAACCTCTCCCAAGCGGCGTATGTCGGGCGAACGGCAAATGTCGGGTTCTTGCCGCGGCGGACGTCCTTTGCGGGCTGCGGTTTCGTTCAGATGCCGTGGCCGGTGTTTTCAGGAGCATTATCATGACGGTTTCGTATTTCCGCCTTGCGGTCATCCTTGGCCTTTTGACTGCCATCGGACCCTTCGCCATCGACATGTATCTTCCCGCACTTCCGTCCATCGGCAGTGACCTGAATGCCGGAACGGCGTCCGTCCAACTCAGCCTCCTCGTCTTTTTTCTTTCGATGGGTTTCGGCCAGATCGTCATCGGGCCGATCTCGGACATGACGGGGCGGAAGCTGCCGCTTTATGGCGGCCTTGCGCTGTTCATCGTCGGCAGTATCGGCTCGGCGTTGGCACCGACCGTTGAATGGTTGATCGCCTTCCGTATTCTGCAGGGCTTCGGCGCGTCGCCCGGCATGGTGGTGCCGCGCGCCGTGGTGCGCGACCTGCATACCGGTGTCGAGGCGGCCAAGCTCATGTCCATGCTGATGCTCGTTTTCTCGATCTCGCCGATCCTGGCGCCGCTGTCCGGCAGCGTGATCATAGAGACGTTCGGCTGGCGCGCCGTGTTCTGGACGGTCGGTGCCATCGGAGTTCTCGGCGTGGTCATGCTGGCAACCTCGCTAAAGGAGACGCGTCCGCCCGAGTTGCGGATCGGCAGTTCCCTGGTAAGCGCGCTCGTGGGCTATCGTTTTCTTCTGGGCAACGGCCAGTTCATGGGGCTGGCGCTGATCGGCGGCGCGGGCATTTCGAGCTTTTTCGTCTATCTGGCAAGTTCGTCCTTCGTGCTGATCGACCATTTTGGCCTGTCGCCGATGCTGTACAGCGTGTTCTTCTCCATCAACGCCGTTGCCTTCTTTACAATGTCGCAGCTCACGGGCGTGTTGACCGAACGCTACGGCCTGCGCCGCGTCGTGCGCATGGCGGTGACTGGCTATGCCACCGTCATGGTGCTGCTTCTGGCGGTGATGACGACGGGCGAACAGTCGCTATGGGTTCTGGCGAGCTTCCTCTTCGTCGGCTACGGCTTCCTCGGGCTCGTGATCCCCAGCACCTCGGTGCTGGCGATGGACGATCACGGCGAGATCGCCGGCACGGCCTCGGCGCTGATGGGAACGCTGCACTTCGCGACCGGCGCGGTGGCAATGGCGATCGCCAGCCTGTTTTTCGACGGCACGCCCTATCCCATGGTGACGGCGATCGCCGCGTGCGCCGTGATCGCGCTGGGGCTCACCTACCTGACGCTGGGCCGCGGCCGGGAGGCAGCGCAGGCCGCTGCCGAATAGAGCCAGCTTCAAGTCTGATCTTCAGGGGCGCAGGCCATAATTGTCCGCGCCCTTTTCCTTGCCCGCACCGTCATGACCGGCACAGGCACTGCAAGAAGCGATGATGAAAACGGAGAGAAGTGGAGGTTTCTGTTGCCAGGTACCTCCGAACCCCGCTCAAACCTGCGAAGGAATGAGGCTCAATTTGAAGCTATCGCACCGCTTACGCGGCGAGACGTGCTTCCGCATAGTTGTCGTTTGCAACTACTAGGTTAGCCCGATAACGGTGGTACCATGCCGAGCGAAAGTCCGATCTTTACACCCTCGTCGATCCTATTTCGCCCCCATCAGAAGCCGCCCTTCCTGGAAGGGCAGGCGGTTTCTGGTGGAGGCGCCGGGTACCGCCCCCGGGTCCGAATGGCTTATTGCATCGGCAGTTTATCGCCATAGTCGGCTCAAAGCCGACGCGACCAATATAGGCAGCCTATCGTGGCAAGAAAAGGGGAAAGCGTGCAAGTGCGCGCATAGCTTGGCGATTTCGGTGTCAATTCCGGGATTGACTTGGCTGCCCGCTTTGCGGAATGTCCTAATCGTTGTGTTTTTCAAACGGCGAAACGTCCAGGTTGCATTTTCCCAGACGCCGAACGGAAAGCACCGTAGGAGAGGACACGAGGGAACATCCATGGCCGACTATCTTGCAGACGTGAAGAAATATGACGCAACCGCGGACACCGCCGTGGTCGACAAGATCGTGAAGCATCTGGGCATTGCGCTCCGTAACCGCGACTCATCGCTGGTTTCGTGCAGCGATCCGAGCGAACTTGAGCGTGTGCGGGAGAAGTGGTGCAAGAAGAAGTTCGGCGAGACCGACGACGCCAGGTGCGATTCAGTGATCGAAAAGGTCTGCGAGACCATGTCCGGCGACAATTCGAAGAGCCGGGTGACCTTCTACTACCTGGTCGCCAAGCATCTGGGGAAGCTGTCGGCATTGGCGTGACAGCCGAGTTTCCGCCCAGACACAGATTTCTGCACAGGCAAAATGATCGCTGACCGGAAAGCGGGGTACCCACTTTCCGGTCCGATGCACTACATTGTGGCGAAGAAATCACGAATCGGTTCTGCCACGCGATGCGCCAATATCTCGACCTTCTCGCCCACGTTCTCGAACACGGCGTCGACCGGGACGACCGTACCGGAACGGGAACGCGCGGTATATTCGGCTATCAGATGCGGTTCGATCTGGCGGCTGGCTTTCCGGCGCTGACCACCAAGAAGCTGCATCTCAAGTCCATCATCCACGAGCTCCTCTGGTTCCTGAGCGGCGATACCAATATCGGCTACCTCAGGGAACATGGAGTGAGGATATGGGACGAATGGGCGGACGAGAACGGCGATCTCGGCCCCGTCTACGGCGCGCAATGGCGCTCCTGGTCGGCTCCGGGTGGCGGCCATATCGATCAGATCGCGAATCTTCTGAGGGGGTTGCGAGAAAATCCTCATTCACGACGGCATGTGGTGAGTGCCTGGAACCCGGCTGAGGTGGACGAGATGGCGCTGCCGCCCTGCCATTGCCTTTTCCAGTTCCACGTCGCCGAAGGCCGGCTTTCCTGTCAGCTCTATCAGCGCTCGGCCGATATCTTCCTGGGCGTGCCTTTCAACATCGCTTCCTATGCGTTGCTGACCATGATGGTTGCCCAGGTCACGGGGCTGAAGCCGGGGGACTTCGTCCACACGCTGGGCGACGCGCATCTTTATTCGAACCATTTCGACCAGGCACGCGAACAATTAGCGCGGAAACCCGGGGCACTGCCGACGATGTGGATCAATCCGGACGTCGACGACCTCTTCGCCTTCCGGTTCGAGGATTTTCGGCTCGACGACTACCATGCCGCCCCGTCCATCCGCGCCCCGATCGCGGTTTGAGCTTCTCCGATCTTCACCAGACCGGGCATCAACGGAGGGACATATGGACATAGCGCTTGTCGTGGCCATGGCAGAAAACGGGGTGATCGGCCGGGAAGGGGGGCTGCCCTGGCGGTTGTCAACCGATCTCAAGCGCTTCAAGGCCGTCACCATGGGCAAGCCTGTCGTCATGGGACGCAAGACGTGGGAGAGTATCGGCAAACCGTTGCCCGGCCGTCTCAATATCGTGATTTCCCGTGATCCGGCCTACCGCGTTGAGGGCGGAGAGGTCGTGCCCTCGCTCGATGCCGCTCTGGCGCTGGCCGAGGAAGAGGCCGGCGAGGCGGAAGAGATCTGCGTGATCGGCGGCGGCGAGATCTTCCGCCTGGCGCTCGACCGCAGCGACAGGCTTTACGTGACGCATGTGCTGGCGGAAGTGGCCGGAGATGCTTATTTCCCCTCGATGGACGCCACGGTTTGGGAGGTCGTTTCGAGCGAAGATGTGCCGGCTGGCGAGAAGGACGTTTACCCGACCCGTTATGTCGTCTACCAACGGCGCAGTTGACGGAACGCTTGGAGTTGAAATCCGGCATTGAGACTGGCGCAGCGGCGTGTGGCCGCGCCGGTTGGCGAGGCCTTCTCGTTGAAAGGGAGGCCGTGCCAACCTATAACAAGCGCAAGGGAGTGCCGGCCGACGGCCGGCTGAAGGAAAAGGAACAATAATGCCCTGGAACAATCAAAGTGGCAGCGGCGGCCCGTGGGGCAGCGGCGGCAATGGCGGAGGGCCCTGGGGACAGGGGCCGCGAGGCCCGAGCGGGCCGCAAGGCTCGCCGCCCGACCTTGAAGAGATCATTCGGCGCGGCCAAGATAGGCTGAAGCGTGCGCTACCGGGCGGCGGAGGCGCCGGGCCGGGTATGTTCATCCTGATCGCGGTGGCGCTTGCCGGCCTGTGGCTGTTCAAGGCGGTCTATACGGTGCAGCCGGACGAACTGGCTGTCGAACTGCGTTTCGGAAAGCCCAAGGCAGAGCTTTCGGAGCCGGGGCTGCATTTCCATTGGTGGCCGGTCGAAACGGTCGAGAAAGCTTCCGTCGCCGAGCGCCTCGTCGATATCGGCGAAATCCGTGCCGGCGGTTCCTCGGGGCTCATGCTATCTGGCGATCAGAACATCGTGGATGTGAAGTTCTCGGTCGCCTACCAGGTCTCCGACCCCGCCGCCTATCTCTTCAACGTCCAGACCCCCGATGAGATGGTCCGCCAGGTCGCCGAGAGCGCCATGCGTGAGATTGTCGGGCGGCGTCCCGCCCAGGACATTTTCCGCGACGACCGTCAGGGGATCGCCGAAGACGTGCGCGGTATTATCCAGTCGACCCTGGAGGAGTACGGTACGGGCCTGACCGTGAACGCATTGTCGATCGAGGATGCGGCACCTCCGCGTGAGGTGGCCGACGCCTTCGATGAAGTGCAGCGCGCCGAGCAGGACGAAGACCGGTTCGTGGAAGAGTCGAACCAGTATTCCAACCAGCAACTCGGTCAGGCGCGCGGCGAAGCGGCGGAAATCCGTGAAGAGGCCGCAGCCTACAAGAACCGTGTCGTGCAGGAAGCCGAAGGTGAGGCGCAGCGCTTCATCTCCGTCTATGAAGAATATGCGAAGGCTCCGGAAGTCACCCGCAAGCGCCTGTTCCTGGAGACGATGGAGAACGTTCTGCGCGGCTCCAACAAGGTGATCGTCGAAGGCGGGACGGGGCAGGGTGTGATCCCCTATCTGCCCTTGCCCGAGCTCAGGCAAAGGCAGCCGGCATCCACTGAAAGCCAAGGGGGCAGCAACTGATGAACAATCGTCTTCCTATCATTGCCGTCATTGCGGCAATCGCGCTGTTCCTCGTCTATTCGTCGATCTTCGTGGTCAATGAACGCCAGCAGGCCATCGTTCTGCGCTTCGGCGAGATCGTCGATGTGAAACGGGAGCCTGGGCTCTATTTCAAGCTGCCCTTCGGATTCGTCGAGGCGGATAACGTGCAACTCCTCGAGGATCGCATATTGCGGTTCGACCTTGACGATATCCGCGTGCAGGTATCTGGCGGCAAGTTCTACGAGGTGGATGCTTTCGTTGCCTATTCGATCGAAGACCCGCGTGTATTCCGCCGCGAGGTTTCGGGCAGCATCGCGCTGGCCGAGCAGAGGCTGCGGACCCGTCTCGATGCCGCCTTGCGCCGCGTTTACGGTTTGCGTGGCTTCGAAGCCGCCCTGTCGGAAGAGCGAAGCTCAATGATGCGCGAAGTTGCCGGCCAACTGGCAACGGCAGCCACCACCCTCGGCCTAAAGATCGAGGATGTGCGTATACGCCGGACCGATCTCACTGCCGAAGTCTCGCAGCAGACCTACGACCGCATGAAGGCGGAGCGTCTGGCCGAGGCCGAAAGGCTGCGTGCTCGTGGCCGCGAGGCGGCCGCCCGGATCCGCGCCCGCGCCGATCGCGAGGTGGTGGAAATACTCGCTGCTGCGCAACGCGAGGCTGAAATCCTCCGTGGTGAGGGCGAAGGCGAGCGCAACGCCATCTTCGCCGACGCCTTCCAGCGCGACGAGGAATTCTTCGAGTTCTATCGCTCGATGGCGGCCTACAGGCAGGCGCTCGATCCTTCCGGGACGACCATGCTCCTCACGCCGGATTCGGATTTCTTCCGTTTCTTTGGCAGTGCCGGCGGGCGGCCCCCGCGCCCGGACACGGGTGGCGACGGTCCGGTGGCTGCACGACCCGTTCCGCAATTGCAGAACGATGCAGCCCAGTGAACTTTGGGTGAGCCCCGCGCGGTGTGATAGCCGCGCGGGGCTTTTCATTGGAGCCTTGACGTGACCGATTTTCTTGCCGCGCTGGGCTTGGTGCTTGTCTTCGAAGGACTACTCTATGGCGGGATGCCCGGCTTGGCCAAGCGGATGGCGGCCGACGTCATCAACATGCCTGAAAGCCTGATGCGTGGCGTCGGGCTGGCGGTGATGGTAGTCGGTGTGGTCATCGTCTGGCTTGTTCGCGGCTGACGAGCCATACTGGTAATCAGGGCTGCTGACGAAGCCCAAAACGCGCCGCATTCACCCGCGAGCATGGTTTCGAGGCAAGAAACAACCGGCGAAAGGTTCTCAATATGCGCTTTGCCAACCCGCTACGTGTCACCGGCGGCTTCTTGCTGGCCGCAATCGTCGCCGGGGGCCTTGTCGCTGCGCCGGTCGATGGCCGGACGCAGTCTCGCGGTCCCGCGTCGGTGGCAGATCTGGCGGATGGCCTGCTTTCCGCCGTCGTCAATATTTCGACCACGCAGAACGTCACGCCGCGAGGCCCCGGCCGTGTGCCGATGCCGCAACTGCCGGAAGGCTCTCCTTTCGAGGAGTTCTTCGGCGAATTCTTCCGTGATCAGGAGAACCGGCCCCTCCCGCCCGGACCGGGCTCGTCGCTGGGATCGGGCTTCGTAGTGGATGCCGACGAGGGCATCGTCGTCACCAACAATCACGTGATCACGGGCGCGGCCGAGATCATCGTGAATTTCTCCGACGGCTCCAAGGTGGACGCCGAACTTGTGGGCATCGACACCAAGACCGACATCGCGGTCCTCAAGATCGATACGACGGGCCGCACTCTGCACGAGGTGCCGTTCGGCGATTCGGAGAAGCTGCGCATCGGCGATTGGGTCATGGCCATCGGCAACCCGTTCGGCTTTGGCGGATCGGTCACGGTGGGCATTGTGTCGGCGCGCAACCGTCAGATCGGCTCGGGCCCGTATGACGATTACATTCAGACCGACGCGGCCATCAATCGCGGCAATTCAGGCGGCCCGCTGTTCAACATGGATGGCGAAGTCATTGGCATCAACACGGCCATCATCTCGCCTTCCGGCGGGTCGATCGGCATCGGCTTCGCCATTCCGTCCAACCTGGCGCGCAACGTGGTCGATCAGCTTCGCGAATTCGGCGAGACCCGGCGCGGCTGGCTCGGGGTGCGCATCCAGCCGGTCACCGATGAAATCGCCGAGAGCCTTGGCCTGGGCGAAGCCCAAGGCGTTCTCCTAAGCGGCGTCGAGAAGGATGGGCCCGCCGAGGGCCTCCTGGAGGCCGGCGACATCATCATCGGTTTCGACGGCGCCGTGGTCGAGGATCAGCGCGAACTGCGCCGACTTGTGGCCGAAGCCCCGGTCGGGCGCGATGTCGAGGTCGAGATTCTTCGCAAGGGCGAGCGGAAGACGGTGACCGTCAAGCTCGGCCGTCTGGCGGAAGACGAGCAGGTCGCTTCCGCCGAGGACGAGGAGAGCGGAGATGAGCAGCCCGTTGCCGAGGCCAAGGTGCTTGGCATGACCGTTATCGAACTCAATGACGAGGGCCGCGCGAAGTTCGACATATCCGAGGACGTCAATGGCGTGCTGGTATCCGAGGTTGAGGAAGGCAATGTGGCAGCCCAACAGGGGGTGCAGCCGGGTGACGTTATTGTCGAGATTGCGCTGACCTCGGTTTCCACGCCCAAGGAAGTGCTCGACCAGATCGAGGATCTGAAGGCGCAAGGCCGCAAGAATGCACTGCTGATGCTCGCTTCCAAGACCGGCGAGCTGCGCTTCGTTACGCTCAGGATGGATTGACGCCGCGGTTGCTGCGTTGGCGGCGCCACGTTTCGTACGAAATGCGATAGAGCACGTGGGGCTTGAGGGCGGGATGGGTATCGGGCACGGCCGGATGGTCGAAATCTTCTTCCGGGTAGTGGGTCATGCCGATGCGTTGCATCACCGCGATCGAGCGCTTGTTGGTGCGCACGGCGAAGGAGACGATCTCCTTCAGTCCGAGCTCGGAGAAACCATAGTAGAGCCAGGCATAAGCGGCCTCCGTCACATAGCCTTTGCCCCAGAATTCGGGCGCCAGGCGCCAGCCGATTTCCACGCTGTCGGCAGGCAGCCCGGGAATGCCGGAAACGAGACTGAGCCCCGCGAAGCCTATGCAATCGCCACCTTCCAGCCGTTCGAGCGCACAAAATCCGAAGCCCCGGTCGGCGATGTTCTGGCGTAGGATGTCGAGCAGCGCATCGGAGGCCTCGCGATCACGCCGGAACGGAAAGAACTCCATCACTTGGGGATCGCAATTGATGCGGTGGAAGAGCGGCCGGTCGCGGTCTTGCCAGTTGCGGATCAGGAGCCGTTCGGTGCGTATCGGGATCATCGGATAAACTGCGATTGTTGATAGCCCTGGAGATAGAGGAGGGCGGTCAGGTCGCCGTGGTCAATGCGGATGCCGGCTGCCGCGGCAACCGAAGGCTTGGCGTGGAGCGCCACGCCTGCACCGGCCAATTGCAGCATGCCCAGGTCATTTGCGCCGTCTCCTACGGCAATCACCTCGTTATGGCCAATGCCTAATCTGGCCGCGATCTCTGTCAGAGCATCGATTTTGGCTTGCCTTCCCAGAATGGGCTCGGCCACCACTCCGGTAAGAATGCCGTGCTCTTCGATCAGCCTGTTGGCGCGCTGTTCGCCGAAGCCCAGCATATCGGCGATGCGGGCCGTGAAAACGTCGAAGCCGCCGGAGACGAGCGCCGTGTAGGCGCCGGTCGCATTCATGGTGGCGACCAGTTCGCGGCCGCCGGAGGCCAGGCTGATACGGCCTTCTATCACCTTGTCGACGACAGCCAGTTCCAGTCCCTTCAGAAGCGCCACACGCTCGCGCAGGGCCGGCTCGAACTCAATTTCGCCGTTCATGGCGCGCGCCGTTATCGTGGCCACCTTGTCCTTGATGCCGATTTCATCAGCCAACTCGTCTATGCATTCCTGGTCGATCATGGTGGAATCCATGTCGGCGATCAGCATCTTCTTGCGACGCCCGGCTGCTGGCTGCACGGCAATGTCGATCGGTTCGCCGGCGAGCGCTGAGCGCAGCAAGGCATCAGCTTCGCTCGGCGAGCGATCTTCGGGCATTTCGATGTCGCAGGCAATATCGGCCGCCAGCCAGTCGATGCGGCTTGCGCCAAGCGCCTCGCTGGCCATATTCGCCAACTGAGGTTTCAACGCGCGCTGGCGCGGATGGGAGATGAGCGTTGCGACAAGAGTCATGGGCGGGTCCGATCGGGCGGGGCAGGCGGCAATGCTGAAGAATGCGACCCTGATAGCCGGGCCGACCGCGAGCGGCAAGTCGGCCTATGCGCTCGATCTGGCGCAACAGACGGGCGGCGTTGTCGTCAATGCCGATTCCATGCAGGTCTATTCGGTGCTCTCGGTGGTCACGGCGCGGCCCCAGGCCGAGGATATGGCTGCCGCGCCTCACCATCTCTACGGCCATGTGCATCCTTCCGCTCCCTATTCGACCGGGGCGTGGCTCCGCGATGTGGCAAGCCTCGAGCGTTCCGGAGTGCTGGCGGGAAAGCCCGCGATATTCGTGGGCGGCACCGGACTCTATTTCAGGGCGCTGACGGAAGGGCTGGCGCCGATGCCCGAGATCCCCGATCCCGTCCGCAAGGCGTGGCGCAAGCGCCTGGAGATGGAAGGAGCCGAAACCCTGCACCGTCTGCTTACCGAACGCGATCCGCAATCGGCGTCCCGGATCGAGCCGGCCGATGGTCAGCGCATTGTCCGGGCCCTTGAAGTGTCGGAAACATCGGGCGAAACGATCGGCGCCTGGCAGGCTCGGAAAGGGCAACCTCTGGTGGATGTTGCATCGGCGCGGCAGACGGTGCTGGAGCCGAACCGGTCGGTGCTCCACAACCGCATTGCTTTGCGGTTCGAGAAAATGATCGGCGCAGGCGCACTTCAGGAAGTGCGGGCGCTATTGTCGCTGGGCCTGCCTCCTTCGATGCCGGCGATGAAGGCCATCGGCGTGCGCGAGCTTGGATCGTACTTGGCCGGAGAACTGGAACTTTCCCTCGCGGTGGAGCAAGCCGTCGCGGCGACACGGCAATATGCCAAGCGGCAATCGACCTGGTTCCGCCACCAGCTCGGTGAACGCTGGGAGCGGGTGAAAGTTTAGTTGCAGTCTGTATCGATCCTTGCAGAACACTGTCGACTGGCGGGATGTAGCTCACCTGAAAATCGTAGAATCCTCCGATTCCGTCCGTTCCGGTTAACCTCGTGTAAGGTCACGTATGTGAAAAGCGTAGGTGGTCTTTTATTCGGGGCGGGCATGCGTTTCCACAAAGCGGAATCGGCTTTTTTTGTCTTCATCGCGCTTGTGCTCGGTGCGAGCGTCCTGCTGTTTTTCGCCTATGGGATCCTGCGCACAAACGCCCATTCCATTCTGCCGCTCTACGAACTCGAGGCGACCAGTGAATTCGCCCGACTGCTGTTTACGACGGGCGTGCTTCTGGCCACTGCTATCGTGTTCGGCATCTTCTTCATCTATCCCCTGATCCGCACTCAGGTGCGCGAGGAGGGCAAGCTTCGGGCGATGACCGAAACGCTTAGCGCACGGTCGGAATCGCTTGAGCACGCGGCGCTGACCGACGGGCTGACCGGCACCCAGAACCGCCGCTTTTTCGACGATGCGTTGCGTGAATATCTGCTGGAATTCCGCAGGATCGAGAAGCCCGTTGGCCTGATGGTCCTCGACCTCGACCATTTCAAGCTGGTCAACGACACCCATGGCCACGGGATGGGTGACGAGGTGCTGCGCCATGTTGCGCGATGCCTGAAGGACATGACCCGCTATCACGATGTCGTTGCGCGCCTGGGGGGCGAGGAGTTCGCCATCGTTGCGCCTAACATGAACCAGGACGCGCTTGTGAAGCTTGCCGAGCGGATCCGTGGCGCCATCTCGATGCTGGGGGTCGAGGCCGGCAACGTCCGGCTCAAAGTCACGGCCAGCGTGGGGCTTGCCGTCTGGGACGGGCGGGAAACCGCCGACGAGTTCTACCGGCGCGCGGACAAGATGCTGTATCAGGCGAAGCGGCTCGGCCGTAACAGGGTCTGCGCCTGATCGCGGCGATCGGCACCGGCCACTCTGCACAATCCGTTCAAGAATAGTCGGGTTTGGTTCCGCTCCCGGATGGAGGCTTTCCCGTTTTCAGCGGGAAAAGCGGCTTCGTGTCGCAAGGCCGGCTTTTTCGGCCTCGCTCAGATCATAGACGGAGCCGAGCGCGCCGGAGTGGTGCCAGCGCTCGGACGCGGCTTTTTTATCCACGCCCAGACTGTTGGAAAAGGCACTGGCCTTTTGCTGTGGAACCTTGCCGGAATTGCGCAGGCGGTCGACAATGAGAGCCAGCCCCGCTTCACTGATGTCGTCCTCGATGAGGGCGGATCGCGCTTCGGTATCATCCTTGGCGCCGGGCAAAAGGTGCTGCGGCAATTGCTGGAATTTCATGCGCATGGTCGTCGCCACGCCGTCGCCGAAGGCAATCGCCTCGCGCTGACCCATGGCCGAAAGGAAGGCGAGGGTGGAGGCGGAAGAATCGGCAATCGCCGAACGGATGATCGACTGATCCTGCTCGTTGGCCAATCGCATCGCGAAAACCGTCGAACATTGCGAGAGCACGGTGGGGTCCAGATCGCCGGGTCGCTGGGTGACGACGCCGAGATAGCAGCCGTATTTGCGGCCTTCCTTGGCGATGCGCGACAAAGCGTGGCGGGTCGGTGCAAAACCCAGGCGCGGGTCGGCCGGCATATAGCGGTGGGCCTCCTCGCACATGACGAGAAGCTTCAGTTTGCCCTCGCTCCACAGCGCCAGATCGAAGGCGAGGCGTGCAAGCACGGAGCAGACGGAGTTGACGATCTCCGAGGGCAGGCCGGCCATCTCGAAACACGTGACCGGACGGCCCTGGGCCGGAACCCGGAAGATGCGACCGATGACCGTATGGATGGAATCCTCGATGACATGCGAGGCGAACATGAAGCGATAGCGTGGGTCGTTCAGTGCCGATTGGAGACGGGTTTTGATCTGCCGGTAGAAAGGCCGCTCCACCTTGGTGTCCAACTGGCCCATGCGCTCGTCGATCAGGCGCAGCAGATCGGCCATGCGGTAGGGTACGGGCGTGTCCGCCGTGACGTCGCTCTTGAGGGAAGGCCGGCGGAGGGCTGATCCGGCGTCGGCGCCGTAATAGCTGTTCTTGGCCTCGACGATCAGGTCACGCAGAAGCTCCACTTCCTCATCCACCGCCTCGCGCCCGCGAAACAGGACTTCGACGAACTCTTCCAGCCGAAAGAGCCAGAACGGCAATTCGAGGGAGTTGGTGTCGAGCCGCACGCAATAGTCGGGAAGGGCGGCGGCAAATTCATTGTGCGGATCGAGAAGCAGGATCCGCAGATCGGGACGCGACTCGATCATCTTGCGCAGGAGCAGCGAAACGGCTGTTGATTTGCCGACGCCGGTCGTGCCGACAACGGCGAAATGGCGGCTGAGCGTTTCGTCGACCGCAAGGCATGCGTCGATCTCGTGATCCTGCGAGAGCTGGCCGATGGCAATGGAGCGCCGGCCACCCAGATCATAGATCGCCTTCAGGTCACGCGAGCGGATGCGATGGGCGAGCGCCCCGATGTAGGGGTACTCGGTGATGCCGCGATCGAAGCTCGGAGTGCCATCGCTGTCCCGCACCTCGCCGATGAGCTCGACGCAGATCATGATCGGGTTGTTGCAGGTGTCGTCCCAACGGCGCTGCGGCCGCTCGATGGCGTAGACAAGGCCAACTGTGCGCGTGGTGCCCAGATTGATCGAGATCATCTTGCCGACGGTCCAGACATTGGCCATGTCTTCGCCGCCGGCCTCGATGTCGGCAGCGATGATCGCGCGTGCGCCGTCGCACTGCACGACATGACCCAGGAGGCGTGATGCCGGCTGATTCAGGCCTCGGCGTTCCTGCGCCGTGGTCTCTCCTTCGACTTTGCCATCGACAAACATGATGTCCCCTCTCACCCTTGATCGGCCAAGCTACTCGATCGGGGTTAAGGCGGGATAAGCCGGCATGGTTAAAAAGGGCTGGACCGAACGGCCGGTGAGGCGCCTGATCTCCCGCCCTTATCGGTTGACACCGCGTAATTTTCGGTCTTAAAGTCCGCGCCATGATCAAGAATGTTCTTATCGTAGTAGGATCGCACATGGGCAAGGCGGCGTAGCTGCCAGGCGATAGCCAACCATGTGCGAAAGACAGGCTCCTCCGGGGGCCTTTTTTATTGACCCAAAACCGACTGAGCACCGAAAGAGACGGGACCAAGACAAATGACCGGGCAAGCGCTTGAGCGACAAAGCCATGAAGCCGCAATCAATCAGATGACGGGCGCCGAGATGGTGGTGCAGGCCTTGAAGGATAACGGCGTCGAGCACGTCTTCGGTTATCCCGGCGGTGCAGTGCTTCCAATCTATGACGAGCTTTTCCAGCAGGAGGACGTCCAGCATATTTTGGTGCGCCACGAGCAGGGCGCCGGCCATGCGGCCGAGGGCTATGCCCGCTCGACAGGCAAGGCAGGCGTTATGCTGGTGACGTCGGGGCCCGGCGCCACCAATGCCGTGACCCCGCTTCAGGATGCTTTGATGGACTCCGTCCCCCTGGTGTGTATCACCGGCCAGGTGCCGACCTCGCTCATCGGTTCCGATGCGTTCCAGGAGTGCGATACGGTCGGCATCACGCGACCCTGCACCAAACACAATTGGCTGGTGCGGGACGTCAACGAACTCGCCAGGGTGCTGCATGAAGCGTTTCATGTGGCGCAGACGGGGCGACCGGGGCCGGTCGTCGTCGATATTCCCAAGGACGTCCAGTTCGCCAAGGGCGCCTATACCTCACCGCAGATGGTGCCGCGTACCAGCTATCACCCGCGCGTCCAGGGCGACCAGGAGCAGATCAAGCGGGCGATCCAGCTGATGGCCGGCGCCAAGAAGCCGATCATCTATTCGGGCGGCGGCGTGATCAACGCCGGGCCCGAGGCAAGCCATCTGTTGCGGGAACTCGTGGAACTGACAGGATTCCCCATCACCTCGACGCTGATGGGACTCGGCGCGTACCCCGCGTCCGGCAAGAACTGGTTGGGCATGCTCGGCATGCACGGCACGTTCGAAGCCAATATGGCGATGCACGACTGCGACGTCATGCTCTGCATCGGCGCGCGTTTTGACGACCGTATTACGGGCCGGCTCGATGCGTTTTCGCCCAATTCCCGCAAGATCCACATCGATATCGATCCCTCCTCGATCAACAAGAACGTGCCTGTCGAAGTGCCGATCCTCGGCGATTGCGGGCGTGTTCTGGAAGATCTGGTGCGGCTGTGGCGCGCCAGTGCCAATGCGGACAAGGCCGGGTTGCAGCCCTGGTGGGCGCAGATCGAGAAATGGCGCGCGCGCGACTCGCTGGCCTACAAGCCAAGCGACGATGTCATCATGCCCCAATACGCGGTGCAGCGGCTCTACGAGCTGACGAAGGAGCATGACGTCTACATCACCACCGAGGTCGGCCAGCATCAGATGTGGGCGGCGCAGCATTTCGGTTTCGAAGCGCCCAACCGCTGGATGACCTCGGGCGGGCTGGGCACGATGGGCTATGGACTGCCGGCCGCTCTCGGCGTGCAGATCGCCCATCCCGACGCGCTCGTCATTGACATTGCCGGCGACGCCTCAGTGCTGATGACGATGCAGGAGATGAGCGCGGCGGTGCAGCACCGGGCGCCGATCAAGATATTCATCCTCAACAACCAGTATATGGGCATGGTGCGGCAGTGGCAGCAGCTCCTTCACGGCAACCGGCTTTCCCATTCCTACACGGAGGCGCTGCCGGACTTCGTGAAGCTGGCAGAAGCCTATGGGGGCCACGGCATCCGATGCGAAAAGCCGGCGGACCTGGACGACGCGATCCGCGAGATGATCGAGGTTGATCTGCCGGTCATCTTCGATTGCCGTGTGGCCAACCTTGCCAATTGCTTTCCGATGATCCCGTCCGGCAAGGCGCATAACGAGATGCTGCTGCCCGACGAGGCGACGGACGAAGCTGTCGCCAACGCCATCGACGCGAAGGGAAGGTCGCTCGTTTGAGCGATCTTCCTTCTCCTTTAAACAATTACAAGCTGAAGCCGATAAAGAGAATCAAGAATGAACGCCCAGCACCAGCCCACAGGCTCCGCCTATTTCATCACCCAGGAAACCGAGCACAGCGAGGCACGGACCCTGTCGGTGCTTGTCGACAACGAGCCGGGGGTGCTCGCGCGGGTCATCGGGTTGTTTTCCGGGCGGGGCTACAATATCGACAGCCTCACGGTCTCGGAAACCGAGCATGAGCGCCATCTGTCGCGCATCACTATCGTGACCCGTGGCACGCCGCACATTCTCATGCAGATCAAGCATCAGCTCGAGCGGATCGTGCCGGTGCATCGTGTCGTGGACCTGTCGGTGGTCGCGAAGGAGCGCGGACATGACAGGCCGCTGGAGCGCGAGCTGGCGCTTGTGAAGGTAAGCGGCAAGGGCGACGCCCGGGTGGAAGCGTTGCGTCTCGCCGATGCCTTCCGCGCCCAGGTCATCGATGCCAATACGGAGCATTTCACCTTCGAGATCACCGGGCGGGTCTCGAAGATCGAGCAGTTCATCGCGATCATGAAGCCGCTCGGCCTGGTCGAGGTTTGCCGCACCGGTGTGGCGGCAATGAACCGGGGGCCGGAGGGAATGTAGTCCCTCTGTTGGGCTACCGGCCATCCACCGGGCATTGGCGGACATGGTAAGGCGTCAGTTGCCAACCTGACTACGTGCATGACGCTCCAACGGGAGATTTTCCCATGTCGTTCGACATTTTCATTGCGGTGGTAATATTCGCCTTTGTCTCGTCGGTGACGCCGGGGCCGAACAACTTCATGCTGCTGGCCTCCGGCGTCAATTTCGGTTTCCGCCGCACGGTTCCGCACATGTTCGGCATCGCTGCCGGCTTCTGCTCGCTCCTGCTTGCCGTCGGCTTCGGCCTTGGCGCGGTGCTGAATGCCTATCCCGAGCTTCATCTGGCGTTGAAGATCGCAGGCGGCGCGTATTTGCTCTACCTTGCTTGGCGCATCGCGACATCACGGAAGCTCGGCCAGTCTACCAACGCGCACGCACGACCGATGCGGTTTGTCGAGGCGGCTGCATTCCAGTGGGTCAATCCCAAGGCGTGGGTGCTGGCGGTGACGGCGATGACGCTCTACACCAGCCCGGAAGCTCCCTTCCTCTCGGTCATGCTGGTGGCGGCCGCCTTCGTTATCGTCAATTTTCCCAGCGTCTCGGTATGGGCAGGTTTTGGCATGGCGCTGCGCGGCTTTCTGTCCGACCCGGTCCGGCTCAAATGGTTCAACATCGCCATGGGCCTTACCCTGGCGGCAACGCTCTGGCCTATGCTTCGCTGATGCTGCGGCACGCCGGCCTATTGCTCGGCGAGGAAAGCGGCATATTGGGCGAGGGCGGCATTCCAGTTGATGGTGATCTCGTTGGTGGACCAGCTCTGTATGTCGTCGAGGTAGCATTCCTGTGGCGCGCAGCCTGAGCGCGCTTCCTTCGCCGCCTCGTCCTGCAGATAGGCGTTCGGTCCGCCGGCCAGCGCGCCGTCGGGTGGCGCGGGCAGGGCTGGGTCGAGCTGGCGGGCGAACCATCGTGAATGCTGGTTTGTGGAATAATCCGTGCCGTAGCCGGTGATATAGGACTGGCCAAGTGCGTTGCGGCCCAGAAGATAATCTGCGCCTTCGATCGCTGCATTTTTGAATCGTGTATCGCCGGTATAATCATAGGCGCGGGCCAGAATGGTCCCGATCTGCGCCATGAGGTGATTGGAGCCCCAGCCATATTTGCCGTCTTCCGGCGCATAAAGCTGTCCGAAGGCCCGATCTTTCCAGCGTGCCAGATAGGCCTCTGCCGCCTCGACCACGGCACCGCGCTGCCGGGCGATCTCGTCGGTGGTCAGCCCGTTGGGCACGAGGCCCACCGACAGCGTGCCGAGCGCGGCAACGTTTGCCCAGTCGAAGCCGGCGTCCCCGAACGCAGCGCTCTCGAAGAATCGCGAGGCCGCCACGGCATCGCGGTATTCCTGCTTGCCGGTGGTGATGAAGAGTTCGGCCGCCGCCCAGAAGAATTCGTCTTCGACATCGGCATCGTCATAGGCGCCGCCCCCCTGATTGTCCGATGCCGGGGCCAGCAGCGCAGGGTTTTCGACCGCCGCCCGCCAGGCACGCTCGGCCGAATGCAGCAGTGATCTGGAAAATGTCGGATCATACGGCTCGAACAGACGCTCGCCTTGTGCTGCTGCTGCGGCGAGGTTCAGCGTTGCCGCGGTGGACGGGTGGTGGAGGTAACGCGGGCGCGGGTCCTCGTGCGGCAGAAGGGGAAGACCCGTCCATGCATCGTCATGCACCTTGTGATGCGCCATGCCGGCAAGCGGATTTCCTTCCGGAACCTGCATCCTCAGCAGGAACTCCAGTTCCCATCGCACTTCGTCGAGAATGTCCGGAACGCCGTTCCCGGTTTCCGGCAGCGCCAGCGAGCCGTCGGCGTAGAGATCCTTGGCCGCGCCTTCGACGTGCAGGCTGCGCTCGTAGGCCTGCATGAGCTGGGCCGCCGAGATGCCGCCATTGACGACATATTTGCCGTGGTCGCCGGCATCGTACCAGCCGCCGGTGACGTCGAGCCGGTAGCTGCAAGTCCAGGGTTCTCCATAGGCCTCGGCGGCCAATTTCGCCGGCAGGCAGGAGACATCGCGGTCGCCCTTGTTGATTTGGCCTTCGGCGGACGTGGCGGTGTGGCCGGCGGGGCGCGCATAGGCTTCGCCGGCAATGGCGCCATCAACCGCGATGCCGGAACGCACGGGATAGAAATAGTCGACCGCATCGCGGGCGAGCGGCCTGTAGATGCCGGTCGCAATGGCGAATGGCCGGCTCTTTTCGCCGCTGCTGCGCAGATGGAAACGGTCACCTTGGGCGTTCACCGCGGAAAAGTCGATGATGTGGACATTGCGCCGGGAGGTGGGATCGATTCCCACCGCCCGGGTTCGACCGCGGGCGACGATGCTTCCATCGGCAGCGATCAACTGCCAATCCACCGGCGTTTGCTCCAGCGTCATCAGGGTGGCGCGTTTCGGGGCGTCGGGCAGGTAGCCAAGCTGATTGACGACCAGATGGGGCCGCGGCGAGGCGGCTGCTTCATTCGGGCAGTCGGCTGCGATCAGCAGCAGAGGACCTGCCGCGGCGATCGTCACCAGCCCCACGATAAAGGTCAGTCGCCTCATACCCGTGCTCCCGATGGTATAGCCGGACTCTGATACACCGTCGCGGCCTTACATCCCGTAAAGATGCCCGTTCATGCGAAGCCGGCGCCCGCCGCCCCGAACACGCCTTGCATACAGCTGTCGAATCCTGTTCTTCACCATTCATGGATTTTTCGCCGCAACAGGATGAGGCCCTGAAGGCCGTGTCGCGCTGGCTGAGGGACGGGAGCACCCAGGTCTTCCGCCTGTTCGGCTATGCAGGGACCGGCAAGACCACGCTGGCGCGCTACTTTGCCGAACATGTGGACGGCGACGTGCAGTTCGCCGCCTTCACGGGCAAGGCCGCACAAGTGCTGCGCTCGAAGGGGGCGAGCAATGCCCGCACCATTCATTCGCTGATCTACCGGCCGCGCGGCGAGGAACAGGTCGAGGACGAGATCACCGGCAAGACCTCGATGTCGCCCACTTTCTCGCTCAACCGGCAGAGCCCCATATCGAAGGCCAAGCTGGTGATCATCGACGAGTGCTCGATGGTTGACGAAGCGCTGGGGCGGGATCTCCTGTCCTTTAGCACGCCGATCCTCGTCCTGGGCGATCCGGGACAGCTTCCGCCCATATCCGGTGGCGGCTTCTTCACCGAGCATGAGCCGGATCACCTGTTGACGGAAATCCACCGCCAGGCGCGTGACAATCCCATCATCCAGCTTGCGCTCGATGTGCGTGAGGGGCGGGAAATCATGTATGGCGACTACGGGACGGCGCAGGTCGTCGGCAAGGCCGATGTGGACCGCGAGATGGTTCTTGCGGCCGATCAGGTGCTGGTCGGCACGAACAGAACACGGCGGCGCTATAATCAGCGCCTGCGCGAATTGAAGGGCTTCGATGCCATGTATCCCCAGGCGGGCGACAAGCTCGTGTGCCTGCGCAACGATCCCGCAAAGGGGCTTCTCAACGGTTCGCTGTGGAAGGTGATGACCTCGTCGAAGGAGACCGTGAAGCCCGGCATCAACCTTCTGGTCGCACCGGAGGAAGACGATCCCGACCGGGGCGTGGCCAAGATCAAGCTCCTGAAGGCCGTGTTCGAGAATCCGGAGGGCGACATTCCGTGGCAGACCAAGAAGCGCTATGACGATTTCGACTTCGGCTATGCACTGACCGTGCACAAGGCGCAGGGTTCCCAGTGGAACGATGTGGTTCTGTTCGATGAAAGCTACGCCTTTCGCGACACGCGCCAACGCTGGCTCTACACGGCGATCACTCGGGCGGCGGAGCGGCTGACCATCGTGCGTTGATCAGACTTCGGGCGGCGCGGGTTCGGCTCCCAGCCAGTCCCACGCATCGTTTTGCTGCTCCAACTCGAAATGCTTCATGTCCATGGAAAAAAACGGCTTGAAGAACGCCATGGTGGGGCCCATCCAGGATGGTCCGCCGACGACGGCGTATTTGCGAATGTGCTTGAGCGCATTCGTTTTGCCCAGCATCGACTTTTCCTTGAAAGCCGCGCTCCAGTCGAAGCCCTCATAGTCGTGTATGATGACGATGAGATCGATCTTCTCGTGCAGCGTATAGGCCCCTTCCAGGAGCCCATACAGGTTTTCCATATCGGACGCGGTGATATGGCCCGTTATCTCGAAGGCATAGGCATCGTCGCGGCTTGTGTCGATACGGCGGATGTTGGGTGGGTTCTCATTGATCAGCATGGCTCGTCTGGACGCTTTTTCTGTCATCTGGTTCAACGCTAAGTGGACCTGTCAGTTCCCTTCAAACCCTGTATAGGATGCGGCATAAGAGCATGATTCCGAAAAATGGGCACCGGCCCAGGAAAGATCATGCGCCAACAAGGAGATAGATCAAAGTGGCGATTCAACGAAACGTCACCCTGATCTAGTCAAGTCAGGGATCGTCATGCCGGCCAAGCTTTCCGTCAATCTCAATGCCATCGCCATGTTGCGCAATCGCCGCGACCTACCCTGGCCCAGCGTGACCGGGATCGGACGCATCGCGCTTGAGGCCGGCGCGCACGGCCTGACCGTGCATCCACGGCCGGACGAGCGTCATATCCGCTTCTCGGACCTGCCGAAAATCCGGGCATTGATCGACGATTCCTTCCCCGAGACCGAATTCAATATCGAGGGCTACCCGAGCGAGGCATTCCTGGTACTGGTGGAAGAGCATCAGCCCAACCAGGTGACGCTGGTGCCCGACGATCCGTCGCAGGCGACCTCCGATCATGGCTGGCCTTTTCGACAGAGCCTCGATTTCCTGAAACCTGTGGTTCAACGCTTGAAGCGGCAGGGCATTCGTGTGTCGCTGTTCAGCGACCCCGATGTGCCGGAAGCCGAGCTTGCAATCGCGCGGGAGACGGGAGCGGACCGTATCGAGCTTTACACGGGCCCTTATGGCGCTTGCTTCGATGATTCCGCAAAAGCCGCTATCGAGTTGGAAAAGCTTGGCAAAACAGCCGCGCTTGCGGCCGGTTTCGGCCTTGGCGTCAATGCCGGCCATGACCTCACCGTGGCCAATCTGCCGGCGGTTGCAACGCGGATACCCGCGCTGGCGGAAGTCTCCATCGGCCACGGGCTGACTGCCGACGCACTGGAGCATGGCATGGCCGAGACAGTGAGGCGCTTCCTTAAAGCCTGCAAGGGGGTAGAGCCCTTGGCGGCCGCGAGCGCAGGATACGCCCGCGGCGGGGGCTGATTACTCGGTGGCGCCGGAAAGAAGCGCCTTGCTCTCTTCCAGGAAAGCCGTGAGCGGCTTCTGCGTGCTGCCCGTTAGTTTTTCGAAGTCTCCGGTGACCTCGGCCAATCCCCCAGCGCGGGCATTGGCCTCGAAGGAGACGAGCAGCGGGATGAAAGCCTCCGATACACCGGCGGCCTTCATGCCCTCGGCAAGAGCCTCGTCGTTCAAATCCACCACCTTGACGGGCTTGCCCGTCGCCTCGGCGGCTAATGCCGCGATTTCGGCGTTCGTGTATGCTTTCGCGCCGGTCAGCGTGTAGGTGGCATTGGCAGCCGGGCCCTTGGCCAGGGAGGCGGCGATCGCGCGTGCCACGTCGTCCCGGGCAATATGGGCGGTCTTTCCATCCCCGGCCGATGTATACCAGGTGCCCGACCGAACCGTCTGGGGCAGGCTCATCAGCAGATTTTCCTGATACCAACTGTTGCGGAAGATCGTATAGGTAATGCCGGAAGCTTTCAGCGTCTGTTCGGTCCCATAGTGATCCGGTGCGAACAAAACTGGGTTGCCCGGCTCGGTCTTGGGCATGGACGTATAGGCCAGATGCTTGACGCCGGCATTTGCGGCCGCTTCAACCGCCGCCTTGTGCTGGCGCAATCGCTTGCCGGGTTCGTCAAGTGCGTCGGTCGAGATAATCAGGACGGTCTCAGCCCGGCCAGAAGCGTCCGAAAGGCTGTGCGCATCGTCAAAATCGACCTTTGCGGTCTCGACGCCCCTGGCGGCCAGCGCGTCCAGTTTCGACGGATCGCGGGAGCCGGCGATGAGTCGGGCCGGGGCTAGTTTTTCCGTTTCGAGCAGATGTTTCACCACGAGACCGCCCAACTGCCCCGAAGCGCCGGTGATAAGTATCTTGTTCATGTTCAATCCCGTTGGTGAGGTTGTTGTCTCTTTTTGAGAGCAGGGCTAAAATAGGTATCACTGAGCCTTCGTAAAGAAGGCAGTTTTCGAGCCGGTGGTTATCGATTGGGAACCACCTCTTCTAATTCGACTGGAGGCGACATATGGATGCCAAGCCCATTAATCTTGGGGCTAAGCTGGAAGCCTACAGGGCGGCCGGCGATGGACAAAACCTGGGCGATTGTCCCGTGCGTGACGTCATCAACAATATAGGCGGCAAATGGAACTCGCTGATCATGCTCGCGCTGGCCGAGCAGCCCTATCGCTTCGGGGCGCTGCGGCGGCTCGTGCCGGACATTTCCCAGCGCATGCTCACGCAGACGCTTCGTGACCTGCAGCGCGATGGCTATGTGCATCGCGAAGTCTTCCCCACCACTCCGCCAAGCGTGGAATACAGTCTTACCGACCTTGGCCGTTCGATGTTCGAACCGCTACACGCGCTCGTGCACTGGGCCGAATGCAATCACGGGAAGGTGAGGAAAGCGCGGGCGCTGTTCGACGCCAATCAATAATGGGCAGCCTTGTGCCTTGTGTATGCGGGGCACCATGTCCAGTTTTGCCATCCGGCTTGTAATCCTGGCTTGAAAACCTTGCCGGCTTGTGACAGAACCGTACCGTACGGTACGATTTATTGCGAGGCGCCGGTGGGTATGACCGCCAGGATCAGCGACGACGAATTCACACCGCGCCAGAGCGCGGTGCTCGAATGCGCGCTCGAACTGCTGGTGGCAGGCGGCGAGAAGGCGTTGACGACGGCCGGCGTGGCGCGCGCGGCAAGTTGCTCGAAGGAAAGCCTCTACAAGTGGTTCGGCGACCGCGACGGTTTGCTGGCGGCGATGATCGCCTATCAAGCGAGCAAGGTGCGCGCCTTTTCCGATGACGGCGGCATGATGGATGCGGCGCGTTTTCGCGCCCATCTGGTCGATTTCGCCCACGATCTCCTGCAGGTTCTGGCGGGAGATGTCTCGCTGGCGCTCAACCGGCTTGCTATCGGCCAGGCGAGCCGGGAGGGCAACCGGCTGGCGCGGCTCCTGATCGAGCGCGGCCGGCGGCGGATCGACAGCCGGGCGTGCGCGCTTTTGGAAGCGGGCATGCGGCGCGGCCTCATCCGCTACGAGGATCGCGACGACGTCTACCACACGCTTTACGGGCTGATCGTGCGCGATCTGCATGTGCGAATGCTGCTGGGCGAGGAGGGCGCGCGCCGGCCTATACACTTTGCCGATCAGGCGGAGCGCGCCGTGGAAAGGTTTCTGGCGCTGTTTGCGGCGCGGGAAGAGGAGCGGGCTGGCGGCATCTGAAGTGCGTCATGCCGAATATCGAGAACCTGATGGAAGGAAACGAATAATGCGTGTCTATTATGATCGCGATGCCGATCTCAACCTGATCAAGTCGAAGAAGGTGGCTATTATTGGCTATGGCAGCCAGGGCAGGGCGCATGCGCTGAACCTGAAGGATTCGGGCGCCAAGGATGTGGCCGTGGCGCTACGCGCCGGCTCCTCGACCGCCAAAAAGGCCGAGGCCGACGGCTTCAAGGTGATGACGGTGGCGGAAGCGGCCGGCTGGGCCGACCTGATGATGATGGCCACCCCGGACGAGTTGCAGGCCGGCATCTATGCTTCGGAGATCGCCCCGAACATCCGTGACGGCGCCGCAATCGCGTTTGCCCACGGCCTCAACGTTCATTTCGGCCTGATCGAGCCGAAGAAGACCGTCGACGTGCTGATGGTCGCGCCCAAGGGCCCGGGCCATACGGTGCGCAGCGAATATCAGAAGGGCGGCGGCGTGCCGTGCCTGGTGGCGGTTCACCAGGACGCATCGGGCAACGCGCTCGACCTCGGCCTTTCTTATGCCTGCGGCGTTGGAGGCGGTCGCTCGGGCATCATCGAGACGACATTCCGGGAGGAATGCGAAACAGATCTTTTCGGCGAGCAGGTGGTGCTATGCGGCGGCCTGGTGGAACTTATCCGTGCCGGCTTCGAAACCCTCGTCGAGGGCGGCTATGCCCCGGAAATGGCCTATTTCGAGTGCCTTCACGAGGTGAAGCTGATCGTCGACCTCATCTATGAGGGCGGCATCGCCAACATGAACTACTCGATCTCCAACACCGCCGAGTGGGGCGAATATGTCACCGGCCCGCGCATCATCACCGATGAAACCAAGGCGGAGATGAAGCGTGTCCTGAAAGACATCCAGTCGGGCCGTTTCACGTCGGAATGGATGCAGGAATGGCATTCGGGCGCAGCCCGCTTCAAGGCAACGCGCCGTCTCAACGACACCCACCAGATTGAGGAAGTGGGCGAGAAGCTGCGCGGCATGATGCCCTGGATCGCCAAGAACAAGCTGGTGGACAAAGAGAAGAACTAAGGCGCATCCGCAAGACATATTTACCGGCCGCGGAGCGATCCGCGGCCGGTGTTTTCTTGCGAAGCAATGGCCGCTATCGCCCGTAAGGCGACCGGCATATTCTGCGTGGCCCCTTGTAAGGTTGGAAGGTGTTGTCCGATGCGCGGTAGGAGCGGTAGCGGTCGCGGCACCAGGCCATATGCGCGGCTCGTTGCCCGTGGCCCGGCCTGATCGCGGGACGGGTGGGCACCGTTTCGAATAGGAGGCGATCGCCGCGGTAGAAGGGGCTGATGTCTCGATATCGGCGGTATTCTGGCAAGTCGAACCTGTGCGTTCTGTAGTTTCGATAGTACGGAGTATCCCAGTAGGGCCGATAGCGTTCCCAGCCTCGACGTTGCAGATGCGGGTGCGTGCCGCTTCTGAGCTCGATGCTGAAGCCGCCGCCGCTATGGCGTATTCGTGGCCCATGGTCGGAAATCCGGGCAACCGCCGCCTTGTGCGGAACGGTCACCGGCGCCCGTATGGAGAAAACCTCCGCACGGACGCCGGTTCCCGTCATGCAGGCCAGCAGAAGGGAAATGATGACTTTCGGAAATACGGACACAATAAAATTTCCTGAAATAGCTTGCAGTATAGGTGTACTGTATAGCTAAACACGGCCTTGAAAAGTCGAACTGTAACAATTAAAGCTTGAGCCGATTTGCTCCTCTATCGGCCATGGAACACGGTCGGAACCTGCTCCGTCACGATGTGCCGGCGCTACATTCTTAAGAAGCCGCTGGCGGCATTGCGCCGCCAACGATGCCAGGTATCAGTACATGTAAGGCGAACGGCACGCCCTGCGCGGTCCGTTATAGGGCTGGAACGTGTTGTCGTAAGCCCTATAGGAGCGGTAGCGGTCGTAGCACCAGCTCACATGCTGCCTGCTCAGGCGATAGGAACGCTCTGGACGTGGGCGCACATAATAGGGCCGCGCATAATGCGGTCGTGCATAGTAGGGCGGACGGTAGCGGTAGCCACCGGTTCCAAACTCGAAATAGATGCCCATGCGCGGCTTGTCATGGCGGCGTTTGAAGTGCCGCTTGCGTCCGTGGCGATAGCGCCGGTCATGAACCTTTTGAACCGAGGCTGACGGGTTCGCGGTGTCGGCCGTGGTCCGCACGGGATCGACGCTTGTACCGGCCACCGACAGCGCCGACGCATTGGCGGCGCCGGAACCGGCCATGATACCGAGCGCGACCAGACCGGAAAATGTGAGGGTCGAGAGGCGATGTCTCATGAGAACACTCCTTCTTTCCAGCGATGTCCAAGCCGACCCATCGCCGATTTACACAAGGGTCATTATCCCAGATGCCTTATGAATGCGGCATGAATGCAAAGGTTGCAGCCGCCAGTCCGCCCACCAAAAGAGGAAGAACAATCGGGTTTACCCGATTGCGCCGTATGGCGGGCGAAGGATGCTTGCCTTTTGACCGTTCCGAGGGCAGAAACTGGAAACATGTCGGTCCGGATCGCCACCTTCAACGTCGAAAACCTGATGAACCGGTTCGATTTTTCCGGATATCGCAACGAGTTGCGACAGGACCGGGCACTGGCGTTGTTCGATATTGCCGACGAAGACGAGTACCGCGAACTGGAGCGGGCGCGGACCATCGCCCACACCGACGATGCGAGGCAACTGACGGCGCTGGCCACCGCCTCCACCCGCGCCGATATCCTGTGCTTGCAGGAAGTCGACAATCTGGCCGCGTTGAAGGCTTTCGAGTACGGCTACCTGTTCAAGATGATAGGCAGCGGATACCGCGAGAAATACTCCACCGCCGGAAATGATGGGCGCGGCATCGACGTGGCCGTGATGATGCGCCTGGAAACCGCCGATGGGCAACCGATCGAATTCGAGCGCATGACCAGCCATGCGCATCTGACATTCGAGGCGCTGGATCTGTACAACGAGCGGCTGGCCGCTATGGGGATCGAGGCAAACGAGCGCATTTTCCGGCGCGACTGCCTCGAGATCGATCTGCGCATCGGCGGCCGTCCGTTCACGCTTTACGGCGTGCACTTCAAGGCAATGAGCCCTCCGCGCGGCGATCTCGACGGCCGCCAGGCCTCGATGCCGGTCCGCATCGCGGAAGCTGTTGCCGTGCGTCGCATCATCGAGGAGCGCTTCGGGGCGGACAAGGCCGGCGAGAAGCGCTGGGCAGTCTGCGGTGACCTGAACGACTATCGCGAGCGTGTGGTGATTGGCGGGGACGCCCATTCCGGCTTTACGTTCGAGGTCGCGCACGAGGCGCAGTCCAGCCTCAACATCCTGACGGAAGGCGGGTTCTGCGAGAATGTCGTCGAGCGTCGCCCGGAGATGGACCGCTGGACGCTCTATCATAGCCGGGGACCGGAGGAGCGACACCTTTGTCAACTCGACTATCTGCTGCTCTCGCCGTCGCTCGCTGGCCGCAACGCGCGCGCGATGCCCGACATCGTGCGGGCGGGACAGCCCTACCGCACCGTGTTTCCGCCGGGGCAGGAGGTCGAACGTTTTCCCCGCACGGGATGGGACCGGCCAAAGGCCTCGGACCATTGCCCGGTGGCGATCACGCTGGACATCGTGTGAACGGGCCGTTGGGATCGATTATAGCGTTATGCATTCAGGTGGGATCATCTGGCGTCCGCATGAATGCGGCAAACAAGAAGATGGAGCGTCCCTTGTATGTCCAAATGGACGCATGGCGCTGTAGAGCAATTTCAGGAAAAGTGGAAACCGGTTTTTTCCGTTCGGGATTTGCGTAAAATCAAATGGTTGGATCATTTCACCGTTTCCATGAAATGGTGAAATGACCTAGATGCCGGCAGGGAGGGAACATGCGTCCACGCAAGTATACTGTCTATGATGTCTTCACCCAGTCCGTTCTTTCGGGCAACCCGTTGGCGATCGTGCTCGATGCCGAGGGGCTGGACGACGCACAAATGCAGAAGATCGCCGGCGAGTTCAACCTGTCCGAGACTGTTTTCGTCCGCCCGCCGGAAAATCCGGTTCACACTGCCAACATCCGCATATTCACGCCTCGAACGGAGCTTCCCTTCGCCGGCCATCCCACCGTGGGAACCGCAGTCGCCCTGGCACAGTGCAATGGCGGTGAGGAAGGGAGCGACCGGAATACCTCGATCATCGTCCTGGAGGAAAAAGTGGGGCCGGTGCGCTGCGCGGTGACGACGGGCCGGGGAACGGCTTTCGCCGAGTTCGATCTCCCCCTGCTGCCGGAACGTCTGGCCTTCGACGTGCCTGCCGAATCGGTGGCCGCAGCGCTGGGGCTTGCCTACAATCAGATCGGCTTCGAGAACCATGTCATCACCGGCTGGTCTGCCGGCGTTCCCTATATCTGCGTTCCCGTGACCGATCTTCGCGCGGCGGCACAGGTTCGCTTGGATGGCGCGCTGTGGCGGGATTTGGTGCAGTCGGACAGCGACATCATGGCCGATCCCTATGTCTATTGCAGGGAGACGGTGAACCATGACTGCTCCTTCCATGCGCGCATGTTCGCGCCCGATGCGGGTATCGCCGAAGATCCCGCCACCGGCTCGGCCGCGGCCGCCTTTGCAGGCGCGATTCTGATGCACGACGAGCCGGTGGATGGGGCGTACGGCTTCTGGATCGAGCAGGGGATCGAAATGGGCAGACCGTCACGAATCAGGCTGGAAATGGATGTCGCCAGCCGGAAGCTGGAAGGGGCCCGGATCGGTGGCGGAGCGGTGAAGGTCGCCGAGGGAGCGCTGTATTTGTGACAGCATAAGCCGTTTCCCGTTCCCGGAAATAAGTCGCTGCGCAGCGTTCTACGACAAAAGCCGCGCGCGGCGCAAAAGTGCCCCCGCGGGGCTTGCATGTGCGCCGGAGACACGTTAATGAGCGCGACGTTCGCCGGACCAACCGGCGGACAAGAGGCGCCACTGATTGCGGCGCAACGGTCGGGTGATTAGCTCAGTTGGTAGAGCAGCTGACTCTTAATCAGCGGGTCGTAGGTTCGATCCCTACATCACCCACCAATCTTTTCAATGAGATAGCATGTATGGGTGTTTGCGCCGAACTATGGTGCAGCCCTAAGGCAAGCATGCCAGCGGGAGTTGCCGATCACTCGCGAATGATCCGCAGATGTAGTCCGGCAGTTTTCTTTTCCTGTGCCGTTGCCGAGATCAGGCCTGCCGAATATCGCATTCTCGATTGCTTGTCATGGGGCAGGCCGTTGTTGGGGGGCAACGGGCTTATCCACCAGTTTCTCAACCAACTGCCTTAGCTCGGACGGAGTGGTGTGACCGGAGACGACCTCGTGATAGCCGATGCCTGCACGCCGCAGCGCCTCCTTCTTGACCGCATCGCGCGCTGCTGCAGTGCCCTGATGATGCCCACCACCTTGATATTCAATCACATGCCGAGCCTGGCAGTTCTCGTCCATCAGAAGTAGGTCAACCCGTTTGGAGTTTATGCAGCTGTACGCGTCCGCATTCCTGCTGCGGAGAATCTCTCCCAAAGACACTTGCGCCATCACCTGCCAACTCGGGTTGCAGCTGATCACCATGCCGTCGAGTTCCTTGAATACGCGTGCTTCACTCTTGTTGAGGAGTGGTTGGATAGTGAAATTTGCACCCATGACAATCCGCAACTGGTCAGCGGCATCGACTTTCCTTGGTGCCTGCAGATCAGGCCTGATATTCCACTGTCTGCTAACGGTGTTGCCCCAACCGCGCTTTTTCTGCCAGCGCCAGCGGTTTCTTTCCCGCCATGTCTGTTGTCGCATCTCGGACAAAAAGCGCTCGATGGTCATGCCAGCAAAAGCGCCGACGAGAAGTATGGCGATCAGGAGATGAGGCTTTTCAGTTAGCGCGACAATCTCTGGAGGCATACCGGCATTCTAGCTTTGTCATGCAAAAAAGTCATTAGACGACGGCATTACGCCGAGATCTGGTTACTGATGTTAGTGATGATGAGCATTAGGAGGCGCGACTTGGTCCCTGCGACAAAGCCTTGCCTGCGCCATACCTTGGTCTGGTCAGGATAGATGAGCGGTACGGCAATGAGAAAAGAGTATTGGTAGGCGGGGCCGATGTCTCGGATCAATTTCGACTAACGACGCCGCGCGGCCCGCGCTCGTCGTGCTCGCCCGGTTCGATCTCCTCGACCCGATAAAGTTTCTCATCCCGGAAGGCGCTGGCGAATTCGGTGGATACGCCGTCGCCCGGCTTGGCGGGAAGGTCGAGGAAATCCGTCTCTGCCTCCGCCGCGACGATGCGCGCATCGGCGATGGACCGGGCGCGGACGACGAGTTCGCCTTTCGGCGCGGCCAAATCCCAGTTCGGGTCGGAAGCCGGCGCGTCAGGTATAAGTCGGAACAGCCTTAGCCGCTCGGCATCGTCGGGACCGGTATTCATACCCACTCCTCCCGGTTTGTGTCGGATATCCCTGTATCAACGGCAAAAGGCCGCGGGCCGTTCCACGCCGGAGCCATTCATCCACTTTTCTTATAATTTTCTCAGGAGTGGGCGGAACTTCCAGCCGGGTTGGCGATTGATGTTTCAACGGCACGCGCCCCCCCGCCCCAAGCCCCACACTGCGTGCCGTTTGCCGGCTTTTTGAGCCGGCTTCTTTTTGGGCGCCGACTTCTCTTGGCGCGTCAGTAGTCTTTCTCGTAAAAGAGGCCGAGGCTTGAATCGCCATCGGAGCCGACGGAACCGCGGGCTTTCAGGTTCTCGGTGATGTCGAGATTGATGGTGCCGCGGGTGGTTCCCTTCGCCCCGGCCTCCACGCCAAGATAGATGTTTTCCTGGATATAGCGGCCGGCGCGTACGGCCGCGTTGCCCTCGCTGTCGGTGACCACGTCAAGGTCGTCAAGACCTGTGGCGTCGCGTAGCGAGCCGATGAGCGAGGTGTTTGCGCCGCCCGCCAGTTCGGCTGCCGCTGCGGCCAGCTGGGCCAGTTGCAGAGGCGACAGTTCGCCGATGCCGCGCTTGAAGATCAACTGCGCCAGCACCTCGTCCTCGGGAAGTTCGGGCTGCGAGGAGAAGCTGATGTCGAGATCCGACACGCGTCCCGCCACGGTGATGAAGACCGTGATGTCGCCGCTGGTCGAACGTGCGACAAAGTTGAGATAGGGGTCGAGATCGCCCACCAGCGTCACCGTTCCCTCGTCGAAAACGATGCGCTGGCCGAGAATGGAAAGGCGTCCGCGTATCAGCCGGAAGCCGCCGATGGGCTGGATGGAAGTGACGGGACCGGTCAGCCGGACAGAGCCGCCGAGTTCGGCGTCGAGACCGCGCCCGCGAACGAAGATTCGCGCCGGCGCGTCGACCCGGACATCCAGGCGCAGGACGCTTGGCCGTCCGCCGGGCACCGGTGTTCCGTCATCGGCACGGGCGCGCCGCAGCGTTGCGGCCACGTCCGGCGGCGGCGAGATGTGGCGGACATCGATGTGCTCTGCGCCACCTCCCAGTCGGTCGGGCACCAGGATTTCAGCACGGTCGACGGCCAGATCACCCGAAAGCAGGGGATCACGCGTAAGCGGGCCCCTGAGCGCCAGCGCGCCACTCATTGTCGCGGTGACCATGTCGCCATCGGCATATCGGGCTTCATCGAGCCTTATGGTAAGGTCTGCGGGAAACCCTGCAGCCGCGCTGGTCGAGATCGTGCCGGAAAGGGCGACGGTGCCGCCGGCGGCGAGAGCAGCCGTGGCGGAGCGGATGGTGACGGTGTCGCCCTGCAACGCAGCATCCAGCGTGATGTCGTTGAGACGCAGATTGGTCATGGGGTCGACGGCGGCGCCATCCCGGGTCGAGATCGAGCCGCTTAGCGATGGATTTTCAAGGCTGCCCCCAATCCTGATGTCGGCAAGCAGCGTCCCGGCAAGCTGGGTGCCGCGGTCGGCCAGGAGACGGTTACCCAGCGCGAGCGGCACGCTGCCGCGCAGGTCGACGGCAAGGCCGCCGCCGCCAAGCGGTACGCGGCCGCTGGCTGACACGGAAAGCCCGGAGGGTCCGGACGCCTCGAGAGCGCTCAGCGTCACGGTCCGCTCGGCAAAGCTCCCATTCGCGCTGAGCTCGATCGGCCCCGCGCCGTACTCACGCAGGGGCTGGGCGCTGAGGCCCGAGGCATTGAGGCTGAACCGGGCACGCGGATCGGCCAGCGTCCCTGTGATGGCGGCATTGCCGGTCAGCGTTCCCGACAGATCCAGGTCCGGCATCCGCCGGTTCAGCAGGGACAGGGGAAAAGCTTGCAGTGTAACGTCGAGCGCGAGCTGACGGTCTTGATCCAGCGGCACGCTGCCTTCCATGCTGGCAGAAAGGCCGCCGGGGCTGTTCACATCCGCACGAAGCGAGAGCGTTTTGTCGGCCGTTCGGCCCTGCGCATCCACGTTTAGGGAAGCCACGCCCGCCTCCCGCAGAGCCTCGGCCACGATGCCGGTGCCTGTCACGTCGAAAGATATCTGCGGCGCATCCCGGCTGCCGCCGATCTCGGCGGTCCCGCTGACGGTGCCGCCGAGGGCCAGGTCGGGACGTATGGCGTTTGCGATGGAAAGCGGCACGCTGTCCAGGGAGACCGCGATGTCGAGCGTGTCGGCAGCTTCTCCGCGCGCGGTCACGGTTCCGCCCGCAATATCGAGCCGGATTTCGTCGAAGGTGATATCGGTGCCCTGGACGAGCAGCGTCGCCGGTTCCAGAAGCCGCGCGGCAACGCCCCCTTCCTGCACCTGCGCCTGGTCCAGCCGGAGTCTGTAGCCGCCATCCTGCGGCGCCAGAAGTCCGGCGATGTCGATCTGTGTGCCATGGGCGAGGCGGGCGTTAAGGTCGAACTCGGTCTGGCTGGCCTGGGTATCAGCGGTGGCATCCAGCACGGCCACATCCACGCCTGCTGCCGTAAGGTCTTCGGCGTGGAGGGTGCCTTCCACCCGCGGCACGCCGAAAAGGTTGCCGATTTCGGCCTCTATGTCGGCCATCCCCACGGACAGCCGGTCGCTTTCGAGATCGCGGATCGTCCCGTTTATCGTCGCATGCTGGCTCTCGCCGCGCGGCTGCAAGGTGATGCGCGCATTTGCCGAGCCGGTCGCCTCCACGAGAGCGAGGGCTGCGGCGGTCGATATATCGGGGGCGTCGAGGTTGAGTTCGCCCGTCAGCATGCCTTCCCGATCCTGCGCGATGTCGCCGCGCAGCCGGGTGCCTCCGGCCTGAAAATCGATGTCGTTCAGACGTTTTTCGCCGGAGGCGAGCACGATGTCGGTCTGCAGATCGACGCGTGCGCCATCGAGGAAGGCATCGCCTGTCAGCCGCCCGGCAAGCGAGCTGTCCCGGCGCATCCCGTCGAATACCAGGCTTGCGTCGGTAAGGGGCTTGCCGAGCAGGCTGCCTTCCTCGATGCGGGAAACCAGATTGAGGCTCAGGCCCTCGGCTCCGCCCACGGCGCTGCCCTCGACCAGGAGCCGCCCCGAGATCCGCTCGTCGATCAGCGAGAGATCGGCAAGGCCGCCGTTGAGCCTGAAATCGGCCGCATCGCTGGCATAGGTCCCGTCGGCGCGCAGCGTCAACTGGTCGTTGGCGATGGTGAAGCCGTCAGCCAGGATACCTTCGGGACCGCGGGCGATACGTCCCGAGATGCGCGTTTCGCCTTCAAGCAAGGGCGCGATCTGCTCGATGCCGAGACGAAGATCCTCGCCGACGCCGTCGAGCACCAGGTTGAAGGCGCCGCTGATCGGCCTGAGCTCGCCCGTCGCCTGCAGGTCGAGACTGCCGGCAAGCGCGCGGCCGGCGAAGCCTGAGAAGGGGGCGATGCTGGCGACTTCCACGCCTATGTCGCCGTGAAAGGCGAAGTCCGCCACGTCGCCGGCAAGCGATATTCCGAGGTCGTTTCCCGAAAGCCGGGCATCTGCGATCGTGAATGGCCGTCCCGCCGTCCAGCCACCGCTGGCTTCCAGGCGGACCGTATCGCCCAGGGCCTCGGCGATGTCGGCGCGCTCGGCGGTGATGCCGGCCACCGTACCGTCGATCTCATAGGTGACGTGGCGCTCGGCCGGGGTTTGGAGGTTCTCGGCGATGCCGCTCATGTCGAGCGTCGCGGTTTCCGCCGAAAATGTCGCCGTTTGGAGATCGTCGAGGTTCAGCACGGCTTGCCAGCGCTGGTTTCCGGCTTCGCCATAGGTGGCGGAGAGCGTGGCGCGACGCACCGACGTCTCGCCGCCGGCCACCGGCAGCAGCACGGCCTCAGCGTCGTCATCGCCGATTTCGGCATCGATCGAAAGCGAGGTCAGGAAGCCGTCGCTGGCCGTTTCCGCCGCCGCTTCCAGGGTAAGGGCGGCGCTGGAAAGCGTCAGGTTTTCGAGCAGGACGCCTCCGGCCTCCTTGGCCATGCCCGAGGCCTGGAGGCGGGTGTCCTCGCCGAAGAAGGCGCGAAAGCGCTCGGGCACGATGCGCGCGATCGGGCCGCCGACATCGACGTCGAAACCAAGCCCTCCGGCGCGCTGGCGGAACCGGCCCGTACCCTCCAGCACCGGCGCACCATCGGCGGCGAGCGTCATGTTGAGGTCAAGCTGGTCGATGGGGCCGGACCCAGCCAGGGTCAGGGCAAGCGGGGGGCGGCCTTCAATGTCGAGAAGGTTCGCAAGAACACCGTTTTCCGGCTCGCGCAGCGCGACGTCGAGATCAAGTTGCTTCGTTTCATTGGCATATTGCGCATCGAGGGCGAGGCGGCCGCCGGGCCCGTCCAGCCGGACGACGCGCAGTGACGTATCGAGCGAACCGCTTGCGATTGCCAGGCTGCCCTGGAGGGTGAGTACGGATTCGAGACCGAAGACATCTTGGTCGAAAGCAAGCCGCTCGATCTCCAGGTTCTCCAGATTGACCGCGATAGGAAGCTCGGGCACCTGCAGGGGCGCAGCTTCGGGGGCTGGAAGGTTCTCGTCGGGCAGCGGCCGGCGCAGCACTTGGATTTCCTCTGCGGCAAGCCTTTGCACTTCCAGCCGCTGGCGCAGGAGGAGGGTCGAGCGGCTCCAGTCGATGCGGGCATTGCTGATCCGCAGCCATACGCCCTCCCGGTCGGCAATGGTGATCTCGTCTATCGTCGCTTGCGAGGACAACGCCCCCTGGATGCCGCGTATGCGGATCTGTCGGTTGGGCGTGGAAAGTCTGTTCTCCAGGAGCTGAGTGAAGAACGACGCCTCCTCGGCCGCGTCCTGCGCCAGGGAGGGCGCAGCCGCCAGGATCAGCAAGAGAGCGAGCAGAAACCGTCTCAAAACGCTTGTCCTATTCCAACATAGAAGGCGACGCTCGGGTCGTCCGGACCCCGATCGAGCGGGACGGCGGCATCGAGCCTGATGGGGCCGAGGCCGGTCTGGTAGCGAAGTCCCGCCCCGACGCCGATCTTCAGATCCTCCGAGAAATCGGGGAAGGCTTCCGCGCCGACATAACCGGCATCGATGAAGCCGACGACACCGATGGACTGGGTAACGCGCGCGCGGATTTCACCTGAAAGCTCAATGAGGGAGCGTCCGCCGGAAACGCCGCCGGGCGCTTCGACACCGATATTGCGGTAGGCAAAGCCGCGTACCGAACCGCCGCCGCCCGCGAAGAAGAGTTTGTCGGGCGGGCTCTCGGCGATCGGCGGCTGGAGCAGCGTGCCGATCTTGGCGCGGCCGGCCAGGATCAGCCGGTTGTCGGCGTCGAGCGATTGATAGGTGCGAGCCTCCGCGACGATCCGGGTTGCGGCGTTGCTGTAGTTGAATTCGTAGTAGGGCTCGACTCTCAGTTCGGCGTAAATGCCCTCGGTCGCGTCGGCGGCGTTGTCGCGGCTGTCATAGGTGATACCGCCCAGGAAACCCGCCGTGACGAATTCGCGGGTGCCGAAATCGTCCTCGAACTTGGCAAAGCCGCCATTGACGAAGATGCGGCCGGACAATTCGTCGGTGAACCGGTGGGTGAAGCCCGTCTCCGCGGTCACACCCGTGCGGGTATAGGTTTCGAGCACTTCACGGTCGCCATAGAGCGAGGCGACAAAGTTGGTTTGCGGCGTGTAGACGCCGGGCCGGGTGAAGGTGGCGCCCAGGCGATAGGTGAAGTCCTGCGGATCTATGCTCTTGCCGATGCCCGCCACCTTGCCTTCGACGCGCAGGCTTTCGGCGCGGCCGAACAGGTTGCGGTGCAGCCAGTAGGCCTCGAGGCCTAACCCGTCCACCGTCGAGAACGAGCCGCCCACGCCGAAGCGGCGGGCAAGGCGTTCCTGCACGACGATGTTCAGCGGCAGGCTGCCGTCGGCTTCGATCTCGTCCGCCTCAACGATGCGGGCGGCGCGGAAAACGCCCAGCTCGATGAGCCGTTCGCGCGCCTTTCGAAGGTCGTCGGGGTCATACTCCTCGCCTGGCTCAAGCCCTGTCATCCACGCCACGAACGCATTGTTCATGCGTTCGGTGCCCTGCACGCCCACCGGTCCGTAGACGGCCCTGCGGCTTGGCGCGAGCTCTATCGTGGCGGCGATCGTGTCGCTTGCATGGGCGGCGGTGACACGGCTTTCTGCAATCTCGGCCTTGGCGTAGCCTTGCTGCCGCCATGCCTCCACCGAGAGCCGCCCGGCCTTGATGATGGTCTGCGAGCCGGCGATCTCGCCCTCGCGAAAACCTTCATCCGCCGGGGCCGCTACGAAGTCGTCAGGGTCAGCCGCCGGCGGCGCGGCGTTCACGATGCGTGCTTCGGAGAAGCGGAACAGCGGCCCCGGCTGGACCCTGACGGTGATCTGCGATGGGCTGGGCAGGTCGTCGATAAGCGGCAGGTTAGCGACTTCCCGTCCACCGATCGTGATGCTGATGGTGCCGCCATAGCGGGCTTCCGCGTAGAGCGCATCGAGGATGCGCCCGTAGTCGCCACGGGCCTTGGCGATAAGCCCGCCACTGCCGGAGGCGGGTTTGTCGCGATCGTTCCACAGGCTGGAAGCGGCTTTCAGTGCGCGCTCGATTTCGCTGTCCCCATTCTCGACGATGAAATCCATCGAGTAGAAATGCGGGGTGCCGATCACGTCGGCTTCGGCTTCCCGCTTTCCCTCGAAAAGCTTGAGGCCGAAGATTTCCAGGGCCGATGCCGGTGCAGGCGCGGCCATGGCAAGCGCGGTCGTTGCGAGCAGCAGACGCAGGCCGTTGGAGATTGCGCGCTCTGCTCTTCCACTACTCAACGAACTTGCCTCCCGGAACACGCGCACAACTGGGGTGGACCTATAGCCGAGCGGGCCCTCGTCGCCAATGCGCAACCAAAATGTGTTGAAAGCATTGGCTTCACGCGACCTGTCCAGCAAGAGGTAGCTCAATATGCAAGGCCAGCACAACCGGCCCATTGAGGCATTTTGGAGACCTGTTGCCGGAGAACGTCATGAAATTCATTGGAAAAGGGGCCAGCAGCCGTCTGGCGAAAGCCCCCGGACCCGAAAGGCAGTCGGTATAGGAACCAAGGAGGCGGTGGGCAAGGTGAGCGAAAACTTCTATCTTCCCTGACGTGTCCAACAGTTCGAAATTGCATCCATGGGGTGGTATGCGAATGGCGAAAACACCAAGCGCGGAAAAGCCCGCCGTAAGACGGTCGGGCGTCAGGCGGACGCAAGCGCGCGGCGTGGCTGCGCGGCAGGCGCAGGTGCGCAGGCAGGACGGAGGAACGAAGGCCGTATATGTGATCGACGGCGCAAGAACACCTTTCCTGCGGGCGCGCGGCAAGCCCGGCCCCTTTACCCCGGTGGATCTGGCCGTGCAGTGCGGCAGGCCGCTGCTGGCGCGGCAGCCTTTCGCACCGGAAAGCTTCGACAGCGTCATTCTGGGGTGCGTGAACGTCATTGCCGACGAGATGAACCCAGCCCGTGTCGCCGCACTGCGCCTGGGCATGGGCGCCGCGATGCCGGCGTTCACGGTGCAGATCAATTGCGGCTCTGGCATGCAGTCCATCGATACCGCCTTCCGCACTATCGAGGCGGGCAAAGCTGAACTCATCCTGGCCGGCGGCGCGGAGGCGCTGTCGCATTCGCCGCTGGTGCTTTCGCAGGCCGCTACTGGCTGGTTCGGCCGTTTTGCCTCTGCGAAGAGCGCCATGGAGCGCGCTTCGGCGCTGGCAGCCTTCAGACCCGATATGGTCAAGCCGGTTATCGGATTGGAGCGCGGGCTGACCGATCCGATCACCGAGCTCAATATGGGGCAGACAGCGGAAATCATCGGGCATCTCTTCGGCGTCTCGCGTGAGGCGGCAGATGCCTATGCGCTGGAGAGCCATCAAAGGCTGGCGCGGGCACATGCGGAAGGCCATCTCAAGGGCGAACTTATTCCAGTGGTTGCACGCGACGGCGCGCTCTACGACCATGACGACGGCGTGCGCCCGGACACGACCATGGAGAAGCTTGCCAAGCTCAAGCCGGTTTTCGAAAAGCCCTACGGGGAGGTCACCCCCGGCAACTCTTCACAGATCACCGACGGCGCAAGCTGGATGGTACTGGCGTCGGAGGAGGCGGTTAAAAAGCACGGACTGAAGCCGCTGGCGCGCATCGTCGACAGCGAGTGGTCCGCCCTCGACCCGTCGATCATGGGACTGGGACCGACGATCTGCTCCGTTGCGCTTCTCGAGCGGCAGGGGCTTGCGCGCGAAGATGTCGATCTGTGGGAACTCAACGAAGCCTTCGCCGCCCAGGTTCTGGCCTGTCGGGCCGCGTGGGAGGATGAAGAATATTGCAGGAGGGTGCTCGGATTGGACGAGCCCTTCGGCCGGGTCCCGCGCGATCGGCTCAACGTCGACGGCGGGGCGATAAGCCTCGGCCATCCCGTCGGCACAAGTGGAAATCGCATCGTTCTGCATCTGGTGAATGCGATGCGCAGATTGAGTCTCAACCGCGGTCTCGCCACCGAATGCATCGGTGGAGGGCAGGGCGGCGCAATGCTTCTGGAGGTGGTCTGATGCCGGTGGCAAAAGCTCCCGTCTGGCAGGTCCTCGAGCCGCGGAACCGCGAACTCGGGCCCGACGGCCAGCGAGCCGGAAATCTGCAGCACTGGCGCTATGCCAGGGACGGGGACGAGGTCGTTTGGCTTGTTCTCGACCGTGCCGGGGAAAGCGCGAATACATTGTCCGAGGCCGTGATCGGCGAGTTGGACACGGTGCTGGGCGAGATCGAGGGATCGGGAGCCAGTGGATTGGTAATCCGCTCGGCCAAGCCCGGCGGCTTTGCGGCCGGCGCAGATATCCGCGATTTCCGGGGCGCCGACGATGCCGGGCAGATCGAGCCGCGCATGCGCCAGGCCCATGCGGTGATCGACCGGCTGGCGCGCCTGAAGATACCGACTGTTGCCGTCATTCACGGCCATTGTCTCGGCGGCGGGCTGGAGCTCGCGCTGGCCTGCCGCTATCGACTCGCGATAAGCGGCGCCAGCTTCGGCTTTCCTGAAATCCTCCTCGGGCTTCATCCCGGCCTCGGCGGCACGTACCGGCTGACCGAGCTGATCGACCCGGTCGAGGCCATGACGATGATGCTCACCGGCAAGAACGTCCATGCCAGAAAAGCGAAGGCGCTGGGTCTGGTGGATGCGGTGATCGAGGAAAGGCATGTGGCAAATGCGGTCCGTGCCGCTGTTTCCGGAAGCCTGGATCAGAGCACGCCGGGCTGGAAGGCGAGAGCGTTCGGCCTTGCCCCCGCGCGCCGGATGGCCGCAAGCCGCATGCGGTCGGAGGCCGAAAAGCGTGCGCCGAAACGCCATTATCCCGCCCCCTATCAACTCATCGACCTGTGGGAGGAGCATGGCGGCGACCGGGACCAGATGCAGAAGGGAGAAATCAGATCCTTCTCGAAGCTTCTGGCGGGAGAGACGGCGCAGAATCTCATCCGTGTCTTCTTCCTGCGGGAAGGACTGCGCGCCCACGCAAAGGGTGACAGTGGCATCGAGCGTGTGCATGTCATCGGAGCAGGCACCATGGGCGGCGACATTGCCGCGTGGTGCGCGGCGCGCGGCCTCAAGGTCAGCCTTGCCGATCTCGACCCCAAGACGCTGGCCAAGGCCATCGGCCGCGCTTCGGCCTTCTTCGACAAGAAGCTGCACTCTTCGATTGAACGTCGCGACGCGCTCGACCGCCTGATGCCGGACTTCGACGGTGCCGGCGTGGCGCGCGCCGATCTGGTGATCGAGGCCGTGGCGGAGCGCGCCGATGTGAAGAAGAAGGTCTATCAGTCGATTCTGCCGCGGATGAAGAAGGACGCCATTCTGGCGACCAACACATCGAGCATACCGCTGGAGACCTTGCGTGAGGGTCTTTCGGCGGCAGATCGCCTTGTCGGACTGCATTTCTTCAATCCGGTAACGCGCATGGAACTGGTCGAGATCGTCTCGCACGACAAGGCGGCGCCGAAAACGATCAAGCGGGCCAATGCGTTCTGCGGGAAGATTTCGCGCCTGCCGGCACCCGTCAAAAGCGCACCGGGCTTTCTCGTCAACCGTGCCCTGATGCCGTATCTCGTCGAAGCATTCCTGATGATCGAGGAGGGAACGGCCAAGGAGGATATAGACCGCGCGGCAGAGCGGTTCGGGATGCCGATGGGGCCGGTGGAACTGGCCGATACGGTCGGGCTCGACATCTGCCTCGAGGTGGCGCGAATGCTGGGCGAGCGGCTGGAGGACCAAATGCCGCCCGTACCCGCCTGGCTCGCGCGTCACGTGGAAGCCGGCGAGACAGGCCGCAAGGCCGGCAAGGGGCTTTACGCCTATGACGACAAGGGCAAGCCCAGAAAGCAATCCTCTAAAGGCGAGGACGATGAGGCGCGGTTGGACCAGATGGCGGACCGGCTGGTGCTGCCGATTCTGAATACGCTGGTGCGCTGCTTGCGGGAAGGCGTCGTCCAGGACGAGGAAACGGCCGATGCGGCGATGATCTTCGGGACCGGCTTCGCTCCCTTCCGGGGCGGCCCGCTCCACTATGCCCGCCAGCGCGGCGTCGACGATGTGAGGGCGGCGCTGGAACGCCTCAAGGAGAAGCACGGCGAGCGCTTCGAGCCCGATGCGGGCTGGAACAGTTTGAAGTAGGGCTCGGCTTCGCTCCACCCGTGCCTCGCTCCGGGCGACCAATCATGGCAGCAACAGCTTGCCGCCCGCCTTCTTGGAACCATTGGGCACGCAGGCGCTTATTCGGGCAGTGAAACGAAGGAGGCAAAAATGCCGGCACGCTCGAAAGCACAGCAAAAAGCCGCTGGCGCCGCACTTGCGGCCAAACGCGGCGACATGAAGAAGTCCGAATTGAAGGGCGCTTCGAAGGACATGGTCGAATCGATGACCGAGAAGGAACTCGAGGATCTGGCGGAAACCAAGCGCAAGGACCTGCCGCGCAAGAAGGATAACTGACCGTCGACGGTCAAGCCCAGCTACCTTGGTATCAGCCGTTTTCCAGAACGGATAGAAACGACTTCAGCCAGTGGGCGTTGTCGTGCTCGCGAATGCGCTTCATCAGTGCCCGCTGGCGTTGCTGTCGTTCTTCAAGAGGCATGGTGAGCGCCCTGCACAGATTGCGCGCCATGTCGTCCACATCGAAAGGATTGACGATCAGCGCCTCGCGCAGGTCCTCGGCCGCGCCGGCGAATTTCGACAAGACCAGGACTCCGGGATTTTCCATGGATTGCGCGGCGATATATTCCTTGGCGACAAGGTTCATGCCGTCTCTGAGCGGTGTGACCAAGCCCACTTGGCTTGCGCGAAACAGAGCGGCAAGCGCATCGCGCGGCACGATGCCGTGGATATATCGGACGGGCGTCCAGTTGAAGTCGGCGAAGCGGCCGTTGATGGAGCCGGAAAGCGCTTCCAGTTCCGTACGTATCTCGACATAGGCCTCGACCTCCTCGCGCGTCGGCGTGGCGATCTGCATCAGCGCCACCGATTTGCGCATCTCGGGATAGAGCTCCAAAAGCCGGGCAAAAGCGCGCAGGCGGTCGGGCAGGCCCTTGGTGTAATCGAGACGGTCGACGCCGATGATCTGCTTGCGGCCGAGGATCTCGCGGCGCTGCGTTTCGATCTGCACTTCTTCGTTCGGCTGCTCCGCCATTGCGACGAAGGCGTCGACGTCGATGCCGATGGGGAAGCAGCCGGCATGGACGCTGCGGTCGCCGACGGCGATGCGCCCGTTGGCCTCCATCTTGCAACCGAGATTTTCCTCCACATAGTGCTGGAGATTGCCAAGGTCGGTATTGGTCTGAAAGCCCAGCACGTCGTATTCCAGCAGGCTCTCGACCAGCCAGCGGTGGCGCGGAACGGCGGCCAGTACTTCGGGCGGCGGAAACGGAATGTGCAGGAAGTAGCCGATGCGCTGCTTGCAGCCTCGCTGCCGCAGCTCGGCCGCCAGCGGTATCAGGTGATAGTCGTGGATCCAGATCAAATCGTCCGGTTCGAGCACGGGCAACAGCGCGTCCGCGAATTTCGAGGTGACGCGCCGGTAACCCTCCAGATAGACCGTCTTGTAGTCGACCAGATCGAGCCGGTAATGGAAGAGCGGCCACAGGACGCTGTTGGAAAAACCCAGGTAGTACTGGGCATAGTCCTCCTCGGTCAGCGGTATCGTCACCTGCGTGACGTCGCCGATCTTGCGGATGCGCGGCTCGGGCTGCTCGTCGGCGCGCATGGTCTGGCCGTCCCAGCCCATCCATACGCCCCCGCGGCGCTTCAGTGAGTCGGCCAGTCCGACGGCGAGGCCGCCGGACTGGGCCGACCTTTTCAGGTCCGCGACACGGTTGGAGACGACAACCAGCCTTTTCACACAACGGACTCCCATGGTTTCGACAGGCGCCTTGCGCCGTTGATGATGCCGACCATCGAATAGGTCTGCGGATAGTTGCCCCACATCTCGCCGGTGACGGGATGGGTGTCCTCCGAAAGCATGCCGAGCGGATTACGCGTTTTCAAAAGCGCTTCGAAAATCTCCCGCGCTTCCTCACGCCGGCCGATGCGGGTCAACGCATCGAGCCGCCAGAACGCGCAGATGTTGAACGAGACCTCGGGCTTTCCGAAATCATCCGCCGCCTCGTAGCGCAGCATGTAGGGGCCGTTGGCGAGCGTCTTTTCGAGCTGGTCCACGGTGCTGACGAAACGTGGATCGCGCGGATCGAGGAAACCTACCTCGGCCATCAGCAAGACGCTCGCATCGAGTGTCTCACCTCCGAAGCTTTCTACGAAAGCCTTCCGTTTTTCCGACCAGGACTCGGCCAAGATCTTTTCCTTGATTTCCTCCGCGCGCTCTCTCCAGTAGCGGACCCGTGCCATTTCGCCGATCCGGTCCGCTATGTTGGCCAGGCGATCGCAGGCGGCCCAGCACATCAGGCTCGATGAAGTGTGAACGCGCGAGCGCGAGCGCAGTTCCCACATTCCGGCATCCGGCAGGCTATAGACCTTGTATGCCTGTTCACCCGCTTGTTCGAGCAGGTGGAAGTCCGTGATGGTCGGCTTCATCTGGATGCGGCGGTCGAAGAATATCTGAGCCGCGCCCAGGATCACGTTGCCGTAAACATCGTGCTGATAGTGCTCATGGGCCTGATTGCCGCAGCGGACGGGGCCCATGCCGCGGTAGCCCCCGAAATTCTCCAGAACCTCCTCGACGAGATCGCGTTCGCGGCCGATGCCGAAAACCGGCTGCAGGTGACCGCCATCGGCATCCGCCACGAGGTCCATGAGATAGCGGAAATAGTTCTCCATTGTCTGCACGGTGCCGAGGCTGTTGAGCGCTCGTACGACGAAGAAGGCGTCGCGCAGCCAGCAGAAGCGGTAGTCCCAGTTGCGCCCGCTGTTGGGCGCTTCGGGTATGCTGGTCGTCATGGCCGCGATGATCGCGCCGGTCGGCTCGTAGGTGCACAGTTTGAGCGTGATCGCCGCGCGGATGACGGCTTCCTGCCATTCGAAGGGCAGGGCCAGGCCGCTTACCCAGTTACGCCAGTAGGCGCAGGTGCGCTCCTCGAAATCCCGCGCTGTATCGGCCACGCTGCCCGTCAGCGTCTCATCCGGGCCCAGGATAAAATCGATCGGGGCGGATAGGTTGAAACGCGTTTCATCGAGCACATAGTCGATCGGCGCGTCCGTGGTCAGCCGGAGGGTCATTTCAGGCCCCACATAGCGGACATGGTTGGAGCCGTGCGTTATCTGCGGGTTGGATTTTCCATAGGAGAACGTGGGACGGCAGCGGACGGAGATGCGCGGCGTGCCGGCAATTGGCCTCACCCGCCGCACGAGGGTCTGCTGGCGGAAAATGCGGTCGCGCCAGAAGAAGCGCGGCGCGAAATCGCGGATTTCCAGGGAGCCGGATTGACCATGCAGCCGGGTGACGAGAACTGCCGTGTTAGGTTCGTAGAACTGTTCGGTCTCTGCAAGGCCTTCCAGGTTGATGGAGAACACGCCCTCGGCCGGTTCGTCCTCGCCGGTCAGAAGGCCGTTGAAGACGGGGTCGCCGTCAAAACGCGGCAGGCAGGACCAGAGATAGCGGCCTTTGGGATCGATCAATGCGGAGAAGCTGCAATTGCCTACTACGCCAAGGTTAAGTGTGGTCACGGGAATCTACCTTATTCTGTCAATTGTCTGTTTTCAAAATCGTCTGCCAACCGGCTGAGCCATTGACGAAACGCGCCGACGCCCTCGATGCGAAAAGCGGCGACTGTTTCTCCTCCTCCGATCTTTATGGAAATACCACCCCTTCGGGCGATCTCGTTGAATGCGTCTTCGTCGGTCACGTCGTCGCCCGCGAATACGGCCATGCGCCCGGCAAAGGGCTCTTCGGCCATGAACGCTGCGACGGCGTCCGCCTTGGTCTCCTTGCCCGCCTTGATTTCGATGACCATTTTGCCCTGCAGGATTTGCAGGCCTTCATGACCGTCAACCGCTTCGTGCGCCCAGGCCATGCCGGCTTCGGCCAGCTCCGGCCTCTGGCGGTAGTGAAGGGCGACCGAGGCGGATTTGCGCTCGACAACGATGCCTTTATGGCTTTCCTGGAACCGTTTCAACTTTTCCGCAAGCATGTCGATCAGGCTGGCGTCGACTGCAGCGGCACGGTGTGCGCCGTCGGCGTCGCGTCTTTCCAGGCCATGGATGCCCGCGACCGGCAGACAAAGAGGTTGAAGGAAGCGATCGATTTCGCAGATGGGCCTACCGGTTACGATGGCAATGGCGCCACTCATGCAATCCGCCAGACGCGCCAGTACATCGCGGGTGGCGGTCGGTACGGACACGGCATCGGGATGCTCGGCGATTTCCGCCAGAGTCCCGTCGAAATCCAGAAAGATCGCGATCCTGCCCGGTTGGAGGCCCGAGCGGTCGAGTGAGGTCAAAGGTTCTGGTTTTCCAGCCATATTGTCGCGAAAAAGAACATGGATCATTAAGCCTTGGGAGTTGGCCGACGCAAGGCTAGGTCATGGGCTGGCAAAAGTGAAGGAATTGGCGTCAAATTGCACGAGAAATGCGTGAACAAAGGGAGTGGGACTCCATGACAGGAAAGCTCCGATCGGCCGTGCTCGTCGTGGGATTGGCACTATTGCCGGTTGTGTTCGGCGCGCAGACGGCCAAAGCCCGGCCCGACACGCGGACGATGACGTGCGACCAGGCCAACTCTCTCGTGCGTCAGAGCGGAGCGATCGTGCTGACCACGGGCCGCTTCACCTATAACCGTTTCGTGGTCGACGAGCGCTATTGTCCGATGTTCGAAATCGCCGAAAGGGCCTATGTGCCGACGCAGGACGCCGCGCAATGCCTTGTCGGTTACCGCTGCATTATCGACCGCAACGACGACGACAATTGGCGGTGGCTCAGGCCACGGCGGTAGAGCGCGCGCCGGTTGCGCGGGCGACGAAGCGGCGAAGGCGCTGCGCGGCCTCGCGCAGGGTCTCTTCCGTCTGGCACATCGAAACGCGAATGTGACCGGCCGCCGACGGCCCGAAGCTCGTGCCGGGCATGACGGCGACCTGCTCGTCTTCCAGCAACCGCCAGGCAAACGCCTCGCAATCTGGATCGATCGCCGAAATGTCGAGCATGACATACATGCCGCCTTCCGAACCGCGTATCTTTACGCCATGCAGATCGGTGATGGATTCCAGGAATGCCGTGCGCCGGCGGCCGTAGCGCTCCGCGATCTCCCTCACGCCATGCCCGTGCTCGACCGCTTCTATTGCCGCGCGGGACACGAAATCGGCAAGGCCGTAGCTGGAAACGAGGTTGAGACTTGTCAGATACCGCACCGTCTCTGCCGGTCCCGTGAGCCAGCCGACGCGCCAGCCCGTCATGCCGTGGCTCTTGGAGAGCGAATTGACGACCAGGGTTCGTTCCTTCATACCCGCGAGCGCCCGCGGCGAGACGTGTTCCGCATCGGCGCGGATGGTCCAGTAGACCTCGTCCGAAAGCAGCCAGAGATCGTGCCTGCGGCAGATGTCTGCGATGCCCTCCAGCGTCCGGCGGCTATAGACGGCGCCGGTCGGATTGTTGGGCGAGTTTATCATGAGGAGGCGGCTGTTCGGGCGAACGGCTGCTTCGATAGCCGCAATATCCGGCTCGAAACCGTTTTCCGCTTGCGCGTCGACCTCTGTGAAGCTGGCGCCCGCCGCGCGCACCGTGCCGGGATAGGTGGCATAATAGGGCGAGATCATGATGGCGTGGTCGCCGGGATCGAGCACGCCCTGGCAGACGGCGAACAGCGCGCCCTGGCCACCCTGGGTGACGATTATCTCGTCCGGCGTCGTGTCCACGCCCGTGCATTCCGTGGAAAGTCGCGCCAACCCCTCGCGCAGGCGGGGGAGGCCCGGCAACTGGATATAGTGGTGGTAGCCGCCGCGCACCGCTCCCACGCAGGCTTCGACGGTTCCTTCGGGGGTATCGAAGTCGTGGTCGCCCACCGACAGCATCAATATGGGCTCGCCCGCCAGCTTCTTGCGCATGGCGGCGAAGTGCACTTCCCACCCGTCCTTGCCAGAAGGGGTGATGCCGGTGATGCGCTTGGAATGGGTAGGCATTATGACAGTTTCCTGTTGACGGGTTGCGGCGACCCTGTAGGTCCAGCTATACGCCAGCATTCAGGAAGCAGAAACAGATGCGGCGGATATGCTTGTTTCGAATAGCAGACAGAACTTGGCCACGGAAGACGTTGCGCGCACTGTCGACGAGGCTCTCCTGACACGCCGCTCCGTTCGCGCTTTCCTGCCGGATGCGGTGCCGGAGAGGACCGTGCGGGACATCCTCGCGCTGGCCGCGCGCGCGCCCTCGGGCACCAACATGCAGCCCTGGAAGGTCTACGTGACGAGCGGGGAGGCCAAGCAGAAGCTCTCCGACGCGATTCTTTCGTCCGGTATCCGGCCCGAAAAGATCGAGTGGGACGAATATAAATATTATCCCGACAAGTTTTTCGAACCTTATCTCTCACGGCGGCGTGCCGTCGGCTTCGCGCTCTATAATTTGCTCGGCATCGGGCGGCGCGAGGTGGAGCGGATGCGGGCGCAGCACGACAGGAACTTCACCTTCTTCGATGCGCCCGTCGGCATGATCTTCACCATCGACCGCCGGCTCAACAAGGGTTCGTGGGTCGACCACGGCATGTTCCTGCAGTCGATCATGATTTCCGCCCGATCCAGAGGGCTGCACACCTGCCCGCAGGCAGCCTTCGCTCCCTATCACCGCATTATCCGCCCACTCCTGAATATCCCGGACCAAGAGATCGTGGTCTGCGGCATGGCGCTCGGGTACGAGGACAAGACCAAGCCGGAGAACGATTTGCGCAGTGAGCGAGCGCCGCTCGACGAGTTCGTGACCTTCGTCGAATAGGCGGCGACTTACCAATTTGTAATCGGACGGCAAGCGCGCCGTAATGTTGGGCGTGCCACAAACGATGCGTGACCCGACGCCGCCTGTCGCGGCGACAACCATGGAGATTACGCATGATCCGCAAAGCGATCCTCGCAGCCGTCGCCCTGTCCTTTGCCGCCGGCACTGCAGCAGTGGCACAAAGCCGGAGCGATAACGGCAAAACGGAAATGTCGGTGAAGCGGGACGGGGGCATGGAACGCATGTTCCAACATCTGGACGCCGATGGCGACGGCACCCTGTCTTCGGAAGAGTTCGGCGCGATGCGCCTTGGCAAGTTGCAGGAAGCGGATGCCGACACGGACGGCAAGCTCAGCGAAGCCGAGATCGTCGATCTCCTGATGCAGCGCGAGTATGAGCGTAAGGCGCGCCGCGCGGTGCAGATGCTGGACGTCGACGGCGACGGCGAAGTGACGATTGCCGAGATCGAAGGCCGGCAAGCCAAGCGTTTCGCCCTGCTGGACCGCAACGATGACGGCGCGCTCGACCAGAATGAACTGCGCCAGGCGCGTGCTGAAATGCACGGTATGGCGGGTCCGCGCTTCAAGGGTCGCGGCGGCTATGAAGGCAAGCACCGAAACTGGCGCGAAGGCCGTCATCATGACGAGCACGGGGATGGTCCCCGCGGTGCCAAGCTCGAGCGCACCATGCTCGAGGCGACGCCCGTCAAGCCCGCCGAATAGGGTCATGAAAGGCTCGGCTTCGTGCCGGGCCTTTCATTCGACTTCATAGCCCGTCTCGGCTGCTGCCTCCCTCAACTCGCGCCAGAAGGCGCGCGCGAGGGAGCGAAAGACGAATATCTCGAAGCGGTCTTCGCCGGATCGATGAATCTGGGCGAATATGTCGTGGTGAGCCGTCGCCAGGCCTGTGTCGGCCGGGAAGGTGGTCAGGTGGAAATCCACGGCAAAGAGCTTCGACAGCATCCATTCGCACGCGTTGCCTTCCACCCTTATGCAGGTCCGCCCGTGGGAAAGGTCGGTGACCGTGCCTGTTTCAGGCGCGACCTCCGCCTGCATCCGTTCGAACAGGTCGCGCCGCGCCGAGCGGACGAGATAGCGGCTGGGCCCGATGCACAAAGCCGCCGCATCCTTGTTGGATGCGGCTGCGTTGGCGGCGGCTCCAACGCGGAGCCCGGTCGCCTTGCCGATGGCATTCCGGAGCGCCTGCTCCATGCCGGGCCATGCGCAGGCTTCCACGATGCCGGCGGGCGTCGCTTCGCTCAGGCGGATGCCGGTATCGCCGGCATGATTGGGAAAAGCGCCCGGCTCGAAGGCCGGCCCAAGGGGGGATTCGCGTTCAACCATGCATGCGCTTCCCTTCCGGGTCGAAGAAGTGATGGCTGACGATCTCAACCGGGCCGAAACGGTCGCGCAGCGGATCGGAGACGCGAGCGCGCGTGCCGTGGCGTGCCTTGCCGCCCTTGACCAGGGCCAGGCCGATGTAGCGTTCGAGTTGTGGCGAATAGCAGAAAGCCGTTATGTGGCCGATGCTTGTGCCAAGACCTTCAGAAGTTGAATCTTCGACGATATGAGCCCCGCCGCCAAGCGGCCGGTCGTCGAGCGAGACGATACCGACGAGGCGGATGCGGCCTTTGTCGATCAGTCCTTCGCGGTCCATCAGGGCCGAGCCGATGAACGGCTTCTTCTTCGACAGCATCCAGTCGAGATAGAGGTCACGGGCAGTGGTGCGGCCGTCGATTTCTGCACCGGTCACATGCCCTTTTTCGATACGTAGCGCGCCGAGTGCCTCCATGCCGTAAGGCGCGATACCGAACGGCCCGCCGGCTTCCATCAGTGCTTCCCACACATGGATGCCGTGGCCGGCCCCGCAATAGACCTCGTAGGCAAGCTCGCCGGAGAAGGAGAGGCGGCAGACCATGACGGGAGCGCCGTCGATTTCACCATGGACGATCCCCATGAATGGCAGCGTCTCGTCATCTATCCCCGTGCCGGAAATGCATGCTTCCAGCACGTCGCGTGATCGGGGACCGGCGACCGCCGCACCCGCCCACTGGTCGGTCACCGACGTGAGATGCACCCTGAGCTCCGGCCAGACCAAATCGAGATAATATTCCAGATGCTGCATGACCTTGCCGGCATTGGCGGTGGTCGTCGTCATCAGGAAATCGTGCTCGCCGAGCCTCCATGTGGTGCCGTCGTCCAGCGCAATACCGTCCTCGCGCAGCATGAGGCCGTAGCGCGCCCTTCCGACCTTCAGGGTCGAGAATATATTGGTGTAGACGCGGTCGAGGAACTCGGCGGCGTCCGGCCCCTTGACCGCGATCTTGCCGAGCGTCGACACATCGACGATGCCGACAGCCTCGCGCACGGCTTTGGCTTCGCGCACATAGGCCTGTTCCACCGTCTCGCCGGCCTGGCCGTAGATCTGCGGGCGGTGCCACAGGCCCGCCTCCATCATCCGGGCGCCATGCTCAAGATGCCAGTCATGCATCGGCGTCAGGCGGTCGGGCTTGAAGTGGCGGTGGCGCTCGGCGGCCAGCGCGCCGATGGGGACGGGGCTGTAGGGCGGGCGGAACCGCGTGGTCCCGGCCTCGGGAATGGAAATGCCGCGCGCCTCGGCCAGGATGGCCAGGCCCGGCACGTTCGACGTCCTGCCCTGGTCGGTCGCCATGCCCAGCGTCGTATAGCGCTTGAGATGCTCGACCGAGACGAAGCCCTCGCGGTGGGCAAGGCGCACGTCGTCGGCTGTCACGTCATGCTGGAAGTCGACAAAGGCCTTGCCACCAGCCCTGATCTCCAGCACCGGAGCGGGCGAGGGGTCGAGGCCCGGCTCTTCGGTCTGCGGAAGCCTGGCGCGTGAAGGCTTTTGCCCCGCGGCGGCGCGCCCGGCGCTGCGGCCGGTCTTCAGCGCTGCCGCCGTCGTCATCCCGCCGGTCAGTGCGCCCGCGCCCGACCAGTCCTGTTGGGGTACCGGGGGCAGGAAGGCTTGCAGGAAATCGTCCCATCGGGGCTTGCCGCCGGCCTGGCTGGCAAGATGGATCGCGGGCGACCAACCGCCCGAAACGGCCAGAAAATCGGCTGAAATGGGCCGAGAATCGCCCGAAACCAGCCCAGTTTGGGGGTCAAACCGGCGGAGAATCACCCGTTGCAGGCGCTTTCCGCTGGTTCCAACGACCGCATGGCCGAGCAGCGGCACCACTCCAGCCTCGCCGGCCAGCGCCTGCGCGGCGGTGGAAATCTCCTTGCGGACGTCGATAATCGCGGCGATCGACGCGCCGGCGGCCTTGAGCACGGTTGCGGCGCGGTAGGCGCTGTCGTTGTTGGTGAAGATCGCGATCTTCTCGCCCGGCAGCACGCCGTATTCGGCGGCATAACGCATCGCCGCGCCCGCCAGCATGATGCCGGGCCGGTCGTTGCCGGGGAACACGATGGGGCGCTCGATGCTGCCGGTGGCCAGGATCACCTTTGCCGCACGTATGGTCCAGTGGCGGTGGCGGGGCATGTCGCCCGGGCGCCGGGGAAGATGGTCGCCGACGCGTTCGAGGGCGGCAAGGGTGTTGCCGTCATAATAGCCCCACACGGTCGTGCGGCTCAGCACCTGCACGTTGTCCATGCGGGCGAGGCGGGCGGCGAGCCCCTCCGCCCATTCGCGCGCGGGCTTGCTGCCGATCTCTTCGCCGGACCAGCGGGCCATGCCGCCGAGGCGGGGTTCCTGTTCGGCCAGGATGACGCGCTTGCCGGATTTGGCGGCAGCCTCCGCCGCCATCAGACCGGCCACGCCGCCGCCCACCACCAGCACCTCGCAGAAGGCATTCATGCGCTCGTAGCGGGCGGGGTCGGGCTTGTGATCGGCTCTGCCGAGACCGGCCGCTCTGCGGATGAAGCGCTCGCAGAACATCCATAGCCGGGTGCCCTTCAACGGTCCCGCGACAGGGCCCATGAAGGTTTTGTAGTAGAAGCCGGCCGATAGCAGCGGCCCGGCAAGCTGGGCGAGTGCGCCGAAATCATAGTCGAGCGAGGGAAAGCGGTTCTGGCTTTCCACGCGCAGCCCTTCATGGAGTTCGATCTGCGTGGCCGGAATGTTGGGCTCGCGAATGCCGTCGCGCAGCACGGTCACCAGGGCGTTTGGCTCGTCCGCTCCCGCCGCGAAAATGCCGCGCGGGCGGTGGTATTTGAAGGAGCGGCCGACGAGAAGGACACCATTGGCGAGCAGCGCCGAGGCGAGCATGTCGCCCTCATGGCCGCTCATCTTCACCCCGTCGAAGGTGAACCCGACGGGCCGGGAACGGTCGATAGTGCCGCCGGCGGCGGCGCGGCGCGGGCTCATCCGATCATCTCCCGCGCTTTTCGGGCGAATTTGGCCGAGGCGATCTCGTGGCTGACCGTATCGCGGACGACCAGGAGATGGGAGCGGCAGCCGCCCGAATGCTGCCAGTACTCACGATGCAGTCCCGCCGGGTTGGGCCGTTCGTAGACATATGCGTGCCAGGCGGCGGTGTCGGTGGAGGCGAGGTCCGGCCGGGTTCGGGTGGCATCACCCTGATAGGTGAACTCGGCAAGGTCGCGCGGGCCGCAATGGGGGCAGGAAATCAGCATCTTTCGATCCTCAATGCAGCTTCGGCGTGGGCCCCTGGCCCTTTTCGTCGATGATGACACCGCGCTCGAACCGGCTCAGGGTGAAGGGGGCGTTGATCGGGTGCGGCTCGTCCTTGGCAATGGTCCAGGCGAAGGAATAGCCGGAGGCGGGTGTGGCCTTGAAGCCGCCATAGCACCAGCCGCAATTGAGATACATGCCGGGCAGCGGTCCCTTGGTGATGATCGGCGAGCCGTCCATCGACATGTCCATGACGCCGCCCCACGAGCGCAGCAGGCGCAGTTTTGCGACAGCGGGGAACATGGCCGTTATCTCGCTCATGACTTCTTCGACCAGAGGCAGGTTCCCGCGCTGGGCATAGGAGTTGTAAAGGTCGAGGCTGCCGCCGAAGACGAGGCCGCCCTTGTCCGACTGGGACATATAAAGGTGGCCGGCGCCGAAGGTGACGACGCAATCGACGAAAGGCTTGATGGATTCGGAGACGAAGGCCTGCAGCACGTGGCTTTCAATGGGCAGGTTCTCGATGCCGGCGAGCTTCATCACGCGGCCGGTGCTGCCGGCGACCGCCACCGCCACCTTCTTTCCCCGGATGTCGCCGCGCGAGGTGGCGACGCCGGTGATCTCGTCGCCATCGCGCAGAAACCCTGTCACCTCGCAGTTCTCGATGATGTCGACGCCCAGCCGGTCGGCGGCGCGCGCATAACCCCACGCCACGGCGTCATGCCGGGCCGTACCGGCGCGCGGCTGAAGCAGGCCGCCGACGACGGGAAAGCGGGCGGATGACGATACATCGACACCGGGCGCATATCGCGCGATCTGTGCCGGCGATAACCATATGCCGTCGCCACCCTCGTGGCGCATCGCATTGCCACGGCGGATATAGTCGTCGACCTGGGCGGGCGAATGGGCAAGGTTGAGCACGCCGCGCTGGGAGAACATGACGTTGTAGTTCAGCTGATGGGAAAGGTTCTCCCACAGCTTCACCGAATGATCGTAGAAGCGGATGGATTCGGGCAGGAGATAGTTGGATCGCACAATGGTGGTGTTGCGGCCGATATTGCCGGAGCCGAGCCAGCCCTTTTCCAGCACGGCGACCTTGCGGATGCCGTGCTCGGCGGCAAGATAGTAGGCGGTGGCAAGGCCATGGCCGCCGCCGCCCACGACGATCACGTCATAAGCCGGTTTGGGACTGGCCTTGCGCCAGGCCGGTTTCCAGCCGCGATTGCCGGAGAAGGCGTTTTTCAGGAGAGAAAGTGCCGAATATTCAGCCATTGTCTTGATCGGTCGTCCCCATTCGACCCGAAGCTATAGGGCACGAGCATGGACGGACGCAAATAATACGCCCTGCCTTTTCAGTGGACCGACCTTTCGGCTGGAAAGGCGTTGTTGCCCGGCTTTCGCGCGGCGACTATCAATGGTGCCCGAGTTGAAGGGAATCATATCCTCGTGGCCAGCCTGTCCGATCTAATCAAAGCACTTCCTGGCTTTCTCCTCGTGCTGGCTGTCATTTTCTGCGCGCCGGCCATGGCACAGCCTCAAACCACCGGCAACGGTTTCATTGCCAGCCAGAAAGAGAAGATCGACGATATCGCCCGGCAGACCCAGCAGCTCGCCAGCCAACTTGAGGAGAAGGCGGGCGACGATACCGGCCTGGTCCAGATAAGGGTGGAACTGGAAAAGCTGGCGCGTGACCTTCTGGCCAGCGGCGTCGCGTTTCGTCCGCGCATTTCCGAAATCAACGACAGGCTCGAACAGCTCGGACCCGAGCGCGCTGAGGGCGAGCCTGCCGAGCCGGAACTCGTTCAGCAGGAACGCCAGAGACTGCTTGACGAGAAGGCTGAGATCAATGCGCTGATCGGGGAGGCCGAGGCCCTTTCACTGCGGATCAACCGAATGATCGAGCAGATCGCGCAAATGCGGCGCGATCTGTTCACCAGCGCGCTTTCCAGGCGCTACGATATCACGGCCGCCTTGAGCCCTCAGGTCTTGAACGAGTTACATACGGATCTGGGAAAGGCCTATGATACAGTCGCTTCGTGGCTTCGTTTCACAGCCAGTTTCAAGCTGCGGGCCCTCCTGCTGACGGTATTTTTCTCCTTGGCGGCTGCACTGGTGCTGCATCTGGCGGGACGCAGGCTCTTCGGCAATCTGATTGACCCCGACCTCAACGAGGCCGAGCCGACCTATCTCAGCCGCCTGTCGCTGGCGCTGTGGTCGACGCTGCTGCCTTCGGCTGCCTTCGGCATTCTCCTCGGTTCGGCATATTTCTTCCTCGACGTGTTCGGCATTCTGCGCCGCGACATCGCTGAGCTGCTTTGGCCGCTGTTCTCGGTGGCTGTGGTGGTGTTCTTCGTCTACCGGCTGGCGCTTGCGGTGCTCGCGCCGAAGCGTGAGAACTGGCGCCTTTTGCCGGTCGAAACAAGCGCGGCCGGCAAATTGTGCCTGCTGGTGGGGGTAACGGCCACCGTTACCGGCTTTGATTTCTTCATGAACCGGCTCTACGAGCTGTTCGGCTCGCAATTGTCGCTGACGGTGGCCACGAGCTTTCTCGCCACGATCGTTGTCGGCGTGCTCCTGATCCTGATCGGGTCGGTGAAGCCCTTTCCGGGTGAAGAGGGGGCCCGTCCGCGCCCCTGGCCGATCATTTTCCGCGTGCTGATATACGGCTTTGCGGCGGCCACTATCATCGCGGCGCTGTTCGGCTATATCGGTTTTTCGCGGTTCCTGTCGCAGCAGGTTGTCGTCACCGGGGCGATCCTGGCGACGATGTATATCGGTTTCCTGGCCGGGGGCGCCATGTCGGGCGACGGCGCCTTCGCCGGATCGGCGGTGGGGCGGCTCCTGTCCCGGCGCTTCAGCCTGGACGCCACCACTCTCGATCAGCTCGGGCTGGTGGCGGGATTGGCCACCAATGTGGCGGTGGTGCTGGTCGGGGCACCGCTCATCCTTTTGCAATGGGGCTTTCACTGGGCCGAACTGACCGCATGGACCTATGGCATCGCCAACAAGGTCAGCATCGGCAATATCTCCTTTTCGCTGGTCGGCATCCTTTCCGGGCTTTTGGTCTTCATCGTCGGCTACTTCGTCGCGCGCTGGTTCCAGGCATGGCTCGACAGCAGGGTGATGGCGCGCAGCAGGCTGGACACGGGCGTGCGGAACTCGGTGCGCACGGCGATAGGCTATGCAGGCGTGGTGGTCGCAGCGCTGTTCGGTGTCGCCACGGCGGGCATCGATCTGTCGAACCTGGCGTTGGTGGCCAGCGCCTTGTCGGTCGGCATCGGCTTCGGCCTGCGAAATATCCTGGAGAACTTCGTCTCCGGCCTCATCCTGCTGGTCGAGCGGCCATTCAAGGCGGGCGACTGGATCGTGGCGGGCGCGGTGTCGGGAACCGTGAAGAAGATCTCCGTCCGCGCGACGGAGATCGAGACTTTCCAGCGCCAGACGGTGATCCTGCCGAACTCTGAACTGATCAATGCCGCGGTCGGCAACTGGACCCACAAGAACAGCCTGGGCCGCGTGGAGATACCGATCGGCGTGGCCTACGGGACCGATGTGAAGAAGGTACATGCCATCCTCCTGGATATTGCCCAGAGCAATCGGCTGGTTCTCAAGAATCCGGAGCCCTTCGTGCTGTTTGCCGGGTTCGGCGACTCGTCACTCGATTTCGAGATCCGCGTCTATCTGGCCGACATCTTGGCGCAGCTCGAAGTACAGAACGAAATCCGCTTTGCCATCGTCGAAGCCTTCGAGAGGGAAGGCATCGAGATTCCGTTCCCGCAGCGCGACATCCATTTCCGTTCCGGCCCGTCGCCATCGGGAGCCGGGGCGTCGGGGTCGGTCGATGGAGAGAGCGAGAACGAGGAAGATCAGGCCGAAAGCGGGTGAAGCATGGCGTTCAGTTGCCGTTCACATGGCAATGCCTATAAGGATCGTGAACGATAAGGATATCCGTCGCACATCGTCACGCGCCGGAACGACAGAGGCGGTGGAAACACCGAGGGAACAACATGAAGCGCACTCTTCTTGCATTCGCGGCCATCCTGGCCGGCGCCCCGGCTGCTCTGGCCGCCAGCGCCGTGAACCAGGACGGCGATCCCCGCACGATCATCGTGACGGAAGGTGGCAGCCAGGCCGACATCGTTATCGGGCCCGGCGAAACCGTGGAGTTCTGCCCCACCGGTTGCTTCGTCACCATGCCGAACGGCGACCGTGAGGTCCTGACCGGAACCGAGACCATAGAAATCACGGGCGGACGCGGCCGGATCCGTTAGAACTATCCGTAATTTCCAAGCAATTGACGGAAGCCGGGCGATTTTGCCCGGCTTTTTAACAAGTTGATTTTCCTGTTGTTAACGCTGCCGGCAGAAATGATGCGCGCGCCGGGCGATATTTGCGCGAAGATTCAGAGTTCTGAAGCGGTTCGAAGCTAGACGTCGTCGCCGGACGGGTACATTCCCGTACGGAATGGCTGAAACGGGGGCTTCACCATGGACGCGCGATCCAAGCGCATTGCGGTACCGCTTGCCGTCGATCTCGACGGCACGCTGATTGCGGCCGATCTTCTTTGGGAAAGTCTGTTCCTGCTGATCCGCAAGCGGCCGCTGTGCGTGTTTCTTCTGCCATTGTGGCTGATGAAGGGGCGGGCGCATCTCAAATGCCGGATCGCCGAGCGCATCGATTTCGATCCGGCCGCACTGCCCTATCGCACGGAGTTGCTGGCAAGGCTGCAGGAAGACAAGGCGGCGGGGCGGCACATCGTCCTGGCAACCGCTTCGCCGCGCCTGCTCGCCGAAAAGGTGGCCGCCCATCTGGGCGTTTTCGACCAGGTGCTGTGTACCGACCCCGATTGCAACATGGCGTCCGCTATCAAGCGGGACGCGCTGATTGCGGCCTTCGGCGATGGCGGGTTCGACTATGCCGGCAACAGCAAGGCGGACCTGAAGGTGTTCGACGCGGCCCGCCAGGCGGTGGTCGTGGCGCCGGACCGGGCAGCGTCTGCGTGGCAGGCGGCCCATGGCGGCGAGCTGATCGCGGCGCCGAAGGTGTCGATGCGCACGATTGCGAAGATGCTTCGCGTGCATCAGTGGCTCAAGAACGCGCTGATCTTCGTGCCGCTGGTACTGGCGCATCAATATGCGAACCTGCCGGTGATGCTCGAAGCGGTGCTCGCTTTCGTTGCCTTCAGTGCCGCAGCGTCCGCAATCTACATCCTGAACGACTTCTTCGATCTGGCGCTCGACAGACGCCATGCCACCAAGCGCAACCGGCCTTTGGCCAGCGGCGTCCTGTCGATCCCGTTCGGGCTGGGCGCGATGGCAGTGCTGCTGCTCATGGCTGCAGGCACCGCGGCTTTCCTGCCCCCCGTTTTTGCCGCCGTGCTGGCGCTTTATCTCGTCACGACGACCGCCTATTCGATAGCGGTCAAGCGGATGCTTCTGGTGGACGTGCTCATGCTGGCCGGCCTCTACACCCTGCGCATCCTGGCCGGCTGCGCGGCGACTGGCATAGAGGTATCGTTCTGGCTGCTGGCGTTCTCGGTGTTCTTCTTCCTCTCGCTGGCGCTGGTCAAACGCTATGTCGAGCTGCGTTCGACCGAGGTGCCCGTCGGCGAGCGCCTGGCAGGGCGCGGATACCGGCTCGAGGATCAGGAGATCATCGCTCAGGCCGGCATGGCGTCCGCCTTTTCCTCGGCGCTGGTGCTGGCGCTCTATATCCAGAGCGACGCGATCGACGCGCTCTACACTCATCCCTGGCTCATCTGGCCGCTGGGCCCCATCGTGCTCTACATCACCATGCGCATCTGGATATTGGCGCGGCGCGACGAGATGCATGACGATCCGATCGTCTTCATCATCCGCGACTGGCGCAGCCAGGCCGTCGCGGGCCTGGGCGCGCTCCTGCTTCTGGCCGCAGGGCTTTGAGCATGCGCGACAGCTATCCCAGTTTCGGCATGGCGACACCGCCGGGGCGGAATGCGATCCCGGCGAACGCGGCGATAGAGCTTCTTCAGAACGGTACTCCGGCAGCAGGCGGCCTGCTTGCCTATGGCAATGGCCGCTCCTATGGCGATAGCTGCCAGAACTCCGGCGGCAGGCTTGCGGACATGCGCGGCCGGGCCCGCATCCTCTCCTTCGATGCCGGCTCCGGCTTGTTGCAGGCGGAAGCCGGCGTTCTGTTGCGCGACATCATCGCCCTTGCCGCGCCGAGCGGCTTTTTCCCCGCCGTCGTGCCGGGAACGCAGCTCGTCACGCTCGGCGGTGCGATCGCCAACGACATTCACGGCAAGAACCACCATCGCCGCGGCACCTTCGGCAGCCATGTGCATTCCTTCACGCTGATGCGTTCCGACGGCACGATCCTGGAATGCGGGCCGCGCAAGAACGAGGACTATTTCCGCGCGACCATCGGTGGAATGGGCCTGACGGGTCTGGTCCTGGGGGCAACCATCCGGCTCTTGAAGGTCGGCAGCGCCGATGTCGACGAGCGCATCTCGCCGTTTTCCACGCTCGACGAATATTTCGATCGCGCCGTCGAGGCCGACGCCGAGAACGAATATGCGGTAGCCTGGATCGACCAGCTTTCCGGCGGGCGCAAGGCGGGCAGAGGGCTGCTGATGACGGCCAACCATGCCCGCCATGGCGGGGGCTTTTCGTTGGCGCGCAAGCCAAGGCTGGGCGTTCCTTTCCAGCCACCGTTCAACATGCTCAATAGCGTCTCGATAAGGTTGTTCAACGCCGCCTATCGCTGGGCCAAGGGCCGCAGGACGGGGGTCAATCGCGCCCCCTATCGCGGCTATTTCTTTCCGCTCGACGGCGTGCGTGGGTGGAACCGGCTCTATGGGCCCGGGGGGCTTTATCAGCACCAGAGCGTAGTGCCAGAGGCGGTGGCCCGCAAAGCCGTTCCGGCCCTGCTTCAGGCCGCGCGCGATGCGGGGCAGGCCTCGTTCCTCACCGTGCTCAAGCGGTTCGGCGAGATGGCTTCGCCGGGAATCCTGTCCTTCCCCCGACCGGGATACACGCTGACGCTCGATTTCCCCAACCGGGGCAGGGCCACGCTCGATCTTCTGGCAAGGCTGGATGCGATCACGGTGGACGCGGGCGGAGCGGTCAATCCGTACAAGGACGCGCGCATGGGCGCCGACGTCTTCGCGGCATCGTTTCCCGACTGGGAGAAACTCGAGCGCTTCCGCGATCCTGCTTTCATGTCGGACTTCTGGCGGAGGACGGCGATGCGGGTGGGTCCGGCCTCTCTTCGGTCGGCGGCGGAGTAGGCCAGTGAAGTTCTTTCCGGAAGGTAACTGCAGGAGGCGGCATTCGAGCGGACCGCTTCACACGATTTTTTCTTCCGTCGTCTATGCAGGACTGCGGGATAAGCGGGGCAATCCGAAATGAAATATATTCCATTCATCCTGTTCACGGTGATGACCAATGCCGCGGCGCAGCTGATGCTGAAGCACGGCATGATGACATTGGGCCCGCTCACCTTCGCCGGCATCAATCCGCTGTTGAAGATTCTGCAGATCGTGTTCAGCCCGTGGATTTTCGCGGGTCTGACGGTGTTCGTGGTGTCGATGGCCTCGCATCTCTACGTCCTCTCGAAGGTCGAGCTGTCCTTCGCCTATCCCTTTCTCAGCCTCGCCTATGTCGCGGTGGCGGTGTTCGCCTACTTCATCTTCCGCGAGGATCTCAACGCCTACCGTATCGCCGGCATCGCACTGATCTGTCTCGGCACGGTGCTGATCGCCCAGAGCGGCCGCGATACGCCGGAGACCGAGGTCGCGCAGAATTCATCTCAGTCCAAAGGGTCTGTCGTCCAATGAAACACATCATCTTCGGCGGTGACGGCTTTGTCGGCCGTCATCTTGCACCCAAGCTTCTGGCCGACGGCGAGACGGTCGTCGTCGCCGATATCGTGAAGAGCGACCTGCCGCACTATGGCAAGGCGAAATTCGTGCAGTGCGACGTGACCGATCCTGCCGCGGTTGCGGCGGTCGCAATCGCGCCGGACGACATGGTCTACAATTTGTCGGCCAAGATGCTGTCGCCGATCCAGGTGCGGGCCAAACGCCACGACTTCTTCTATCCCGTGAACTACCACGGCACGGTGAACATCATTGAGGCCATGGACAAGGCGGGCGCAAAGAATCTCGTCCATTTCACCACCGACATGATCTACGGCCATACGGTCACCTATCCAATGACGGAGGACCACCCGGTCTCGCCGTTGGGCGAATACGGGCAGTCGAAGCTCGACACGGAGGTGCTTGCCGCCGAGTGGCGCAAGCGCGGCATGAACATCTCGCTGTTCCGCCCACGCCTCATCATCGGCCCGGGGCGGCTCGGCATCCTCGAAAAGCTTTTCAAGCTGGTCGACATGAACCTGCCGGTACCCATGATCGGTTCGGGCAAGAACCCGTATCAGTTCATTTCAGTGTTCGATTGCGCGCAGGCTGCACGGCTCGCGTGGAAGGCGGGCGTGCCTAACGAGGCGTATAATCTGGGCTCGCTCAATCCGCCTCCGGTGCGCACGCTTTTGGGCAATCTGGTGAAGCATGCCGGTTCCAGATCGCTGCTCGTTCCGACGCCGGGCTGGGCGGTCAAGCGCACGCTCGATCTGCTCGACCTCATGAACATGCCGCTGATGGACCCCGAGCAGTACCTGATCGCCGACGAGATGTGCGTTCTCGACGTTTCCAAGGGCGAGCGAGACCTGGGATGGGTGCCGCAATACCGCGACGAGGACATGCTGATCGCCGCCTACGACGAATATCGGGCCAAGAAAGCCGGCGACAATGTCAGCGCGCATCATGTGCCGGCCGAATAGGAGTTTGCCGAAATGACCGTTCTTACGAAGACCGAGGCCAAGGGAGCCGTGCCCGTCATGAATGCACCGGAACTGGCGCCGCGCACGATCACCAAGCCGAATCTTTACTCCGTCGATGATGCCAAGGCGCTTCCCATCGAACGGATGACCGAGCTCTTCAAGGCTCACCTCAATCCGGGCCAGTTCCACTTCATGAAGCTTCTCGGCTTCCACAAGGTGAAGGTCGAGAGCGCCGAGGGCATGTACTACATCGACCAAAACGGCCGAAAAATTCTCGATTTCTTCGGCGGCTTCGGCTCACTGGCCTTCGGCCACAACCACCCGCGCATCCTGGAGGCGCGACGGAAGTTCCAGGACGAAAAGCGTCATGAGATCGCAATCGCCTTCATGTCGCAATATGCGACGGCGCTGGCCGCGAACCTCGCCGCCTGCTCGCCGGGTGACCTCGACATGGTGTTTCTGGGCTCATCCGGCTCCGAGGCGATGGAAGCGGCGGTGAAGCTGGCCGAGCGCGCGGCGGGGCCGAAGCGGCCGAAGATCGTCTATGCCGAGAATTCCTTCCACGGCAAGACGAAGGGCGTCCTGACGCTGACCGACGGGCAGCTCTACCGCGGCGAATTCCGCCTGACCGACAATACGGTGCGGGTGCCTTTCGGCGACATCGATGCCGTGGAGAATGCGTTCAAGTCCGACCCCGAAATTGGCGCCATCGTCCTGGAGACGGTTCAGGGCGGCGGCGGCATCATCCAGGCCGAAGCGGAATACTGGCAGAAGCTGCGCCAGCTTTGCGACCGGTTTGGCGTGATCTGGGTGGCCGACGAGGTGCAGTGCGGCTTCGGCCGGACAGGTTGCTTCTATGCCTTCGAGCACTATGACGTGGTGCCGGACATCACCGCGCTCGCCAAGTCGCTCGGTGCGGGCAAGGCGGCGGTAGGCGCGATGATCGCCAAGCGCGACGTCTACATGAAGGCCTACGGCACGCCCAAGACGGCGATGATCCATGCCATGGCGACGTTCGGCGGCATTGGCGAAGCCTGCGCCACGTCCATCGAAGGGCTCAATGTCCTTTATGACGAGGGACTGATGGAGAACGCGGAAGCCGTCGGCGGCTACCTCATCGAGCGCCTCAACAGCCTCAAGGACAAATATCCGCGCATCATCAAGGATGTGCGCGGGAAGGGCTGCATGGTCGGCGTGGAGTTCCAGGACTTCTCGCAGACGCTGCCGGCGGTGATGCGGCCGATGGTCGGCATGCTCGACGACAAGCTGAAGGGCTCGCTGTCCGGTTTCATCGGTGCGCTGCTTTTGCGCGATCATGACGTGCTCGTGGCCTTCACCGAGTATAATCGCAACGTCATACGGCTCGAGCCGCCGCTCATCGTCGAGCGGAGCCACGTCGATACCTTCGTCGATGCACTGGACCAGCTTCTGGGCCGGGGCGTGGTCTCGATCGTCAAGGATTTCGTGAAGAGCCAGATGGGCTGAACCCAGTCGAGTTGAACAGGGGCGGACGGTTGGGCACGTCGGGAGCGGGGCAGGTATGAGTACAGTCGACGAAACGCCGATCGGGCGCGCATTCGCCAGCAGGCCGGGAGCGGGCATCCTGAAGGCGCTCCTTGTCCGGTCGGCGCTCGACCGGCTGGCGGCCCTTTTCCTAGTGCTTTCCGTTCTCGCGGTCGCCGCCTACGGGCTGCTGAGGCCGGACTACAACTGGGACATGGTCGCCTATGTGGCGACCGCCCTTGAAAACCGGTTGGAGAACCCGCGGGAGTTGCACGCCGCCACCTGGGAGATGATTGACGAAGGGGCGAGCGAGAACCAGCAGTACCACCTGAAATTCTCCAACCCCTACAATCTGAACCAGTGGGAACAGCCGGACGATTTCCAGTCTCAATTGTCCATGTACCGCGTCAAGGTCGCCTATATCGCCCTAATGCGGCTTCTGGAGCCGGTGACGGGGCTGATCGATGCCTCCATCCTCCTCAGCGTGGTTCCTGCGTTTCTGATGGGCATGCTTTGCCTCTACTGGCTGTGGCGGGTCGAGGCACTGCAGGGCGCATTCTTCTTGGTGCCGCTTCTGCTCTTGGCCGATTATTCGCGCATGACTTCCGCCGTCGTGCCGGACATGCTTCTGGCGCTGGTCTCGATCGCGGCGCTTTACGCCTTCTGGCGCGGGCGGGATATCGTGGGCTGCCTTTGTCTCTTCGCTTCGGTCTTCGTGCGGCCCGACAACCTTATCCTCATTTTCGCGCTGCTGATTGCCGCCATCCTGTTCAACTGGCGAAAATTGCCCATCGCCGTCACCTTCGTCGCCGCCTTCACCGCCTGCATGGCGATCTCCAAATTCGGCGGCCATCCCGGCTGGTGGGCCCATTTCTATTTTTCCTGCGTCGAAATCCAGAACTCGATGGCGAGCTTTTCGCCGGATTTCTCGGCCCTTCTGATGATAAAGGGATATGTGCGCGGCGCTGTCGTAGCCTTGCAGGACAATGATTGGCCGGCCATTCTGGTGGCACTGACGGCCGCCTGGGCGCTGCTGGCGAAATTCGGCCGCATCGGGGGCAGCCGGGCCAACGGGCTGGTCTTCGCGCTGGCCATCGGCACGCTCGGCAAGTTCGCCAGCTTTCCTCTGCCCGACGACCGCTTCTATTTCGTCTTCATAGCCGGCATGGCGGTGGTGCTGATAGCGTCCTGGCGGCCGCGTTTCGATCTGGTGCCGGCCAACAGCATCCGCTGAGGTCGCGCCGCTTCCGGGTGCCGCAAACGGGCGGGGGCGGAGGCTTGCGCTAATATCTACGCCCTCCATTATCCAGCCGAAGGCTATTGTCGGATGATGCGCCTGCGCTAAACTTTGGTCATGGTTCAACTACCTCGAAACCTGCACCGGTTCGCGAGCGGTGCGCTGGTCGCGCTGGGGTTGCCGCTTGTTGTGTTCGATGCGGCCCTGTCTCAAGAAAACGTCGATGTGGAGCTTGTCCTGGCTGTCGACGTATCGCTGTCAATGTCGCCGGGAGAGCTGGAAATCCAGCGCCGCGGCTATGCGGCCGCGCTGAGCCATGAGCTGGTCATTCGGGCGATCCTCGACGGCGCCTATGGCAAGATTGCCGTCACCTATTTCGAATGGGCGGGGACATTCTCGCAGCGCATCGTCGTGCCCTGGACGGTCATCGCCTCGGCGGAGGATGCCCGCCGGGTGGCCAGTCAGCTCTCGGCGATGCCGCCCAACAGTGCGCGGCGGACCTCGATTTCCGGTGCGTTGCAGTTCGCCGGCGACCTGTTTGCCGAAAGCAGGTTCAACGGATCGAGGCGCGTCATCGACGTCTCCGGAGACGGCCCGAACAACCAGGGTCCGCCCGTTGTCGGCGTGCGCGACGCGCTGGTGTCCGACGGCATCACCATCAATGGTCTTCCACTGATGACCAGCGGCGGGCTGGCCACCAGTTTCGATGTCGACGATCTCGACCTTTATTACCGCGAATGCGTGATAGGCGGGCCGGGCGCCTTCATGGTTCCGGTCAATGATTGGTCGCAGTTCCCTGACGCCATCCGCCGCAAGCTCGTTCTGGAACTGGCGGGCGCCGATGAGCGGCCGGCTGCAGCCGATACCGGAGTGCCCGTCCTTTTCGTGCAGTCGAGTGCTTATGACTGCCAGGTTGGCGAGAAAATGTGGCAGAACCGGTCGTGGATCTATCGCGACCCCTGAGGGGAAGGGCGATTTCAGCAACTCGCCGGCTCACGCCGCCATGAGTTGCTTTCTGTCGGCGCGCTCCTGCTGCGGCGAGCGGGCGTAGAGTTCGCGATAGCATTTGGAAAAATGCGACGCGGAGACGAAGCCGCAGGCGACCGCCACTTCGACGACGGGCATGGTCGACTGCACCAGAAGATGGCGCGCGCGGTCGAGACGGATTTCCAGATAGTAGCGGGCGGGCGACCGGCCCATTTCCTGGCGGAACAGGCGCTCGATCTGGCGGCGGGAAAGCCCGACGGAAGCGGCGATCTCCACGAGCGAGAGTGGCTCGCTCAGATTGGCTTCCATGAGCTCGATGATCGTCAGCACCTTGGAGTTCTGCACGCCCAGCCGCGCGCGGAGCGGCAGGCGCTGCCGGTCGGAGGGGCTGCGCACACGGTCTGTCAACATCTGCTCGCAGACCCGGTTGACCAGATTGTCGTCGAAATCCTCGCCGATGAGCTGGAACATCATGTCCATGGAGGCCGTGCCGCCGGCGCAGGTGTAGATATTGGAATCGATCTCGAACAGGTCTGCAAAGACATTGGCCTTGGGGTATTTCTCAGCGAAGCCCGGCAGGTTTTCCCAATGGATGGCGCAGCGCTTGTTGGCCAGAAGACCGGCCGCGGCAAGGATGTAGGAGCCGGTGCAAAGCCCGCCAATGGCGACGCCGCGGTTATACTCCTCGCGCAACCAGGCGAAGACGGTCTTGTTGGCGTAATTGTCGATGTTGAGGCCGCTGCACACAACCACCATCGTCGGGCGCTCGTGTCCGCTCATCTTCTGCCGCTCGTCGGCCAGCGAGAAGTCGACGGCTACCTCGACACCGTTGGAGGCGCGGACGGGCTTGCCATCGAAACTGGCAAGCCTCCAGCTATAGGCTTCATAGCCAGCCATGCGGTTGGCGGCGCGCAACGGCTCCAGCGCGGTAGCGAATGCGACCAGCGTGAAATCGGGCACGAGAAAGAAAACGAGCGAGCGCTTCATCTGACTGTCTTGCCGCATGCAACAGCCCTTCCATAAGCCGCCATACCATGTCGCTAACAGAAAAGCCTGCCCCTGATTGGGGCTTTTTGTCAATGGGTTGGGCTGACGCTGACACGACTTTTTATGCCGGTCGGGCAACCGTCCCGCCAAGAAAAAAGCCGCTCCATCCGAGGAAGCGGCTTTTTATGGGAGGATGTTGTCGCGGAGCGGTCTAGTTGACCAGCATTCCAAGCCGGAGGCCGGCAAGAGCGCCGGTTTCGCCAGGCATGCTGGCCGCAAGGCGGCTGCGGTCATTATGCGCCCGTCGGGTTTGGTGGAGGCGGTTTGCCTTCCGGATTTTTTTGAACAGCTTCATTTTGGTCTCCATGAACGGTTTGTTCGGCTTGCACCGAGCGCCTTACCTGGTTTGCCATGGAGTGGGGCGGCTCGTTATGCGCCTTCTAGGCGTTGCCGAATGTTGCCGCAGCGGCAAATGCGAAGCGGCTGTTAGAAAATGCGACACCGGACATGTTACCTGCGCCTTGCGGCTGGACGAATCCTCTGCGGCGAGGGCTTGCCGGTGCGGGCGTGGTCCATGATCTCCGCGAATTCGCGCATGAACGTGCTCACGTTTTTCCAGAGGGTCTGCACGGTCATATCCAGGCTCCTTTCCATTTTTACCAACGGTGTTCCCATTGGGACAGCGGCGCCTGCTGGTGCGACGGCCGGTTGTTGTCGCTACCCGGCCAACCGATATCCTTCTGCACTTCGGCTGGCAGATTCCGGATGTAGCGCTCGGTGCGGCGGCGCTCCCACAGCGCTGCCCTGCGACGTAGATAGTTGGTGATGCGCGTTTGAACAGTCATGGTCCTTCTCCTTGAACATCGCGCCGGATCGCCGGCTTCGGGATTGACTATGCCGCTGAGTTGATGTTCAATCAAACGCAATGAAATGATGTTTTGCATCAATGAAATTGAAGGTAACGCCATGAACGCTCCACTCAACCATCCCATGCCGCTGCTTGAACTCGATGTGCTGCGAACCTTCGTCGCGATTGCCGAAACGGGCAGCTTCACGACCGCGGGGAATGCCGTTTTTCGAACGCCCTCGGCCGTTTCCATGCAGATCAAGAAGCTGGAGGAGTTGCTGGGGCGGTCCGTTTTCCTGCGCGACGCGCGGTCCGTTTCGTTGACGGCGGATGGAGAGATGCTGCTGGGCTATGCCCGACGGCTTCTGGCGCTCAACCGGGAGGCGGTGTCGAAGTTCGTGATGCCGGATATCAGCGGCATCGTGCGGCTGGGATCGCCGGACGATTATGGCGAGCGTGTCCTGCCGAGCGTGCTCAAGCGGTTTGCCGAAACCCATCCGGCAATCGCCGTGGATGTGACGATTGACCAGAGCTCCAATCTGCGCAAGCGCATGACCGCGCGCCAGCTCGACATTACCCTTTTGACCTGTTCGGACTGCGCCGACACCAGTGACGTCGAGGTTCTCATGACGGAACCGATCGTGTGGGCCGGGGCGAAGGGCGGATGCGCCCATCTGCGCGAGCCCTTGCCGGTATCGCTGTGGGAGGACGGCTGCGCGTGGCGCGCGGCTGCCGTCAAGGCGCTGAACGAACAGGGACGCGACTACCGCATCGCCTATATGAGCGCCCATACGGCTGGACAGCGCGCCGCGATCCTGGCCGGGCTCGCCGTCGCGCCGCTTCCCAAGACCTTTCTCGGTGGCGATCTCGTGGAACTGACTGAGAAGGACGGCATGCCGAAAATGGGCAATTACCGCCTGGGCATGATCGTTTGTCCGGATGCTTCGGCTCCGGTAAGGGCGGCGGCCGATCACATCCGTGCCACCTTCGAAATGTTCGCCGAGACCGGCAGGTTCTGACCGCGGACGGAACTTCCCGCCCCTGGCGCCGCTTATATGCCTTGATAACCCCCGGCCGTCCGGGCCGGGCGAGAAGTGGAAGAGGGCGCCATGAAGCATGAAACGCGGGATCGGTTCGCCGGCGTGAAGCTGTCGAGCCCGACGAAGGTGCTGTTCGACAAGCAGGGCGTGACCAAGGCCGACCTTGCCGCCCACTATGAACGCGTGGCCGCGCGTGCGCTGCCATTCGTCGAAAACCGGCTGTTGAGCCTCGTGCGCTGTCCCGAAGGGCAGACCGGGCAATGCTTCTTCCAGAAGCACGGCGGCAAGGGGTTCCGCGACGAGGTCAAGCGCGAAACGATTGTCGAGAAGGACGGCGGGCGCGCTGAATATCTCTATGTGGACGACCTTCCCGGGCTCGTAGCCGGCGTGCAGATGGGCACGTTGGAGTTTCACATTTGGGGGTCGCGCATCGACAAGCTCGAGCGGCCCGACCGGCTGGTTTTCGATCTCGATCCCGACGAGGGGCTTGATTTTGCGGATGTCCGGCAGGCGGCCCGCGATGTGAAGGAGCGGCTCGGCGACATGGGGCTGGAAACGGTGGCCCTTGTGACGGGTGGCAAGGGCGTCCATGTGATCGCCCCGCTGGAACGGCGGGTCGACTGGCCGCTGGTCAAGGCCTTCGCGCGGGGTTTTGCCAAACAGATGGCGTCGGAAGACCGTGGCCGCTATCTGGCGCAGGCTTCAAAGGCAAAAAGGGAGGGGCGGATCTTCATCGATTGGCTGCGCAATGAGCGCGGGTCGACAGCGATCGCACCCTACTCGACCCGTGCAAAGCCCGGCTGCCCCGTGGCGATGCCGGTTTCGTGGGACGAATTGGAGACGATCGAAGCGGCCAACCGCTTTCGTCTCGAGGACATGGCGGATCGGTTGGAAAAGCCTGACCCATGGGCGGAAATGGCCGAATGGCGGCAATCGATCACGCGCAAAATGCTATTGGCGGTTGGAGTGGAAGAAAGCGGGTCGGGGACGTGAATCGTTCCATTATCACGGCAGCGCGAAGCGCTATCCGCGCTGCCGCCTCGCTTCGCGCTCCTCACGAGAGCGGCGGCGGGGGCGGGCGGCATCGCTGCCGTCGCCGCCAAGCACCTTGCGGGGCGGAAGCTGGACCTGGGCCGCGAGCTTGGGGAATGGATCGACCTTGTTGGGCAGCGCCATGGCGTAGACGAAATGCTCCTGGAACTTCGGCTCCAGAGCCGTTTCGATCTTCTCGATCCGGCGCACCGTCTCCTCGATCTCGCGGCGGTGGTCGCGGTTGAGCAGCGCCATGCGCGCGCCGGTGCCGGCGGCATTGCCCACGGCTGAGACCTTTTCCAGCTCGCAATCGGGGATGAGGCCCAGAACCATCGCGTAAGTCGGGTCGATGAACGAGCCGAAGGCGCCTGCAAAACGAATAGAATCGACAGCCACAACACCCTGTTTTTCCATGAGAAGCTTCGTTCCGGCATAGAGCGCCGACTTGGCGAGCTGGATGGCGCGCACGTCGTTCTGCGTAATCGTCAGGCGCGGCTCGGTCTCGGCCAGGACGTAGGAGAAGGTGCGGCCGTCGCCGACGATGCGGTGACTTTTCGCGGCCAGTGCGCCGTCGATGACGCCATCTTCGGAGATGATGCCGGACAGGTACATCTCGGCAATCACCTCGATGATGCCGGAGCCGCAGATGCCGGTCACGCCGGTCGGGCCGACAGCCTCCATGAATCCGGGCTCGTTCGACCATCTGTCCGAGCCGATCACGCGGTAGCGGGGCTCGAGCGTCTCACGGTCGATACGCACGCGTTCGATGGCGCCGGGGGCGGCGCGCTGGCCAGCGGAGATTTCGGCGCCTTCGAAGGCCGGTCCGGTGGGCGAGGAGGCGGCGACGACGCGGCTCCGGTTGCCGAGCACGATTTCGGCGTTGGTGCCGACATCGACTATCAGCATCATCTCGTCCTGCCGATGCGGCCCCTCAGAGAGCGTCACGGCGGCGGCATCAGCGCCGACATGGCCGGCGATGCAGGGCAATAAATAGGTGCGCGCGCCCGGATTGAGCTTCAGGCGCAGATCGTCGGCCCTCAATTTCACCGCGCCCGAGACGGCGAGCGCAAAGGGCGCGCCCCCAAGCTCCGTCGGGTCGATGCCCAGGAACAGGTGGTGCATGATGGGGTTGGCGACGAAGACGGCGTCCAGCACATCCTCGCGGGTGCAGCCCGCCTCGTCCACCACCTGCTGGACCAGCTTGGATATTTCCAGCCGCACCGCCTTGGTCATGGCGTCGCGGCCTTCCGGATTCATCATCACATAGGAAACGCGGCTCATCAGGTCTTCGCCGAAGCGGATTTGCGGGTTCGACGTGCCGGCAGAGGCCGCGACCCGTCCCGACAGAAGCGAGACCAGGTGCATGGCGATGGTTGTCGAGCCGATATCGCAGGCGATGCCATAGGCCTCGTTCTTCAGCCCCGGCCACAGCGCGATGATGTGCGCCGTCTCGGCTTCCTCGTCCTCGTGGACAGCGGCGGTGACGGCCCATTGCCCTTCGCGCAATGTCTTCTGCGCCTGCGGCAGCAAATGATAATCCGCCTCCAGCCGCCCATAGCCCCAGTCCTTTCGGAGCGCGGTTTTGACCCGGTCGAGATCGCCCAGCGGCTTGTGCATGTCGGGTTCTTCGACCTCGACATAGCAAAGCCGAACGGCCGGGCGGCGCTCGATCAGGCGGTCGTCGGCGTCCTTGCGCACCACCTGTGCGTTGACCACCGCATCCTGCGGGACGTCCACCACGAGATCGCCTTCGATGGTGGCTGCACAGGAGAGGCGGCGTCCGGCGGGCAGGGACCGCTTTTCCAGATAGCGGGCCTCGTTGGGGCCAACGCCGGAGATGCTCTCTTTCGACGAGGATATCTTGTGCTTGGCGAAATGGCCTTCCTGCACCTCGATCTGGCAGCGCCCGCAAGTCGCGCGCCCGCCGCACACGCTCTCGACATAGACGCCAAGCTTGCGTGCGGCGTCGAGCACGGCGGTGCCCTTTTCAAAGCGTCCGCGCTTGCCCGATGGCATGAAAAGGACGAGGTGGTCGGTCATGATTCGCGACCTTATCCCCGCGCCCGCCGCGCCTCGCGTCCGCCGCGGCGGCGTCCGCCGGACGACGAATCCACGGGTGCCGCCTGCGCGGTGCCGCCGGCCGCCGGCTGATGATCGCGATAGGTCATGATCCAGGTGTGGCAGTTGGGGTCGGTGCCGTTGAGGACGTTGGCGGCGCGCACGGCCTCCATTTCCTGTGGCCGGCACGGATTCATGATGGCGCTGGTCATGCCGGCGCCGATGACCATGGGAATGAAGCCGGCATTGATGCCGTGGCGATGCGGGATGCCGAACGAGATGTTGGACAGGCCGCAGGTCGTGTTGACCTTCAACTCCTCACGCAGGCGGCGCAGAAGCGCGAAGACCTGCTTGCCCGCCGTGCCCATGGCGCCGATGGGCATGACCAGCGGATCGACCACGATGTCGTGCGCCGGGATGCCGAAATCGGCCGCGCGCTGCACGATCTTCCTGGCCACTTCGAAACGAACGTCGGGATCTTCCGAGATTCCTGTCTCATCGTTCGAGATGGCGACGACGGGCACGTCGTACTTCTTGATCAGCGGTAGGATGGCTTCGAGCTTTTCTTCCTCGCCGGTCACGGAGTTGACCAGCGGGCGGCCCTTGGCCACCTTGAGTGCTGCCTCGATGGCGGCCGAGACCGAAGAGTCGATCGACAGGGGTACGTCGACGAGACCCTGAACGATTTCCAGCGTCTGGACCAGCAGCGCGGGTTCGGTGGCATTGGGGTCGACCGCGGTCACGCCGGCATTGACGTCCAGCATCGTCGCCCCGGCGGCCACCTGGGCCAGCGCGTCCTTGATCACTGTCTCGAAATTGCCTTCGACCATCTCGGCGGCCAGTTTCTTGCGGCCGGTCGGGTTGATGCGTTCGCCGATGACGCAGAAGGGCTGGTCGAAGCCGATCACGACTTCCTTTGTCGCCGAGGCGACGATGGTGCGGGTCATTCACTATCCTCCAGAAGATATAAAGAGTTGTTTATATCGTTATTTGACGAGTTTCAAGCGGGGCAAGGAAGTAGGGCAGTAGGGCAGCAGGTAGGGAATGGATGGTGGCGCTTCATGGATTCGAAGTCTCCCTACTCCCCTACCGCCTTACAACGCTCTCACCCCGCCGCATCCTTCACCATGTCCACCGGCCGCTGGTTTGGCGTTTCCAGAAGGTGATCGAGCCGGTCGGCGACCATGGCGTCGTCGGGACCGGGTTCGCGTTTCCAGGGACGGCGGCCCTTCAGGACGCCCGATTCGTGGACGATCTCAGCGACGTATTCCTCCTGCCGGTATGCCATGACATGGACGCCCGATACGCCTTCGATCTCCTTCACCTCGTTGATGATGTCGATGCACAGGCGCTTGCCTTCTTCCTTCTGGTTCTGCGCGCCTTCCAGGCGGCGCACCACGTCATCAGGAATATGGACGCCGGGCACGTTGGCGCGGATCCAGCGGGCTGTTTTGGCGGAGGCGAGGGGGCCCACGCCGATCAGGATGTAGCATTTCTCCGCCAGCCCGAGATTGCGCGCACGCTTCATGTATTCCTGCAGCATCGGCACGTCGAAGCAATATTGGCTTTGTACGAATTGGGCACCGGCGGCGATCTTCTTGGCGAGCCTCAGCGGACGGAAATCGTATGGCGGGGCAAAAGGATTGATAGCGGCGCCCATGAAGACGGCGGGCGGCGTCGAAAGCTTGCGGCCGGAGAGAAAGCGTTCCTCGTCGCGCATGACACGCACAGTTTCCAGAAGCGACATGCTGTCGAGGTCGAAAACAGGTTTGGCGCCTGGCTGATCGCCGGCCTGCACGCCGTCGCCGGTCAGGCACAATATGTTGGCCACGCCCATGGCCGCCGCGCCCAGCACATCGCCCTGGATGGCGATGCGGTTGCGGTCGCGGCAGGCGATCTGCATGATCGTGGCGTAGCCCATGCGGGTAAGCAGCGCACAGATGCCGAGCGACGACATGTGGCAGTTGGCGCCGGAGGCGTCGACGGCGTTGATGCCGTCGACCCAGCCGTCGAAGACGGCGGCGCGCTCATAGACGTCCTGCGCATTGGCGCTGTCGGGCGGGTTCAACTCGGCGGTAACGGCGAATTCGCCGCGGCGCAGCACGCGCTCCAGCCTGCCGCGCGAGGAATGGCCGGGAAGGGGCTCCAGCGGCAGGTCGACGCCATGCGGGTTTTCATCGATATGGGGAGGGCGGCGGGTCATTCGGCGGCCTTCGTATTCCGGTTGCGCTCGGCGGCGGCAAGTGCAGTGACGCGCAGCCACGAGGAGGTTTCGCGCAGGGACTGATCGACGGGCTTTTGCACGTCGAGAATGTTTTCTGTTCCGCGCATCCGCTGCGCGCCCTCCCACGCCTTCACCCAGACGCAGGGCATGTCGGGCTCCACCTCGCAATTGCCGTTGGCGCGCACGCCGCCGCAGGGGCCATTGCGCAATTGCTTCGGGCAGTTCATCGGACAGGACATGCCGGTAGACGAAAGAATGCACTGGCCGCACATGCGGCAGTCGAACAAGAGGCCTTTGACCTGTTTCTCGACGAATTTCACAGGCGCTTCGGCCCGCCGGTATCCGATGGCGTTCCACAAGGGGTGGAGCACCAGGAACATATTGGCGAAATGAGCGTAGAACCATTCCAGGCTGCGCGCATGGCGCACCGACCATCGCCGCATCGTATAGCGGCGTTGCACGCGCCGCTGCGGCGACACGTCCGCCGGCTTGTAGGCGATGAGCTCCCGCGCCTTGCGCACGATGGTGGCCTGCGTCACGCGCTGGCGCAGGGGCTTCTTTTTTTTATTCGAGGTCATACCCGCCTGCCTTTACAAGCGCCTTCAGGCGCTCGTCGGTATAGGTCTGTTCGAGATGGGAGCTTGCCTTCTCGGCCTCTGCTTCGAGGTCGTCGCTCACAGGGCTGGGGTCGGCACGCCGCCATTCCGCGAGATAGGAATCGGTATCGCGGGCGCCGACGCGCATGGCGCACATGTCGATCGCTTCGGTAAAGCGCAGAGAAAGTTCGCGCCGCGCCGCCTTGCGCCCCTTCTTGACGATGACCTGGGCGGGGATGTCGCGCCAGTAAACTACGATCAGATCGGCCATATCCGGCATGTCTCCATTGTGTCGAGGATTGCGCCCTTGCGCGCACGGCTGCTTGCTGCGCGACGACGCGCGTTCTTTCAAATGCGACGCGGGAGATGCCGTCAAGCGGCGAGGTCAGCCGATGAGCGCGCCGGCCAGCATGCTCGCGGCCCCGATGACCACGGCGATGACAAGCAGCGAAAGGGTACCGCTGATGACGGCAATGCCCAGCAGCACCCCGTCGCGCTCGGAAAGTGCAAGGCCCACCAGAGCGCACGAAAAGGCGGGAAACCAGTTGCCCAGCGGGATCGGCAGGGTGACCGCTATCGACAGGATCAGCGCGATCAGGCCGATGATGCGGTCGGCGTGGTCACGGGCGAAAGGCCAATAGCGGGGGCGGATGAGCTTCTCCACCCATTTGATTCGCGGCACCAGCCGCCCGCTCATGTGGCGGAAACTGTCGGCGGTCAGCGATTTCTTCAGGACGAATTGCGGCAGCCAGACCGTTCGATTGCCCAAGACCATCTGAATCGAGAGCAGAATGAGCGGAATGCCCAGGATCAACGTGCTGCCCGGCGGCAGGGGCAGCATATTCAAGCATGAGAAAAAGACGAGAAGGGTCGCGAAGCTGCGGTCACCCAGCGCCTGGCGGAGTTGCGCCACTGTAACGGATCCGCGTGCATTGCCGGCCAATTCCTCGAAAATGCGCGACAACCTGCGCGGCGCATCCGCCGCCGGCGCACACATGGCCGCGCCCGAACCCGTTCCCTCCGCTTTCACCGGATGTCTTTCTTCATGCTCGTTGTGTTGAACGCATCATGCGCCGTAAGCTGTTAAGCCTTCATGACAGTTATGCAAAGGGTTCCGTGACGGTCATGGACGCCCGAGTGCGGTACGCGGAGAGAGAGAAAGTGAACAAAGGCGAGCACACCGCATCAATATGGAATCTCCAAGGCCGATTTGAACCAATCAGCCGATTGAAGCCTTTTTGTGGTCGCTTCCAAATGCTCGGGCAGCTTGTTCCATGGCATCTGCCAGATCGCCGTAGCCGGTGAAGCGCCGCTCGTATTCGAGTCCGAGCAGGCGGGCGGCCGAACGCGCAACTTTCTCAAGCTCCGGGTCATCCGTCTGGGCCAGATAGACCACTTTCTCATAGTTGCCGAAGAAGTCCTGGATGAGCTCCGGATGGCGGTCGAGGGCCAGGGGGCGCATGAAGAACGCGTCAAAATGGCGGCACAGGAAGTCGGTCATGTAGAAGGACAGCATGTCTTCTTCCATCACCTTCTCGAATGCCGTCAGCCCCTGGTAGAAGGCAAAGCAGTGCGGCCCGGCTATGCGCTCCACGCCGTGCTTTTCGCAAACGCGGTCCAGGGCGCCGCCGGTGCCGCAATCGGCGTATCCGATAAAGATGTTGCGATAACCTTCGGACCTGGCTTTCTCGACGGCCTTGTCGATCTCCGGCGCGATCCGGTCCGGGCGGTAGTGATATTGCGCCGGCAGGCAGGTCAGTTCGATATGCTCGAAGCCCAGCCGCTCGCGCACCGCAAGCACCTCGCGGGCGATCATCCCGCAGGCGATTACCAGAACCTTTTCTGCATTGGCGCGTTGTAGCTGTGTCAACTCAAGATCTCAGGCCGTTCCAGGAGGGACAATCATGACACGTTCGGGCCTTTCGCGCATCATCTTGCTGTTTGCGGTCGTCGGGCTGGCCGCCGGCTGCGCCAATACCATTCGTGGCGTCGGGCAGGATACCGCCAACGTCGTCAACGCGACGCAGGGTGCCGGCCAGAACGTTGCCCAGGCCACCAAATAAGCGCCGCCATAACGTTTACAGCAGGTCGGGTTCGCCCGACCCCAGCGCAGACGCACCTGAGATATCCAAAGTGCCTAGGCCGAAGCGCCGATATTGTGCTTCCGCTTCATGAAGGCCTTCGCCGTTTCGACGGCGACGGCCGCATCGCGGCAGTAGGCGTCTGCGCCGACCGCCTTGCCGAATTCTTCATTCAAAGGCGCGCCGCCCACCAAGACGATAAGGTCGTCGCGGATGCCTTTTTCCTTCAGCGTGTCGATGACCACCTTCATGTAAGGCATGGTCGTGGTCAAAAGCGCGGACATGCCGACGATGTCGGGCTGATGCTCCTCGATTGCTGCAAGGTAATTCTCGACAGGGTTGTTGATCCCAAGGTCGATCACGTCGAAGCCGGCGCCTTCCATCATCATGCCGACGAGATTCTTGCCGATGTCATGGATGTCGCCCTTGACGGTGCCGATCACCATCTTGCCCTGTTTTGGCGCTCCCGTTTCCACCAGAAGGGGGCGCAGGATGGTCATGCCCGCCTTCATGGCGTTGGCCGACAAAAGCACCTCCGGCACGAAAAGGATACCGTCGCGGAAATCCTCGCCGACGATGCGCATGCCTTCCACGAGGGCCTGGGTGAGCAGGTCATAAGGCGTCCAGCCGCGCTCCAGGAGTATCCGCGTGCCTTCCTCGATCTCTTCTTTCAGACCGTCATAAAGGTCGTCGTGCATCTGCTGCACGAGTTCTTCGTCAGAAAGATCCGAAAGGATGATTTCGTCGTCGGACATGTCCCACTCCTGCCGGTGATCGTGGCGCTCAGCCGTTACGCCTACATACGCTGCTCGTCGATGGCTTCCATAGCCGAATTGCGACGAGATGCAAAAGGAAAGCGACTGGAAACGGCGGGAAGCGCGGCTGACGGCGTTTTGCGACGGAGAGCCGGGAGCAAACGGCGTTCGATGCCGGAGATGGCATTCGCAATTTAAGGTTAAGTTAACAGGTTCCATGAGACAACCTTCAGGTATATTGCATCGGGGGCACCAACCGGGGCGTAGCCTGGAGTGTTGCCTATGAAAAAGCTTCTCCCTCTCGCCATTGCATTCAGCACGATCGGTATTCCGGCCGCCGACGCCGTCAATGGCACCGTGATCTTCAATGGCACCATCCTTGCCACTTGTCTCATCACCATCGGCACGCCTGGCACGTTCGTAGCAAGCGCGGACTTCACGGAACTCAGCTCGCAGAACGCCGGAGGATTGTCGGGAACGGCTACCGTCGTTACGACGGGGCTCGGCTATTCGCTGTCGACCAGCGCGCCGGCGTCTTTCACCTCCGCACCTGCCGACGGCGATGCCAATGTCACCTTCTCCTCCTCCTACAGCGCCAGCGGCGTCACTTCGCTGCTCGATGTCGTCGGTTCGGTGGCATCGCCGCTCGGCCTCGGCATCACCAATGTCGAGGTCGACCTCGCCGCTACCAAGTCGGCCGACATATTCCCGGCCGGTTCCTATACCGCCGAAGTTACCGTGACCTGCGAGTAGGACGAGCCATGAGCACCTCCGTATGGTTCGCGGCGGTTGCCGTGTTCGCGCTCGGTCTGCCGGCCGCGGCGGCCGCCCAATCGATGACGCCGATGCGCGGCGAGGTCTCCAGCTTCACCGACGAATTCGCCATCCGGGTTCGCCCGTACAATCCCTATCGCCAGCGCATTCTGGTGGAGGTCAAGGTCTATGACGAGAACTTCCGCCCGGTGAAGGCCCGCGTGACACCGTCGACGATGATGCTGGGCAGCGACAATTCGCGGCCCGTTCTGGTGGTCCTGCCCTTCGAGGGAGCCGGATCGCGGCGCGTGCGCATTTGTACCGAAAGCGTTCCGTTTCCCAATCAGGCAACCAGGATCAAGGCACAGATATGTGGTCGATTTCTAGGACGACGCTTGCAGTAGCCGCCGTGTTGGCATCGTCAGGCATGATGCATTCGGCCGCCATTGCTCAGGATCAATACATCGTCAACCAGAACCATGCCGGCATGACACTGCCGGGGGTATCGTCGCCACATGGTTTCGACGAGGTGAGGGCTGCCGACGGAACGACCTGCCGCTCGGCAATGGGCGGCTCCGGCGCCCATCTGGATACGGGCGTGATCGGCGGCGGGCTCAACGGCGATTCCCGCCCCTTGTCCGCCTATGGCCGCATCGTGATGCCCCTGGGCGAGAAGCCCAGGCGGCTGAATTGCGACAGGCTGTATCAGCTCGAGCTGGAGCGGCTTCAACTGGAGGTGCAACTGCTCAAGCGCGGCCTCGACCCGCGCACAAGCCAGGCCGTTTCAAACGATGCCAGTTGGGCCAGCCACGACGGTTGGACGACGGGCGATCGGAAGTAGCAAACCCTGACCGCTCTTTCTGCGACACGCTTCGACGCTCGCTGACCGTTCAGCGCCGCTCGGCTGAATACCATGTCATGAGAATCCTCGCGCCTACCGCGCGGGCAGCCGATATCGAAGGCCAGAGCCATGAATCAGAATTCGCCAGACGAGTTTTCAGCCACCCCCGACGCCGCAGCCGAAGGCCGCCGCAGCAGGGGCGGGCGAGGGGAGCGCGGTGGAGCCGCCGCGCGCCGCGCCGCGCGCACGGGCGGCGGGCCGGGCACGCAGCTCACCTATATCCGCCGCAACCTTTCACCCTACGGGATACTGGACGAGGACGGCTTGGCGCTCATCGAGGCCAACGCCGATACGGTGCTCGAGGAGATCGGCATCGAGTTCCGCGACGACGCCGAGGCGTTGGCGCTCTGGAAGGCCGCTGGCGCCGACGTTCAGGGTGACCGTGTGCATTTTCCCAGGGGCTTGTGCCGAGAGCTCCTGAAGACCGCGCCTTCCGTCTTCACACAGCACGCCCGCAACCCCGAGCGCTCGGTCGAGATCGGCGGCAACGCCACGGTTTTTGCGCCTGTCTATGGTCCGCCCTTCGTGCGCGATCTTGACGGTGTGCGGCGCTATGCGACGATCGAGGATTTCCGCAACCTCGTGAAGCTCGCCTATATGGCGCCGTCGATCCACCATTCGGGGGGCACCGTTTGTGAGCCTGTGGACGTGCCTGTCAACAAACGCCATCTGGACATGGTCTACGCCCATATGCGTTTTTCCGACAAACCATTCATGGGCTCGGTGACGGCGCCGGACCGGGCCGAGGACACGGTGATGATGGCGAGGATACTCTTTGGCGAGGAGTTCGTCGACAACAACACCGTCGTCATCAATCTCATCAACGCCAACTCGCCCATGGTCTTCGACGAGACGATGCTCGGGGCGGCCAAGGTCTATGCACGGGCCAATCAGGCCTGCATCATCACGCCTTTCATCCTGGCAGGGGCCATGAGCCCGGTGACGGTGGCCGGCACGCTGACGCAAGTGTTGGCCGAAGTGCTCGCAGGCGCCGCCTTCACTCAGCTCGTGCGGCCCGGCGCGCCGGTCCTCTTCGGCACCTTCGCTTCGTCCATTTCCATGCAGTCCGGCGCGCCCACCTTCGGCACGCCGGAACCCTCGCTCGTCTCCTACGGCGCTGCGCAGCTCGCCCGCCGGCTCGGCCTGCCGTTCCGCACCGGCGGCTCGCTGACGGCATCCAAGGTTGCGGACGCACAGGCAGCCTACGAAAGTGCGAACACGCTCAATTCGACGGTGCTTGCGGGCACCAATTTCGTGCTGCACGCCGCCGGCTGGCTGGAGGGCGGGCTGGTGTCGTCCTACGAGAAATTCATGATGGACATCGATCAGCTCGGCATGCAGCAGCGCCTGTGCGAACCGCTGGATCTGTCGGAGAACGGCCAGGCAATGGACGCCATACGCGAGGTGGGGCCGGGCAGCCACTACCTTGGCTGCGCGCACACCCAGGCGAACTTCCAGACGGCCTTCTATCGTTCTTCAATCGCCGACAACAATTCCTACGAGCAGTGGTTGGCTGAGGGCGAAAAGACGGCGAACCAGCGTGCCAACCAATTGGCCCGGAGCTGGCTGGAAGCCTACCAGCCGCCACCGCTCGACGAAGGCATCGATGAGGGGCTGAAGGATTTCGTGGCAAAGCGCAAAGAAGCTATGCCGGACGCCTTTTCCTGATGTCCTCTCTGATCCGAAGAACCGGGTCAGGCAGGCTGGTTGGGGAAGCAGGCGTCCGTGGATAGCGCGGTCATCTCAGAAAGGGAAGGCAGAAAACCGGGAACGACGGTTTCGAACTTGTGGCTTATCGACACTTTGGAGAAGCCCTCGACATCGAAGCATTTCGCGGCCCGATTCAGCTGAATGGCGCCCGGCGTCAGTGAAACGCCGAAATCGTCCGCTTGCTTCATGGCGAAGGCCGTCGTCGATACAAGATCGAAAGCCCCGTCCTTGGTGCATTCGAGCTGGGGAAGCGCCATGCATCTGGCTGTTCGGATCGCGGTTTCGTTCAGCACATGATCTGTCCAGAACATCCGGCTTATTTCGATAATGCCGAACAGGAACAGGAACAGAACGGGCGCGATGATCGCGAATTCCAGGGCGCTTGTGCCGTCATTCGCCTTTATGAAGCCTTTGGTCCTGCAGTTCATTGAGTACGCACCACGGCGCTGGCTTGAAGCGCTTGTGCGCTGGTGTAGCCGAAACCGATGAAGAACGGTTCATAGTCCGATCTGGCGGTGACCATGACATACTTCCCCGACAGATTTCCGTCGCCGCATTCTTCGCCGCAGCCTGTGGGTTTGCCCCAGGAAAACGAGCTGCCGCTGCCGGTCGGGCAATAGCAGCTATCGGCGGAGCCAGACGAAGCCTTCATCACAGCCGGATGCTGCTCGAGCCGGGCCGTGGGCCCGTTATTGACGACAACGGTGGCTTCAGAAACGAGCTTGCCGCCGGTGCCGGCGAGAACTGCGATGATCTGTTTGGCAAGAGTTTCGCCGTTTGCGTCATCGACCATATCGCGGTTCAGGAATGCCTGATTTGCGCTCAATGATATCATCGAGTTCAAGCTGAACTGCGAGTGGAGCATCAGCCCCAGGTCGATGCCCGCTCCAAGCAGCAGGGCGAGAATTGGGGTGAAGATCGCGAATTCCAGCGCAGAAACGCCTTCTTCGTTGCGAAATAGGAAAGATCGAATTTCCTGTACGCCGATTTTACGGGGACGCCTTGCGGTGTTTGCAGGTGGGGATTGCATGGTTTCTCGCTGTCTCTCGGATACGGGCGGACTATTGAATGAGGGCGATATTGCCGGCGCCGCTCGCCTCGACGCATTCCGACGTGGCGGAAGTGCCGCCGGACAACGAGACGCTTGCGCCGATCAGCTGCAGGCAATCGCCCTCGGCGCCCTCGATCCTGCCGCCGCCGTGCATGTCGACATCGCCGTTGGGGAAGTAGAATGCGCCTGAGATGCGTGCCTTGCCGCCCGCATCAATCATTGCCCCGGACGTAACATCGGGTGATTGCGGGCCAATGACCGCCAGTTTGGCCAGTGCTCCAGAGACCGGAGCCAACAAGGTGACGCTGTTGCCTCCGCTTATGCAGAAGGCGCGTTCCCGGCACGACCAGTCGCTGGGAGTCGTCTTGCCTGAAATGATGATGTTCACATCCTTGCCGTAGATCGCGCCCGGCCAGTCGGAGCAATTGGCGCCGCCCGTATCGATCTTGAAATAGCCGTCGATCGTGTAGATCCCGGCGCCCAGTTTGGCGCCACCTGCCAGATGCACATTGCCCGATATGTCGTGTTGCTCGGCGGCAGGAAAGACCAGGCAGCTTCCGCCGCCGCTGCCGTTCACATTGCCGCCGACGCGGTAGACGCCGTCTTTCCCGGTGGCGTCGGCCAGATGAGTGCGCGAGCCGCCGCTTACGGTTATGGCGTCGCCGTTCCCGGCGGACCGTATGATATAGCTGTTGGAAGCGCCGGCGCCGAGCGAGAGCTTCGCGCCGCCACCATTATGGATTCCGGCATCCAGAACGAACGTGCTCGGCCCATCAAAGGTCATCGTGCCGGAGTTGCAGATGCTGTAGAAGCTGGCCCCGCATTGGGTCGTACCCCGACCGATGTGGAAGGTCCCCGCGCCGAAAGTGACATTGGCCCCGTAGACGCCTTCCATGATGTTGAAGGTTCCCGGACCGAACGCGATCGGAGCGTTTTGCGTGTTGATGGCGCCCGAGAAATTATAGGTGATCTTCCGGATCGGCGGCTCGCTGCTCGCGTTGTTGAAGTCTATCCGGATACCGCCATCGGCGGTGATCGAACCGAGATTGACTTCGTCGCCGGTGCAGGTGACGACCCAGTGGGAACTCCATGCGCCGTCGGGTCTCGTGGCTGCGCAATCTGTCGCGTTCAGGGCCTCCAACTCCCGGTCCTTGAGCGGGGACCAGCCGAAATGGATGTTTTCTCTTTTCGCGACGGAAACCTTGCTCGGCCAGACCGCTTTATCCATTTCGTTGAAACGGGCTTGGAGCGTGGCCACGCCTTCATTTCCGGCGAGAGGATCGTCGGTGTACTTTTTGCTGGTTGGAGCAGGGTTGCCGTCCGGCTTTACGATATTATCGCTCCACCGGCAGTCGGCAGGCGCGCTTTCCGAGAAATAATTGGCGCCTTCCGTGGTGATCCTGGTGCCGCAGGGCGCCGTTATCGTGGCATTGGAGGCTACGTTGCAGGAACCTGCATTTACTCTCACGCCGCCGGATAGTGTGATTCCCGAGCCGGCTTGATCCAGAGCGAGAATGCAGCCGCCGCTTTCGGTAGCGATGGCAGTATTGGCCTGCGCCGCTATCTTCAGCGAGGGATCTATACCCAATACGGTAGCGAGCACGAGCTTGTTGCTGGTTTTTATCGTGACGTGAACGGCCTCAGCATCGGGATCGCGCGGTGAGGACGAAAGCGTGGTCACAATAGAGGAGCCGGGCAGACCGTTGAGCGCGGCGACATCGGCCGCTGCAGCCCGCATGCGCTCTTCCGATCCCGTGTCGCTATATGCCAGAGCGCCGGCGATGGACGCGAGGTCCGCTGCCCGCTGATTTTTCACGCGGGTAAGAAGGCCGGACCCATACTCGATCGACAGCGCGCTCATTCCCAGCAAGATCGGGAGCAGGAGTACGACAACGATTGCCGTGGCCCCCGAGCGATCCCCAGCAAACCGCCTTATTCGGTTATACATCCGATAGTCCCCGCCCATTCTTGGTTCGGGTAACGATCAGGCTCTATCGTTGACTAAAACGTTAATTCGGAGCGTGGTTTTTGCGCGGCTCGAAAAAAAACAACCGAATAAGCTTAAAGATTTCTATTACTGGTATTAAAGTCAGTTTTCCGGCGATCCCTAGTTGTATTCTGGGAGTGCCCAACTCAAGCCCATCCTGGATGCGTTCAGGGCTTCCCGCGAAGGCTGGCCTCTGTATTCGACCCGGTACGTCTGCGCCGGCTTCTGCCGGGTCCGCTATCGGCACCGCTCTGGGCCGCGCCCTTGTTGCGCATCGGGCCAACGCGGGCTTCGATGGCGGCGATGTCGGGGCGACCGTTCTTCTGGTGCCCATCGAGCGCCTTGCGCATGGCGGCCAGGTGCTCGAACGAGGTGCCGCAGCAGCCGCCGATGATCCTGGCGCCGCCGTCGACGGCAAGGCGCACATACTCGCTCATGAGTTCGGGCGTGCCCGAATAATGGATCTCGGTACCACGAAATTCCGGGATGCCGCAATTGCCCTTGACCACGATGGTGGCGTCGGGGCGGGCTTCGGACATGTCCAGCAGGGCCGCAAGGATATCGGGCGCGCCGACGCCGCAATTGGCGCCCACGGCAACCGGCTTCTGCGGCAGCGTTTCGCCGACATCGTGAATATTCTTTGGGGCGAGGCCCATCATGGTGCGGCCGGCCGTGTCGAACGAACCGGTATAGGTGTAGGGCAGGCCCACTTTGATCGCTGCTTCTGCCGCGGCCTTGATCTCGTCGGGCGCCGACATGGTCTCGATCCAGGCGACTTCCGCGCCGCCGGCCTTGAGGCCCTCGATCTGTTCCGCGAAGGCCTCGACGGCGGCCTCGTAGGTGAGCGCCCCCAGCGGCACCAGCAGTTCGCCGGTAGGGCCGACGGAGCCGGCGACGATGACGCGGCGGCCAGCCTTGGCGGCGACGCGGCAGGCGATCTCGGCGGCTTTCTTGTTGAGCTCGAAGACACGATCCTGGCCGTCGTGCAGCTTGAGCCGGTGCCGCGTGCCGCCGAAGGAATTGGTCAGGATGATATCGGCGCCCGCATCGATGAAGCCCTGATGCAGCGCCTCGATCTTTTCCGGCGCTTCATCGTTCCAAAACTCCGGCGCCTCGCCGGACTGCAGCCCCATGGCGAAGAGGTTTGTGCCGGTCGCGCCATCGGCGAGCAGTACGCCTTTTTCCGCAATAAGCGCGTCGATCGGGTTCTGCATGAGATGCCGCCTTCATTGGAATGCTTGGGGTTTCGCAAACATATAAAGAAATCTTTATATGTCGTCAACGCGTCATTCGACCTTAAGTCCCCGGATGAAGCCGGCCGTTTCGTGGGCGTTGATTTCGGCGATACGAATGAGGCCGTCGAAATGGCGCGTCAGCGTCGTCACGGTCTGGCGGGCGTTCAGAACGAGATACATGCCACCCATGTAGATCGCCGCCCGATAGGGGCCGAAAACCGTGTAGGGCGCGGAAAAACGCTGCCGCCAGTCGAAAAGGAACAGCCGGAAGGTGGGGTAGAGATCCTCGATCAGATCGGCCATATGGGCAAGCTGCGCCGCGCGCACCGCCGCCGGCAGGCCGTCCCATCGGCCTTTGCCAAGGGCGAACAGCTCCAGGGTCTGGCGTGGCATGCAGACCTCCATATCCGTCTCGGGTCGGCGGTTATAGTCCACACGGTATTGGGCTTCCTCGCGCTGGGCATCGCGGCTGATGTGGGCTGCGTCGGCCTCGAAGTCGATCACCGCCTCGGTGCGCAGCAGGTCTGGGATGCCGGAGGGCACGTAGCGGATTTTGGTTCCGACCGCCTCGGCGTGCCATTTGGCGAGCATGGTGCTGCCGAAGCCTGCTTCCGCTTCCGCAATCTCCAGGCTCTCGCGCAGTTCTCCCGTAATGCCTTCGTCCTGGCTGAGGCCAAGCAGCCAATCGAGCGAGACCTGATGCTCGGCGGCGATATTCAGCAGCGTCTCGGCGCGGGGCAGGCGGGTCGAGCTTCCCGAGAGAAGCTGCGACAGGGCCGACCGGTCGATGCCGACGGCGCCGGCAAAGGCCGACTGGTTGAGGCCGGTGCGCTGCATCAAAAGTTTCATGCGCTCGCGGAACGTGCCGGAAAGGTCGCGCTTGTCGATCATGCGATCCATGAGATTTCCTCGAAAGGAGGTTTATATACCGCGTTTCGTTACTTTAGTAAACAAATGCGATGCTTGCTGCGCATCCGCAACGTATTGTGCTCATTCTCTCGTTGAAGCGCGGCGTTCCTGCTGACATCCTCCTGTCAGTCAAGCGAAGGCTACGCGCGGCGATTCGCAGCGGGGCGGCGCCAACCAGGGAAAAGAATGAGACGTGAGAACAAGAGCCGGGACGGTCGTCCGGCGATTGAATGGCCGACATTTGCCTTGATTCTGGTGTGCTACGCCGCCTGGGGTGGCGCGGGCATTTTCCTGTGGCCCGATTGGCCTGTCGCGGCGCTGGTGATCCTGACATTCACGGTCGCGCTGCAGTCGTCGCTGATGCACGAGTGCCTGCACGGCCATCCCACCCGGAACCCACGGGTGAACGAGGCGCTCGTCTTCCTGCCCATCGGCCTCGTCTACCCCTATCGCCGGTTCAAGGCACTCCATCTGCGCCACCATGCCGACGAAAGGCTGACCGACCCGTTCGAGGATCCGGAAAGCTATTACCGGGCCCTTTGGGAATATGAGGCCATGCCCGGGTGGGCGCGCCGGCTGCTCGACATCAACAACACCATGCTCGGGCGCTTCATCCTGGGACCGGCAATCATGAATTTCGGTTTCATCGCTTCCGAGTTGCGCCTGATCCGCCAGGGCGATGCCGCAGTGCGCCGGGCGTGGCTTCTGCATGGTGTGGGACTTGCCATTGTGCTGCCTGTCATTGGCTATGTCTTCTCGATGCCCCTGTGGCTCTATGTGCTGGTGCCCGCATGGTTCGGCCAATCGCTGATCTCGATCAGGACCTTTGCCGAGCACCAATGGTCCGAGCGGCCGGACGGGCGAACGATCATCGTCGAGCGCTCGCCGCTGTCCTTCCTGTTCCTGAACAACAACCTGCACCTCGTTCACCACAAGATGCCGACCGTCCCGTGGTACCGGCTGCCGGAGCACTACCGGCAGAAGCGCGAGGAGTGGCTTCGGCTGAACGGCGGCTACGCCTACCCGAACTACCTGGCGCTTTTCAGGGATTTTGCCTTCAAGGGAAAGGAGCCGGTTCCTCATCCGATCCTGCGCCGCGAGCCGCACCAGCCGCGTGCCTTCCGTCCACGGGTTGCGGGCGCCAAGGCACGGGGCGGTGCGATGCCGGTCCCTGCCAAACCCACGGACGACTGAAAAACAGCCGCAACACCGGGTTTTCTCTATAAAAGCTTGAACCTTACGTCCGTTTGCGTACACATTCGGCCATGAGCCAGGTTGCCGCGCTGCCGATGTATGACTGGCCCGAAATCCGGGCTGAGACGGATGCGCTGTGGAGCCAGCTTGCCAAGGCGCTGCGATCCTGCGGCGTCGAGGCTCCGGAGCGGCTTGCCCGCAATAATGCTGCTCTGCCGCCGGTGCCGGGCGGGATCCGCGACGAGACCGGTGCGGTCATCGCCGCCGATCCGGCGGACCTGCCGTCCGACGAACTGGACCTGCAGGCACTGTGGCATCATCCGGACCTGCTTTTGGCGCAGACCTGCTGGGGCCCGATGAATGCGGGCCTGCATGAGCATGTGCAACTGGTCGGCCAGCCCGACTATTCGTCCTGCGAGGGTGGTGCCGGGGCCTGCTATTCCAGCGCCGTCCTGATGCGGCGGGGCGAGGGCGCCGAAAGAAGCGTCGCCGCTCCCCTGGAGGGAAACGCCTTGCTGCCGCTGGACCGGATGAAAGGCGCGCGCATCGCCTATAACGAACCGGTTTCGATGTCCGGCTATCTCGCGCTCATGCAGGATATCGACAGCGATGCAGGCCTGTTCGCGGAGACCGTCGAGACGGGCTCACATCGTGCCTCGGCGCAGGCGGTGGCGGAGGGCAGGGCGGATCTGTGCACGGTCGATTGCCGGAGTTGGGCCCTGATCCAGCGTTTCGAGCCATATGCGGCGGAGCTTGTCGCCGTCGGCTGGACGGCCCGGCGCAAGGGCCTGCCCTACATCACCTCCAGATATACCGCGCCCAACGATATACGCGTCCTGCGGCAAGTGCTGGCGCTGGGCGACTGATCTGCGCCACCTCACCCCCTCATCCGCTCGCCCACCGGATCGAAGGGCGGATCGATATTGATGCGGGCTGGGCGGCGGTGACCGAGGATTTCGATCTCGAACAGGCCTTCGCTTTCATCCTCGGCGAGTTCGGCCGGCACGTAGCCCTGTGCCATGGATTTGCGTACATAATGCGCGTATCCGCCCGAAGTGACCCAGCCGACCACGCGCCAGGCGCCATCCTCGATGCCCCTGACTGAGGACGCACCGCCCGATCCGTCCGGCGCGGCGCGGCCCTCGATCTCACCACCATCCGCGCCGAAGCGCTGTGCGCCGAAGCCATGGGATTTTGCGACGGTGCCGAATTCGCGCCCGTTCACGCGGGCCCATATGGGCTCGTCGCCCATCACATCGGCGTCCGACACCGCGACGACAAACGAAACCCGCCGAAGCTTCGGGCCCTCGGCCTGCTCCCTGGCGGCGGCCTCGCGTCCGATGAAATCGTTCTTCTCGAGCTTGACGAACCGGCCCATGCCGCCTTCGTACGGGCCGTAGATCGGCCGCAACTCGCGGAACCATGTCGGAAAGTTCTTTTCCAGCCGCATGCACAGCAGGGCGCGCATCCCGAAATCGGCGATGCCGAATGGCGCACCTGCCTCCTTTATCGCCATATACACCTGGCGCTGATAGGCGGGCGGCATCCATATCTCGTAGCCCAGATCGCCTGTATAGGTCAGCCGGTTGACCATGCAGGGGCAGCCGGCCACCGCCATCTGGCGGAAATCCATGAAGCGGAAGGCATCTCTTGATACGTCGATGTCGGCGAGCTTTTCCAGCACGGCGCGTGATTGCGGACCGGCAATGGAAAGACCCACCAGCGTCTGGTCGAAACGGTGGATGCGAACCGATCCGTCCCCAGGCAGGTGCTTTTCGAACCAGCGCATGTGATAGACCTGCGCCGCCGACGAGCCCCAGATCATGAACCGCTCTTCTTGCGCCTTGGCGATGGTGAAATCGCCGATGAGCTTGCCGAATTCGTTGAGCATGGGCGAAAGCACGATGCGGCCCGTCTTCGGCATGCTGTTGGTCATCAGTCGGTTGAGGAAGTCTTCCGCGCCGGGGCCCGTGACCTCGTACTTGGCGAAATTGGCGATCTCCGTGACGCCGACGCGCTCGCGCACGGCGCGCACCTCTTCTCCCACATGCTCGAAGTCGTTGGAGCGGTGGAAGGAGACGATATCCTTCGGCGCCGTGCCCTTGGGCGCGAACCAGAGCGGCGTTTCCAGCCCCCAGGAATCGCCCATCACCGCATTGTTGTCGCGGGTCATGATGTCGTAGAGGGGCGTCGTCTGCGCGGGACGAGCGGCGGGCAGTTCCTCGTTGGGGAAGCGGATGGAGAAGCGGCGGGAATAGTTCTCGCGCACTTTGGCGTTGGTGTAGCGAAGGCTTGCCCACTCGCCGAAGCGGGCGACATCCATGCCCCAGACGTCGAAGCCGGGATCTCCGTCGACCATCCAGTTGGCAAGCGCCAGCCCCACGCCGCCGCCCTGGCTGAACCCGGCCATGACGGCGCAGGCGCACCAGAAATTGGTCAGCCCCTGCACGGGCCCGACCAGCGGGTTGCCGTCGGGCGCGAAGGTGAAGGGGCCGTTTATGATCTGCTTGATGCCGGCATTCTGCAGCGCCGGGAAATGGCGGAAGCCCACTTCCAGCGAAGGCGCGATGCGGTCGATGTCGGGCTCCAGAAGCTCGTGGCCGAAATCCCATGGCGTCTGGCGCGGCGACCAGGGTTTCGCCGCCTTCTCATAGGTGCCGAGCAGGATGCCGTTGCGCTCCTGCCGCGTATAGATTTCGCCCTTGAAATCGATGACGCCGATCATCTCGCGGCCAGTGGAGCGGTTGAATTCTTCCACCTCCGGCATGGGCTCGGTGAGCAGATACATGTGCTCCATGGCCAGAAGCGGCAGTTCCAGCCCAACCATGCGTCCCACCTCGCGCGCCCACAGGCCGCCGCAATTGACCACATGCTCGGCCTTTACCGTGCCCTGCTCGGTGACGACGTTCCACGTGCCGTCCGGCTCCTGGGTAAGCTCGGTCACACGGTTCCGAAGCACGATCTCGGCGCCGAGCTTGCGCGCGGCCCTGGCATAGGCGTGGGTTGTGCCTGAGGGGTCGAGATGGCCTTCCACCGGATCCCACATGGCGCCGACGAAATGCGTCTCGTCCATCAGCGGGAACATCGCCTTGGCTTCCGACGGCGTGATCAGTTCCGTCTCCATGCCGAGATAGCGACCCTTGGCATGGGCCAGCCGCAGGAAATCCATGCGCTCCGGGCTGTCGGCCAGCATCACGCCGCCGGTCAGATGCAGGCCGCAGGACTGCCCGGAAAGCTCCTCGATCTCCTTGTAGAGTTGCACGGTGTAGGCCTGCAGCCGGGCGACGTTCGGGTCGCCGTTCAGCGTGTGGAAACCGCCGGCGGCATGCCAGGAAGAACCGGAGGTAAGCTCCGAGCGCTCGATGAGCAGGACGTCCCGCCAGCCGGCGCGGGCGAGGTGGTAGAGGACCGAGCAGCCAACGACGCCGCCACCGATGACAACCGCTTTTGCGTGGGATTTCATTTGCTTATGTCCGTACCTGAAATTGATCTTGGGGCGTGTATGAAGCGCAGGTTGGGAGCGCTGACGTCCTCGGCAAGGCGGCCCTCCAGGGCTGCAAGGATTGTTTCGCAGACCGTGCTTCGCTGCTGCAGAACGACGACATTCCAAAAGCGCAGCACGGAGTAGCCGTGGGAACGCATGAACTCATCGCGCCTGCGGTCATGTGCACTTTCGATATGTTGACTGCCGTCGACCTCGACGACGAGCCATCGTTCCCGGCAAGCGAAGTCAGCGAAGAAGGGGCCGATGGGGAACTGGCGCGTAAATTTGAAACCGCCCAACCTGCGCAGCTTCAACTCCAGCCAGAGCAAGGCTTCCGCTTCATTATCGGTCTGGCGGAGCTGACGAGCGCGTTTGGTGACGCCCGCTTTCCGGCGGCTTCGCGTGGCGGCGGCGTCTTCCCCCACTCCGTCCCTGCGGGCCACCTCTCCCCCCGCTGGGGGGAGAGGAAGGGTGCCTGAGGTTGCGGCCGGCTCTTCCTCTCCCCCGTCGAGCGGGGGAGAGGTGGTCCGCGAAGCGGATCGGAGTGGGGGTCGACGGGTGCGCATCGGCTTAAAAATCCGTGGGCGCGCCGCCTTCGCGGATGCGCCGGGCGACGAAATCGTCGAGTTCTTCGCGGATGGCCGGGTCGAGGGGCGGTTCCTCGTATTGGGCGAGGCGCTCTTTCCATAGCCGGTTGGCGTGTTCGATGGCCGTGGGGGCGCCGGCCTGCGCCCAGCTTTCGTAATTGCGCCAGTCCGAGATGATGGGGGCGTAGAAGGCGGTCTTGTAGCGGGCCTGGGTGTGCGGCGAGCCGAAGAAGTGGCCGCCGGGGCCAACGTCGCGGATCGCATCGACCGCCAGCGCATCCGGCGAGAGGTCAAGCGGGGTGAGGAACTCGGCCACCATCTGCAGGAGGTCGATGTCGAGCATCATCTTCTCGTAGGAGCAGCACAGCCCGCCCTCCAGCCAGCCGGCGGCATGCTTGACGAAGTTCGTGCCGGACTGGACGCAGCCCCACAGCGAGAACACGCTTTCATAGGCGGCTTGCGCGTCCACCGTGTTCGCCGCACAGGCATTGGAGCTGCGATAGGGGATGTCGTAGCGGCGGGCGAGCTGGCCGCCCAGTAATTGCGCCTTCATGTATTCCGGCGTGCCGAAGGCCGGGGCGCCGGAGCGCATGTCGACATTGGAGGTAAAGCCGCCATAGGCGGCGGGCGCGCCTTTCCTGACCATCTGGCTGAAGGCGAGCCCCGCCAACGCCTCGGCGTTCTGCTGGACGACCGCGCCGGCAATGGTGACGGGGGCCATGGCGCCGGCCAGCGTGAAGGGCGTGATGATGACGGCCTGCCCCATGGAGGACATCTGGATGATGCCTTCCATCATCGGAACATCCAGCTTGAGCGGGGAATTGGTGTTGATGACGGTCATGCAGGAAGGCTGCTCCTGCAACTGCTCGCGGCTGAGGCCGCGCACGATGCGCGCTATCTCGATGCCGTCCACGTTGCGCTCCTTGCCCAGCGAATAGATGTGAAAAACCTTGTCCGTCAGCGTCACGATATCGCGCAGGCATTCCAGATGGCGGACCGAAGGATGCACGTCGATCGGCTCGACCGGATAGCCGCCGATGCAGTGGATGATGTTGTGCATCTGGGCGAGCTTGATGAAATTCCGGAAATCCGCCTGGTTCCCCGGCCGGCGGCCCCGGTCCGTGTCGGAGCAATTGGGCGCCGAGCCGATCTGCGAGAAGATCATGCTGTTGCCGCCCATATGCAGGTCATGGGCGGGGTTGCGGGCGTGGAGCGTGTATTCGGACGGGCAATGGGCGATCAGCCCGGCGATCAGCTCGGCGTCGAAATGGACGCGATGGGTGTCCGGCCGAACGTCCGCGCCGTGCTCCTTCATGATCGCACGCGCTTCATCGTGGAGCACCTCCAGGCCGATCTCCGAAAGCACGCGCAGCGAGGCGAGGTGAATGGATTCCAGCTCGTCATCGGAAACGATCGGGGTGCAGGGGAAGGGCGATTTGATCTGCTGGAAAGCCGGCTGGGAGAAGCCGGAAGCGCCATTCCGCTTTCCCGTGCGCCCGCCGCGGCGGGTGCGGCCCGGCTCCGGCGCGGTTTCGTTCGGCGTGCTGAATTCGGTCATCAAGCGCCTCATCCTCCTGGAACAGCGGAATGATGGACCCGTCCTCGGTCGCAGAACACGGGAGCGGCGACGGAAAGGGCAACAGATGCGACATCGCGCGACGCGAAAAGGCCTTTTGAGGCAGATGCCGGTTCGGCTTGATTGCCGGTGCCGGCACCCGCTACATTGGGCGCATGAAAAAGCTCGGGCACATCGCGCCAGCCGCAAAGCCATCGCCGCGCACACGGCATGCGGAGCTTCTGCGGCTGTGCGCCCGCATCGGATACTCGCCGCCGCGTTCCGTTTGAAACGCCGCCCGGCCCTTGCCGGAACGATTCAAACGGAGACGCCAATCCCATGACGTATCAGAACTTTTCCCTGAAGCAGCTTCAGGACATCGATGCCGCGCACCATCTGCATCCTTTCACCGATCATAAGGATCTGCGTGATGCGGGCGCGCGCATCATCACCCACGCCCAAGGCCCCTTCGTCTACGATACCGAAGGCAATGAGCTTCTCGACGGCATGGCCGGCCTTTGGTGCGTGAATATCGGCTATGGCCGCGACGAGCTTGCCGACGTGGCTTATGCCCAGATGAAGGAGTTGCCCTACTACAACTCCTTCTTCCGCTGCTCCACGCCTTCGCCGGTGCTGCTCGCGCAAAAGCTGGCGGAGATCGCGCCGAAGAACGTCAACCAGGTATTTTACGGCTCGTCGGGGTCGGAGGCCAACGACACGGCGCTGCGGCTGGTGCGGCACTATTGGGCGCTGGAGGGGAAGCCGCAGAAGAACCGCATCATATCGCGAAAATGGGCCTATCACGGCTCGACCATCGCAGGCACCTCGCTCGGCGGAATGGAGGCCATGCACGGACAGCTCCACGGCGCGGTGCCCAATATCGCTCATGTCATGCCGCCCTATGCGTTCGAGCTGAAGGAGAAGGGCGAGAGCGACCATGATTTCGGACTGCGCGCGGCCAGAGCGGTCGAGGACGCCATTTTGGAATCCGGCCCAGAGAACGTCGCCGCCTTTATCGGCGAACCGGCTATGGGGGCGGGCGGCGTGAAGGTTCCGCCGGAAAGCTATTGGCCGGAGATAGACCGCATCTGCAAGAAGCACGATGTGCTCCTGATGCTCGACGAGGTGATCACCGGCTACGGCCGCACGGGAGAATGGTTCGCCGCCCAGAGGTTGGGGCTGGAGCCCGATACGATCACCACGGCCAAGGCGCTCACCTCCGGCTATCAGCCGCTCTCGGCGCTTCTGGTGGGCGACCGCATCGCCGCCACGCTGGTGGAAAAGGGCGGCGAGTTCTATCACGGCTACACCTATTCGGGGCATCCGGTGGCCTGCGCAGTGGCGCTGAGGAACCTCGAGATCATCGTGCGCGAAGGCCTCATCGAGCGCGTGCGCGAGGATACCGGCCCCTATTTCGCCGAGGCGCTGGAAGAGCGCCTGGCCGGCCATGGCATCGTCGGCGAGACGCGCAGCTTCGGCCTGATGGGCGCCATCGAGATCGTCAGCGACAAGGACACGCGGAAGCGCTTCGACGGCGGCGGCGCGGCGGCCGTGGCCGTGCGCGACCACGCAATCGCGGAAGGCATGATGATGCGCGCCGTCGGCGATACGATGATCCTGTCGCCGCCGCTGATCTGGACAAGGGAGACGATCGACATGGCCTGCGACCGTATCGTCAGGGCGCTGGACAAGGCGGAGATCGACTTGCGTGAGACCTGACGTAGCAATGGCGGCCGGAGTTATACTCCGGCCGCGCAATCGAGGAGGCGACGATGGATGGGCCCGTGGTGCCGCTGGTGGAATATGAAGTGGCGAACGACGAGGTTCGCGCGGTGTATGACGACATTATGCAGACGCGCGGGACGGATTGGGTGAACAATTTCTGGAAGGTGCTGGCGCACGATCCGGCGCTGCTCAAGCGGACCTGGGAAAGCGTCAAGGAGGTGATGGGCCCCGGCGCGCTCGATCCGCTGGTGAAGGAGATGATCTATGTTGCCGTCTCGGCCACCAATGGATGCACCTACTGTACCTACTCCCACACCGCCTCGGCGCGCGCCAAGGGCATGAGCGAAGCCCAGCTCATGGAGGTGATGGCCGTCGTCGGCATGGCCAACGAGACCAACAGGCTGGCGAACGGCTTGCGGCCGCCGGTGGACGAGGCGTTCCGCCCGGTCTGAGGACGGCATGTGGGATCGCCGATATGCGAAAGCCGCGCTCTCCGGGCGGGGAGAGACGCGGCATTACGCACACACATAAGCGGAAACCTTGCCTGATACGATACGCTGGCAGGCCCTTGTCTCCGGTACGCGAGACCTTTTCCGGAGCACTTGGAGGCCTTGATGTCCGCCTCGAAGACCGTTTTAGCCGGACATCGTTACCGGGAGGTTAGCAAGTGCTTTCGCAAATCTTAATTTGCTGTTTTTTCTGCAGTTTTACGATTGGGTAAGGTTTCGCGCCATGCTCGTGCATTACGGCGACGGTGCAGCTTTCCCGCGCAGGAAGTTGATGATGCCGGAGAAATCCGCGCCTCCATTGCCCATGGATTCGAAGAGGGCGTAGAGCTGAGCGGCCTCGGCGCCGAGCGGCGTGGCGGCACCCGTGCTGCCCGCGGCCTCCTGCGCCAGGCGCAAATCCTTGAGCATCAGGCCGGCGGCAAAGCCGGGCTTGTAGTCGCGGTTGGCGGGCGAGGCGGGCACGGGGCCGGGAACCGGGCAATAGGTGGTGAGCGACCAGCACTGGCCGGACGACGTCGACGCGACGTCGAACAGCGCCTGGTGCGACAGGCCCAGCTTCTCGGCCAGCACGAAAGCCTCGCACACCCCGATCATCGAAATGCCGAGGATCATATTGTTGCAGATCTTGGCGGCCTGGCCGGCCCCGGCGTCGCCGCAATGCACGATCTTGCCGGCCATGGCGTCGAGCACCGGCCGGGCCCTTGCGAAGGCTTTCTCGCCGCCGCCCGCCATGAAGGTCAGCGTGCCGGCTTCCGCGCCGCCGACGCCGCCCGAGACGGGGGCGTCGACCGAAAGGTGACCGTTCGCCGCGGCGATCTCATGGGCGCGGCGGGCGGATGCCACGTCGATGGTGGACGAATCGATAAAGAGCGTTCCCTTCGGCGCGCGGGGCGCGAGGTCTTCATAGACCGAGATCACATGCGCTCCAGCCGGCAGCATGGTGATGACGATCTCCGTGCCGGCAATGGCCTTATGGGCGCTGCCGGCAACGGAAACGCCGTTGCTTTCGGCCTTCTTCAGATTGTCGGCGACCAGATCGTAGCCGGTCACCGCGTGCCCGGCCTTGACCAGATTGGCCGCCATGGGATTGCCCATATTGCCGAGGCCGATGAATGCAATGGTGGCCATGTGAGGTTCCTCCAGTGGGGTGGGCAGCAAGGGAGCAAGGCAGTATGGGAATAGGGCAGTGAGAACGTCCGGCACCGGATATGGCGGCCTTCCTATTGCCTTGCTGCCCCATTCCCTACTCCCTAACTCCTTCCCACCATGTGCCGCGCGACGATGACGCGCATGATCTCGTTGGTGCCTTCCAGGATCTGGTGGACGCGCAGGTCGCGCACCAGTTTTTCCAGGCCGTATTCGTGCAGATAGCCGTAGCCGCCATGGAGCTGCAGTGCATCGTTGGCGATGTCGAAACAGGTGTCGGTGACAAAGCGCTTCGCCATGGCGGACCATTTGGAGGCATCGGGCGCCTTGGCATCCAGCCTTGCGGCCGCCGTATAGAGCAACATGCGCGATGCGTTGAGGTTCGTCTCCATGTCGGCCAGCTTGAATTGCAGTCCCTGGAAGCGGTTGATCTTCTGGCCAAAAGCCTCGCGCTCTCCCGTGTAGGCGACCGCCTTGTCGACGGCCGATTGCGCGCCGCCGAGCGAGCAGGCGGCGATGTTGAGACGGCCGCCGTCGAGCCCGGCCATGGCGATCCGGAAACCCTGACCCTCATCGGAGAGAAGGTTTTCTACCGGGACCCGGCAATCCTCGAAAACGACCTGCCGCGTGGGCTGCATATGCCAGCCCATCTTCTTTTCCGCCGGCCCGAAGGAGAGTCCCGGAGCGTCCTTCGGTATGACAAGAGTGGAGACGCCGTTCGGCCCGTCCTCGCCGGTGCGCACCATGGTCACATAGATGTCGCTGACGCCGGCGCCCGAGATGAATTGTTTCGAGCCATTGATCACATAGTGATCGCCCGACTTGACGGCCCGGGTTTTGAGCGCTGCCGCGTCGGAACCCGCGCCTGGCTCGGTCAGGCAATAGCTGGCCAGCCACTCCATGCTGGTGAGTTTCGGCAGGAAGCGTTTGCGCTGTTCCTCATTGCCGAAGACGTCGATCATCCAGGCCGCCATGTTGTGGATGGAGATGAAGGAGGAAAAGCCGGGACAGGCGGCGGCGAGTGCCTCGAAGATCAGCACTGCGTCCAGCCGGCCAAGCGCCGAGCCGCCAACATCGTCGCGCACATAGATGCCGCCGAAGCCGAGCGGCCCTGTCTCGCGGATGACATCGGCGGGAAAATGCCGCTTTTCATCCCATTCCAGGGCATGGGGGGCGACGCGGTCCGCCGCGAAAGCCTGGCTCATTTCCTGGATTGCACGCTGATCCGCGTTCAGCGAAAAAGCTTCGCTGCCGCTTTCGACTTTGGCATCCATCTCATCCTCCCAGCGCGCTGTGCGTCCGCTTGAACGTACAGCGCTCTTCCTTGTTTTTCCGCATGTTTGCTGACTTCAAGTGATTCCACCTGACTGCTAAATGCTGGTTGCCGGCATCTTTTCTTATCCGGCAGTCTAGTGCATTGGGTCGGGTACGCAATCCGAAGGCGCACACAGTCGGTGTGCAGAAGGAGATTCCATGGCGCGCGCCATCATGCTGCAGGGAACGGGCTCGGATGTCGGCAAATCCGTGCTGGTGGCCGGCCTTTGCCGCGCGGCGCGCAATCGCGGGCTGACGGTGCGTCCCTTCAAGCCGCAGAACATGTCGAACAACGCGGCGATCGCCGAGATTCCTGCGGCAAATGTGGAAGGGGAAATCGGCCGGGCGCAATGGCTCCAGGCGCTGGCGTGCGGCGTCAGGCCGAACGTGCACATGAACCCCGTCCTGCTCAAGCCGCAGAGCGATGTCGGTGCTCAGATCGTCGTGCAGGGTCGCGTCTTCGGCGAGGCGAAGGCCTCGGCCTATGGCGCGCTGAAGGAGCAATTGCTGGCGGCGGTGATGGATTCCTGGCGCAAGCTGGGTGAGGACGCCGACCTCGTCATCGTCGAAGGCGCCGGGTCGCCGGCCGAAATCAATCTGCGCGACCGCGATATCGCCAATATGGGCTTTGCCACCAGGGCCGGCGTGCCCGTTATCCTGGTGGGAGACATAGACCGGGGCGGCGTGATCGCGGCGCTGGCCGGAACCCATTTGATCCTGCCGGAAGGCGACCGCGCGGCGATCGAGGGTTTCATCATCAACAAGTTCCGCGGCGATGTTTCATTGTTCGACGCCGGGCTGTCAGCCATCACCCGCTTCACCGGCTGGCGCTCGTTCGGCGTCGTACCGTGGCTGCCGCAGGTGGCGCATCTGCCGCCCGAGGATGCGGTCGCGCTCGACCGGCGGGCGGCGACGGGTACGGATGTCCAATTGCGGATCGCCGTTCCCAAGCTGTCGCGCATCGCCAATTTCGACGATCTCGACCCGCTCGGCTCCGAACCCGGCGTGGAGGTAGTTTTCGTGCCGCCGGGGCGCGCGCTGCCGCGCGATGCGGACCTGATCGTGCTGCCGGGCACCAAGTCGACGGTCGCCGACATGCGCTTCCTGCGCGCCCAGGGCTGGGACGAGGACATCCTGCGTCATCACGGGCGCGGCGGGTCGGTGATCGGCCTGTGCGGCGGCTTCCAGATGCTCGGCCGGCTGGTGCGCGATCCCGAGGGCCACGACGGGGCCGGCGGCGAGGAAAAGGGCCTGGGCCTCCTCGATGTCGATACCGTGATGGCCGCCGAAAAAAAGGTTAAGGGTGTCACCGCCCTTTCGGTGGCCGGCGATCTGCCCATTTCCGCCTATGAGATACATATGGGGCGGACGAGCGGGCCCGACTGCGCCCGGCCCGTAGCGCTGGTCGAGGGGCGGCCGGAGGGCGCGACGTCAGCGGACGGGCGCGTATGGGGCACCTATCTGCATGGCATCTTCACCGCCGATGCCTATCGCCGCGCCTTCCTTGCCGGTTATGGCGTCCAAGCGGCCAGCGCCGGTTATCGTGAGCGCCTGGAGACCGCGCTCGACGGGATCGCCGACGCGCTGGAACAACATCTCGACTGCAGCGGTCTGTTCGCGCTGGCACGGTAAAGGCCGATCAGGATACGTTGCCGGCCTTGGGCCAATAGGTGCCGACGCACCACACATTGCCTTCGGGGTCGCGGCAGATGAATTCGGTGCTGCCATAGGATCGCTCCACCAGTTTCTGGAGTATTTCCGCCCCCGCATCCTTGGCCTTCTCGTAAGCTGCAGTGGCGTCCTCGACGGCGATATAGGTGGATTTTCCGCCGGTTGCTCCCGATGTGCCGACCATCGCGCCATAGGCGTCGTCGGCCGCATCGCCCAGCATGACGATCGAGGCGCCCAACACCATTTCGGCATGAGCCACCCGGTTTCCGTCCATATGCTTTTCCCGGGCCGTGAAACCCAGCGCCTTTTCCAGCCATTCGACCATGGCGGAGGCATCGCGGTAGCGGAATGTCGGAAAGATGGAAGGGGCCTGGCGAGTGCTTTCATTCATGATGTTTCTCCCGATGTCGATCGCGCGAAGATAGGCCGGCTGCGCCAGCCCGGTCTTGAAGAAATGTTACCTGCGCGCTTGTTCGGCCTAGGTGTCAGCCGAGGGCCGGCAGATCCTGGAGGGCGGCCGGGGAGACGCCGGCCAGTGCCCGACATTCACGAATGAAATGCGCCTGGTCGGAGTAGCCGCCGCTGTCGGCGATCTCTGCCCAGCGGACGGGCGCCTTGTCGATGGCTTGCATGGTAGCGCCCAGTCGGACGATGCGGGCCACCGCTTTCGGGCCAAGGCCGATCTCGGCCTTGAAGCGCTCGTTGAGATGCTTGCGGCCCCAGCCGATTTCTGCCGCGATCCTGCCGACGGGCAGCCTTCCACGGCTGAATTCCACCATGGCCATAGCCCGCCCGACGGCAGCGCAGGGCGGGGGAGCGGCGGCAAGCCGGTCGGCGACGAACCGGGCGACGATGTCCAGCCTGCGCACGGGCGCTCTTTCGAGCGCCAGCCTTTCGCGCAGGCGTTCTGCGTCGGAGCCCAAAAGCGCGTCGAGCGGGATCATGCGGGCGGTCAGTTCGCTCAAGGGCATCCCGAAAAAGCGCCGTGCGCCCCTTGGGGTAAAATTCACCTGGACACATGCCGATGCGCCGAAGCTGTCGATATAGACAGGGCCTGCGAAAAGCCCGGCGGCAAAGGTGCCATACCGCTCATGCGTCGCCGCCATTCGGCCGAGGCCGATGACGAAGGGGTCGCCGAAGCTGATGACCAGCGGAACGACCAGAGAGGCTGGCCCGCGCTGTCTGAAATGCGCCCGGCGGGTCTCGCGATAGTCGCAGATGTCTACGACATCGCCAGCCAGTGCCGGTGGCGGCGGGCGGCGCAGAAAGTGGCAGTCGGCGGTCGAAGGCGGCGCCGGCCCGTCCAAGTCGGAAGTACGCTCCATGCGGGGCAGGATAGCGCACTTCGTTCCAGCTCAGAAGCCTTTGGCGTATTCGCGCGGGCTAGATTCCCCTCAAGACGCAGGCCAGGGCCAGCAGCGCATAGGCGGCTGTCATGATCCAGACGGCCGAGATCGGAATCATCGCGAGGAAGCCGAAAGCGCCGACGAGCGCGATGATGGCGATCAGAAGGGAGATCAGGAATACGAGCTTGGTCGGTGCATTGAGTGTCATAGGATCCTCGCGACAAAGTTGTGCCTGCGTGAATTCCTAGGCTGACCGGGCGGTTATAGGCCAATATAGGCGGCGATCGGGTTCCCGTCCTCGGTCAGGAGCTTGATGGCGAGCGCGATGCAGGTGATCACCAGCAGTGGTTTGATGAGCTTAGCGCCGTTCTTCATGGCAAGCGAGGCGCCGAGCCGCGCGCCGGCGAATTGCGCCGCGCCCATGACGAGCCCGGCCTTCCAGACCACCGCCCCCGCCAGCGCGAAAGCAAGGAAGCCGCCGACATTCGACGAGAAGTTCAAAAGCTTGGTGTGCGCGGTCGCCTTCAAGACGCCGAAGCCGGCAAAGGCGACGAAGGCGATCATGAAAAAGGAGCCGGTTCCCGGCCCGAACGCGCCGTCGTAAAAGCCGATCAGAGGCACGACCGTGAAGCCGAACAAGGCGGGCGAAATGCGGCGTATCCGGTCGAGATCGTCCATATCGGGCTTTAGCGCGAAATAGACGGCGATGCCGATCAGAAGCAGCGGCAGTATCGTTTCAAGAACCGCGCCGGGCAGGATGGTCGCGAGCGCCGCCCCGCCGATGGAGGCGAGAAACGAAAGCAGCGCCCACGGCAATTGTGCCTTGAGGTCGACATGGCCCTTGGCTGCGTAGGCGATCACCGAAGAGCCGGAGCCGAAAAGGCCCTGCAACTTGTTGGTGCCGAGTGATTCTATGGGGCTGAAGCCGGCCAGAAGCAGGGCAGGGATCGTTACCAGACCACCGCCGCCTGCAATCGCGTCGATGAAGCCGGCAAAAAAAGCGGCGAAAGCAAGGAGAACGAGCGTTTCACCGAATATGTCAAACATTTGGCAATATTAACCTGCAAAGGCAAGAGGCGGACTTGCATCACAGACCGGCGCCAGGTGCAAGGAGATTTCGCTTGTGCCAGCACCGGAAGTCGGAAAGGGGCGGCATGGTTTCCGCAAAAGAACCGGACCGCGAGGTTCCCTCCGCACCCGCTGCTGACCCGGCGGCAGATGCCGCTGAAGTGTTGCTGCTCCTGCGGCTGGTCTTGTCGGACGGCGCACCGGACAAGAATACGATGACGGTGCTGCGACGGGTCGCCCGCCGCGCCTTCGGCCTCAATGAAGCGGATTTCCTGGAAATCTACGTCTCCTTGCGCGCCCTCGGCGAGGCGGGTGCGGCCGGCGCGGCGGCGCATTTTCAGGAAAAGCCCCGGCCGGAAAAGGTGGCTCTCGGCCGCACGATCATGGCCATCTGCCGACACGACGAGGCGCTGAAGCCGCATATCGAGCGGGCCCGCAGCCGCGTTGCCGTGCTCTTGGACATCGAGGAAGATGGAATCTAGAGCGCCATGCGTCCGTTCGGACGCATGGCGCTCTATCTTCTTGTTTTTCCGCATTTATGCGGACGTCAGATGATTCCATCTGACTGCAAAATGCTTTAGCGCAGCGTCCTTGCGCCTCAGGCGGCGCCTTGCCTCTGCAGGGCGCGTTCGAGATCGGGGGCGGCATCGATGAGGGCGCGGGCGGGCACGGTCTCGGGGTGATGGAGCACGCGCGCCGTCGGCCCGCGTTCGACGATCCTGCCGTCATGCATCACCATCACCTCGTCGGTAATGGCGCGCGCCACGGTCAGGTCGTGGGTGATGAAGAGATAGGCCACGCCGAGCCTGGCGTTGAGGTCGGCGAAGAGGTCGAGCACCTGGGCGCGTATGGAAACGTCGAGCGCGGAGACAGGCTCGTCGGCCACGATCAGCTTGGGCCTCGTGATGATGGCGCGGGCGATGGAGATGCGCTGGCGCTGGCCGCCCGAGAACTCATGCGGGTATTTCTCCATGTCGGCAGGCGAAAGCCCTACCTGCGACAGGGCCTCGGCCACGCTCTCGCGGCGCTCCGCCGGCGACGGCCTGCGGTCCAAAAGGTGCAGGGGCTCGGCGACGAGCCGTTCCACCTTGTGGCGCGGGTTGAAGGAGCCGTAGGGGTCCTGGAACACGACCTGCATGTTGCGGCGGTGCGGCCTGAGCGCATCCTCGCTCTTATCCTCCAGCGCTTCGCCCTGAAAACGAATGGAGCCCGCCGTCGGGCGATCCAGCGCCAGGATCATACGGGCGAGGGTGGATTTTCCGCAGCCCGACCGCCCGACCAGCGCCATCGAACGCCCGGCGGGCAGTTCGAACGAGACATGGTCGACCGCGCGGAAGGGCGCGGGGCGCGTGAAAAGCCGACGCGCGCGCACCGGATAATCGCGCACGACCTCCTTTACCTGCAGCAAGGGCGCGGGCTTGGATTGGCCGGGTGATTGCGGGCGATGGGGAACATGGGTGGAGGCTTCGGCAAGCTGCCTCGTATAGGGGTGGGCACGCTGCGACAGCGTCTGCTTGGTGTTGCCGGCCTCCATCACCTCGCCATGGCGCATGATGGTGATCCGTTCGGCCATATCCGCCACCACGGCAAGATCGTGGGAGATGAGAAGCAGGCTCATTCCGTCCTCCGCCACCAGGCTCTTCAAGAGCTTGAGGATCTGCGCCTGCAACACGACGTCGAGCGCGGTGGTGGGTTCATCGGCGATCAGCAGCTTGGGCTTCAGCGCGCAGGCGATGGCGATCACCACGCGCTGGCGCTGGCCGCCGGAAAGCTCGTGCGGATAGCGGGTCAGCGGAAATTGCGCTTCGGGCAGGCCGACGCGATGGAGCATGGCGCGGGCGCGCGTCTCGGCGTCGGCCCTGTTGGCGCCGGTATGCCAGCGAATGCCCTCCGCCACCTGCTCGCCTATGGTCTTGACCGGGTTGAGCGCCGTCATCGGCTCCTGGAAGACCATGCCCAGATCGTCGCCGCGCAGCCGGCACATGGCCGCCTCGGGCGCGGCCACAAGGTCTATTCCGTCGAACATGATGCTGCCCCTGGCACGGGCGGCGTGTGGCAGAAGCCCCATGACGGCAAGCGCCGTCATCGACTTGCCGGAACCCGATTCCCCCACCAGACCCATGACCTCACCCCGCCCGATGGACAGGCTGATATCCTTCAGGATGGGCGTGCCGCCTATGTCCAGCGACAGATTCTCGATCTCGAGCAGGCTCATCGCTGGCGCCTCACGCGGGGGTCGAGCACGTCGCGGAGGCCATCGCCGAGCAGGTTCAGCCCGAGCACGGTGACGACGATGGCAAGGCCGGGGAAGAGCGCCAGGTGAGGGGCCACTACCATGCGGGTCTGGGCGTCGAACAGCATGCGGCCCCAGGAAGGCATAGGCGGCTGTGCGCCGAGGCCGAGATAAGACAGGCCCGCCTCGGCCAGTATGCCCAGCGCGAACTGGATCGTGCCCTGCACCAGAAGCACGCTGGCGATATTCGGCAATATGTGTTCGACGGTGATCAGGAAGCGGCCCTTGCCGGATGCGCGGGCGGCAAGCACATATTCGCGCGGCCAGATGGCCAGCGCGCCGGCACGGGCCACGCGGGCAAAGACCGGCACATTGAAGATGCCGATGGCGATGATCGCATTGATCGCGCTGGGGCCGAAGATCGCGGTGATCATCACCGCCGACAGAAGGGCGGGAAAGGCGAAGACGAGGTCGTTGACGCGCATCACCGCCTCGTCCAGCCAGCCGCCGCGCGCGGCGGCCCAGCAGCCCAGCGGCACGCCGAGGCCGATGCCGATGCCGACGGCAAGGATGGCCACGGCGATGGAATTGCGCGCCCCGATCATGATCATGGAGAGGATGTCGCGGCCGAGATGGTCGGTGCCGAAGGGGTAGGCCAGCGACAGGCCCTGCATGCGGTCGGAAACCTGAAGGCGCGTGATATCGTGGGGCGTCCATACGAAGGAGACGATGGCCATGGCCGCCACAAGCGCGACGATGGCAAGGCCGATGAGGAACGAGCGATTGGAGAGCGCCTGGCGCAGAATGTGGCGTTCAGGCCCCGCGATGAAAACGGGATCAAGGCTCATCGCGCCGTCCTCAGTCTTGGATCGGCGATGGCGTAGCACACGTCGACCAGCATGTTCACCGCAATGACGGTTGCGACCAGCAGCATGACCACGCCTTCCACGACGATGAGATCGCGCTGGCTGATGGCCTGAAAGACGAGGCGGCCCAGCCCCGGCAGGTAGAACACGTTCTCGATGATGATCGTGCCGGCAAGCAGGAAAGCGAACTGCAGGCCCATTATGGTCAGCACCGGGATGAGCGCGTTCCGCAGCGCGTGCCGCCACAGAACCGCCCGCCGTGGCAGGCCCTTGGCGCGGGCGGTGCGGATATAGTCTTCGCCCAGCACCTCCAGCATTGCCGAACGGGTGACACGGGCGAGAATGGCGGCCTGCGGCAGCGCCAGAGACACGGCGGGTAGCAGGAGGGCCGCCAGCCCTTGCAGGATGCCTTGGTCCCAGCCCGGAAAGCCGCCGGCGGGCACCAGCCGCAAGCCGACCGCAAAAACATAGACGAGCAGCATCGCGAACCAGAAATTGGGGATGGCCACACCCACCTGCGCCAGCCCCATGGTCAGCGTGTCGGAGAGCGTGCCCCGGCGCGAGGCGGCGTAGACGCCCACCGGCAGGGCAATCAGCGTCGACAGCGCAAGCGCCAGCAGCGCCAGCGGCAGCGAGACGGCGACGCGCTCGGCGATCAGGTCGATGACGGGCGTCGAATAGGTGTAGGACCGGCCGAAATCGCCGGTTGCCAGCCCGGCTACCCAATCAAGGTAGCGGGCCAGGACGGGCTGGTCGATGCCCATTTCCATGCGCAGCGCCGCCAGCGCCTCTGGACTGGCATTCATGCCCAGCATGATGCGCGCCGGATCGCCCGGCAGCACTTCCAGCACCGAAAAGACGATGATGGAAGCGGCAAGCAGCGTCAGGAGCCCGGTGAGGAGCCGCTTGGCAAGGTATGGGATCATGTCTTGCGATTCAGCCTGCGCGGCTCCAAACCCGTGCCTGTTATGCTCATTCCGCCCAGCGCACCCCGGTCAGGTCGTTCGCCTGGATCGGCATGTTTTCCCACATGCCTTCCAGCTTCGCATCCCACACACCGGTCTTCGGCAGCTGGAACATGAAGCCGTTCACCGCATCCTCGGCGATGATGCGCTGGGCCTTGGCGTATAGTTCGTTGCGCTTATCCGGATCGGAGACGCGGTCGAGCTCCTCGATCACCGCGTCGAACGCATCATTGTCGTAGTTGAAGTAGTAGTCGTCGCGGGCGTAGATGTTGATGTCGTTGGGCTCGGTATGGGAGACGATCGTCAGGTCATAGTCCTTGTTGGTGAAGACCTGTTCCAGCCATTGCGCCCATTCGACGGGAACGATCTCCAGATCGATGCCGATTTCCCGCAACTGCGAGGCCACGACTTCGCCGCCCTGACGCGCATAAGCCGGTGGCGGAAGCTTGAGTGTGCCGGAAAAGCCATCTGGATAACCGGCCTCTGCAAGCAGGGCCTTCGCCTTTTCGACATCGTAGGGGTAGGTGCCGGTGAGGTCGACATAGGCCTCGTTGGCCGGCGAGAAATGGGAGCCGATGGGAACGCCGAAGCCGTTCGACGCGCCCATGATGATTTCGTCGCGGTTGAGCGCGTGGGCGATGGCCTGACGCACCTTCAAATCGTTGAAGGGCTCTTTGCCGTTGTTGGTGGCGAGGATCGTTTCGCCTTCGGTGGCGCCGATCACCACCTCGAAACGGGGGTCGCCCTGGACCTGTGTGACCGCATCGGCCGGGAACATGGGGAAAGCATGCACATCGCCCGATAGGAGGGCCGGAATGGCGGCCGCCGCATCGGGGATGAAACGGAACTCCGCCTTGTCGAGCGCCACCGGCTCGCCCCAATAGTCGGGGTTCTTCACGATGGTGACGGAGGAACCCTTGGCCCAGTTCTCGAATTTGAAGGGGCCGGTGCCGACGGGTTTTTCCTTGTTGCCGTCCGCCGTTTCCGGCGCCACCACGACGGCATCGCCCCAGCCCATATTGTAGAGGAATGAGCCCTGCGGATGATCGAGCGTCACCTTGAGGGTCGCCGGATCGACCGCCTCCACGCTTTCGATGGCCGAGAACAGGACCTTCTGCGCATTGGTCGAATCGTCCGCCATGGCGCGTTCGAGGGTGAACTTCACGTCCTCGGCCTCGAAGCTGGTGCCGTCGTGAAAGGTCACGCCTTCGCGCAGCTTGAACGTATATGACTTGCCGTCGTCGGAGATTTCCCAGCTCTCGGCCAGCGCTGGCTGCACTTCGCCGTTCTGGCCGATGCGTGTCAGGCCCTCGAAGACATTGGCGTAGACGATCTCGTCGATGGCTGCCGCGGCGCCGGCGGTCGGGTCGAGATGCGGCGGTTCCAGGACGACGCCCAGGACGAGGTCCGTGCGCGCGGCATATGCCGCGCTGCTCATCGCCGCGACGACTGCGGTCGCGCCCAGGAATGCAGCCAGTTTCTTCATTCTTCTCATCTCCCAAATTGCGAGCCGCCCGACATTGCGAGCGGCTCTGGAGCGCCGTACGTCCATTGGGCCGCACAAAGACGCTTCCTCTTCTTGCTTTGCCGCATAAACGCCATCGCGCGCATGAAAGCGCGAATTGGCTGTCGAGTAAATCGGCTTATACGGCGGACTTGGCGGCCCCGTTCAAAAGGGCGTCGATGCCGATGGCCATGACCTTGGCCGATTCCACCATGTCATCGATGCCCACCCATTCGTCCGGGCGGTGGGCAAGGTCCAGAATGCCGGGGCCATAGGCCACGCAATCGTGCAAATGACCAAGGCGGGCGACGTGCTTCTGGTCGTAGGTGCCGGGTGAAATCACGTAGTCCGGCTCGCGGCCGAACACCTGGCGAATGGCACCGGCCAGCGCCTCCGGCACCGGCGCGTCTCGCTCGGTCATGGTCGGCAGCACTTCCATTAGGTCGCGGATGGCGTAGTCGAAGCGCGGGCGCTTCTTCTTCAGCCCTTCCAGGATGGCGACGATTTCGCCCTTCACCTCGGCGATGTCCTCCTCGATCAGGAAGCGGCGGTCGACCACGAGGCGGCAGGAATCGGCGACATTGGGCGACGGCAGACCGGGGAAGAAGTCCTCCGTCTGGCCGCCATGGACGGAATTGATGTTCATCGTCGAGCGGCGGGCGCCTTCCGGCACCACGGGCATCTGGGTCTGCTTGCGGTCGAGGGCGGGATAAAGCTCTTCCTCGAAGGCATGCAGAACGGCGCCCATGTGGCGGATCGCCGAATCGCCCAGGAAGGGCATGGCGCCATGGGCGATGGAGCCGTGGGTTTCGATCTCGGCCCACCAGACGCCGCGATGACCAAGGCAGATGCGGTCCTTGTTCAGCGGCTCGGGAATGATGACGTGGTCGACGCGCGGCTTGGAGAACAGGCCCTTGGAGGCCAGATAGGCGACGCCGCCATAGCCGCCGGATTCTTCGTCCACGGTGCCCGAAATCTCTATAGCGCCGGAGAAACCCGGATTGACGGCGATATAGGCTTCGGCCGCAATGATCGAGGCGGCCAGCCCGCCCTTCATGTCGCAGGCACCGCGCCCATAGACTTTGCCGTCGCGGACGAGCCCCGCATAAGGATCCATCGTCCAGCCTTCGCCGGCCTCGACCACGTCGATATGCGAATTGAAATGAACGGTCGGGCCGGGACCGCGGCCTTCCTTGCGGGCAATGACATTGGTCCGTGGATAGCGGTCGCTGTCGCCGGGCGTGCCTTCACCGCGCATGAACAGCGTCTGGAAGCCCTTTGCGGCGAGGCGGCGCGCGATGAATTCGGCGCATGGCGTATAGGCCTCACCCGGTGGATTGACCGTGGGGAAGCGGATGAGGTCGGAGGTCAGCGCAACGAGTTCTTCGGTGCGGTCTTCTATAGCGCGGTAGAGATTCTCGAACATGGCGGAATTGGGCCGGTTGGCGCTCAATCTGGCAAGGGGCCAGAGGGCCCAACCGATCACGCCAGAGCCTGCCTCCTGCTTCGTCACCAGGACATGATCAGCCGATAATTGCACAAAATTTTCATTTGATGCTTAATTCTTGCGTTGGCGGGGCCGACTATACTGGTCGGCGCAACATGGGCAGGGGGATGATATGCGAAAGCTTATCGGAGGTGCCATGGTCGCGGCAGCGATCATGTTTGGATCCGGAGGGGAAAGTGTTGCTGCCAAGCTGGTGGCGAAGGTGGACGTTTCCAGCCAGACGATGACGGTGCTACATCGGGGCCGGGTGATCTATCGCTGGAAGGTGTCGACCGCACGGCGCGGCTATGTCACGCCGCGCGGCCAGTGGCGGCCGAAGCGCATGCATCGCATGTGGCATTCGCGCAAATACGACATGTCGCCGATGCCGTATTCGATCTTCTATCATCGCGGCTATGCGATCCACGGAACCAACGCCATCAGCAGGCTTGGAAGCCCCGCGTCGCACGGCTGTGTGCGGCTGCATACGTCCAACGCGGCGCGGCTTTATTCGCTGGTCAAGCAGGTGGGGCCGGGCAATACGCGGGTCGTGGTAGTGGATTGATAGCTGTAGCGGCAGAGCGGGATAGGTTCTCCTCGTTCCTGGAAGCCCGAAGGGCTATCCGGGATCTATCGGAAGAGCATCGTAGAGCGCGGCCCCGGTCTTCGCTCTGGTGCAACGTATCAACGTATGTCCCAGCGTTTGTGGAACCACATCCACTGGCCGGGATCCTCGCGCACCCACCGCTCGACGACGTCGTTGAGCTGCTGGGCCATGCGGTCGACGTCAACGGCGCCCGTGTCGTCGCGCGGCAATGTCAGCTTGTCTTCAACTTCGAGCCGGAAACGGCCGCCGGGCAGGCGGATGCAGCGGGCCGGATAGACGTCGCACTCATATTGCCGGGCGAGTTTCGGCACCAGCGGGCTCGTCTGGCACGGGCGGCCGAAAAAGCGGGTCGGGACGCCGCGCATGAATTTCTGGTCGACCAGTGCGCCGATATTGCCGCCGTCTTCCAGAATCCGGGCCAGTTGCAAGGCGACCCCTGAACGGGATGCGAGCAGCTTTCCCATGGAAGAACTGCGCGTCTTGTGAACGTAATCGGCGACATAGGGATTGTTGGGCGCGCGGAACAGGGAAGTTATACCCAGGCCGAATGTCGAGGCGGCTATCGGCAGAAACTCGAAATTGCCGAGATGGCCGGTGAAGAAGATGTGCGGACCGTCCTCGTCGCGCACACGCTCAAAAATCTCGCGGCCCTTGACCTCCACCCGGCCGGGCTCGGCGGCGTCCGGATCGTAGTCGAACAGCTTGTCGAGAAAAACATACTCGACCGCCAGACGCGCCATGTTGGCCCACATGTCCGAGGCGACCGTTTCCAGTTCCTCGGGCTTTCTGTCGGGATAGGCCTGGCGCAGATTGCCCATTGCCACGCGATGACGGCCCAGTTTCGGGCCGACCTTGCGCGCGGCATTCTCGGCAAAGTCCAGCGCCTTTTCGGGAGGCAGTCGGCGCAGCAGTGCCAGAATGGCCAGCATGAGCTGGGCGCTCACCCAGTGTTCAGCCGTCTTGAGCATACGGCCGAGCCTGACCAGAAACGGTTTCATCCTATTCGAGGCGCAGGATTATCTTGCCGAAGACGTCGCGCCCTTCCATGCGCGCGAGCGCCTTGTCGATCTCACTGATGCCGACTTCCGTGTCGATGACGGGCGCGACCAGTCCGGCAGCCATCTTCTGCATTGCGTCGGCCATGTTCTCCATGCGACAGCCGAAGGAACCGAACAGCTTCAATTGCTGCTGGAAGAGCTGCATGAGATTCATGCTGGTCGACACGCCGGAGGTGGAGCCGCAGGTGACAAGCCGGCCGCCGCGCTTCAGGCAGAGCATCGATCCCGCCCAGGTGTCGGCGCCCACATGCTCGAACACCACATCGACGCCACGCTTCCTGGTGATCTTGCGCACCGCGCCTTCGAAGCGGTCTTCGCGGTAGTTGATGACGTGGTCGGCGCCCAGCGCCTTGGCTCGCTCGATCTTGACATCCGAGCCTACGGTGGTGATGACGGTGCAGCCCATGCGCTTGGCGAGCTGGATCGCCGCCGATCCGATGCCCGAGCCTCCTGCGTGGACCAGGATCGTCTCGCCGGGCTGCAGCTTCGCGTTGTCGAACAGCATGTGCTCAACGGTGCCGAAGGTCACGGGCGCCACCGCCGCGCCGATCTCGTCGACGCCGGGCGGGGCGGGGACCAGCAGGCGCGCCGGCAGGTTGATCTTTTCCTGGGCGAAGCCGTCGAGATGGAAGCCGTGCACGCCGCCCACATGTTCGCAAAGATTGTCGCGGCCTTCGCGGCAGGGGCGGCAAAGCCCGCAGGTGCGCGCACCGTAGATCGAGACCAGTTGGCCGGGCAGGAGGCCGCTCACGCCAGCGCCTACGGCGTCGACCACACCCGAGGCCTCGGCACCTACGGTCAGGGGCAGCTTGCGCTTGGCAAAGGCCATTCCGCGCCAGCCCCACACATCGATATGGTTGAGCGCCACGGCCCGGATATTGACCGTCACCTCGCCCTGGCCCGGCGGGGGCGGGGGCGGAACCTCGCTCAGTTCGAGCTTGCGGTCGGCGACGAGTTGCAGTGCGCGCATGAAATGTCGTTCCTTTGAAAGGCTGCCGACTTATCCGGCTTCACGCGCCATGACAAGGCAGGCATTCTGGCCGCCGAAGCCGAACGAGTTCGACAGGACGGCCGCGACATCGGCCGCGCGCTTGATATTGGGCACCACGTCCAGCTCGATCGCCGGGTCCGGAACCTCGTAATTGATGGTGGGCGGGATCACGCCTTCGCGCATGGTCATGAAGGAGAACACCGCCTCGATCGCGCCGGCGGCCGACAGCGTATGGCCGATCATCGATTTGTTGGAGGAAATCGGGATGGCGCTGATCCGCTCGCCGAAAACGGTCGAGAGCGAAAGATGCTCCATCTTCTCGTTTTCCTGGGTCGATGTGCCGTGGGCGTTGATGTACTCGATCTCGTCGGTGCTCATGCCGGCATCGTCGAGGGCGGCGCGCACGGCGGCGATGGCGGGAGAGCCGTCGGGCTTGGAGCGGGTGCGGTGGAAATCGTCAGCCTTCTCGCCGCAGCCGCGCATGATGCCCAGCACATCGGCTCCGCGCGCCAGCGCGCTTTCCAGGGATTCCAGCACCAGCGCGCCAGAGCCTTCGGCCAGCACGAAGCCGCTGCGGTCCTTGGAGAAGGGCTTGGATGCCTTTTCCGGCGGATCGTTCTGGGTGGTGAGCGCCGAAAGCAGCGAAAAGCGGATAAGCGCCTCCGCCGTCGCCGAACCGTCCGCGCCTATAGCCAGCGCCCGGTCGCATTCGCCGCGGCGGATGGCCTCCGTGCCGAGCTGGATCGCTGTGGCTCCGGAGGCGCATGCGGTCGAAAGCGTGATGGGCAGGCCGCGCGTGCCGTATTTATCGGCCAGCCGGTCGGCGATCGTGGCGAATTGCGTTTCGTCGAATAGTTCGCTGTCGCGCAGCTTGCGCGCGGCCTCGATCAGGCTACGCCAGTCTCCGCCCTTGTCGGAACGGGCGTAAAGGCTCAGCCGATGGTGCCAGTCGATCTCCACGGGCGGGGCGGCCAGAAACAGCGGACCGGCGAAATTGGTGGCGGGCAGTCCGGATTCGGCCAGCGCCTCGCTCGCGGCAAGGTCGGCCAGCGCGTAGGTGAGGCGGCTTGCTCCCTTGTCGCTCTCTTCGAGAAAATCGACCATGCCGGAAATCTTCGTCGCCAGGTGGTCGACCGGAAAACGGGTGATGGCGTGGATGCCGGAGCGGCCGCTGGTCAGCGCCTCCCAATTGTCCTTCTTGCCCTGGCCGAGCGATGTGACCACGCCCATGCCTGTCACGGCGACGAGGGGCCTTCCAAATTTGTCGGTCGTCTTCATGGGCGCGCCCTTTCTGTCAGGCCTTGACCACGAGGCCCATGCCTTCGAAGCAGTTGTAGCCGATGGCGGTGGCCAATATGGTGGAAGGTGCGGCGTCGGTCGATTTTTCGCGGTCGGGGTCGAAGGCGGGATAGGCCGCCTGTTTGTGAATGGCCATGGCCGCCAGTGCCACCGCGAAGGGAAACTGGGCCTCTTTCAGGTGGCCGGTCAGCGAAGAGAAGCCGCGCACGGCCAGATTGTCCCGCTCCTCGAGCAAGCGCCGTTCTAGGGCCGTGACCGAGTGTGCGCCCGATGCGCCGGAGAGCGCTAGGGTCGGCGCATCGCCCAGCGTTTCGACCATCGTGCGAAGGCCGGTCTCCAATGCTGCATCTTCGCGCGACGCACGGCCCGATACGACGGGCCCGATAGCGGCGTAGGCCTCCCTGCCGCGCTTTTGTGCGTGTTCGCGCGATTCGAGCACCAGGAAGGCAGCGCCGGAACCGGTGATGACGCCGCCGCCGTCCTGTTCGTGCCGTGCCCAGACGGATGACCAGTCGCCGCGCTGGAGGAAGCCGGCCAACTCGTAGGCGAGCAGCATGTCGGGATGCTCGGTCTGGAAGGCCGCACCCACCAGAAGGTGGCTCGACTGACCGGAGCGGATGCGGGCGGCGGCGGTTTCCACGGCGGAAACGCCCGCTCCTTCCTCACCCATGAAGGTGCGCGAGGAGCCGGTGACCTTGTGAACGATGGAGATGTTGCCGGCCAGCAGATTGGAAAGCTGCGCCAGGAAGAGGGTAGGGCGCAGTTCCGTCGTCAGCTTCTCGTTGAGCAGCACGTCATGGTCGTTGCGGGTCAGCGAGGCATCGAGGATGCCCTGATCGACATCGATGTCGCGTTCGCCGCCGCCGGCGGCCACCACCATGTCCATCGAGGCGCAGAGCGCTTCGTCTTCCTTCATGCCCGCATCGGCCAGTGCGAGGCCGGCCGTGTAGGTGCCCAGCCGTTGCCACGTTTCCATCTGCCGCTGATCGCCGCGCTTCGGGATCTGCGTGCTCCAGTCGATCTCGGGCAGGGGATGGACGACATAGGGCGCGAAGCGTTCGCCATCGAGGACCGGTTTCGGGTCGGCCAGCGCGTTCCAGTGTTCCTCAACGCCAAGGCCGAGCGACGACACGATGCCGATGCCGGTGATGACGACGTCGTTCGGGTTCATATCGGCCTCATTTTCTGGCGGTTCCGCGGGCGGCCCGATGGATTGGGCTCAGGCGGCTTTCGCGGCGACCAGATCATCGATCTTGGAGCAGAGGTTCTTCATGACGAAATATTCCTCGGTGGAAACCTTTCCGTCGTTGACCTCCTGGGTCCATTTCTCCAAGGGCACCTTGATCCCGAATTCCTTGTCGATGGCGAAGACGATGTCGAGAAAATCGAGGCTATCGATGCCCAGATCGTCAATCGTATGACTTTCCGGCGAGATCTTTTCGCGGTCGATCTCGCTGGTCTCGGAAATAATGTCGGCTACTTTGTCGAATGTCGTGGTCACGGCAGGTCCCTCGGTGTGGGGAGATTCGTTTCAGCTTGCGGATGAGCGGCTCTGTAATCGGTTTTTTGCGGCAGGAAAAGGGCTGATGGGCGGCAAGCGGCCGTTGTGCTCAGTTGAAGGCGATGCGCGCGGCTGCACTGACGCTGTCCTCGCCGCGTGCCAGGATTACAGCTTCGCCGTCGCGGGGCCGCACGCCGGTCAGCGCCTCGATGTTGGAAGGGTGCGTCACCATTACGAGATTCCCGGAGCCGGTATAGCCCAATATCCGCTCCAGTGTTGCGTCGATTTGCGCCGCGGCGGCTTCAGGGTCGGGCGAGAGCTGGTCCAGCGGCTCGAAGTCCTCCAGGACGCTGTCGCCGAAGGCGAACTCGGCCGTGTCCCGCGTCCGGCAATAGCGGCTGGTCAGGACCTGGCCGACGGGTGCTGCGCGCGCAAAAAACAGTGCACCGATGCGTTTGGCCTGCTGTCGCCCACGTGCGGAAAGATTGCGCTGTGTGGCGCAATTGCCGATCTCGAAGCCTGCGGGATCGCCCGTCCCGGGCGCATCGGCATGGTTGAGCAGAACCACCTGGCCGCCGTTGCGAAGCAGCGCCCACCCCGCTTCGGTGGCCTGGGCCGGGGCCATGAGGAGCGCGAGAAGGAGAGGCAACCAGCGTAACATTCGGCAATCCTGTATCGAGTATCAACCATACATATATGATCGATACGTGTTTGAGGGAAACCCGCACATCCTGCTTGAGCTTTACCCGGATGCGGACTCGGCTTATGGCGGGGGAGATGTCATCCCTTGTCGAAACCATCGCCTTCGTATTCGGTCTTGTCGCGCTTGGCTATGCCAGTGGGTGGCGCAGTTTCCTGAACGAGGCGACTGGCGAGGCGCTTACCGCCTTCGCCGTGTCGGTGGCGGTTCCGCTGCTTCTGTTCCGCACCATGGCCAATGCCGATTTCGGCGATGGCCTGCCATGGGGCCTATGGGCGGCATATTTCCCGGCCATTGCCGCCACATGGACGGTCTCGCAGCTCATGGTCGTGTATGTGTTCAAGCGCGAGAAGCAGGCCGGCGTCGTGGGCGGGCTTGCCGGAGGGTTCTCCAATCTGGTTCTGCTGGGCATTCCCTTCATGCTTGGCGTCTATGGGCAGCGGGGGTTCGAGACGCTGTCGCTGATCGTCTCGATCCACCTGCCAATCGTGATTGGCATGTCGATCCTCCTGTTCGGGCTCGTCGGGCCGGTGGCCGGTCCCAAGGCGTCCCCGCGCGAGCTGCTGGCGGATTTCGCCCGCAAGATGTTCTCCAATCCGCTCATCATCGGCATTGTCTGCGGGCTCTTGTGGCGCTTCATCGGCATGGAAATGCCATCGCTGATGTCGCGGCTCGTGGATTCGCTTGCCAATGTTGCCGGCCCCGTCGCGCTGTTCGCCATGGGGCTCGGGCTTCGCCGCTACGGTATTTCCGGCAATGTGAAGCCGGCCATGGCGGTTGCTTTTCTCAAGCTGTTTCTCATGCCGGCTGCCGCGCTGGTGCTCGCCAAGCTCATCGGCCTTCCGCCGATGAGCGCCAAGGTGGTGGTGGCCGCCGCCTCGCTACCCACTGGCGTCAACCCCTATCTGATTGCCTCCCAGTTCGGCACCGGTCAGGCGCTAGCTTCCAACACCACGACCATCGGAACGGCGTTGGCGGTGCTGACCACCGCCTTCTGGCTATCGATCGCGCAATGGGTGTTCGGCTAGGCCGGGCAGGCCTTGTCCCGGTAGGGGCTGGCACTAGATTTCAGGCGGGGTTGGTATGAGGGGGACGCTTGCTGCCGGCCCGGTGATGCCCCACGTTACCTTGACCGGTATTCATTCTATGGAAGCGGTGCGCTGAACCGTCGAGGAGGTATTTATGCTGCAGAAGACAAGCCATTTTCTGAAGGAAGCCAATTATGTCGGCGGGGCCTGGGTCGGCGCCGATTCGGGCGAGATGATCGACGTCGTCAATCCGGCCAACGGCCAGCGCATTGGCGGTGTGCCGAAGGCCGGCGGGGCCGAGACACGGCGCGCCATCGAGGCCGCGCAGGAAGCTTTCGGGAGTTTCAGGAAAACATCCGCCGCCGAGCGCGCCCGGATGCTGCGCAAGCTGCATGACGTGATCATGGACAATCAGGATGCCTTGGCGGAGCTCCTGGTTATGGAGCAGGGCAAGCCGTTCGCCGAGGCCAAGGGCGAGGTCGGCATGTCCGCGTCCTATGTGCTGTGGTATGCCGAAGAAGGCCGCCGCATCTATGGCGATACGGTACCTTCGCCCTGGGCGGACCGCCGCATCATGGTAACCAAGGAGCCGGTCGGCGTTGTCGGCGCCATTACGCCGTGGAACTTTCCTTCCTCCATGTTGGCGCGCAAACTTGGACCGGCGATCGCGGCCGGCTGCACGGCGGTCGCCAAGCCGGCTTCGCAGACACCGTATTCGGGTCTTGCCTGGGGCGTTCTGTGCGAGGAGGCCGGCATACCCAAAGGTGTCGTCAACATCGTGACGGGCTCGGCCTCGCAGATCGGCGACGAGCTTTGCTCGAATCCTCTCGTGCGCAAGATAACGTTCACGGGGTCCACCGAAGTCGGCAAGGTGCTGTTGAAGAAGTCGGCTGACACGGTGAAGAAGGTGTCGATGGAGCTTGGCGGCAACGCGCCCTTCCTGGTCTTCGACGATGCCGATCTTGACCGGGCTGTGCAGGGCGCCATCGCGGCCAAATACCGCAATTCCGGGCAGACCTGCGTGTGCACGAACCGGCTTTTCGTGCAGGCGGGCATCTACGACCGCTTCGTCGAGAAGATGGTGGAGGAGACGAAGCGGCTGAAGGTCGGCTCCGGCCTCGACGATGGCACCCAGCAGGGACCGCTGATCGACGACAAGGCGGTGGAAAAGGTCGAGGAATTCATCTCCGACGCCACCTCCAAGGGCGGCAAGGTGGCCACGGGCGGCAGCCGGCATGCGCTCGGCGGCACATTCTTCGAGCCGACCATCATCACCGAAGCGACGCCGCAAATGCGCTTCATGCAGGAAGAAATCTTCGGCCCGGTCGCGCCCATCTTCCGTTTCGAGAAGGAGGAGGACGGCGTGGCGTTGGCCAACGATACGGTCTTCGGCCTGGCCTGCTATTTCTACACGTCCGATCTGGGCCGCGCATTCCGCGTGATGGAAGGGCTGAGATACGGGCTGGTCGGCGTCAATGAAGGTGTCATCACCGCCGTGGAAGCACCCTTCGGCGGCGTGAAGGAATCAGGCCTCGGCAGGGAAGGCGGGCATCAGGGCATCGAGGATTACCTCGACACCAAATATGTCTGCATCGGCGGGCTAGGGCTGTAGGGCTGCGGCCCCTAGCGTCCAAAAGCTTTCCGTAGCACCTCGAAGGGTGCCAGTGCGCCGTGCACCTTGATGCAGGCGGCGGCCACCCGGTGAGCTCTGCCCGCGGCGCCGTCCGGCGTATCGTCGGCAAGGCGGGCGGCCAGATAGCCGCCATTGAAGGAGTCGCCCGCGCCGGTCGTATCGACCGGGTTCGACACCGGCTCGACCGGAATTTCGGCGGTCTTGCCCTCGAACAGGAGCAGCGTCGACTTGTCGCCGTTTTTGACGGCGATTTCGCCGATACCGGCTTCGGCCAGGCGCCGGGCCGTATCGGCGGGCGTTGCATCGCCAAAAAGCTCGGCCTCGTCCGGGAATGTCGGCAGCGCGATGTCCGTCACTTCAAGCGCCTTTGCGATCGCGCCGCGGGCGGCATCGGGAGAAGGCCACAGGCGCGGGCGGTAGTTGGGATCGAAGGCGATCAGGCTGCCGCCGACCCTCGCCTGTTTCAGGGCGTTCACGAGGATGCTGCGCCCGGCTTCGGACAGAACTGCCAGGGTGATTCCGGAAAAGTAGATAAGCTGCCGGTTTTCAAGGCTTTTTGCCAATGCGTTGGTATCGTCCGCCAGCCTTCTGGCGGCGGCGTCGGAGCGCCAATAGGTGAAGGAGCGTTCGGCGCCGTCCAAGGTGATGGCATACAGCCCTGGCCGCGCGCCAGGAATGACCGGGCTCGCCGCCGTGCCGATGTCATGTTGGCGGAAGAAGGCGATCTGCTGCTGCGAGAACGGATCGTCGCCGAAGGCGCTGACATAGTCGGCGGGCGTCTCGTCCGGGGTCAGCGCGCGCAGAGCCCAGAGCGTGTTGAACGTATCGCCGGCATAGCCCAGCTTCCAGTCGCCGGTTTGGCTGCCACCGGAAAGCTCCAGCATGCATTCGCCGATCGACGCCACACCGTGGTTCGCCATGCGCATTCCCCTCCATAATAAAACCATGGGCGCATAGCACGTTCGGCCAGCCCGGCAAATCGGCTACAGCATCGGCCCGAAAATCAGAATCGCTTTTTCGGAAAGCACGATGCGTGGATTCCAGAAGTTGGAGCGTCCCTTTGTGCGTTCGAACGGATGCACGGCATTCTAACGATCCTTCACCGTCTCCATCGCAACGAAGGTCGAGGTGTGCGAGACATGGGGCAGGGCGGAGATCCGCTCGCCCAGCACCCGGCGATAGGCCTTGATGTCGCGGGTGCGGATCTTGAGGAGGTAGTCGAAGCTCGCCGCTATCATGTGGCACTGCTCGATTTCGGGCACGGCCAGCGCTGCCTTGTTGAAGGCTTCCAGCGCTGACGACCGCGTATCGGAGAGCGTCACCTGGACGAAGGCGATGTGCCCTTCGCCCATGCGCTCACGGTCCACGAGCGCCGCATAGCCGCGGATATATCCTTCCTCTTCCAGGCGTCGGAGCCGGGTCTGGACCGGCGTCTTTGAAAGGCCGACCTCCTGGGCGAGCGCGCTGAGGGAAAGGCGCGCGTTGCGGGAAAGGGCGTCGACGATATTCCTGTCGATGCGGTCCAGTTGTCCTGCAGACATGGAACGACAATCTCATTTGATCTGTTTGAAGAGCAATTTTAGTCTGAATGCACTGCATATAGCAATGATTCAGTCCGTGTGCGCGTTTTGCGGCATGCTAGAGAAGCCGGATGGCATCGAGGTCAAGGTTCCATCGGCTGCATCCGGCCTTTTCAGGAACGGCAATTGCGATGCTAAGCTGGTCGTAGACATGAGGAGTGCGCCACGATGCCGTTGCCAGATCTGGATGCCATCCGCCGGACGATCCGTGAGCACTATTTGGCCGATGAGGAACAGGCCGTGTCCGCGCTGATGGCCATGGCCGGTCTCTCGGAGGCGCGGCGGGCGGCGATATCGGCCGAGGCGGCGCAGCTGGTGCGGGCGGTAAGGTCGGATTCCGACCTCCATCTGATGGAGGCGTTCCTTTCCGAATACGGCCTTTCGACCAGCGAGGGCGTGGCGCTGATGTGCCTTGCCGAGGCGCTGCTGCGCGTGCCGGATGCCGAGACGGTCGACGATCTGATCCGCGACAAGATCGCCCCGCATGACTGGTCTGCCCATTCCGGCGAATCGGCCTCCATTTTCGTCAATGCCTCCACCTGGGCGCTGATGCTCACGGGGCGGGTGCTGGACGAAAGCGGCGACGGCGTGGAATCGCTGCTGCGCGGCATGGTGCGGCGGTTGGGCGAGCCGGTGATCCGTACCGCGGTCGCCGCTGCAATGCGCGAGATGGGCGAGCAGTTCGTGCTCGGACGCACCATTGCCGAGGCGGTCAAGCGCGGCCGCTCGATGACCGCGAAAGGCTACACCTATTCCTATGATATGCTGGGCGAAGCCGCGCGCACCGAGGCGGATGCGCAGCGTTATCATAAGGCGTATGCGGACGCCATCGTAGCGCTCAAGGCCGAAGCTAAAAGCGGCGACATCCGTGTCAATCCAGGCATATCGGTCAAGCTTTCCGCGCTGCATCCGCGCTACGAGGCGACGCACGAGGCGCAGATGATGCCGCTGATGACGGCGCGGCTGCTGGAACTCGCGCAAGCGGCCAGGGCGGCCAGGATGGGCCTCAACATCGATGCCGAGGAAGCCGACCGGCTGGACGTTTCGCTCGACGTGATCGAAGAGGTTCTGTCCGATCCGTCGCTGCAGGGCTGGGACGGGTTCGGCGTCGTTGTCCAGGCCTACGGTCCGCGCGCGCCCTTGGTCATAGACTGGCTGCACGCACTGGCCGGGAAGCTCGACCGCCGGATCATGGTGCGGTTGGTCAAGGGCGCCTATTGGGACACCGAGATCAAACGCGCCCAAGTCATGGGCCTTGACGGCTATCCCGTCTTCACGCGCAAGGTGAACACGGACGTCTCCTACATCGCCTGCGCGCGCAAGCTCCTGTCGATGACGGACCGCATCTACCCCCAATTCGCCACGCACAACGCCCATACGGTCGCCGCCATTCTTTCCATGGCCGAAGACAAGCAGGCATTCGAGTTCCAGCGGCTCCACGGCATGGGCGAAGCACTGCACGAGGTGGTGCGCAAGCGCCAGGGCACGCGCTGCCGCATCTATGCGCCGGTGGGGGCGCATCGCGATCTGCTGGCCTATCTGGTGCGCAGGCTTCTGGAAAACGGGGCCAATTCCTCCTTCGTCCACCAGATCGTCGATGAGGAGGTGAGCGCCGAGGAGATCGCGCGCGATCCGTTTGCGGCCGTGGTGGCCAACAATCGGGCCTCCAACCCCGCGATCCCCATGCCGGCGGCTATTTTCGGCCCCGGCCGCCGCAACTCCAGCGGCTGGGATCTCACCGACCCGACGACACTGGACGGCATCGATGCCGGGCGCGCCGTCTTCGCGCCTCCGCATCAATGGGCGGCAGGACCGTCGACGCGCGCCACGGGCGGCGCGGTGCCGCGCCGACTGCTCAATCCCGCAAGACTGGACGAGGTGGTGGGCAGCGTCGTGGAGGCGACGCCGGAACAGGTGAGCGAGGCCATCGGCATCGCCGCGGAGGCCCAGCCCGCCTGGGCTGCGCGCCCGGTTGGCGAGCGTGCCGACATTTTGCGCCGGATTGCCGATCTCTACGAGGAGAACGCGGCCGAATTCTTCGCGCTCGCCACGCGCGAGGCGGGCAAATCGCTCGCCGACGGCGTCGCCGAAGTGCGCGAGGCGGTGGATTTCCTGCGCTATTACGCCAATGAGGCGGTGGCCGCGGAGCGAGAAACCAGCGCGCGCGGCGTGATCGTGTGCATTTCGCCGTGGAATTTTCCGCTCGCCATCTTCACCGGCCAGATCGCGGCCGCGCTCGCCACCGGCAATGCCGTCGCCGCCAAGCCGGCCGAGCAGACGCCGCTCATCGCGGCGCGCGCGGTGGCGCTGATGCATGAAGCGGACATCCCGCGCGACGTGCTGCAGTTCCTGCCGGGCGACGGTCCTTCGGTGGGCGCTCCGATGACGGCCGACAGCCGCATTGCCGGTGTCTGCTTTACCGGCTCCATTGATGTCGCACGCCTGATCGAGCGGCAGCTCGCCGAGACCGCTTCGCCCGATGCCATGCTGATCGCCGAGACCGGCGGGCTCAACGCGATGATCGTCGATTCAACCGCTCTACCCGAGCAGGCCGTGCGCGACATCGTCGCCTCCGCATTCCAGAGCGCTGGCCAGCGCTGCTCGGCGCTGCGGGTGCTCTATGTGCAGAAGGACGTGGAAAAGCGGCTGGTGACCATGCTGGAGGGCGCCATGAAGGCGCTCCACATCGGTGATCCGTGGGACGTTGCAACCGACGTGGGCCCGGTGATCGACGACGAGGCGCGGCAGACCATCGATGCCTACAGCCATAAGATGGCCGACGAGGGACGGCTCATCGCCAAGCTCGACGCGCCGGAAAACGGGCGCTTCGTGGCGCCGGCAGCGTTCAAGGTGGGCGGCATCGAGGAGGTCGAGCGTGAGATCTTCGGGCCCATCCTGCATGTGGCGACTTTCGAGGCGGAGAATCTCCAGAAAGTCATTTCGACCATAAACGCAAGAGGTTACGGCCTGACCTTCGGTCTTCACACACGCATCGATGTGCGGGTGCAGGAGATCGTCGATCAGGTGCATGCCGGCAACATCTACGTGAACCGCAACCAGATCGGCGCGGTCGTCGGCTCGCAGCCCTTCGGCGGGGAAGGGCTTTCGGGAACCGGTCCGAAAGCCGGCGGGCCGCTTTATCTGCGCCGCTTCCGCAAGAATGCTGCCGCTTCCGGCTCGAAGCCCACCGGCGAAGAGCTGGACGCCGGCACCCTGCGCCGCGCCGTGCCCGACCCGGCCAGGGGCGATTGGCCACGCCGGGCCGACCGCGTCGCCATGCTGCGGCGTGCCCTGCGGGGGCGGCATGCCGATATTCTGGGGACGGCAGCCGCGCTCGATCACGGGCCGGTCGACCTGCCTGGACCGACCGGCGAGGCCAACGCCCTGCAACTCGTGCCGCGTGGCCGTGCGCTGTGCCTAGGCGCGGGGGAGGAAGCGCTCGTCGCCCAGGTCATCCAGGCCCTGGCCGCGGGCAATACCGTCCTTGCCGTCCATCCGGATGCGCCGGAACTGTTGAAGCCGCTTTTGAAGCCGGAGTTCCCGCTGGCCGCGCTCGATGGGATATGCCCCGAAGCTGTCTTGAAGGTTCTATCCGTCGACCTGGTGGCCGCGAGCGGCGAGACCGGTTGGCTGTCAGCGCTGCGAGCATCGCTGGCCGCCCGCCACGGTCCCATCGTGCCGCTCGTCACCGAGATCGTCTATCCGGCGGCCTATGTTCACGAGCGCGCGGTGTGCGTCGACACCACGGCCGCCGGCGGCAACGCCAGCCTGTTAGCTGCCTCGTAGACAGCGATCAGCGCGCGAAGGCCAGTGGCACCGTGAAGGGCCAGCTGGCGCGGCCAGCATTGCCGGGTATGGCAGGGAATGGCGCTGCGCGGCGCACGGTTTCAACGGCGGCCTGGTCCAGGACAGGCGAGCCGGAACTGCGCACGATCCGGATGCCGCTGACGCTGCCGTTGCGGCTGATGGTGAAGGCGACCCGGGCTTCTCCGCGCAAGCCATCGCGCTTGGCCTGTCGAGGATAACGCAAGGCACGGCGCAGCTTGCTTACCACCTTGCCCGGATAGTTGGAGACGGCGGCATTGCCCTGCCGGGTGGCGCGGGCTGTCTGCTCGCCGCCGCTGGCGCCGCTGCGGGCCTGTCCGGCAGAACCTTTCTTGGCGCTCCTCTCGTCATTGCCGCCAGCGCCCGCGGACTTCTTCGCGGGAGGGGGAGTTGCGGCCTTCCGCCTTGCCGGCGCGGCGGCCTGCTTTACGGGCTTGGGCGGCGTATAGGCGGGGCGGGGCGTTGGCCTCGGCACATTGGCAAGCGCGGCGACGGTCTCTTCGGCCTGCTTCGGCTCGACAGCTTCAACCGGCACGGTATCGGCGGTCTTCGGGATCTGCTCGACAGGCTGCACCTCCGGGGTAACGAGTTCGGCCATATCGGCTTCGGGCGGCTGCACTGGTTCGGGCGTGACCTCGGTTGTCTGCGTCACGCTCTGCTCGACCGGGTCGATGGCGGTCGCGTCCGGTTCGACAGGCGTCACCGTCGTGTCCGGCTGCGCTTCGGCCTCAACGATCTCCGCCGGCGCGCCGGCCGTTATCATATCGGCAAAGGCGGAGCCTTCGATGGCAATCTCGGAAGTCGAGCCGCCGGCAATCTTCACTTCATCGGCCGACGGCAGCACATAGGCGACCGCGCCGGCATGCAGCACCCCCGAGAGCACCAGCGCCGCCGCCCATTTCCAGGAGGCGCCGCGCCTCATTGCGTGGCCCGTTCAGTGACGATGCTGACCTTGGCAACGCCGGCCTGCCGCAATTCACCAACGATCTCGATCAGCCGGGTTGCCGGCAGTTCCCGGTCGGCGGCCAGCTTGACACTGAGCGGTTCCTCTTCGCCGGTTTCCGCGCTCAGCGTCGAGACGAACGCCGCGACATCGGTGGCCTGACCCTGCGAACGCAATTCGCCGTCCTGCGTCACGAAGAGGGCGTTGGGCGGATCTGAAGGGTCGGCAGTCGCCGTCTTGATCAGGTCTATGTCCTTGTCGAGCGGCGGCGTGAGCGTCCCGGCGATCAGGAAGAAGATCAGCATCAGGAAGACGACATTGATCAGCGCGATGGTGGTTTCGCGGCGTCGGGCGGGCAGGGGGCGGGAAAGACGCATCATGGCAGTCACCTTGCAACGGTCAGGTCGAGCCGGGTTTCGCGGCCGATGCGCTCCACGGCGCCGACCAGCGTCTGGGAGTTCATGCCGTCGCGCACCAGAAGAACGGCTTTGGCGGCACCGTTTTCCGACAGCCGGGTCAGTTCCTCGATGGCGGCGTCGGCGTCGAGGGAAAGACCGTTCACGCGCCAGGCTTCACCATCGATGCGGATCAGGACATCCGGCCTCTGGGCCGATGCCTGGGCGCCCGCCCGACCGCCGGAAATCTCGACCTCGGAAAAACGGGTAAAGGTCGAGGACAGCATGAAGAACAGAAGCAGCAGGAAGATGATGTCGATGAGCGGGGTCAGCGACAGCGGGCGTCTCCTGGCGCTGGCAAGTTCAATGCGCATGGACCGCCCCTGCCGTGTCTGGCTGCTCCACCGCCGCTTCAGGTGGCCGGTGCGAGAGCACGGCGCCCGTCATCGTCTCGATGGCGACGCGTTCGTTCTCCAGCTGCGTCTCGAACCAGGTGAGAATCAGCTGCACCGGCATGGCTACCGCAAGCCCTGTCGCCGTCGTCAGCAGCGCCACCCAGATGCCGCCGGCCAGCAGCGACGGGTCGACGGCGTTACCGGCTGTCTGCAACTGCCGGAATGCGTCGATCATGCCGATCACGGTGCCGAACAGGCCCAGCAGCGGGGCAATCTGCGCGATGGCGTCGAGGGCGCGAAAGCCGCGCTGCAGATCATGCAGCCTCGTCAACGAAAGCCGCGAAACGTCGTCCTCGACGGCTTGCCGGGAGGCCTGGCGCATGGCCGCCAGGCGCATGGCGGTGGCAAGCGCCGTTCCCACCGGCGAACGGTCCGTCTCCGCGATGGCCCGTGCATTACCATAGCCGTCATGGAACCAGGCGTGCAGCGCACGCTCCGCCCTCCGGTGCCGACCGACTCTCTCGCGCCAGAACTGGGCGAACTTCAACAGGATCAGTGCCAGGGCGAAAACCGACAGCACGATCAGGATGGCCACCACCGGCCCGCCCAGTTTCACGAAGGAGGCGATCGCATCGACGAGTTCAACAGTCATTCGAGAATTCCTAAAGCTGGCATTTTTACTAGGGCTGGCAATTCTGCGCTCAATTTTTAGAGGCCGAAGCCCACGTCGCCGCGCGTTTCGGTCTTGAGTTCGGTGATGCAGGCGTTTTCGCCGAGGTCTTCGCCCTCGCAGGCAGAAGCCGCATTGATGAGGACGCGGCCGACCTGGCCGCAATCCACGTCGGCAAGGTCGAATTGGCGGACCTTGGTCTTGCCGGCCGGCAGGTCCTTGAAGTCGAGGACCGTCAGCCGCTGCACGAGCCCGTCCTTGCCGAAAAGGGCCACCTCGTAGGCGGCCCGTTCGATGTCGGTCTTCAAACCGCTCACGGCGACGAAAGTGAACCGGCACCCCTTTTGGGACGGTTCGAGACCGTTCAGCTCCAGCACGATTGCCGGCTCGGACGCGGCGTCCTGAGCCGCGGCAAGAAGTGGAGACGCGCAGAGCGCGCCTCCTGCCAGACAGAGGATGCGGGCCAGACAGAGAATGCGGGTTGTTTTCGAAACGAGCATCGCTACCACCCAAACTGCTTGGAAAGGGAAACCTTGAACGTGCGGCCCTTGGCGGGCTCGTTGTGCAGGAATTCCTTGTACTGCTGGTTGAAGACGTTATCGACGCCGAACTGGGCCACCCAGCCGGCGAACTGGCCTTCGCCGGGCTTCCAGGTCAGGAACAGGTCATGCACGTTGAACGCCTCGGCAAAGCGCGTCGATCCTTGCGAACTGTCGCCCGCGCAGACGACGATGCTTTCCGACCGCCGGCATGAATCCTGCGGAGCGGCCGCGAAGCGCGCGCGCCAGCCGAAGCGGAGATCGTGCTGCGGCAGCTTGCCGCCGAGCGTCAGCGACAGCTCGTGCGGGGCGACCGAGGTCAGATGGTCGCCGGTATCCTTGTCCTTGCCGACTGTATAGGCATAGCCGGCCTGGGCGAACACATAGTCGGAATCGTAGGCCAGCTCGACTTCCGCGCCGTAGATTTCGGCATTAGCGATGTTCATGTAGCCCGGCGCGTTGGTGAAGCCGAAGCCGCTCACGGCGGGATTGTTGTCGATCAAATCGGTAATGCGATTATAGAAGCCGGTGGCCTTTAGTTGAACACCGTCGCCGGCCTGGACGACGTCGTACCCGGAGATAGCAAATCCGGCTTCAAAATTGTTCGCACGCTCCTTCTTCAGGTCTAGGCTAGGCAGATATACGTTCATGAAAGCGCTTGTCGAATAGACTTCGTCGATCGTTGGGAAACGCTCGGTGTGGGCGAACGAACCGAAGACGGAAAACGTGTCGTTGAACTTATACTGCGCCGCAATCTTTGGAGAGAAGGCGAATGCTTCGCTGTCCTCCGAAATGCCGGTGCTGTCGCCGGGTGAGAGGCGGTGCCAGTCGATGCGCATGCCGGGTATGAGCGTCAGGCGCTCGTTCCACACGAATTCATCCTGCACGAAGAGGCCGGTTTTGAAATCCGTCCCTTCGGGATGAAACGTGATTCCATCTGTGCCGCCGCTTAACTGTACTGCTTCAGCGGTCCTGCGCTGATACGATGTTTGCCAACCATAGGTCAGATAGTTCTTCCAGCTTTCGCCTTGCCATTCGCTGGTGTTCTCGGCGTTGAACTGCCAGGTCTGATAGCCATAGTCCGTATCGCAAAAAAGGTTTGTCTCTGCGCAGGTGAAAGGGCCGCCCATCACAATGGTTCCGGAAGCGTTGCGCTGCTCTACGCTCGTATCCGAATAGGAAGCGGAGAGCTTCAGGTCCAGAAGGTCGTTGTCCGAGAAAGGGTTCTCGTAGGAGACGACGCCGGTGCGGTCGATGACATGACGGTCGACTGTGCCGAAGCCGGATACCGTTCCGCCCATGACCGGGCCGCCGACCTGCGCGTAGTCCTGGTCGGGCGCGTCCGAATCCCATTGCTGATATGAGACGCGCAGCGTGCCTTCCTCGCCGATCTTGAATGTGCCCTTGGCAAGGCCGGACCATGCCTTGAAGTCGGAGCTGGAGATGATCGTACCGTCGCCCGTCTCGTAGGCGTCCGCTTTGCGGTAATTGCCGGCAATGAGGAAATCGGCGTTTCCGAAGCGCTGGGCGAGGATGGCAGAGCCGAGCCAGCCGTCCTTGTTGGAGTTGTAGCCGCTTTTCAGGCGCAGCGCGCCCGTCTGGCCGTCGGCGATGAAATCGGAAGCGTCCTTGGTTTCGAAGCGGATGACGCCGCCGAGCGCGCCCGACCCATAGAGCGTGGAAGAGGCGGGGCCGCGCAACACCTCCACCCTTTTATAAAGCTCGGGGTCGGAGAAGAAGCCGCCCATTCGGTACTGTTCGTAGAATTTGGTCGCGCCGTCGACGGTGACGATGATGCGGCCTTCCTCGCCCGCCGATTCGGGTGCGCCGATGCCGCGGATATTGAAGGTCTGGCCGAATGCGCGGTCGGAGCCGGACGTGTTGACGCCCGGAATGCGCTTGAGGACGTCGCCCAGATTGGTAGCCTGTGCCTCGTCGATATCCTCCTGCTCTATCACGGTCACCGATTGCGGCGTATCGATCGCCACTTTTTCGACGCCCGCGCCGACGATCAGCCGCTGCAGCGCGGTGACGCCGACGGTATTGTCGGCCGCCTGTTGCGCCGATGCCGTCGGCAGAAGAAGAAATGAAAGCGCGCCCGCCCCACCGAGCGCAATCAACCTGTTACGAGCCAGCAGCCCCGTCATCTGACACATCCCTTATGTTGTCGGTCGCTGGCTTTCCCCGGGATGGGAATTGCTGGCCGCACGGCCAAGCAGGAGCAGGCGGCTTTCCGCATGCCCCTCTTCGCCTGGTTTCTTCTGCCCCGCCCCTCATCCTCAGTGGGCGGGGGAAGGCGCCTTTCCCGAAGCAATTAATCTTGACTCGATTACTCCGGTATTGCAGTGTCTATAAAACATGATTGTTTATGTCAACAAACCGTGTTGACGCTTTTCGAGGCTTCGGTGGAGAGGTCATCCTTCAATGAGGATGGCGCATTCGAAAGAAGGAGATTGAGCGATGAACCAGATTTTGCGCGGCGACATGATGACCGACAACCGCAGGGTTCTGCCCGCGACGGAGGGCAACGGCCACAGCTACCCGTTCAGCGACCGGACGCTTTCGAGCGTGGATCTGTTCTGCGGGCGGCGCGAGATCGCGATCGAGCATGGCGGCGCGTTCTATCGGCTCAAGATCACCCGTCAGGGCAAGCTCATTTTGAACAAGTAACGCATGCTCGGGGATATTCATGAGCCAGCAGACTGTTGAACCGGAGGCGATCCGGCGCGCCCGCGCCGAGTTTCCGAAAATGCGGGAGCGCGATCTGGCGCAGAAGCTTTCGGTCTCGGAAGCCGAGTTTGTCGCGGCCCATTGCGGTCATGGCGTCACGCGCATTGCGCCCGACGTCGAACGCCTGCTCAAGGGGCTCGAAGCGCTCGGCCCCGTGATGGCGCTCACGCGCAATGAAAGCGCGGTCCATGAAAAGATCGGCGTCTATGAAAAGGTGACGGCATCACGGCAGCATGCGATCGTGCTGGGGAGCGATATTGACCTGCGCATATTCCCCAGCCATTGGGCGCACGGTTTCGCCGTCGAAAAGGGAAGTGGCGCGGACAAGCGCTACAGCCTCCAGTTCTTCGACGCGGCGGGCGATGCCGTGCACAAGGTGCATCTGCGGGGCGATTCAAACCTTTATGCCTATCAGCAACTCGTAGAGACGCTGGCGATGGGCGACCAGAGCCAGCAGGTCGTCACCAGCACACCCGCGCCAAAACCGGTGGAGACGGCGGCCGAGGGCGATGCCGAGCTGTTCGACACTCTGCGCCAGCGCTGGGCGGACATGAAGGATGTGCATCAGTTCGTGTCCATTCTGCGCACGCTCAAGCTTTCGCGCTATCAGGCGGTCCACATGATCGGCGACGACTTCGCCTGGCGGCTCGACGGCAGCGCGCTCGGCGCGATGATGAGCCATGCGGTGGCGCAGGAAATACCGATCATGTGCTTCGTGGGAAGCCGGGGCTGCATACAGATCCACTCGGGGCCGGTGATGAATGTCAAGCCGATGGGCCCATGGCTCAACGTAATGGACCCGACCTTCCATCTGCATCTTCGCACCGATCACGTGGCGGAGCTCTGGGCGGTGCGCAAGCCGACGAAGGACGGGCATGTCACCTCGCTCGAAGCCTATGACGCCAAGGGCAGTCTCATCATCCAGTTCTTCGGCAAGCGCCATGAGGGCGAGGGCGAGCGCGAGGACTGGCGGTTCCTGATCGAGCATCTGCCGCGCGTGCCGCGCGCAACGGCGGCGTGAGGGATATGCGAATGTTTCACACCCATCTCAATCGGTTCGCGGGCGTCCTGCTGGCAGGGCTGGTCGCCGGCCTGTCCGGCCAGGCAGCGGCCGGAAGCGGAACGAAGCCTTTCGATGGGACGGCACGGGTGGTGGCCATCGGCGGGTCGATAACCGAGATCGTCTATGCGCTCGGCGAGGAGGACCGGTTGGTGGCCCGCGATTCCACGGGCGTCTATCCGCCGGAGGCGCAGGCGCTGCCGGATGTCGGCTACATGCGCGCGCTCTCGCCGGAGGGTGTCCTGTCGGTCAATCCGGATGCCATCCTGGCGCTTGAAGGCAGCGGACCGGCCGAAGCGGTCGACGTCCTGGAAAAAAGCAGCGTGCCGATCGTGCTGGTGCCGGAGCGTTTCGATGCGAACGGCATAATGGAAAAGATCGCAATCGTTGGCGCTGCGCTGAATGTTCCCGAAAAGGCAGCGGGCCTTTCCGCCGAGGTGGAGCGGGAACTTGCGGCGGCGCAGGCACTGACGGCCTCCATCGAGGATCGCAAACGCGTGCTCTTCATTCTCAGTATGCAGGGTGGGCGCATCATGGGATCCGGCCGCGATACGGCCGCCGACGGCATCATAAAAATGGCCGGCGGGCAGAACGCGATCACCTCCTTCTCCGGCTACAAGCAATTGTCGGAAGAGGCCGTCGCGGAAGCCGATCCCGAGGTCATCCTGATGATGGACCGCGGTGGCGATCACGGCATAGCCGATCGGGAACTGTTCGCGCATCCGGCGATCGCGCCGACGAAAGCTGCCCGCGACAAGGCGATCGTGCGCATGGACGGGTCGTATCTCATCGGTTTCGGCCCGCGCACCGCGGGCGCCGTTCGTGAACTGGCCACCGCGCTCTATGGTTCGCTGGCGGCCAACTGACCGATGTCGGCGCTGGCGATGATCCTGGCGGACTCTGCCGCCGCGCGTGAGGGCGACCGTTCGGCGCGGGGGCGGCTGGCGATCCTGGCTCTTTCGGCCCTGCTCCTGGCGGTCGCTGCCGTAAGCGTGGCTACCGGGGCATCCGATGCTTCTGTCCTGGGCGTCCTGAAGGCGCTTGCGGGCCTGTCGGAACCAAATGCCCTTTCGGTAAGGGACCGTCTCATCGTCTTGGAAATCAGGGCGCCTCGCATCGTGCTGGGAGCGCTGGTAGGCGCGGCGCTCGCGGTTTCGGGTGCCTTGATGCAGGGGCTCTTCCGCAATCCGCTGGCCGACCCCGGCATTGTCGGCGTCTCCGCCGGGGCAGGGCTCGGCGCCATCACCTTCATCGTGCTCGGCGGCACCGTTCTGGCTCCGGTCACGGCGCTGTTTGGCATTTATGCGCTGCCGATGGCGGCGTTCCTGGGCGGACTGGTCAGCACGCTTGCGCTCTACCGTATCGCTACGCGGCGAGGGCAGACTTCCGTAGCCACGATGCTCCTGGCCGGCATCGCGCTTGGGGCGTTGGCCAATGCCATGTCCGGCGTCCTCATCTATCACGCCGACGACCGGCAGTTGCGGGATCTGACATTCTGGAGCCTGGGATCGCTCGGCGGGTCGACATGGGCCAAGGTCGCCGCCGCCGGACCGATCATAGTCGTCGCGCTTGCCGCCACGCCGTTCCTGTCGCGCGGGCTTAACGCGCTGGCGCTCGGCGAGGCCTCGGCAAGGCATCTCGGCATCTCCGTCCAGGCGGTCAAGAACGTGGCCATCGTCGCGGTTGCCGCCGCCACTGGCGCTGCCGTCGCCGTCTCCGGGGGCATCGGCTTTGTCGGCATCGTCGTGCCGCATCTGCTGCGCCTCATCATCGGGCCGGACCATCGCTATCTGCTGCCGGCGTCGGCGCTGCTAGGCGCCAGTCTTCTGCTTCTTGCCGATGCGGTGAGTCGGACCATCGTGGCGCCGGCGGAACTGCCGATCGGCATCGTCACCGCGTTCTTCGGCGCGCCCTTCTTCCTGTGGGTGCTGCTGCGGCGGCGCGGGCTGCTGGACCTTTGAGGCATCGGATATGATCGAAGCAAGACAGGTCAGCGTGGCCATCAACCGCAAGCCCATCCTCCGGGATTTGGATATCCAGGCCCCGCCGGGACAGCTGACCGCGATTGTCGGACCGAACGGATCGGGCAAGTCGACGCTGGTGAAGGCCCTTTCGGGTGATCTCGCCTATGACGGGCAGATCACCATCAATGGTGGCGATCTTGCCGCGATGAGACCCGCGCAGGCCGCGCTCTGGCGCGCGGTCCTGCCGCAGTCCACCACCATGTCGTTCCCGTTCACGGTGGGCGAGGTGGTGCGGCTTGGCATGACCGGCGGGCGGTCGGGAGCACTCCTGGGAGCGCAGGACGACTTGCCGGCCCGCGCGCTCGACAAGGTGGACCTGAGCGGCTTTTCCGGCCGGCTTTACCAGGAGTTGTCGGGTGGCGAGCAGCAACGGGTGCAGCTTGCGCGGGTTCTTTGCCAGGTATGGGCGCCGGTGCTGGAGGGCAGGCCGCGCTATCTGCTGCTCGACGAACCCGTCTCCAGCCTCGACATCAAGCACCAACTCATCGTCATGAAGATCGCCCGGGAATTCACCGCGCGCGGGGGCGGGGTGGTCGCGGTGCTGCACGACCTCAATCTTTCCGCCGCCTATGCCGACAGGATGATCGTCATGCGCAAGGGAAGGATCGCCGCCGCTGGCTCGCCAGGGCAGATCATGGAAAGCCGGCTCTTGTCTGATGTATTCGAGTGCCCGCTAGACGTGGGGGCACTGCCGCCCGCCACGATCCCCTTCGTGCTGCCGCAAGCGGCCGCGTCGAGCTAGCTCAGTTGGCGGCCGCGGAGGCTTCCGGCAGGTCGATGCCGAGCAGGCCGCGCATATTCGGGCGGGCATCGACCAGATCCTGGATCGTATAGGATGCCAGCACCTCGAAAAACGCGTTCAGCGCCTTGCGCAGTGCCTCGTTGAGCCCGCAACCGTCGATCAACGGGCATTCGGCGCTGTCGTTCTCGAAGCATTCGGCCATGGCGAAATTCTCTTCCGTCACCCGCACCACGTCGAACAAGGTGATCTCGTCGGCCGGCTTTGCCAGGCGGACGCCCCCGTTGCGGCCGCGCACCGTCTGGACAAGGCCATGCTCCACGAGCGGCTGCAGGATCTTGAACAGGAAAAGGTCCGACAGGGAATAGGCCTGCGCAATATCGGGGATGCGACTCAGGCGTCCTTCATTGGCACCGCAATACATCAATATGCGGATGGCGTAATTGGTTTGACGGGTGAGGCGCATGGAATCCCTTTCAATGCAGTACGCCTTCAATATGGCGTATAGTTTAGAATAATTCCAGTTCCGAATGGCTTAAATATGATCTGTCCGATCAACTTATCATGATCCTGCCCGGCAGGTGAGCCACTGGGTGTCGAAGTTCGGTTTCATGCGGCAAAACGTGATCGGCGGGCTTATTGAAGTTTATGCTGCGTTGCACAATATATGCGGCGAGTCGAACGGCTCGGGGAGGAAACCCGTGTGGAGTGCGACTTATGATCGTGAAAGCATCACCCGATATTCAGCCCTCCGGCGTCGTCCGTCGGCTGCGGCCTTCCGAACTGCCGCTCTTCCGCGATCATTTGATGCGGCTCGATCGTCAAAGCCGGCGCGACCGCTTCAACGGGGCGACCAGCGACGCGTTTCTGGAGCGCTATGCCGAACGGTGTTTCCGCGAAGGCGCGACGGTCGTCGGCTATGTCGAGGGAATGCGTATCCTGGGCGCAGCCGAGCTTCATGAGCGCCCCGAACGCGACCCGCCGACCGGCGAGATCGCATTCAGCGTGGAAAAGGAATTGCAACATCGTGGTATCGGCAGCCTCCTTTTCGAGCGGCTGATCGCCCATGCCCGCGCGCTGGGATACACGCAGCTGCGCGTCACCACACACCCGCAGAACGATGCGATGCGGCGGCTGGCAAGCAAATTCAAGGCGCATCTTTCCTTCGAGGAAGGCGAAACCGTAGGCCATATCGTTCTGGACGACGTGCCCTTCGTCGACGTTGCAGCGCCAGTCCTTCCAACAGCCGCCGCGGGATGAAGCCGGCGGCCTGACTATTCGGCGTCCGGCTGGTTGGCCGGGGCCGCTTTGCCGAAAGGCTCCAGCGCCATGCAGGCTTCGTGGATTCTGCGAAGCGCCGGGTAGGGCGTCATGTCGACGTCGAAGCGCTTGTTGTTGGTGACCTGCGCGACGAGGCAGATATCGGCCATGCCCGGCGTTTCGCCGTGGCAGAAGGTGCCGGTGCGGGGATCTTTCGCCAGCATCGTCTCCATCGGCCGGAACGTCTCGGCCACCCAATGGCGGAACCAGTCGCCGACCGCCGCGTCGTCGGCGCCGAAACGCTCGCGCAACGCTCCCAGCACACGCAGATTGTTGAGTGGATGGATGTCGCAGCCGATCATCTGGGACAGCATGCGCACGCGTGCGCGGCCGGCCGGATCGGACGGCAGCAGTGCGGGTTCGGGCGCCACGTCTTCCAGAAATTCCATGATCGCGAGCGATTGCGACACCATCGTTCCGTCGGTCCAGACGAGCACCGGAACGAGGCCCTGCGGATTGACCGACAGATAGGCCTGTCCGCGATGCTCGCCATGGCGCAGGTGAAGCGCCTCGTAGTCGTAGTCGATGCCCTTCATCTCCAGCGCGATGCGCACGCGGTACGATGTCGAGGAGCGGAAATAATTGTGCAGGACGGGTTTGTTCATGCCTTTGTCCTACCCCCGCTTGCCGGGGAAGGACAAGCCTTCCCCGGCGCTGTCCTTTATGCCAGGACTTTCTTCACGGCCTTGGCCGTCGCGTCCACCACCTTGTCGGCTTCCTCGCGCGTCAGGCAGAGCGGCGGGGCAAAGCCGAGGATGTCGCCCTGCGGCATGGCCCGGCCGATGACGCCGTTCTCTAGCGTGGCGGCCGCCATCTGGGGGCCGATCTTCCGCGAAGCGTCGAAGAACTTGCGCTTTTCCTTGTTCTCGACGAACTCAATGGCGCACAGCATGCCTTCGCCGCGCACATCGCCGACATGGGCATGGCCGCCGATGGCGTCACGCATGGCGTTGACGAAATAGCTGCCGGTCTTGCCGGCATTCTCGACGAGGCCCATGCTGTCCACCAGCTTCAGATTGGCGATGCCGGCGGCGGCGCCGATAGGATGGGCCGAATAGGTCCAGCCATGGCCGATGGGGCCGTTCTCGTCGGTGCCTTTTTCCAGAATCTCCCACATCTTCTTGCCGACGATGGAGCCAGACAGCGGGGCGTAGGCCGAAGTCAGGCCCTTGGCGATTGTGATCAGGTCGGGCTCGATGTCGTAGTGCAGCGAGCCGAACATGGAGCCGAGGCGGCCGAAGCCGGTGACGACCTCGTCGGCGACCAGCAGGATGTCGTGCTTTCTCAGCACCTTCTGGATCGCTGCCCAGTAGCCCGCGGGCGGCGGCACGATGCCGCCGGTGCCAAGCACCGGCTCGCCGATGAAGGCGGCGATGGTGTCGGCGCCCTCGCGCTCGATCAGCGCCTCGAGCTCGGCCGCGCAATGGGCGGAGAACTCTTCCTCGCTCATGTCGTCCTTGGGACGGCGGTAGTAGTAGGGGGCTTCCGTGTGCAGGATCTGCGCCAGCGGCAGGTCGAACTTCTTGTGGAAGAGTTCGAGCCCCGTCAGCGATCCGGTCACAAGACCCGACCCGTGATACCCGCGCCAGCGCGAGATGATCTTCTTCTTCTCCGGCCGGCCCAGGATGTTGTTGTAGTACCAGATCAGCTTGACATTGGTCTCGTTGGCATCCGATCCGCCAAGGCCGAAATAGACTTTCGACATGTTCTTCGGCGCCCGGTCGAGGATCATCTTGGCAAGGGTGATCGAGGCTTCCGTGCCATGGCCCACATAGGCATGGTAATAGGCCAGCTCCTTGGCCTGGCTTGCGATGGCATCGGCGATCTCGCTGCGGCCGTAGCCGACATTGACGCAGTAAAGGCCGGCAAAGGCGTCGAGCAGGCGGTTGCCGTCGCGGTCCTCGATATAGACGCCGGAACCGCCGGTGACGATGCGGCTTGGGCTTTCACCACGCGCGTGCTGGGCGAGGTGGGTCGAGGGGTGGAAGAAATTATCCCGGTCCCACTGATCCAGCTGGTCGTTCTTCAAAAGCATTTTTCTTCTCCTTGTATCAGCGGCCAGATCGGGATGGCGTTTGGCCATCCCGCCATGCTCCGGTCGATTTCAGTCCCGCGCGATGTCGCGGCAGACATATTTGATATTGGTGTAGGCCTCCAGCCCGTGGCGCGAGCCTTCGCGCCCGAGCCCGGCCTGCTTCACCCCGCCGAAGGGGATCGGGGCGCCGGTGATCTTGGTGCGGTTGATGGCCACCATGCCGAATTCGAGCGCCCGCGAGACGCGGGCGATGCGCGAGGGGTCCTGGGTGTGCAGGTAGGCCACCAGCCCCGTTTCGGTGTCGTTGGCGCGAGCGACGACCTCGTCCTCGCTGTCGAAGGCGGCGATGGCGGCGACGGGACCGAAGGTTTCCTCGTGGAAGATCAGCGCATCCGCCGGCACGTCGGCCAGCACGGTCGGCTCGAAGAAGTTCTCGCCCGCCTTGTGGCGCTTGCCGCCGGTGACGAGGTGGGCACCCTTTTCCAGCGCGTCGGCTACATGCTCTTCCTGCTTGGCCACGGCGCGGCCATGGATGAGCGCGCCGATATCGGGATCGGTCAGCCCGTTGCCGACCTTCAAGGCGCGCACCTTGCGGGCGAACGCCGCCACGAAGGCGTCATAGACCGGCCGCTCGACATAGAGCCGGTTGGCGGCGAGGCAATCCTGGCCGGAAGTCGCGAATTTCGCCGTCATCGCGCTTTCCACTGCACGCTCCAGGTCGCAATCGGCGAAGACGATGAAGGGCGCGTGACCGCCCAGTTCCATCACGAGCTTCTTCACCGTCGGCGCCGACTGTCCATAGAGCAGCCGGCCGATTTCGGTGGATCCGGTGAAGGACAGGACGCGGACATGGCGGGAGGCAGTCATGGCGCCGACCACTTCAGTGGCTTTGCCCGTCAGGATGTTGAAGACGCCGGCGGGGAAGCCGGCACGCTCGGCCAGTTCGGCCAGCGCCAGCGCCGAGAACGGCGTCTCCGACGAGGGATGGGCGACCACCGTGCAGCCGGCGGCAAGCGCTGCCGCCGCCTTGCGGGTGAGCATGGCGGAGGGGAAGTTCCACGGCGTGACGAGGCCGGCGACGCCGGCGGGCTCGCGGCTCACCTGCATGTCGGCATCGGGCAGGTGGGAGGTGATGCCCTCCACGTTCACGCGCTTGGCTTCCTCGGCGTAGAACTCGACGAAGGAAGCGGCATAATCGATCTCGCCGCGCGCTTCCGAAAGCGGTTTGCCCTGCTCCAGCACCATCAGATGGGCGAGGTCCTCGCGCGCGGCCATGATCAGGCCGTGCCAGCGTTTGAGGATTTCGGTCCGCTTCTGCGGGGCAAGGGCGGCCCATGCCGGAAAGGCCCCGCGCGCGGCCTCGATCGCGGCTTCGGCCTGCGCGGCGCTGAGCATCGGAACGGAGCCAAGCCGCGCGCCATCGGCCGGATTGGTCACGTCGATCTGCATGTCGCCATCGCCGGCGACCCAATGGCCGTTGACATAGGCGTATTCGCGGAAAAGCCGCGGATCGTTGAGCGCTGCAAGGGAGGTTTTCTGAAGTGCTGCAAAAGCTGACATGGCGCATTCTCCATCGCAGTGTGAGGGCTTACTGCGGTGAAGGATGGGGCAGGCAGCGGCAAATTTTCAGCAGAAATAGGGGTACGTCGCCAAAGAAACGTTCCAAGGCGCGGGCGTGCGCAGATGTTTTTTTGGGCGCTTACTCGGGCTCGGACATGAGCATGTCGAGCGGAATCGCGCCGGGGCGCTTTACGGGCTTGGTGACGATATAGGTGAAATAGCGGACCAGCCCCAGATGCGCCTCCAGGAGATGGTCGACGAGGCGCTGATAGGTGTCGATGTCGCGGGCCACTATCTGGAGGATGTAATCGAAGCCGCCGCCGACCGCCCAGCACCCCACGATCTCGTCGATGTTCTGGACGGCTCGCTCGAAAAGCTGGAAATTTTCAGCGCGATGGCCTTCCAGTTCCGCCGCCATGAAAACCAGGATATGCGGGGCCAGCTTGTTGATGGCCACTTCCGCCCGGTATCCGGTGATCACGCCCGCCTTTTCCAACCGTTGGAGGCGTTCCCAGCAGGGGGCCGGCGTCAGGTTCACCCGTTCGGCGAGCGCGGCCTTGGATATGCGGCCTTCCTTCTGCAGGATGGCTAGGATCTTGAGGTCGCGGTCGTCGAGCTTCAGCATTCGCGGGTCCGTATATTCAGGGATGAGCGCCAAACTGGCACAATCGGCCGCCGTGGTCGACGCCGTACCGTCAGCTCCGGATAACGCTGCCCGCGCCCGCCTTGCGCGCCATCTCCAGCGCATAGGTTGCGATGGCAGTATCCTGCGCGCCGGTGCCCGTCAGGTCGCAGATCGTCACCTGGTGGTCGCTTTCCCGTCCCTTCTTTGCACCGCCCACGATTTCACCCAGTTCCGGCGGGGCTTCCCTGTTCCAAAGGCCGGCGGCGATCGCGGAGCGCAGCTCACCAAGCTTTTCGCACTGGCTGACGCGGTCGCAGGCGAAGATGTCGGCCTTGGCAAGCGCGGCCGGATCGATCTCGTTCTTGCCTTCCTGGTCGGAGCCCATGGCGGTGATGTGAAGGCCCGGATGCAGCCAGTCGGCCTTGAAGATCGGCTCCTCGGCCGGGGTGGTGGTGACGACGAGCTGGCTTTCGGCGACCACTTTTTCCGGATCCTCTTCGGCGACGACCTCTATTCCCAGCCTTTCCGCAATATCGCGGGCGCAGGCTTCCGCCTTCGCCTGATCGCGGCCCCAGACCAGCGCCTTGCGGAAGGGCCGCGCGAGATGCGCCGCCTCCATCTGCAGGCGCGCCTGTACGCCGGTGCCGAAAACGCCGGCGGTTTCCACCTTTTGCGGAGCCAGATGCCTGGCGGCGACGGCGCCGGCGGCGGCGGTACGTATGTCGGTGAGGTAGCCATTGTCGAGCAGCAGCGCTTCCACCAGCCCGGTCCTGGCGGAAAACAGGATCATCAGCCCGTTGAGGCTTGGCAGGCCGAGCTTTGGATTGTCGAAGAAACCGGGGCTGACCTTGATCGCGAAGCCGTCGAAGCCGGGAATATAGGCCGTCTTCACGTCCACCTCGCCATTGGCCTCGGGGATGGCCATGGACAGGATCGGCGGCATGACGACCTTGCCGGTGCCGAGGGCCGCGAAGGCCTTTTCCACCACATCGACCGCTCTGGCGTCGAGCTCGACGGTCTTGCGAAGCTCTGCCTCGGTGAGGATGAAGATGTCACGCGGCATAGGCTTGTCCTTCAAGTGTCGTGTCGCCGAGCCTCACGTCGCGGCCGTTGACGATGTCGGTGAAAACGGACATGTCGACATTGCGTCCGGTGATGATGGTCGCCGCCGGGCCCCTGGGATCGCGCACGCGGCCGCTAAGGAGCGCTGCCGCGCCGACGGCGCTTGCCCCTTCGCAGACGATGCGGTCCTCGAAATAATGCGTCTGCATCGCGCGATAGATGTCGCTTTCGGAAACCAGCACGATCTCGTCCAGATAATCCCGGCAGAGCGCGAAAGTGTGCGTGTTGGCGCTGCCGATGCCGCCGCCGAGCGAATCGGCAAGGCTCGGTACTTCCTCGACCGGCACAGGCTTGCCTGCTGCGAGGGCCGCATGCATGGCCGCGCCGTTTTCCATGGTCACGCCGATGACGCGGATGGAAGGTTTCATGCTTTTCAGCGCGAATGCGACGCCGCCGGCCAACCCGCCGCCCGACAGCGGTATGAGAACGGTCGTCAGTTCTGGGCATTGCTCGATCAGCTCAAGGCCGATGGTGCCTTGGCCGGCAATCACCGCCGGCCCGTCGAAAGGCGAGATTTCGGCAAACCCTTCTTCTTCGACGAGGCGTGTCGCCTCGATTTGCGCTTCGTCCTGGCTGCGGCCGACAATGCGCGCCTCCGCGCCCAGCGCCTCGATCCCCTGGATTTTGGCCTTCGGCACGAGCTTCGACATGCAGATGACGGCGCGCAGTCCGCGGATGCGAGCGGCATAGGCGACGGCCCGCCCGTGATTGCCGGTCGAGCAGCAGGTGACGCCCGGCACGTCCTCCGGCAGGTTCTCCGCAGCATTGGCGGCGCCGCGCAGCTTAAACGCGCCCGTGGCCTGGCCGATCTCCAGCTTCAGGTGGATGTCGGTGCCCATCCTGGCACTCAGATAAGGTGAGGGGACCAGCGGCGTGTCGAGGCTGGCGATGCCGGCAATAGCGCGCCGCGCAGCGATGATGTCGGCAAGGGCAAGCGTCACGCGGGAAGATCCTCCATCTGCATAACGGTTTCCGGAAAGAGCGATTTGTACACATCTCAGGATAGAAGCGATCACGATGCCTGCGCAATCGCTATTACGACAGGGAATGACGCATTCATTATGGGTGACGCTCACCAATTTGTATACAACTGCGAAAGTACCCGGCGGAATCACGTCGCGCCGGCCTTTGGAGGTCTTATATGCCAGCAGTCGCATTGCCCTTTACCGCTCTGGAATACGCCCAGCGCTTGGATAAAACCCGCAGGGCCATGGAGGCGAAAGGAATCGATATTCTGTTCGTCGAGGATCCGTCCAACATGGCCTGGCTGACGGGCTATGACGGCTGGTCCTTCTACGTCCACCAGGGCGTGCTCGTCTTCAAGGATCAGGATCCAATCTGGTGGGGACGGGCGATGGACGGCAATGGCGCCGTGCGCACCGTCTACATGGATGACGAGCGCGTGCTGCGTTATCCGGATCACTACATACAGGCCACCACGCTGCATCCCATGCAGCACCTGGCCGAGATCATTCGCGCCTATGGCTATGCCAATCAGCGCGTCGGCGTGGAATTGGAAAACTACTACTTCTCCGCCAAGGCCTATCTGGTTCTGAAGGAGGAACTCCCGGACGCCAAGTTCGTGGATGCCACCGCGCTCGTGAACTGGCAGCGGGCGGTCAAATCCGAGGAGGAAATCATCTTCATGCGCCGCGCCGCGCGCATTTCCGAAAAGATGATAGACGGCATCGTCGAACGCATCGAACCGGGGCTGAAGAAGAATGATCTGGTGGCCGAAATCTACGGCGACGCCATTCGCGGCGTCGACGACGACTGGGGCGAGTATCCGGCCATCGTGCCGCTGCTGCCGACGGGCTCGGATGCCGCCGCACCGCACCTGACCTGGGATAGCCGCCGTTTCGAGCAGGGTTCGGCAACGTTCTTCGAGATCGCCGGCTGCTACCGACGCTATCACGCGCCGCTCTGCCGCACCGTGTTCCTCGGCAAGCCGCCGCAATACATGCTGGATGCGGAGAAGGCGCTGGTGGAGGGCATCGAATCCGGACTTGAGATCGCCAAAGCGGGCAACCGTGCGGGGCAGGTGGCCGATGCGCTTTACGGCGCGCTGGAACGGGCCGGCATCAAGCGCGACGGGCGCTGCGGCTATGCGATCGGCATTTCCTATCCGCCCGATTGGGGCGAGCGCACGATCTCGCTGCGCCGCGAGGACGAAACCGTCCTTGAGGCGGGCATGACCTTTCACTTCATGCCGGGCCTGTGGATGGCCGATTGGGGCCTGGAAATCACCGAAAGCATTCTCATTAAGGACGAAGGGCCGGCCGAGGCGCTCTGCCGCCGGCCTCGCGAACTGATCGTGAAGGACTGACATGGCCACGCTTGCGCGCGCCCGCGACATCCTGGCCGAGCTGGTCGCGTTTCCGACCATATCGGCCGACAGCAATCTCGAACTGATCGCCTACGCCACCGAACTGATGTCGGAAGTGGGCGCGCGCATCTCCATCATGCGCGACGAGAGCGGCACCAAGGCCAATCTTTTCGCCACGCTGGGACCCGAGGGCGACGGCGGCATCGTCCTTTCGGGACATTCGGATGTGGTGCCGGTGGTGGGCCAGAACTGGTCCAGTGATCCCTTCGTGCTGCGCGAGGCCGATGGCCGGCTCTATGGGCGCGGAACATGCGACATGAAGGGCTTCATCGCCTGCTGCCTGGCCAAGGCGCCGGATTTCGCTGCGCTCGAGCTGAAGCGCCCGCTGCATTTTGCCTTCACCTATGACGAGGAGGTCGGGTGCCTGGGCGCGCGTACGCTGGTGAGCGAACTGGAGCGGATGGATCTGCGCCCGTCCGCCGCCATTATCGGCGAGCCGACCCTGATGCGCATCATCGAAGGGCACAAGGGTTGCTACGAATACACGACGGAATTTCGCGGCCGCGCGGGACACGCCTCCGATCCCGACCGCGGGGTCAACGCAATCGAATATGCCGTGCGCTACATCTCGCGGCTGATGGCGCTGTCCGAGGAGCTGAAGGAGCGGGCGGCGAAGTCCAACCGCTTCAGCCCGCCCTGGACGACGCTGCAGGTCGGCCGCTTCGATGGCGGGTCGGCCCGCAACGTGATTGCCAGCCATGCCAGCGTCGAATGGGAAATGCGGCCGGTGGCCGATGCCGACGCCGCTTTCGTCAAGAACAATATCCAGGCTTATGTGGACGAGGTTCTGCGTCCGGCGATGCAGGCCGTCCATGCCGAGGCCGATATCGTCACGCAGGTGATCGGCGAGGTGGAGGGGCTGGAGCCCGCCGCTCAGTCGGAAGCGCGGCGTATTGTGTCGGAGCTTACCGGCCTCAGTGAGGCGGAAGTCGTCGCGTTCGGCACGGAGGCGGGTTTGTTCCAGACCGCAGGCATATCGGCCGTGATCTGCGGTCCGGGCTCCATAGAGCAGGCGCACAAGCCGGACGAGTTCATTTCCCTCGAGCAGCTCGACGCATGCCTCGGCATGCTCGAGCGGCTGTCGGCTCAACTGGTCCGATGACCGATATCCCCGCCAGCGATGCACGCGCCCGCTACGAGCGCATCTACGCAACGCTGCGCAAACGTATCTGCCTCCTCGACTATCCGCCCGGAAGGCGGCTGCGCGAGGAGGATCTGGCGGAGGAGTTTCACACCAGCCGCACACCTATCCGCCGCGTCCTGGCGCGGCTTGAGGATGAGGGCCTGCTGTGGTCGGTGCACGGGGTCGGAACCATTGTCACCGACATCGACATTGAGGAACTCTCCCAGGTCTACCGCCTGCGCATCGAACTGGCCGAACTGATCGGCAAGCTCATGCCGGTCCCGCCTGACCAAGCGATGCTCAACGAACTGTTCGAAATGGAGGCCAGATGCGCCGAGCTGGCCTCGAGGCTCGACGCGCGCGAATTTGCCCGCCTGAACATGGATTTCTTCCAGCTCATCCTTCGGCTTACGGCAAACGAACCGCTGCGCGACATCTCTGAGCGGCTCTACTTCCAGACGACACGCATCTGGCTGAAGACGGCATCGCGCTTCGACCACTATCGCGACATGCTGCGTCTTGAGGTCGAATCCTTCCAGCGCGAAATGCGCGATGTGATGCTGGCGATCGAAAGCGCCGATCTTTCCGCCGTCGGCCATGTGCGGCGCGCCCATCTGACGACGAGTTTTTCGAGGCTCCTCGCCGAGGCCCGGTCCGACAAAAAAGCGGATATCAACTAATCCCTTGACCTTCCAGTAACTGGAAGGCCTATCTCCATGCAAGTCGGCGACCTGAATCGCCTATGTGAATGGAGCAGCGGGAATGTCACAAGACGCGCATTGTTGCGGAACACATGAGAATGAGAGCGGCCTGTTGAAGGACACCGTCATACGCGATCCCGTCTGCGGTATGACGGTCGATCCGGATAGCGGAAAACCGTCGCATGAGCACGGCGGGCATCTGTTCCATTTCTGCAGCCAGTCCTGCCGTGACAAGTTTGCCAAGGAGCCGGAGGCCTATATCGAGGCGAGGGACCCGGTCTGCGGCATGAGCGTCGACCGGGCCACCGCCAGGCATTTTTTCCGCCATGAAGGCGAGGGCTTTTACTTCTGCTCGGCGCGTTGCCTGGAAAAGTTCAAGGCCGATCCGGCAGGCTATCTGGCCGAAAGACCAGCGCGCGAACCGATGCCGGAAGGCACGAAATACACCTGTCCCATGCATCCTGAAGTGGTCAGCGATAAGCCGGGCGACTGCCCCAAATGCGGCATGGCGCTGGAACCGATGGGCGTGCCCACGGGTGAGGAGGGGCCGAACCCGGAATTGGTCGACTTCACCCGCCGCTTCTGGGTCAGCGCTGCGCTTTCCCTGCCACTGCTCGTCATCGCCATGGGGTCGATGGTGGGCCTGCCTGTCCGCCAGTGGCTGGGAGATCAGGTTGCGGCGTGGGCCGAGCTTGTGCTTGCCACGCCGGTGGTGCTGTGGGCGGCCAAGCCATTCTTCAAGCGCGGCTGGCAGTCCATCGTCAACCGCAGCCCCAACATGTGGACGCTGATCGCGATCGGTGTCGGGGCGGCCTATGGCTACAGCGTCGTGGCGACACTCTTTCCGCACGCATTTCCGCCTTCCTTCCGCACGCATGGCGGCACGGTCCCGGTCTACTTCGAGGCGGCCTCCGTCATTGTCACGCTGGTGTTCCTTGGCCAGGTTCTGGAGCTCAAGGCGCGTGAACGCACGGGTTCGGCCATCCGCGCGCTGCTCGATCTGTCGCCCAAGACCGCGCGGCGCATATCCGACGACGGTAGCGAACAGGACGTGCCGCTGGAGGAGGTTGTCGTCGGCGATCTCATCCGCGTGCGGCCGGGCGAAAGCGTGCCGGTCGACGGTGTGGTCGAGGAGGGACGATCTTCAGTCGACGAGTCCATGATCAGCGGAGAACCCATTCCGGTCGAAAAGCAGGCCGGAGACGACGTCACCGGCGGCACGCTCAACAAGAACGGCTCGCTCATCGTGCGCGCCGAGAAGGTCGGTGCGGATACGATGCTGGCGCGCATCGTGGAGATGGTGGCTTCGGCCCAGCGATCGCGCGCTCCGATCCAGGGCATGGCCGACCGGGTCGCCGCCTATTTCGTTCCGGCGGTCGTCCTGGTGGCTGTCATTGCGTTCGTCATATGGGCGCTGGTGGGGCCGCAGCCGGCCATGATCCATGCCATTGTGGCGGCAGTCTCGGTGCTCATCATCGCCTGCCCGTGCGCGCTCGGCCTGGCGACACCTATGTCGGTCATGACGGCGACGGGCAGGGGAGCGCAGGCCGGCGTTCTCATCCGCGACGCCGAGGCGCTGGAGCGCTTCTCGCGCGTCGACACGCTGATCGTGGACAAGACCGGAACCTTGACCGAGGGCAGGCCGAAACTGTCGGACGTGGTGACGGTGGAAGGCGTGGATCGGCAGGAACTCCTGCAATTGGCGGCGAGCCTCGAACGCGGCTCCGAGCATCCGCTGGCCGAGGCCATCGTCGCCGGCGCGGAAGCCGAGGGGCTGAAGACGTCCCCGAGCGAGGACTTCGAAGCGGTTACCGGCAAGGGCGTCTCGGGCCGGATTTCGGGCAAGCGGGTGGTGCTCGGCAATCGCGGGATGATGGAGGGTCTGGGTATCGACATTTCCGGGCTCCAGGATCGCGTCGAAGCGCTACAGGCCGAAGGCAAGACCGCCATGTATGTCGCGATCGACGGCAAGGCGGGCGGGCTTGTCGCCGTGGCGGACCCGATCAAGGAAACGGCTGCAGAGGCCATCCGCGCGCTGCACGATCTGGGGCTGAGGATTATCATGGCCACCGGCGACAATGCGCGCACGGCACAGGCGGTGGCGGCCAAGATGGGCATCGACGAGGTGCGGGCCGACGTCCTGCCCGAGGACAAGAAGAAGATTGTTGACGATCTGCGGGCGCAGGGAGCGCGCGTCGCCATGGCCGGCGACGGGGTCAACGATGCGCCGGCGCTGGCCGCCGCCGAGGTCGGCATCGCCATGGGCACAGGCGCCGACGTTGCGATGGAAAGCGCCGGCCTCACCCTGGTAAAGGGCGATCTGAACGGCATCGTGCGGGCGCGCAAGCTGGCGCTGGCCACCATCCGCAACATCAAACAGAACCTGTTCTTCGCCTTTATCTACAACGGCGTTGGCGTGCCGATCGCGGCCGGCATTCTCTATCCCGTCTTCGGCATGCTGCTTTCTCCGATGATCGCGGCGGCGGCCATGAGCCTGTCCTCGGTAAGCGTGATCGCCAACGCGCTCAGGCTGCGGCGCGTGTCGCTTTAGTCCAGATCGCGCTCCACGACGACACGGATCAGCGTGACGCTTCGAAGAAGCCTCACGCTGATCCTGCGTCCATTCGGACGCCGACCTGCGCGAGGCAACTTCCCCAATACTCATATGTGAGAGGTTTTCCGTTTGCGGGCGAGGGAGGTGGCCGCATGTGTGGAACCGGGCGAAGCCATTGCGCATTAAGTGATCGATCCCGCAATCGTCGCGTCATAGGCAGGAGGCTTCGCAATGGCATTGCCCCGCCATTCAGATCACAGCGTGCCAGGCACGGTAAAGTCGGAGATTGTCGAACTCATCCCCGCACTGCGCGCTTTCGCCCGCACATTCTGCCGTGATGTGACCGACGCCGACGACCTCGTGCAGGAAACGCTGACCAAGGCACTGGCAAATCTTCATCAATTCCGGCCCGGCACCAGTATGAAATCGTGGCTCTTCACCATCCTGCGCAACACGTTCTACACGAGAGTCAAAGTCGCCAAGCGGGAAGCGCCGGGCTCGGCAGACTGCGTTTCGGGCGATCCGTTCGTCGGTGCCACCCAGGAGTGGTCGGCGCGCGGGCTGGAGATTCACAACGCCATCCAGCGTCTGCCGGAAAACCAGCGTGAGGTCATGATGCTGATCGGTGTGCTGGGTGCAAGTTACGAGGAAGCCTCCGAAATATGCGGCTGCGCCATGGGCACTATCAAGAGCCGGCTGAACCGCGCCCGCCTGCGCCTGCTGCAGGAACTGGGCGAAGCCTCGAGCCACTCGGCCGTCGAACGTGCCGAGGCAAGTCCCGGCAGCGACAGCGCGTTCAACAGAGCTGACCGGCGGGCTTCCTGATCCGGGTTCCCGGGAAAGTTTGTATTTGCGCATTGCACAATCATTGTGCATGCGCAAAATAAGAGCATGTCTTCGCGCTCTCTCTCCATACTGGTCATCGACGAAAACCGCCCGCGCGCCTCCATCATAGAGGCCGGCCTGCGTGAGGCGGGGCATGAGCGCGTCACGATTGTCCATGATGTCAACGCCATTGCCCGGCGCATCGCCGATATCGAACCGGACGTCATCGTCATCGATCTTGAAAATCCCAATCGCGACATGCTGGAGAACATGTTCAACCTGTCGCGGGCGGTCAAACGGCCGATTGCCATGTTCGTCGACCGCTCCGACCAGGCGGCGATTGAGGCCGCCGTGGACGCCGGCGTCTCCGCGTATGTGGTCGACGGGTTGCGGCAGGAGCGGGTGAAACCCATCCTCGACATGGCGATCAGCCGGTTCAACGCTTTCTCGCGCATGTCCCGCGAGTTGGACGAGGCCCGTAGCGCGCTCGAATCGCGCAAGATCATCGATAAGGCCAAGGGCATCCTCATGCGTTCGCGGGGCCTTTCGGAGGAAGAGGCTTATGCGCTTTTGCGCCGCACGGCGATGAACCAGAACCGCAAGATTTCCGAAATCGCCCAAAGCCTTGTGGTGGCTTCGGGCCTGCTCGACGGAGGAGGTCTGCCATGAGCGCCACCCATCACATCACCGCGGGTTTCCTGCCCCTGCTCGACAGCGCCATCCTGGTTGCGGCGCGGGAGAGGGGCTTTGCCGCCGAGGAGGGCATAGAGCTTGCGCTGATGCGCGAGACCTCCTGGGCGAATGTCCGCGACCGCGTCGCGGTCGGGCATTTCGATGTGGCGCATATGCTTGCGCCGATGCCCGTTGCCGCCAATCTCGGCCTGACCCCCATGCGGCTGTCGCTCGTCGCACCCATGTCGCTGGGGTTGGGCGGCAATGCGGTGACGGTCGGCAACGCGCTGTGGGCGGGGATGGCGGAAGCGGGCGCGCGCGGCATTGACGATCCGGCCTCTGCGGGCGCGGCCTTGCGGGAAATAATCGCATGGCGCGCTGGGCGGGGTGGGGAGCGGTTGTGCTTCGCCGTCGTCCATCCGCACTCCGGGCACAATTTCGAGCTCCGTTACTGGCTGGCCGCATGCGGGATAGATCCCGAACGCGATGTCGAAATCACCGTCGTGCCGCCGCCCCTGATGTCCGATGCCCTGGCTGCCGGGCGGATCGACGGGTTTTGCGTCGGCGAGCCGTGGAACAGCGTGGCCGTCGCGGGCGGGCACGGCCATATCGTCACCGTGAAGGCGGCCATCTGGAAGAACAGCCCCGAGAAGGTGCTCGGCGTGCGCCGCGACTGGGCGGAGGCGCATGAGGACAGGCTGGCGGCACTCATCCGCGCTCTCTATTGCGCCGGCGAATGGTGCGCTGTGCCGGAGAATCGGGAAGACCTCGCCGGAATTCTCGCTGGCGAGGCTTATCTGAACAAGCCCGTCGGTCTCCTCCTGCGGGCTCTGGAAGGACGGGTCGAGACGGGTGGCGGGATCGCGGAAATAGCCGACTTCTTCGTGCCTGCGGGAAAGGCGGCGACCTTCCCCTGGCAGAGCCACGCCTTGTGGTTCTATTCCCAGATGGTGCGTTGGGGGCAGGTGCCCCATAGCGCCGAGAATGCTGAAAAGGCCAGAACCTCCTATCGGCCGGACATCTACAGGCGGGCGCTGGCCCCGCTGGACCGTGCCATGCCATCGGCCAGCATGAAGGTGGAAGGCGCGTTGACCGTGCCGACACCGGTGGGGGCGACTGCGGGCAAGCTCGTGCTGGGGCCGGACGGCTTTTTCGATGGGGCCATTTTCGACCCCGCCACCCTCGACGCCTATATCGCCGCCCAGGCGGGAGCCGCCGCGCAAGAAGCGTGACGCGCCGGACCGATCGGCTTTGCACAAGTTTTGCTCTTCATAGTGCGTCGCACAATATTTGTGCATTGCGATGCCGGTTTGGTCAGGCGCTCATCGCCGCCGCCAGCTCCCGCTTTCCGGCCGGAAAAATCAACACATTGATAATTAAACGAAATTTGTCCTTGCCAAAAACTGGCACGGTTTCTGCATAGTATTCTGTGGGTCCAGAGGGGACACCAACAAGATGCGTCCAATGAAGGGCGCACAGGCAAGGCTGCCGGACGGGTTTGTGCGCTTCCATGTGGGGCGCGGCAAATCTTCGGCAGCCTTTTTTCATGGCTCAACATCAACCAAGAGGACCGCCGATCCCAAGCGGCGCAGCCTCCAGGGAGACCGCGATGACAGGAATTTTCAAGGCTTCGGCCGGGATGCGAAAGATGATCGGCGCCACCGCCTTGCTGGGGATGGCCGTATCGGCCGCCCAGGCGGACATGCTCGACGTCGAGAAGGACGAACTGACCTTCGGTTTCATCAAGCTGACCGACATGGCGCCGCTGGCGGTCGCCAAGGAGCTTCATTATTTCGAGGATGAAGGTCTCTATGTCACGCTCGAACCCCAGGCCAACTGGAAAGTGCTGCTCGATCGCGTGATCACCGGCGAACTCGACGGCGCGCATATGCTGGCGGGTCAGCCGCTGGCCGCGACGATTGGCTTCGGTACCGAAGCGCATATCGTGACGCCATTTTCCATGGACCTCAACGGCAACGGCATCACCGTGTCGACCGAGGTCTGGGAGATGATGAAGGAGCACGTCCCGGTCGAGGACGGCAAACCGGTGCATCCCATCAAGGCGGATGCGCTGAAGCCGGTGGTCGACCGGTTCAGGTCGGAAGGCAGGCCCTTCAACATGGGAATGGTCTTCCCCGTCTCCACCCACAATTACGAGCTGCGTTACTGGCTGGCCTCCGGCGGCATTCATCCGGGCTTCTATTCGCCGACCGACGCATCGGGCCAGATCAAGGCCGAGGCGCTGCTTTCGGTGACGCCGCCGCCGCAGATGCCGGCGACGCTGGAGGCCGGCACGATCCATGGCTATTGCGTGGGCGAACCATGGAACCAGCAGGCCGTCTTCAAGGGCATAGGCGTTCCCGTCATCACCGACTACGAGATCTGGAAAAACAATCCCGAAAAAGTGTTCGGTCTGACCGCGGAGTTCGTCGAGGAAAACCCCAACACCACGCTCGCCATCACTAAGGCGCTGATCCGCGCGGCCAAGTGGCTTGACGAGAACGACAACGCCAACCGGATGGAGGCGGTCGAGATCCTGTCGAAGCCCGAATATGTCGGTGCCGACGCGGAGGTGATCGCCAATTCGATGACAGGAACCTTCGAATACGAGAAGGGTGACAAGCGCGCGGTGCCCGATTTCAACGTGTTCTACCGCTATTTCGCGACCTACCCCTTCTACTCGGACGCCGTCTGGTACCTCACACAGATGCGCCGCTGGGGCCAGATTTCCGAAACCAGGCCGGATAGCTGGTACGACGAGGTGGCCAAGTCGGTCTACCGCCCGGATCTCTATCTGGAAGCGGCGCGCATGCTGGTCGAGGAAGGCCACGTGGACGAGGCCGATTTCCCCTGGGATTCCGACGGCTACCGCGCGCCGACGCCGGCCGCCGATATCATCGACGGCGTCGCCTATGACGGCCGCAAACCCAACGCCTACATCGATTCCCTGCCGATCGGCCTGAAGTCCGGCCAGACGGTGGAGGGCACCGAGGTCGTGGGGGGCTAGCCTCCCGCCCGACCAACCAACGCACAAGGACGTGACATGACCGACACCAGCCACGCAATCGACACGAGGAGCGCCGAGCGCGAAGCCAGGAAGGAGCGCCTGTTCACACGGATCAACAAGGCGGCTGGCTGGCTCGACGCGCTGGGGCTCTCCTGGCTGACGCCGATCCTCAAGATCGCGGCCGGCGACAACCCGCGTGAACAGGCCGGAGAGCTCAAGCGCGTGCTGGTCATCCCGCTGATCGGCATCGGCCTTTTCATCGCCGCCTGGGCCGTTTTGGCGCCGCAGGTGCAGACTTCGCTGGGCGCCATACCCGGCCCCGTCGCGGTGTGGGACCAGGCGGTCAATCTGTGGGAGGACCACAAGGCCGAGCGCCAGAAGGCGGTGGAGTTCCACGAGCGCCAGAAAGCCCGCAACGACAAGCTCATCACGGACGGTCGGGAGGACCGGGTCAAATGGCGCGATTACACCGGCCGACCGACCTATCTCGACCAGATCGCCACATCGCTGGTCACCGTCGGCTTCGGTTTCCTGATCGCCACGCTCGTCGCCGTTCCGCTGGGCATTGCGTCGGGCCTTTCAAAGACGGTGAACGGGGCCATCAATCCGCTGATCCAGATCTTCAAGCCGGTGTCGCCGCTCGCCTGGCTGCCCATCGTGACGATGATCATTTCGGCGCTTTACGTGGATACGGTCGATTGGCTGCCGAAGTCGCTGCTGATCTCGGCCGTCACGGTCACGCTGTGCTCTTTGTGGCCGACATTGATCAACACGGCGCTGGGCGTGGCCTCGGTCGACAAGGACCTGATGAATGTCGGCCGCGTGCTGCAGCTCCCGACCGCCAAGACCATCACCAAGCTGGTGCTGCCGTCGGCGCTGCCGCTCATCTTCACCGGCCTGCGCCTGTCGCTCGGCGTCGGCTGGATGGTGCTGATCGCGGCGGAAATGCTGGCGCAGAACCCTGGGCTCGGAAAGTTCGTGTGGGACGAGTTCCAAAACGGATCCTCGCAGTCGCTCGCCAAGATCATGGTTGCCGTGCTGACCATCGGCATCATCGGCTTCATGCTCGACCGGCTGATGTATGCGCTGCAGCGCGCCTTCACCTTCTCGGCCAACCGATAGGAGGCGGATGTGGCATTTCTTGAAATATCCGGACTGACCAAACATTTCGGCGAGGGCGCGAAACGCAACCGCGTCCTCACCGACATCAATCTGAAAGTGGAAGAGGGCGAGTTCATCGCCATCGTCGGCTTCTCGGGCTCGGGGAAGACGACGCTGATTTCCGCGCTGGCAGGGCTCATCCGGCCGGATGCCGGCGGCGTCATCTTCAAGGGCAAGGAGGTCGACGGGCCGGGATCGGAGCGCGGCGTCGTGTTCCAGTCCTATTCGCTGATGCCGTGGCTCTCCGTCGAGGGCAATGTGGCGCTGGCCGTCGACACCGTGTTCAAGAAGAAGAAGCGGGCGGAGCGCCGCGCCATCGTCGACACCTATATCGAGATGGTGGGGCTGTCGCATGCCCGCGACCGCAAGCCGGCGGAGCTTTCGGGCGGCATGCGCCAGCGCGTGGCGGTCGCCAGGGCGCTCGCCATGCGGCCGGAAGTGCTCCTGATGGACGAGCCGCTCTCCGCTCTTGATGCCCTGACGCGCGCGAAACTTCAGGACGAGTTCGCGGCGATCTCGCAGAAGGAGAAGAAGACCATCATCCTCGTCACCAACGACGTGGACGAGGCTATCCTCCTGGCTGATCGCATCGTGCCGCTGACGCCCGGTCCGGACGCGCATTTCGGGCCCGAATTCAAGGTCGACCTGGCGCGCCCGCGCGACCGGGCCGAGATGAATTCGGATCCCGCCTTCATCAAGCTGCGGGCCGAGGTCACGCAGTATCTGATGGATATCGGCGCGGAGCGTGGCGCGGATGCGGAGCGCGATATCGTTCTGCCGGATATCGTTCCTATCACCCAGCGCGAGCGGCTGCCTACCGCCTACCGGCGTGCCGCGCAAAGCCCGGTGACGGAGCGCTATCTAGAGTTCAGCCAGTTGAAGAAGGTCTATCCGACCCCCAAGGGTCCGCTGACGGTCGTTGACGGTTTCGATCTCAAGGTGAGGAAAGGGGAGTTCATCACCCTCATCGGCCATTCGGGTTGTGGCAAGTCCACGGTCCTGACGATGGCTGCCGGGCTCAACAAGATCTCCGAGGGCGGCATCATCCTCGACGGCACCGAAGTGGCGGGCGCGGGGCCGGAGCGGGCGGTGGTATTCCAGTCGCCTTCGCTCATGCCTTGGCTCACGGCGTACCAGAATGTCGAGCTCGGCGTCGACAAGGTGTACCCCGACGCCAGCAAGGCCGAAAAGCGCGACGTGATCGAGTATTACCTGACGCGTGTCGGTCTGGGCGCTTCCATGCACCAACTCGCGCAGGATCTTTCCAATGGCATGAAGCAGCGCGTGGGCATCGCGCGCGCCTTCGCGCTGTCGCCCAAGCTGCTGCTGCTCGACGAGCCATTCGGCATGCTCGACAGCCTTACGCGCTGGGAGTTGCAGGATGTGCTCATGGAGGTGTGGAAGCGTACCCAGGTCACCGCCGTCTGCGTGACCCACGACGTGGACGAGGCGATCCTTCTGGCCGACCGGGTGGTGATGATGTCGAACGGGCCCAATGCCAGGATCGGCAACATCATGGAGGTCGACCTGCCGCGTCCGCGCTCGCGGGCCGCGCTGCTCGCCCATCCCGACTATTACGCCTATCGCGAAGAGCTGCTGGAGTTCCTGGAAGCCTATGAGGGCGGCGCCGATCCGAGCGCCGAACAGCTCGAATCCATCAAGACCAAGCGGGTCCACCGCATCGCGCGGCAAAAAGACGCCCGCCTGGCGGCAGCGGAGTGAGACCCATGAAGGAAAAACTCGTTATCATCGGAAACGGGATGGCGCCCGGCCGCATGCTCGAACGCCTGTTCGAGGCCGCGCCGGGCCGCTACGACGTCACCATCTTCAACGCCGAACCGCGCGTGAACTACGACCGGATCATGCTGTCGCCGGTTCTTTCGGGCGAGAAATCGTTCGAGGAGATCGTCATCCATGGCGACGGCTGGTACATCGACAACGGCATCACGCTCTACAAGGGCCACAAGATCACCGGCATCGACAGGGCGGCGAAGACCGTCACCTCCGACAAGGGCGAGATCGCGTCCTACGACAAGCTGGTGATCGCGACGGGCTCCAACCCGTTCATCATTCCCGTTCCCGGCCACGACATGCCCGGCGTTCTGACCTATCGCGATCTCGACGACGTCAACGCCATGCTGCTGGCCGCCCAGTCGCGCGACAAGGCGGTGGTCATCGGCGGCGGTCTCCTGGGGCTGGAGGCCGCGGCGGGGCTGAGCGAGCGCGGCATGGAAGTCACCGTGCTCCACATCATGCCGACGCTGATGGAACGCCAGCTCGACCCGGCGGCCGGTTACCTCCTCCAGCGCGCGCTGGAAGAGCGCGGCATCAACGTGATGTGCAAGGCCAACACGAAGGCGATCCTCGGGGACGGCAAAGTGGAGGGCGTCGAGCTGGCTGACGGCACGGTGATCCCGGCCTCGCTTGTCGTCATGGCCGTGGGCATCCGCCCCAACGCGCAGCTTGCCAGCGATGCGGGGCTGACGGTCAACCGCGGCATCGTGGTCGATGCCGGCATGCGCACCAGCGATGCCGACATCTTCTCGCTGGGCGAGTGCGCCGAGGTCGACGGTCAGGTCTACGGGCTCGTGGCGCCGCTCTACAAGATGGCCGAGGTGGCGGCGAGCCGCCTCAGCGGCGACGAGACCGCCCGTTTCGAGCACATGGATACGCCGACCAAGCTGAAGGTCACCGGTATCGATCTCTATTCGCTGGGCGATTTCGCCGAGGGCGACGACCGCGAGGAGATCGTGCTGCGCGACGCGGCCGCGGGCGTCTACAAGCGTGTCGTGCTGAAGGACAACCGCATCGTCGGCACCGTGCTCTACGGCGAAACGGCGGACGGTGCCTGGTTCAACGACCTGAAAAGGAAACAGACGGACATTTCGGAGATGCGCGAGACGCTCATCTTCGGCCAGGCCTACCAGGGAGGGGGGCAACTGGACCCTATGGCGGCCGTTGCAGCCTTGCCGGATGATGCGGAAATCTGCGGCTGCAACGGCGTATGCAAGGGAAAGATCACCAACGCAATCACGGCCAACGGCCTCACCTCGCTTGATGGCGTGCGCGCCCACACCAAGGCGTCCGCCTCCTGCGGCACCTGCACCGGGCTCGTCGAGCAGTTGCTGTCGCTGACGCTGGGCGATGCCTACAATCCCGCCGCCGTCACGCCCATGTGCGGCTGCACGGATCTCGGCCATGACGATGTGCGCCGGCTCATCAAGGCGAAGGGTCTCAAGACCATCCCCGCCGTCATGCAGGAGCTGGAGTGGAAGACCTCCTGCGGCTGCGCCAAGTGCCGCCCGGCGCTCAATTACTATCTGGTGGCCGACTGGCCGGACGAATATGCCGACGATTATCAGTCGCGCTTCATCAATGAGCGCGTCCACGCCAATATCCAGAAGGACGGGACCTATTCCGTCGTGCCGCGCATGTGGGGCGGCGTGACGAGTTCGAAGGAACTGCGGGCCATCGCCGATGTGGTCGACAAGTTCGCCATCCCGACGGTGAAGGTCACCGGCGGCCAGCGCATCGACATGCTGGGCATCCGGAAGGAGGACCTGCCTGCCGTCTGGGCCGATCTTGGCGAGGCCGGTTTCGTCTCGGGCCATGCCTATGCCAAGGGCCTCAGAACGGTGAAGACCTGCGTCGGCTCCGACTGGTGCCGCTTCGGCACGCAGGATTCCACGGGGCTGGGCATCCGCATCGAGAAGTTCATGTGGGGCTCGTGGACGCCGGCCAAGGTCAAGATGGCGGTGTCGGGCTGCCCGCGCAATTGCGCGGAGGCCACCTGCAAGGACGTCGGCATCATCTGCGTGGACTCAGGCTTCGAGATCCACTTCGCGGGCGCGGCCGGCCTCGACATCAAGGGCACCGAGGTGCTGGGCCATGTGAAGACCGAGGACGAGGCGCTGGAGCATGTCGTGGCGCTGGTGCAGATGTACCGCGAGCAGGGGCGCTATCTGGAGCGCATCTACAAATGGGCCAAGCGCATCGGCTATGACGAGGTGCGCCGGCAGATCATGGACGACGCCGAAAAGCGCAAGAGCTACTACGACCGCTTCGTCTTCTCGCAGAAATTCGCCCAGGTGGACCCGTGGTCGGAGCGCGTCTCCGGCAAGGACAAGCACGAGTTCAAGCCGATGGCGACGCTTTCGCTGGAGGCGGCTGAATGAGCGCGATAGCAGGAAACTGGGTGGCCGTGGGCACCGTGGACGACATTCCGCGCCGGGGCGCGCGCTGCGTGAAGAACGGCGACATGACCATCGCCATCTTCCGCACCGCTGACGACCGCATCTTCGCGCTGGAAGACAAATGCCCCCATCGCAACGGCCCGCTGAGCCAGGGCATCGTCCACGACGGCTGCGTGACCTGCCCGCTGCACAATTGGGTGATTTCGCTCGAAACCGGCCAGGCACAAGGCGCCGACGAGGGGGCGACTGCCGCATTCCCGGTGCGGATCGATGGCAGCCAGATTCTGCTCGCCCTGACCCCCGCGGCGGAAAAGGCGGCGTGAAGGCTTTGCGAGAACATGCAACCAGCACCGTCATCCCGGAAGCCCGAAGGGCTATCCGGAACCTATTGGAAGAGCATCGTAGAGTACGGCCCGGTCCTCATCCCAGCGCATATTGGCACCTCCCGCGCTTCCTGCGGAACCCGGCCGCGCCTCTCAATAGGTCCCGGCTCTCCCTGCGGTCGGCCGGGATGACGGTGGTGCATGCGGGGAAGGGTATCTCCCATGCCTGAGCCGGTTCACACAACGTGCCCCTATTGCGGCGTCGGCTGCGGCGTGCTCGCCAATCCCCAGCCCGACGGCTCGCTGAAAGTCGCCGGCGATCCAGAGCATCCGGCCAATTTCGGCAAGCTATGCTCCAAGGGGTCGGCGCTGGGCGAGACGATGAGCCTCGAGGACCGGCTGCTCTATCCCGAGATCGGCGGCAAACGGGCAAGCTGGGACGCGGCGCTGGACCGTGTGGTGCGGGGCTTTCGTGAGACCATCGCCGCGTACGGTCCCGGTTCGGTCGCCTTCTACGTCTCCGGGCAAATCCTCACCGAAGACTACTATGTCGCAAACAAGCTGATGAAGGGTTTCGTCGGTGCGGCCAATATCGACACCAATTCGCGGCTGTGCATGGCGTCTTCCGTCGCCGGTCACCGCCGCGCCTTCGGTTCGGATACGGTGCCGGGAACCTATGAGGACCTGGAGCAGGCCGACCTCGTCGTCATCACCGGCTCCAATCTCGCCTGGTGCCACCCGGTTATCTACCAGCGCCTTGCGGCCGCCAAGGAGAAGCGGCCTTCGATGAACGTCGTGCTAATCGATCCGCGCCGCACGATGACGGCCGATATCGCCGACCAGCATCTCGCGATCGCACCGGACGGCGATACCGCTTTGTTCGCCGGGCTGCTCCGGCACATCTGCGAAAACGGCGCCGTTTCGAAAGCCTATGTCGAAAAGTACACGCAGGGATTCAACACCGCTCTGGAAGCGGCGTCCGAATTCAGCCCCGACCGCGTCGCAAGCGAATCCGGGCTCGCCGTCGGCGAGGTCGAGGCGTTCTACCAGCTCTTTGCGGCTACCGAGCGTGTGGTGACGGTTTACAGCCAGGGGGTCAACCAGTCCGTCTCCGGCACCGATAAGGTCAACGCCATCATCAATTGCCATTTGGCGACGGGCCGGATCGGACGGCCGGGCATGGGCCCGTTCTCGGTCACCGGACAGCCCAACGCCATGGGCGGCCGCGAAGTGGGCGGGCTTGCCAACATGCTCGCCGCCCATATGGACATCGAGAACGCTTCGCACCGCGATCTTGTCCAGCGCTTCTGGAACGCGCCGCGCATCGCCGACAAGCCGGGCCTCAAGGCAGTGGAGATGTTCCAGGCCGTGGCGGAGGGGCGCATCAAGGCGATCTGGATCATGGCGACCAATCCCGTCGACAGCATGCCCGATGCCGATGCCGTGGCGGCGGCGCTGAAGGCCTGCCCGCTGGTGGTGGTTTCCGATATCGTGGCCGATACCGATACGCTGGCCCATGCCCATGTGAAGCTGCCTTCGGCGGCCTGGGGCGAGAAGGACGGCACGGTGACCAATTCGGAGCGCCGTATTTCGCGCCAGCGCGCCTTCCTGCCGCTGCCCGGCGAGGCCAGGCCCGATTGGTGGCAATTGGCGGAAGTCGGCAAGCGCATGGGTTTTGCCGGGGCGTTCGACTTTCGGAATGCGGCCGAGATCTTCCGCGAGCATGCCGCTCTTTCGGCTTTGGAGAATGCGGGCGCGCGCGATTTCGATATCGGCGCCTATTCCGGCATATCGCAGAGCGAATATGACCGGTTGGCGCCTTTCCAGTGGCCGCAGCGGGCCGGCGAAGACCGCCGCCGAACAAGGTTCTTCGGCGAAGGCGGCTTTTTCCACGCCGACCGGAAGGCGCGCTTCGTCCCGGTGCATCCACAGCCGCGAAACGTCACAGGCAAGGATTATCCCTGGACGCTCAACACCGGCCGCGTCCGCGATCACTGGCACACGCTCACCCGCACGGGAAAAAGCGCCCGCCTTTCCGCCCACATGGCCGAACCCTATGGCGAGCTTCACTCCGCGGACGCCGCCCGCCTGGGCATCGCCGAGGCGGAGCTTGTCCGGATTGAAAGTCCTCACGGATCGGTCGTCGTCCGCGCGCTGCTGACCGACCGGCAGCGGCGCGGTTCCGTCTTTGTGCCGATGCACTGGACCGACCAGTTTGCCGGCACCGGCCGCGTCGGCGCCGTCATGGCACCGGTCGCTGATCCGTTTTCCGGCCAGCCGGCACTGAAGAATGTCGCCGTCAGGATCAGCCGTTTCGCCGCCGCCCTCTACGGATTTGCCGTTAGCGCGCGCAGACCCGACATGCGGGACGCCGATTATTGGGCGATGGCGCGGGCAAAGGAGGGCTGGCGCACGGAGATGGCGTTCGCCGCGAAGATCGAAGCGCCGGACGCCTTCTTCCGCCGTGCTCTGGGGCTATCCGAAGACAGCACCGTCGAAACGATCGCCTATCACGATGCCCGCAAGGGCGATCACCGGCTGGCCGCCTTCGACGGGGCGCGGCTGGTGGGCGCGCTCCATCTTTCGCGCGACCCGGTCGCCGTCTCGCGCGGATTTGCTGTGGAACAGCTCGCCGCCTCCCATGACGATCCGCGCAGCCGCTTCCGCGTGATCGCGGGCAGGGCGGGGGCGGACCGGCCCGACCCCGGCGCGATCGTGTGCTCCTGCTTCGGCGTTGGGGTCAACGACATCGCCGCCGCCATCCGCACCGGCTGCGGTTCCGTCGAAGCTGTCGGGAAGGCCACTTCCGCGGGAACGAATTGCGGCTCTTGCCGCGCCGAGATCAAGGGGATCATCGATGCCGCCCAGATCATCGCAGCCGAGTGAGACCGCGCCGCGCAGGGGCAGGAGGCGCATGGAGGCGCTTGCCGTCCTGCCAGTCTTCTTCGATTTGCAGGGAAAACGGGTGGTGCTCACCGGTGGCTCGGATGCTGCCGCGTGGAAGGGCGAGCTGCTGGCGGCGTCCGGGGCGCATGTGCACGTCTTCGCAAATGAACTGGGGTGCGTCTTTGAGGAATTGATTCAGGAGGGCGCGGCAAGTGGTTGGTTCCATTGGCATAAGAGGGAGTGGGAGCCTTCGGATCTGGAGGGAGCGGGCCTTGCTGTCTGCGATGCTGCCGACATGACGGAAGCAGCCCGGTTTCATTCGGCCGCCTGCGCTGCCGGCGTGCCGGTCAATGTCATCGACAAGCCGCGGTTCTGCCAGTTCCAGTTCGGCTCCATCGTCAATCGTTCGCCGGTAGTGGTCGGCATCTCGACGGCGGGTGCGGCCCCCATTCTCGGGCAAGCGATCCGCCGCCGCATCGAGACGTTGCTGCCGCCCGCGCTCGCGGCCTGGGCGGCGCTTGCCGGACGGCTTCGGCAGGAGGTGACGGAGCGACTGAAGGAGGGGCCGCCGCGCCGCCTGTTCTGGGAACGCTATGTAGACCGCGCATTCGGCGCACCGCCTGGCCGTGATGCCGGGCGTAACATCATCGACGATTGCGCACGGATCGCGCAGGCCAGGAAAACAGGCCGTGTCACCTTGGTGGGCGCGGGGCCGGGGGAGGCGGAACTGCTCACGCTCAAGGCCGTGCGGGCGCTGCAGGCCGCCGACGTCATCCTGTTCGACGATCTCGTTTCGGACGGTGTGCTGGAGCTCGCCCGTCGCGAGGCGCGCCGCATGCTGGTGGGCAAGCGCGGCGGGCGCGAAAGCTGCCGCCAGGAAGATATCAACGACATGATGGTGAAACTGGCCCGCGCCGGCAAGAATGTCGTGCGGCTCAAATCCGGTGATCCCATGATCTTCGGCCGCGCCGGCGAGGAAATCGCCCGACTTCAGGCGGAGGGCATTCCCGTCACTGTAGTGCCTGGCATCACCTCGGCTTCGGCCATGGCGGCTGCCCTCGGCATCTCCCTGACCCACCGCGACCACGCCCAGTCCGTGCGCTTCGTGACCGGTCACAGCCGGCACGGCAGATTGCCGGAGGACATGGACTGGCGGGCGGTGGCCAGCCGCCGCACGACGACCGTCTTCTATATGGGCGGACGTACCGCCGCATCCATATCGGCCACGCTCCAGGAGCATGGACTGCCCGGCAAAACGCCAGCCGTGGTCTGCAGTTCCGTCTCCCGCCCGAAGTCGCGGCGATGGACGGGGACGGTCGCGGAAATCGGCGAGGGAATGGCCGAAATAGGGTATGACGAGCCGGTTCTGATCGGAGTCGGGGCGGTATTCGGCGCATTGGCGGCTGCTTCCAGCGTGGAGCGGCCGGCCGTTGCACATGCCTAGGGGCAGGCCCTAGATAAGCTGCATCCCCTTCAGGGAGGCGTGGCCGTCCTTGCCGATGACGATGTGGTCGTGGATGGCGATACCCAGCGGCTTTGCCGTCTCGATGAGCGTCTTGGTCATCTCGATATCCGCCCGCGAGGGCGTGGGATCGCCGGACGGGTGGTTGTGGACCAGGATGATGGCGGTCGCCGAGAGTTCGAGTGCGCGCTTGACCACTTCGCGCGGATAGACGGGCGTGTGGTCGACCGTGCCGGTCTGCTGGCGCTCGTCGCGGATGAGCGCGTTCTTCTTGTCCAGAAAGAGAATGCGAAGCTGTTCCCGGTCCTCGAAGGCCATGGTCGCGCGGCAATATTCGAGGACCTGCGCCCAGGACGAAAGCACCTGCTTGCCGCGGGGCTCGTTCTTCAGCATGCGCTGGGTGAGGGCGGCGGTGAGCTTGATATCAAGCGCGGCGGCCTGGCCGATGCCCTTGACCTCGCGCAAGCGGCTGGCGGGCGCGCCCAGCACCTCGCCGATGGTGCCGAAGCGTTCGAGCAGGGCTTTCGCCGGCGCCTTGGTGTCGGCGCGGGGGATGGAGCGGAACAGCAGCATTTCCAGAAGCTCGTAGTCGGCGAGCGCGTCCGCGCCGGCTTCCTCGAAGCGCTGCCGCAGCCGGTCGCGGTGGCCTTCGAAATGCTTCCTGCGGAAGGAAGGAGCGGCCTCGACCTTCGCAAGGTCGATCTCCGGTCCGGAAGGCGCGCCTTCGCTGAAAAACGATCGCTCGTCGTCGCCGCTCATTGCCGCTCCCGCCCCTGGGTCACGCCGGCATCTTAGGCGGCGAGCCCTGGACGGTCCAGCCCGGCGGGGGAGAGAGTGAAAACTTCGCAGCCGTTTTGGGTGACGCCGATGCTGTGCTCGTATTGCGCCGACAGGGAACGGTCGCGGGTGACCGCGGTCCAGCCGTCGGAAAGAACCTTCACATGGGGCCGGCCGAGATTGATCATCGGCTCGATGGTGAAGATCATGCCCGGCTTCATCTCCACCCCCTCATTGGGGCTGCCATAGTGCAGGATATTGGGTGCGTCGTGGAAGAGAAGCCCCAGCCCATGGCCGCAGAAATCGCGCACGACCGAGCAGCGCTCCGACTCGGCATAGGCCTGGATCGCCGCGCCGATGGCGCCGGTGCGCGCGCCGGGCTTCACCGCGTCGATGCCGCGCATCAGGCATTCATGGGTGACTTCCAGAAGGCGCTCGGCAGCGCGCTTGATCTTGCCGACGGGATACATGCGGCTGGAATCGCCGTGCCAGCCGTCGAGGATGTAGGTGACGTCGATATTGACGATGTCGCCTTCCTTGAGCGGCTTCTGGTCCGGTATACCGTGGCACACGACGTGGTTTATCGACGTGCAGGAGGATTTGGTGTAGCCGCGATAGTTCAACGTCGCCGGCATCGCGCCATGGTCCATGCCGAATTCGAAAACGAAACGGTCGATCGCCGCTGTGGTCACGCCGGGCTGCACGATGGAGACGAGCTCGTCCAGGCAGCGTGCGGTGAGCTGCGATGCCTTACGCATCCCGGCGAACCCATCTTCCCCATAAAGCCTGATCTGGCCTGTGTTGCGCAAAGGCGCGGTGTCGGCGTCAAGATAGGTGACCATCAGCGTAACATGTCCATTTCAATCAGGCGCTCGGGCGCGATCTCAAGCTCACTGATTTGGCATCGTAGCACGAAAGCTTCAACCCCGGCAGCGTGCGCCCGCGCATATGCGGTGCAATATTGCGGGTCAAGGTCGCTGCACAGGCGGAAGCGGTCGCAGTCGCCGCGCTGCACGACATAGATCATGATCGCACGCGCCCCGCTTCGGCGCATCGACGCCAGCTCGTCGAGATGCCGCGCGCCGCGCGCTGTCACCGTGTCGGGGAATTCGGCCAAGCCGTACTCGCGCATGAAGTGGACGTTCTTGACCTCCACATAGGCCGGCGGGCGGGCGGGGTGCTCGAGCAGGAAGTCGATGCGGGAGCGTTCGCCATAACGCTGCTCGGGGCGCAGGGTGGGGTACTCTCCAAGATCGTCGACGATGCCGGCGCGGATGGCTTCGGCGGCCAGCCGGTTGGGCAGTCCTGTGTTGACGCCGACCAGCGTGCCGTCGGCCTCCACCACCTCCAGGGTGTGGGCATATTTGCGCTTCGGATTGGCCGATTGCGACAAGAACACGCGCGAGCCCGGCGCGGTGAGGCCGAGCATGGAGCCGGTATTGGGAACGGCGGCGGTGATCATCGACCCGTCCGCCATCTCCACGTCGGCAAGGAACCGCTTGTAGCGCCGGATGAGCCGGGCCTCGATCAGGGGAGAGGGAAACTTCAATCGGCCGCTCCCGCTTCGGCGGTCTGCCGGCCGTGGGCGATGCGCCGGCGGTAGAGCCGTCCCAGCATCATCGGCGTCAGATACATCGGAATCTGATAGCAGCCGATGAACAGGAGCAGCGGATCCGTTATCGCGGCCGGCAGCGCCGTGAGGAAAAGTGCGATATTCCGGTTGCCGGCGGCAATCGCCACGGAAACGCTGTCCTCGGCGCTCAGGAAGCGCCCGCTTGTCAGCAGCGTGGCGACCTGCAGCGCCAGATTGGCGGCAAAGGCCACCGCCAGGTTGAACACCAGCAGCGCCGGCCTTTCGAAGAGGGCATCGCCCACCGCCGACATGAGCCCGATGACTACCGCCGCCATGACGATTGCGGACAGTCCGTCGATCGCCTTGATGTGTTCAATGCGCGGATTGGGCATTGTGAAGCGGCGCAGGACAATCGCGGCGGCGACGGATGCGGCTATGACGGCGAGCAGCTTTCCCGCGGCGGCGAATATCTCGTTGGGCGAACCCAGCGCCGGGCTCAGCCAGAAGACGGGAATGACCGTCAGCGGCAGGATCGCCGTCGCCACGCTCAAAAGCCTGAGCGATGGCGCCGGGTCGCCGCCCATGATGATCGCGAGATTGGGGCTGCCGGAAATGGGTGCCGCCGCCGTCATCAGCAGCAACGCCATGGCGAGCCCCCCGTCGATGCCCATCGCGTTGAGAGCGACCGCGACGATGACGGGCAGGGCCAGTTGAAGCGTCAACACGGCGCTCAGCGAATGCCGCAGGTCGCGCGCCGCGCCCACCAATTGGCGGGGCCCGACGCGGAACGCCGCCAGAAACAGCATCGCCGCGATCATCTCGGCGATCCACGGCTTGAGCAGCCGGGCGAGCTCCGGCGAGGCGATCCCGAGGACCAGCCCGCCGATCAGCAGCCACGGAGCGTGCCGCGCCGCGCGGCCAAGCATGGAAATGGGTGCTGCCGCCAGGCCGGCCATGAATATTCCCCGAACAAGTTGGACCCGGTTCTTACCGCCCCCGCGCCTTGGGCGTCAAACGGGCACTGCCCGGACTCGCCGTGCCGGTGGAGCATCGGCCTAATCGATCTTGCACAAACGCGCGGCTCAAGCAGCTTCCCATAGCGCTAGGCCGTGCTCTATTGTTGCCGGAATCGAGGGGAGGAGGTCGTATGGGGCAGGATGAGCGCCGCGAGGAAGGGTGCTACGATTATATCGTCGTGGGGGCGGGGTCGGCCGGGTGCGTTCTGGCAAACCGGCTCTCGCGGGACCCGACAAATAGCGTTCTGCTGCTGGAAGCCGGTGGCAGCGCGCGGTACCACTGGATCGACATCCCCATCGGTTACCTGTTCTGCATGGGAAACCCCCGCACCGACTGGATGATGAAGACGGAGCCTGATGCGGGGCTGAATGGCCGCGCGCTCAATTATCCACGAGGCAGGGTGCTGGGCGGATGCTCGTCCATCAACGGCATGATCTATATGCGCGGCCAGGCTGCCGATTATGACGGCTGGCGCCAGCAGGGAAACACCGACTGGGGGTGGGACGACGTTCTGCCCTATTTCCTGAAATCGGAGGATTACCATGGCGGCTCTGGCCCCATGCACGGAGCGGGCGGCGAATGGCGGGTGGAAAAGCAGCGCATTTCCTGGCCGATCCTCGACGCCTTTCGCGATGCGGCAGAGGAAATGGGCGTGCCGCGCACCGAGGATTTCAACACCGGAACCAATGAGGGCTCCGGCTATTTCGAAGTGAACCAGAAGCGCGGCGTGCGCTGGCACACGGCTAAGGCGTTTCTCGACCCGGTGCGCGGCCGGCCCAATCTGCGGATCGTCATCGGCGCGGTGGCTGAACGCATCGAGATCGCCGAAGGACGGGCGCGCGCCATTCTTTACAGGGAAGGCGGGGTGCCGCGCCGCGCGGAGGCGCGGGGCGAAATCATCTTGGCGGCCGGCGCGATCAACACGCCCAAGCTGATGGAGCTGTCAGGCATCGGGCGCGGCGACGTACTGGCCGAGCATGGTATCGATGTCTTGCACGAACTGCCGGGCGTCGGCGAAAACCTCCAGGATCACCTGCAAATCCGCACCGTCTATGGCGTTTCCAATGCGATGACTCTCAACCAGCGCGCCGGCAACCTGTTCGGCAAGGCGATGCTGGGGCTCGAATATGCGCTGAAACGGTCGGGGCCGCTGTCGATGGCGCCGAGCCAGCTTGGCATATTCGCGCGCAGCGATCCGCGTCTTGCGACGCCTGATCTCGAATATCACGTCCAGCCGCTCAGCACCGACCGGCTGGGCGAGCCGCTGCATCCTTATCCGGCGGTCACCGCCTCCGTCTGCAATCTGCGTCCCGAGAGCCGGGGCAGCGTTCACCTCAATTCTCCGAAGCCCGATGTCCATCCGGCGATCAGACCCAACTATCTTTCCGCTCCGGCCGACCAGCACATCGCGGTGAATTCCCTGCGCCTGACGCGCAAGCTGATGGCCGCGCAGGCGCTGGAACGGTTCCAGCCGAAGGAACTCCTGCCGGGTCCCGAATTCGACAGCGATGAGGATCTGTTGCGAAAGACTGGCGACATCGCCACGACCATCTTCCACCCGGTCGGAACGGCCAGGATGGGGCAGGGGCCGGAGGCCGTGGTGGATGCCCGCCTGCGCGTCCACGGCCTCACCGGCCTGCGTGTGGCCGACGCCTCCATCATGCCCACCATCGTCTCCGGCAACACGAATTCCCCGGTCATCATGATCGCGGAAAAGGCGGCGGACATGATCCTGGCCGATGGAAGCGGCGACAGGTAAGCGAACCTGCAGACCACGTTGCGACGTCGATCAGTCAAGGAAACTGACGTGGAGAAACATGGTGCGCCAAGAGCAATTCCAGGAAAAGTGGAAACGGACTTTTCTTCGGAATTGCCTGGATCGCTGCATGCTTCACCTGCCGTCAAGAACAGCGACCGGGACAGTGCTCCAACACTCCGAGAGAAGTGGCTCGTCCTTCAGCAGCAAGAGACCTGAAAAGATATCCTTCCATTCCTTGCTTTCGGGCAGCCGCAGGCGGGTTGAGGAGAAGACATCGCTCATCGAGGCATCTTGTCGGACGATGCCCAGGACGAGGCGCGGCACCGCGACGACGACACTGTGCGTGCCGAGCGTCCTGGAAAAGGCCAGAACGTGACCAGCCCTGTCTCCCGTCACGGCAACCGGGCTGTAGCTGCCGTTTTCGAACAGCGGTGCATGTTCCCGTCTCAGCCGTAGCAGCCGCTCCAGCAGCCAGAACTTGGGAAGTCCCTCGCGCCAGTGTCCCATGGCCTCGGCAGCAAACATTCCGCGCACGTCCCGCAACAGCTTCTGCCGCAGCGCGAAATCGACCGGTCTGCGATTGTCGGGATCGACCATGCTGAAATCCATGAGCTCGCAACCCTGATAGACATCGGGCACGCCCGGCAGTGTGAGCTTCAAAGTCAACTGGGCGAGGCTGTTGACGGTGCCGGCGGGTTGGATCGCTTCAATCGTCGCGTGGATGTTGGCGAGCAGCGGCCGGTGCTCGGGCGAAAACAACGTGCGGACATAGTTTTCGACAGCCGTTTCGTAGCGTTCGTTCTGGTCTGTCCAGCTCGTCCGGCGCTTGGCCTCGCGTAGCGCCTTCGTCATGAAGGAGACGAGGCGCTCGCAAAGGTCCTGCAGGCCCGTCTCGTCCTCCAGCACGAGATCAGAGGGCCAGGCGCCGGCCAGCGCCTGGTAGAAGAGCCATTCGGCGCCGGCACTCGGCGCCGGACCGAGGGGCAATTCCTCGCGCAGCTCCGCCGCCGCCTCGTGCCATCTCGAGACAGCCGCCTTCCATGTTTCCGGCATCTCGCTCAGGACGGCGAGGCGTGCCCGGCCATCCTCGCCGCGCTTGGTGTCATGCGTTACGGTCGCCGAAAGCGCGTGCGGCCAGGCGGCAGCGCGCAGGCTGACTGCGGCATGGAAGGCGTCGGGTTCGAGGCCGTATTCGTCTGGCTCTGCGCCCACCTCGTTGAGCGCGATCAGCCGGTTGTAGCGGTAGAAGACAGTATCCTCCACCGCCTTTGCCATAAGCGGTCCGGTGGTCTGCTGGAAGCGGGTGACAAAGGCGGCGCGCCCGCGTAAGCCCTTCGACGGTTCGCGCAGCAGCGAGGCGACGAAGCCGATCACCAGATCATCCTCGACCACACGGTCGCGCACGACCTGATCGGTTGCCCGCGCGATCAAATCCCGGTCCTCCGCGGTAGGGCCGTTGCGGCCGATATAGGTGCGATAGACGGGCAGGGCCACGGCCAGTTCGACGATCGCCTGGCGCAGCGCCTCCGGGCCGAAATCGCGCGTGGCGGTATCACCCTGCGCTATCGCATGGGCCAGCCTCACCAGCGCGGCGAGCTCGCCCGCCAGATTGACGGTGAGGATGCGGCGCTTGGCGGCGCGCACCTGCCGACTGAAATCGGCTTCGCCGCCGGTGAAACCGATCCATGCCTCCGTCATGGCTTGGCGCTCTGCCGGGTCGACCTGCAGCGCGGTGATCAGCCGCGCGACCTCATATCCCGTGGTGCCAGCGCAGCGCCAATCGGCACGAAGCTCTTCCTGTGCGTCGAGGATCTTTTCGACCAGCACATAGTCGAGTCCGGAGGCGCGCTTCAGCGCGTCCAGATAGGCGGCCGGGTCGGCGAGCCCGTCCACATGATCGATGCGCAAGCCGTCGACAAGGCCCTCCCGCACCAGCCGCAGCGGCAGCTTATGCACGTCGGCGAATACCGCACGGTCCTCCACCCGCACGCCGACGAGATCGGCGATCTCGAAGAAGCGGCGATAGGTCAGTGCCTCCCTGGCCAGCCGCCAGTAGGCAAGGCGCCAGACCTGCGCCTCGTGGATCCTGTGCAGAATGTTGCTGTCCGCATTCGCTTTTTCAACCGCTTGCTTCAGCGTATCGGCGCCGAGGGCTTCCCCGCTGCTTCCGTTCAACAGAATGTCGACGGAAGCGGGGCAGAGCGGCAGGGCGAGTTCGTAATAGCGCAGGACCGGCTCGCCGGATTCATCGTCGAGGCCGAGTTGAAGCCGGCCCCCGGCCAGGGCCTGGCCATAGGGTTCGCCTAGCACCGGCAGCAGCAGCTTGAGCGCCCGCCAGTTGATGTCGAAATGGCGCGCGTAGCGGCTCTCGCGCCCGTATTTCAGCACGTCGCGCCACCACGGGTTAGCCGTGGAGGCGGCCATGTGATTGGGCACAATGTCGAGGATCAGTCCGAGCCCGTGCTTTCTGAGGGACTCGGTGAGCGCTGCGAAACCCGCCTCGCCGCCAAGCGAGGGATCGAGTGCCTGATGGTCGGTGACGTCATAGCCGTGGGTGGAACCGGGCGCAGCGGCGAAGATCGGCGAGGCGTAGAGATGGCTGATGCCGAGATCGGCCAGATAGGGCACGATCTGGGAGGCGCGCATGAACGTCATGCCTTCGCGAAACTGCAGGCGATATGTGGCGCGCGGGCTGTTCATGCGCGGCGCGGCCTCTGCCGGGCGATCACGTCCAGCACCCGGCGCAGCATCGGCACCGCCTCCAATTCCTCCAGCGGCACCGGCAGCTTGCGTCGCCAATTGGGGTGTTCGTCCATGGTGCCGGGGATGTTAGGCTGCTCGACAAGCCCCAGAAGGTCCTCCATCTGCGCAGCCATGAGGCGCGATGGCGCGCTTGCCACGAGGCGATGGATGCCGGCAGCGACCTCTTCGTCGAAGGCTTCGCCCACCTGGCGGTGCCCATGGGAGTGGAGCAATTCAATCGCCTCGTGCCTTTCCCGGCGTCGCCTGTCGCGCTCGCTCCGGGCGGCCGCTTCATCGTAAAGGCCGATCTCAAGGCGCACATCGATTTCCTTTCCGCTCCACCAGCCTGCCAGCGTAGGCGTGTCATGGCTGCCGACGCAGGCAAGGACCGAGCAAGGCCATTGCGCGGGCGGAACGAACCCCGTCTCGTCGCGCTCGAAGTAGAAGATGCGGTAGCCGAGCAGATCGGCGCGCTCCATCTGCGCCCGGAAGCCTTCCGGCACAACACCGAGGTCCTCGCCGATGATCAGTGCGCGGGCTTTCTGTGAGACATCGGCCAGGACACGCAATATCTCAGGCATGGAATAGAGCACATAGGCGCCGTCGGCGGCGCGGAAACCCTCCGGAATCCAGAACAGACGGTAAAGGCTCATCGCGTGGTCGATGCGTAGCGCGCCGGCGTGACGCAGGATGCTTTCATAGGCGCGGCGAACCGGCCGGAAGTCGCGTGCGGCCATCTCCGAGGGAGAGACCGGCGCCAGCCCCCAGCTCTGGCCTTCGGGGTTGAACATGTCGGGCGGCGCCCCGATCTGCGCGCCGACCCTGGTGAGCGTGCGGTCGCTCCAGGTGGCCGCTCCGTCCGGTGCCGTGCCCACCGCCAGATCGAGATACAGTCCGATGCGCATGCCCGCCGCCTTCAGCCTGTCGGATGCCGAGCGCAATTGCGTGTCGGCCAGCCATTGCAACCAGAGCTGAAAGTGAATCTTCTCGGCGTGGTCATGCGCAAAGGCGGCAACGGCGCTGTTGGCCGGATCCCGGTACTGACTGGGCCAGGACATCCATCCGGCGTGAAAACCACTATTCACCATGTGCAGGCTGAGCGCCTCGAACAGCGCATAGTGTTGCAAATGTTCTCCACCCCGCTCGACGAAGCCGCGAAACGCATCGGGAAGCGCATCGCGCGTTCGGCGATGGATGTTGCGCAGTGCCGCCAGCTTCTGTCGCGCGACTGCCGCGTAATCGACAAGTTGCGCCTGCCGCAGCGCGGAAAGGATCGCCTCGTCCGCATCCTCCCCGGGGTCGAAGCCTTCCACCCGATCCACCGCGATATAAAGCGGATTGACGAAATTCCGGTCGCTGGGGGAGAAGGGGCTTGCCTTGTGCGGCTCGGCAAGAAACAACGCGTGGAGCGGATTCACGCCGACAAAATCGGCACCGAACCGCGCCAGCGTTTCGCCAAGCCTGGCCAGATCGTCGAAATCGCCGACGCCCCAGTTGCGGTGCGAGCGCAGGCCGTAAAGCTGGCATGTGACGCCCCAGGCGCGCCCGCGCTCAAGAAAATCGGGAAGGAAGCAGGCAACGCCATCCGGTGCCTCGGGGGCTGGCGGCCAGCGCTCGGGCGGCTCGGGCAGATCACCCCCGCTTTCCGTGTCGGCGCCCAGCACCTTTAGCAGCGCCAGTACTGCCCCGTCGGACGCGCGCGTGATCGTGCCGTCCAGCGTACGGTGGGAACGCACGATGTCGCGATGGGCGGCAATCCGGTCAAGATCGTTCATCATCTTGCTTTCCGCTTCCTTCCGCGAGGAACACGGCAACGCTTTGCGCCGGTATGCGTCCCGCTTCGACAGCGTCGGCAACTCCCGCGCCACTCTCGTATATGGCCTCGTCGCCATCGGGGCGCTCTGCGGTTTCCGCCTCGTGGCTGCCGAAATTCGCGGCCATCAGCAGCCGCGCGCCGGTCATCTCCCAGGCGACGGCGAAGGCACTCTCGCCGGCACGGGCGGCTTTTCCCCGCATCGAGGGCATGCCGGCCAGGTGCGGCGCGATTTGTTCGCGGCGGATGGCGAGAAGCCGGCGGAAAAGGCGTAGCCGACGATGCCCGGCCTCGGTTTCCATCCTCTCCCAGTCGAGGCAGGAATTCTCGAAGGTCGACAATGCGTTGGGATCGGGTATGCGCCCGGCCGCCTCACCGGCGAACTGGCTGAACGCCCCGAACTCGCAGCGCCTTCCCTCCGCCACCGCCTTCGCCAGAACTCCGTGAAAGTCGGTGAAGAAGAGGAACGGGCGTGTCTCGCCGAACTCCTCTCCCATAAAGAAGAGCGGGACCTGCGGGTTGAGGGCGAGTACCGCCGTCAGCAGTTCCACCGACCGCGCATCGGCCAGCACGGTCAGGCGTTCGCCGAAAGCGCGGTTGCCGATCTGGTCGTGATTCTGCAGGAAGTCGATGAAGGCGCTCGGTGGCTGGCCGGCGCTCGGCACACCGCGCGGCTTGCCGTCCCAGGGCGCATAGGACTCGCCCTGGAAGCAGAAGCCCTCCGCCAGCCCCCTTGCCAGATGGCCGACGGGGTCGTCCGCGAACGCCTCGTAATAGCCGGTATCCTCGGCGGTGGCGATGCAGTGGGCCGCATGATGGATGTCGTCGTTCCACTCGGCGGTGAAAAGCGACGGTCGTCCTTCTCCGTCTCGCCGGTGCAACGCCACGATGTTGCGCTCGTCCTCGGTCGTCAGGTGGATGTGGCGGTCGAGAAAATAGGCGCGCACGCGTTCCGCCATCTCTTCGAGGATCGACACGCCGTCGCCGTCTTCGATCCGGTCGATGGCGTCGAGCCGCAGTCCGTCGAAGCGGAATTCCTCCAGCCAATAGATCGCGTTGTCGAGAAAGAAAGCGCGCACGGCGGGCTCGTCGAACCGTATCGCCGGCCCCCACGGTGTCCGTCGCTGCTCGTCGAAGAACCGCGGCGCATAAAGATGAAGATAATTCCCGTCCGGACCGAAGTGATTATAGACGACATCGAGCATCATCATGAGCCCGCGTTCGTGCGCCGCATCGACCAGCCGCTTGAGCGCGGCAGCTCCTCCATAGGTCCGGTGGGGGCAATAGGGCAGGACGCCGTCATAGCCCCAGCCCCGATCGCCCGAAAATTGCGCTACCGGCATCAACTCGATTGCCGTAAAGCCGCAATCGGCCAGGTGGTCGAGCCTGCGGCGAACCCCGTCGAAATCGCCTTCCGGGGAGAAGGTCCCGGGGTGGAGCTCGTAGATCACGGCTCCCTCCCACGGCCGTCCCTTCCAAAGGGGTGTCTTCCATTCAAAGGCCGAATCCGTGAGCAGACTTGGCCCGTGTACGTCGCCGAGCTGGGCGCGAGAGGCGGGATCGGGTACCGCCATGCCATCGGGCAGAACGAACTGGTAGGGCATTCCGGCAGCAAGCTTGTCGGTTTTTATCTCGAACCAGCCATCGTCGCGGCGGTTCATCCCGGATTCGCTCCGCTCTCCCCAGCGAAGCCGTAGGTCCTCAACCGCCGGCGCCCATAGCCCGAAGACGGCGGAACCGTCACCGCACAGATGGGCTCCCCATCGCGTCTCGAGGCCGTTTTCGTTCATTTTATCCGCCCTTCGAGCACGAAGATCGTGCGGTCGGGCACTTCCAGCGTATGGGGCGTGCGCATGAGGTCCCAGAGAGGCCATTCGCCGGTGTCGGTGCGCATGACCAGCTTCCATCCGGCGGCGCCCATCTCACGGGAAAGGGTAAATGACACAGCTTCAGGCGCGCCGTTGAAGAGGATCAGAAGGCCCGAGCCCTGCTCGTCGCAGAGCATGAGCCCAAAGGTCCTCAATCGGTTGTTGGACCAGTCCTCCTCCGTCATGGGCTCGCCCGATGGCCGCAGCCAGGTGACGTCGTGCATCGCCCCTTTGACCGGCTCGCCGTGCAGAAAGCGCTTCTGGCGCAGGATCGGCCGTGTTTGTCTGAAATCCAGAAGCCGGCGTACAAATTTCAGGAAGGCTTCGTCATCGTCATCGATTCCTTCCCACGGAAGCCAATTCATTGGATGGTCCTGGCAATAGGCGTTGTTGTTTCCATGCTGGGTGCGGCCGACCTCGTCGCCCATCAGGAGCATGGGCGTGCCCTGCGAAAGCATGATTGTGGCAAGCGCGCTCCGCCGCATACGCGCCCTTAGACGGCGGATGCCGGGATCGTCGGTCGGACCTTCCACGCCGCAGTTCCAGCTTCTGTTGTCGCTGTGGCCGTCCTGGTTTTCTTCCCTGTTAGCCTCGTTATGCCGTTCGTCGTAGGAATAGAGATCCTTGAGGGTGAAGCCGTCATGGGCCGTAATGAAATTGATGCTGGCCCAGGGCTTGCGCCCGCGCCGCTCGAATACGGAGGCCGTGCCGAGCAAGCCACCGGCCAGGTCAGGCGTCACATTCTCGTCGCCGCGCCAGAAGGAACGCACCCAGTCGCGATGAGCGCCGTTCCATTCCGCCCAGCCCGGTGGAAAATTGCCGAGTTGGTATCCGTCAGGGCCCACATCCCACGGCTCGGCGATCAGCTTGACGCGTGAAATCACCGGATCTTGGCGCAGGGTGTCGAAGAAGACGGAGGAAGGCTCGAAAGTTTCTCTTTCTCGGCCAAGTGCGGTGGCAAGGTCGAAGCGGAACCCGTCGACGTGGCATTCCTCGATCCAATACCGCAGCGAATCCATCACCATCTGCAGCACACGGGGGTGCTTGAGGTTGAGTGTATTGCCGCAGCCTGTTGTGTCGAAATAATAGCGCGGCTCATCGCCGAGGATGTAGTAGCTGGCGTTGTCGAGCCCACGGAAGGAGAGCGTCGGGCCGAGCTCGTTGCCTTCCGCCGTGTGGTTGTAGACCACGTCGAGAATGATCTCGATTCCCGCTTCGTGCAGCTTGCGCACCATGCGCTTGAACTCGTGCACGCCCCCCGAGGGCGAAATATAGCGCGGTGCTGCCGCGAAGAAGCCAATCGTGTTATAGCCCCAGTAGTTCGTCAGCCTTTTCTCCATCAGATAGCGGTCATCGAAGAAGGCTTGCACCGGCATGAGCTCGATGGCGGTGATGCCGAGCTTGACGAGGTAATCGACCACGCGCGTGTCGGCTAGGCCGCCGAAAGTGCCGCGCAGTTCCTCGGGGACCCTTGGATGAAGCGCGGTGATACCCTTCACATGCGCTTCGTAGATGATCGTATCCGACCAGGAATGCTGCGGTCGCACATCATTGCCCCAAGTGACGGCGGTGTCCGTCACCACGCATTTGGGCATGACAAAGGCGGAGTCGCGCCGGTCGAAGGAAAGGTCCTGGCGGGGCGAACCCACCCGATAGCCGAAGCAGGCGTCGTGCCAGCGCAGATCGCCCACCAACAGTTTCGCATAGGGATCAATCAGAAGCTTGTTGGGATTGAAGCGATGCCCGTTCGGCGGGTCGTACGGGCCATAGGCGCGAAGGCCGTAGACCTGGCCGGGTCGCATGTCAGGAAAGTAGCCGTGCCAGACCTCGTGCGTGTATTCCGGCAGGGCGACGCGGCTGATCTCGCGTCTGCCTCTCTTGTCGAACAGGCAAACCTCGATTCTTTCCGCATGCGCCGAAAAAACGGCGATGTTGACGCCGGATCCGTCCCATGTCGCGCCAAGAGGATAAGGAATGCCGACATTCACACGCACGGCGCGTTTCCTTGCTTATGACTCGCTGGTAAGGATGATCGCCCCAAGGGGAGGGAGCCGCAAGGCTGCCGAAGCAAATCGTCCGTGCCAAGGCTCCTCCGTGGCTTCCACGGTTCCGTTTGTCACGCCTGAACCCCCATAGCGGACATCGTCGCTGTTAAGGATCTCATGCCATTTGCCGGGGCAGGGCAGCCCGATACGATGCACCTCTCGCACTACCGGCGTGAAGTTGCAGGCAACAACGACCGGATTCGATCCTTCGCTGCCCTTGCGCAGGTAGAAGAAGGCGCTCAAGCTCGGATCGGAAGCGTCGATCCACTCGAATCCCTCCGGTTCGCAGTCGAGCTGATGAAGGGCCTTCTGGTTGCGGTAGACCGTGTTGAGGTCGCGGATGAGATCGCGCACGCCGCGATGCATCGGATCGTCCAGGTGATACCAGTCCAGCTGCCAATCGTGGTTCCACTCCCGCTCCTGTGCGAACTCGCCGCCCATGAACAGGAGCTTCTTGCCGGGGTGGGTCCACATGAAGGTGAAGTAGGCGCGCAGATTGGCGAATTTCTGCCAGCGGTCGCCCGGCATGCGCCCCAGCAGCGAGCCCTTGCCGTGAACCACTTCGTCGTGGCTCAGCGGCAGGATGAAGTTCTCGGAGAAGGCATAGTGCAGGCCGAAGGTCATTTGGTTGTGATGATGCCGTCGGTGGATGGGATCTCGTCCCATATAATCCAGCGTGTCGTGCATCCAGCCCATGTTCCATTTGTAGCCGAAGCCCAGTCCGCCGGTGTGAACGGGTCGCGATACACCGGAAAAGGCCGTTGACTCCTCTGCGACCGAGGTGGCGCCGGGATGATTGCCGAAAAGCGCCACATTTGTATCGCGCAGGAAGGTAATGGCCTCCAGGTTCTCGTTTCCACCGTGGACGTTCGGTTCCCACTCGCCGGGCTGGCGGCTGTAGTCGAGATAGAGCATCGAGGCCACCGCATCCACGCGCAGTGCATCGATGTGATAGCGATCAAGCCAGAAGAGGGCGTTGGCGGTGAGGAAATTGGCCACCTCGCGGCGGCCGAAATTGTAGATCAGGGTTTTCCAGTCGCGATGAAATCCTTTGCGCGGGTCTGCATACTCGTAGAGGGCTTCGCCGTCGAAGCTGGCCAGACCGTGGGCATCGGAGGGAAAATGTGCCGGTACCCAGTCGACGATGACCCCCAGGCCCTCGCTGTGGCAGCGCTCGACAAAGCGGGCGAAGTCTTCGGGCCGGCCGTAGCGGCTGGTAGGCGCGTAAAGCCCGATCGGCTGGTAGCCCCACGATCCGGAGAAGGGATGTTCGCTGACGGGGAGGCACTCGATGTGGGTGAAGCCGAGATCCTTCACATGGGGAATGAGCTCGTCGGAAAGCTCCTCATACGTCAGATAGCTGCCGTCCTCATGGCGCCGCCACGAGCCCAAATGCACCTCGTAGATCGAGATCGGAGCGTCCCGGCTGTTGCGGGCGGCGCGTTTCTCCATCCACGCCTCGTCTGCCCATTGGCGGGGTGCGCAACCGTGTATGATTGACCCTGTGGCCGGCGGAACCTCGCATTGAAATGCCAATGGATCGGCTTTGCCGGGCAGCAACTCGCCGTGCGAGCCGACGATCTCGAATTTGTAGAGCTCGCCGGGGCCGATTTCGGGAACGAATATTTCCCAAACGCCATTGCCCGGGTGCAGGCGCATCTGGTGTCGCCGCCCGTCCCAGCCATTGAAACTGCCGATTACGCTGACGCGGCTGGCATTCGGCGCCCACACGGCAAAACGTGTGCCCGCCACACCGTCGCAGGCCATGGGATGGGCGCCGAGCACTTCATAGAGGCGAAGGTGGCGTCCTTCGCCAAGCAGGTGAAGATCAAGTTCGCCAAACGTGCTGGGAAAACGATAGGGATCTTCCTCCTCCCACGTATCGTCACCGCGTGTGAAGCGCAGCCGGTAGCGCGGGACCTTCTTGCGGCGGGCGATAAATCCTTCGAAGAAGCCGCGCGCATGGCGCCTGAGCAGCCTGACCAGCACCTTTCCGTTCTTGGGATCGAACGCCTCAGCCGTCTCAGCCTCCGGACGCAGCACGCGCAGAGTGATGCCGCCGGCCTGCATGTGCGGGCCCAAAACAGCGAACGGGTTGCCGTGCCGACCAGCAACGAGGGCGGCAATGGCATGCGGATCGTCAAGCCGCCACGGTTCCATCGTGTCTGTGTCAGGATTCATGACTGGTCCCCTTGGATCAGTGCGAGAACGCCCTGGAGCGGGACGGCCACCCAGTCGGGGCGATTGGAGAGCTCGTAGTTGATTTCGTAAAGCGCCTTCTGCAGCAAGAACAATTCCAGGCACCTCTCCCGTGCCCTTTTGTCTTGGAACTGGTTCGCTGCGCCCTTTTCTGTGGCGAAGTAGCCGTCAAGAAACTCGTTCGTCATGCGCGCGCGCCATGCATGCGCCAGCGGCGCGCCAGCGTGCGATTGGTCGGGGAGCCGGGCACCCAATTGCCGGACGGCCGTCCAGGCAGCATAGTCGAAGGATCGCAGCATGCCGGCTACGTCGCGAAGCGGCGAAGTCTTTTCACGGCGTTCGGAAAGGCCGCGCCCCGGCTCGCCTTCGAAATCGATGATGAAGAGATCCTGCTCGCAGACCAGCACCTGGCCCAGGTGATAGTCGCCGTGAATGCGCGACTTCCGGCCCGACGGTGTCATTTTGCCCAGCCTGTCCAGCCGCTTCTTGATATCACGCGCACAGGCCTCGAATTGCTCGGCAGCGTGTTGTGCAGCGGGCGAAAGCCGCGTCCGGGCGTTGCGAAGACCTTCTCGTGCAGCACCCAGCTGCCTGTGCGTGTCCTCGATCCAGGCGGCAATATCCTCCTTTGCGACTGGCGCACATCGGAACGCCTCATTACCAGTGTCGATGGCGAGGGCTGCATGCATTTCGCCCGTTCGTTCACCGAGCTTGCGCAAGAGGTTGAGCGGATAGGTGAAGGCACTTTCGCCGTCTCCCGCGGCGCCGGGCAATGGACCCGAGGCTTGTTGCCCTATAACCTCGTCTTCGATCTGTCTCTCGAGCGCGTGGACAAAGGCGCTCCAGGCATCCCCCTGGTTTTCGACAAAGGCGGAAACGCTGGCCAGGATGCACCGGTCGCCGGCGCCGGTTTCGTATTCAACCATGCCGAGGAACGCCGGTGTATTCTTGAAGCCAGCTTCCTCTGTCAGGAAGCGCGCCATTTCCACTTCCGGCTGTTCGCCCGAACGCAGACGGCGAAATATTTTCACGAATGCCTGTTTTCCAAAAGCTACGGAAACGTTGCTTTGTTCGCCCTTGAGCGTGGCCGGAGGTTCATCGAACGTCATGGCCGCCAGTTGGTCGTTGCCGTAGAAGCGAAGAGTTCCGTCGATGGCCGGCAACGTCTCGCCGCTTTGCATCATGCGCATCAGACCCGCCGCGAATCGCGCATCATGGGACGCGTCGATCAGGGCGCCAAGCTGCGGCCCTTTTCGTGTTCGTGCCAACGTGGCGGAGAGGGTCGGGGCGCCGAACTGCACATTTTCCTCGCCCCACAACACGCTGAGCGGCAGAAAATAGCTCTGTGCGGGTCCATGTGCGAACTCGACATCGACAATAGAGAGAAGCCCTTCGTCGAGACCTGCCAATTCATGGGTTTGCACGGAGTGGATTTCTTCGCCCTTGCCGCCGAACCAGCGCTGGAGCGGCAGAAATTGCGGCAGAACATCCCGCTCCAGTTGCTGCCGCTCGCGCCCTTCCAGCACCTTTTCGATCCTGCCGCTTCTCAGGGTCAGCGTGATGAATTCGGGCAGGGGGTCTGGGACATCGATATGCCAGTGGGGCGCCTGCGCCTCGTCGGCGAGCACGAACCAGAACGCACCATAGCCCGACAGGGTGAGCATGTAGGGCAGGTCGCCGATCGGCGGGAATGGTGATTGACTGATGATTTCCACGGGCACGCGGCCACTAAACTGCGACAGGTTGAGTTCCACAGCCTGAGCGGAGCGCGACAAGTTTGCCACGCACAGGATGGTCTCCTCATCGTGGCTGCGCGTATATGCCAGAATACGGCGATTGCGCGGATAGAGCATGGCGAAGTCGCCACGCCCGAAAGCCTTGTGCTGCCTGCGCACCGTTACCATGCGCCTGACCCAGTTGAGCAGGGACGAGGTGTCGGCCTCCTGCGCCTCAACATTGATCGTCTGGTAGCCGTACACCGGATCCATGATGGGCGGCAGATAGAGGGCCTGGGGGTTGGCTCGTGAGAAACCGCCGTTGCGGTCCGGCGACCACTGCATCGGGGTGCGCACCCCATCGCGGTCGCCGAGATAGATATTGTCGCCCATGCCGAGCTCGTCGCCGTAATAGATGACGGGCGTGCCTGGCATGGAAAGCAGGAGCGCGTTCATCAACTCGATCTTGCGCCGGTCGTTTTGCATGAGCGGCGCTAGCCGACGGCGGATGCCGAGATTGATGCGCGCTCGGGCGTCTTCGGCGTAGGTGCGCCAGAGATAATCACGCTCGCTGTCCGTCACCATTTCCAGCGTCAGTTCGTCGTGATTGCGCAGGAAGATCGCCCATTGGCAAGGCTCGGGAATCTCCGGCGTTTGCCGCATGATATCGCTGATGGGATGCCGGTCTTCCTGTGCCAGAGCCATGTAGATGCGCGGCATCAACGGGAAGTGGAAGGCCATGTGACACTCATCGCCTTCGCCGAAATAGGGTCGCGTGTCCTCCGGCCATTGGTTGGCTTCGGCCAACAGCATCCTGTCGGGGTAGCGCTCATCGAGCGCTGTCCTGATCTTCTTCAGGACTTCATGCGTTTCCGGCAGGTTTTCGTTGTTGGTTCCGTCGCGTTCCACCAGGTAGGGAATCGCATCGAGTCTCAAGCCGTCGACCCCGGTCTCCAGCCAGTGGTGCATTACCTTCACGACCTCGTCGAGCACCCTTGGATTGTCGAAGTTGAGATCGGGCTGGTGCGAATAGAAGCGATGCCAAAAGAACTGGCCGGCTTCCGGATCCCAGGTCCAATTGGATTTCTCCGTATCGAGGAAGATTATGCGGGTCTCCGGATAACGCTCGTCGTCGTCGTTCCAGACATAGAAATTGCGCGCCGCAGAACCCTTCTTGGCCTTTCGAGCCTTCTGGAACCAGGGGTGCTGGTCGGAGGTATGGTTGATGACGAGCTCGGTGATGACGCGGATGCCGCACTTGTGCGCCTCGGTCACGAAACGGCGGAAGTCGCGCATCGTGCCGTAGGAAGGATTGATCGCGCGATAATCGGAAATGTCATAGCCGTCATCGCGCAGCGGCGAAGGATAGAACGGCAGGACCCAGATGGCGTTGACGCCAAGTCGCTTTATGTAGTCCAACCTTTTTAGAAGACCGATGAAATCACCGATGCCGTCGCCGTTCGAGTCCTGGAATGCCTTGATATGCAATTGATAAATGATGGCGTCCTTGTACCAGTCGGGCTGGCGCAAGAACTGTTCGTCCCGGTAGGTATCAACAGGCGCCGTTGCGCGCGGTCTTTCGCGCGTTGCCGTCAAGTCCATCAATTCCTCCCAGGTGCTTTAAGTCTCCACGCCATGTAGGGGCGCGTAGCCGGATCAAGCGACATGTGCTGAATTTTGCCCGTCCAGGCGAAGGGCTGTCCCGTGACCAGATCTTCTGCCTGGATGGTCGCTTCGTCGGGCAGTCCGAACTCCCACAACGGGACTTCGAAATCTGCCGACTGCACGTTGTGCGGGTCGAGATTGACCGCAAAGAGCAGGAAGTTCGATAGGTCGTCCGTGAACTTGGAGTAGTAGAGAATGGCGTCGTTCCACGCATTGTAGAACTTCAGATTCGTGAAGTGGCGCAGCGCAGGATGTTCTCGGCGCAGATGGTTGACGAAGATGATGTCGGCCTTGATGTTGCCCTGCTGGTCGAAGTCCCAGGCCCGGATCTCATACTTTTCGGAATTGAGATATTCTTCCTTGCCCGGCAGGGCGGCTGCCTCGCATATCTCGAATCCGTTATAGACGCCGTAATTGCCGCCGAGCGTCGCCGCCAGAACGAGCCGCACCTGGAAGCCCGGCCGGCCGCTCATCTGCAAGTAGCGGGGATTGATGTCGGGCGTGTTCACGAAGAAGTTCGGCCGCATGTAATGCCGGCATTCCTCGCGTGTCAGTTCAGCCAGATACTCGGTAAGTTCCTGCTTGGTGTTGCGCCAGGTAAAGTAGGAATAGGATTGGTTGAAACCGACCTTGGCGAGCCTTTTCATCATCTTCGGCCGCGTAAAGGCTTCCGCCAGGAAAATGACGCCCGGGTCCGCCTGGCGCACCTCCTCGATCATCCACTCCCAGAAGGGCAGCGGTTTGGTGTGGGGATTGTCGACACGGAAGATGCGTACGCCTTTGTCGAGCCAGAACAGTACGACATCGCGCAGGGCGTACCAGAGGCCGGGAATGGCGTCGCGATAGAAATGGACGTTGACAATGTCTTCGTATTTCTTCGGCGGATTTTCAGCGAATCTGATCGTTCCGTCCGGCCGCCAATCGAACCACTCCGGATGCTCACTGACCCACGGATGGTCGGGGGAGCATTGGATGGCGAAGTCGAGCGCGATTTCCAGCCCGTGCTTACGCGCGGCCTTCACGAGCCGCGAGAAATCCTTGAACGTGCCGAGCTGGGGGTGGATGGCATCATGTCCGCCTTCTTCCGAACCGATGGCGTAGGGGCTGCCGGGATCTTCTGGTCCGGCGACAAGACTGTTGTTGGGCCCTTTGCGATTGGTCCTGCCGATCGGATGGATCGGCGGAAAGTAAAGTACATCGAAGCCGAGGCCGCGCACATAGGGAAGGCGGTCGATGACATCGTTGAACGTACCGTGCCGATTTGGATCGCCGGATTGCGAACGCGGCATGAGCTCATACCAGGCGCTGAAAGCAGCCTTCTCGCGGTCTGCGAAGATGGGGAAGGCAGCTTCGGTCTCGGTCAGGTTCACCTTCACGGCGCAGCGCCGCATCAGCACCGCCATTTCGTCGCTCGTCAGAACGGCGAGAACGTCGCCCTCCGGCACCTGCGGTCCGGCTTCGGAAAGAAGCGCCGCGAGCGCTCGACGGTCGGCGTCGTCGCTTCCGCGCGTTGCCAGTGTCTGCTCGACGAGGCGCCTGCCTTCCTCCAGCTCGAGCGAGATTTTCTGCCCCGCCGTACGCTTCTTCCCCACTTCCACAAGCCAACTTGCGAAGAGATCGCGCCAGGCGGCAATCTTGAATTCATGGTGCCCCGCTTCCGTAACGGTTACCGATGCGCGCCAGCGGTCGTTCACTGTGTGATACATCGGTGCATTGTTCCACTCACCGACACCGCGGCGGCGGAAAAGCACCGCTGCGGAGATCACATCATGCCCATCACAGAAAATGTCGGCCTCGACCTCGAAGGGCATGCCGACGACGCATTTTGCAGCAAATCTTCCCCCTCCAACGGTGGGCTCGACAGCCTCGATCGCAACACGGCTGGCCGCGAGCGTGCGCAGGACTCCTGGGTCGAACGCCTCCATTATCGACCTTTCGCAAGCATCCATCCACGGGTGGAACGCTGAGCCGGCCCGATGGTTCCCCGGCAGGGTCCGGCAACCTCGAATGGCCCGGCGGGCCCACCTTCCTTTTCAGACGGCTGTGCGCCGGTTCAACGATCGGTTGAAACCCGCCACCATGAGGGCCCTGCGCACATCGAGTCGATCGCCGAAACATGGCTTGTCGGGGACGCCGAGAATTTGCGGATCGATGCACGCCTGCGTGCCGGGGAGGGCAAGACCCTGGTCAGAGACATGGACCGGAACCCCGCAGTCCGGACTTCGCCATGAGGTGCGATCAAAGGATTACAAGCGTCCGCTTCGCGAAGCGCAATAGACGTCCATAAGTGTTCTGGTGAAACAGCTGGATGAACATGAAATGGTTGCGTTGATGGCCATTGCAGTGAATGCTACCAGGTTCCTGCTTAAACATTTCATGAGGAACCCAATGAACAGGCGCCTTTTCACGATTCTGGGAGCGGTGCTGTTCAGCGTTACGGCCACCGGCTTGACGCTGGCGCAGCAGCCGCAGTTTTTCCGCATCGGCACCGGCGGCACCGCTGGCACCTATTATCCGATCGGCGGGCTGATCGCCAACGCCATATCCAATCCGCCCGGCTCACGTCCCTGCGAGGAAGGCGGCTCCTGCGGCGTGCCGGGCCTGATCGCCACCGCTGTTTCGGCCAACGGCTCGGTCGCCAATGTCAACGCCATTGCCGGCGGCTCGTTGGAATCGGGCTTTTCGCAGTCCGATGTCGCAACCTGGGCCCATTCGGGCACCGGCATCTGGGAGGATCGGGATCCGGTCGAGAAGCTGCGTGCCATCGCCAATCTCTATCCTGAGACAATCCACCTGGTCGCCAGTGCCGAAAGCGGCATCGACAGCGTCGACGACCTTGCCGGCAAACAGGTTTCGCTCGACGAGCCCGGTTCGGGAACGCTGGTGGATGCGCGCATCATTCTGGGCGCCTACGGTCTGAGCGAGGAAGATATCGAAGCTCATTATCTCAAGCCCGATCAGGCGGCCGAGCGCATGCGCGACGGCGCGATGGATGCCTTTTTCTTCGTCGGCGGGTTCCCGGCCGGCGCGATTGCCGAACTCGCCAGTCAGCATGACATCACACTGGTGCCGATCTCGGGTGAAGAGGCCGATGCTGTGAAGGGCGATTATACCTTCTTTGCCGAGAATGTCGTTCCGGGCGGCACTTATGAGGGCGTGGATGAGGATGTCACGACGCTCTCCGTTGGCGCGCAGTGGATCACCAGCGCCGACCAGCCCGAAGACCTCATATATGAGATCACCAAGGCGCTATGGAACGACAACACGCGCAAGCTCCTCGATTCCGGCCATCAGAAGGGTCGCCAAATCACGCTCGACACCGCTCTGGACGGCATCGGCATCCCGTTGCATCCTGGGGCGGAGAAATTCTATCGGGAAGCCGGCGTTCTGAACAACTGATCGATTGGCTGGCTGACGTATTTTCGCGACCCGGTTCCACAGGAGCCGGGTCGTGTCTCGTATCAGGGGCGGAGCATGCTGGCTCCTGAAAGGCTCTGAAGATGGTGGATTCATCCGAAACCGAGCGCACCGAGGCGCTTACCGAGCAGCAGATGAAGGAACTGGAGCAGCACTTCGATCCGGAAGTGCGGTTCCGCCCCCTGCCGCCGTTCCTCGGCTGGGCCGCCGCCGGTGCGCTGTTCGTCCTTTCGTGCTATCACTACTACACGGCCGGTTTCGGTATTCCGCAGGCCACGACCCATCGCGGCCTGCACCTGGCCTTCACGCTGGCGCTCGCCTTCGTCTTCTTCGCTCCCTGGGGACATTCCCGCACGCCGCGATCCGGCCTGTTGAGGCCGTTCGGGATGCCGCTCTACGACTGGGCCTTCGCCATCGCCGGCGCTGTGGCGGCGCTTTACGTTCCCTGGATATTCAACGATCTGGCCTTCCGCGTCGGCGCCCCAATGCCCATCGATGTCTTCATGGGCACGGTGCTGATCGTCGTGCTTATCGAGGCGACCCGGAGGGCGATGGGCTGGCCGCTACCGGTCATCGCGGTGCTCTTCATCGCGTACGCCTATTTCGGCCAGTCCATGCCGGGGGTCCTGACGCATCCCGGCGCAAGCTGGGACAACATCGTCAATCACCTCTATCTGACCAGTCAGGGCGTCTACGGCACGGCGCTCGGCGTCATATCCACCTATGTCTTCCACTTCGTCCTGTTCGGCGTGCTCGCCACGCGTATCGGGCTCGGGCAGCTTTTCATCGACCTCGCCTCATCGCTTGCCGGACGTTATGCCGGCGGCCCCGCCAAGGTGTCGGTGCTGTCCTCGGCGATGCTGGGTTCAATCTCGGGCTCGTCGATCGCCAATACCGTCACCACCGGCTCGCTCACCATCCCTGCGATGATCCGCATCGGCTATCCGCGCCACTTCGCGGCAGCGGTGGAGGCGGCGAGTTCCACCGGCGGGCAGATCACGCCGCCGGTCATGGGGGCGGTCGCCTTTCTGATGATCGAATATCTCGGCGTGCCGCTTACCACGATCCTCACCGCCGCGCTGGTGCCGGCCTTCATGCACTTCTTCGGCGTTCTGGTTCAGGTGCACCTCGAGGCGAAACGGCGTGGCCTGCGCGGCTTGACGAAAGAGGAGCTCCCCGTCGCCTGGACCGTCTTCAAAGCGGGCTGGCTGACGACGCTACCGCTGTTTGTGCTTGTGGCAGTGCTCCTGTCGGGCAAGACGCCCTATCTCGCCGCCTTCTGGGGCATTACCAGCTGTCTTCTCGTTCTGGTCATCCAGAACTTCATCCGCCATGACGTACGCACGGCTGTCCGCGAGTGTGTGCGCGAGACATGGGACGGCTTCGTGGTGGGCGCGAAATACTCGCTCTCCGTCACGGCGGCCGCCGCGCTCGTGGGGGTCATCATCGGCATAGTGACGCTCACCGGCGTCGGCTTCAAGATCGCCTATATGGTAACGTCCATCGCTGCCGGGTGGGCGCAGGACGTGTCGGCCGCTCTTTCGTTCCTGCCCTTCGAATTCATGAGCGTCAGCGCGCTGACGCTGCTGTTCACATTGATCATGACGGCCGTCGTTTGCGTCCTGATGGGGTGCGGCATTCCCACGACGGCCAACTATCTGATCATGATCGCCGTGGCCGCGCCGATCCTCGGGCTGCTCGGCGTGCAGCCGCTGGTCGCCCACTTCTTCGTCTTCTATTATGGGGTGCTGGCCGATATCACGCCCCCCGTCGCCCTCGCGGCTTACGCCGCCGCAGGCATTGCCGGCGCCAACGCGTTCAAGGCCGGCAATACGGCTTTCCGGCTGGGCATGGGCAAGGCGCTGGTTCCCTTCGTCTTCGCTTTCTCGCCGTCGCTGCTACTGGTGGTGGACGGCTTCAGCTGGAGTGAGTTCTTTCTGGCCTCGCTCGGTGCGATGGCGGGCATATGGATGCTTTCCGCGGCGTTTGCCAATTGGCTTTTCGCCCCGCTTCGCGCCTATGAGCGTGTGCTCATGGTGATTGCGGCGATCCTGCTTGTGGCGCCCGACCTTTATGCCACGCTTGTGGGCATTGTCCTCGTCGCGCCAGCCTTGCTGCGGCAACTCCCGCTGATCGGCAGGAAGGTGACAGCCAGGTGAGCGGTTGGGCAAAAATGCCGACCGACTAATGAAGATATTGGTGAGACAAACAAGGTGGTACGCCCAACGGAAGCAGGTGGAGCAAAGAAAAACAATGGCTTAGGCGAAAAGTCGTCTAACCAACATGCCATTGATTCACATAGCAAAATTAGGGAATCGCCTAACCGTTCCAAGTAAGCGGAAGGTCTTCCGCCGATACGGTGCCACAACCGAGTTCGTTTTGCTGATACAGGTCTTTATGTCGAGCAACCGTGCCAGGATCAAATCACGCCCCCTGAACCACTTTCATCATAACTCACTACATATCCAGATATGATGAAAACTTAGGCCAGCTTTCCGCCCATCGCGAAGCATCGGCCGCACGCCAGCGGAGGGTCGCGCTGGCTTCACACGCGCCGAGCCCCTAACACCTCCCGTCCTCGTTATAGAATGGCTGCTTCGCGCCGATTTTGTTGAAAAAGTCGGCTGCCTTGTCAATCGGCGTGGCATCGGCTCGATATTTCTTGCCGTGTCCCTTTAGGCCGGAGTTGGGACCAGTTTGGCCAGCTTGCGGAGGTTTTGAGCGGTAGCTGCCAAGTGGAATTCGTCGCGGGCGCCGTTGGGTCCCTGTAATCGGAGCCGATCGAGCTTCAAGATGCGCTTGAGATGCGCGAAGATCATCTCGACCTTCTTTCTTGCTCGGCTTGAGGCGACATAGGCATCGCTGCTCGTGATCTCACGGGCGAGATTACGGGCGCCTTCGTGGATGTGGCGGGCGATCTTCCGCGCCGGCTGGTTGGGCGTGCATTGGGCCTTCAAGGCGCAACGCGAGCAGTCCTTCTTGCTGGCGTAGTAGCGGATGAAGCCGTCCTTGCAGATGCCGGTCCGGGTTGTTTGTTGGCGTCGGCGCGGATCAGACTGGCATCGACGGCAAAGCGTTCACCCCCGACCAGACCTTCGGCGATGCAGCGCTCGACGACGCTCTCGAACAGCTGTCGGAACAGATCGCTCTCGCGGAACCGGCCGTGCCGGTTCTTCGAGAAGCTCGAATGGTCTGGAACCGCATCCGTCAAATCAAGGCGGCAGAACCAGCGATAGGCCAGGTTCAGATGCACCTCTTCGCACAAACGCCGCTCCGAACGGATGCCCATGCAGTAGCCGACAATCAGCATGCGGATCATCAGTTCCGGGTCGATCGAAGGCCGCCCCGTGGAGCTGTAGAATGGGCGAAGGTGGGCACGAATGCCGGACAGATCGACAAAGCGATCGATCACCCGCAGCAGATGATCGGCGGGCACGTGCTCCTCAAGCGAGAACGCGCAAAACAGTGCCGCTTGCGCTTCCTGGCGTGGTCCCATCATCGGCATCAATCTCCCAAATCACCAGGAAAACTGAATCAGCGCCAAACACCTGTTTCAAGCGCGTTTTTCAACACAATCCGCCTATCCCTGCCATTGAGCGGCAATCGCGGGGATCCCAAAAGCGGCCATCCGATTAGGTAGGACTGTCGTGCATCTTCACTGTGCCGCCTTGGCTGCACAGCGGTTTAGCGTGCTGGGGCGTCGAATTGGGACAACGAACCTCGTACCCTTTCAGATGGCCCTAAGCCATGACACGATCCCCGAAGGGAACAAAGACATGTTGGTGCGTGCGGCCCGCTGTTCCCCTTTCTCAGCCTTGAAACGACATGGATCACACGCGACCCACAGTCAGAGTGTCAAAGGTCGGACAGAGCGTAGTGAGAGTTAGCCGCTTTTATGGGAGATCGATATAATTGCACGGATCGAATCGATCCTCGATCTGAGCGAACAGCATGCGGCCGGTCGGCTTAACGTCGATCGCAGTGTAGGAGCCCGGCACGCGCGTGATGACGTTCATCTTTGCTTCGGACAGCGATGCGACCGCGAGTGCCAGTGCGTGCGGCTTCGAGCCAAGCGCCATGGCGGTCGTGCCCGCGCTCGGGCCAGCGCGTGAAAAGTTTACTGCGCGATTCGCCACGCTGATCACATCCAAAAGGCTATAGTCGCCGCGCGTTGCGTTTGGCGCAGAAGTTAGGCCCTTGAGCGCCAAGCGCTCGCTCTCCAACATCGGCCGATCGTCGCTTGGCGCCGTCTCCTCGATGAATATGAGATCGAGCCGGCCCGGCTCGACCCTCTCAATGAACGGCAGCGATAGCCCGAACTCCCCGCCCATTGCGACGATCAGGTCGGAACTGCCCGGGAGGTATTCGGCGGCCGTCAGATAAGGAATGAGCGTCGAGCGCCAGTCGCCAAGCGACACTAGCGCACGCGGTCCAACGATGGCAGGAGCACCGTTCACGACATGATCCCTTATAAGATCATACTGGCCAGCCGCGTAAACACAGTCCAGGCAGGCGAAATAATCTCGCGTGAAGCCGAGCCCGACAAGAAACAGCAGATAGCTTTTCGGAATGCAGCTTATGTCGATCAAGATCTTGAGCGGCCTGCCCAAATCCATATATCTCTCGCGAAACCAGGCTTCGAGAGCTACGAAGTTCTCCTGAATCATTGTCGATTGATCGAGATCCAGAACTGACCGAATAGGCGCTAGCATCTCGAATGTTGCGCGAGATTCAGCTTTCATTGTTTCGATTTCGGTCGAAGCCGACTTGAACTTGATTAGATCGAAGGCGGGCAAGTCTCCAGCCAACCGCGTCGATGTCGCTGTCGCCCGGCTCTCCCAGCTAAGCGCCGCGATCCGAAGATCATATTTGCGTGGCGCCTTCCATCCATCTGTCAGTTCCTGCTGTCGGAGCGTTAAACCCCCGATCGCGGCCTCAGTTATCGTCATCGGCTGCCTCCGCAAAGGGGAGGGAGATCTGATCGCCGAACCGCCCACTGATCCCTGCCATCGTCTTGGCCCAACTGAACGGACTCATGTCCTCGGATCGGAGGCAGAGGCTATACAAATCTCTTGGCGAGACGCGAACCGCCTCATAGGCGCCGCGATACGAGAAGCGGAAGTGGGGGGCAAAACGCCGATGTAGCCGAAAAGCGATGGGCTTCGAGACCTGGTCCGCTTGCACCGCGCGAAGCGCCCTTGGCGTCTCGACCATCCGCAGATAGCCGGCAAGGACCGCTTGGCGAATCGCGGCGCTGACATACATGCCTTCTTCATTGACCTGTGGCGAGGTTGCCGACGGATAGTCGATGAGGAATATGCCCCGTTCCGCGGCGCCAAAAACACGCGGGTCGCCGGGGTTGCTCTGTAGAAATGCGGTAAAGCTGCCGAGCCCGCTTACCAATCGCGCGACGACGTCGGAATCGATGTCAGGGCGTGCAGCCATTCCTAAATAGTAACTTTCGCTTGCCGCATAGATACCGTCATTCTGGATCTGCCAGGAAATGGGCGTGCGCGAGGTCGCAAATCGAACTAGACTCACCGGATCAGAGCGATTGAACTTATGATTGGTGACATACTGCTCGTAGATTTCCCCCATGATCTCGAGGAAGTCGCGGATCGAGCTGTCAGCGAGCGCGACGATCACGTTCGACCCCCCAAGCGGAATCCGGCGACTGCGTAAGCTAGCTGCGAGGTGGAGCAGCGCATTCTGCTGCTTGCGCCGCAGCCATGCATTAAACGCTTGATCGGCATAGATCGTGCCGTAGCCATCGAGGCGCCCGATGTCGCTTTCGTTGAACGTCGGCGTAAAGGCGTCCTCCCGCCCGCGCCAGTGAAGCAGCAAGTATGCTTCGTAGTATGGCAGCCGACCGGCCTTGACGTCGAATTTTCGCGCCGACTTGGGGTCGGTCTTGCGGATCGCGTGATACAGCCGCTCGGCCGCCAATCGCACTTGTCCCGCAAGGGGACGATGCGACCGGCGCACGAGCTGCCACATCATATCGTTCACGTCACGCGTGCCCAGGCGCTGGTTCAGATCGAAGAAGCCCGAAACATCATCGGGCGTGTGCACTTGGCGCAGATCGTCGGGAAGCGAAAATAGCAGGCGCAGGCTCACTACCGACTGGCAAAGCGAGCGGAAGTCAGCCGTGTCGCGATTGTCCAGAAGCAGGACCTTGCGATCCGCATCTGTGAGCGGCTGCGCTTCGATAAACGTATCGCTATCGTCGAGCACCGCGCCAACCGAACTTATCACCCAGGACACCGGCGCCCGGCTCAAGCGTACCAGCGTATTGAGGCTCTTACGCTGAACGGGGCTCAGCGCCTCGCAATCGTCGAGACAAAATTTGAAGCTAACTTGGCGCGGCTCGAACTGTGTCACCATCTGGACTGTCTCTCCCAGCCGTTCGACCAGGAAAGACAGCAGTTGGTATGGCTCGCGCGACGGGAGCTGGCTCAGGAAACCCGCTACCGCACCTTCACCGCATGCGGCATTCATGCGCCGCACGATTGTCCGTGCCGTTCTGGCCAGTTCGGCAAAGGTCCGCGGAGCTTCCCCGGCAAAGGTCGCGTGTTCTGGATACTCGCGGACCAGATCCTCGACTATGCGCAGTTCCTGGCTCGGCTGATATGTGACCGCGCCCGCCATTCGGAGAGCGTGGCAGGCATCAAGCGTGCGCTCGATACAGGTGAGTTCGATGGCCAGCGAGAAGAAACGGTGAAAAAGCAGGATGGGGTCGGGCGACTGCGGGAACATCGCCTCCCATGCTCTATGGGACATCGACGCGGAAATATGATCCGGGAACCGGATGTAGACCCCAATATGCTGGAAGTCGGACAGCTTGCGCTGAATTCGCAGCGACTCATTGTGACACAGATCTTCCCAGCAGATCCCGCGGAGCAACGAGGTCTTGCCGACACCGCGGCCGCCATAAACATATACCGACTTGTCGCCGGTCAGATCGTCGTGCGTTGTCGTGAACCAGATGAGCGGGCGCCCCACACGATGATGCTCCCATCTTGTCGGGCGAAAGGGGTTAAGATCAGAATTCGTCATATTTTCGCTCGGACAATCCAGTTCGTTGGATTCAGCTCGTAATTTTCGACGACAACGGAATCGTCAGCGACAAGAAGCTCGAGCGCCTCGCGCAGGTTGTCGTCGACCTCGGTTGGAAAGAAACTCTTGGCGAAGCTGACCAGATCGCTCCAATAGCTTTCACCAGTGGCAAGAAGATGGGCGTAAAGTTTCGCGAGGCTCGCGTCATGCGAGCGGCGGCGCCTTCCCAGCAGCGGGATCGAGCTTGCCGAGCTACGATGAAGGATGCCAGCGCCATTGAAGCGCCACGGGTTGACATGGCACGAAAGCGGCAAACCACCGCGAGTGAAGTTGAACTCAAGAAGGTTAAAGCCATCGTGGATAGCAGGCGCCGAAATGCAGATTACTAGCTCACCGGCAGGTGCTGACACGATTTCAATCGGATCCTCATGGATATGGCCATGCAAGTAGACGATCGGCCGTCGCGCCTGGAGCAACGATGCCCGAAGCGCACCCGAATTAACTAGCTCGGTATAAGGCGCAAGGCGTGTAAGCCGCTGGGGTAACAGATTGTGGTGGGCGGCGATCAGCATTAGCGCGTTACGATCAACCCTCACCGTTCGCTGAACGATATCCTCGATGCTTTCGTTCGAGAAGGCGGGTGTATCGAACTGGCGATTATAATAGGCTTGTAGCGCCGCCGTGCCACCCTTCGAGATCGACGCCTCAATTGCCTTTCTGATATTGTCGCGAAACTCGCTCGGAATGTATTCAGACGAGCCGCAACCCCAGCAGCTGTTCATGAGATTGATGTCGAGACGACCGTGGCTGCCCCCGACGGTCATCGAGATGGTCCGCTCGACCGGCAATACCGGCATGCGATATTTGAGCAGATATTCGTTCAGCGGAGCGAACTTCGTTACGACGCCTGGCTGTTTGGCAAGATCGCGATTGATGTCGTGGTTGCCGGGGACAATGCCAACTTGGACGTCGGCATGATTTCGCCCCCCGCCTATCTGGAGCGAGTTCGCCAGGAAGGCCACCGTCCGATCATAGTTGTCGAGGCCGCCGCGATCGGTGAAGTCGCCCATAAACAGCAGTGCGTCCACCCCGCCTTCTTCGAGAAGCTTGTGTATCTGCTTGAAGACCACTTTGGTTGGCATCGAAGAGATGACGTTGCGCAGCTCGACCGAGAAGGTGCTGTCCTTCTGATCGATATTGCGCTTAGCGGTCGCGGCGGTCGGCAAATGCACGTCGCCGATCTGTAACAACCTAATCCTGGATAGCATCTGGCCTAGAAGATCCCCCCGCCCACCTATACCATCATCGTGATCGGAAAAGCACCTCCAGTGTGGCGGGGTTAATCCGCTGACTCCTACGTCGAGGATGGGTCGAAGAACGAATCACAAATCGAACGCTGCTTCGAGTCTGCGGCCCGTCACGTGTGGAATCTAGTGGATTGATCGGATCAAAAGAGTCCGTTTTGGGATTCCGTTTTGTGGTGTGGCGTGCGAGACTGATGGATGCGCAATGGCATCTCCTTTACCATTTCGGCCAGCGACCGTCGGCGCTTGCAAGCGATCGTCGCGGCCCCTGGGAGTCCGCAAAAACACGTCTGGCGGGCTCGCATTGTCCTTCTGAGCGGCGGCGGTCTGGGCACCTCGACAATCATGGCCGAGACCGGCAAGTCCAAGACCTGTGTCTGGCGCTGGCAGGAGCGGTTCATGCACGAAGGCGTCGATGGCCTGCTTCGCGACAGGTCCCGTCCGCCCGGCAAAGCGCCGGTCCCGCCAGCGCGCGTCGCCGAGATCCTCCGCCTGACGCAGGCTCCGCCGCCGCATGAGGCGACCCACTGGACGCTGCGCGCGATGGCCAAGGTTGCCGGCGTCGCGGCGTCGACGGTGCAGGGTATCTGGAAGGCCCACGGCCTCAGCCCGCATCGCTGGCGTCAGTTCAAGCTCTCGAACGACCCGGCCTTCGCCGACAAGCTCATAGATATCGTCGGCTTGTATGTTGATCCGCCGGCTCATGCAGTGGTGCTGTCGGTCGATGAGAAGTCGCAGATCCAGGCACTCGACCGCACCCAGCCCGGCCTGCCGATGAAGAAGGGCCGCGCCGGCACGATGACGCACGATTACAAACGGCACGGCACGACAACGCTGTTTGCCGCCCTCAACGTGCTCGACGGTACGGTCATCGGACAGAACATGCAGCGCCACCGCCATCAGGAGTTCATCCGCTTCCTCAACCGCATCGAGCGCGAAGTGCCGGCGGACAAGGCCATCCACGTCATCCTCGACAACTACGCGGCACACAAGAAGGACAAAGTCCGCGCCTGGCTCGCCCGTCACCCGCGCTGGACCTTCCACTTCACGCCGACCTCGTGCTCGTGGCTCAATGCCGTCGAGGGCTTCTTCGCCAAACTTACCCGACGCAGGCTCAAGCACGGCGTCTTCCATTCCGTTGTCGATCTTCAGGCCGCCATCAACCGCTTCGTCCGTGAATACAATGCCGAGAACCCGCAACCATTCATCTGGAAGGCCGATCCCGATGACATCATCGCTGCACGAAACCGAGGGTTCCAAACGTTGGAATCAATCCACTAGCGTTCGTCCAGAAGCCCGCAGCTCTCCGGGTGGTGATGTGCCGACCGGACGGTCAGCTTCCGGCCCCGGTCAGGCCGAAAATATACCCGCTCTGGAAACGTCGGTACGTGGATGCGCATAATGGTTCGGCGAAAGGCCGGCCCTGGTGGAAACCAGTCACCAGCGTTGCCGTCAAGTCGGTGCGTGTTACACGTCAATCCTTCGTCGTTCCACCGGGACCTCCGCCGAAGAAGGGGGGTGACCTGTCATCGCTGGTCACTCATTACCCCTGAAGTAATCGATCGCTTTCCCCTTCTCTGGCAAGATCAAACACATCGCAGCCACAAGTCCACCGCCACCAATGTGAGTTCTGTCGCCGAGGCCACCCGGGCTGTCGTGCAGGAATTCCTTGCCGCTCGACTAGACGGGGACACAGGGCGGCTCGTCGCGCTCTTCGCCGACGAGGTCGATTGGTTGCTTGTTGAGAACCCCGCCGCCGCCTGGATCCGTCCGCGGTCCACCGCCGCCGAATGCGCTGGCCAGTTCACGGAATTGATGGAGCACACCGTGCCCGAGGATGCGCGCGCCTCCGTTGACACCTTCCTCGTCGACGGCACCGACGCCATCCTGATGGGGCGCGTGTCGGGGACCGTGCGCGCGACAGGAAAAACCTTCGAGGGTCCGTTCGCATTGCGCCTCACCGTCGAAGACGGCCGGATCACCCGGCACCACGTGACGATATGGGTGGCCGGGTCCCGAAGAACTATGATGCAGAGGTGCGGACAATGCATGTCGTACGACCGCAGAGGGTGGAAGAAAGTCATTCGTCTCGCTCAACGGAACGAGCAGGGTGCGGTAGTAGCGGACCTTTCGAAGGTGCTAGAGCTACTATTTCCTGCGTCTTGCGGAGAATTCGTCCATCTGGGTATTCTTAGCCAAGACCTGGGAGAAACGGGCTTTTTCTACACCGCGACCATCGCTTGGGGGGTAAGTCGATGCGCCTCATAACGCTTCTTGCACTCTCTGCGGCGATCAGCATGTCCGCTTCCGCGGCTGCAGATACGCTCAGGATCGGCTCCTGGAACATTCAAGACCTGCACCATCAGGAAGGCTTCAACCTGCGAAGCTTCGACGGTATTCCAAGCGCGAAGCGCACCTCACAGGACTTCGCCTTGCTCGAAAAGTATCGTGACCAGTTCAGCCGCGACGGAACCCCGGCCGACGTTATCGCGCTGCAGGAAATCGGCACTTGGGCAGCGCTTGAGCGGCTTTTTCCGGCGGACACTTATGATGTCGTTATGTCCGCCCGCTGGCAGAACGATGATGCCCCGGAAGGGGATGGAGACGTCTACACCGCGATCGCGATTCGCAAAGACAGTGGCGTTACCATTGTGCAGCACGACCCGTTTCCGGAGCTTTCGGTACTACACTACACAGCGACGGCCGTCCTGCACGGGCAGGCACCGGCGCATTGCTGGAAGTGGATGGTCAGCAGTTTTGGTTCCTGTCCGTCCATCTGAAATCGTCCTGCCCGACGAACAAAGACATCCACACGTCTTCTGATGATGATTGCCAAACTCTTTGGAAACAGGCTCCGCTCCTCGCGGACTGGATCAACGTCAAACGTGACAGCGGTATCCCGTTCATCATTGCAGGCGATTTCAACCGTCGCTTTCGCCAGTTGAATTTCGAAGGGACTTTGTGGGAGGTCATGAACGGCGTCGGCCCAGATGACCCGATTGATGAGCCTTGGGTCGTCCCACATCCCCAAACGGTGACGCGGCTATGTCCCACCAGGAAGGGCCGGGGTACCCAGCCAATCGACTGGATCGTCCTTGATACCGCGCTCGCGGGCGGCTTTGCCGAAGGCTCCTACTGGGAACGCCGATACACTCGAGACGATATTGATGCCGCCCAGAATGGTCGCGGTCTGAGCGACCATTGCCCGATCAGCATTGATCTTGATCTGGCAGGCTAGCTCAATGGCCCTGACCTTCCTTCAATTTCCTGGCCTGCGAACTGTCAGGTTTTGGGAGGGAAAATCGACAATGGAACCTAGCCGCCCCATAGTTCAATCGTATCCGAAATTCCGGAACGGGAGGAAGAAGTCGCCAGCGCGGCCATACTCAGAAAAACACCGTCCGTGGTAAGGTCTGCTTGGCTGAATCGTTGAGGGGCAAGAAATGTTCGGACTGTTCAAAAAGAAGAAACCGGAAAATCAGTTCGTGGCAATGCTCGCATTCGATGATTCGACATATGCTCGAGTCGTTGCCGAACTGTTCGAGACAATGGACCCAGCCACTCGGGCACACGTCTTGGTAGCCTATGAGAATCTTGTTCCGCTTCTCTCTGCGATGTGGTCGGCAGGCAAAAGTCGGGGCGAGGAAGTAGCCGTTGAACAGTTCATACCGCTCGTCGCCGAGCGTTTGGACGCCGCTCACGGCGACGAAATTGGTTCCCGTCGCTGGGCCTGGTTCCTCTTCGCGTCTTTGCTGGGACGCCTCGAAAAGTTGGCGCGCAACAATCCGGCAATCACTGGCACTGGCGCGAAGATTTGGTGCACCATCGCTGAAGAAGCGCCGCGGCTGAAAGGACTCTTGCCAAGAAACGTCGTGTGGAAGCCCGAAGAGAAGGAATGGTTCGACCTGTCCATGTCCGATGAAAAACTGGTAGAATGGACGATCAACCATGCCATCCCGCCAGTGTTCGCAAAACTCGACTCCGTGGAGTCCTTTGCTAGATCGCGCGGACTCTTCTATAGACCGTCAAAATCTCGGATCGGGACAATCCCCTAATGAAAAGCTGGTTTGCTGGCCTGATCGTGGCACCGCTGTGTGTCGTCGGCTACATCGCCGTTGTGCCGGCTTCGGCGGATACGACCGCAGATCGGATCGACGAGATGATAAGGAATCCCTTGAAGCCGCGCGAGGCTCATCGTGCGGAGCAACTCGATGAGTTGCGGCAGGAGTATGACGGATGGTCGCGCGACGAGTTGCTCGAGGAACTTCTCGATCTGCGCAACGAGCGCGACGAATTGTCGAGCGACGTCGATAGATTGCATGAGGAACTCGACCCGCCGAGGCAGGAGCGGCGGCAATGACCGGATCGGGCTCAATCAAGCCTTTTGTCACGCTCATTGCTTACGGCCGTTCAGGGTCGTTCTTTAGTTTTCCCTTAGGTCAGGCTGGTGAGCGGAAGCTTGCGGGTGGATGCCGAGCGCTTACTCGCTGGGTTTCGCGGCCCTCCACACGCCAGGTGCCGTCTCTCGCATAGAGTGGCTGTCGAGTTGGTGTCCAAACCAAGCGGCCGGCGCCTTGTTCTTCGACTTCCAGCCGGGGCAGAAGTGATGCTCGTCCATCAGATCCAGGGCGGACGCCAGTGCTGCACCCCTGAATTCACTGACGGCCGGTTGGTCGCGAGGGCGTCGAGGTAATTAAGGCAGCGGAGCATGCGATCCCGTTCAACGTTCAGAAGGAAGTCGGACTGCCCCTCCATTGCGCGACGGTTTTCACGTACCCAAGACGCGATTCCTTCGAGAAAGCCGACAATTTGCCCTTCCTCTGCAACGGTTGCCCAGTCGAACGGGGTAGGGCGCTCGGCGTATCCTGCTCCGGCGAACGCTTTGATGTAAGCGAACACGCTTCGTGCTTCGGTAATGACGAGGTCGGCATGAACCAAGGTTGGAACCCGACCAACCGGGCTGAATTGCAGTACCGGATTATCGGGTTCACGGTTGGCGGCGGCGCGCTCCTCTACAGCCTCCAAAAGGCCCCACTCGCGGAGCGCAATCCGGGCGGTCCGTGCATAGGGGGAGTTCCGTGTATAAAAGAGTATCATTCGTAGTTCCTGCCGCCAGGGCTTTAATTGGCACCCTACCGAAAATTGGCATCAATGACGGGACCGCATTCCGTCCGAGCAGGCGGTTTGCCATACTCCGGGGCAGGCGACCGCAATCTATTTGACTAGATCTCGCCCGAGCGCTGCTCGAGTTCCACCACGTTACCTTCAGGATCGCGCATATAGACCACAAGGCTTGGGGTGTCGGCGGTTCCAAAATCAGTGATCTCGCCCAGCGGCTTTCCTCCCGCCCGAACCACTGCAGCGAACGTGGTTTGAATGTTCTCCACCTCGAAAGATATGTGCCCGTAACCTGGTTCATTGACTAACGGAGTTGGGCGATCATGGGTATTGTTATACTCAAGGATCTCCAGGAAGGGGCCATCTACGCCTGGTAGTGTTAGCCAAGCTGAGTAAATTTCGGCGTTCGGCAAACCGTTGCCCCGTGAGGCTTTCTCGCCCGACATGGTCTTGCGCGGTCTACGGTCTTCACAACCGAATATCCTCTTATAGAACTCGGCAAGCCCATCAGCATCGCGCGCGACCATACTGACATGCGAGAACTTCATATCGTGTGCCCTCATGGTTCGTTATATGGCGTCGTCTGCTAGGACGTGTGGACAGTTATCTGATCCATAAGATTGTAGCGGCGATTGTGACAACGGCGAGATAGTTTCGGGCCGTTTTCTCGAAGCGTGTAGCGACGCGCCGGAACTGCTTGAGCTTGGAGAAGCAGCATTCGATCAGATGCCGTTGTGCGTAGAGGTGTTTGTCCAAGGGGTGCTTTTTGGCGCGGGACGGGTTGTTGGGGATTACGGCGACGGCGCCTTTGTCGGCAATGGCGTTGCGCAGGCGATCACTGTCATAGGCGGTATCGGCCATGACGAAGTCGGCGGGCTGGCCCGCGATCAGGGTGTCGGCTTGCGGCGCATCGCCTTTTTGGCCTGCCGTGAGGGCGAAGCGAACAGGACAACCCAGCCCGCGCACGGCCATGTGGATCTTGGTGCTCAGGCCCCCGCGGGAACGGCCAAGGGCCTGATCTTGAGCCCCTTTTTTGCGCCGGCGGCGTGTTGGTGGGCGCGGATGATCGTGGAATCCACGATCAGATACTCGAAGTCGGGATCGTCCGACAACGCCTCGAAGAGGCGCCACCAGATGCCCTTATGGCTCCAGCGGCTGAAGCGGCGAAAGACGCTGTTCCATTCGCCGAACGCATCGGGAAGATCGCGCCAGGGCGAACCCGTACGCACGATCCACAACACCGCTTCCACGAACATGCGGTTGTCGCGGCCCGACGACCCGCGCGTGCGCTCATCGCCGATGATATGAGCCGACATCCGCTCCCACTGCTCGTCGCGAAGGATCAGGCGATCCAGAAGCCCCATGGCTGCCTCCAAAAGACAGCCTTGAATCTGATTTGCTCACCCTTGGGAATCCCCAAGAGTCCACACGGCCTAGGCTTCCCTTTCCATGGCCTTCCCGCACGGCCCGCGGCGAGGGATACTAGGTTCCGGCGGCCGCAGACGATGAAAATGAGAACTACGTCTACGCTATAGCCCTCAACAGCCTCCAAAATAGCCAGAGGTGCAGGCCTTCACCATAATACCGCCTTCCACTTTCACCGGCGGATGTGGAGCGTTTGATCGCATCTTGGTGCCCCTGAGGCGCGCACCACGCAAGCCGTATCTCAATTCATCTGTTGGTCACCCCTGCACGGGCACTGCAGACAGGGGCGAGTTGTGCAAACAATCATCCCTTTTTCGCCGCCTCGGTGCGCTCCTTTAGGCCAGGCTCTACGCAGCGCGCCGAACCGCCGGGCGCTTCGCCCCATGCGGGTGACGATCCATCGCGCGATGACCTATGGCCAGCAGGCCGCGAGCGTGGTGAGGTAGCGTCATAGATGAGGGGCCAAGCATGAAGAAATTAGACATTCCCAAAGAGATCATGGCCGCTATTCGCGCGGCTGCCAAAGAATATTGGGATGATGACAAGGATATGGTCAAGGAAGCCGTCGATTCCGAGATCGAGGCTTACAGAAAATTGCAGGCGCTGGATTTCGGCGCTGCCGCCGCTGTCAGGCAGGAGATCATGGATAGCGCCGCAGAGCTGGCGGATAGCTGGGAAGAACGGTTGTCGATGGTTGAGGATGAGGTGGCCGCGTTCGGTGAATTGCGCGCGGGTCAGTTTGAGAGCGTGCCGGATGCCCTGATCCTGATGCTGAAGGACGAGGCGGCGCAGAAACACGAGGGCGATTATGGCAGTCAGCGCGACCATGTCGTCAACGGGGTGAAAGGGTATCTCTACGTTCAGGAGATGCGCGCGAAGATCGGTCCGGTCAGCGATCTTCTGATCAAGATGGAGCGGATTATCGGCGGGGAATGCTACAACGGCAATATCCAGAATTACGGGCCGGGCGGGACATGGGAGGGCGAAGGGCGCGCCTTTCGATACCCGGTCAAGTTCCTCGACGGGGAAGATACCCGTAAGTACAAGATGGTTCCTGCCGACCTCGCCTCGGAAGTGCTGGTCACCGGCTGGTATCAGTTTGGCAGCAACGAGTTGAGCATTTTCCGGGCGCTCGTGAAAATCGTAGACATGATCGAGCGCGACTATGGGGTGAAGCTAGCCGCCGCCAAGAGATAACCCCTCCCGGATAGCTGCCTTGCAGCCGGCGGCAGAAATTTTTCGCCTGCCAGAACAATCCCGATTGCCGCGACTCTCCAAATATGGTAGTTACACTCTTCAAGTATAGGTGAAGAATGCAGCTTACAAAGACTGTATATTTTAGAGATTATCCTTCGTCCGGAGAGCGGAAGTCGGGTCTAACTATCTCATTTCCAGAAAGCGACGCGGCTCTCTACGGGTATGTCGAGCGCTTGAGCAGCTACACTGTCCGACGAATCATCGGTTATGAGCTTTTCGCCGAGCTCGAACAGGCGGCCACGCACGCGCAAAGTCCGGTGGCGACCTATGTCCGTGCTTTGATCGCCAAGAGCGCCAACGGCTACGTTCACGAAAAAGGTGCTGACAGGCGGACAGCCTTGCAGGCGACTTTTCGCGGCGGCAAGGGCAGTCCGCTGCATGACTGGTTCCCCTATCTCGAAGGATACTCTCCTGACTTTGTCGGATCGATCATCTCAGAGTTTGCCGTGACCGCAAAGACAATCCTCGATCCTTTCTGTGGATCAGGGACGACCGCCCTCGTGTCGGCCTTGCGTGGCCGTAAGGGGCTCTACGCGGAGGTCAATCCGGTTTGCCAGTTTGTTATCAGCGCGAAAGCGTCAGCCCTGGCAATGTCCTCACGCAAACGCCAAGACCTGTCCAAACGGCTGCTTGAGATTCACGACGATCTACTGCGCACGCTCAAGAGCGAGCTTCCAGATGTCACGTTACGGAACGCCTACGAAGCCGCCTTCTCAGGTCGACCGTCGTTCGACGACACATCCTTCAATCAAATCCTCCGCGCGCGTACGGTAGCCGACAAGCTCTCTGTCGACAATCCGGCGCTCGGCGTACTGTTCACGGTCGCGGTTCTGCGCAGCCTCGTGCCCGGCTCGTTGATGATTCGAAGAGGTGACCTCCGGTTCAGGACAACGCGGGAGCTCTCCCGAGAGAGGCCATGCTTCGTATCCGCGCTCCAGGAGAGTTTGCGCATTATCGCCAGTGATCTTATCGATGCTGAGGCCGCTAGCGGGACGGTTCAATTTATCGGGGCCGATGCGCGTCAGCTTTCGGCAAATCTATCGGCTCCCGTGGACGCTATCATCACGAGTCCGCCCTATCTGAACGGCACGAACTACTTTCGGAATACAAAGCTGGAGCTATGGTTCTTGCGACAGCTCAGCGTCAAAAATCAGCTGCGAACCTACCGCGACGCCGCAATTACATCTGGAATCAACGACGTAACGGTTGGAAAGTCACGCGGCAACGGAATGGGAGCGTTGCCCTCTTCGCTGATCGAAACGATCGAAGCGCTGGAGGAAGATGCCTACGATCAGCGTATCCCCATGATGGTCGAAGCCTATTTCCGGGAAATGGCCGTCGTCCTCCAGAACTTCAAAGCGGTATCACACAAGGACACAGTGGTTGCCATCGATCTGGGTGACTCATGCTACGGTGATATCGGGGTGCCTACGCACGACATTATCTGCGATCTTATGGCTGAAAACGGATTCAACCGTTCCGAACTGGTCGTGTTGCGGGAACGTCAGTCGCGGGGCGGCAGCAAGCTTTCGCAGACCCTTCAAGTGTTTCGCCCGCTACAGGTCGGGACGACCAAGACAGTTAAGACGGTCGGCGGAGCCAGCGCAGCCAGCAGCATGCGAGCCGATCACCGTATCGAAAGGTGGAACCTGTTTCGAGAGACGCTTCCCCATCAACGCGGCGTCATGGCGAAAAGGAATTGGGGGCATCCCTGGCATTCTCTATGTTCCTACCAAGGCAAACTGAAAGCATCGATAGCGCACACATTGACGCGCGCGCTGTTGCCCAATGAAGGTGGGCGCACCCTCGACCCGTTCTCAGGTGTGGGATCGATCCCGTTCGAGGCTCGTCTGCAAGGACACACCGCTTTCGGCTTTGACATTAGCCCGGCTGCCATCGCTATATCCCGTGCGAAACTCGAACCTGTTAATTGCAGCGCTGTCGAGAATGTCATAGAGGCGCTCCAGCTCTATATCGGCAAGCGGCGGACCAAGTCTGTTGATCTCGATTCCCTGAACCGTATTCGCTTCAACGGTCCTTTGCCGGCCTATTTTCATCCCGAAACACTTAAGGAGATCGTCGCAGCGCGGGAGTTCTTCATCAAGAACCCGCCCTTGACCGGCTCGGAGGCGCTTGTTTTCTCTGCCCTCCTGCATGTGCTTCATGGCAATCGCCCTTATGCCCTGAGCCGCCGCTCTCACCCGATCACGCCCTTCGCACCGACGGGGGAATTTGAGTATCGCGGCGTCATCGATCGGGTACAGAACAAGGTGGATCGCGCACTCCGCGAAGCAGCGGGAGAAAACCTGCCGAAGGGCAAGTCATACTTTCAGGACGCCACGGGCACATGGCCGGACGAAGTCGCCGACCTTGACGCCATCATTACGTCGCCACCCTTCTTTGACAGCACCCGGTTTCATACCGCCAATTGGATGCGTCTATGGTTTGCCGGTTGGGAGGCCGATGATTTTTCTGAAAAGCCAGCAACGTTCGTCGATGAGAGACAGAAGCGGAGCTTCGCCATCTACGATGCCATATTTTCCCAAGGTGCAGAGCGATTGAAGCCGCGTGGATACTTTGCAGTCCATCTGGGAAAGAGTGCGAAATGCGATATGGCAGGCGCCCTTGCCGCAGTTGGCGGCAGGCATCTTGACCTTGTCGATTCATTCGCCGAGAGCGTTGAGCACTGTGAAAGTCACGGTATACGCGATAAGGGCACCGTTACGCACCATCAGTATCTTCTGTTCCGGCGGCGGTAGCGCCTCTCAGGGCATCGGCGTTCTTGCGCCAATCGGGGGAAATCCGGGCGGAGCTGTCGAGAAAATCGAAACCTGTTGCGGCCAGGATGCGGTTACGCAACCGAAGCAGTTCATGCGGGTAGCGCGCAAACTTCTCGAACAGGCTTTCCACAAATTCCGGCTTCCCCAGCCATTCCAGAGCCTCCGGGTTGAAATTCGGCGTGCCTGCCATCAGCCGGTACTCGATGCCGGTGAGCGCCGACAGGCGTCTTAGTTCCGCATCCTCATAATAAGCTCCTGGCCACTTCTCGGCTTTCTCACCGTTGTGATTGCGGCAGAGCAGGGTGGCGTTATTGGTGGTCAGCGGCCAGAGATAAAACACTGGGAGCGTGTGGTCGAGATTGCCTAGCTTCTGCAACGCTCCGGCCTCCAGATCGCTAGCGAGATCGACGCCGCACTTGAAGCATCGGCAACCAAAACGGTCATAGATCGCTCTGATATCCAGCTTCGACGGTTGCTCGAACTGGGTATAGAGACGGCGCTTTTGGCTGGCTTCCCGGTGTTGTTCGACCAGGCGCGTCTGGTTTTTGATGCTGTTGTAAACCTGTTTGCACAGCGTGCACTCCCCCTGACGCCCGCTGGCGCGGGCGCTGTGGCGATCGAATTGTTCGAGGGGCTTTAGAGTGCCGCAGACGATACAATATTTGTAGCGTTGCGCGTCTTTGAGGTGATCGTCGTGCAATATTTGAAACGCGCCATCTTCAATTTTTTCATCGTCACGCAGCAGTTCATAGTCATAAAGGCTGACCGTTTCGCCAGCGGCATGTACGAAGCCGCACGCTTCGCAATTGACGGAGAAGTCAGCGTCCAGGCTGTCTTCGCGCACGAATATAAAGTTTATACAATCCTTATTTAGACACTGGAATCCCCGAAAAACCCTATCTCCCATGCCCTTGACATGGTCAGGACTCTGAAAATTCGAGCGAACGACTCTAGTATAGCTTTGCCGACGGGCCATAATACCTCTTCATTTCCCCCTCCAAGGGGGCAGACTCGGCTGGAAAATTCAAGAAAAAGAATCGGGTAGGGTCCTTTTCGGCCCTTTGGGGGATTATGACGTTTGGAGAGTTAAGAGACGCGCTGACGGCACGGCTGGATGAGGGAGATCGTGGCGACAGGGGATGGTGGCTCCTGACCCGCGTCCATCTGAGCGCCGTCCGGCTACAGCAGATCGCCTCCTACCTGCATGATGCCGGTGCCGCTCATGCCCTCACGCTCACGCCGGGCCACTATCGAAACCTTGCCCGCAACCTTGAAATCGACACGCCGGTCCCCGCCGTCGTTATCAACAGGCACTACTTTCTGGCGATGGATACACCGCTGCGGCTGATCGAGCGGATCGATGCCCGCCGCTGGCAGGACATCCGCCTGACACCGGCAGGAATAGCGCTCGCGACCGCGACGGACACAGTCGAGGTTCTGGAGAATCAACTTGCTGGCATCCGGTTCTGCCGTGTTCCCTGGTATTCGCGGGGACGGGCGGATGAGTATGCCGCCTTCAACATAAGACCCTATCAGGCCATCCTCGACGTATTGGCCCGCTCCGCCGGTATGTAGATGTTGACGAGTTCGATCTGTTCGTCTCACGCATCCGAACGGAAGTCGAGGTTGATCCCGCCGTTGCGCGCATTGCTGCGTTCAGGCTTCTTGCCGGGCCGCAGAAGCAGGCCTTGCGGCAGCTGGTAGAAGACAGGATACCGGACGGCGCAGGCAACAATCCGCGTAAGCCTTACAACAATTGGCGGGACGTGGCCCGCCACACCTTCTCCCTGTTCTCCCTAGGCGAGCGCGCTGTTCGGGTTGAAAACGAACTTCTCCTGACCCGCGCTTTGGCCAGCACTGTGACCGAGGAAGCCGAGGCGGAAGAAGACGTCACCGGTCGTCCACGGCAACGGCCCGCACGGACCAGACCGGCGCCAGCGCAGCGCGCACCGACTGTTCTGCGAATCCCCGACGCCGAAGCACCCGAAGAACTTCTTTCCCCTCCGGCTGCACCGCAGGCCAATAGCGGAGCCGATTCCGAGCTGCTTATCGGCAAGGTCTTCGCGGCGGCGGGCTGGGAAGTCGTTTACTACAATCAGAGGCGCGGTTACGGGTTCGACCTATGGGTGCGGAAGGACGGACAGGCGTTTGTGGTTGAGGTCAAGAGCTTCGCCGGCCGGGGGGCCAGTGTTACCCTCACGGCGCTAGAATTCGAGGCGGCGAACCATCACGGGGGCAATTTCCTGCTCGTCGTTGTCGAAGATGCCGCCACATATCGGCCCATAATCCGCGTCATTCAGAACCCGGCTGCATCCCTTGTGTTTACCGAGTCCCAGGCATTTCAGTTCAGCGCAGGCCGCGCAGGATGGCTTGCCGCCGCTGAAGATCTCGAACCCTGAGTAAGCATCGTGCTATAACGGCTCCGTTACCAAAGCGGAGCCGCCCACTGATTTCGGCACGGCCCTAGCGCCGCAAATCATTGATGGAGCACAAGCTTCCGTCACTACCGCGATACTTCCAGTTGCCGTTCCAGATATTTTCCGGCCCGGCGGCAATCGTATCGTTCAGTTGATTGAGCGTCGGATAGCGCGCCCCCGTATCCTCGCGCACCCAGACGCCAGCGGTCGCCACCGCCGCATATTCCTTGCGCTTGTAGGTGCGAATGGCGCGAAAACCTTCCGGGAAATGCACGCCGTTTCGCGTGTCGTGAACACCCCCGTCCGCAGGGGTCGACTCGGCTGCACCGTGCTTCTCTGCTGTGCCACATCCCAGCACGCGACGCAGGATCGTATCTTCTGCTTCCTCTCCTTCCTGGCGTTGCGCCCAAATGGCGGCAAAAACGTCGGTCGAGATGGCGATGGTTCTGGACATGGGTGTCTCCTGGCTTGATTATGCTTTTAAATAGCAAATAGTGCTATTTGCTGTCAACAAGCAAATTGGAGCAGGGGCCGTGCGGGCTCCGCCCTCCCTCCCTGGCCGGGCAGGCCCGCGCCGACGCACTGACACTTTTCACCACCCCGCAACCGAGGGAGATTCTCATGGCTAGTATCGGCGCATTCCAGAAGACCAAGACCGGATATTCCGGCCGCATCCGCACGCTCGTCGTCGACGCCGAAGTGGTGCTAATCCCTGCGAAGAAATCCGACGCCGAGACGCGCGTCTATGTCGCCGCGCTCGCGCCGATTCTCGGCGGCGTGGCTGCATCCAGACCGCCATCATCGGCACCGCCACCGCCGCCCGACCGGCGCGAGGCACCGCTGTCCGTCATGCGCTCGACCGCCATGCGGGCTGCCGCCGCGCTGCGGTTCGAGGCGCAATCCGGCGACGCCCGTGTTGCAGTTCCGGTGCGCGATTCCGCCGATATGGAGGCGCAGGGCGGCAGTATTTTCGTGGCCCGCGCGAACGACGGAGGAACGCCATGAGGACGGCGTTCCCGCGCGCGGCGGTGACCGTTTCGGTGTGCAGTCAGGCAGGTTCGCGCCTGGCTGGATTACCGGCAGGAGGTGCGGAAAGGACGGAAAAGGCGGAGGGCAAGATAAAGCGAACTCGCGTTTGCCCTCCCGTTGGTCGTTAAGTCATTGTCTGCACATTGTTTTTTTAACTTTGACATGGTGCCATTGCGGCACCATCATGAAGCAGGCTGGTGCCAGCGGGTCGGATTTTATCGTGGCTTCAATGGCCTGGCATGGTGCCGTTGAGAGGTTCAATCAGGCAGCTACGCCCTCCTTACGTTTATGTCCGCCCCTATGCGATCGCGCGGTTTTCGCCCTTGAACGCCCGGAATCATCGGTCCATGTCAGCTCTCATGGCAGACGAGTTCGATGACATCTTCCGCGTCCGGCCGGGACCACCGCGCAGCCGGGGCGGCGGCGGCACGTCGGGCGGAAACTCCTTCCGCCGCCAGGTGGAAATGGCGGTGCGCAAGGCCGGCGGCGATCCGCGTCGCATCGGCAGGTCCGCCGGAAGGGGGAGCGGCCGCTTCAACGCCCGCGGCCGCGGCGCCAAATTGGCAGCATCGTTTCCCAGGGAGAACGCCGGCTGGAAGCGCTATGAAGGCGGGATGCGCTTTCGCTCGCGCAGGGTAGTTGTGAAGGCCCGTGTGGTGAAGCTCAATGTTGGGCGTGGCGGCCGCAGCTTCGTCACCAGCGCCAAGGCGGTCGATGCGCATCTGCGCTATCTCGAACGCGACGGCGTAACCCGGGACGGCGAGAAGGGCCGCGTCTATTCCGCCTATCTAGACGAGGCCGACGGCAAGGCCTTCATCGAACGCGGGCGCGCGGACCGACATCAGTTCCGCTTCATCGTCGCACCGGAAGACGCCGCCGAGCTCAATGACCTGCGCGGCTTTACCCGTGACCTGATGCGGCAAATGGAAGACGACCTCGACACCCGGCTCGACTGGGTAGCGATCGACCACCACAACACCGGCCACCCGCACACCCATATCCTGGTGCGCGGCGTCACCGATGACGGCAAGATCCTCAACATCGCCGGCGACTACATCGCCCATGGCATTCGCCACCGGGCATCGGAACGGCTGACGCTGGAACTCGGACCGCAGAGCGAGTTGGAGGTTGCCCAAAAGCTGGCCAGGGAAGTCGACGCCGACCGGCTGACCCGGCTCGACCGGATGCTGATCGCCGAGCAACGGGACCACGACCTGATCGATCTCAATCCCAATGCCAGCGACAGCTTCACCATCCGCGCCAACCGCTATCTGCTGATCGACCGGGTGCGCAAGCTGGAGCGCATGGGACTGGCCGAAGAAATCGACACCGGACAATGGTCGCTGTCCGACAACGCCGAGGAGACGTTGAAGGACCTCGGCATGCGCAACGACATCATCAAGACCATGCACCGGGCACTGACAGCACACGACCTCGCCGAAGAGCGCTCGCCCGGCTGCTTTGAAATGCACGGGAAAGGCATCCGGGAGCCGATCATCGGCCGCGTGCTGGCCAAGGGGCTGGCCGGTGACGAGATGAGCGACCGGCTGCATGTCGTCATCGACGGGGTCGATGGCCGCGTCCATTATGTGGAGATGGCTGATGCGGCAAGGCTCAATGACATCGGCATAGGTCACATCGTCGCCCTGGAGCCGGTCCAGGCCAAGACCGAGCCCAGACCCGCCGACATCAACATCCGCGATGCCACAGACGGCACCGGCGTCTACCGGCCAGGCCGTCACCTGGAACTGGCGCGCGCAAAGATCGAGCGCATCGGCGGCGATCCCGACGCCTTCATCCGGTCCCATGTCCGTCGCCTTGAAGCGCTGCGCCGGGCAGGGCACGTCGAACGCATCGATGCCGATCATTGGAAGGTGCCGTCCGACCTGCCCGAACGTGGCATTGCCTATGACACCCGCAACAGGGGCAAGGACTTCACCCTGCGCACGCTTTCGGCTGTCGACCTCGAAGCGCAGATCGGCAGTGACGGCGCCACTTGGCTCGACCGCGAGCTTGTCTCACCCGACCGGACCACGCTTGCGCCCAGGGGCTTTGGCCGGGAGGTTACCCAAGCGCTCGACAAACGCGCCTTCAGACTGGTCGAGATAGACATCGCCACACGGGATGCGACAAGCGGCGTCATCACCTTCCCGCGCGGCATGCACCGCACGCTGGAACGACAGGAAGTGGCGCGCGTGGGCCGCGAAATGGCCAACGCCAGGGACCGCATCTTCACAGCCATGGAAATCGGCGACGAAGCACGCGGCAAGCTCGTCGGTGCCGCCAATCTCGCCAGTGGCCGCTACGCCATGCTCGACAACGGGCACCAGCTCCATCTCGTGCCTTGGGAGCCGATGCTGGAAAAGCGCATCGGCCAGACCATCAGCGCCCGCGTTCGAACCACCGGCGGCATCGAATGGACCTTTGGGCGGCAGCGTGGAATCGGCATCGGAATGTAGCGGCGTCGCATTTATCATAGCCGCCGGATCGGGGAACCACTGGCCTCGAACTGGAAGGTTGTGGCTACAGCCTCGGGAAGGCCGCCTAAGCCTCAGCCGCTGCCGGTCGGCGTCACCATCGTCTCGGCGTCGCTCGTATCCGTATGTACCGCCTCGCGGATCAGCCGCTCGGTCGTCGCCTCGAAGTGAAGCCACAGGTCCGAGTGCAGTTCGGAAAACTGCCGCCAGATCACCGTGTCGAAAAATCGCCGCGGCGCGCGCACCATGATCGTTGTGTGCCGCTGCCGTGGATAGCGATAGGGCCGGATGCCATAGCGCCGGCACAAGGCCACAAAGAGCCGAATCGCCCATGGATCGGGCATCGAGAATTGCATCTCCACCGGCGGATCCTGACGGTGGATCTCCGCCAGCCTGGCCTTCAGCCGTTCGCTCGCGGCCCCGGCCGCCTCCCGCTCACCGGTTGTTCCTGCGCCGAGATAGAGCGCTTCCACCTTGCGCAGCTTCTCGCGCAACTGTTCTTCGATGCCAATCATCTATCGCCGACTGCCGTTGCGCCTCGTATGCAATGGCAACATTCCTGGTCGCAGCCGTCAACGCGGCCAAACCCCATTCCACAAAACTTATCCACCCAGGCGCGCAACTCGGCTGTAGCTATACCGATGCCGTCTCAGGAGGGGCCGTTAGCGGACTGGCATCTGCTTTCAGTCGAACGAGGCAAAAATAGCTGACCTTCCTGAACAGCTGCCAAATGAGTCGTCTCGCCTGGGCGCGTGTAGGCAATAGTTGTGCCGACGAAGTTCAATTAATTCATGCTTGCCTTTGAGTATATCGGGGCTAACCTCTTCTGGGGGGTGGCAAGATGGCGGATGAGGACGGCGAAAAGGAGTTGGGCCAGATCTCGCTTTATCTGGCGAAGGAAGGGAAGCCCTTTGAAAGTGTGATCGATTTCGACACGCTGGTGAAGCGGCACCAGAGCAGCGAGCATCAATTCGAAGTTAACGATGCGGTCTGCCGGTTCATCTATTTCGAGACCTCCGCCAAAAAAGCCAATCCGCCTTGGCTCGACTTCATCAATGTCCAGATTGCCGCGACGGACCAGAAAAGCTTCGCCGCCTGGAGTCACAGCGCCAATGGCATTCTCGCTATAGCGCTCGATGGTCAGCTATTCATCGCTACCTTTGGCCGCAGCGCTGGGTCTCTAATCCAGCGGAAGGAGATCCAGACCGATTTCGGCATCCGGACAGCGATGAATCTATGTGGCAACGAGGAAATTCGCCAAACGCGGACGCAGAGCCACTCGCTAACCCCTACGCATATCGATCGACAGGTCGCGCGCCCGTCGCAAAGCTTCGTGTTCGGCCTCAGCGAATCCGAGGATCTCAAGTCCATTGCCGCGCACCTCAAAGGCAATCCGCTGGTCACGCTGCAGGGCCGCGATCATCTCACGATCAAGATTATCGGCACCGAAAAGCTTAGCTGGGACCGGCTGATCGAGCAGTGTCGCGGTTTCGCTGCGGCTTATGACAGCGAGGATTTTGCCAGCCTCTTCCCCAATTACCGCAACTTCAAGCCCGCCGATGACGATCAGATCAAGTTGCTCGATCAGGCACTGATCGACACTTTACGTTCAAAAGAGCTCGAGCCTGTCCAGCTGTGGATCCCCGAGCTTATCGCCGACGACGATTATAGCTTCAGCTATTCCGACAATCCTAAGCGCGACAATCGCATCTACGCCTTTCTTGATGTCGGGCAGCTGGCGCGCGCACTGAATCTTGACAAGGTCACTATCAAGACGCTCCGCACCCGGCGCATCTACGCTTATTCACATCAGGAAGACCGCGTCCTCTCGTACAAATGGTGGTCGCTCTACGACTGCATGCTCTTCGAGCATAAGCTCGACGACAGCCATTTCATCCTGAGCGGCGGGACCTGGCGCCAGGTTGAGGGAAATTTCTATCAATCCGTGACCGACTTCGTCACCAACCAAGTGCGCGAGGAAGTGTGCGAGCCGCTTTATGCCGGCATCTCGATTGCCGACCAGACCGCGCGCAAGAATCGCGAAGCGGTGTTCAATACTCAAGCATGCGTGTTGCGCCCGCAGAGCATCCGTTTCGACCAGGCTAAGCTGCGGATCGGGTCGAGCCGGCAGAATAAGGAATTTTGTGACATTCTCGATCTGACCGACGATGGCACGATGCGGATCATCAATTGCAAGCCGTACAAAGGGTCGTCATCGATCAGCTATCTGTTCGCTCAGACCCGCTTTTACTGCGACAGCTTCCTCCACGATCCGGTGTTCCTGTCGGAAATCCTGAACTATGTCGCGAGCGCACCGACCCCGACTAAGGCCGACTATCTAGCGCATATCAAAGCCGACATCCGCGAAGTGGTCGGCAGCGATTATCAGGTCTGCGTCTGGCTACTGTTCGACAACAAGAAGCCCCAACCGACCCGCGCGAGCCTGCCGTTCATGGCGCAATACGAGCTGAAGCTGATGCAGGAGCATTTGCGCAACCACTGCAAGTTCGGAGCGGTCGTGCTCCGCTTCATCCCGGTCGAGATCGTCAATTTCGAGCGTGACGCCAAGCCAACCAAGGAGCAGAAAGCAAGCGCTGGCGGCTAATCCGAGTTCCGCAAGCCAGTCGTTCTTGTCCGCTGGTCCGCCGTATGAATTAAAGGCAGGTTCTGGGAACAGTGAGCCCCATCCTGAACGACGGGGACCGTTAAGATAGTTATAGGCGCATCGCCTCGAAAAAAGCGACCACGATCTCCCGTCGGACGGGTACGCTCTCCATCTACAGTCCCGCGCGTATGGTAGATGACCGGTGAAGCGTCACACGAGACATCCGGCACCAGGGACTTGCAGGAGGATTTCTAGCCCCCGGCTGCACGTGAGCTGCAAGATCAAACGATCCAGCGCCTCGTGGCTATCAAGATTCTTCGCCGCCTCGTTTGGTGAGGAGTCGGCGTAGGGACAGGTGGGGCGACTGCTCACGCACGATCGGGCCTTTTGGCAAGTCTCACACCTGGGCCGCCGCCATTTTCCGGTGTAAACTCGACACCAGCGGCTTCCAGCGCGGCAGACAACGCCCCAAGGGTTGTCTGCCGCGGTACAGTTTGGGCGCCTTCAATTCTCGCGAGTGTTCGAACCGTCACCCCGGATGCGTTAGCCAAGTCCTCTCGTGACCAATTAATCAATGCACGAGCGGCTCGTATCTGCTCTGGGTAAATGTCCTTTTTCATGACATTTCTTCTTGCTAACGTCACAAAAAGTGACATAATCATTCATGCTTTAAACGCGCGGCCGCACAAGGTGCTCACAACACCCAGTGCGACCTGACCACATCCCAAGCTGTAAGGAGCTCGGATCATGGATGATTCGGACGATACCACGACTTTGTCTTCCGTCACCCGCAGGCGTTTGCTGACGGGGACGATAGCGACAATGGCCGTGTGGCCGTTGCAGGGTGGGGCGGCGATTGCCGGCACACTGGCCGGCAACCCTTCTTTCGACCCGGCGCTTTCGCTCTGGCGTGAATGGAAGACCACCTATCTCCACACGGCCGCCCTGTGCCGCAAGCAACAGCGTTTGGAAACAAAGTTGGTCGGCCGCGTCGGCTTCCCTCAAGCGCAGGTCCATCTGCCGGACGAAGACGTGACCGTCACCGTCTCCTGGCTCGGGGACATCGAGGAGCTGTTTGGCGACGACCCCGCGCTGGCCGATATCCGTTCCAAGGCCGAGGCCGATCTTGCCGCCCATCAGGCGCGCTGGGACGAAGCCGATGCTCAGATCGGCTATTCCGCCGCCAAGCGGGAAGAGCAGGAAGCATCCGACCGCGAGCAGAACACGTTCGATGCTCTGACCCACACGCCGGCCACCTCGCTTTCTGGCGTGGCTGGCAAGCTCGATGCCATCCTGCGTGAGGGCGAGAGCTGGGAGGACTGCTCGGACTTCCCCTGGCCGCAGGTGCGCTCGGCATTGGTTGATGTCGTGCGCATCGGGCAGGCGCTGCAGCCGGGAACTTTCATGCCGGGCGGTGACCGCAAGGGACCGTATCAGCGTCGCCATAGGGACGGCTGCTGCTTCCGGGTCTGGAAGGCTCCGGACGGGAGTTGAAGGCCATGGCCCGCCAAAAGCCTGACGCCCTCGATGCCGCACTGACGCTCTGGGATATTGCCGATCCTGAGGAGGCGGCCGCGGCGGCGCGTGATCTTTATGGTCCCGCCGCAGCCACTGCTGCCGCATCGGCCGCCTTCACCGCCCGCTATGCCGGACGGGAGGCAGACTTCCGTTTCTGGTTTGAAGTGTTCGTCAAGCTGTCTGCCGGTCATGGACGGATCTCGTAGTCGCAATGCATCCTCGTTCCCACTGGGTTTCGGGAAAACGGCCTTGTCTTCCTGCAAGGAGCAAGCCGGAACGGGAACCGGCCCCGTCAAGGCCGCAGCCGTTTCGCGGTGGCGCACATCGCACCAGCCTGGACCGGCTGGTTCCGGCCCGGCAAGGGCTTGGGAAGCGGACAAGGGATTGGTGGGCGCGCTGGCGCTCCACGCGTGAGGGCGAGCGGTGGCCGATTCGCCCGCTAAGAGGAGAGGAAGCGGCATTGGCGATGAGAGCTTCCCAGAACATTCAACGCCCTATGCACCTTTATGTACCCGCCAGAACGACACGATGAAGATTCTGCTTTGAAGCCGCCGGTTGCCGGTGTTTCCTGCCTAAACACACATCGTGTTGGAGAACGGCATGGAAGACGAAGCCAAGTTCGAACGGGAAGACATTGGCCAGCCGGCCAACGACAATTGCGGGCCGAAACAGGCCAATGTCGAGGACGCCGATATTGCACCCTGGCAGCGGGCGGACCGGGTGGTTCTAAGCATCGCCCGGCTGATCGGCCGTCAGATCGCCCGCGAGCACTTCGAGGCCTTGCAGGCGGCAAACGATAATAGGTGCCCGGCGGAGGAGGCAGAGGGCCACGGTCCGAAGGGCAGGGAAGAAGGATAGGGAGAAAGCTCCAATGCACCGCGCCGCGTTCTACGCCCGCTATTCATCGGACAACCAGCGGGAAGCTTCCATCGAGGACCAGTTCCGGCTTTGCGAGGAACATGCGGCACGCGAGGATTGGATCCAGCATGATCCTGAGGTCGCGCGGACTACCGCTTCTGGCTTGGGGCTTCACCCGGCTCGAAGCCTCGCCGGATAGGCAAGGGGATCGGGAGCTGGACGGGCGATCGAAGTTATGGACGAGGCGGCCGGCCCTGATGACGTTGATGCCTTGCACTGCGCACCAGGAGTTGGAAGGGAGAATGCGTGATGCAAACGTGTGAGCGCTGGCCGCGTGGGTTGAGGCGGGCTTCCGCTGCAGCCTATCTCGGCATTTCGCCTTCGCAGTTCGATAAGGAGCGGGCGGCGGGACGGATTCCAGCGCCAAAGGACTTGTTTGGAGTGCAAATTTACGATCGGCACGACCTGGACGCGATTTTTGACGGTAAGTTGATCGAAGCCGGTAACGATAATGAGCTAAATGCATGGGACGCGCATTGGTCGGGCACCGCAAACCAAAATACGTGAATGCCTACGAAGATCGACACGGCAAGCTGCGAATTTATTTACGCCGCCCTGGTCGGCCGCAGGTGCCCCTGCCTGGCCCGCTGTACTCTGAGCCGTTCTGGATTGCCTACCACAAGGCGATGGAGGGCGAGGCGGTTGCCAAGGTTTCAGGGGCGCCGACTCGATCGGTTTCGGCGGCCATCGCTGCCTACTATGTAAGTGCAGAATTCAAGTCACTGGCATCTATTACACAATCGACGTACCGGAATACGCTGGAGCGGTTCCGGAATGACTACGGTCACCTGCCGCTGGCCGGGATGCGGACGCAAGACGTCAATCGCGTTCTTGCCAGCATGTCGCCTGGATCGGCAGTTCATCTCCGCAAACGTCTGCACCAATTGTTTGAGTTCGCGAGAGCGGTCGGCCTCGTCACCGGCAATCCAGTTAAGGAGGCAATGCGCATCCGCAAAAAGACGGTCGGCTATCGCACGTGGAGCGAGGCTGACATTGCCTCCTTCCGTGCCCACTGGGGTGACGGGACACCGCAGCGACTGGCCATGGAAATCCTGCTTTACACGGGGCTGCGGCGATCGGATGCCGTCCGGATCGGCTGGCGGCATATTGCCGATGACCGAATCGAGATCGTGGCCGGCAAGACCGGCGTGGACTTGAGCATTCCGATCCATGATGAGCTATGGCGCTTCCTAAAGGAGAGGCCGCTTACCGACCCGACCTTTATCATTACTGCCTATGGCCAGCCGCGTTCCGAGAAGGCATTCACCGGCTTTATAAGCGAGGCGGCGCGTGATGCCGGGATCGAAGCACAGGCCTCACCCCACGGCCTGCGCAAGGCCGCCTGCCGCAGGCTTGCAGACGCGGGCGCCAGCGCGCATGAGATCATGGCCGTCACCGGCCATACGAAGATAGAGGAGATATTGACCTATACTAAGGCTGCGGAGCAAAAGCGTTTGTCACAGACCGCAATGGCAAAAATGGCCGGTGCATTCGATCTCAAATTGCCTAACCCAGATAAGCGGTTAGGCAAAAGTACCGATAATGTATTGAAAACATTTGTGCAGATAAGCGAAATGGTACGCCCAACGGGACTCGAACCCGTGTTTCCGCCGTGAAAGGGCGGCGTCCTAGACCGCTAGACGATGGGCGCGCTCAAGACGAGGCGGGTTATAGAGAGCTTCGATCATTCCGGCAACCCGTCTTCTTTGCCGCATGACAGTTTTTTCCGGGGCCTTCGTGGATCAGCGTTTGCGGCGGCAGCGCCAGTTCCAGTCGCGCTCGGGGCCGATGTCGACATGCACGGATTTGGTGTGGCAATAGGTGCCCACGCCGCCGCGGCCGGGCATGGAGCGGGCGAATTTCGCCAGTTCCCATTTGGAAACGCCCGGTATCTGGATATCGACCGCCGCGCAGTACATGTGCAGCGAATTGCGGGCACCGCGCACGCGTCTGTTGTGGCTGGGGCTGCGGTAGCCGGAGGTGACGACGACCTTCTTGCCGTAATGCCGCTCGATTGTCTGCACCGTGCGAAGCAGTGCCGGCTTGAGGCAGGAAACATCGACGCTTTCGCGCTGGGTCAGCAGGCCGTTCGGCGCCAGCCGCGCGAGGCCGGCGGCGGAGGCGACCTGGTAAGAGCCTTCTTCCTCGTAAAGGTCCAGGTCGCTGTCGTCGTCTATGTCGGACTTGCGCTTGATCTCGAAAAGGTTATCGCCCTGGCGCACGCCCGGCAGGGGATCGGCGCTGGCGAGGAAGGGCGAAGACGTTGCGCTTGCCGATGCGAGCGTGATGAGCGGCTTCGTTTCCTCAGCTTCTTCCTTCTTCTCGGACGCGATCGGCTTGTCTTCGCTCACCGGCGTCGGCTGCTCTGATTCGGCAGGCTGACGCGGGGAGAAGAAGGCGGAGAGGAAGCCGCGCTTCTTTTCGAGCGCGGCATCGGCTGCGGTTGTCTCGGTCGCTTCCTGCGGGGGGAGGGCGTCTTCGGCTGCCGCTTGCTCCACCGGCTGCGCGGTTTCCGGCTGGGCCGGCTTTTCGGCGACCGCCTGCCGGGGATCGGCTGCGGCCTGCGCGATCTCTACCTGCGCGGGCTCTTCTGCAGCTTCGGCGGACTGCGATTCGTTCTCGTCCTCGGGTTCAGTCTGTGATCCCGGACGCGGCGTAGGCAGTGCAGCGATTTCCTGGTCGCCAGAGGCCGATTGGAAGAGCGATACGCCGCCATCTGCTTCGCCGTCCGCTGCCGCCGTCTGTTGTTCGGCGGGCGCAAGGCCGAGTTGCGCCACCGGGTCGGAAGACGCCGAGCAGGACGCGAGCATGATCATGGCCAGAACCGCCCCCAAGGAGCGCCCCCTCACCACACTTTCAGCCCCGGATTTTCGGGTTCCAACAACGGTGTCAAAAGCCAAAAAGCAGCCCTTCTCGGCAGCCGGTTCTGCGGGAAAAATTCCGCAATCGTCGCAATGCGATTACGCCGCGGTGCGGCTGTCCGCCCCTCGGCAATGCCCGCTTGCTCGATTTGCCTGCGGCGTTCCTGCGCAATATCCACAGGTCGCAAAGCGGCTGGCAGTCCCCGAAGCAACGCGAACACTGGTATGACTGGTAACGAAAATGTGCGCCGGCTGCAACACGCAATGGGGAAAAACGGTTACCCTCGAAAAATATCCGCCTCGATCAAGGGCTAGATTCGCACGCGCACATAGTCGCCGGGGGCCTCGCCCAGAAAGTTTTTCCCGCGCTCGAATCTGCGGGCAGACACGCGCTCGTCGTTCTGCTTTTCGATCCACACCTGCCAGTGAACCCACCAGGAGCCGGGCGTCGGGACCGCCTTTTCCAGCCATTCCTCCAGCGATGCTGCTTTCAGATCCCCGGTCCAATACTGATACTTGTTCAGTTCCGGCGGGTTAACCACTCCGGCAATATGACCGGAGCCGGCGAGCGTGAATTCGACCGGTCCGCCGAACAGGCTGGAGCCGGTGAAGACGGACTTGGCCGGCGCGATATGGTCCTCGATGGTGGCAAGGTTGTAGACGGGTATCTTTATGTCCTGGAGGCTGATGCGCTTTCCGCGCAGCTTGGCCCGGCCCCGCGCCAGATTGTTCTCCAGATAGCAGTTGCGCAGATAGTAGGAATGGTTGGCGGCGGCCATGCGGGTCGAATCGGCGTTCCAGTAGAGCAGGTCGAAGGGCAGGGGGTCGCGGCCGCGCAGGTAGTTGTTGACGACATAGGGCCAGATGAGATCGCGGGCGCGGAGCATGTTGAAGGCGGTCGCCATGCGGCTGCCTTCGAGATAACCCTTCTGCTTCATGGCCTCGTCGACCGCCTTGACCTGCTCCTCGTCGACGAAAACCTTGAGATCGCCGGCGTGGGTGAAATCCACCTGCGTCGTGAAGAAGGTGGCGGTGGCGATGCGGTCGTCGTCCTCCCGTGCCATCAGGGCAAGGGCGGCTGCCAGCAGCGTGCCGCCGACGCAATAGCCGATAGCATTGGCCTGGTGCTCGTCGGTGCGCTCGGCGATCGTGTCGAGGGCAAAGCCGATGCCTTCATTGATATAGTCGTCCCAGTCCTTGGTGCCATGCCTTACGTCCGGGTTGACCCAGGAGATGACGAAGACCGTGTGCCCCTGTTCGACCGCCCAGCGGATGAAGGAGCGCTTCTCGTTGAGGTCGAGGATATAGAACTTGTTGATCCAGGGCGGCACGATCAGCAGCGGGCGGCGCAGCACCTCTTTCGTGGCGGGCGCATATTGGATGATCTCGGCGAGCTCGTTTCTGGCGACTACCTTGCCGGGAGTGGTGGCGAGGTTCCTGCCCACCTCGAATTTCGAATAGTCGGCCTGCCGCAGGCGCAATTCGCCTTTGCCGGCGGCGATGTCCTCGGCCAGCATACGCATGCCGCGCACCAGGTTCTCGCCGTCGGTTTCCATGGTCTCGCGCAGGAGCTGCGGATTGGTCATGATAAAGTTGCTGGGCGACAGGGCGTCGCTGATCTGCCGCACATAGAAGCGGGCCTTGTGCCGCGACTGCTCGTCGAGCCCTTCCGCATCGTCCACCAGATCGGCGGCCCAGCGGGTCGTCACCAGATAGGTCTGTTTCAGGAAATCGAAAAAGGCGTGGCGCGCCCAATCCGGGTCCTCAAAGCGCTTGTCGCCCTGCTCAGGCTCGATGCCGCTCGAAACGGCATCTTCGCCGCTCAGCTTGCGGATGGCATTGGCCCAGATGCCCATATAGGCGCCGAAAAGGCGGGTCTGGGCTTCCAGCGCGCGGGAGGGGTCCGAGAGCCAATATTCGGTGAGCTTGGAGAAGGTGCGCACCATGTCGGTCGCCGGTTCGGCGGCGGGATCCTCCGCCTCGCCGCTTTCGCGGGCGCGGGTCCACTGGGCGGCGGCCTTGCCGGCTTCTTCCAGTGCCCTTGCCATGTTGCGCGCGAATTGCTCCGGGTTCTTCACCATGTAGGACTCGACATCCGGCGGACCGTCCGTGCGGCGATTTTCGCTCTTCGTGTCGACCATAGATCGCGCTGCCTCCCAGTTGCGCTATATTGACATACTGCGGCGGAAAGAGTCTTTCCTTCCTATGAAAACCTAAAGCGTTGACCAGGAAAACAATATGAAAATCGCGAGACCGCGCCGGAATTATTGCATAATCGCAATCCGCGCCGCATTCGGCGCCGGTTTTCTGGCCGCGTCCGGTTCCTGCTCGACCATGGCGCTCGATGAGATCGCCCCGCAACCTACCGCGGCAGTCCTGCCACCGCCCGCCGCCGCCCAACCGACACAGCCCGACGGCTACCCCAATCTCAATATACGTGCCGAGCCGGCTTTCGAGCAACTCAGCGACGAAGACCGCGCCGCGCTCACCGACGATCTAGCGGCGGCGCGGGCTCGCCAGGGCAGCGCTGCTTCTGCCGGACAGGCGGCCTCCGAGCGCGAGCGGCTGCGGCGGCTCGCCCTACAGCATGGCGATGAAGCGCAGCGCGAGATCGAGGCGACGGAATAGGGCAGATCGTTCGCCGCCTTCTTCTATCGACCGGTATCGCGAACGGGTATATAGAGCGGCGATCTCTCACTAGAGCGCCATGCGTCCATTCGGACGCATAAAGGACGCTCTATCTCTTTGTTTTCCGCATTTATGCGGACGTCAGGTGGGTCCACCTGACTGCAAAATGCTATATGGAACAGGGCTATGGAAGAGTTTCACAAGGTCCGCAGGCTGCCGCCCTATGTCTTCGAGCAGGTGAACCGGCTCAAGGCCAGCGCTCGCTCGCGCGGCGCCGACATCATCGACCTCGGCATGGGCAATCCCGACCTTCCGACGCCGAAATCCATCGTCGACAAGCTTTGCGAGGTCGTGCGCGACCCGCGCACGCACCGCTACTCCTCGTCGAGGGGCATTCCCGGCCTGCGCCGCGCCCAGGCCGCCTACTACGCGCGGCGCTTTGGCGTGAAGCTCGATCCCGAGAGCCAGATCGTGGCCACGCTGGGCTCGAAGGAAGGTTTCGCCAACATGGCGCAGGCGATCACGGCGCCGGGCGACGTGGTGCTTTGCCCCAACCCGACCTATCCGATCCACGCCTTCGGCTTCATCATGTCGGGCGGCGTTATCCGCTCCATGCAGGCCGAGCCCGATGAAGGCTTCATCCCGGCGCTGGAGCGGGCCGTACGCCATTCCATTCCCAAGCCGCTGGCGCTGATCCTCAACTACCCGTCGAACCCGACGGCCTGTGTGGCGACGCTCGATTTCTACAAGGATGTGGTGGCCTTCGCCCGCAAGAACGACATCATCATCCTTTCCGACCTTGCCTATGCGGAGATCTATTTCGAGGGCGCGCCGCCGCCTTCCGTGCTCCAGGTTCCGGGCGCGATGGACGTGACGGTCGAGTTCACCTCCATGTCGAAGACCTTTTCCATGCCCGGCTGGCGCATGGGCTTCGCTGTCGGCAATGAAAGGCTGATCTCCGCGCTTTCGCGGGTGAAGTCCTATCTCGACTACGGCGCGTTCACGCCCATCCAGGTTGCCGCGACCGCGGGGCTCAACTCGGACGGGGCGGAGATCGACGAGGTGCGCTCGGTCTATCGCCGCCGCCGCGACGTGCTGGTGGATTCCTTCGGCAGGGCCGGCTGGCACGTCCCGCCGCCGCCGGCCACCATGTTCGCCTGGGCGCCGATCCCCGAGCCGTTCAAGGCCATGGGGTCGCTCGAATTCTCCAAGCTCCTGGTCGAGCAGGCGGACGTGGCGGTGGCGCCCGGCATCGGCTTCGGCGAGCACGGCGATGATTATGTGCGCATCGCGCTTGTGGAAAACGAGCATCGCATCCGCCAGGCTGCCCGCAGCATCAAGCGCTTCCTTGCATCCGCCGCGCAGAACGCCGACAACGTCGTGCCGCTGAGCGCGCGCAGATAGCGCGATGCCGGAAAGTTGCGGACTTTTCGGACATCGTGCATCAGGACGAAGCTAGAATTTCAACAGTCACTTCCAGGAATGATCGGAGGGGTTATCCCGTTATGGCCGAAGCCTTGCGCATAGGAATTGCCGGATTGGGCACAGTGGGCGCCAGCATGGTGCGGATGTTGCAGGACAAGGCTGCCGAGCTCACGCGGCAATGCGGGCGCGAGATCACGGTCGTCGGCGTTTCGGCGCGCGACCGCAACCGCGACCGCGGCATCGATCTGGGCAATGCGCAATGGTTCGACGATCCGGTGGCCCTGGCCAGGGCCGGCGACATCGACGTCTTCGTCGAGTTGATCGGCGGCGAGGACGGCCCGGCACTTTCCTCCGTCAAGGCGGCGCTCGAGGCCGGCCGTCACGTGGTGACGGCCAACAAGGCGCTGCTTTCAAGGCATGGCGTCCAACTGGCGACGATCGCCGAGAAAAAGGGCGTGCTCCTCAATTACGAGGCGGCGGTGGCCGGTGGCATCCCGATCATCAAGACGATGCGCGAGGCCATGGCAGGCAACAGCGTCACCCGCGTCTTCGGCATCATGAATGGCACCTGCAACTACATCCTCACCCGCATGGAGGCCGAGGGCATCAGCTTCGAGGATTGCCTCGCGGATGCGCAGCGTCTTGGTTATGCGGAGGCAGACCCGACCTTCGACATCGAAGGCCAGGATACCGCGCACAAGCTGTCGATCCTCACCAGCCTCGCTTTCGGCTGCAGGATTTCAGCGGACGACATCTATCTCGAAGGTATCTCCAATATCACCCAGGCCGATATTCGTGCTGCCGCCGAGCTCGGCTACCGCATCAAGCTCCTGGGCGTGGCGCAGAAGACGGAGAGCGGCATCGAGCAGCGGGTGCATCCGACCATGGTTCCGGTAAGCTCGGTCATCGCGCAGGTGCACGGTGTCACCAATGCCGTGGCCGTCGAGACGGATTATCTGGGCGAGCTGCTTCTGACAGGTCCCGGCGCGGGCGGCGATGCGACCGCATCGGCGGTCATCGGCGACGTGGCCGACATCGCCAAGAGCCGCCCTGGCTTCCAGCACGGACCGGTCTTCGGCCGGCCGGCCAGAGAGCTCGTGCCCTACAAGCGCGCGCGCATGCGCTCCCACGAGGGCGGCTATTTCATCCGGTTGACGGTGCACGACCGCGCCGGCGTTTTCGCCGCAATCGCCAAGCGCATGGCCGACAACGACATTTCGCTGGAGTCCATCGTCCAACACGGCGACGCTACCGAAGACGCCCACAAGACCGTGATCCTCGTCACTCACGAGACGACAGAGGCCGCCGTTCGCAAGGCCGTCGACGGCATCGTCAAGGACGGGCATCTGGTGGACAAGGCACAGGTGATCCGCATCGAGCGGGCGGCGTAAGGGGCGGGGCCGCGTGCCCCGCTATCTCGCGAACTTCTTGGCCCCCGCCACGCACAGCACGACGGCAATCGTCACCACGAGCATGCTCGCGCTCACCTGCTCGCGCAGCAGGCCAGCGGCCAGCGCGAGGCCGAAGAAGGGCTGAAGGAGCTGCAGCTGCCCGACGGCGGCGATGCCGCCCTGCGCCAGCCCGCGATACCAGAACACAAAGCCGATGAGCATGCTGAACAGCGAGACATAGGTGAACCCCACCCAGGCGGCGTCGCCTATGCCCCTCAGCGATAGCGGCATGGTGACGAAGGTCAGCGCCAGCATGATCGGCAGCGACAGGACGAGCGCCCAGGAAATTACCTGCCAGCCGCCGAGCTTGCGCGACAGTTTCCCACCTTCCGCATAGCCCAGCCCGCATACGACGATCGCTGCCAGCATCAGGAGGTCTCCGATGGGCGAGACGGAAAGGCCCTGCGTCGCCGCGAAGCCGGCAACGAGCGCGCTGCCGAGGCAAGAGAACAACCAGAAGGCCGGCTGAGGACGCTCGCCACCGCGCAGCACGCCGAAAATCGCCGTCGCCAACGGCAGCAGGCCGATGAAGACGATGGAATGAGCGGACGTGATATATTCGAGCGCCAGCGCCGTGAGCAGCGGAAAGCCCACCACGACGCCGAGCGCCACGATGGCCAGTGACAGCAGGTCGCCGCGCTCCGGGCGCTTCTCGCGAAACGCCGTCAGGAGCGCGAGACCCAGCAGTCCGGCGATGGCCGCGCGCGCGGCCGTCAGGAAGACGGGATCGAACTCCATCACCGCCACTCGCGTCGCCGGCAGCGACCCGCTGAATATCAGTATGCCCAGGAACCCGTTGATCCAGCCGCTCGCCGTCTTGTCCAATTCATGAATCCCGTGTCGTTTTCGGCTGTTATCGGCGGCTGCGGATGGCGTTGCCAGATACAATCCAGTACAGTTCGTCAAAACTGTTATGGGTACTGAAGCATTACAGATGGACGATCGCACCGGCATCGACGGGAATGAGGCAACGCTGGTCGGCGCGGTCATGGCGAGAATCCGCCAGCGCATTGCTGCGCGCAGCCTGACGCCGGGCGCGAAGCTGCCGTCCATCCGCTCCTTTGCTAGAACCATGCAGGTTTCCACATCCACCGTCGTCGAAGCCTATGAAAGACTGGTGGCGGAGGGCACGATCCGGTCGCGGCCGGGCTCCGGCTTTTATGTTTCCAGCCCGCTGGCGCCGTTGTCGCTGGCCGATGTCGGCCCCAGGCTCGACCGGGAGATCGATCCGCTTTGGGTGTCGCGCCAGTCTCTGGATGCGGGCGGGCAGGTGCTGAAACCCGGCTGCGGCTGGCTGCCGGCCTCGTGGATGCCGGAGGGCGGTCTGCGCCGCGCGCTGCGGACGCTGGCGCGCGCCGACGATGCGGCGCTGACCGACTACGGCACGCCACTGGGGCTCGCCCCGCTGCGCCAGCTTCTGGCGCGGCGTATGGGCGAGCATGGCATCGAGGCCTCGCCCGACCAGATCGTCCTGACCGAATCGGGTACGCAGGCCATCGACCTTCTCTGCCGCTTCCTGCTCGAGCCCGGAGACACGGTTCTGGTCGACGACCCCTGCTATTTCAATTTCCATGCGCTGCTGCGCGCGCACCGGGCGAACATCGTGGGGGTCCCCTATACGCCCTCGGGGCCTGACATCGATCTGTTCGCGCGGGCGCTGAGCGAACACCGGCCGCGCCTCTACATCACCAACTCGGCGCTACATAATCCCACCGGCGCGACCCTTTCCCCCGTTGTCGCGCATCGCCTGCTGAAGCTCGCCGACCAGTCGGGGCTGACGATCATCGAGGACGACATCTTTGCCGATTTCGAACATACGCCCGCACCGCGCCTGGCCGCGTTCGACGGTCTGGACCGGGTCGTCCATATCGGCAGCTTCTCGAAGACGCTTTCGGCATCGGTGCGTTGCGGCTTCATCGCCGCGCCCCCGGACTGGATCGAGGGCCTCACCGATCTCAAGATCGCCACCTCTTTCGGCGGTGGACGGTTTGCCGCGGAGCTGGTGCTGACGCTTCTCAGGGACGGGAGTTATCGCAAGCACATGGAAGCGCTGCGGCTGCGCCTTTCGCGCGCCATGATCGACGTGACCGGCCGATTGGCGGCAATCGGGATCACGCCGTGGATCGAGCCGCAAGCCGGCATGTTCCTCTGGTGCAGGCTGCCCGACGGCATCGATGCGGCCGAAATCGCCCGCCATGCCCTTGCGGCCAATATCGTGCTGGCACCCGGCAATGCGTTTAGCCTTTCCCGGACAGCCAACAGCTACCTGCGCTTCAACGTCGCCCAGTCCGGCGATCAACGCATATTCGAGGTGCTCGAGAAGGCGATGAGGGGTTGAACCCCCCACGATACGACACGAGAGCTGGCATTCCTCTCGCGCTGTCATATTTATTCAATCGATTCATGTTGCTAGGTGAACACGCAGGGCTCTTGCGGCGCGAACCTCCGTTTGCCACAAGGGCCGAGCTCAATTCCGTCCGCGCCGCGGACGCGGGCCCGTCTGGAAAACCGGCCCAATCTGGAGAACAGGGATGACCTTCATGCCGAAAAATCCGCAAGCCGGTCTCGACCGCATTCTGACGCTGGAGCTTGTGCGCGTGACCGAGAGGGCCGCCGTGGCGGCCGCGCGGCTCCGGGGCCGCGGCGACGAGAAGGCGGCGGACCAGGTTGCCGTGGACGCCATGCGCTCCGAGCTCAACCGGCTGCCCATCAAGGGCACGGTGGTGATCGGCGAGGGCGAGCGCGACGAGGCGCCGATGCTCTATATCGGCGAGGAAGTGGGCGCGGGTGAGGGGCCGGAGGTGGACATCGCGCTCGACCCGCTGGAAGGCACGACGATCTGCGCCAAGAACCTGCCCAATTCGCTGGCGGTCATCGCGATTGCCGAGCGTGGCAGCCTGCTTTACGCGCCGGACGTCTACATGGAGAAGATCGCCGTGGGGCCGGGCTATCCCGAAGGCATCGTCGACCTGGACGCACCGGCGGTGGAGAATATCGAGAACCTGGCCAAGGCCAAGGGCGTTCCGGTTTCCGAAATCACCGCCTGCATCCTCGACCGGCCGCGCCATGCGCGCCTGATCGAGGAGGTGCGTGCGACGGGAGCCGCCATCCGGCTGATCGGCGACGGCGACGTGGCGGGCGTGATCCACACGACCGATCCGGACGAGACCGGCATTGACATCTATCTCGGCATTGGCGGCGCGCCCGAGGGTGTTCTGGCGGCGGCGGCGCTGCGGTGCATCGGCGGCCAGATGCAGGGCCGCCTGCAGCTCAATACCGAGGAAAAAATAGCGCGCGCGGCCAAAATGGGCATTTCCGATCCCGCCAAGGTCTATCGCATGGACGAGATGGCCAAGGGCGACGTGCTGTTCGCCGCCACCGGCGTGACGGATGGAAACCTGCTCGCAGGCGTGAAGTTCGGACGGGATTCGATCCAGACTCATACGATCGTCATGCGCTCCTCCTCGCGCACCGTGCGTGAGATAAAGGCGGAGCACCAGGATCTCGACAAGTTCTGACCATCGGGCTTGCGTTGACTGCAAATAACGACCAAACCCGCCTTCATGCATGATGTGACGGGCGACAAGCGGTACTTCCTCGACGTGCGGCAGTCCGCACGCGGCATTGGCTGGGTGCACCGGCTGGATGCGCGCGGCGAGAACATGGCCCTTGCCATGGCACAGAGCCACGGCCTGCCGGACATCGTCTGCCGCGTTCTGGCCGGGCGCGGCGTCGCGCCCGACGATGCGCAGCGCTTCCTGCTGCCCGCCATTCGCGATCTCCTGCCCGACCCGATGACCCTGACCGACATGGGACCGGCATCGGAACGGATCGCCGCGGCGGCGGCGAGCGGCGAGCGCGTCGCCATTTTCGGCGATTACGACGTCGACGGCGCGGTCTCCTCGGCGATGATGAAGCGCTTCCTCACCCACTACGGCGTTGCCAGCGAAATCTATATTCCCGACCGCATTTTCGAAGGCTACGGACCCAATCCGGATGCGATGCGGGAGCTGGCGGGCAGGGCCTCGCTGATCGTCACCGTCGATTGCGGGACGAACAGCGCGGAAGCGATCGCGGCGGGCCGCGCGGCGGGCGCGGACGTGGTCGTTCTCGACCATCACCAGGTGGGCGGCGCGCTGCCGGAAGGCGTGGCCGTGGTCAATCCCAACCGCGAGGACGACCTTTCCGGGCAGGGGCATCTGTGCGCCGCCGGCGTCGTGTTCCTGACGCTGGTGCGCGCGAGCCGGCTGCTGCGCGAGAAGATGCCGGCCACCGCGCCTTTCGATCTTCTCGGCATGCTCGACCTCGTCGCGCTGGCCACGGTATGCGATGTCGTGCCGCTCATCGGCGTCAACCGCGCCTTCGTGGTCAAGGGCATGCTGGCGGCGCGGCAGATGAACTCGCCCGGCCTTTCGGCGCTGGCGCGCATCTCGCGCATCGGTGAGCCGCTCAACCCTTATCACCTCGGCTTCCTGATCGGCCCGCGTATCAATGCCGGCGGGCGCATCGGCAATGCGGCGCTCGGCAGCAATCTTCTCGCCTGCACGGAGACGAGTGAGGCAGAAGCGATCGCCGAGACACTCGACCGGCTCAACCGGGAGCGTCAGGAAATGGAGACCGCCATGCTGGCCGAGGCTCGCGCGGAAGCCGATGCCGAACTTGCCGGTGGAGGCCCCGCCATACTGGTGACGGCGTCCGACAACTGGCATCCGGGGATCGTCGGCCTGATCGCGTCGCGGCTGAAGGATCATGCGCGTAGGCCGACGTTCGCCATCGCCTTCGATCTGAACGGAAAGGGCGCAGGCTCCGGCCGGTCGATACCCGGTTTCGACCTCGGCAAGCTGGTGCGCGCTGCGGTGGACGAGGGGCTGCTCGTGAAGGGCGGCGGGCACGCCATGGCGGCCGGCATCACCGTCGAGCGGGAAAAACTCGGCCGGTTGCGGGCCTTCTTCGAGGAAAAGGCCGCGACGGCCATCGCCGGTCTGAGGGACGCGGAAAGCCTGCAGATCGATGCGGCGCTATCGGCCGAGGGCGCGAATTTCGACCTGCTCGACCGGCTGGAGGCGGCGGGGCCCTTCGGCGCCGGTCATCCGGCTCCCATGCTGGCGCTGCCCAGGCACCGGCTGGCCGATGCCAGGGTGGTCGGTAACGGACACGTGCGGGCCGAGCTCCGCTCGCAGTCGGGCGGCAGGCTCCAGGCCATCGCCTTTCGCGCGGCCGAAAGCGATCTCGGCAAGTTCCTGTTCGACAATCGCGGCGCTTCCATCCACTTGGCCGGTTCGCTTTCGGCCAACTACTGGAACGGCACCCGCTCGGTGCAGTTCCGCATTTCGGATGCCGCGAAGGATTAGCCCACTTCTCTCACCGCCCGTTTATTCTGACGCGTTCGGCGGCCGATCAGACGGGCGTGCGTTTGGAGCCGCGCGCGGCCTGCGCCGCGGGAGAGCGGCGGTGGTGATCGGTGGCAATGTCTCC
>NZ_JAOANW010000007.1 GCF_026162365.1 Nitratireductor luteus | reverse complement strand
CGCTGCGTCCCGAACGCCACGTCACCAACTCCATCGCCACCATCAGGATTAGGCTCGCCCACGCCTTGGCGCGGCGGCTGCCACGATGTCCATGCTGCCAAAACAGTTTTATGACACAGTAAGACTAGGACGCTGGCTGAAAAGATCTTCTTCATCGAATTCCCCCTGTCGAAAAAATGCCGGCCCTTTTTTCGCGGCAAGCTGGAATCGGTTGATCGAGGACGGGCCAATATACCGCAAACCTTGACACGGGAGCGTCATGTCGTCTATGAGCCCACTCGAATTACGGCGCGCCCGCTTGGCGCGCCTTTCCATTGGAGGCGGCGCCTCCTGAACCATTGTGGCCATACGGCCGATTGACGGGCAAGACCAATGAAGATCAAGAACTCGCTCAAGGCGCTCAAGACCCGCCACCGGGAGAACCGCCTGGTTCGCCGCAAGGGCCGCATCTACATCATCAACAAGTCCAATCCGCGCTTCAAGGCCCGCCAGGGCTGAGGCACTGCCGCCGGGTCTGACCGGCGGCGATCACGCGGTTTTCACTTTTATAGAAGCGCTGGTGCGGGTAATCTCGTGCCATGCGCCATTTTGTTTGCTTCATACTCCTTCTGCCGGCCCTGATGTGGCCTCTGTCGGCGTCTTCCGATGAGGCGGCAGCCGATGCTGCTGTCGAGACCTCGGCGGTCGGCGGGACCATCGACCAGTTGTTTGACGATCTCAAGCGCGAGACCAACGAAGTGGCCGCCCAGCGCATTGCCCGGCGTATCGAGCGTGAGTGGACGATGGAGGGCGGCGACACGGCCGAACTGCTCCTGCAATGGGCGCAGAAGGCAGCCGGCGACGAGAAATTCCACGTCGCTCTCGATCTTCTCGACCAGGCAGTCACGCTCTATCCGGACTATGTGGAAGGCTGGAACAGCCGGGCCCTGGTTCATCTGATGATGGATGATTACGACCGCGCCATGTCGGATCTTTCGCGGGCGCTGTCGGTTGAACCCCGCCATTTCGGCGCGATGAGCGGTCTGGCGGGCATTCTGCGCCGGACCGGTTACGAGGATGAAGCGCTGAAGGTCTACCGTCGCATGCTCGACGTCTATCCGATGAAGCGGGCCGCACAACGCGCGCTCATCAGCATCATGGATGCGCGGACGGGCGACCGGCTCTAGAGCGCCGTGCCTGCATCCGGACTCACAAGGGGCGCCCTAACTCTTTGAATCTGTGCACCGGCCACAGCATGATGAGGCCCTGATACATCAGATGGTCACAAGCGCTTGAAGGCGTCTTGCAAGCTCGGCCGGCTCGCCGGAAATGGCGACTGTCTTCAGTCGCGCGGTCGACCCGCCGGTAACATGGACTGCGGAGGGAGCGACGTCGAGCCACTTGCCGATCAGTTTTTCCAGGGCCTTGTTGGCCTTGCCTTTTTCGGGGATGGCGCGCACCCGCGCCTTCAGACGACGTCGCCCGTCATCGGTTTCGCCAACGCCTTCCACGGCATCGCGCGACGATCGCGGCGTCAGGCGCACCAGGATTTCCACGCCGTCCGCGCCAGCGCGGAAGAACGGTGCGTGGAAGTCGTTCATCAGAGAATGGCCGGCGCCACCGTCGTGATGATGAACTGCCGCACGAAGAAGAGCAGGAGAAGCAGGATGATGGGCGAAATGTCGATGCCGCCGAGATCGGGCATGACATTGCGGATCGGCCGCAGCGCGGGCTCGGTGACCCTGTACAGGAAGTTGCCGATCGTGCCCACGAACTGGTTGTTCGGGTTGACCACGTTGAAGGCGTAGAGCCAGGAAAAGATCGCGGATCCGATGATCAGCCACCAATAAATGTCGAGCGCCATGATAATGGTCTGAAAGAGCGCAGTCATACGGTTCTCCGTGGCCGCCTGGAACGAAGGTTTCGCGACATGTAGACACTGCCGCCCGCGACGGCAAGCCCGCAAACGCGATGCTTGACACCGACGGTCCCCTGGCAATAAATGCGCGGCATCCAGGCTGAACGGGGCTGTAGCTCAGATGGGAGAGCGCATCGTTCGCAATGATGAGGTCAGGGGTTCGATTCCCCTCAGCTCCACCAGCCGGACAATATTCCCCTGACCCCGATTCCCGCTCAGGCCATTCCCAGCGCAGCCTTGTAGAGGTCGATCATCGCCTCTTCTTCCTGCCGCTCTGCCTGGTCCTTCTTGCGCAGGCGCACGATGGTGCGGACCGCCTTCGTGTCGAAGCCCGTGCCCTTCATTTCGGCATAGATTTCCTTGATGTCCTCGGAGATCGTCTGCTTTTCTTCTTCCAGTCGCTCGATGCGCTCGATAAAGGACCGTAGCTGTCCGGCGGCAACGGTTTGCGCGGTTTCATTGGTGATGTCATCGGCCATGGCGAACTCCGGAATCTGGTGGGAAAGGCGCGACTCAGGGCGCGCGAAAGGACTGCGGTTCGATGCATCAGCCACCCGCTTCGGTCAAGCCCGAATAAGCGATAGAAAAATGATCCGAGACCACCTTTTCCCGGCGAAAATGGCGTCAAAACGGGCCAAAACGAGCTGAGATTCGGCCAAAACCAGCTCGTTTCAATGGTCTTTGGGGCGGTTTTCCCGGAAGGCGCCGGCCTGTTCGGGAGTTGCCTCCCTCTGATATTTGTCCCGCCACTCATCATAGGGCATGCCGTAGACGATCTCGCGCGACTGCGCCTTGTCGAGGGCGATGCCGGCTTCCGCCGCCGCCTCGCGATACCAGTTGGACAGGCAGTTGCGGCAAAATCCCGCCAGATTCATCAGGTCGATATTCTGCACGTCCGTTCGCTCGCGCAGATGGGAGACCAACCGGCGAAAGGCGGCTGCCTCGAGATCGCGCTTTTGTTCCTCGCTCAAAGGGGTCATCAGTCCTCGTCTCCATGGCTTTGCAGAAATCGCGCTCCACCCGATCATATCGGCGCATGGCGGCAAAGGGTCAACCGGCGCGGGGGCTAAACAATTCAGCCGGGCGGGCGCGTTGACACGGGGACCCACATTGCCGAAAAGGATGGCAGGCTGAAATGTCGAAGCAGAAGCAGAAAATGCCGTTTGGGAGCCTGAAGATAAGCTTGCGCAAGTCCGTTCTCGCGGCCGCCGCCGCGTTGGGATTTTATGCGGTGGGCCCGACGCCCGCCCGGGCGGATTTCCGTGTGTGCAACGCAACGCAGAATCTCGTCGGCGTAGCTATCGGCTACCGCGCACGCGCCGGCTGGATCAGCGAAGGCTGGTGGCATATCGACGCTTCGAGCTGCAAGACGCTTATCGAGGGCCCGCTCGAATCGCGCTACTACTACCTCTACGCCGAGGACGCCGCGCGGGGCGGCCGATGGGAAGGTGAAATCGAAATGTGCGTCGCCGACAAGGAATTCAAGATTGCCGGCGTGAACGATTGTTTTGCCCGCGGCTTCCAGCGCGCGGGCTTCCAGGAACATGACACAGGCGAACAGGAGAACTGGATGGTGCAGCTGACCGACGGTCCGACGCCGGACCCCACCGCAGCCAACGGCGCGGCCGCCGTCACGGGAACACCCAACCCATGAAGCGCAGCAGAAAAGTCAAGATTCTCGCCACGCTCGGCCCAGCGTCGTCTAGCCTGGAAATGATCGCCAAGCTGCATAAGGCCGGGGCGGACGTCTTCCGCATCAATATGAGCCATGCCGATCACGATCTGATGCGCACCCTCGTCGACCGCATCAGGACCGTCGAAAAGGAAGCAGGCAGGCCGATAGGCATTCTCGCCGATCTGCAAGGGCCGAAACTGCGCGTCGGCGCATTTGCCGAGAAGAAGGTTGCGCTGGACGTCGGCCAGGAATTCACGTTCGACGACAATCCCGAGCCCGGCAATGCCACCCGCGTGCATCTGCCACACCCTGAGATTCTCAAATCCGTGGAGCCTGGGCATCGTCTCCTCATCGATGACGGGCGCCTGCAGCTCGAGGCGGTGAGCAACGACGGCCGCGCAATCCGCTGCAAGGTGGTCGCCGGCAACAAGATTTCCGACCGCAAGGGCGTCAGCCTGCCCGACACCGACCTGCCGCTGGGCGCGCTCACGGAAAAGGACCGAAAGGACCTTGATGCCGTGCTGGCGACGGGTGTCGACTGGATCGGGCTGTCCTTCATCCAGCGGCCGCAGGATCTGGCCGAGGTGCGTAAGGTGGCCCGGGGGCGCGCCGCGCTCATGGCCAAGATCGAGAAGCCCCAGGCCGTAAAGCGTCTGCCGGAAATACTGGAGCTTTCCGATGCCCTGATGGTCGCTCGCGGCGATCTCGGCGTGGAGATGCCGCTGGAGGCCGTTCCCGGAATCCAGAAACAGATCATCCGGGCCTGCCGCCGCGCTGGCAAGCCGGTTGTCGTGGCCACCCAGATGCTGGAATCCATGATCACGGCACCGGTGCCCACGCGGGCCGAGGTTTCCGACGTGGCCACGGCCGTCTTCGAAGGCGCCGACGCGATAATGCTTTCGGCCGAATCGGCCGCCGGCGAATATCCGGTCGAGGCCGTCGCGACGATGGATTCCATTGCCGTCCAGGTCGAGCGTGATCCGACATATCAGGGTATTGTCTACGCCCAGCGGAGCGACCCGGAGCCGACGGGCGCCGACGCCATTTCACTGGCCTCCAGGCAGATTGCCGAGACGCTCAAGCTCTCGGCCATCATCACCTACACCTCGTCCGGCACAACCGGGCTGCGCGCGGCGCGCGAGCGGCCGATGGTGCCGATCATCGCGCTGTCGCCGGTGGTGGAGACGGCGCGGCGGCTCAGCCTCGTCTGGGGAACCCATTGCGTGGTCTCTCCGGATGCCCACGATCTCGACGACATGGTGGATCGCGCCTGCCGCATCGCTTATGAGGAAAAATTCGTGAAGCCGGGCGACAGGGTGATCATCACGGCGGGGGTGCCGCTGCGCACGCCTGGCGCGACCAACATGCTGCGCATCGCCTATATCGGTTCCGACGGGATGGGCGGCCTATAGGACAATACTTCACGGCAGGGCGGGGGCGGACCGGGCCGCGCCCTGCAATCGGTGGCCGATAAGGCCCCGGATAATGCTTCGGGGATTGACAGGCTGGGTGCTCCACCTCGTGGTCATCCCGGCCCAGCGGCAAAGCCACGCAGAGCCGGGATCCATTGAGAGGCGTGGCTGATTTCCGCAGAAGGTGCCGGAGCGCGCCCGGCGAGAACCGGGCCGCTCTTCGATGGTCTTCCAACAGGCCCCGGCTCTCCCCGCGGTCGGCCGGGATGACGATGATCTATTTGAACCCCCACCGCATCGTCGTCGCCCCCTCCAGATCGCGATGACGCTTCGTTGAATCGTCACCACCATCCAGCTCCTTGTTTTAGAGAATTTTGCAGTCAGGTGGAATCACCTGACGTCGCACAAATGCGGTAAAAACAAGTAGATAGAGCAGAACAGCGTTTCAGTGTAACGACGATCTGCTCTAGCACGATCTATCCCGAAAACCGGCATCCACTTTTCGGGATCATGCTCTAGGCGGCGGCGTCCGGCTTTTTGGCTCGCTCAATGGCCTCGGTGATCAGGCGACGGGCGGCGGCGGCATCCATCCAGTCGCCGATCTTGACCCATTTGCCGGGCTCCAGATCCTTGTAGTGCTCGAAGAAGTGCTGGATCTGCTGCAGCGTGATCTCCGGAAGGTCGGTGTAATTCGAGACCTTTTCGTAACGGCGCGTCAGGTGCGGCGACGGCACCGCGACGATCTTTTCGTCCTGGCCGGAATTGTCTTCCATGATCAGCACGCCGATCGGGCGTACGTTGATGACACAGCCGGGGATGAGCTGGCGGGTGTTGCAGACCAGGACGTCTATCGGATCCCCGTCGTCGGACAAGGTGTGCGGCACGAAGCCGTAATTGCCCGGATAGGTCATCGGCGTATAGAGGAAGCGGTCGACGATGAGGGTGCCGGCTTCCTTATCCATCTCGTACTTGATCGGCTGGCCGCCGACCGGGACCTCGATGATGACGTTCACGTCTTCAGGGGGATTGTCGCCAATGGAGATGGCTTCGATGCGCATGAAATTTCCCGCGAATGGTTGAAAGCTGGGGGGGTGACTACCCGCTCTCGCTCCCGCAGGCAATGCGGCGATTGGCGCAAGGGGGTTTTTTTGCCCGAAGACCGGCCTGAAGACGCGATTGCGAGGTCGTCAGGCCCAGGCGAAGGCGATCTTGCGCAGGGCCTTGCTCTCGAAGACTTCCACACCTTCGGCGATGTCCTTGCCTCCGGCGCCTTCATAGAAGGATAGCGCCCCCTCGTTCTCCTCGAGCGCCCAGACCACAAGTCCGTTGAAACCGTGGTCGCGCAGCATTTCGCGCGCGGCGGAGAACAGGCGCGTGCCGAGGCCGATGCCCTGATATTCGGGGCTGAGGTAAAGCTCGTAGATCTCGCCCTGCTGCTTGAGCTCGCGCGCCCTGTTGCGACCCAGCGTCGCGTAGCCGGCGACTTCGCCGCCGATTTCCACGACGAGCACGGTCGCCCTGCGCTTAATGGCGTCAGCCCACCAGTTCGTACCGCGCCGACCGACCATCCTGTTGAGCGCCTTGTGGGGAATAATGCCAGCATAGGCGCCGCGCCAGGCCCGGTCGTGCACCGATGCAATCGCATCGGCGTCATGAGGCTCAGCTTTTCTTATGTCGATCGCCAGTGTCTTCATGATTTGTTAACCATAGCCGCGCGGGCGGGGTCGAGGCAAGAACAAGCGTTTCATCGGGGATAAACTTTTGGGGTATCGGGGGGCTTTCCGGCCGAACCTGATCAAAAGGCTTCCTGGCGGTCTGCAAATAGCATCTTCCTGTGTTCGGGTGCTCGCAAAAACCATTTTCACCGCGCCGGAACGACTTCCAATTCAGTCTCTCAGATATCGATCACGTGATTGTCCAGTTCGTTGGGATTGGTGTTCCCAGCGGGGAAATGCGTGGCGAGTTCAGCACCGACAAGCCCGATGGTGGCGACGATCCCATCCGTCAGTTCGCCCTTTTTCGCAGCTTCTGTCAGCGTTTCCACAGCGTCGTTCCACCGTTCCTGGGGGACGCGGGCATCGATGCCGGCATCCGCCAGCACTTCCGCGTAATGTTCGGCCAAGGACACGAAGATGAGCACACCCGTGCGCTTCTGTGTCACATGGATGTTGCGCGCCAGGAACTGCCGCATGGCGTTTTCGTGGGCGCGCCGGTATCGCAGATGAAGCGGCACGAGCAGGAGCCGCAGCCGTGGCGCCGCCAACAGGAGTGCAAGGGAGGTCGCGAGCGCGGCAAGCTGGCCGCCGAGCAGCACCGCCGGCCGCAGATCGATCCACCAATAGTGAGCCAGAACCGTCAGCGGCAGGCTGACGATCAGAATCGACAGGGCGACGAAGAAGGCGGACGGGTAGAAATAGTCGTCGCTGCGCTGCGCCAGGACGCAATAGATTTCGCCGGACGTTTGGCTCTCGGCCTCGGCGATCGCCGCCGCGATGCGGTCATGTTCGGCTTTGGACAATATGCTCATCGTCACCAACTCCCCGACGCGCCGCCGCCGCCGGACGAACCGCCGCCGCCGGAAAAGCCGCCGCTGCTTCCGCTGCTCGACCAGCCGCCGGATCTGCCGCGCGAGCTGCCGCCCGAACTGTATTTGAAGTCCATGCCCAGCCATTTGTAATGGCGGGGGCCGATTTTCCGGCCGAAAATCGGGGGCAGGAAGGCTATAGCGAAGCCGCCGAAGAACATCGTGCCCCAGACCGCCAGAAACAGCACAACCGGCCAGACAGGCTCATCATTCTCCTCGGCAAAGCGCCGCGCACGCGCTTCAAGCTCGGCGGCGTTGCCTTCGAGCACCATGATGATGTCGTTGACCGCCTCCTCGATGCCGCCGGAGAAATTTCCGGCGCGGAAGGCCGGCACCATGGTATTTTCTATGATCAGCTTGGCATGCAGGTCAGTCAGCGTGCCTTCCAGCCCGTAGCCGACCTCGATGCGCATTTTCCGGTCGCCGACCGCCACGAGCAGGAGGATACCGTTGTCCTCGCCGGCCTGGCCGAGACCCCAGCTGCGGAAAAGCCGGTTGGCATAGGGTTCGATGGCTTCGCCACCGAGATCATGGATGGTGGCGACCGCGATCTGATCCGACGAGCGCTGTTCGAATTCGGCCAGGGTCCGTACCAGTTGCCGTTCGGTCGCATCGTCTATTATGGCGGCCTGATCGACGACACGGCCCGTCAGCGCCGGCAACTCGGCCGAATAGGCGCACAGCATTGCGGCAAGCAGCAGGACAAGGGCGGCAGGGGCGCTACCGGCCCGGTCCAGGAGATGGCGCATGGTCAGCCTCTTCGGCTTAGCCCCCATTGCCGAAATCGACCTTCGGCAGGCTCATGCTTTCCTCGGAGGCCGTGAAGCTCTGCAGCGGTTCGGCGTCGGTGAACCAGAACTTCGCCCAAAGCATCGAGGGCAGCGTTTTCAGCGACGTGTTGTAGAGGCGCACGGCCTCGATGTAATCGCGACGGGCAACGGCGATACGGTTTTCCGTACCTTCGAGCTGGGCCTGCAGCGCCAGGAAGTTCTGGCTGGCCTTGAGGTCGGGGTAGTTTTCGACAACCGCCAGGAGGCGGGACAGGGCGCCTGTCAACTGCGACTGGCTTTCCTGGAATACCTTGAAGGCTTCGGGGTCGCTGAGCATGTCCGGCGAGATCTGCACGCTTGTCGCCTTGGCGCGTGCCTCGACCACCGCCTCGAGCACCTCGCGTTCGTGGGACGCATAACCCTTCACCGTTTCCACCAGATTGGGGATGAGGTCGGCGCGGCGCTGATACTGGTTCAGAACCTCGCTCCAGGCGGCCTTGGCCTGTTCCTCGCGGGTCGGGATCGTGTTGAAGCCGCATGCCGAAAGAAGCGGCAAGAGGGCGAGCAGGATGATGGCGCCGCGCATGGAAGGCGCGGGCAGGCGCAATGACTGGATCATAGAAAAGTCCCCGGAGCATATTCGACCGGGCGGCAGAATAGTGGTATTCGCCTGACAATGGAATGGCTGCGGAATGGCTGCGGAATAGCTGGTTTTTTTGGGTGGCGCTGCATGGTCGACAGGAAGCCTCGGGATAGGCGGAACGAATCGGAAGGCATCCTGGACAGGGTGAACCGCGAGGTCGAATCGCGTCCGCTGATCGACCGCACGAAGAAGCATTTCAAGGCCGAAGACGCCCCGGAAGACGATTGGGCGGAGCTCTGGGGGCGCAGGATCGGCCGGGTGCTCTCGGTCGTGCTGGTTATCATTGTGATCGGCTGGATTTTCTCTTTTCTCGCGGAGTCGGGTTCATGATCGACGGCAAGGCAGTCATCGTCATATCCAGCCATGTTGCGCGGGGCGCGGTGGGCAACCGCACCATCGTCTTCGCGCTGGAAAGCTGCGGCCATCCGGTTTGGGCGGTGCCGACAATCGTGCTTCCCTGGCATCCGGGGCATGGGCCGGCGACCCGCATCGTGCCGCCGGCCGAAGAATTCGCGGCCTTCATGTGCGATCTGGAGCGCGCACCGTGGCTCGGGCAGGTGGGTGCGGTCATATCCGGCTATCTGGGGGAGGCTTCGCAGGCCGATGCCGTGGCTTCGCTCGTTACGGCGGTCAGGAAGGCCAGCCCGCGGGCGATCTATCTCTGCGACCCGGTGATGGGCGATGCCGAGGGACAGTATGTCGCGGAGACTACCGCCATTGCCGTGCGCGACCGGCTGATGCCGATCGCGGATGTCGCCACGCCCAATCGCTTCGAGCTTTCATGGATGACGGGGCGAAAGCTCGATTCCATCGCCGCCGTTCGCGCGGCGGCTTCGGCCGCCAAGCCGCCTGCGATGCTGGTGACGTCGACACCCGGCGAGGCGGCGGGTAACATCGGCAATCTGCTCATTTCTTCCGGCAGTGCGCTGCTTGCCGAGCATCCTCTTGTCGAGAACCCGCCCAAGGGGACGGGAGACCTGGTGGCCGCGCTTTACGTCTCGCGGCTGCTGAAGGGCGATGGCGCCGAGGAGGCGTTGCGATACGCCACGTCCGGGGTCTTCCAGGCGGTTGAGAGGGCATGCGCGCGCGGCGCCGACGAGCTGACGCTGGCCGCCGACATCGATTGCATGACCCGGCCGACAGCTCTCGTCACCATGCGGCGGCTGGAAGCGGAGATGGCGGCCGGTACCTGACCATCTTGCCTGTATCGCCATTCCCGGCTATTCGGCTTGCCATGACACACTTGCCTGAACGACTTCTCGCCGGTTACCGCAATTTCATGGCCTCGCGCTATACGATCGAGAGCCAGCGCTACCAGGCGCTGGCGCGTGAGGGGCAGAAGCCCGAAACCATGGTGATCGCCTGCTGCGATTCGCGGGCGGCGCCCGAGACCATATTCGACGCCGGACCGGGTGAGCTTTTTGTCGTGCGCAACGTGGCCAATCTCGTGCCGCCCTATGCGCCGGACGACCAGCATCACGGCACTTCCGCCGCGCTGGAATTTGCAGTCCAAAGCCTGAAGGTGAAGAGCATCGTGGTCATGGGCCACGGCCGCTGCGGCGGTATAGGGGCGGCGCTGAACCCTACCGCCGAGCCGCTCTCTCCCGGCGATTTCATCGGCAAATGGATGGGGCTGGTCGCCCCGGCGGCGGCGGCGCTTGCCGGCAACAGCATGACCGCTGCCGAGCGCCAGACGGCGCTGGAGCGCATTTCCATCCGCTTTCAGGTGGAAAACCTGCGCAGCTTTCCGTGCGTGAAGATACTGGAAGACAAGGGCCGGCTGTCGCTGCACGGCGCCTGGTTCGACATCGAGCGGGGCGAATTGTGGGTGATGGACCCCAAGACCGGCGATTTCGAGCGGCCTTTGCTGGACTGAGTCAGGCCGGGTTCTCCGGCACATGACGCACGGCGGTGGCGAGCGCCGGCTCCGGCAGGCGTCGCCATAGCAGCCATGCCGCGATGGCGATGGCGCCCATGGTTGGAATGATCGTGCCCATCGCGAAGACAGGGTCGCCGAGGAGCGCGGCGATGGAGCCGCCCAGCAGCCCGCTGCCCATCTGCATGAAGCCCATCAGCGACGACGCCGATCCGGCGATGCGGGGGAAGGGGGCGAGCGAGGCGGTCATCATGGCGGGCATGACGAAGGCGATGCCGAACGCATAGCAGGCGACCGGGCCCATGACGCTCAGGAAAGTCGGCGGCGCGGCGTTCAGGAACCAGGCGATGAGGACGCTGCCCACGGCGATGAAGCCGAGGCCGAAGGGCACCAGCCGGGGCGCTTTCGTGCGGCCGAGCAGGGAGCGCACCGTCAGCGACCCCATGAAGAAGAAGCCTGACTGCATCAGCATGCCGATGCCGAACTCGGCCGGCGAGAGCCCGACCCGGCCCATGAGGATGAACGGCAGCACCGTCGCCTGGGTGTAGAGCGCGCCGACCGAGCCGGCCACGACCAGGCTGGAGGTCAGGAAATAGGGGCTTGCCAGGAGCAGGCCGTAGGAATGGACGAGGCCGGCGGGGGAGATGCGGGAAAGGTCTCGCGTAACGGTTTCGCGCATCGTGAAATGAACGACGAGGACGATGCCGGCGCCGGCCGCAAGCATGACCAGGAAGATGGCGTGCCAGCCGAACAGCTCCATGGTGAGCCCACCGATGGTGGGCGCAAGGGCGGGGCCCATGGCGAGGATGATGCCCATCAGGTTCATGATACGCGCCGACTGCTCCTGCGTGAACAGGTCGCGCACGAGCGCGCGCGAGACGGCCACGCCCACCGCCGCGCCGACACCCTGCAGAAAGCGCGCGGCGATGAGCCACTCGATGCCCGGCGCCATGACGGCGATGAAGCTCGCTACGGCATAAATGGCCATGAAGGCGAAGGTGACCGGCTTGCGGCCGAGGCCGTCCGAGAGCGGCCCGCAGATGAGCTGGGCAATGGCGAAGCCGGCGAAATAAAGCGACAGGGTCATCTTCACCGCCGCTTCGGTGGTGCCGAAGGCGCTCACGATCTCGGGCATCGCCGGCGTGTAGAGCGCCATCGAAACCGGGCCGATGGCGACCAGCATGGCGCCGATCAGGCTCACGCGGCGTTCGCTCATGACGGGCGCCGCCGCCTCTTGCCGATGTTTCATTCGGTCCTGCTTTCGCCGTCTCCGGCGCGTTGGCTACAGAATTTTGCAGTCAGTTGGCATCACCTGACGTCCGCATAAATGCGGAAAAACAAGAAGATAGAGCGTCCTTGGTGCGTCCAAACGGAAGCACGGGCGCTCTAGTTGGCTTCGCCCGGAGGAGGGGCGCTGAAATTGCCACGGATGCGCTTGAGCGTTTCCTGCAGGGCTTCCCACTCGCTATCGCTCATGGAGCCCCGCGCCTTCATGCGCACTTCCTTTCCGAGTGACACGATCGCCTCCAGAACGCCCGTCGATTTCTCGGTGAGGCGTATCAGCTTGGCCCGGCGGTCGGTCTCGTCGGAAAGCCGTTCGATGAGGCCCTGTTTCTCCAGCCGTTCGAGATAGGCGCTGAGTGTCATGGCTTCGAGGCCCATGCGTTCGGCCAGGACATTCTGGCGGACCTCACCGGCGCGCGCGGCATGAACCAGCGTTCGGGCCTCGCCGGGGGTGATGCCGATGCCGGCGGCCGCGATCCGCTGGTCGATATCGCTCCTGATGAGCCGATAGAGATCAAAGATGAGAAAGCCGAAGGCTTCGGGGTCGAAGGTGCCGGCCATGGGTGCCCTGAATTAGTAAGTAATGTTTACTAGGTCGATTGTCCGGTGCGCGGCGCGCGCTGTCAAGTGTTGCAGGCCCGATGGCCGGAGCCTACATGGCCTATAGCTTGTTCTTATCCTATCCAGGCAGTCTGCTGGCTCTTCCACGAGGATTTCGATGAACCACGACGCATTCCCGCCCGAACGATCGCCCCTGGCCGACTGGAACGGCCGCCTTGGTCTGCCGGAGTTCGCGCGCATCGAGGATCGCGCCTTCGAGGACGGTTTCGATGCCGGGTTCGCGGCTCACAACGCCGAAATCGCCGCCATAGCGGACAATCCCGAGGCGCCGACCATCGAGAACACGCTGCTGGCGCTGGAACTGGCCGGCAAGACGCTGGAACGGGTCTCGGCGATCTTCTGGTGCAAGGCGGGCGCGCATACCAATGAGAGGATCCAGCGGCTGGAGCGGGAAATCTCGCCGCGCATGGCCCGCCATTATTCGGCGATCGCCATGAACGAGGCCCTTTTCGAGCGGATCGACCGGCTTTACCGGGAAAGGGATGCGCTGAAGCTCGACCCGGAGACGGCGCGGGTGCTGGAGAAGTGCTGGAAGGCATTCGTGCGCGGCGGCGCGCGGCTGGACGCTGTGGGCAAGAAGCGGCTTGCCGAGATCAACGAGGCGCTTGCCGGGCTCGGCGCGCAGTTCGGGCAGAACGTGCTGGCCGACGAGAGCAAATGGGCGCTGTTCCTCGATGAGGACGACCTGGCGGGGCTGCCGCAGGCCCTTCGAAGCGCCATGGCCGAGGCGGCCGAAAGCCGGGGCGAGGCGGGGCGCTTTGCCGTCACGCTTTCGCGTTCCATCGCCGAGCCGTTCCTTACCTATTCGCGGCGCCGCGACCTGCGTGAAACCGTGCTCAAGGCGTTCGTTTCGCGCGGCGCCAATGGCGGAGAGACCGACAATGCGGAGATCGTGCGCGAGACGCTGCGGCTGCGCGCGGAAAAGGCCCGCCTGCTCGGCTACGAGACCTTTGCCGCCTACAAGCTCGACGACACCATGGCCAAGACGCCCGAACGGGTGATGGAGCTTTTGGAGCCGGTGTGGAACAAGGCACGGGAAAAGGCGGCGGCAGACGCGAAGGAACTGCAGCGGCTGGCCACTGCAGCCGGCGACAACCACTCCATCGCACCGTGGGACTGGCGCTTTTACGCCGAAAAATTGCGCTCCGAGCGTTTTGCCTTCGATGAGGGCGCGCTGGAGCCCTATCTGGCGCTGGAGAATGTGATCGCGGCCGCCTTCGACGTGGCCGGCCGGCTGTTCGGCCTCACCTTCGAGGAGATCGAGGGCGTGCCGGCCTGGCACGAGGATGTGCGCGTCTTCCTGGTGAGGAACGCCGACGGCACCGAGCGCGGCGTGTTTCTCGCCGATTATTTCAACCGCCCCTCCAAGCGCTCCGGCGCGTGGATGAGCCGGCTGCAGACGGCGCACAAGCTGGGCGGCGGCCAGAGGCCGATCATCTACAATGTCATGAATTTCGCCAAGCCGCCCAAGGGCAGGCCGGCGCTGCTGTCGCCTGACGACGCGCGCACCCTGTTTCACGAGTTCGGCCATGCGCTGCACGGACTTTTGAGCGAGGCGACATGGCCTTCGGTCTCCGGCACGGCGGTCTCGCGCGACTTCGTCGAGCTTCCCTCGCAGCTCTACGAGCACTGGTTCACCGTACCCGAGGTCCTGTCGAAACATGCCCGCCATGTGGAGACGGGCGAGCCCATGCCGATGGAGCTCGTCAACAAGATGCGGGCCGCGCGCAATTTCAACGCCGGCTTCGCGACGACCGAATTCACCGCCTCGGCGCTGGTCGACATGGCCTTTCATGCGGCGGACGAAGCGCCAGAAGACCCGCTTGCCTTCGAGGCGGCGGAGCTGGAACGGCTGGGCGCCCCCGCCGCCATCCCCATGCGCCACCGCACGCCGCATTTCCTGCACGTGTTCTCCGGCGACGGTTATTCAGCCGGCTATTATTCCTACATGTGGTCGGAAGTCCTCGACGCCGACGCCTTCCGCGCCTTCGAGGAAGCGGGCGATCCCTTTGATGCGGAAACTGCCGGCAAGCTGCTGAAGCATGTTTATGCGGCGGGCGATACGGCGGACCCGGAAGCGCTTTACAAGGCGTTTCGCGGGAGAATGCCGAGCCCGGAGGCGATGATGGAGAAGAAGGGGTTGGTTTGAAGCCAGTGCCGGCAAAGGTCCCCGCACCGCACGGCGAGCGGCCCCGGGACCTGCATCGCCGTGCCGGTGCATCGGGTGCTTGACTCACACATATCCGGGCGGTTATTGGTCTGATCAATAGCCAGCGAGTTATAGATCCCATGCCGCAGCCCCATGAAATCCTTTTCAAGACGCTCGCCGATCCGACGCGGCGGGCGATTTTCGAGCGGCTGTGCCGTGGCGGCGATCAGACGGTGGGGGCCCTGACGGCTCAGGCCGGCGTCTCGCAGCCGGCCGTCTCGAAGCATCTGGGTGTCCTGAAAAGGGCAGGGCTGGTGCGCGACCGCCATGAAGGACGACAGACCCACTACAGCGCGCAGCTCGACGCGCTTTCCCCGCTGGTCGACTGGACAAACCAGATGGGCCGGTTCTGGGAACGCCGGTTCGACGATCTCGAAGACCTGCTCAAGAGGATGGACCAATGACCGATGCCGCGGCCGAAACGCTCTCCGTCGTTGTCGAACGGGAAGTGCCCCATCCGCCGGAAAAGATCTGGCGTGCGCTCACCCAGCCGCACCTGATGGAGGAATGGCTGATGAAGAACGATTTCAAGCCGGATATCGGCCACAGGTTCCAACTCAGTGCGGACTGGGGTTCCGTGGAAGGGCGGGTCCAGACAGCCGAGCCGCACAAGACACTATCCTATACGTGGGATACCAAGGACCTCAGAAGCGTCATCACGTGGACCCTCACGCCCACGAGCACGGGGACCCGGCTGCGCATGGAGCAAAGGGGTTTCAGGCCGGATCAGCAGCCATACTACCGGGGCGCCAAGGCCGGTTGGCCGAGATTCTTCGCGGCCCTGGAGCAGGTTCTGGAGCGTATGGACTGAAATCCGCCCGCACGGCGCAGGGCAGGCGTCGATGGCGCAGCACCGCCTTTGAATCATGATGATGCTTCCTTGAAGCGTCATCATGACTCCGGGAACAAGAGGAACGGAAAGAGGAAACTTCATGAGCACCAGCGGGCCTCGACAGGAGAAAACTCCGTCCCAGATGATAGACGAGAGGATCCGGGAGCTGGGCGACTGGCGGGGAGAGATGCTCTCCCGGCTCCGCGCCCTCATCAAGCAGGCCGACCCCGAGGTGGTCGAGGAGTGGAAGTGGAGGGGCGTGCCGGTATGGTACCATGACGGAATGATCTGCACCGGCGAGACCTACAAGAAGGCCGTGAAGATGACCTTTGCCAAGGGGGCCGCGCTTGACGACCCTTCCGGCCTCTTCAACTCAAGTCTCGAGGGCAACACCAGGCGGGCGATCGACTTCCACGAAGGAGGCGAGATCGACGAGGAGGCGCTGAAGGCTCTTGTCCGGGCGGCCGTGTCGCTGAACGCGTCGTAGAAGGCCGTGCGTTCATCCGGGCGCACGAAGGACGCCCGGTCCGCTTCGGCTCGATTTCGAAGGAGGCCCTATTGAACTGGAACACATGGATCCGGCAAATCCACCGCTGGGTGGCTATTGCCTTTACGTTGACCGTCACCGCCAACTTCGTTGCCATGGGGCTCGGAGAACCTCCCCCCTGGCTGGTCTATTCGCCGCTGCCTCCGCTCTTCGTGCTCCTGTTCACGGGCCTTTACATGTTCGCGTTGCCGTATGCCGCCAAGCGGCGCAGCGGAGGACGAGCCGCAGGAGAGGCGCGAACACAATGAACGACAAGGAAGCGCCCAAGAAGCCGGGGAAGGGCGCAAAGCCCGCCGCAAAGTCGGAACCCGGCAAGCCCGTTCTCCTCTCGGGCGGCAATCCCCAGATCGCGAAGGGTTATGGCGACGGCCCCGTGCAGACCTATATCGCGGCGATGCCGGGCTGGAAAAGCGATGTCGGGCGCCGCCTCGACGCAATCATCACGCGCACCGTTCCCGGCGTAAGCAAGGCGGTCAAATGGAACTCGCCCTTCTATGGCATTGAAGGCGAGGGCTGGTTCCTCAGCTTTCACTGCTTCACGAAATACATCAAGGTGACCTTCTTCCGCGGCACGTCGCTGCGGCCTGTGCCGCCCGGAAAGTCCAAGCACCCGGAAGTGCGCTATCTCGACATTCATGAGGGCCAGCTCGACGAAGCGCAGTTCGCCGATTGGGTGAAGCAAGCCAGCCAGCTGCCGGGCGAACGAATGTGACGGAAGGCGAATGCCGTGCCGGCGCCGCCTCCGGCACGGCATTCGCCTTCCGTCACGCAAGTTTCAAAAGCCTGTCACGCAACCGATAAGCGCCTGCCACAGTAGCAAACGACATTGCGCCCCTCGCAACCAGAGTCACGAGGGAGACTGTCAATGAAGCCTTTTGCAGTGCGTACCCGCCGCCAGTTCCTGGCGAGCGGCAGCGCAGCCGTTCTCACAGCCGCCGCCGGCCTTGCCATGCCTGCGATTTCGCGGGCGTCGTCGCGTCCGCAGTTCACCCACGGGGTCCAGTCGGGGGACGTGGACACCAGTTCCGGCATGATCTGGACGCGGACGGACAAGCCGGCGCGGGTGCAGTTCGAGGTGGCGACGACCGAGAGCTTCGCGGACGCGCGCAGGCTGCCGCCGCTCGACGCGCTGCCGGAGAGCGATTTCGCCGTCAAGCGGCTCCTGACCGAGCTGACGCCGGACCAGGATATCTTCTATCGCATGACGGCATACGACCTCAGCGACATCAAGGCGGGCTCGGAGCCTATCGTCGGCCGATTCAGGACGGCGCCGGCTGGCCGGCGCAATATCCGCTTCGCCTGGTCGGGCGACACGGCCGGCCAGGGCTGGGGCATCGACGAGACGGGGATGAAGACCTATGCCACCATGGCCGGTCATCAGCCGGATTTCTTCCTGCATTCGGGCGACACGATCTATGCCGATGGCGCCATGGAAGACGAGGTCACGCTGAAGGACGACAGCGTGTGGAAGAACGTCGTTCTCATCGACGAGAAGCGCAAGGTTGCCGAGACGCTGGACGAATTCCGCGGCCAGTGGAAATACAACATGATGGACGAGCATGTGCGCGCGCTGAACGCCATCTGTCCGACCTTCTTCCAGTGGGACGACCACGAGGTGGTCAACAACTGGTCGGCTTCGAAGGATCTCTCCGCGGACGATCGTTACACGGAGAAGTCCGTGCCGCTGCTGACGTCCCGCGCGGCGCGTGCTTTCCACGAGATGACGCCGATCCGCTTTACGCCGGCTGAGCCCGGCCGCGTCTACCGCAAGATCTCCTACGGGCCGCTGCTCGACGTCTTCTTTCTGGATTTGCGCTCCTATCGCGGGGCGAACACCGATACGCCGCAGCAGGAAATGAGCGAGGAAGCCCGCATCATGGGCGAGGAGCAGGTGAAGTGGCTGAAGCGGGAACTGGCCAATTCCCGGGCCACCTGGAAGGTCATCGCTTCGGACATGCCCATCGGCCTCGTGGTGCCGGACGGCGACAGGATCGAGGGCATCGCCGACCGCGGTTCCGGCCAGCCCGGCGGGCGCGAGATGGAAATCGCCGACCTTCTTCGCTACATCAAGAATGCGGGCATCGACAACACGGTCTGGTTCACGGCCGACGTTCACTATACGGCGGCCCATTACTACAATCCCGACAAGGCCGCCTTCCAGGACTTCAAGCCTTTCTGGGAGTTCGTCTCGGGCCCGCTGCACGCCGGCACCTTCGGCCCCAACGATCTGGACGGCACTTTCGGCCCCGAGCTGAAATATGTGAAGGCGCCGAGCGAGGAGCAGGGCGCCAACCTGCCGCCATCGGCCGGCTTCCAGTTCTTCGGGCTGGCCGACATCGACGCGAACAGCGAGCAGATGACGGTGCGGCTGATGGACCGCGACGACAATGAGCTTTATAAAGTGACGCTCGATCCGGTGCGTTCGGCGTAAGCGATCGTTCGACAATCCGCTGCGGCGAGCGTCTGCCTCGCCGCAGTGAATTCCCAAACAATCGCTAAGCCCTTTCGCATCTGCGAAAAAAGCTGTATGAGCGCGGCCAACGAAACTTGGCCGCGTTTATGTTTGGCGGCCTTCCTGATCCCAAAGAGAACTCATGAACCTGCGCAATATTGCGATCATCGCCCACGTTGACCATGGGAAGACCACGCTCGTCGACGAGCTGATGAAACAGTCCGGCTCGTTCCGCGCGAACCAGCGCGTTGCCGAACGCGCGATGGATTCGACCGATCTGGAGAAGGAACGGGGCATCACCATCCTGGCCAAGGCGACCTCAGTCGACTGGAAGGATACCCGCATCAACATCGTCGATACGCCCGGCCACGCCGACTTCGGTGGCGAGGTGGAGCGCATCCTGTCGATGGTGGATAGCGCCATCGTGCTGGTGGACGCCGCCGAAGGCCCCATGCCGCAGACGAAATTCGTCGTCGGCAAGGCGCTGAAGGTCGGGCTGAAGCCCATCGTCGTGATCAACAAGATCGACCGCCCCGATGCGCGCCATGTCGAGGTGGTCAACGAGGTGTTCGACCTTTTCGCCGCGCTCGACGCCACCGACGAGCAGCTCGATTTCCCGATCCTCTACGGTTCGGGCCGGGACGGCTGGGTTTCGGAAAACCCGGAGGGCCCGAAGGACCAAGGGCTGGCGCCGCTGTTCGACCTCGTGCTCAAGCATGTTCCGGCGCCGACGGTGCATCCCGGTCCGTTCCGCATGATCGGCACGATCCTCGAGGCCAATCCGTTTCTCGGACGCATCATCACGGGCCGCGTCGAATCCGGCTCCGTGAAGCCGAACCAGGCGGTCAAGGTGCTGCATCACGACGGCACGCTGCTGGAAACCGGGCGTGTCTCCAAGATCCTGGCCTTTCGCGGGCTGGAGCGTCAGCCGATCGACGAGGCGCAGGCGGGCGACATCGTCGCCATTGCCGGCCTGTCGAAGGGCACTGTCGCCGACACGTTCTGCGACCCGTCCGTGAGCGAGCCGCTGCATGCGCAGCCGATCGATCCGCCGACGGTGACCATGTCCTTCATCGTCAACGATTCGCCGCTGGCCGGCACCGAGGGCGACAAGGTGACGAGTCGCGTCATCCGCGACCGCCTCCTGAAGGAGGCCGAGGGCAATGTCGCGCTGAAGATCGAGGAAGCCGACGACAAGGATTCCTTCTACGTCTCGGGCCGCGGCGAATTGCAGCTCGCGGTTCTCATCGAGACGATGCGGCGCGAAGGCTTCGAGCTCGCCGTGTCGCGCCCGCGCGTCGTCATGCACAAGGACGAGAGCGGGGCGCTTCTAGAGCCCATCGAGGAAGTCGTCATCGACGTCGACGAAGAGCATGCCGGTGTCGTCGTGCAGAAGATGTCGGAGCGCAAGGCCGAGATGGTGGAGCTGAAGCCTTCGGGCGGCAACCGCCAGAGGCTGGTCTTCCATGCGCCGACGCGCGGCCTGATCGGCTACCAGTCGGAGCTTCTGACGGATACGCGCGGCACGGCGGTGATGAACCGCCTGTTCCACGAGTACCAGCCCTACAAGGGCGAACTGCCGGGCCGGGTGAACGGCGTGCTGATCTCGAACGACAGCGGCGAGGCCGTCGCCTATGCGCTGTTCAATCTGGAAGACCGCGGACCGATGGTCATTGACGCCGGCACCAAGGTCTATCAGGGCATGATCATCGGCATCCACTCCCGCGACAACGATCTGGAAGTGAACATACTCAAGGGCAAGAAGCTGACCAACGTCCGGGCTTCGGGCAAGGACGATGCCGTCAAGCTCACCCCGCCGATCCGCATGACGCTGGAGCGGGCGCTTTCGTGGATCCAGGACGACGAGCTGGTGGAGGTGACGCCCAAGTCCATCCGCCTGCGCAAGCTCTACCTCGACCCGAACGAGCGCAAGCGCTTCGAGAAGAGCCGCGCGGGAGCGGCGTAAGCGGAGCTGCTGCGCCGCCTGGGCCGGCGATACTTGACAGTACGCAGCCATCGGGCACACTGCCGCCTCCCTTGAAAAACGGAGGCGGCCCGTTGGACCCGGCATTCCTGCTTACGGCCCTGGTGGTCGTGCTCATTCCCGGGACAGGCGTGATCTATACGCTTGCCATTGCACTGGGGCGCGGCGGCGCGGCTTCGGTTTCGGCGGCCTTCGGCTGCACGCTCGGCATCCTGCCGCACATAGCGGCGGCGATCCTCGGCCTTGCGGCGCTGCTGCATGCCAGCGCCGTGCTCTTCCAGGCGGTCAAGTTCGCCGGCGTGCTGTATCTCCTATGGATGGCCTGGGGCGCACTCAGGGAGAAGGGACTTCTCGACGCTGCGCCGGACCGGGCGCAGGTGCCGCACTGGAAGATCATCCGCCGCGGCTTCCTGATCAATATCCTCAATCCCAAGCTGTCGATCTTCTTCCTGGCCTTCCTGCCGCAGTTCGTGCCGGTAGACACGGTCGTTCCGGCCGTCGCCATGGGCTGGCTCGGCTTCGTCTTCATGGCGATGACCTTCGTCATCTTCATCGTCTACGGCCAGATGGCGGCTCTCGTGCGGAGCAGGGTGCTCAGCAGCCCGGCCGCCATGAAATGGCTGCGCCGCAGCTTCGCCGCCGCCTTTGCTGCACTCGGGCTCAGGCTGGCTTTCTCGGCGCGGTGAACGGGGAGCGACGGTAACCGTTCCATAGCGCCCGACTCAACGCTCGATCCATTCGATCCAGCGGCCATGATAGTTGCAGTGGGCAAGGTCGCGCGTTGCGCCGCCCGGCCAAAGGTTCAAGCGCAGCGTGGCATAGGGCGCGCCGCTGGCAACAGGCTCCATACGCAACCAGGCGATGGGTGCCGCGCCCGGCAGGTTTCCCGCGGTATCGAGGCGGTTCTCGATGCGCCTCTGCGTGGCTTCAGGCACGTATTGCCACATGATCGAATGAAAAAGCACGAAGGCCGATGAAGGGTTGCGCCGGGCAAGCACCTTCTCAACGAAATCCGCGGCGTCCGCGGTTTCCACTGGCGGCGGGTCCTTGGCGGCCAACGCCAATGCCGCTTCGAGCCGTTCCAGCCGCTCCGTCTGATCGGCCCAGATATAGGACTTGAGCCGCAGGCGCTCCTCCGCGTCGGCGATGTCGATCGGGGAAGTGTCGCAACCTTGACGATCCGAGATGTCGAGAAAGCCTCCGAGCGGGGGGCCTTTTCCGCGTATCTCGGGCGCAAGCCTCACCGGCGCGGCTTCGTCGCCCCAGCATGCCTCGCCATAGCGGTAGTGAAAGCGGTCGAGCATCAGGTTGAGGCCGGCGCTCGCCCCGATCTCGCACAGCTGGATCGGCATGGCCGTTTCCCGCCCGATAGCCAGCAGGCCCGGCAACAGCATGGCCGAGCGGCCGATCTCATTGGTCTGCGGCGGCCTCTTGAGGAACTCGACCAGGAAGTCAGCTTGTTCGAGGGTGGCGGCGACGACGGCGCGTGCCAGCTCTTTGTCGCTGGCGGTGTTGGGCGGGTAGGCCGCGGTTAACCTGGGAGCGCGGCTTGAAAGGACAAGCGCGTGCAGCCCGCCGCAGAGGCGCAGCGCCAGGGCGTCCGCGCCGGCATCGCCGCCCCACCCGGTCACGATGCCGCCCACCTCCGCCGTCTGATCCAGCAAGGAGGGCAGAAGCCTGCACAGGCGCGCCGTGAAAGGCGACCCGAGATTATCGCAGGCCTCGGCCTGCCGCAGGAAGTGTTGGCGAATACCCATCCGTTCCCCCGTGGTGCAGCGCAGCATACCCGGCGAGGGGACGGGGGACAATCTGCCTGGTTCTGCGCAATTTTCCGGACGGAAAGCCGGTTTCCACTTTTCCTGGAACTGCGCTACAGCATCCGCCCGAAAATCGGAATCGGTTTTCGGAAAGCACGATGCGTAGGTTCAAAAGTGTCAGCGCGTCCTTCGTGCGTCCAAATGGACGCACGGCGCTCTAGGCCGGCGGAACTTTGAGCGCCTTCTCGATCTCCGGTATCAGCTCGCGTTGGATGCTCTGCGGCGTGAAGGGGCCCACGTGCTTGTAGCGGATGGTGCCGTCGGGGCCGACGAGGAAGGTTTCGGGCACGCCGTAGACGCCCCATTCGATGGCGGCGCGGCCGTTGCGATCGACGCCTATCGCGTCATAGGGGTTGCCGAGCTCGCCCAGGAAGCGGCGGGCGTTTTCGGGCTGGTCCTTGTAGTTCAGGCCGACGAGCCGAACCCTATCGTCCCTGGCAAGCTCCATGAGCAGCGGGTGTTCCTGCCGGCAGGGGCCGCACCAGGAGCCCCAGACATTGACCAGGGACACATTGCCCCGGAAGTCGGCCGGCTCCAAGCCGGGCAATCCCAGGTCCTCAAGGGGCGGCAGGCTCGTCTGCGGTGCTTGCTCGCCGATCAGCGCGGACGGCACCGTGGCGGTGTCCCGGCCGGAAAGAAGCTGCATCAGGAAAACGGCCGACAGCGCCAGGAAGGCGGCCAGTGGCAGGATCACCAGAATCTTGCGCAGCGGATGGGCGGCCTCGGCCTGCTCCTTGCCCGGCACGGCTTTGCCGTGCCTGCTCCGGTGTAAGGAGGAAGGGCTATGCCTGCCCGGCGCTTCGCTCATGACGTGGTGTCCGTGCGTTGTGCGCGGCGGCGTACGCCACGCGCCTCCAGTTCCTTCAGCTCGCGCTTGCGGGCGCGCTGGTCGAGCAGGATCCACAGCGCCAGCCCGGCGATGGCGAGCGCGGAGCCGAGATATGCGGCGGTGACATAGGCGATATGGTTCATCCGGCGCGCACTCCGGCCGGCCGCAGATCGGCCGCGCGGGCGGAAAGCCGGCGCATCGCCGCGACGCGGCGGCGCCAGACCTCGGCGCGCATGGCCATGAGGTGCAGCGTCAGGAAAAGAAGGGTGAAGCCGAGGGCGCAGACGAGGAGCGGCCATAGGAGGCTGGCATGGATCGTCGGCCCGTCGAGACGAAAAACGGAAGCCGGCTGGTGCAGCGTATTCCACCAGTCGACCGAAAACTTGATGATCGGAATATTGATGAAGCCGACCAGTGTGAGGATCGCCGCCGCGCGGGCGGAACGGGCCGGATCGTCCATGGCGCGGGTCAAGGCGACGATACCGAGATACATCAGGAAAAGCACGAAGACCGACGTCAGCCGCGCATCCCACACCCACCAGGTACCCCACATGGGCTTGCCCCAGACCGAGCCGGTGAACAGCGCCAGCGCGGTGAAGACGGCGCCGATGGGTGCGGCCGCCTTCAGCGAAACGTCGGCCAGCGGGTGCTTCCACACCAGGGTGCCGAGCGCCGAGGCCGCCATCAGCGAGTAGCAGAACATGGCGATCCAGGCGAACGGGACATGGATATACATGATGCGAACGGTGATGCCCTGCTGGTAGTCCTCGGGTGCCGTGAAAGCGAGATAGAGCCCGACGACCAGCACAGCCAGCGAAAGGGCGCCCAGCCACGGCACCAGACGGTCGGCCAGCGACAGAAACCGGGTGGGATTGGCCAGCGCCATCAGGCGGGTTTGTTTCGGGGGCTGGTTCATGATCGGTAGATAGCGCTGCTTCGCCCTATTCGCAATTCGTCCAGTTGCCGCAGAAGTCCGGCGCCGCTTCATCAATCGCCGCTCCAGCGCAGGGCCATGGCGGCGGCGAGGGGGCCTATGACGCCAAAGAAGAGCGTAAGCGCGGCGAGAATGAGGAAGGCCGGCAGAAAAGGATCGGGATCGGCAACGGCTCCGCGCACGGCCGACACGCCGAAAATCAGCACCGGTATCGTCAGCGGCAGGACCAGCACCGAGACGAGAAGGCCACCGCGCGGCAGGGCGACGGCGAGCGCCGCGCCGACGGCGCCGATGAAGGGAATGGCCGGCGTGCCCACAAGAAGGGTCAGCGTGGCAGCACCTATCCCGAACGGCGGGACGTTCATGAAAAGGCCGAGCAGCGGGGAGACGGCAACCAGCGGCAATATGTTGGCCGTCCAGTGGGCCAGGCATTTGACGAAGACGGTGGCGGCCAGCATGTGGCGGCGGTCAGCGGCGATGAGGAGGTCGAGCGAGCCGTCTTCGCGATCGGCCTGGAACAGGCGCTCGAGGCCGAGCAGGCCGGCCAGCAGCGCGCCGATCCACAGGATCGCCGGGCCGATCCGCGCCAGAAGGTTGAGATCGGGGCCGACGCCGAAGGGGATGACGGCGATGACGGCCAGGAAGAACAATATGCCAGTCAGGGCACCGCTTCCGGCGCGGACGCCGAGGCGTGTTTCGCGAAGGTAGAGGGCTAGCATGGGGCGGGGCATCCCTTGGTCCGGGAATGTCGGTGCCCCTTCGCACCCCCCTCTGCCCTACCGGGCATCTCCCCCTCAAGGAGGGAGATTACGCCGACCGCATGCTCCGGCGCCTCTTTTGCGACGTCGGAGATTGGCGAAAGCAGGGGTGGCAGCTGATCTCCCCCCTTGAGGGGGAGATGCCCGGCCCGTTCGACAAGCCCAGGACAGAGGGGGGTGTGAGGGGCGCAGGTAATAATCATGCCCGCACCTCCCCCATCTTCAGCTCCCCCGCTCCCTTGAGCCCGAGCGGCAGGTGTGTCGCGGCCACGATCAACCCGCCATCCTCCAGATGCGCTTTCATCAATTCGGCGAACTGCGTCTCGGATGCCTTGTCGAGACCGGCGGTGGGCTCGTCGAGCAGCCAGACGGGGCGGTAGCCGACGAGGAGCCTGGCGATCGCCGCCCGGCGGCGCTGGCCGGTGGACAGGTACCCGAAAGGCAAATGGCCGATGTCGCCGAGGCCAACCATGTCGAGCGCCTCCCACGGCTCAAGGTGCGGGTGGCCCAGGAAATCGCGCCAGAAGACGAGATTCTCCTCGACGCTCAGCGCGGCTTTCATCGCGTTCTTGTGGCCGAGATAATGGCAGGCGCTCCGCGCGTCGGGAAAGTCTTCGCCACCGCCCTTGAAGGACACGATGCCTTCATATGCGGGCAGCAGGCCGGCGACGACCCTCAACAGCGTGGATTTGCCGGCGCCGTTCGGCCCGGTCACGGTCAGTGCCTCGCCGTCGCGAAGCTGGAAGGAAAGCTTCTGGAATACGGGCTCGCCGCCTCGTTCTCCCGCCAGTTCTGTGGCTTTGAGCTCGATTGTGGGGGCATCTGGCGGCAAAGTGTTTTCCTGAATTGTTGCTGGGCTGCAGTTTTGCCCAATGACGGTATGGAAGTCTTTTACGAAATTCTCTATATCCCGGACAACCACGCCAGCGGTCGGCGTGTAACTCTTTGTGCCGATACCCCGCGCGCGCGCCGCCTTGAACGGCCCGGACGCTGGGAACGGACAGCGGAAATGACCGTACCCGCACCTTTCGCGCGTGATGCCTGGAGGAGTCCGTTCCCGTTTCGGATGAACAGACCAGATAGGATCGCCCGTGTCTAAATCTCTCGACAGTTTCAATTGCCGCCGCACCCTGAAAGTGGGTGACAAGGAGTATGTCTATTTCGACCTGAAGGAGGCCGAGAAGAACGGTCTTGCCGGCGTGTCGAAGCTTCCCTTCTCCATGAAGGTGCTTCTGGAGAACCTGCTGCGCAACGAGGACGACCGCTCCGTCACCAAGGCCGATATCGAGGCTGTTTCCGCCTGGCTTGACGACAAGGGCACGGCCGGCCATGAGATCGCCTATCGGCCCGCCCGCGTGCTGATGCAGGATTTCACCGGCGTTCCGGCCGTGGTCGACCTGGCCGCCATGCGCGACGCGATGAAGTCGCTCGGCGGCGATCCGCAGAAGATCAACCCGCTGGTGCCGGTCGACCTGGTCATCGACCATTCGGTCATCGTCGACGAGTTCGGCACGCCGAAGGCTTTCGCCCGCAATGTGGAGCTGGAGTATGAGCGCAACGGCGAGCGCTATCGCTTCCTGAAATGGGGGCAGAAGGCATTCAAGAATTTCCGCGTCGTGCCGCCCGGCACCGGCATCTGCCATCAGGTCAACCTCGAATATCTTGGCCAGACCGTGTGGACGAAGGAAGAGGACGGGGTCGAGATCGCCTATCCGGATACCTGCGTGGGCACCGATTCGCATACGACCATGATCAACGGCCTCGGCGTGCTGGGCTGGGGTGTGGGCGGCATCGAGGCGGAAGCGGCCATGCTCGGCCAGCCGATCTCCATGCTCCTGCCCGAGGTGATCGGCTTCAAGCTGACAGGCAAGATGAAGGAAGGCGTAACGGCCACCGACCTGGTGTTGACGGTCGTGCAGATGCTGCGCAAGAAAGGCGTGGTCGGCAAGTTCGTAGAGTTCTTTGGCGACGGTCTCGACCACATGACGCTGGCGGACGCCGCGACCATCGGCAATATGGGGCCGGAATACGGCGCGACCTGCGGCTTCTTCCCGGTCGATTCGGAGACGCTCAACTATCTCAACGTCTCCGGCCGCACGAAGGAGCGCATCGCGCTGGTCGAGGCCTATTGCAAGGCGCAGGGCATGTTCCGCGAGACCGGCAGCGAGCACCCGGTCTTCACCGATACACTGGAACTCGACCTCGGCGATGTCGTGCCCTCCATGGCCGGTCCGAAGCGGCCCGAAGGGCGCATCCCGCTGGAAAACATCGCTTCCGGCTTCGCCGAATCGCTGGAGAAGGAATATAAGAAGGATCCGGCCAGCCTCGACAAGCGCTGGCAGGTGGAGGGCAAGGATTACGATCTTGGCCATGGCGATGTGGCGATTGCCGCCATCACGTCCTGCACCAACACCTCGAACCCCTCGGTGCTGATCGGCGCCGGTCTGCTTGCCCGCAACGCCAACAGGCTGGGGCTCAAGCAGAAGCCCTGGGTGAAGACCTCGCTGGCACCTGGCAGCCAGGTGGTGGCGGAATATCTGGCCAAGTCGGGCCTGCAGAAGGAGCTGGATCAGATCGGCTTCAACCTGGTCGGTTTCGGCTGCACCACCTGCATCGGCAATTCCGGTCCGCTCAACCCGCCGATCTCCAAGGCGATCAACGACAAGGGGCTGATCGCCGCCGGCGTGCTTTCCGGAAACCGCAATTTCGAGGGGCGCATCTCGCCGGATGTGCAGGCCAATTACCTGGCCTCGCCGCCGCTGGTCGTCGCCTATGCGCTGGCCGGGACGGTGAAGAAGGATCTCACCAAGGAGCCGATCGGTCAGGACAAGGACGGCAAGGACGTCTACCTGAAGGACATCTGGCCCACCAACAAGGAGATCCAGGAGTTCATCCTGAAGCATGTCACCCGCGACCTGTTCGAGCAGAAATACGCCGAGGTCTTCTCCGGCGACGAGAACTGGCGGGCGGTGCAGGTGCCGGAAGGCGAGACCTATGCGTGGGACGACAAGTCGACCTATGTGCAAAATCCCCCCTACTTCGAGGGCATGGGCCAGAAAGCAGGCGATGTGAGCGACATCAAGGGCGCCCGCATCCTCGGCCTGTTCGGCGACAAGATCACCACCGACCACATATCGCCGGCCGGTTCGATCAAGGCACAGTCGCCCGCCGGCAAATATCTCATGGACAATGGCGTTGATGTGGTCGACTTCAACCAGTACGGCACGCGGCGCGGCAACCATGAGGTGATGATGCGCGGCACCTTCGCCAATATCCGCATCCGCAATTTCATGCTGGGCGAGAACGGCACCGAGGGCGGCTACACGATCCACTACCCCTCCAAGGAGGAGATGTCGATCTACGACGCGGCCATGCGCTACAAGGAAGAGGGCGTGCCGCTCGTGGTCATTGCCGGCGGCGAATACGGCAACGGCTCTTCGCGCGACTGGGCAGCCAAGGGCACCAATCTTCTGGGCGTGCGCGCGGTCATCGCAGAAAGCTACGAGCGTATCCACCGTTCCAATCTGGTCGGCATGGGCGTCATCCCCTTTGTCTTTGCCGAAGACGGCGTCGGCTGGAAGAGCCTTGGCCTGAAGGGCGATGAGACGGTGACGATCGAAGGGCTGGAGAACATCAAGCCGCGCGCAACCATGACCGCCAAGATCACCTTTGCCGGCGGCGAGGTGAAGGAGGTGCCGGTGCTGTGCCGCATCGATACGCTGGACGAGCTGGAATATTTCCGCAACGGCGGCATTCTGCAATATGTGCTGCGGGACCTTGCGGCATAAGCCGGAGAGTCAGCCATCGAATCTCGTGAGGGCCGCCGGGGTTTCCGGCGGCCCTTTTTCGGGCTTGCCTGAAGAATAGTTTCACCGCAACGTGACTTCCTATTGAAGCGGCATTGTCGCTACGATTCCTGCGACAGGCGGAGACCTTTGTTGCGGGCTCCGGGACGGAGATTCATGGAACGGATATCATGAAGCGCATCAAAGCGCCGCTCGGCGCGCAACTGGCAGCTTTGGCGCTGACGGCGCTTACCCTTGTGCCGATCGGTGCGTTGGCGGCCGACCGGGTCGCGGTCGTCGAGCTGTTCACCAGCCAGGGCTGCAGTTCCTGCCCGCCGGCCGACGCGTTTCTCGCCGAGCTGGCAGAACGCGACGATCTGGTGGCGCTCGCCTACCACGTGGACTATTGGGACTATCTCGGCTGGAAGGATGAGCTGGCCTCGCCGGAAAACACGGCGCGCCAGCGCGCCTATGCGCAGGTGCTCGGCAGTTCGGTCTATACGCCGCAGGCGGTTATCAACGGGCGCACCCATGCGGTAGGGTCGAAACGCCCGGCAGTGTTGGCGGCGCTCGAGCGCGATACGGACGAAGCTGTCGACATCGCCGTAGACGGTGATGGCGGCAGTTTGGCAATAGACATCGGGCCGGCCGTCGGCGATGCAAAAGATGCACATGTGGTGCTCGTCTATTACGAGCCCCGCAAGCGCGTGTCCATCGGCGCGGGCGAGAATGCGGGCCGTACTATCGAATACCGGAACATCGTTACCGAATACCGGACCGTCGGGATGTGGCACGGAGAAGCCATGCGGCTGGAGATGCCCCTGAGCGAGATTGCCAAATGGGGCGGCAATTGCGCCGTGCTGCTGCAGAAGGTGGACAGGTCCGGGCGGCCAGGGCCCATCCTGGGTGCCGTCCGCGTGGGTAGCTGAGCCCTTTTTTGAAAATGGCTCCGATAACCGGATAGGCACTGCTCGCTATAGAGGTGCAAAAAAAAGCGCCGGTTTGGCGATGCCAAGCTCCGGCGCTATTTGGGATCGTTGCTCTGAAATTCGGGCCTGGGAGGCCCGGAGTTGGTTCGATCCGGTCACGACCCCGTGGGCGGGGGGGCTTGGGGTTACGGAGCAGCGCCCGGACCGAACCGTCTCAGGCAACGAAGGGATCGTGGCTTTCAAATCAGGCGGCAGCTTGGACAGAAGACGGCGAGAATGTGGCATCCGATCACCATATCCGACACCGTGTCCTCTTTCGTGAATGCAGCGGTATAACCTTGCCGAAGTGGACATTCGCCACTTGAGCGATCGATGCGCTTTATGCGGCGTATTTAAAAGGTCGCCCGGCGCTGCAAACTGCTGAATCTGCAGGTCGTGCTGCCCCGAAAGCCCATCCCGATTTTCGGGCCGATGCTGTGGCGCTGCGTGGCGGACCGGGCTCCGGGGGTTGCATTTCATCATTGGCCGCGTCACTTTTCCTTCATGACATCGTCACAGGGACGCATGCGGCTGATGACTGAATATGGAAGCAACAGGGAGGATGGGGAAGATTCCGGGAATCTTATCCCCTTCACGGAGGCCAGGCGCGCGCGCCTGGATCTGCCTGTAACATTCGACCGGCGCGAACTGGATCATATATTGCGCCTCTATGGGCAGATGGTTGCGGCAGGGGAATGGCGGGATTACGCCATAGACCACCTCAGGGACCGGGCAGTCTTTTCGGTCTACCGCCGGGCCAGCGAGGTGCCGATGTTCCAGATAGTCAAGAATCCCAAACTGGCGCGCAAACAGGGCGCCTGGTCCGTCGTTTCGGCGGCGGGAATCGTCCTGAAGCGCGGCCAGGAACTGGCGCGCGTGTTGACGGTCTTCGACAAACAGTTGCGCGTGGTGCAGGCGGTGCGGCGGTAATCTTCCGCCCGCGCTACAGGTTCTTCCGGAAGATGCGCTCGGGTAGGGAATCGGGGTCGGGCGGCAGGGTGTCGCCGCCGTTCATCTCAAGCTGCATGAAGACCGTGTCCAGCCATTTGCCGTGCTTGTAGCCGCTGCCTTTCAGAACGCCGGTATGGACGAAGCCGGTCACCTCGTGGAGGCGGACGGAGGCGCGGTGGTTGGTGCCGTCGCCGATCACGGCGATGAGCTGGCGGAAGCCCAGGCGCCGGCATTCGGCGATCAGCGCTTCCATGAGCAGCCGGCCGACGCCGCGGCCCTGAGCCTGCGGGTCGATATAGACCGAATCCTCGACGATGAAGCGGTAGGCCCGGCGGGCGCGGAAGGGGCCGGCATAGGCATAGCCCAACAGCCGGCGCTCTCCGTTTTCGGCGACCAGATAGGGATAGCCCTGCGCCTGCAGGGCCTCCATGCGCATGGCCATTTCCGATTCGGGCGGCGGTTCGAGCTCATAGGTCGCTGTGCCGTGCTCGACGGCGTGGGCATAGATGCGGGTGACGGCGGGAATGTCGGCCGCAACGGCCGGGCGGATGGATATGTCGCTGGTTGTCGGGGACATGGTCTCGGCGGGAATGGCTCTAGAATCGCTCTATTCATGACAGGCGTCCGCGCAAAAGGAAAGGGCGGCCCGAAGGCCGCCCTTTGTGATTTTGACCTGTGTGGACCGCCTGGGCGGGTTACTCGCGATTGCCGAGGAACTGCAGCAGGAACATGAACAGGTTGATGAAGTCGAGATAGAGCCTCAGCGCGCCCATGATGGCCTTGCGGCCGGACACAGCGGCATCGTCGCCCTCGTAGTACATTTCCTTGATCTGCTGGGTGTCATAGGCCGTCAGCCCGGCAAAGATCAGAACGCCGATCGCCGAGATGGCGAACTGCAGCGCCGAGGATGCCAGGAAGATGTTGACGATCATGGCCAGGATCAGGCCGATCAGCCCCATGAACAGGAACGAGCCCATGCCTGTCAGGTCGCGCTTGGTCGTGTAGCCCCACAACGACAGCGCACCGAACGAGGCGGCGGTGATGAAGAACACCCGCACGACGCTCTCGCCCGTGAAGACGAGGAAGATCGACGACAGCGACAGTCCCATTACGGCGGCAAAGACCCAGAAGGAGGTCTGTGCGGCCGACACGCTCATCTTGTGGATGCGAGCGCTCAGAAAAAACACCAGACCCAGCGGCGCGAGCATGACAACCCAGCGCAGCGGGCTTCCATACATTACCTGTGCGAACGCCGGGTTCGTCATCGCCAATTGCGCGGTGGCGAAAGCGGCTACGCCGGTTATCGCAAGGCCGAGCGCCATCAGGTTGTAGACCCGAAGCATATAGGCGCGCAGGCCCTCGTCGATGGCCGCGTCCGCGCGCGCGCTGGGCGCTACGCGGGCCTGATAGTTGCGAAGATCAGCCATTTATTCCTCTTTTCTTGCTACTCTCCCGTCGGGTGTCGGTCACGCGACCGCTCGCCGCTGGCGGGAGTCCAGCATGCGTCAGTCAAATATGATGTCGATTTGTGTCAAGGACAAGTCCTTTATACATCCAAAAGCCGATGAATCGTCCGAAACGGGCCGTGGCCGGCGAAGGGTGAATCATTGCGTTAACAACGCGTTGTTCAAAGGTTGCGCAGCACCGGCGCTGCCTTGTGGCCGAGCACGCGCCAGGTGCCCACCAGCCCGACGCCGACGGTGAAGACGAGCGCGATGACGATGGTCGACAGCGCGACCTCCGGCAAGAAGGTCCAGGGCAGCGTCATGATGCGGGTGACGACGAACCAGGCGGACAGGCCGCCGGCGGCGAGCGCGAAGATCGCAGTTGCCAAGCCGATCAGCATATATTCCAGTGCGAAAGCCGTGATGAGAGTGCGCCGGGTCGCGCCGAGGGTCTTCAGGACCACGGCGTCGTGGATACGGGCCCTGTTTCCGGCGGCAAGCGCACCGGACAGAACCAGCACCGAGGCGATCAGCGCGACGGCGGCGGCGGCCCGGATCGCTGTCGCGAGCTGGGCGACAAGGCGGTTGATGACGTCCAGCGCATCCTTGACGCGCACGGTGGTGATGGTCGGGAAGGACCGGGTGACCGCGTTGAGCAAAGCCGATTCGTCCTGGCTCGTGGCCGCTTCGTCGGTCAGGGTGGCGAGCCAGGCATGGGGGGCGCCGGCGAAGGTGTTGGGCGAAAACACCATGACGAAATTCATGGCCAGGGTCTCCCATTCCACCTGCCGGAAGCTGGCGATCCTGGCGGTGACGCTGCGGCCGAGCACGTTGACGGTGATGGTGTCGCCCAGTTCCAGGCCGAGCTCCCGCCCCTCCTCCGCGGTGAAGGAGACGAGCGGCTCGCCATCATAATCGGCCGGCCACCACTCGCCCTCAGTCAACGTCGAGTTTTCCGGCTGGTTGACGGCGTAGGTGATGCCGCGGTCGCCGCGCAGCACCCAGCCGCCTTCGGGGGGGATCTCCATGTCGCGGACATTGGTGTCGTTGAGGGCGGTGATGCGGCCGCGCAGCATGGGCACCTTGATGAGCTTGGCTTCGGGCGAGGACCGGCTCTCCACGAGTGAGGTGAAACCATCAACCTCCGTCGACTGGATGTCCACGAAGAAGAAGTTCGGCGCGATCTCCGGCAGGTTGCCCGATATCTGGCGGCGCAGATTGCCGTCGATCATCGCAAGCGTGGCAAGCAGCGTCAGGCCGAGCCCCAGCGACAACACGACCGAAGGCGTGAGGGCGCCCGGCCTGTGAATGTTTCCGATGGCGAGCCTGAGGGCCGTGGAGCGCACGCGTGGAGCGCCGCGCGCCATGCGCTGGACCAGCCAGCCGACCGCGCGCAGGATGAGGAAGGCGGCGATGGTTGCCCCGACGAAGATGGCGGCTATCCGCCTTTCCTCCGAATAGAAGATCGCCAATGCGCAAAGCGCGGCCACAATAGCGCCTGCGGCAACGACGTAGGACAGACGCGGCCAACCCTTGCCGCTCATGCTCATTTCGCGGAAAAGCGCGGTCGCGGGCACATCGCGGGCGTGGCCGAGCGGCAGAAGCGCGAAAGCGAGGGTGGTCAGCAGGCCGAACAGGGCGGCAAGGCCGAGCGCATCCGGATAGAGGCCGGCCTGGCTGGGCACCGGCAGCACGGAGGCCAGCGCGGCGCTGGCCATGAACGGCATGAGCGCGGCCAGCACGAGGCCGATAGCGATGCCGGCCAGCGCGATGATCAGGATCTGCAGAAGATAGACGGTGACGACAAAGCGGCCCGAGGCGCCGAGGCTCTTGAACGTGGCGATTACAGTGCGCTTGGCGTCCAGATGGGCGCGAACCGCGTTGGCGACGCCGACACCGCCGACGACGAGCGCGGTCAGCCCCACCAGAGTCAGGAACTGCGAAAAGCGCTCGATGTTGGACGACAGCGCCGGAGCGGCGTTGAGGCGCGTGCGGATGCTCCAGCCAGCATCGGGAAAGCGCTCGCCGGCCTGTTCGGTGAGCTGCCTCAGTTCACCGTCGCTGGCGCCTCCATTGGCGTCTTCGCCGATGCGGATCTTGTAGACATGCTCGACCAGGCTTCCCGGCTGGATCAGTCCGGATGCCCGCAGCCCCTCTAATGAGGTCAGGAAGCGTGGTGCGAAGCCGAAGCCGTCGGAGACGGCGTCCGGTTCCGTAACCAGTTCGGCGCGAAGCTCGAATTCCTGGCTGCCCAGAAGCAGCCGGTCGCCCATCCCGATGCCAAAGCGCTCGAAGAGGAGGGAGGGTGCGGCCACGCCGTACACGCCGTCCCGCTCTTCCAGCAGCCGGTCCAGCGGCAGCGGCGGTTCCGTTATCAGTTCGCCATAAAGGGGGTAGGCGTCGTCCACTGCCTTGACCTCGACCAGCGCCTGGTCGGAGGCGTCGGGCAGGCGGGCCATGGAGCGCATATTGGCGCTGGTGGCGACTGTTCCAAGGCTCTCCAGCCAGGCACGCTCGGCGTCGTCGGCCTCGCGCTGGTTCAACTCGAAGCGGATGTCGGCGCCCAGCAGTTCCTGGCCCTGCGTGGCCACGCCGGCGCCGATCGCCTGGGCGACCGAATTGACGCCGCCGATGGCGGCGACGCCGAGCGTGATGCAGGCCAGGAAGATAAAGAAGCCGGAAAGGCCGCTGCGCATCTCGCGCAAGGCGAAACGCAGGGCGAGTGCCGGGCCGGCGCCTTTTCCAGCAGGTTTGCGCGCGAACCGCGCCTTGGCTGTACCTTCGGTCAATGTGGAGGCATCGGTTCCGCTCATATCCGCCCGGCCCCGCTCAGCCGGCATCGGCGGCAAGGGCCGCTTCGGGCATGGTTTCGATGCGGCCCGAGCGCATGGCGACCTGGGTGTCGCAACGCTCTGCCAGGCTGGGATCGTGGGTGACCAGCACCAGGGTCGTGCCGCGTTCGCGGGCCTTTTCGAAGAGCAGGTCGGCGATCTGGCGCCCGGTCGTCTGGTCGAGATTACCCGTCGGTTCGTCCGCTATCATGATGGCCGGAGCGGGGGCGAGCGCGCGGGCGATGGCGACACGCTGCTGTTCGCCGCCGGAAAGCTCTCCCGGATAGTGAGTGACCCGGTCTTTCAGGCCGACGGCGGCCAGTTCCTTCGCGGCCAGGCCGAACGGATCGGGATGGCCCGCCAGTTCCAGCGGCACGGCCACGTTTTCAAGCGCGGTCATATTGGGAATGAGGTGGAAGGACTGGAAAACGATGCCGATGGTGCGGCCGCGAAAGGCGGCGACGGCGTCTTCGCTCAAGCCTGTCAGTTCCTGCCCCGCGACGCGGACGCTGCCGCGCTCGACGCTTTCCAGGCCGGCGATCACCATCAGCAGCGTCGACTTGCCGGAACCGGAAGGGCCGACGACGGCCGTGGAATGGCCACTTTCCACCGACAGGCTGACCTCCTTGAGGACATGGACCGCCGAGGCGCCCTCGCCCAGATGCAAAGAAACCTTCTCAAGCTCGATAACGGGTTCAGTCACGGGCGGGACGTCCTATATGTGTGGCCTAATATGTGCGCGCAATCCGGTTGATATGGGATTTTCATGATGGCATTCAAACGACGCATGTCGCTTTTTCCTCTCAAAATTGCGTCATCGGTCTTTGCCGGGCTGGTGCTCGTGCTTGCGGCGGCGTTGCCGGCGCGCGCCGAAACGTTCCAGATCGTCGGTCTGGGCGACAGCCTGATGGCCGGCTACCAGCTCGGACCGGGCGAGGGGTTTCCCGAGCGGCTGGAGGCGGCGCTGCGGGAAAAAGGGCACGATGTGAGCGTGGCCAATGCTGGGGTTTCCGGCGACACGACGAGCGGCGGGCTATCGCGCCTCGACTGGTCGGTGCCGGATGAGGCGGACCTGGTGATCGTCGAACTGGGCGCCAATGACATGCTGCGCGGCATCGCGCCGGCTTCGAGCGAGAAGAACCTGGACGCCATCATTTCACGGTTGAAGGAGCGCGGCATCGGCGTGGTGCTCGCTGGCATGCTGGCCGCGCCCAATCTGGGAGATGCGTACCGCCAAGCCTTCGACGGCATCTATCCGCGCCTGGCCGAACGCCACGATGTGCCGCTGATACCGTTCTTCCTCGACGGGGTGGCCGCCAATCGCGGGCTCCTGCTCGAGGACGGCATGCACCCGAACGCCGAGGGGGTGGAGGTCATGGTCGAGAGGATATTGCCTGTCCTGGAACCCATAGTTGCGGGGGAAAAACAGGGCGCGTGAACGGCGGCCTGCAAAAATATCTTGCCCGCGAGCAGGATCGATGATTCGCTGGCGACAGACATAGAGATTCGAGGAGGTTGCCATGCCGCGACTTTTCACCGCCCTCGAGATTCCGCGCGATGCCGCGTTATCGCTCTCGCTGTTGCGGGGCGGTCTGCCGGGAGCCCGCTGGATCGATGTCGAAAACTATCATCTCACCTTGCGGTTCATGGGCGATGTCGAAGGCCACGTGGCCGACGAAATAGCCAATGCGCTAGACCGGGTGCGCCGCCCTTCCTTCCAGCTCACGCTGTCGGGCGTTGGCGCCTTCGGGCAGAAGAAGCCGCATTCCATATGGGCCGGCGTTGCAGCTTCCCCTGATCTCAACGCGCTGCAGGGTGAGATAGAGCGCATCTGCCAGCGGCTGGGCCTGCCGGCGGATCCCCGCAAGTTCACGCCCCATGTGACGCTTGCCCGGCTGCGCAACGCCAACCCGGCTGATGTCGCGGCCTATCTGTCAGCGCGCGGGAATTTCGCGGCGATGCCCTTCAAGGTCGGGCGCTTCGTGCTGATGTCGTCGCGCGATTCGATCGGCGGCGGGCCTTATATCGTCGAGGAAGCGTGGCCGCTCCTCCAGGCGGAGCCTTCACGCGCCGCCAACTTTGCCACCAGCGCTTCCGACGCCTCGCGGATCATGCGGTAGACCTCGGAGAAGCCGTCCTCGCCGCCATAATAGGGGTCGGGCACGTCGCGCTGGCCTTTACCGGCGATATTGGAGAACAGGTGGATGCGGTGGTGCGCGTGTTCTGGCGCCATGCGCCTGAGGTTGCGCACATTCGAATTGTCCATGCCCAGGATCAGGTCGAAGCGACCGAAATCGGCGATATCGACCTTGCGGGCGCGTTGCGCGGAAATGTCGATGCCATAGGCGGCGGCGATGGCGACCGAACGGGGATCGGGAGGGGAGCCGACATGCCAGGCGCCGGTGCCGGCCGAATCGACATGGAAGGCCTCGGCCATTCCATGCTCGGCGGCGACCGCGCGAAAGATACCTTCGGCCAAGGGCGAGCGGCAGATATTGCCCAGGCAGACGAAGAGTATCGCGGTTTGGACCTGTTCGTTCATGGGATGTGCGTAATCCTTTTTGCGTTTCATGCAAATATCCAGGGGAGCGGACCATGGCACGTCAAAAGCTCGATAGGAAATCGATAAATGAGGCGCTGACCGACATAGACGGCTGGTCGCTGTCGGAGGACGGCGATTCCATCAGCCGCCGCTTCGAATTCGGCGATTTCAACGCCGCATTCGGCTTCATGAGCAGAGTTGCGATGGCGGCGGAGAAGCTCGACCATCATCCCGAATGGAAGAATGTCTACAAGACGGTCGACGTGGTTCTCACCACGCACGACGCGGGCGGGCTGACCGAGCTGGATTTCAAGCTGGCGAAGAAGATGAACAGGTTTGCCGGCTAGTTCTATAGCACGCCGGATCATGATGACGCTTCCTTGAACCGTCGTCATGATCCATCGCCTTGTCGGCGCATGATATCTTCTGAAAACCGACATCCTCTTTTCGGGAGGGTGCCCTAGCGGCCCGGCGCTCTCCATCTTTCGAGCGCGGGTTACCGTAAGGTTACCCCTTCCCGCTTATCGGGATCCCCGGTTCCCGTTAGCAGTGGCCGGCCCGCTGTGCCCACGGCGCGGCCTTCGCCGTGCGCATCCTTCGCAGTCGACCGCACGGAGCGTTTGTCCCTGTACCTGCGTCGCCCGATACCGGGCCTTCACCGTGATACCGATCACGCAATGGGGTTTCCATGTCCAATCTGCTTCAAGTCCTGTCTACTCTTTTTGCTGTTCCTCAGGATGAGATGCGTGTCGGCATCCTCCACCGGCGCCTTGCGCCGATGCTTTCGTGCGGCGGGCTCTCGGCACGCGCCGGGCTTTTCATGTTGTTGCTGGCCGGGTTCCTCATGACGCTCGCGCCGCAGACCGCCAGCGCGCAGAACATTCCGCCTACGGCGCCCTGCGCGCCCGGATGGAACAGAACACCGGCGGGATGGTCAACGTTTCGTGGAACACCGGATTGTTCATCGAGAGACCGCTGGTCTGGTCAATACCTATGGAACAACGCCCCGATTCCCATTCTTCCAACGGGCGACGATACGTTTACTTCGATGCTGGGCAATTCTCCAGGAGGGTGGATTGAAGCAATCAGAACGAGTGTCTCTGGTCTTCTCCCAGGTCGGCAATACAAGATCTCATTCTTTGCTGTTCCGTGGGCTGTATCCATTTCGGATGCCTCCGCCTGTGAAAATATTATCGTCGACGTTGGCAACAATCCGCAGACTTTCCCGCTTTCGAATTCGGGACAGTGGTCGCATCTCGCCTATACGTTTACTGCCAGTTCAACCACCGAGAATTTGACGGTCACTGCGAGTGGAACCCAACGCTGTTTAGTGAACTTCGCCCTCGGCGTTTCGCCGCTCGACATGAGCAAGACGGCCGCGCTCGACGGTACGCTGGCGGGCGACACGGTCACCTTCACGATGACCATCGAAAACACCGGCATCGAAACGCTGACCGATGTAAGGATCAGCGAGGACATCCTCGAGCGCGGCGACGGCACGCTGCTCAATCTGACGACCGGCCCGACATTCGTGTCCAACAACGGTTCGTCGCCCCAGGGCACCTTGCAGCCCGGCGAAACGGCGACATTCATGGCCACCTACGACCTGACGCAGGCGGATATCGAGGTGGGGCGGCTGACCAACCAGGCGGTGGGCGTGGGAACCTCGCCGACCGTCGGCGAGTTGAGCGCCTATTCCAGCGCCGGCGCCGATACGGAACCGACCGAGGTGATCATCCCCAAGACGCCGGCAATCAGCCTCGACAAGGCCGGCACGCCTATCGACACGAATGGCAACGGTGTCACGGATGCGGGCGATCACATCAATTACGCCTTCACCGTGGAAAACACGGGTAATGTGGCGCTGACGAATGTCAGCGTGAACGACCCTACGCCAGGGGTGACTGTGTCCGGCAACCCCATCGCCAGCTTGGCGCCAGGAGAGGCCGACAGTACGACCTTCACGGCGAGCTATACGCTGACGCAGGCGGATCTCGATAGGGGCAAGGTTCAGAACGCGGCGTTTGCGGCGGGCACTTCCGCGAACGGCATCCATCTCGACCAGGCGGACGTTACAACGGTTCTGGAGAGGGTATTGCGGCTCTCGCTCGATAAGGAGGGCGAGATTTCCGATGACAATGGAAACGGGGCCCTGGATGCGGGGGAGACGCTCACCTACACCTTTGCAGTGACGAACACGGGCACTGTGACACTGACAAACGTCACCCTGGACGATCCGGGCGTGACGGTGTCGGGCGGTCCGATCGCCAGCCTGGCGCCAGGAGAGACCGACAGTACGACCTATACGGCCACCTATACGGTGACGCAGGCGGATGTCGACAACGGCGTGTACCCGAACACGGCAACGGTGCGGGGGACGGGCCCCAGCGCCACACCCGTCAGCGCCCAGGACAGCGCGACGATACCGGCGGATGCCGCTGGGAAGCTGCAACTGGAGAAAACCGGCATCTATGTCGATGCCAACGGCAACGGCATCCCCGATGCCGGCGATCGTGTGGGCTATACCTTTGTGGTCGGGAATGCGGGCAATGTAACACTGTCGAACGTCGTCGTGACGGACCCGGACGCAGTTGTATCGGGTGATCCGATACCCAGCCTCGCGCCTGGCGGCAGCGACGGCACGACCTTTACTGCGGTTCTCGATCTCACGCAGGAGCACATCGACGCGGGAATGGTCGAGAACACCGCAACGGCGACGGGGACGACGCCTGGTGGCGATAATGTCAGCGCCGAGGGGAGCAAGACCCTGCTCCTGGCCAGCATCGAGGCTATCATGCTGGAGAAAATCGCGGCTCATGTCGACACGAACGGCAACGGCGTTGCGGATGTGGGCGACCACATCGCCTACGCTTTCACGTTGACGAATACCGGTAATGTAACGCTGGCGGATGTCGCCGTGGACGATCCGCGGGTGACGGTGGAAGGTGGTCCGATACCCAGCCTTGTGCCAGGAGCGGTCGACAGCGGCACCTTCACGGCCAGCTATCCGCTGACGCAGGCGGATGTGGATGCGGGCCGGGTATCGAACACGGCTACCGTGACGGGCACGGCTCCCGACGGCCATTCAGTCGTCGATACGGCACAGGCGGCGATCTTCATAGAAGGCAGCCCGGGCCTTTCCCTTGTCAAGACGGGGGAATACCGGGACGCCAACGGCAATGGAGCCATCGATGCCGGAGACGAGATTGTCTATGAATTTGCGGTCACAAACACCGGCAATATGACGCTGGCGAACGTGGCGCCGAAGGATGCCGGCCCGCTCTTCGACGGCAAAGCGGGAACGGTCAGCCTGTCGGGCTTCACGCCAGCTTCTGCCGACCTGGCGCCAGGGGCAAGCCAGACCTTCGCAGCTGCCTACAGGATGAGCGGCGAGGACATCGCGAACGCGCAGAAGGTGCTGAACGGTATCGTCAACACGGCGACGGCCGAAGGCACGGATCCGGATGGCCGACCCGTCGAATCGGGCGAGGCGCAGGCGCTCGTCGACATCTCCGTCGAACCGGACATGGAGATATCCAAGACAGCAGCGATTACGCGGGTTCAACCTGGCCAACGGGTGCCTTACACGATCCGGGTGCGGGTGTCAGGCCCGCTCCGCGCCTCGGTGGAGAATGTCGTCGATGAGATTCCGGCCGGATTCTCCTTCGTCGAGGGTTCCGCGACGGTCGGCGGGACAGCGGTTGCGCCACGGGTCGACGGGCGACGGCTGTCATTCGAGAATATCCCTCTGTCGTCAGACGTCGAGGTTGGAGCTGGAGCGTTCGAAGCAGAGATCGAAATCGGGCTGAGCCTCACGGTATCCGCCGCCGCGGGACCGGGAGAATACGTCAACCGCACATGGGTGGAGAACCTAAGCGGAGAGCGGTTGACGCCGGTCGCCACGGCGACCGTGGAAGTGGTGGTCGAGCCGGTCTTCGACTGCGGCGACGTCATCGGCAAGGTGTTCGACGATACCAACCGCAACGGCTATCAGGACGACGGCGAGCGCGGCCTTGCCGGCGTCCGGGTGGCCACCGTCAGCGGGCTGCTGATCACCACCGACAGGCATGGCCGCTTCCACGTGGCCTGCGCCGACCTGCCCGACCAGCGCATCGGCTCGACCTTCCTGATGAAGCTCGACACCCGCACCCTGCCCACCGGCTACAGGCTCACCAGCGAGAACCCGCGCGCGGTGCGGCTGACCGCCGGCAAGGCCTCGCGCCTCAACTTCGCCGCCGCCATCGGCCGCGTGGTGCGGCTCGACCTGACCGCGGACGCCTTCGCCCCCGGTTCCACCACGCTCCGGCCCGAATGGGAGGCCGGCCTCGACCGGCTGATCGCCGTGCTGGCCACCGAGCCGGCAACGCTCAGCCTTGCCTATATCGACCCCGACACCGACCGCAGGACCGCCGCCAAACGCACCAGGGCCGTCCGCAAGCTCATCCAGCACCGCTGGAAACAGACCGCCCCCAAATACACCCTCACCATCGAAACCCGCGTCCAGACCAAAAGCCCGGGCAGAACGACGCCGAGGGGGCAAACGCCGGACGTTTACAAGTGAACGAAGCCGCGTCGCCGCCCCTCACCCTCACCCGTAAACGGAGCGAGGGGGCGCCGACGTCGCGGCCATCCTCCTTCACCCGTTCGGAAGCGGCGTTGCTCCCCCACTCCGTCTCGGCCTTCGGCCGATCCACCTCTCCCCCACCAAGAGTGGGGGAGAGGAAGGGCTCTCGCGCCACGGCCGGCGTTTCCTCTCCCCCGTTGCGGGGGAGGGGTGGACCGCGAAGCGGGACGGAGTGGGGGAAGACGCCGACATATGCGGCTGCCTGCCTTGCGGGGAGAAGGTGACGGCAGGCGGGTGGAGGGGCGGTACTGAGGCTTATGTGGTGCGACGGGCCGGGCCTCAACCAGCCACGAGCGCGAAGCGGTGGGTGCCGGTCAGCCGCAGGCGCTGGGCGAGGCCGGCGTTTCGCATGCCCGGTCCATAGAGGCGATGCACCGATAATATCCGGCATTCGGTGAACCCGGCCTGGCGCAGATCATGCTCCAGCTTCTCAGGCGTCAGGCCCTCAGCGTAGGCGACACGGGACAGAATGGCGCTGTGCCGTTCGCGATCGAGGCGGTCGGGCTCGGCTGCTGGTTCCAGCCGGTTCGCCAGCCAGTTACGGACGCGCTGGAGAATGCCCCTGGGCGCCGCCCAATTGCCGTCGACGATCAATATCCTGCCGCCCGGCTTCAGCACGCGCCGCCATTCGGCGAAAGCGGCCGTCGGATCGGTCAGGGTCCAGACGAGATGGCGGGTGACTGCCAGGTCGAAATGCGCGTCGGGGAGGAGCGCGAGCGCCTCGGCGTCGCAGAGGAGGCCGCTCCACGCCTGTCCGTCCAGCTTGCGGCGAGCCGTTGCCAGCATAGTTTCGGAAAAGTCGATGCCAGTCACCATCGCTCCAAGGCCGCAGAGCATGCGGCTGACCTCTCCGGTGCCGCAGGCGATGTCCAGCACCCGATGGCCGGCAAGGTTCCCGGATGGCTCGAGGCCGCAGGCCTGGCGGATGAGCCGATGCCACTCGGGCATGCCGTATTCCTCGTCGATCCGGTGCGAAGGCGAATCGTCGAAGGTCGCGGCCCGGCCCGACCAATAGTCGCGGATCTCGTCCTTGAGCCCGTAATTCGCCCGCAGGGCTGTCTCTTCGCCTGTCATGCGCTCAGCGCGAAGCTCGCAACGGGTCGGTCGCCCGCCACATCGTCGACGATCACATGGGGCTGGCCCTGCGAGCATCGCTCGATGCGCGCTTCGATCTCGTAGACGCTGCGCAAAAGCGCCGGCGTCAGGACCTTCGCCACAGGGCCGCAGGCATGCAGGCCGCCATTGGCAATGACCATCACATGGTCGGCGAAGCGCAGCGCGTGGTTGAGGTCGTGCAGGGCGATGAAAATCACCATGCCGCGCTCGCGCGCCAGCCGCCGGACCAGCGAGAGCACACCGATCTGGCGATGCAGGTCGAGCGCGGATGTGGGCTCGTCCATCAACAGAACCTGCGGCTCGCGGGCGAGCGTCTGGGCGATGCTTACAAGCTGGCGCTGACCGCCGCTGAGATCGCCGATATTGCGGGCGACGATGGACTCGATACCGAGCGCTTCCACGGTCGCATCGACCACCCGCAGATCGTCGTCGCCGACATGGAGCGAGCTGCCCTGTTTGCGCGCCAGGACGATGGATTCATAAACGCTCAGAACGGCGCTGGATGAATTGTCCTGGGGCATGTAGCTGATCGCGCGGCCACTCGCCCATCCATTGGCCTCCACCTCCAGGACCACCTCTCCGGGCCCTTTCAGCAGGCCGGCGATACGCTTGAACAGCGTCGATTTGCCGGCGGCGTTGGGACCGACCACGGCAATGACCTCGCCGGCGCCGAAAGCCGGCGTCGAGATCCCGGACACGACCGGCTTGCGGCCATATCCGGCGCCTAGATCGTTCAGACGAATGCTCACCATGACCGCCTCGCATTGCTGAAGATGAGGGAGATGAAGAACGGGATGCCCACAAGGGAGGTGACGATGCCGATCGGGAAGATGGTGCCCGGTATCAGCGTCTTGGAGACCACCGAGCTGATCGACAGAATGAGCGCGCCGGCGAGCGCCGAGGCGGGCAGGAAGAAGCGCTGGTCCTCGCCGATGAGCATGCGCGCGATGTGCGGGCCGACCAGCCCGATAAAACCGACCGTGCCGACAAAGGCGACGGGGATCGCCGCCAGAAGGCTCACCAGTACCAGTGTTTCGAGCCTGATCCGCGCGACCTTCACGCCGAAACTCTCCGCCTTCGCCTCGCCCAGCCGCATGGCAGTCAGCGACCACGCGCGGCGGACGAAAAGCGGGATCACCACGAGGACCACGGCCAGGGTGATCCAGAATTTCGGCCAAGTGGCCTTGGTCAGGCTGCCCATGGTCCAGAACACCACCGCGGCCAGCGCCTCCTGGGTGGCGAAGAACTGCACCAGCGCCAGAAGGGCGTTGAAGGTGAAGACCAGCGCGATGCCGAGCAGGACGATGGTCTGCACGGTCACGCCCTGCTTCATGCTGAGCACATGGATCAGGAACGCCGTCAGCATGGCCATGACGAAGGCATTCATCGGCACCACATACTGGATGGCGGCCGGGATGAGCGCCACGCCGAAGGCCAGCGCAAGGGCGGCGCCGAAGCCTGCGGCGGCGGAAATTCCGAGAGTGAAGGGGCTTGCCAGCGGGTTGTTCAAGATCGTCTGCATCTGGGCGCCGGCAACCGACAGCGCGGCACCCACCACCACCGCCATCAGGGCGATGGGCATGCGGATCTCCCAAAGCACGACGCGCACCTGAACCGGCACGGCATCCGGCGCGATCAGCGCAAGCACCACCTGATCGAGCCCGTAGCGGGCGGGTCCGAGCGCGAGGTCGACGCACAGGCTGAGGAGCAGGGCAAGCACAAGCCCCGCCAGGATCAACTGCTTGCGCCAGACCAGGGCGCGGTAAAGACCGCGCCCCGATGCCGAAGGAATTGCGGCAGATGGATTTTCCGTGACCTCAGCGGGCATCGGACAAGGAGACCCAATGGCCCGGCGCGTAGTCCACCGGCAGGAACTTTTCGTGAAGCTCCCGGAAGGTCTCCTCCGCATCGAGTTCGGCGAAGAGCTCGGGGTGCAGCCACTTGGCCATCTGCTGGATGGCGACGAACTGGTAGGGGCTGTTGTAGAACTGGTGCCAGATGGCATGGTATTGGCCAGTCTCAACGGCCTTTACGCCGGTGAAGGCTGTGCGACCGGTCAGCGCCTTGAGCTTGCGTAGCGCTTCGCCGGTGTCGGCGCCGGGGCCGACACCCACCCAGTCGCCGCCCGGCACATAGGCGTCCCAATTGCCGCCGGTAACGATCACCTGGTCGGGGTTTGCGGCGATGATCTGCTCGGGGTTGACCGTGCCGAACGTGCCGGGAATGATGCCCTTTGCGATGTTCTCACCGCCGGCCATCTCGACGAACTTGCCGAAATTATCCGCGCCGAAGCTCATGCAGCAATCCTCGGAATAGCCGCCGGCGCGGTCGATGAAGACCGTCGGACGCTCGGGCTTGGCCTCGGCGATCACGTCGGTGACGCGGGCGATCTGCCGGGCGCGGTAGTCGATGAAGGCTTCCGCCTTTTCTTCCTCGCCGAACAGCTTGCCGATGAGGCGCATGCTCGGCTCGATGTTGGTGAAGGGGTTCTCGCGGAAATCGACATAGACGACCGGAATGCCCACCTGGGCGAGCTTTTCGATATATTGCGCGTCTTCCGTCGCCTGCTTGGACTCGATGTTCATGATCATGACATCGGGGTCGAGCGCGATCGCCTGCTCGACGTCGAAAGTGCCGTCCTTGAAGCCGCCGAAGGTGGGGATGTCGGCCATGGCGGGAAATTTTTTCAGATAGACGGCGTAGTTGTCGGGATCGGCCTGGGAGAAATCCTCACGCCAGCCGACCACGCGCTTGAAGGGATCTTCCGTGTCGAGCACGGCGGTGAGATAGATCTGACGGCCTTCGCCGAGGATCACCTTGTCGACGGGTACGTCGACCTTCACCTCGCGCCCGGCGATGTCGGTGACCGTCACCTCCTCCGCGAGGGCCGCCGAGGTCCATGCCGTCAGCGCGATCAGTGCGCCGCCGAACAGTCCTTTGATAAGCATAGCTTATTCCTTTCCAATATTCAGTTCGTGTTGTCGGATAATGAGACCCAGTAGCCGGGGCGGTAGTCCACGGGCAGGAAGCGTTCATGCAGCTCGCGGAAGGTGGCGTCGGGGTCGAGGTCGGCGAAAAGTTCCGGATAGAACCATTTGGCGAAGCGCTGCACGGCGACGTAATCGTAGGGGTTGTTGTAGAACTGGTGCCAGATGGCGTGCACCTTGCCTTCACGCACGGCGCGGATGCCGGTGAAGGCAGGTGCCTGCACGAGCGGGGCCAGGCGCTCCAGCGCCGGACCTTCCGGCGCGCCGGGACCGACCCTGACGAATTCCTGGATGTCGGAGACGGATTCCCAGTTGGCGCCGGTAACGACCACATGCTCGGGGTCCGAGGCGATGACCTGTTCGGGATTGATGTCGACATAGGTGGTGTCGCCGAATGAGGATCCGACATTGATGCCGCCCGCCTGCTCGATCATCTTGCCGAAATTGTAGGAACCGAAAGTCTTGCAGCAGGCCGTGGTGGAGGAGATGCCCGGCGCGCGGTAGAGCAGCACCACAGGCTTTTCCGGCTTTGCCTTTTCGAGGACATCGGTGACGCGTCCCAGCTGCTTATGGCGAAAGGCGATGTATTCCTCAGCCTTTTCCTCGACGCCGAAGAGCTTGCCGAGGAGGCGCAGGCTTGGGTCGCCGTTCTTGTCGAGATCGGCGCGGAAGTCGACGAAAACGACGGGCACGCCCGCTGCGTCCATGTATTGGAAGAAGCCGCTTTCCATGGCGGCCTCGAACTGTTCGAGATTGAGGATGATCACGCCCGGATCGAGCGCGATGGCCGCCTCGACATCGAAGGTGCCCTTGGGGATATATCCGAACCGAGGCAGGTCTTCGATCTGCGGCGCGAAGGCGCGGTAAAGCGCGTAGGAATCCGCATCGGACCCCATGAGATCGTCGCGCCAGGCGATTACGTCGTCGAAAGCCTTGTCCCCGCGTATGGCGGCCAGCGCGTGGACCTGCCGCCCTTCGCCCAGGAGCACGCGCTTGACCGGAGTGTCGAGCGTAACCTGGCGCCCTGCAATGTCGGTTACCGTGATTTCCTCCGCGTGCGCGGCAACCAGCGTGGAGAGGGCGAACAAGGCTCCGCCAACGATCTGCTTCAAATGCATTGCAATATTTCCTTCTTCAAAAAATCAGTCTTTGCCATTCGACAGCGAGACCCAGTAGCCGCCCTGGTAATCCACCGGCAGGAATTCATCGTGCAGGCGGCGGAAATTGGCATCGGGGTCGAGGTCGGCGAACAGTTCGGGGTGCAGCCATTTGGCGATCTGCTGGATGGCGGCGAACTGGTAGGGGCTGTTGTAGAACTGGTGCCAGATGGCGTGGAACGATTGCGTCTTTTGCGCCGGAATTCCGGTATAGGCGGGGCGCGAGGGATAAAACTCCAGTTTGTGCATTGCCTCTGCCGGATCGCCTCCGGCGCCTACCGGAACCCAGGTGCCGCCCGGCACATAGGCTTCCCAGTGGGCGCTGGTGACGATGACGTGCTGCGGGTCGGCGGCGATCACCTGTTCGGCATTGAGCTGGCCGAAGGTGCCGGGCAGAATGTTGCGAGCGATGTTGTCTCCGCCGGCGATTTCGACGAATTTTCCGAAGTTCTCATCACCGAATGTGTGGCAGCAATCCTCATAATAGCCGCCCGCCCTGTCTATCAGCACGCGGGGGCGGTTGGGGCTGGTGGCGGCGATGACGTCCGTCACCCGCGCGATTTCCCGCCGGCGGAACTCTATGAGAGCCTCGGCGCGCTTTTCCTGGCCGAAGAGCTGGCCGAAAAGCCGGATCGTCGGCTCGGTGTTCTCCATGGGCCGCCGGCGGAAATCGACATAGACGACGGGAATTTCGAGCGCGGCGAGCTTTTCGATATACTGGGCCTCTTCCGCCGCCTGCACGGTCTCGTAGTTCAGGATCACGACATCGGGCTTTTGCACAATCGTCGTTTCCAGGTCGACCAGACTGTCCTCATAACCGGAAAATGTCGGAACCCCGGCGAACTCGGGAAAGCGCTGCAGATAGGCCTGATAGGTTGCCGGATCGGCCTCCTTCAAATCATTGCGCCATGCGGCGATGCGCCGGGCAGGATCTTCGCGGTCAAGAGCGGCAAGGACGTAGAGCTGCCGGCCCTCGCCGAGGATCGCCCGTTCCACCGGAGTCTCCACCGCAACCTCGCGGCCAGTGACGTCGGTAACGGTGATCGTTTCGGCAAAAGCGGAGATGGGTATGGCGACCGCCCACGAGAGAACAAGCGCGGCAAGGGCCGTTGTCCGAATATAGGTCATCTGGTCCCCCATGCCGAGCAGGCCGGCTATACGCTGAACCCGGCGGTGAGGAAGGAATATCCACGGCAAAAGCCGTTGCGTGACCCGGCGGACACCCGCAAAGCCACCTTCCTCAATCAACGGGATTCAAGGTCCTGTCATTGAACTGGCGGGTCCTCGTAGCTTATGAAATCGGGAAACTCAATGTTTTTCAATAGTTTAGAATCATTCTAATTTCACTCATGAATTCTTCCAGGCCCAGGACGGCCGCGGCGAAGCTATTGCAATGAGGCTGGTGCTCCCCACATGATGCGATCATGATGGAAGACGTGAAAATCGGTGAGATCCTTGCCCCCGGAAGCGAGGACGACAACCGTCGCCGCGAAGAGCGCGTCCGCGACCGCTTCTGGAAAACGGCAAGGCGCGCTGCGCGGCAGGTTCCTTTCATGGAAGACGTGGTGGCGGGCTATTACTGCGCCCTCGACCGGGACACGCCGCCGCGGGTGCGCGGCATACTTCTGGCGGCGCTCGCCTATTTCATTCTGCCGCTAGACACGATCCCCGATTTCCTGGCCGGGTTCGGTTTCACCGACGATGTCGCGGTACTGATGGCGGCGCTGAATGCCGTGCGGACGCATGTTACCCCGGTCCACCGGCAGGCGGCCCAACGGACACTGGAAGCCGAAGAACAGCGCTAGGGCCTGCGGGCAATCATGGCTGCTATGCCGGTTCGGTCATACTGTGGGGGGTCAAACTCTTGCCTTTTTCATCCGATTCAACGCTTGTGTCGGGGCATGGAGGCATTCATTGTGATCGCGGCATCCAAGGCCGGCGTCTTTTTGGGCGGTTCGCTTGACGCGGCTTCACCCTTTGGTAACCCAGATTAAATAAAAATGAAGCGATCAGGCTTCACGGTATGAACCTTTGAGGTCGCTGCCAACACAAATGCAGACAGAGACAAAGTAATGGTCAGGACAATGCGAGCAATCTTCTCGTCACTCATTCTGTTGGGCGCAGTCGTCGCCGGCGGACCGGCCTATTCCCAGGCCACCGCAGTCGGGCAACACCGCGACTGGGGCACCTATAGCTACCAGTCCGACAGCGGCAAGGTCTGCTATGTGATGAGCGTGCCGAAGGCGAAGGAACCCGCCAGCCTGGACCATGGCGACATCTTCTTCTTCGTCAGCCAGAAGCCGGGGCAGAACGTCGCGTTCGAGCCTCAGTTCATCGCTGCCTACGATCTTCAGGAAGGATCCAAGGTAACGGTCACGGTGGGCGGCAAGTCCTTCTCGATGTTCACCCAGGGCAAATCGGCCTGGCTTGAGAATGCTGCGGAAGAGCCGCAGCTTCTCGCCGCCATGAAGGCCGGCACCGACATGAAAATCGCCGCCAAATCCGGCCGGGGCAACGACACGGGCTATACGTTTTCGCTGCTCGGGCTGACCGCGGCGCTGGACTCCATCCAGTCCTGTAAGTAAGGCGTGGCACCTGATTTCTGACCATCGCCTGATCCCATCGGGCCTAACTGTCCTTCAAGGCGCGGCGTGCCCTTGCTGCCGCGCCTTTTCCTGTTAAAAGATCGCGCCATTGTCTTCCGACCGGCCCCATGTGCCGGCCCTTTACCTCCACTACCGGAAAAGACCATGGCGAAACTGGAAAATGTGAAAAAGGTCGTGCTTGCCTATTCAGGCGGCCTCGACACCTCGATCATCCTGAAATGGCTGCAGACGGAGCTTGGCGCGGAGGTCGTCACCTTCACCGCCGATCTCGGGCAGGGCGACGAGCTGGAGCCGGCTCGCAAGAAGGCCGAGATGCTCGGCATCAAGGAAATCTATATCGAGGACGTGCGCGAAGAGTTCGTCCGCGACTTCGTGTTCCCCATGTTCCGCGCCAATGCGCTCTACGAGGGCGTATACCTGCTCGGCACGTCGATTGCGCGGCCGCTGATTTCCAAGCGCCTAGTGGAGATCGCCGCCGAGACCGGCGCCGACGCCATTGCACATGGCGCGACTGGCAAGGGCAACGACCAGGTGCGCTTCGAGCTCTCGGCCTATGCGCTGAACCCGGACATCAAGGTGATCGCGCCATGGCGCGACTGGGAATTCAAGTCTCGCACCGACCTTCTGAACTTCGCCGAGGCGCACCAGATTCCGGTGCCGAAGGACAAGCGGGGCGAGGCGCCGTTCTCGGTCGATGCCAACCTCCTGCATTCCTCCTCGGAGGGCAAAGTTCTCGAAGATCCGTGGAACGAGCCGCCGGAATATGTGCATCAGCGCTCGGTTTCGCCGATGGACGCGCCGGATCAACCGACGGAGATTACCATCGGCTTCGAACGCGGCGACGCCATTGCGCTCAATGGGAAGGCGATGTCGCCGGCGACGCTGCTTGCGGCGCTCAACGATCTGGGCCGCGACAACGGCATCGGCCGCCTCGACCTCGTGGAAAACCGCTTCGTCGGCATGAAATCGCGCGGCGTCTACGAGACGCCCGGAGGGACTATTCTCCTGCAGGCGCACCGCGCGATGGAATCGCTTACGCTCGACCGGGGCGCCGCGCATCTGAAGGACGAGCTGATGCCGCGCTATGCAGAGCTGATCTATAACGGCTTCTGGTTCTCGCCGGAGCGCGAAATGCTGCAGGCGGCGATCGACAAGAGCCAGGAGGATGTGGAGGGCGAGGTTCGCCTGAAACTCTACAAGGGCAATGTCATCGTGACCGGCCGCAAGTCGGACAAGTCGCTCTATTCGGACGCGCTTGTGACCTTCGAGGACGACCAGGGCGCCTATGACCAGAAGGACGCGGCCGGCTTCATCAAGCTCAACGCGCTTCGGCTAAGGACGCTGGCGGCGCGGAAACGCGGCTGATGAGGATGCAAGGGGGCCGGCGGTGACGCCGGCCTTTTCTTTTTAAAGGGGAACGTCATTGAGCGCCTGCCGGCCCTTCGCTATGGCTCCGGGCGTTCGTCGCTTGAAAAGCCAAAGCATTGGCTTTTCATCCGCTGCGCGGACCGCTCCTCACCCATCGATATCCCTGGCTATAATGGCAATCGCCTGCTGGTAGACGCTGGCGGCGTTCCAGCCCTCGATCGCGCGGAAGTTCGGTTGCCCGGGCTGATAGCCGGCACCGGGACGCCAGCCATGGGCGCGCAGGAAATTGGCCGTGGAGGCCAGCGCGTCGGCGGCAGAGCGGATCATGTCGATGCGGCCATCCCTGTCACCGTCGACGGCAAATTTCAGCGCGTTGCCCGGCAGGAACTGGGTCTGACCCAGCTCGCCATGGGCTGCGCCTATGGCGTCGGGGCTCATCATGCCGCGGTCTATCATGGCGAGTGCGCCGTAGAGATGGCCGGTGAAGAATTCCGAACGGCGGCAATCATAGGCAAGCGTGGCGACGGCGGAGAGGATGTTCTGATTGCCGAGGAAGCCGCCAAAACCCGTCTCCATGCCCCAGATCGCAATCAGGGGGCCGGACGGTACGCCATAGCGCTGCTCGATATTGGCGAACAGGCTGGCATACTTCTTCTTCATGCCCTTGCCGCGCGAGACGATGGCATTTGCTCCGCGCTTCTGCATGAAGCTGGCGAGCGAGAGCTTGAAGCTCTTCTGGCCCCTGTCGGCGGCAATCGTCTTACTGGCATAGCGGGTGCCCTGCAGCGCGTCGAGCGCCCGGCGCCCGACGCCGCGGGCCGCGGCTTCCTGTGTGAACTGGCGCTTCCAGGCTTCGAAACCGGCGGCATCGTTGCCGCAGCCGGCAGCAAGTGCAGGTTCGCCGATTAGAAGAAGCGCAACCAGAGTTGCAGCCAGCCAGCCAGCCTTGCCGCCAAGCGCCATCATGTCCCCCTCGAGAATCGAATTCGGCGGTATTGTGGCAGCGAATGCAACCTTTGTCACCTGTGCCGCTTGCGGTGGCGGTGCTGCTCACGGAACCAAACCCTGCTGGTTTTTGTTCGAAGAGCCGGAAGGGGCTTTGAAGGAGACTCGATATGAAAGTTTTGGGTTTGAAAACTGCGACGGCAGCGGTGGCGCTGCTTTCGTTTACGGGCGTCGCCATGGCCCAAGTCGCGGCGACCGCGACGACCGATCTCAACATCCGGTCCGGACCGGGACCGCAGCACTCGGTCATCGGCGTGATCGGCGCATCTGAAGAAGCGACCATCAATGGCTGCATCGAAGGCAGTAAGTGGTGCCGGGTGACTCATGCCGGTGTCGAAGGATGGGCCTATTCCGACTATCTGACCGCCAGCATCGAGGGGCAGGACACGGTTGTGCTGTCCGAGACCCGGCCTGAGGCGGTGCCGACGGTGACCTATGAAACAACCGCAAGCACGGAAGGCACCGGGGCCGTGGCCGGAGGTGCAACCGGTGCGGTTGCGGGTGCCATCATTGGCGGGCCCGTAGGCGCGGCGATCGGCGGTGCGGCAGGTGCCGTGGCCGGCGGTGCGGTCGACACGATCACTCCTCCGCAGGAGGTCGTCACTTATGTTCAGGAAAACCGCGTGGAACCGGTCTACCTCGAAGGTGAGGTGGTGGTCGGCGCTGGCCTGCCCGAGACAGTCGAAATACGCGAGATACCTGACTATCAATATCGCTACGTCTATGTGAACGGGCAGCCGGTTCTGGTCGAGCCGGACTCCCGCCGCATCGTCTATGTGATGCGTTAGCGGGACAGACCGGCGCCGCCAGAGCCGCGGCGCCGGTTCCGCCTCTGGAAGTATACACCCCGGCCCGATGCCGAAAGCTTGACTCGGGTTCTGTTTTAGGGTCTACAGCCCCCACTTTCCGCGACGAGTTTGAAACTCCGAGCAGCCGACCAGGGCGCTTCGTTCTTGAAGACGATCCTGGAGGTCAACACCCGGCAGCGCGATGCGCCCCCGGGTGCTTTTCGGCTTTGCGCGAGGTTTAACCTGCGGCGCGGATGCATTACCTCTCGTGTTCAGTAGGACATGAGATCAAGAGGAACGTGGATGTTTGAATCGCTTCAGGAGCGCCTTGGCTCCATCCTGAATGGCCTGACCGGCCGCGGTGCCCTGTCCGAGGCGGATGTCTCGGCGGCGCTGCGCGAAGTGCGCCGCGCGCTGATCGAGGCCGATGTCGCGCTCGACGTGGTGCGTTCCTTCACAGACCGCGTGCGCGAGAAGGCTGTCGGCGCCGAGGTGCTGAAGTCCGTCAAGCCCGGCCAGATGGTCGTCAAGATCGTCCACGACGAACTGGTCGAGATGCTGGGCGCGGAGGGCGAGACCATCGACCTCAACGCGCCGGCCCCCGTCGTCCTCATGATGGTCGGCCTGCAGGGCTCGGGCAAAACGACGACTACCGGCAAGATCGCCAAGCGGCTGACGGAGCGCCAGGGCAAGAAGGTGCTGATGGCCTCGCTCGATACGCGGCGGCCGGCCGCGCAGGAGCAGCTCAGGCAGATCGGCGAGCAGGTTTCGGTTGCCACGCTGCCCATCGTGAGCGGACAAACGCCGGTAGACATTGCCAAGCGCGCCGTGCAGGCGGCAAGGCTTGGCGGCCATGACGTGATCATTCTCGATACGGCCGGCCGCACCCATATCGATGAGCCGCTGATGGCCGAGATGGCGGAGATCAAGCGTGTCTCCAATCCGCATGAGATACTGCTGGTGGCCGATTCGCTCACCGGCCAGGACGCGGTGAACCTTGCTACGAGCTTCGACGAGCGCGTCGGCATCACCGGCCTGGTGCTGACCCGCATGGATGGCGACGGGCGCGGCGGTGCCGCCCTTTCCATGCGCGCCGTTACCGGCAAGCCGATCAAGCTGATCGGCGTCGGCGAGAAGATGGACGCGCTTGAGGAATTCCACCCCAAGCGCATCGCCGACCGCATCCTGGGCATGGGCGACATCGTCAGCCTGGTCGAAAAGGCGGCGGAGACCATCGACCAGGAAAAAGCTGCGGCGATGGCCAAGAAGATGCAGGCCGGCAAGTTCGACCTGAACGATCTGGCCGATCAGCTTGCGCAGATGCAGAAGATGGGCGGCATGGGCGGCATCATGGGCCTGATGCCCGGCATGGGCAAGATGAAAGACCAGATGGCCGCCGCCGGTCTCGACGACAAGATGTTCGGGCGGCAGATCGCCATCATACAGTCGATGACGCCGAAGGAGCGGTCCAATCCCGACCTCCTGAAGCACAGCCGCAAGAAGCGCATCGCTGCCGGCTCCGGCACGGATGCGGCGCAGATCAACAAGCTTCTCAAGATGCACCGCCAGATGGCCGACATGATGAAATCCATGGGCGGCAAGGGCAAAAAGGGCGGCATGATGCGGGGCATGATGGGCGGCATGGCGCAGAAGATGGGGCTCGGCGGGATGCCGGGCGGCATGCCGGGAATGGGCGGCGGCCTGCCCGACCTTTCCAAGATGGATCCGAAACAGCTCGAAGCCCTGCAGAAGCAGGCGGAGGCGGCCGGTATGGGCGGCGGCCTGCCGAAGGGGCTTCCCGGCCTTCCCAGCGGCGGTTTGCCAGGACTGCCCGGCCTGCCGAAGAAGAAATAGGGGGCGGAAATGGAGCAGGACACGGCAAGGGCACAGCTTCTGGATCTGCGGGCGTCGATCGACAATATCGATGCAGCATTGATCCACATGCTCGCCGAGCGCTTCCGCTGCACCAAGGCGGTGGGCGTGCTCAAGGCGCGGCACGATCTGCCGCCGGCGGACCCGGCGCGCGAAAAGCAGCAGATCGAGCGGCTGCGTCGGCTTGCCGACGATGCCAATCTGGACCCGGATTTCGCGGAAAAGTTCCTCAATTTCATCATCCGCGAGGTGATCCGCCACCATGAGGCGATTGCCGAACAGCACGGCAACGGCGAAGGGGCGAAGGCCAAGACATGATCCCCGTCCTGGAAAGCGAGCGGCTGATATTGCGTGCCTGGCGTCGGGAGGATTTTCCCGCCTATGCGGTCTTCTGCGCCGATCCGGAACGCACACGCTATAGCGGTGGGGTCAAGACCGACTTCCAGGCATGGACCTCCTTTGCTGCCGGCTTCGGAGAATGGGCGCTCAACGGCTACGGCATGTTCGCGGTTCAGCCGAAGGATGGGAGCGAGGCGGCGGGTTACGCGGGACTTTGGCATCCGCCCATGCTCGACGAACCGGAACTGGCCTGGGGCCTTTTCGAAGGCTTCGAGGGCAGGGGCTATGCGACGGAAGCGGCCCGGCGCGTTCAGCTGTGGGCGGCGCGGGAGCTGAACCTGCCGCCGCTGATGAGCTTCGTCCATCCCGACAACCTGCTCTCGCAGGCTGTCATCAAGCGGCTCGGGGCTTCGCCCCTGCCACCAACGGAATTGCGCGGCGAGCCGCGCTTGCGTTTCCGGCACGTTCTGCCGGTCTAGCCATCATCGAAAGGAAGAAACATGGCACTTAAAATACGTCTGGCCCGCGCGGGCTCCAAGAAGCGTCCCTATTACCACGTTGTGGTGGCCGATGTGCGCAGCCCGCGCGACGGCCGTTTCATCGAGCAGCTGGGTTCCTGGAACCCGATGCTGCCCAAGGACGGCGAGCGCGTGAAGCTCAACGAAGAGCGCATCAAGCATTGGCTCGACCAGGGCGCGCTGCCGACCGACCGCGTGCTGCGCTTCATGGCCGATGCAGGCCTGGCCGAGCGTCCGGCCCGCAGCAACCCGAAAAAGGCCGAGCCCGGCAAGAAGGCCCAGGAGCGCGCCGCCGAGGCCAAGCAGGCCGAGGAAGACGCCAAGGCCGCTGCCGCCGAGGCAGAAGCAGCTGCCGCCGAAGCTCCGGCGGAAGAGCCCGCCGGCGAGGAAGCCGCGAGCTGATCGCAGCTTCGTGATACGTGTTCGAATGGCGGGCCCCGGCCCGCCATTCGTTTTTAAGGATGGCGCAGGCGGGATGTGGCGAAGCCGGGCGGAGCCCACGTTATCGAAACAGCAGCACCGGTATCTTGCATGAACGCAGCATTTCCGTCGTGGTCGAACCGATGATCAGGCTGCGGATGCGCGAATGTCCATAAGCGCCCATGACCAAAAGCCGGAACTGCTCGCTTTCCACGCGTTCGGCGATGACGATCTCGGCCTGGCCGGAAGCGATCTCGATTTCGGCTTCGATGCTGCCAGCGGCCAGCGTGGCGCGGGCGTCTTCCAGCCGCCTTCTGGCATCATCGCTGTCGCTGCCTACGGTGAGCAGCTTGACGGTGAGACCGGCGAAGAGAGGCGACCGCGCCATTGCGTCGACCGCCTTGATGCTGCTCGGACCCCCGTCGAAAGCGACCAGCACCTTGTCGATGGGCTTGAATGCGCGCGAGGCCACGAAGACCGGCTTCGTGCTCGTGCGCACCACCCGTTCCAGATTGGAGCCCAGATGCAGCTTGGCGAAGTCCGCTGCCTCGCCGCGCTTGCCGATGACGAACATATCGGTGTCGGCTTCGATCTCCGTCACAGTCTCGACGATGTCGCCGCGCCGGAGCTTGGTCGTGACGGCATCGACGCCGGCGAGGTGAACCATGCCGGCGGCATCGTCGAGGATCGCGCGCCCGCGCTTCTGCGCCAGCTTCGCCCGTTGCTCGTCAAGTTCGGAGAGCTCCTCCAGCAGGCTCGAGCGTGCGCCGAGCGCGATGGCGCCGGAAAGGTTGGAAGGCGCACTCGCCGTCTCGCGCCGACCGAGGATGTGCAGAAGCTCGACGGACGCGCCGGCGTGCGCCGCCACCCATGCCGCATGGTCGCATACGCTCTGCGAATAGATGGAGCCGTCTACAAAAGCGGTGATCTTCATGTCTAGTGCCCCATCAGTTTCTCAAGCGCGCCCGGCTTGTCGTGAATGCCGAGCTTGTCCACGATGGTCTCGCTCGCCTCGTTCATGCCGAATATCTCGACATCGGCGCCATCGCGCCGGAACTTGAGCACGATCATGTCCAGTGCGGCAACACTCGAAATGTCCCAGATGTGGGCGCGGGAGACGTCGATAACCACTTTCTCCAGCGCTTCCTTGAAGTCGAAGGCCTTGTTGAAGTCCTCGACCGAAGCGAAGAAGAGCTGTCCCTCCACCTTGTAGGTGCGCGCCTTGCCGTCATCGGAGAGCACCGACGTGACGCGGAAAATCTGGGCGATCTTGCCGGCAAAGAAAATGCCGGACAGGAGCACGCCGACAAGCACGCCGATGGCCAGATTATGCGTGAAAACGACGAAGACGACGGTCGCCAGCATGACGATCGAGGACGAGAGCGGATGTTCGCGCAAGCCCTTGATCGAGGACCACGAGAACGTACCGATCGACACCATGATCATGATGGCGACGAGCGCGGCCATCGGGATCTGGCGCACCCATTCGCCCAGCACCACGATCATGAACAGCAGGAAAACGCCGGCGCTGAAGCAGGAAAGCCTGCCGCGGCCGCCCGATTTCACATTGATGATCGACTGGCCGATCATCGCGCAGCCCGCCATGCCGCCGATGAAGCCGGTTGCCGTGTTGGCAAGGCCCTGGCCGATGCATTCCTGGTTCTTGTCGCTCGGCGTGTCGGTGAGCTCGTCCACCAGCGACGCCGTCATCAGCGATTCCAGGAGGCCGACCGCCGCCACTGCGGCCGAATAAGGCAGGATAATCTGCAGCGTTTCGAGATTGAGCGGGATGTCGGGGATGAGGAACACCGGCAACGTGGACGGAAGCTCGCCCATATCGCCCACGGTGCGCAGATCGAAGCCGAAGCCGATGGAGAGCGCCGTGAGGACCACGATGCAGACGAGCGGCGAAGGGATCGCCGTGGTCAGCCGGGGAAACAGATAGATGATCGCCAGACCGCCCGCCACCATCACATAGGTGAGATTGGGAACGCCGATGAGTTCGGGAAGCTGCGCGATGAAGATGAGGATCGCCAGCGCGTTGACGAAACCGGTCATTACCGAACGCGAGACGAAACGCATGAGGTGGCCGAGCCGCAAAAGCCCCGCGCCGACCTGCAAAAAGCCGGCCAGAACGGTGGCGGCCAGGAGATATTGCAGGCCATGATCCTTGACCAAAGTCACCATCAGCACAGCGGTGGCTGCCGTGGCTGCGGAGATCATGCCTGGTCTGCCGCCGGCGATGGCGGTGATGACGGCGATGGAGAAAGAGGCGAAAAGTCCCACCTTGGGATCGACGCCGGCGATGATGGAAAAGGCGATGGCCTCGGGAATGAGCGCAAGCGCGACGACGAGGCCAGAAAGCATATCCGCGCGGACATTGCCGAACCATTGGTCGCGGTAATGGGAAATTGAAATCATTGATCGTCCAGAACAAGCCCGCTCCGCCGCCGGGTGGGGCGGAAAAATGCGGGATGCGAGATGATTGAGCCAGCGGATAAGCGGCCGGCGGAGCCACCCGGAGTTTCACCGGGTCCAGGATGGTTGTAGGAGGGGTAATAGCGGCAACATTGCTGCAGCGCAACACACACTGGCGCTTAACAGCTCTGCGTGGCTCCGGTTTAGCCGGCCTCGCTCTCCAGATGTTGGCGCAGGAGGCTGACATTCCGCTTGTTGGCCTTGAAGAAAACATCGAAAACCGTGCCCATAACCGGCACTGAGCCGACCGCAAAGTCGAGCCCGACATTCGCCGTCATGTGCAGGAGCAGGCCGCGCGGAGCGCCCAGCCGGGCAGCGCGGTACACGATATAGGCAGAGATGAGGGCCGTGGCGCCGTCGCCGACCACCGGAAGAAGACTTGCCACGCCGTCGATGCCGAACGAGAACGGCGTTCCGGGAATGCCCCAGCGCGTGTCGAGGAGGGTAGCGAGCCGGTCGAGGTTCTCGATCCGGGGATCGGGTACCGGGCGTCCGGCCTCCCGTCTGTCGTCGAGGGCGCCCGCCTGCATCAGCGCCTCGTGATGATCCATACCGCGTGGATGACGCCAGGAATGTAGCCCAGCAGCGTAAGCAGCAGATTTAGCCAGAACTGGATGCCGATACCGACCTGCAGGAACACGCCGAGCGGCGGAATGAGTATCGAAAGCAGTATGCGGATGACGTCCATGGGCAAGAACTCCAGCTGTGCGCCGCCCCGCCGCACGGCCGGAAACCCGGCAATGGTGGATGCAGCGGCCCGCGTCGCAAATCAACGCACTGCACCGTAACGCCCCAATTCCTCATTCGATCCGGAAAGCAGGGTAAAGTCCGACCGCGCGGCACCTGGCCCTGGTCAAGGGGCCTTTTTCTTCGCCTTCTTCGGCTTGGCTGCGCCGCCCGCATCGGCTTTCTTCTTGAAGAACCTGGCCTCGCCTTCCGGCCCCGCGGCGCCCGGTTTGCCGCCCTTGCGGTGCGGCTTCTTGAAGGGCTTCTTGCCGGGTTTTTCCCAGCCGCCGGCGGCTTCGCCGCGCGCGGGCTTGCCGCCCGCATAGGGCTTTGCGTGGCTGGAGCGCGAGAAATCCGGCACGCCGTCAAGCTGCTTCAGGCGTATCGCATTTTCCAACGTCATGTCCGGACCGACGGCGGCCAAAAACCGTTTGACGCTGGCGGCATCCAGCTCGACGAAAGTTTCCTCGGTCTGCATCTTGATCTGACCGATCTCGCGCTTGGAGATGCCGCCGGCGCGGCACAGAAGCGGAATGAGCCAACGCGGCTCGGCATTCTGCTTGCGTCCCACCGAAAGCGAGAACCAAGCGCTCTCGGCGAAATCGTTGCGGGACGAGGGCCTTGTGTCCTCGCGCTGCCGCTCGTCGCGGTGGGCAACCGGCATCAGGTCCTCGGGCGCCGACTTGCCGCCGCGATAAAGCCTTATAAAGGCCGCCGCGACCTGGCGCACATCGCGGTTCTGCAGGAGCTCGTCGACGAAGGCTGCCTCGTCCTCGCTCACGGGCTCGGCCAGCGCCGGATCGGCCAGAAGCCGCTCATTGTCACGCCGCAGCACATCGTCGGCGGAAGGCGGCGACGCCCACGCAGCCTGGATCTTGGCCCCCTGCAACAGCCGCTCGGCCTTGCGCCGCGCGTTCTGCGGGACGATGAGCGCACTCACGCCCTTGCGGCCCGCCCGCCCCGTACGCCCGCTGCGGTGCAGCAGCGTGTCAGAATTGGTCGGCAGGTCGGCGTGGATGACCAACTCAAGGTTCGGCAGGTCAATGCCGCGCGCCGCCACGTCGGTGGCGATACACACCCGCGCCCGCCCGTCGCGCATGGCCTGGAGCGCATGCGTGCGCTCGTTCTGGCTCAACTCGCCCGACAGGGCGACGACGGAAAAGCCGCGATTGTTGAACCGCGCCGTCAGGTGGTTCACCGCCGCACGCGTGGAGCAGAAGACGATGGCGTTTTTCGCCTCGTAGTAGCGCAGGACGTTGATGATCGCGTTCTCGCGGTCGCTGGCGGCAACGGTCAGGGCCCTGTACTCGATATCGACATGCTGCTTTTGCTCGGCGGCGGTGCTGATGCGAACGGCGTTGCGTTGGTAGTTCTTCGCCAGATTGGCAATGGCGCGCGGAACTGTTGCCGAGAACATCAATGTGCGGCGATCCTGCGGCGCCGCGTCGAGGATGAATTCCAGGTCCTCGCGGAAGCCGAGATCGAGCATCTCGTCAGCCTCGTCCAGCACCACGGCGCGTAGCGACGACATGTCGAGCCCGCCGCGCCTTATGTGGTCGCAGAGCCGCCCCGGCGTGCCCACCACGATATGCGCACCGCGGTCGAGCTGACGGCGCTCGGAGCGCATGTCCATGCCGCCGACGCATGAGGTGACCCTTGCCCCGGTTTCCGCATAAAGCCATTCCAGCTCGCGCATCACCTGCAGCGCGAGTTCGCGTGTGGGCGCGATGGCCAGCGCGACCGGCGCACCGGCCTCGCCGAAGCGCTCCGCCCCGTCAAGCAGCGTCGGCGCGATCGCCACGCCGAAAGCCACGGTCTTGCCCGATCCCGTCTGCGCGGAAACCAGCGCATCCGCCCCATTCATCTCCGGAGCAAGCACGGCCTGCTGCACGGGCGTCAGCGTCTCATAGCCCCGATTGGCCAGCGCCCGGCCAAGGGCAGGCGCAATGCCTTCAAATTCAATCATACATCTACTTTCGGAAATCCTGTCCTACGCGCGTGCTCCTGCGCCACGCATGGACGGCGCGGCATCATGCCCGCGCATCGAAGGCGTATCTATCGGCTGAAAGGGCGAATGTACAGGGGCATATGGCGGCGCCCGGTCCCTACCGCCCGGCAATGACCTCGCCGTCCTCCTTGGTGAAGGATCCGACCGTCCCTTCCGGCAGCAGCTCCAGCATCGTCTCGGACGGACGGCAAAGCCTGGTTCCCTTTTCCGTCACGACGATGGGCCGGTTGATCAGGATCGGATGCTCCACCATGAAGTCGATCAGCTGGTCGTCGCTCCACTTGGGATCGTCCAGCCCAAGCTCGTCATAGGGCGTCCCCTTCCGCCGCAGAAGCTCGCGTGCGGACAGGCCCATGGCCTCGATCAGCGAGACCAGCTTTTCGCGCGACGGCGGGGTCTTCAGATACTCGACGACCTCCGGCTCCTCTCCCGCTTGCCGCAGCATGGCCAGCACGTTGCGCGAGGTGCCGCAGGCGGGGTTGTGATAGATGGTGGCGGACATCGTTTCTCTCCCCGATTAAGGTCTGGCCTTATGCCTGGTCGAACCAGTGGCGCGTGCGGTTGGCGAAGGCGACCAGCGACAGCATCACCGGCACTTCGACCAGCACGCCGACAACGGTGGCAAGTGCCGCGCCCGAATGCAAGCCGAACAGGCTGATGGCGACGGCGACGGCCAGCTCGAAGAAATTCGAGGTGCCGATGAGTGCGCAGGGAGCCGCCACATTGAACGGCACTTTCCACGCCTTGGCCGCACCGTAGGCAAGGAAGAAGATGCCGTAGGACTGCACCAGCAGCGGCACCGCGATGAGCACGATGATGAACGGCCTCGAAACGATGACATCGCCCTGGAATCCGAACAGGAGAACCACCGTTGCGAGCAGCCCCAGCACGGACACCGGTTTCAGCCGCTCGGTGAAACGGGCGACAGCCGCCTGCCCGCCCGCCTCGCCCTTTGACCGCGCCACCAGCCGGTGGCGGACCCATGCGCCGGCAATGAGCGGCACCACCACATAGAGCAGCGTCGAAATAATCAGCGTCGACCATGGCACCGCGATGCTGGTTACCCCCAGAAGCAGCGCGACGATGGGGGCGAAGGCGAAGACCATGATCACGTCGTTCACCGAGACCTGCACCAGCGTATAGGTGGCGTCGCCCCGCGTCATCTGGCTCCACACGAACACCATCGCCGTGCACGGCGCCGCCCCCAGGAGGATAAGGCCGGCGATGTAATGCTCCGCATCGGCCGGCGGAATGAAGCCAGCGAAGACGTGCTTGAAGAACAGCACGCCGAGCGCGGCCATGGTGAAGGGCTTGATCAGCCAGTTGACAGCGAGCGTCAGCACCAGCCCCTTTGGCCGGTCGCCGACATGGCTGAGGCTGGCGAAATCGACATTGACCATCATCGGGAAGACCATCGCCCAGATGAGGACCGCGACGACCATGTTGACCGAGGCATATTCGAGGCTTGCCAGAAAACCGAACAGGCCGGGCAGAAGATTGCCCGCCGCAATGCCCGCGACGATGCAGAGCGCCACCCAGACGGACAGCCATTTCTCGAAAAAACCTATCCCGGCTGTCGGGCTTTCGGCACTCTGCAATACATGATCTGACATGATCTTCCTTCGTTATCAGGCGGATTTCTTGGCCTGCTCGCCGATTTCCTCGAGCCGCCTTTGCAATGTCAGCCTGTCGAGCGAGGCCAGCGGCAGGTTGACGAAAATCGAATTCCGGTTGTCGAGCATGCGGTAGCTGTCGGCGAATGCCAGCCTCTTTTCGGCCTCCGTGCCTTCAACCGCCGCCGGGTCCGGAACGCCCCAATGCGCCGTCATCGGCTGGCCCGGCCAGACCGGACATGCTTCGTTGGCGGCATTGTCGCAAACCGTGAAAACGAAATCCATTTCGGGCGCGCCGGGCTCGGCGAACTCCGCCCAATCCTTGGAACGGGCAAAGGCGGTGTCGTGGTTCAGCCGCGCAAGCAGGTCGAGCGCATAGGGATGTACCGCGCCCTTTGGCTGTGAGCCGGCGGAAAAGGCACGGAACCGACCGGCGCCGACCCGGTTGAGGATGGCCTCGGCGAGAATCGACCGCGCCGAATTGCCGGTGCACAGAAACAGGACATTGAAAATCTTGTCACTCATGGGCAGGGCTCTCCTGGATGGGGCATGACCTTTTCCCAAAGCCGGTTTCCGCTTTTCGGAAATCATGCTTTAGCAATCACATGTTATGGCCTCGATGACGGGGCGGCACAGATCGGGGTTTCCGTTGCAGCAATCCTCCATCAAATAGGCCAGGAGGTCGCGGAAGCCGGTCATATCGGCCACATAGCGGATCGTCCGCCCCTGCCGCCCGGCGCGGATAAGACCAGCCTGCGACAGCACCTTGAGATGCGCCGAGGCCGTATTCTGCACCACGTCGAGCCGCGCGGCGATCTCCCCGGCCGGAAGCCCCTCCGCGCCCGCCTGCACCAGAAGGCGAAACACGTCGAGCCGCGTTTGCTGCCCGAGGGCCGAGAGCGCGGAAATCGCCATGGTTTTGTTCATTGTTCTAGAAATCCGGATTTATCGATGTTTTTCGACGAACTTTTGGCACCATGACGCAGCGGAGTCAACGGTCGAATAGTGAGGGGGAAATCCTGCGGCCACAGCGCGCAAAGGCTAACCGGGGGCTATCGGAAGAAGAGCGTAGGGTACGGCCCCGGTCCTCGTCCCGGCGCATGTCAGCACCGGCAGCTCCTTCTGCGGGAGCCGACCGCATCAAGCCAGTGGGTCCTGCCTCTTCCTGCGGTCAGATGGGATGACGCAAGAGGCGTTAGCCTAAAAACGGAGGCTCAGCCGACGAAGGCGCGTTCGACAACGAAATCAGCGGGCTCGGCGTTGGAGCCTTCCTTCAGGCCCGCCTTTTCCGTCAGTGCCTTGACGTCCTTGAGCATATCCATCGAGCCGCAGATCATCACGCGGTCGTTCTCCCGGTCGAAAGGCTCGGTGCCCAGCGCCTGGAACAGCCCGCCATTCTCGATCAGCGTCGTAATGCGGCCCATGACGGGCGATGTCTCGCGCGTGGTCGATGTAAAGTGGTGCAGCCGGCCTTCGGTCAACTCGCCGATCAGTGGATCCTCGCGTGTCGCGGCAATCAGCTCCTCGCCATATTTCAGCTCCGCGAGGTCGCGGCAGGTATGGGTGAGGATGATCTGGTCGAATTTCTCATAGGTGTCCGGATCGCGAATGAGGCTCGCGAAGGGCGCGATGCCGGTGCCCGTCGAGATCATGTAGAGCCGCTTGGCCGGCGTCAGCGCGTCGTTGACCAGCGTGCCCGTCGATTTCTGCCGCATCAGCACCGTGTCGCCCGGCTGGATCTTCTGCAGATGCTGCGTCAGCGGGCCGTCGGGCACCTTGATGGAGAAGAACTCCACCTCCTCGTCCCAGCTGGGGCTCGCGATGGAATAGGCGCGGAACACCGGCTTTTGCGCATTGGGAAGACCGATCATCACGAATTCGCCCGAACGGAAGCGGAAGCTCTGCGGCCGGGTGATGCGGAACGAGAAAAGGCGGTCGGTATAGTGCTTCACCGAAACGACGCTTTCCGCATAGACGCCGGCCGGAATCGGAAATTCCAGCGTCTGGACGGCCTCGGCGGCATTGGACACGGCTGCGTTCATGATGCGATCCTCGTTACTTTCCGCTCGCCCCATATAAGGCGCATGCACGACATCTGCGAGGTTGTCTTGTCTCGCGATATTATTAGTATACAAATGAATTTCGCGTCAAGGCGACGATAAAAAGACCTATTTCAATTTGATGCGGGGGAAAAGGTTTTGCATTCCGGATTTTCGGCATGAGTGAGAAAAGCGACGCAGTATCCGGCCATTGTGTAGCAGGCATCGATGTCGGCGGCACCTTTACCGACCTGCTTCTCATCGACGCGCGCACTTCGCCGCCGCGCGTTCATGTGGCCAAGACGCCGACCACCGTCGAAAACCAGGCGCACGGCGTCGTCAACGCGCTCGCGGCGACCGGCGTGCCCGCTTCTGAAATCGGCCTCATCGTGCACGGCACGACCACCACGACCAATGCCGTGCTGGAGCGCCGCCTCGCGGTGACCGGAATGATCACCACCAGCGGTTTCCGCGACATTATCGAGCTCGGCCGCCGCACCCGCCCCCAGGCCTACGGCATGACGGGCACATTTACGCCGGTCATCCCGCGAAACCTTCGGCTCGAAGTGGCGGAGCGTATGGACGCAGGCGGCAACGTGCTGACGCCGCTCGACGAAGGCGGTCTGCGCGATGCGTTGCGCCGGCTTCTGGATGCCGGCTGCCAGTCCCTTGTCATCCACTTCCTGCACGCCTACGCGAACCCGGCGCATGAACTGCGCGCGGTCGAGATAGCGCGTGAAATCTGGCCCAACGACCATATAACCGCCGGTCATGCGCTCCTGTCGGAAGCGCGCGAGTTCGAGCGCGGCGTGACCGCTTCCGTCAACGCCGCCGTCCAGCCCATCCTCGAACGCTATATCGCCCGGCTCTCGAGCGAACTGAAGAAGCTCGGCTACGCCCGCGACTTCCTGGTGATGAACGGCAATGGCGGCATGATCTCCGCTGCCAATGTAGCCCGCGAAGCCGCCAAGACGGTCATGTCGGGGCCGGCCTCTGGCGTCATGGCCGCCGCCTTCACCGGAAGGCGGGCAGGCGCCCGCGACCTCATCACCTACGACATGGGCGGCACGTCGACCGACGTCGCCCTCGTACGCGGCGCGCGCCCCGCCGTTTCCAACGAGATCGAGATCGAATACGCCATGCCCATCCACGTCCCCATGGTGGACGTGCACACGGTGGGCGCCGGCGGCGGTTCCATAGCCAAGGTCAACGAGGCGGGGCTGCTGGAAGTGGGCCCCCAAAGCGCCGGCGCGTCGCCCGGCCCGATCTGCTATGGCCGCGGCGGTGGCGAGCCGACCATTTCCGACGCCAATCTCCTGCTCGGCCGGCTGAACCCGGGCAAGCTGCTGTCGGTCGACAATCCGGTCTCGGTCGGCCAGGTGGAGGCGATCTTCGCCGAAAGGCTCGGCCGGCCCCTAGGCATGGACGCGCATGAAGCGGCGGGCGCCGTGCTGCATATGGCAAACATCAAGATGGCCGGCGCAATCCGCATGGTCTCGCTCGCCAAGGGGCACGACCCGCGCGACTTCGCCCTCTTCGCCTTCGGCGGCGCCGGTCCTCTTCATGCCTCGGCGCTCGCGCGAGAACTCGCCATTCCCCGTGTCCTGGTGCCGGCGCGACCCGGCATCACCAATGCGCTGGGCTGCGTCGTCGCAGATCTGCGCCACGACTTCGTGCGCACGGTCAACCGGCCCGTCGCCAGCCTGGACCTCGACCTCGTGCGCGACGTGCTGGAGGCCCAGCGCCGTGAGGGGGCAGCGGCGATCGCGCGGGAAAGCGTGGCGCCCGAGCGCATCGATTACGTGCACACCGCCGACATGCAGTTCGTCGGCCAGACCCACCTCCTCAACGTGCCCCTGCCCGGACCGGAGATCGACCGCGAAACGCTGCAGCAGCTTTTCGAGGCGGCCTATTTCGCCCGCTTCAAGGTGCGGCTGCCCGAGATCCGCGCCAATCTCGTCAACCTCAACACATCCGTCATAGGCGTGCGCGCCGGCATCGACCTCGCCAGCCTCATCGACCCCGCCGGCCGCGCCGGCACATTGGAAGAGGCGCTCAACGAACGCCGCCCGGTCTGGTTCGCCGGTGAATGGCACGACACCCCCGTCTACGCCCGCGAGAAACTGCCCCTCGATGCCGTCATCGAAGGCCCGGCCATTCTCGAACAGCTCGACACGACGACGGTGATCGAGCCGGGGGATCGAGCGGCGTCCGACAGGGATGGGAACATCATGATCGCAGTCGGAGGCGCCCGATGACCACTCCTCCTCTTGACCCGATCACTCTCTCCGTCATCCAGGCCGCGCTCAGCCAGGTTTGCGACGAGATGGACCTGACCTTCTCGCGCGCCGCCTTCTCCCCCGTCATCGCCGAGGCAAACGACCGTTCCGATGGCATCTACGCCGCCGAGGATGGCGCGCTGATCGCGCAAGGGTCGGGCGGATTGCCGGTCTTCGTGGGCGTGATGCAATATTCGACCGGGAACCTGATCGAACGCATCCGCGGCGGCATCACCGCCGCGCCCGAGCCGGGCGACATCTACATCGTCAACGACCCTTATCTGGGCGGCACGCATCTCATGGATGTGCGCTTCGCGATGCCGCTCTGGCGCGACGGCGAGATCTTCTGCTGGCTGTCCAACACCGGCCACTGGCCGGATATCGGCGGCGCCGTGCCTGGCGGCTTTTCGGCCTCGGCCACGGCGGTCGAGCAGGAGGGCCTGCGCCTGCCGCCGGTCAAGCTGTTCAAGAAGGGTCGGCTCGACGCCGAGATCTACGGCATCATCTGCTCCAACATCCGCGTGGCCGACCAGCGCATCGGCGACATTCGGGCCCAGGCGGCCGCCCTCGAAGTCGGCGCGGACCGGCTGGCCGCGGTGCTCGACCGCTATGGCGACGAAACCGTGCGCGCCGCGATCGCCGAACTTCGCACGCGCGCCGAAACGCAGATGCGCAGCCTTATCTCCACCATCCCCGACGGGGTCTATCGCGGGCAGGCCTTCGTCGATTCCGACGGCGTGGTTGACGAGCCGCTCACCATCGCGCTCGCCATCGAAAAGAAGGGCGACGGCCTGACCTTCGACTTCGAAGGCACCAGCCCGCCCTGCACCGGACCGATGAACAGCGTGCTGGCGACGACGCTCTCCTCGGTCTACCTGGCCATGCGCCACATCTTTCCCGAAGTGCCGCTTTCGGCCGGCGCCTTCGCCCCGCTGGACGTCAGGCGACCGGTAGGCACCTTTCTCGATGCGCAATATCCCCGCCCGGTCTCCGGCTGCGCGGCCGAGGTCTCCCAGCGCATCGCCGAGGCCGTGTTCTCCGCCATGGTCAAGGCGCTCCCGGAAAAGGTCACTGCCGCGCCCGCCGGCTCCAGCGGCAATTTCGCCCTGGGCGGCCACGACCCGGCGCGAGGGCGCGACTTCGTGATGTACCAGATCTCCGGCGGCGGCTATGGCGGCAATGCCGGCCATGACGGCCTGTCCAACGGATGCTCGACCATCGGCATTTCCAAGTCGCCACCCATCGAGGTGATGGAGCAGGCGTTTCCCATCCTCTACCGGCATTATGCGCTGCGCGAAGGTTCCGGCGGCGCCGGGCGGCAACGCGGCGGCTTCGGCCTTTCCTACGAGGTCGAGCTCATGCGCGGCGAGGCCCGCGCCTCCTTCGTCATGGATCACGGCCGCACCGGGCCGCAAGGCGCGCTGGGCGGGGCCGACGGCGCGGTCAACACGGTCACTGTGTGGCGGGACGGCCAGCCCCACGTACCGCCGCATCTTTCCAAGGAGCAGGACATCCCGATGAAGGCCGGCGACCGGGTTGCCGTCGGCACGCCGGGCGGCGGCGGCTATGGCAACCCGCTCGAGCGTCCGCCGGAGCGCGTGCTGCAGGACGTGGCGATGGGGTACTATACCCGCGAGCAGGCCGAACGACTGTTCGGCGTGGTCATTGCAGGCATGGAGGTGGACGCCGACGCGACGGAGGCCCTGCGCAGAGCTCAGAGCGTCTCCGCCCGATAGGTCCACACCGTGGCCGGCGGAAGGTTGCGCCAGATGCGGCGCGAGTTCACCGCCCGGATGCCCGGCGACGGCTTGACCGGCGAGACCGGGCTGTAGGTGAACTGAACCATGCGCCCGTGCGGCCCGACAAGCGCCAGCGCATTGCAGCAAAGCGCCGTGCGCATGGGGCGGGGATAGACGAACAGGGGAAGGCTTGAAACCACAGCGTCGGCACGCCCGCCGGCATCCACAAGGCGTTCAATGGCCGAGAAGGCGTCACCGCAGACAGTCTTCGCCCCCGGATAACGTTGCGCGAGCAGTCCGGCGAAATCCTTGTCGGCCTCCACCAGAACGAGATCCTCCTGCCGCACGCCTGCGGCCAATATGGCCTCGGTGACGACGCCCGTCCCCGGTCCGAGCTCGACGACCCGCATGCCCGGCCTCAGCGCCGCGCAGAACACCATCCGCTCGGCCAACGCGGGCGAGCTCGGCGCGATGGCCCCCGTGCGCAAGGGCGCACGGCGCCAGGCGGCGAGAAAGCGGGACCAGTCGTTGCGGCAGGGCCGCTGGGATGGCTGTTCGATGCTGATCAGGGACAATGGATGGCTCCTATCTCAAGATGCGTTCGACGGCCTTCGGTGAAAGCCGGCCGAGTAGGGGAAGCAGGCGGCTCTTGCCGACCCAATATTCGTTGCGGCTGCTCTCGATTGCCGACAGGATGGCCGCGGCGGCCGTGGCTGCGGATATCTTTCCGCTGCCGCGCCCGCGCGTCATGTCCGTGTCGACCAGGGGCATGATGACCTCGCAGACCCGAACGTGCGGTGCCGCGTCCGCGCACTGGTAGCGCAGCGCACGGCCGAAGCTGCGCAACCCCGCCTTGCCGGCGCAATAGACCGGCGCTGCCTGCTTCGGCGCCAGGGCAAGCGCCGAACTGACATTGACGATGACGGCCTCGCCCTGCCGTGCAAGAAGGGGCAGGAGGCCGGCGATAAGCGTGATCGGCGCTGTCAGATTCAGCGCGATCTCCGAGCGCGAATAGGCTGTCAGCTCGCCGCGATCGCCGTCGATGAAGTCCATCTCCCTCTGCGCGGCTGCGTTGTTGACGAGAACGGAAAGCCCGCCATGCTCTTCATGCACCCGGTGGACCAGCAAATCGACTTCGTCAGGCTTGCTCAGATCGCAGGCAAGCGTCCGGGCCCGACCGGCCAGCCCGTCGCGCACGACCTCCAGCGCGGCCACGTCCCGTCCGACGAGCAGCAGTCTTGCGCCACGGGCGGCCAGCTTTTCCGCCAGAGCCCGGCCGATGCCGCGCGTAGCGCCGGTTATGAGAACGGTCTGCCCGTCGACCCGCATTCGAGCTTTCATCCTTGTGCAGCGAAGAAATCCGGCGCATTATTCGAGCAATAACTCACATTTGAAAACTCGCATTTCATGAACAAGCCGATCCCGACCATCGAGCCCCGCAAACGCCCGCGCCAGGCGCGTTCGACCGTGACCGTCGACGCGATCATGGAAGCCTCGGCTCGCATTTTGAGGGCGGGTGGCCTGGCCGGTTTCAACACCAATGCGATTGCCGACAAGGCGGGCATCAGCGTCGGCTCGCTTTACCAGTACTTTCCGACCAAGGAGGCGATTCTGGCCGAGATGCTCCGCCGCAAGCGCAAGCATCTTCTGGTCGACATGGTTGCGGCTCTGGAAGGAATGGAAACCCGCGGGGACGAACAGACGACAAGACGTCTGGTGGTTGCTGCGATGCGAAACCAGGCTCGCCATCCGAAGCTCGCGCAGGCGCTCGACTACGCCAACGCGGTTCTGCCGTTGCATGAGGAGATCGCACGCACCAACCGGGCAATCGTGGAAGCCGTGGAATCTTTCCTCATGTTCAGGAACACGCCGCGCAGCGGTGAGGCAGCCGCCGATATCGTGGCGCTGGCCCGCGGCATGATGCTGCAGGCTTTCCGCGGCGAAAAGGTGGACGAGGCCGCCCTGACCGATCGCATATGCATGGCCATCGCAGGCTACCTGACCGAGCTGCGCCGCGTACACGGGCGCCACGACCGGTAAGAGCGGCAGAAGCTGCCCGTGACGGCCTGGAGAGCAACCCCAGGGAAAGTGGGAGCCGGTTTTCCTGGAGTTGCCCAGCACCAGACAGTTGGATCAGGTAGGCGTTTCTGCGAAACGGTGAACGGCTCTAGCCAGCCGCCGTCACGGCCGTGTCGACGACCTCGAAATCATGGGTGATCGTGGCCGTCTTGGCGAGCATTGCCGACGCCGAGCAGTATTTCTCGACCGACAGCGCGATTGCGCGCTCGACCTTGTTCGTCGCCAGGCCGCGCCCTTTCACCACGAAATGCATGTGGATGCGGGTGAACACTTTCGGGTCCTGTTCCGCGCGCTCGGCATCCATCTCCACGACGCAGTCCTCCACCGCCTCGCGCCCCTTCTCGAGAATGTGAACGACGTCGAAGGCCGAGCAGCCTCCCGTGCCGATCAGCACCATCTCCATGGGGCTGGGCCCCGGCGTCCGCCCCTCCGGCCCTGAAGCCGTGCCAAGCACGACTTTATGCCCGCTCCCGGACTCGCCGATGAAGGTGCGGTCTTCGACCCACTTGATCCGCGCTTTCATGTGATTCGCTCCTTGTTGCCAATATCTATAGCAAGATTAGTAGGTCCTGACCCTAACCCGCCTTTCCCTCACGGTGTGCTCCATGTCATGAATAGCGGACATTCATCGCATGGGAGGCGCGCTACATGACCGGGACATTCGTCATCGCACAAGGCGGCGGGCCGACCGCCGTCATCAACCAGACAGTGGCGGGCGCGACGCTGGAAGCGCGCAGTCGTTATCCCGGTTGCCGGGTGTTGGGGGCGTTGCATGGCGTTCGCGGCATTCGCGACGGCAATTTCGTTGTTCTGTCCGACCTGACGGAGGGCGAGCTCCGGCGCATCGCCGCCACGCCCAGCGCCGCGTTGGGCTCGACGCGGGACAAGCCGGACGCGGCTTACTGCGAGGCGGTCCTGAAAGGGCTGAAGCAGGCCGGCGCGGATGCGTTCATCAATATTGGCGGCAACGACACTTCGGGAACGCAGGCGATCCTGCGCGATGCCGCGGGCGGTGGCATGGCCTTTATCCATGCCCCCAAGACCATCGACAACGATCTGGTCGAGAACGACCATACGCCCGGCTTCATTTCGGCGGCGGAGTTCGTCGCCGGGGCTTTCGTCAGCGTCGATCTCGATTTCCGGGCGCTGCCCGGCGTCTATGTCGGCATCGTGATGGGCCGGCACGCCGGGTTTTTGACTGCCGCAGCCTCCGCCTGGACGCTGGATGAAGGTGGTGCGCCGCATCTCACCTATGTTCCCGAGCGGCCGTTCGAGCGAAAGAGCTTCATCGATGACGTCAAAGCCACGCTGGCGCGGCATGGCCGCTGCATCGTGGCGATGTCGGAAGGCGTGGCCGATGCGCAGGGGCGCTCGCTCGTCGAGGCGCTGGTGCCGCCCGATATGTTGGAGCGCGACCAGCACGGCAATGTGCGGCTCTCGGGCACCGATCTCGGCCAGGCCATCGAGCGGATGCTGGCCGAAGACCTGCCCGGGCAGCGCGCCCGCGTCGACACGTTCGGCTATTTGCCGCGCGGCAATATCGCGACCATCAGCGAAACCGACGCCCGCGAAGCCTTCGAGGCGGGCGCGTTCGCCGTGGCCTCGGTCGACAAGGGCAGCGGCTCGGTGGCGCTTCAATATGACGGCAAGCGAACCGCCTGCCGGCTGGTGGCTCTGGAAGCTGTGGCGGGCAAGACCCGCCACATGCCGGCGGACTTCCTGCACCCGGAGGAAAGCCGGGTTTCGGCCGCCTGCCTCGACTACCTGAACCGGCTCCTGCCGCGGCGCTACGATCCGGCGAAGCCGTTCGTGTGAGGGGTGCTCGGAGGCAGGCTTGGGCGGTCCGGCATCAACCCTGAGGGATCAGGATATCTCTCAGCCCGCATTGACGGGCAGGTGGCTGCTCACGCTTTCCGGAGGACACGTGTCAAACGAAGCTCTGGCGCTCCTGCTCCACCAGGTCGCCGATGAATGCGGCGACCTTCTGGATGCGGCGGCTTGGGCGCATGGATTCGTGGTAGACGAGCCAGTAGTTGCGGCGGATCGGTTCGGGAAACGGCAGGGCGACGAGTTCCTCGTGCCGGCGGGCGATGAAGGTGTGCAGGATGCCGATGCCGGCGCCGGCGCGCACGGCCTCCACCTGACCCAGCGCCGAGGAGATGGAGAAGGACGAGACCCAGTCCTCGGCGATCTCGGCCGCGTAGTCCAGCATCGGGCTGATGACGAGGTCGGGCACGTAGCCCACGAGACGATGCCGGGAGAGTTCGCCGGTGTCGATGGGCAGGCCGTTGGCCTCGATATAGGCTTTGGAAGCGTAGAGGCCGAGTGTGTAGTCCACCAGCTTCATCGCCACCAGGCGTCCCTCGGTAGGTCTTTCCACGGTGATCGCTATGTCGGCCTCGCGGCGCGAGAGCGAAAAGGAGCGCGGCACGGGGACCAGTTGGAGCGCGAGCCGTGGATGGGCCTCGCTCAGCTGGAAAAGACGGGGAGCAAGGAACGCGACGCCGAAACCGTCGGGCGCGCCGATGCGGACCGTGCCGGAGATGTCGCCGCTTTCGCCGGAAAGCTCGGCGCGGGCGGCGATCATGTCGGTTTCCATGCGTTCGGCCACTTCGCGCAGGCGCTCGGCGGCGGCGGTCGGCTCCGTGCCGGTAGTCAGCCGGTGGAAGAGCTTGGCTCCGAGCGCTTCTTCGAGCGCGGCGATGCGGCGCGAGACGGTGGCGTGGTTCACGCCCAGGCGTCTTGCCGCGCCGAGAATCTGGCCGGCGCGCAGCACGGCGAGGAATATGCGCACATCGTCCCAGTTCATTTTTTCCGTCCCTCAAGCGCCGGGCGGGCGCATCCGCGCCCTTGGCTCGCGCCATCAGGGCGCGACGGCCGGTCGGCCTTGCCATTTTCGCTGCGCGAAAATGGAAAACACCGCACGCTGCGGCTCGACCAAGAAACTTTTTCCTTCACGCGATTGCCCTCCCAAAGCGCCGCATCGTGCGAAATTGTGGTAACCTCCATAATCGCTATTCCATATCTGCACAACGGGTTCGTTTTGCTGCGCGTTGCAAATGGGCTTCGAGAGCGGGACAATGGGACAAATCAAAAACCCTGGGAGACGCCTCAATGGAAGAAATCGGTCATTACATCGGCGGCAAGCGTGTCGCCGGCACGAGCGGGCGCACGCAGGACGTCATGCAGCCCATGGACGGAACGGTGCGCGGCAAGGTTTCGCTGGCCAGTGCCGCAGAGGTGCGGCAAGCCGTGGAGAATGCCCGGGAAGCGCAGATCGGCTGGGCCAGAACCAATCCGCAGCGCCGCGTGCGCGTGCTGATGAAATTCCTGGAACTGGCCCATCGCCATTATGACGAACTGGCGGAACTGCTGGCACGCGAACACGGCAAGACCATCCCCGACGCCAAGGGCGACATCCAGCGCGGGCTCGAGGTCGTCGAGGTGTGCATCGGCGCGCCGCACATGATGAAGGGCGAGTACACGGAAGGTGCCGGCCCCGGCATCGACGTCTATTCCATGCGCCAGCCGCTGGGCGTGGTGGCGGGCATCACGCCGTTCAACTTCCCAGCCATGATCCCGCTGTGGAAGATCGCGCCGGCGATTGCCTGCGGCAACGCCTTCATCCTCAAGCCCTCCGAGCGCGATCCGGGCGTACCCATGCGCATCGCCGAGTTGTTTGTCGAGGCCGGCCTGCCGGCGGGCGTGCTCAATGTCGTCAATGGCGACAAGGAAGCGGTCGACGCGCTTCTCGACGATCCCGACATCAAGGCCGTCGGCTTCGTCGGCTCGACGCCCATCGCGCAGTACATCTATGGAAGGGCGACGGCCAACGGCAAGCGCGCCCAATGCTTCGGCGGCGCCAAGAACCATCTGATCATCATGCCCGACGCCGATATGGACCAGACCGTGGATGCGCTGATCGGCGCCGGCTACGGCTCGGCCGGCGAACGCTGCATGGCGGTGTCGGTGGCGGTGCCGGTGGGCAAGGAAACGGCCGACAGGCTGGTCGAGAAGCTCATTCCGCGCGTCGAAAGCCTGAAGGTGGGCCCATCCACCGATGCGAGCGCCGATTTCGGTCCGCTGGTGACGCGCGAGGCGCTGGAGCGCGTGAAGAACTATGTCGATATTGGCGTCAAGGAAGGCGCGACGCTCGCCGTCGACGGGCGCGGCTTCCAGATGCAGGGCTACGAGAACGGCTATTATATGGGCGGCTGCCTCTTCGACAATGTGACGAAGGATATGCGCATCTACAAGGAAGAGATCTTCGGTCCCGTCCTTTCGGTGGTGCGCGCCAATACCTATGAGGAGGCCCTGGCGCTGCCCAGCGACCACGAATATGGCAATGGCGTCGCCATCTTCACGCGCGACGGCGATGCGGCCCGCGACTTCGCCGCTCGTGTCGAGGTCGGCATGGTGGGCATCAACGTGCCGATCCCGGTTCCGATCGCCTATTACACGTTCGGCGGCTGGAAGGCCTCGGCCTTCGGTGATCTCAACCAGCACGGGCCGGATGCATTCCGCTTCTACACGAAGACCAAGACGGTCACCTCGCGCTGGCCTTCGGGTGTCAAGGACGGGGCCGAGTTCATCATACCGACGATGAACTGATCGCCGGGCGGCGACAAACAACGTTGGACCTTCGCCGCCCGGGGTATGGCCTCGGGCGGCGTTCACGGCTTCTCAGCTAAAAGTGAAGGCGGTTTCCCTTGCCGAAGGGCCCGGCGATAACCATTTGTAAATATACGACCTTCGGTCGACAACGTACCGGAACGCACGAAGGAGCGAATCGGTGACTGACAAGGCACGCGCTCGTCAGTTCCGGTAAGCCGAGGATGTGCAATACCACCTCCGTTTGCCGGAAACACGACGGCAAGGGAGGTGCCAAATGGCACGCTGGATACTCAGACTCATGATAGCGGCGGCTGTGGCCGGGACGCCTCTCGCAGCCCAGGCGCAGGGCCTACGCTGCGGGCAGCGGGGCGATATCGTCTCCTATCTGGGCGAACTCTTCAATGAAAAGCAGCATGGATACGGGATCGTCGGCAATCGCGCGATCATCGAACTCTTCGTCTCTCCGAGAGGCACGTGGTCGATCCTTGTTTCGCGCACCGACAAGCAGACCTGCATCGTTGCGGCGGGCCACGGGTGGGAAAGCGCGCCGGTATTGGAGGGGCACGAAGCGACGTTGAACATCCGCTGAAGCGGATATCACTCTCGGCAATGTGAACGATGTTTTGCAACGTTACAGGAACGGCTTTGCCTTCTGGTCGTTATCTTCCCATGAGTGGTTTCGAGCGTTTGCAGCGTCCAGACGGGCGCACAGCGCTGTAGCAAAAGAACGCCGACAGGGAGGCGCAAAGACCGTTGTCCCGACGGCGGGAGGTCATGATGAAAAAGGCGATGAAAGCCGGGCTCGGCTTGACGGCGCTGGCCGCCGTGGCGCTTTTCACTGCAGCCCAGCAGGCGACCGGTGAAGTGGCTGTCTGCGCGCCGCGCGATGCTCTTGTCGGACAATTGGAGAACCAGTTCGACGAACGGCAGAAAGCCATGGGCCTTTTGGGACAAAAGGCCGTGATGGAGGTTTTCATCTCGCGGCACGGAACCTGGACGATCCTGACGACCGACACCAACGGCAATAGCTGCATTCTGGCCGCCGGGGAAAGCTGGGACGATAGCTTCGGCACGATGCTGGCGGGTGAGGGCGTCTAGCTCGTCTCACCGCTTCATCGAAACGGCGATTGACACACCCGTTCGATTCTAGAGCAGATCATCGTTTCACTGAAACGATGTTCTGCTCTATCTACTTGTTTTTACCGCATTTGTGCGACGTCAGGTGATTCCACCTGACTGCAAAATGCTCTAGGGTCAGGATCCAAAGCAGTTCCGGCAGGCCGGTTCCTGCTTTTCGTGGAATTGTCTTAGCGGAGGCTCAATGCCGGGCAGCGGCTTCGGCGTGCTTTCTCAGAAGGTTCATCAGGGCGTCGGCCTCGCGGGCGGCGCCTTTTTCGTCGCCGTCCAGAACGGCTCGGATGATCTGGACATGGCCTTCCGCAGCTTGCGCCAGGCCAGTGTCGGCCTGATAGCGAAACCAGAAACGGCGGCTGTGGGTCTGAAGCGGGGCCGCAAGGCGGGCCGCGAAGACGTTGTCGGCCGCTGCCGCCATCGCCTCGTCCAACTCCTTGTCAGCTTCCAGGAAAGCGATGGCATTGCCCGCCACCACGGCCTTCTGCATGCGAAAGGCGGCGTTGCGGAAAAGGGCGGCGGTGTCCTGGGTCACGAAGCGCGCGGCCGAGCGCGCCAGCACCGCCTCCACGCCACGCCTTGCCTCTATCACCTTCAGCCAATCGGCCGCGTCCAACGGCGCGATGGCAAGGCCGGCGCGCGGCCTTATCTCCAGCAGGCCCTCCCAGGCCAGCCTTTGAATCGCCTCGCGGACCGGCGTCCTGCCGAAGCCGAGATTCTCTATGAGCGCGCCTTCGGTCGTTACCGCGCCAGGCGCCAGGGCAAGCGTGACGATCATGCGCTCCAGAGCCCTGTACGCCTTGGCGGCCACCGGCTCGAACATCTTGGCCTGGGGCGCTTGGTTCATCGAAATCCTCTCCGTCGATAGTTTTGATATATCAGATGGCATTTTGCAATTGACAGGCAGGCTCCGCCGTTAATATATCAGTGATATATCAAATGGAGAGGCGAGACAATGTGGAACGGCGTTCTTCCGGCGGTCACGACCAAGTTCACGACCGACGACAAGCTCGATCATAAGGAGATGGAGCGGTGTTTCGGCCTCTATATGGATGCCGGCTGCGACGGGCTGATCGTGTGCGGCTCGCTGGGCGAGGGCCCGATGCTGAGCCACGACGAGAAGCTGGAGGTGCTGGCGACGGCGCGGGCTGCCGCCGGTGGCAAGCCTGTCCTCCTGACGATCAACGAGGCGGCCACGCGCGATGCGCAGGCACTCGCCAAGCGGGCTGCCAAGGCTGGCGCCGATGGGCTGATGATCGTGCCCAGCCCGATCTATCACACCAATGACCGCGAGACGGTGGACACGCTCAATGCGGTGGCTTCCGCCGGCGGCCTGCCAGTGATGATCTACTCCAACCGCGTCGCCTATCGCGTCGATGTCACCGTGCCGGTGATGGAGGAGCTTGCGGCGAACGATCTGTTCGTTGCCATCAAGGAATCCTCGGACGATATCCGGCGCACCACCGAGGTCATCAACGCTTTCGGGGACCGGTTCGACGTCCTGACCGGCGTCGACAACCTCGCCTTCGAGGCGCTCGCCGTGGGCGCGGTCGGTTGGGTGGCAGGGCTCGTCACGGCGTTCCCACGCGAGACGGTGGCCATCTATCAGCTCATGAAGGCAGGGCGCAGCAACGAGGCTCTGGCGATATATCGCTGGTTCCGGCCGCTGCTCGATCTGGACGTTTCCACTTATCTGGTGCAGAACATCAAGCTCGCCGAGGCGATCGAGATCGGCTCGAACGAGCGGGTTCGCATGCCGCGCCAGCCTTTGGCGGGCGCGCGCCGGGCGGAGGTGGAGCGGATCGTCCGCGAGGCCATCAACGAGCGGCCGGCGCTGCCCCGGCTCGACAGGGCGGCCTAAGCGCCGACAGGGGGGACTGGTGGCGCGGGACCGCAAAACATCGGCCATTGAAGACGTTGCCGTGATCGGCGGCGGGATCATTGGCGTGGCGGTTGCCGCGTATCTGGCCGAGGCCGGGCGGAAGGTCCTGGTGATCGACCGCTCGGGCATTTGCGAGGAAACGAGCGCCGGCAATGCCGGCGCGCTGGCATTTGCCGACGTCCTGCCACTGGCTCAAAAGGGCATGGCGCGGCAGGTGCCAGGTTGGCTGGCCGATCCTCTCGGTCCGCTCTCCATTCCGCCTGCCTATCTGCCGAGCATCCTGCCGTGGCTGCTGCGCTTCCTGCGGGCCGGTCGCTCCTCCGGCTACGAGGCTGCGCTGGGGGCGCAGGCGGCCATGATGCGGATGGCCGAGCGCGAGTGGTCGGGGCTGATGACGCGCTCCTCCACGACCGGGATGCTGCGCGAGGATGGCTGTCTGGAGCTCTATGAAAGCGAGGCCGAGTTCGAGGCGGCGCAACCAGGGTGGCGCGCGCGGCGGCGTTTCCATATCGCGTTCCAGCATCTCCGGAAGGAGGAGATCGCCGCCTATCAGCCGGGCCTTTCCGACAGGTTTGTCCGCGCGACCTTCGTGCCCGGCTGGAAGACGGTGGCCGACCCGCATCGGCTGGGCCTGGCGATCTGGGCCCATGCGGAAAGCAATGGCGCCCGTTTCCTGCCGGCGACCGTCAATGGCGCCCGCCGAGAGGGAGAAGGCATCGTGCTGCAGCTTGCCGGGGGTGAAAAGCGGATCTGCGGAAAGCTCATCATCGCCGCCGGCGCATGGTCGAAGCGCTTCGCTGCCCAGTTCGGCGATACGGTGCCGTTGGAAACGGAGCGCGGCTACAACACGACATTGCCGGCCGGTGCTTTCCCCGTGGAGCGTCAACTCGTCTTCGGGCGGCATGGCTTCGTCGTAACGCCGCTCGAAACGGGCTTGCGCATTGGCGGCGCGGTGGAGTTCGGCGGGCTGAAACGACCGCCCAATTTCGCGCGCTCGGAAGCCATGCTCGACAAGGCGGCATCGTTTTTGCCAGGACTGAAGACGGAGGGCGGTCGGCAATGGATGGGATATCGCCCATCGATGCCGGACTCCCTGCCCGTCATCGGGGCCTCGTCGCGCGATCCCGATGTTATCCTGGCCTTCGGGCACGGCCATCTGGGCCTTACCCAGGCGGCCGGCACGGGACGGCTTGTGCGCGACCTTGTGTTGGGACAGGCGCCGTCCATCGACATTGCGCCGTTTCGGCCGCAGCGATTCGGGAGGGTTTTCCAGCATGGCCCGGCATAGTTTCTTCTGCATCGACGGGCATACATGCGGCAATCCGGTGCGGCTGGTTGCCGGAGGCGCGCCGCAGCTTTCCGGGGCGACGATGACGGAAAAGCGCGCGCATTTCCTCGCCGAATACGACTGGATCCGCACGGGGCTGATGTTCGAGCCGCGCGGTCACGACATGATGTCGGGTTCCTTCCTCTACCCGCCGACGCGCGACGATTGCGACATCGCCATCCTGTTCATCGAGACCTCCGGCTGCCTGCCCATGTGCGGCCATGGTACGATAGGAACCGTGACCTTCGCGATCGAGCATGGTCTGGTCCGGCCGAAGACGCCAGGCATATTGCGGCTCGACACGCCTGCGGGCCTCGTCGTGGCCGAATACAGGCAGGAGGGGCCGCATGTTGAGGAGGTGCGGATCACCAATGTACCCGCCTTCCTTTATGCCGAGGCGCTGGAAGTCGAGTGCCCGGACCTGGGTCCGCTCACAGTCGATGTCGCCTATGGCGGCAATTTCTACGCCATCGTCGACCCGCAGGAAAATTTCCGGGATCTTGCTGACCATGCCGCCGGGGATCTGGTCCGCTGGAGCCCTGTCCTGCGCGAACGGCTGAATGCGGCGCATCGCTTCGTTCATCCCGACAATCCGGCGATAAACGGGCTGTCGCACATCTTGTGGACGGGAAAGCCGACGCAGGAAGGGGCGCATGGGCGAAATGCGGTCTTCTACGGCGACAAGGCCATCGACCGCTCGCCCTGCGGCACCGGCACTTCGGCGCGCATGGCGCAGCTTCATGCCAAGGGACGGCTGGCGGCCGGTGAGGCGTTCCATCATGAATCGATCATCGGCTCGATATTCAAAGGAAGAGCGGAGAAGGAAACGGAAGTCGGCGGTCGTCGAGCGATCGTGCCGTCGGTGGCGGGCTGGGCTCGCATGACCGGGCTCAACACGATCTTCATTGACGACCGCGATCCCTTCGCGCATGGTTTCGTGGTGCAATAGGTAAGCCAGAAACGATTTGCCTATTGATCCAGCCTGGCGCAATAATATGCGCCAAAAAGCTTGAAACGTCGGGGATTGTGCGACAGCCGCGCCGTTTTTCCGCGTCGAAAGCAAAGACATTGCGCGGGACGGATGCTAGCTTCCGCGCCGTCTACAGCACCGGCCCCGCGACAAGGCGGGTCCGTCAACAAGGCCAGCGATCATTCAGACCTTTCGGGGTCGGGTCGGTAACGGTCAGGGGAATAACAACAAGGGATGCGCCTGCCGGCGACGTTCCAGGGGAGTTGCACAGGATATGGAGTATTTCGTCCAGCAGCTTATCAACGGGCTGACGCTGGGATCCATCTATGGCCTGATCGCCATCGGCTATACGATGGTCTACGGCATCATCGGCATGATCAACTTCGCCCATGGCGACATCTTCATGATCGGCGCCTTCATTTCGCTGGCGGTGTTCCTGATCCTGACCAGCGTTCTGGGTTTTGCCTTCCTGCCGGTGGTCCTTCTTATCGTTCTTATCGTTTCGATGCTGTTCACGTCGGCCTGGGGGTGGACCGTGGAGCGATTGGCCTACAGACCGTTGCGCGGCTCGTTCCGGCTTGCGCCGCTGATCACCGCCATCGGCATGTCGATCGTGCTGCAGAATTTCGTCCAGATCACGCAGGGCGCGCGCGTCAAGCCGCTGCCGCCGCAGATCCAGGGCGGCGTGACGCTGATGCAGGGCTCCACCGAGCAGGGCACCATCCTGGTGCAGCTCTCCTACATGCAGATGATCATCATACTGACCACGCTGATCCTGATGACCGGCTTTACGCTGCTGATCACCAGAACATCGCTCGGCCGCGCCCAGCGGGCCTGCGAGCAGGACCGCAAGATGGCCGCGCTGCTGGGCGTGAATGTCGACCGGACCATCTCGCTGACCTTCGTCATGGGCGCCGCGCTCGCCGCGGTCGCGGGGCTGATGTTCCTGCTGCTTTACGGCGTGATCGACTTCTATATCGGGTTCCTTGCCGGCGTTAAGGCGTTTACCGCGGCCGTCCTGGGCGGCATCGGGTCGCTGCCGGGCGCCATGCTGGGCGGGCTTCTGATCGGCCTGATCGAGGTTTTCTGGTCGGGATACTTCACCGTCGAATACAAGGACGTGGCGGCATTCTCGATTCTGGCCATCGTGCTTATTTTCCTGCCCTCCGGCCTTCTCGGCCAGCCTGAAGTGGAGAAGGTCTGATGGCTGGAGCCAAGACAAACGTACCGGCCGCAAGCAACCGGCCGGCGGGTGCGCAGAGGGCGGCGGAGCGCGGCCGCCAGGCCCCCAACATCGTGGCGGCTCCCAAGAAGAACAAGCTCAAGGATTCGCTGCGCGACGCGGCAACGGCGGCGATGCTCGTCGCCGTGCTCGGCCTCTTCTTCATAGGCGTGCGTACCGACATCGCGCCGGGCGGGCTCGACCTGAAAATGCGCTGGACGGCGTGGATCGTGTCGATCCTCGTGGTCTTCGGCGGCCGGCTGGCGCTCAACATGTTCGTGTTCCAGGCACACACGCCGGCTACGCAGACACTGGGCCAGAAGATCGGCCAGCTTGGAGCTGCGGCGCCCGGCCTTGGCAAGTGGCTGATGCGGGCCCTGTTCGCGTTCGCCGTGGTGCTGCCCTTCTTCTTCACCACGTTCTTCCCCGGCAAGGACCGCCAGTTCATCGACCTGGCCATCCTGATCATGACCTACATCATGCTTGGCTGGGGGTTGAACATCGTGGTGGGCCTGGCCGGCCTTCTCGATCTTGGCTATGTCGCGTTTTACGCGGTCGGCGCCTATTCCTTCGCGCTTTTGGCGCAGCATTTCGAGTTCATCGGTTTCTGGGTGGCGCTGCCGCTTGCCGGCATGCTGGCGGCCCTGTGGGGCATCATCCTCGGGTTCCCCGTGCTCCGGCTGCGCGGCGACTACCTGGCGATCGTGACGCTCGCCTTCGGTGAGATTATCCGCATCGTGCTGTTGAACTGGTATCAGTTCACGGGCGGTCCGGACGGCATTTCCGGCATTCCCAAGCCTACATTCTTCGGACTTGAGCTAAAACGCGGCGAGGGCGGGTTTGCCGATTTCTTCGGCATAGAATATGCGCCGATCCAGCGGTTCATCTTCCTGTATTACATCATCTTCTTCCTGGCGCTCTTGACGAATTTCGTCACCATGCGGCTGCGGCGCCTGCCGATAGGCCGTGCCTGGGAAGCGCTGCGCGAGGATGAGATCGCCTGCCGGTCGCTCGGCATCAACACCCGCAACACCAAGCTGACCGCATTCGCGATCGGCGCGATGTTCGGCGGGTTCGCGGGATCGTTTTTCGCCACGCGGCAGGGCTTCATCTCGCCGGAAAGCTTTACCTTCCTGGAGTCGGCCATCATCCTGGCCATCGTCGTGCTGGGCGGTCTCGGATCGCAGATCGGCGTCGTCATCGCCGCGGTGGTGATGATCGGCGGTATCGAGATGCTGCGCAACCTCGGCTTCCTGTCCCAGGTTTTCGGGCCGGGCTTCGACCCGGTTCAGTACCGCATGCTGATCTTCGGCATGGCCATGGTGCTCATCATGGTTTGGAAGCCGCGCGGGCTGGTCTCCACACGCGAGCCGACGGCCGTTCTCAAGGAGAAAAAGCGCATTGACGCGGACATGGTAGCACAGGGTGAGGGCCACTGATGGACGCGATGGCGAAGAAGAAAACTTCCGAGGCGGCGGGCGCACACCGCTGGGAAAACGACCCTGTCCTTTCGGTCGAGCATCTGACGATGCGTTTCGGCGGGCTGGTCGCCGTGGGCGATCTCAGCTTCGAAGTGGGGCGCGGCGACATCACGGCGCTCATCGGACCGAACGGCGCCGGCAAGACGACGGTCTTCAACTGCGTCACCGGGTTCTACAAGCCGACGGAAGGGCGCATCATCATGCGCCATGGGCTCGGGCGGCAGGACGACACCGTCAGCGCGGTAACCGACAGCGGTTTGCGCTTCAGGAAGGACGGCGACAAGGGCGTCTTCCTGCTGGAGCGCATGCCCGACCACGAAATCTCGCATAAGGCCAGGGTGGCGCGCACCTTCCAGAATATCCGCCTGTTCGGCGGCATGACGGCTCTGGAAAACCTGCTCGTCGCCCAGCACAACCCGCTGGTGGTGGCCTCCGGCTTCTCGTTCGGCGGCATCCTTGGCCTGCCCGGCTACAAGAAGGCTGAGGAAGCGGCCATCGAGAAGGCCGTCTACTGGCTGGAGAAGACGCGCCTGGTGGACCGGGCCGACGATCCGGCCTCGGACCTGCCTTACGGCGCGCAGCGGCGTCTGGAGATCGCCCGGGCCATGTGCACGGGGCCGGAGCTTCTGTGTCTCGACGAGCCGGCAGCCGGCCTCAACCCGCGCGAGTCTTCCGAGCTCAACGAACTGCTCAAATATATCCGCGACGAGCACGGCATCTCGGTGCTCCTGATCGAGCATGATATGGGCGTGGTGATGGAAATTTCCGACCACATCGTGGTGCTCGACTACGGCGTCAAGATCGCGGACGGAACGGCCGAAGCCGTACGAACCGATCCGAGAGTCATCGCCGCTTATCTGGGTGTCGACGAAGAAGAAGAGATCGACATACCGGAAGTTCGCGAGGATCTGTCCGCAGTTGCCAAAGACGAGCCGCCGGAGGACAAGACACCTGCCGCGGGGAAGGCTAACGCAACCGGCAAGCGCGCTGCACCGGCGAAAGCCAAGCCGGCGGCAAAGCCGAAGGCCAGGGCTGCGAAGCCGGCTGCTTCCGCCAGCGAGGTCAAAGTCGCCGGCGCCGACAAACATCCCGGTAAGCAACCGCCCGGCACGAAGAAGCCGGCCCCTGGGGGCGCCAACAATCTCACGCGCATCAAGGGCGTGGGGCCGGCCAGCGAGAAGAAGCTCAACGCGCTCGGCATCTGGAATTTCTCCCAGGTTGCGACCTGGAAAAAGGCCGAGGTCGAATGGGTGGGCAGCTACCTCGCCTTTCCGGGCCGCATCGAGCGCGAGGAATGGGTGAAGCAGGCGAAGGTCCTGGCCAAGGGCGGCGATACCGAATTCTCGAAAAGGGTGGATAGCGGTGAGGTCGCCACGAGCCGGCCCGGCCGCGGCGCGGCGCGCACCGGCGGCAAGGGAGGCAAGGCATGACCGGCACGGGGGAAACGTTACTCTCGGTGCGCGGCGTCGAGACCTATTACGGCAAGATCGTTGCGTTGCGCGGCGTGGACGTTGACGTCCATCGCGGCGAGATCGTCACCATGATTGGCGCAAACGGTGCCGGCAAATCGACGCTGATGATGACGATCTGCGGCAATCCGCAGGCGCGCACCGGCCAGATCGTTTATGACGGGCAGGACATCACGGCGATGCCCACCCATGAGATCATGCATCTGGGCATCGCGCAGTCGCCCGAGGGGCGTCGCATCTTCCCGCGCATGACGGTCATGGAAAATCTCCAGATGGGTGCGGCGCTGGTCGACCCCAAGCATTTCGAGAACGATCTCAAGAAGGTCTTCGAATTGTTTCCACGGCTGAAGGAGCGCATCGGCCAGCGCGGCGGCACGCTGTCGGGCGGCGAACAGCAGATGCTCGCCATCGGGCGGGCGCTGATGAGCCGGCCGAAACTGCTCCTGCTCGACGAGCCGTCGCTGGGCCTGGCACCGCTGATCGTCAAGCAGATCTTCGATGCGATCCGCGAGCTTAACAAGAACGAGGGCCTTACCGTGTTCCTGGTCGAGCAGAACGCGTTCCATGCGCTGAGGCTCGCTCATCGCGGCTACGTCATGGTCAACGGCAACATCACCATGAGCGGCACCGGCGCAGAGCTCCTGAAGCGCGAGGAAGTGCGCGCGGCGTATCTGGAAGGCGGGAGGCACTGAGATGGAAAACGCGAACAGCCTTTTTTGGGAAGTCTCTTTCGGCGCCTTCCTGTTCGTCACGGTTTTCCTGGCCGGCGGGGCGGCATATCTGACCGGGCGTGCGATCGCCCGGGCATGGCAGCCGAACCTGCAGCTCGCCGCCTATATAGTGCTGCTTTCGGCAGCTACGCGATTCATCCACTTTTCGCTGTTCGGTGGCACGCTTCTGTCTGTCCACTACTACATTGCCGATCTGATCGTGCTCCTGATCTTCGCGTTCGTGGGCAAGCGCATCACGCGCGCCCGGCAGATGTCGACCCAGTACAACTTCAGATATGCGCGCACGGGTCTGCTCGGTTGGCGAAGGATCGGTGGGCAAGAGGCGTAAACCAATTCATGATTAACCGGCACAAAGTCTTCACTTCGCAGAAAAATTGAGCTTTGATGCAGGTTAAGCGGGTGAGTGAACCCGCGACGGCAGAACCGGAGAGCCGAACACCATTTCCGGAAAGCTGTGGGAACTTGTGGTGTTTTCAAGGGAGTAGTCATGAAGAAGACACTTTTGGCTGGCGCTGCGCTCAGCCTCGTAATGACCGGATCAGCCTGGGCCGATATCACTATCGCGACCGCTGGTCCGATGACGGGTCAGTATGCCTCTTTCGGCGCACAGATGAAGGCCGGCGCCGAACAGGCCGTCGCCGACATCAATGCGGCGGGTGGCGTAAACGGTGAAATGCTCAAGCTGGAAGTAGGCGATGACGCCTGCGATCCGAAACAGGCCGTGGCTGTCGCCAACCAGTTCGCCGGTTCGGGCGTTTCGTTCGTGGCAGGCCATTTCTGCTCGGGTTCTTCGATCCCGGCATCGAACGTCTATGCCGAGGAAGGCATCATTCAGATCTCGCCGGCCTCGACCAACCCGAAGTTCACCGACGAGCGTCCGGGCGAGGGCATCTTCCGCGTCTGCGGTCGTGACGATCAGCAAGGTGCCGTTGCGGGCCAGTTCCTGGTCGAAAACTTTCCTGACAAGAAGGTAGCCTTCGTTCACGACAAGACCGCCTACGGCAAGGGCCTGGCCGACGCGACCATGGCCGCTTACGAAGCCGCTGGCGGCAAGCCGGCGATGTACGAGGCCTATACCGCAGGCGAGAAGGACTACACGGCGCTGGTCTCCAAGCTGAAGCAGGAAGGCATCGGCGTTCTCTATGTCGGCGGCTACCACACGGAAGCCGGCCTCATGGCCCGCCAGATGCGTGAGCAGGGCATGGATACGGTTCTGGTATCCGGCGATGCCCTCGTGACCGACGAGTATTGGGCCATCACCGGCGATGCCGGCGAAGGCACGCTGATGACGTTCTCGCCCGATCCGCGCAAGAACGAGATCGCCAAACCCGTCGTCGACGCGCTCCTGGCCGCCGGCAAGACGGCAGAAGGCTACGCGCTGTACACCTATGCCGCCATCCAGGCTTGGGCGCAGGCTGTCAACACGGCCGGCTCGACCGACTATGACGCGGTGGTCGCGGCGCTCAATGACGGCACCTTCGAGACCGTTCTGGGCGAGCTCTCCTTCGACGAGAAGGGCGACGTCACGCTGCCGGGCTATGTCTTCTACGAGTGGAAAGACGGCCAGTACGACTATCTGGTGCAGTAATACGCATCTGATCGTGTAATGTGAGCGGCCCGGCTTTCAGCCGGGCCGTTTTCATCTGGCGCCAGATTTTTGCCGCGCTGGTGTGAAACATTTCTGCCCCGGCGTCAGGATTGTTTGCACCGCAGCATCGTCCACGCTAATCAAGGGGAGCGTCCCCGGGGGAAGACATTCGTTGAAGGTCATGCTTCCCGGGAAGCGGCAGTGACAGCCATTTTCTTCAGCGGAGCATGCCAGTGCAGATCAAGAAAATCCTCGTCGCAAACCGTTCCGAAATCGCCATCCGCGTGTTCCGCGCAGCCAATGAGATGGATATCCGAACGGTGGCGATCTGGGCGGAGGAGGACAAGTATTCTCTGCACCGGTTCAAGGCGGACGAATCCTACCAGGTGGGGCGAGGCCCGCATCTGGAGCGCGACCTGGGGCCGATCGAGGCATATCTGTCGATCGACGAAATCATCCGCGTAGCCAGGCTTTCTGGGGCGGACGCTATTCATCCGGGCTACGGACTGCTTTCCGAGAGCCCGGAATTCGCTGAAGCCTGCGCGGCAAACGGCATCATCTTCATCGGTCCGAAGCCGGAGACCATGCGCCGGCTCGGCAACAAGGTGGCCGCGCGCAATCTGGCGGTGGAAGTGGGCGTGCCGGTGGTGCCGGCCACCGAGCCGCTGCCGGACGACATGGACGCGGTGGCGAAGATGGCCGAGGACGTCGGCTACCCGGTCATGCTCAAAGCCTCCTGGGGCGGCGGCGGGCGCGGCATGCGCGCCATCCGCAAGGCGGAAGACCTGGCGCGGGAGGTGACGGAGGCCAAACGCGAGGCAAAAGCCGCCTTCGGCAAGGACGAGGTCTATCTGGAAAAGCTGGTCGAACGCGCGCGCCATGTCGAGGTGCAGGTGCTGGGCGACACGCATGGCAATGCGGTGCATCTGTTCGAGCGCGACTGCTCCATCCAGCGGCGCAACCAGAAGGTCGTCGAGCGCGCGCCCGCTCCTTATCTGGACGAGAAAAGGCGCGCCGAGCTTTGCGGCTATGCGCTGAAGATAGCAAAGGCAACGAGCTATATCGGCGCGGGAACGGTCGAGTTCCTGATGGATGCCGACACCGGTGCCTTCTATTTCATCGAGGTCAATCCTCGTATCCAGGTGGAGCATACCGTCACCGAGGAGGTGACGGGCATCGACATCGTCAAGGCGCAGATACGTATCCTCGAAGGCCAGGAAATCGGCAACGGGACGACGGGCGTTCCGGCCCAGGCCGAGATCAAGCTCAACGGCCATGCGCTGCAGTGCCGGATCACAACGGAGGATCCGGAGCAGAACTTCATTCCCGACTATGGCCGCATCACTGCTTATCGCGGTGCGACGGGCTTCGGCATAAGGCTCGACGGCGGCACTGCCTATTCGGGCGCGGTGATCACCCGCTTCTACGATCCGCTGCTGGAAAAGATCACGGCCTGGGCGCCGACGCCCGAGGAAGCGATCCGCCGCATGGACCGGGCCCTGCGCGAGTTCCGCATTCGCGGCGTGGCGACGAACCTCACTTTCCTCGAGGCCATCATCGGCCATGAGAAGTTTCGCGACAACACCTATACGACGCGCTTCATCGACGAGACGCCGGAACTGTTCGCGCAGGTCAAGCGCCAGGACCGGGCGACCAAGCTTCTCAACTATCTCGCCGATGTGACGGTCAACGGCCATCCCGAAGCCCGCGACCGGCCGCGGCCCAAGGCGGAGGCAGCCGCCCCCCGCGTTCCCTATCTCGACAGGGCGGTTCCGGACGGCACCAAGCAGATACTGGATGCGCGGGGCCCCGAAGGCTTCGCCAAATGGATGCGCGAACAGTCGCGCGTGCTTCTGACGGACACGACGATGCGTGACGCTCACCAGTCCTTGCTGGCCACGCGCATGCGGACCCACGATATCGCCGCCATCGCCGGCGTCTATGCGCGGGCACTGCCGGAGTTGCTCTCGCTCGAATGCTGGGGCGGAGCAACCTTCGACGTCGCTATGCGCTTTCTGACAGAAGATCCGTGGGAGCGGCTTCGGCTGGTTCGCGAAGGCGCGCCGAACCTTCTCTTGCAGATGCTTCTGCGCGGGGCCAACGGCGTCGGCTACACCAACTATCCCGACAATGTGGTGAAGCTGTTCGTCAAGCAGGCGGCGCGGGGCGGCGTCGACCTGTTCCGCGTCTTCGATTGCCTGAACTGGGTCGAGAACATGCGCGTGTCGATGGATGCCGTATGCGAGGAGGGCAAGCTGTGCGAGGCCGCGATCTGCTACACCGGCGACATTCTCGACCCCGACCGGGCCAAATACGATCTGAAATATTATGTTGGCATGGTCGGGGAACTGGAAGCGGCCGGCGCGCATATCATCGCGGTCAAGGATATGGGGGGGCTCCTGAAGCCGGGTGCAGCGCGGGCGCTTTTCAAGGCGCTGCGCGAGGCGACCGACCTGCCCCTGCATTTCCACACACACGACACGTCGGGCATATCCGCGGCGACGGTGCTTGCAGCCTGCGACAACGGCGTCGACGCGGTGGACGCGGCGATGGATGCGCTGTCGGGCAACACGTCGCAACCCTGCCTCGGCTCCATCGTCGAAGCGCTGAAGGGCGGCGAGCGGGACACCGGGCTGGACCGCGAATGGGTGCGCCGCATCTCCTTCTACTGGGAGGCCGTGCGCAACCAGTATGCGGCGTTCGAGAGTGATCTGAAGGGGCCGGCCTCGGAGGTCTATCTGCACGAGATGCCGGGCGGCCAGTTCACCAATCTCAAGGAGCAGGCGCGCTCGCTCGGGCTGGAAACGCGCTGGCACGAGGTGGCGCGGACCTATCACGACGTCAACATGATGTTCGGCGACATCGTGAAGGTGACGCCGTCATCGAAGGTCGTGGGCGACATGGCGCTGATGATGGTGAGCCAGGACCTCAGGGTGGCCGACGTGGAGAATCCGAAGAAAGATATAGCCTTTCCCGAATCCGTGGTCTCGATGCTGCGCGGGGATCTCGGCCAATCGCCCGGCGGGTGGCCGCAGGCCCTGCAGAAGAAGGCGCTCAAGGGCGAGAAGCCGATCACGGTGCGCCCCGGCTCGCTGCTGGCGCCGGCCGATCTCGACGCCGATCGCAAGGCGCTGGAGGAACAGCTTGGCCGGAAGGTAACGGACGAGGAATTCGCGTCCTGGCTCATGTATCCCAAGGTCTTCACCGACTTTGCGGCCGCCAGTGAAACCTACGGTCCGGTCAGCGTGCTGCCGACGCCTGTCTATTTCTACGGCATGGAGCAGGAGGACGAGATTTTCGTCGATATCGAGCGCGGCAAGACGCTGGTCATCCGCTGCCTTGCCATCGGTGAGCCGGACGAGAAGGGCATGGTGACGGTGTTCTTCGAGCTCAACGGCCAACCCCGCCGCGTCAAGGTTCCCGACCGCGTGCATGGTGCGTCGGCCGCCAAGACGCGGGCCAAGGCGGAAACCGGCAACCCGGCGCATGTTGGCGCGCCGATGCCCGGCGTCGTCTCCACCGTGTCGGTTGCCGTCGGCCAGGAGGTGAAATCGGGCGACGTGCTGCTGTCCATTGAGGCGATGAAGATGGAGACGGCCCTGCACGCCGAACGCGACGGCAAGGTCGCGGAAGTGCTGGTAAAGGCCGGCGAGCAGATCGATGCGAAGGATCTTCTGCTGGTGTTCGAGAACGGACAATAGGCAGGCGCAGCGCAGTTTCCGCTCCTGCCCCTCCTATCTCTGGTGGGCTGGTAGACAATCAGGCCACCACTGGCACAAGCCGGCGTTGGTAGGATGGGGTATTAAATCGATTTAGTAGCAAGTCCCATCCGCTCTGACGCATGAGGAATCGAATGGCTGAACGCGATGCCCTGCGGGGCCGCTGGGCGACCGCGACCTACTTCTTCGTGAACGGCTTCATGGTCGGTAGCTGGGCACCGCAAATCCCGGTGGTCGCCTCGCGCTTTTCGCTGAGCGAGACGATGTTGGGGCTGCTCATCCTGGTTTTCGGCCTGGGCGCGGTCGCGGCAATGCCGACTTGCGGCTATCTGATCAGTCGATTCGGCACGCGGCCCGTGCTTCGGGTGGCGGGCGTCCTGTGCGCCTCGTCTCTGATTGGCGTCGCACTTGCCGGCAGCATGCCCGCGCTGGCGCTGGCGCTCATCGTTTTTGGGGCGATGCTGGGCGCGATGGATGTCTCGATGAATGCCAACGCCGTCGTCGTCGAGCGCAGGCTGGGCCGCGCCATCATGTCTTCGTCACACGGGTTCTGGAGCCTTGGCGGCTTCGCGGGTGCCGGTGTGGGCGGCCTTGCCGTGGAGAAGTTCGGCCATGTCGCGCACGCCGGCGCGGTCACCGCCTTTGCGCTCATTCTCGTGGCGGTCGCGCTTCCCCATCTGATAGCCGAACGCCGGCCCGTGTTGGAGCATGGGCAAAAGCGCGGTCTGCCGCGCAGCCCGATGGTCTATGCCACGGGGTTGATCGCGCTTTTCTGCATGGCGCCCGAAGGAGCCGTGCTGGACTGGGCGGCGCTCTACATGCGCCAGGAGATGGGCGCGGGCATTGCCTCCGCCAGCCTTGCCTTCACGGCATTTTCGGGCGCCATGGCGGCGATGCGGTTTCTAGGAGACGGGGTGCGAAACAGGTTCGGCGCGGTGCAGACCATGCGGCTTTCCGGAGCGATAGCCGTTCTGGGCCTGCTGGGCGCGGGCATCGCGCCCAGCGAGGGTATCGCAATCATCGCCTTTGCACTCACCGGGCTGGGCATTGCCAATATGGTGCCCATCGCCTTTTCTGCGGCGGGCAACCAGCCGGGCATCTCTTCGAGCGCCGGCATGAGCGTTGCCACCACAATCGGCTATTCCGGCATGCTCGTGGCCCCCTCGCTGATCGGCTTCGTTGCCGAACGGACGGGGTTTGCGCCGATCTTCATGGGTCTGTCAGGCCTGCTGGCGCTCGTCGTGATGATGGCGGGCATGGTTCGGCCCGCTGATACGATCGCGGCGCAGCCCGCATAAGCAATCCAGCACGACTGCCTGGTGAAGCCGTCATATTCGACCGAGCAATACCAGGATGAGCACGACAACGAGAATCACGCCCAGGATGCCCGAGGGCCCATAACCCCAGCTGCCGGAATATGGCCAAGCAGGGATGGCGCCGATCAAGAGCAGAATAAGAATGATGATGAGAATTGTGCCCAGTGTCATGGTCGTATCCTTCGTTGTGAAGCGATAACATCTCTAACGCACGTTGCATGCGGCAGGTTCCAGCCACGGGACTGGAGCTCCCCTGCGACCATTGGGACGGTCCAGGGAAGCTTCAGCTTCGCGTTCTTGTGCACCGTGGGCTCCGGGTGAGCCCCTGTCGGCAAATGCCGACGTGTACTATTCCGCAGCTTTAGGGAAGCCGCTCAATCCATCGTCGGCCTGGCCGTCATTATCGGCCTTCTTCTGCGATTTTCTGCGGAAGAGACGATTCAGGATGCTGCGGCGCTCTTCCCCGGCGACCCGATTCTCGCGGGTGAAAACCATCAACGCAGAGGGCGTGACGATCAGCGTCAGGATCGTCGCGAAGGTCAGGCCATAGACGATGGCGCTCGACAACGAGATCCACCACTGGGTGGACGGCGCGCCGAGGGTCACCTCGCGGCTGAACAGTTCCAGACCGAGACCGAAAGCAATCGGCAGCACGCCCAAGATGGCCGATATGGCCGTCAGCAAGACGGGGCGGGCCCTCTCACGACAGGTCTGCAGGATCGCATCGCGCTTGTGCATGCCTTCGGAGCGCAGGCGGTCATAGGTGTCGATGAGAACGATGTTGTTGTTCACGACCACGCCCGCCAGCGCGATTACGCCGATGCCCGACATGACGATGCCGAAGGGTTGACCCGTCAACAGCAGCCCCAGGAACACGCCGATGGTGGCCATGACGACTGTCATCAGCACCAGGAACACACTGGTGAACTTGTTGAACTGCGCCAGCAGCACGACGAAGATCAGGAAGATGGCCGCACCGAACGCCTTGCTGAGGAAAGCGGCGGCTTCGTCGCTTTCCTCGCTCGATCCGGCCAGTTTCCAGCGGGTGGCGCCGAAGTCCATCCCCTCAAGCATCGAGGTCACATTGGCCTGGACTTCCGAAACCTGGAAGTTGCTGGCGACGTTCGCCGTGACGGTGATCGTGCGCTGCGCATCGATGCGGTTGAGGATGCCCGTGCTGCGCTCCGGTTCGCGCACGACGAAGTTGGAGATCGGGACGGGCCCCTGGGAGGTCTGCACACGCAACTGATCCAGTGTCGAGAGCGTGCGCCGGTCCTCCGGCAACCGCAGGCGGATGTCGACGGCATCGTCGACGCCGGCGGGGCGGTATTCGGACAGCTTCAGCCCGTTGGTGACGAGTTGGACGACCGTACCTACCGAAGTGGGGCTGATGCCGTACTGGGCGGCCTTGGCCCGGTCGACCCGGATGGCCCAGTCAATGCCGGGTGGCGGCAGGCCGTCCGAGATGTCGATGACGCCGTCTATCTCGGCAAGCTGCTTGGCGACCTGGCTGGCCTGCTCGTTCAGATTGGCGGGGTTTGCCGCCGAAAGCTGGACCTGGATCGGCTGACCCGTCGGCGGTCCGCCCTCGGGAACGCGCACCTCGATCTCGACGCCCGGCATCTCCGCCATTTCGGCGCGCAGATCGCTCAGTATCTCGCTGGCGGGCTTGCGCTCGCGCCAATCGATGAATTCGTACTGAATGACGCCGATGACATCCTCGTCGATATCCTCGCCGCCGCCGCGCGTTTGGCCGACACGGGTGTAGACGGATTCGATTCCCGGCCAGCCTATGAGCTTCTGCTCCGCCGGGCGCACGAGGCGGTCCATCTCTTCGAGCGAGAGATTGCCGCGGGCATGGACATACATCAGGCCGTATTCGGGTTCCACGTCGGGGAAGAATTCGACGCCGGCGCCGTATTTCGAATAGGCGAACTGAACGCCGACCAGAAGCGCGATGGTGAGCAGGAGTACCGTCTTGGGGAAGCGGATGGCCTGCTTGACGAAGTTGAGATACCAGCCATCGGGCTTGGGCTTCTCCTCGACATGCGCCTTGGCGATCAGCGCTCCCAGCGTCGGCGTGAAGATCAGTGCATAGAGCATGGACGCCGCCAGCGTCACGATCAGCGTTATCGGCAGATATTTCATGAACTCGCCGACGATGCCCGGCCAGAACAGAAGCGGCGAGAACGCGGCTATGCGCGTCATCGTCGCGGCGATCACCGGTCCTGCCATGCGTTTTGCGGCAAGCTCGAAGGCCTGAGCCTTGGGCATGCCCTCGGTCATGCGCCGTTCGGCGAATTCGGTAACGATGATGGCGTCGTCGACCAGCATGCCCACCGCCAGGATGAGGCTGAACAGCACCACCATGTTGACCGTATAGCCAGCCAGAGACAGGGCATAGATACCCATCAGGAAGGAAGCCGGAACGGCCAGGCCGATGAGCAGCGAGGCGCGGCCGGACAGGGTATAGAGGACGACGATGAACACAAGGATGATAGCGATCAGAACGTGGTTCTGCAGATCCGACAGCATGTCGCGGATCATCACCGACTTGTCCTGGCTGTACGTCACATTCACGTCGGCCGGCATGCTGGCGGCGAAATCTTCGGCCGCCGCCTTCACCGCATCGACGGTCTCCACGAGGTTGGAGCCGACGCGCTTCTTGACCTCGATCGCAATGGCGTTCTGGCCGTCCAGCCGGGTGATCGTCTCGGCATCCGTGAAGGTGGAGCGGACTGTCGCAAGGTCGCGGGCGCGCACCACGGCGTCATCGGTTGCGACGACGGGCAGATTGGCCACATCCTCGACATTCTCAATAAGCGAAGGCACCTTGACCGCATAGCGGCCTTCCTCGCCCTTGAGAGCACCGGCGGCAACGAGGCTGTTGGAGGCGTTGACGCCATTGATGAGCTGGTCGAGCTCCAGGCCGTAGGACGACAGCTTGACCGGATCGATGATGATCTCGACCAATTCGTCTCGCGCGCCCTGCAGCGCGCCCTCCAAAACGCCCGGAATCTCCTCGATGCGGTCACGCAGGTTGCGGGCCGCGGTCGTCAGGACCCTCTCGGGCAACTGGCCTGAAAGCGTGACGACGAGGATGGGGAATTCCGAAATGTTGACCTCGACGACCGAGGGTTCGTCCGCCCCTGACGGCAGATCGCGCTCAGCGTCGGAAACCTTTGCCCGTACATCCTCGATGGCATTGGAAAAGTCGTATCCGGCCTGGAATTCCACCAGCACGAAGCCGCCGCCCTCATAGGCGGAGGAGCGCATTTCCTTGACGCCTTCCAGACCCTTCAGCGCAGTCTCAATAGGCCGCAGGAGCAGGCGCTCGGAATCCTCCGGCGAAATGCCCTGATAGCTCAGGCTCACATAGATGATCGGTATCGGAACATCCGGCTCGGCCTCCTTGGGGATGCTCTGATAGGCCAGCGCACCAGCCACCACGAAGAAGAGCAAGATCGAGAGCGTGAGCCGCGCGTTCTTGATGGCTAGGCGAACGATATCCATCGGTCAGACTGGTCCTATTGTACCGTTTTGCCGATGACCGACCCGGCGAGATCGCGGATCAGGTTTTCATCGGCTTTGACGGCATTAACCTTTTCACCCTCGGTGACGAGATCCTGCCCGGCCACGATGACCCGGGCGTCGGCGGGAATGCCGGCCAGATAAAGCGCTTCGGGCGTATCGTCGACGATGTCGATCCGGTGGAATGCGACCTCGTTGTTCGCGTCGACGGTGCGCACGCCAAGATCGCCGGCCTCGTTGAGCGTGACCACCGAACGCGGCAAGGCAACGGTCTCCACCGTTTCTGCGCGAATTTCGATCTCCGCCGTCATGCCTGCCGGAATCTTGCCATCGGGGTTGGGTATTGCGACCTCAACGCCGTAGGTGCGCGTCTGGGGGGAGGCCTCGCGGCTGATGTAACGGACGGTGCCTTCGATCATTTCGCCATTGGCGAGGCGGACTTCGGCCTTGTCGCCGATATTGACGGTGCCGAGATCGCGCTCGCTGACTTCACCTTTTGCGATGACTGGATCGAGCTTCAGCAGTGTCGCGACTTCGGCGCCCTGCATGATCGCGCTGCCCTGTTCCACAGGAACGGAATCGATCAACCCGGCAAACGGCGCACGCACCATCACCCGGTCGAGCTCGGCCTGGGCGGTCTCAAGCGCCGAACGAGCGCTGGCGAGGGCGGAGCGGGCGCTGTCCAGTTGAAGGCGCGCGATGTTGCCGGATTCTGCCAGCCTCTCGGCGGCTTCGGCCTCGGCCTGGCGCTGCGTGAGAGCCTGCCTGGCCGATTCGACGGCTGATTCCTTGCCCTCGCTTTCAAGGCGAAGGATCAGGTCGCCCTTGGCCACCTGGGTGCCTTTCTCAACCGCAAGTTCCTGGATGACGCCGCCGGAACGGGCGGCCAGCACGGCTCGCTTGTCGGCGGCCGTCTGACCGGAAACGTGAATGGTACGGGAATGCTGAAGGCGTGGGGGCGCAGCCACCCGGACCGTTTTCAGCTCAGCCGGCCGCTCGGGCGCCGCTTCTTCCTGCCGGGCTTCCGCCTCCTGGCTTGCGCTGCCCACCGATGAGAATTTTCCGGTGGCTATCCAGGCGGCCGTGGCGATAAGCACAAGCACGGCTGCGATCTTGTGGAACTTGATCTTGGGCATATCTATTTCCAGTGTGCTGGACCGCCCAAAGCGGCAAGTCCGAACCGATATGGTGTCGAGGGACGGCTGATTCAAACTCGCCAAAAAAGCGCATACCGCCGCTCGATACTACTAACGCGTTTCTGCGCTGCAAAAAAGGCATACAGGCCTTTCCTCCTGACAGCCTTGTGTCAAGAGGCCATTTGCATGCAAGCATCGCCCTCCCGGATCATGCTGTAAACGAGCATTTCCAGGCGGCGACACATTGACAAATTTCGTCATTTTGTCAACAACGCTTTATGCCGATCATGAACACAAAAAGCAAAAAAGAAGATAACGAGGTGGACCCGAAACGCGAGCGCATCGTCCATGAAGCCCTGGAGGTGTTCCTCGCCTATGGCTTCTCGCGCACGACGATGGACGACATCGCACGCGCCGTCGGCGTATCCAGGCCCGCCCTCTATCTGCTCTTCCGCAACAAGGCCGACATTTTCCGCGCCGTCGGAGTAACCTTGCTGGAGCAGTCCCGCGCGCAGGCGGAAGAGGCGCTCAAGGAGGGCGGCACACTCAGCGAACGCTTGATCAAGGCGTTGGACAGAGCCGTGTTTCGCCTCACGCGCCTGGTGGACGCTTCCCCGCATGGCGAAGAACTGATCGATGTCGAGCACAGGATCGCCGCCGATATCGTCGCCGAGTGGCGGGAGTGCCTTATCGGTCTGCTCGCGAACGCCATCGCCGAGGAGGCCGCAAGAAAGGGAGCAGATTTGGAGGCGGCGGACATGCCTGCCGGCGAACTGGCCGCGATGCTGTTCGACCTGCTCGAGGGCATGCGGATGCGCGGGATTTGCGGAAAGGGCGGCGAAGAAGCGGTTGGCCGCATGGTGCGTCTCATCGGCCTCGCCGTTTCGAGGATCTGAAACCGGAAACCGACATATAGCGCGCCCTATTGCGCAGTCCATCCCCCATCGACGGATATCGTGGTCCCGGTGATCTGCGCGGCCGCGGGTGAGCATAGAAAGGCAACCGTCTCTCCAAGCTGTTCGACAGTCGCGAACTCTCGCGTTGGCTGCTTCGCGAGCATCACCTCGCGCACCACGGTATCGCGATCCATCCCATGCGCTTTCATCTGGTCGGGAATCTGCGCTTCCACCAGCGGCGTCAGCACGTAGCCAGGGCAGATCGCGTTGCAGGTAATGCCATGCTCGGCCAGTTCAAGCGCAACCGTTTTCGTGAGACCGACCATGCCGTGCTTGGCTGCCACATAGGCGGATTTGAAGGGCGAGGCGCGCAGGCCGTGAGCCGAGGCGATGTTGACGATGCGCCCGCCGCCATTCTTCTTCATGTGGGGGATGGCGGCGGCGATGGTGTGGAAGGCGGAGGAAAGGTTGATCGCCAGGATGGCGTCCCATTTCTCCGGTGGGAAATCCTCAATTGCAGCGACATGCTGGATGCCTGCATTGTTGACCACGATGTCGACGGTGCCGAACTGAGCACAGGCCGTATCCACCAGCTTCCGGCAGGCAGATGCCTGTGCCATGTCGGCCGCGATGTAGATGGCCTGCACTTCATGTTCGGCCGCAAGGCTCGCGGCCAGATCCCGGTCCCCGGCAGTGTCGGTGTAGGAATTCAGGACGATATTGCAACCCGATGCCGCCAGCGCCCGCGCGATGCCCAGCCCGATGCCGGAGGTGGAACCGGTGACGACAGCTGTTCTTGGCATGCTCATATATGGTCTCCCGAGTGGCTATGCCGGGAGCTTATTGCATCGCAGCATGAGATGCCAAGCGCCAGCTCTATCGGCGCATCAGGAGCGCCGCCGCCAGACCGAGCACCACCAGCCCAGCCGCTGCAGCTCCGGCACTGGCGCCCGGATGCCGGCGGGCCGTGCGCCCGAGATGGTTGGCGCCGCGGCGCAGCTCGGGTACGGCCGCTTCGAGATATTCGCGCATCGTGTCGCCAAATTCGGCGCCCTTGTGACTGGCTTCCCGATATGCGCCAGCGCTCTGCCGCGAAACCTGCCTGCGAAGATCGGTTATTTCATCGCGCAGGTTGCTGAGCTGGTCGCGAAGATCGTCGGCGATTCCGTCCTGATATCTATGCATCGATATACCCTTCATGATCGAGCGAACCCGACACTGCAACGGCCTGACGGCATCGCAGTTCCATGATTTGACAAGATGGAGTGACGATGGCGCTTTATACACCGGCCAGGCGCATGGCCGCATGGAGCAGAAGGTTCGATCCAGTTTCAATGTCCTTCCAGTCCGTGAATTCCCCAGGTGCATGGCTCACGCCGCCGACAGAGGGCACGAAGATCAGGCCGGCTGGCGCGATTGCGCTGAGCACTTGGGTGTCGTGACCCGCTCCCGATGGCATCAGCGGGGCATCAATGCCGAGCGATTGCGCGGCCGCCTGAAGCGCCATGATGATGGAGCTGTGGCAGGGTGCGGGGGGAAGCCAGCTCGTTTCCTCGATCTCGTGGTATAGCCCGTGGCGGGCGGCCGCCTCAGCGATCCGCCGTCGGGCTCCACCGGCGAGCGCGTGCATGACCGCCTCGTCCATATCGCGGGCGACGAGGGTGAATTCGGCCCGACCGGGCACGGTATGGGGAAAATTCGGCTCCAGGGAAACCTTGCCGATGGTCAGCCGGCTGACGTCGCTGCCGCATTCGGCAATCAGCGCGGGGATTTCTCCGGCAAATTCCGCCAGGCCCCGAAAGGCGTCGCGTCGCATGTCCATCGGCGTCGTGCCGGAATGATTGGCTTCGCCGATCAACCGGATCGTCCAGTTGAACACGCCTGAAATGCCGGTGACGATGCCGGCCGGCTTTCCGGTTTTCTCCAGAACGGGGCCCTGCTCGATATGGAGTTCGAGGAAGCCGGCGATGGAGCCTTCCGGCCTTTTGGCGCCCAGCGCCTTCTGTGGATCGAGGCCTTGCGCGCGCATGGCATCCACGAGCATGGTTCCGCCGTCGTCGCGGGCGGTCTCGAGCCATTCGCGGGTCACCATTCCCGCCAACGCCTGCGCGCCGAACATGCCACCGAAGCGGCCCTCCTCCTCAGAAGTGGCGATGACTTCGATCGGGCAGGCCGGCGCAAGGCCGGCTTCCTGCATGGTGCGAACGGCCTCCAGCGCGGCGAGCACGCCGAGGGCGCCGTCGAGCATTCCGCCGTCGGGCACGGTATCGAGATGCGAGCCGAGCATGATCACGGGGCCCTTGCCTGTATTCCAGACCCCGGAAAGGTTCGCTGCGCCGTCCATGGAGGTTTCCAGCCCGGACTTTTCCATCAGGCCTCGGACATAGTGGCGGCCTTCCATGTCGACGTCCGAAAAGCTGACGCGGTCGAGACCGCCCGTAGCCGGATTCCGGCCGATTTGACCCAGCGCCTCGAGTTCAGCTCGAAGGCGGGCAAGGTTTATGCGCAGGCCGTCAGACATAGCAGGGCACCACGGTGCGGAGGGCCGGGAACAGTCTCTTGCGGGGGGCAGCGGTGAAATTCATGCTTGCGTATTTATCATGATAAATTACGCTAGCAACAGTAATCTCGACAAACGCGAAACCGAGAGGGTGTCATGACAGGGATAAGCCGCGTGCTGAAAAGCACGCTTGCAGGACTGGCCATGGCGGGGTTTGCCGCGTTCGGCATGCAGCCGGCGCAGGCGCAGACGCCGCCGAACGTGCTCATCGTCGGACAGATCGCCGAGCCGAAGTCGCTCGATCCGCAGGCGGTGACGGCCGTCAACGATTTCCGTATTCTCATGAACGTCTATGACGGGCTCGTGCGCTACAGGGACGGTACCCTGGAGGTGGAGCCGGCGCTGGCGGAAAGCTGGGAAGTCTCGGACGACGGGATGACCTACACCTTCAAGCTGCGCGAGGGCGTGAGCTTTCACGACGGCACACCCTTCAACGCGGAGGCGGTGGAATTCACTTTCGAGCGCTTGCTGCACGAAGACCACCCCTATCACGACACAGGCCCCTTTCCGCTGGCCTTCTACTTTTCCGCTGTGGACGAGGTGACGGTCGAGGACGAATACACGGTAGCGTTCAAGCTCAACGAGCCCTATGCGCCCTTCCTTTCCAACCTTGCCTATCCGACCGGGCTGATCGTCTCGCCGGCGGCGGTGAAGGAGCATGGGTCCGACTTCGGCCGCAATCCCTCCGGCACCGGCCCGTTCAAATTCGCCGAGTGGGAGAGCAACGCCAAGGTGGTGGTGACCCGCAACGAGGACTACTGGGATGGCGCGCCTTCGCTCGAGGCCGTTGTCTTCCGGCCCATCACCGACGCCAATACGCGCGTGGCCGAAATGCTTTCCGGCGGTATCGACCTGATGGTAGAGGTGCCGCCTGATAATCTCAGCCAGTTCGCCGACGACCAGAATTTTGCGGTCTACGAACAGGCGGGCCCCCATCTCTGGTTCCTCATCCTTAACATGAAGGAACCGCCCTTCGACAAGAAGGCCGCGCGTCAGGCGGTCAACTACGCCATCGACAAGCAGGCGCTGGTGGAGAACGTGCTGCAGGGCACGGCGGAGATTGCCGCCGGGCCGACGCCGCCGGCGTTCGCCTGGGCCTACAATGAGGAGCTGGAGCCCTATCCGCACGATCCCGACAGGGCGCGCGCGCTGCTTGAGGAAGCCGGCTATGACGGTGAGGAAGTGACCTTCTATGTCACCGAAGGCGGTTCTGGCATGCTCGACCCCGTTGCCATGGGCACGGCCATCCAGGCCGATCTTGCCGAAGTCGGCATGAATGTGAATATCGAGACCTATGAGTGGAACACCTTCCTCGGCGAGGTGAATCCCGGGCTGGAAGGCAAGGCCGACATGGCCGAAATGGCGTGGATGACGAACGACCCGGACACGCTGCCCTATCTGACGCTGCGCACCCAGGCGTTTCCGGACAAGGGCGGTTTCAACTCGGGCTACTACTCCAATCCGGAAGTGGACACCATCTTGGAGCAGGCCCGCCGGTCGACCGAGCAGGAAGAACGCGCGGCACTCTACCAACAGATGCAGGAGATCGTCCACGAGGACGCGCCGTGGGCCTTCATCGCCAACTGGAAGCAGAATGCGGTGACGACCGCGCAGGTGGAGAATTTCGAGCTTCAGCCGTCATTCTTCCTGCTGCTCAAGGACGTGGCGAAGCAGTAGGTCCCGCTTCCGATGATCAGCGCCGTCAACCCCCCTCCGCCCTGCCGGACATCTCCCTCTCAAGGGGGGAGATCGGCCGTCACGACGGAGGGGGATAAGGCGGACCGGCGTTACATTCGCGGGCCAGCGTGATGCTCGTCTATTTTCTCAAGCGCCTGGCAATGGTCGTGCCGGTGTTGTTCGGCCTCACCGTCATCGTCTTTCTGATCATGGCGATGATCCCAGGCGATGCGGCGACGGCCATCCTCGGGGCGTACGCCACACCGGAAAACGTAGCGCGGATCAACCAGCAGCTCGGTCTCGACCGCTCCCTGCCCGAGCAGTATTTCATCTGGCTCGGCAATCTTCTGCAGGGCGATCTCGGCCGCTCCTATTCGCTCAACCGGCCGGTTCTCGACGAGGTGCTGGAGCGCTTCAACGCGACGCTGGTGCTGGCGGGAGCGGCGCTTCTTCTATGCACGGTCTTCGGCCTTCTGGCAGGCATCGTCTCGGCGGTGCGCCAGTTCGGCTGGACCGACCGGATCGTGACCTTCTTCGTGCTGATCGGCATCTCCATGCCTTCCTTCTGGCTGGGCCTGATCCTGATACTGGTTTTCGCGGTGAACCTCAGATGGCTTCCGCCCTCGGGCATGTTCGCCATCTATGGCGGCGGCGGACCGCTCGATCTCTTGGCGCATCTCATCCTGCCTGCGGTGACGCTGGCCGTTGTGGCGACCGGCGTGATCGCCAGGCTCACCCGCGCGGCCATGCTGGAGGTGCTGCGCCAGGACTATATCCGCACCGCCCGCGCCAAAGGCCTGACGGAGCGCCGTGTCATCTACCGCCATGCCTTCAAGGCCGCGCTCGTCTCCGTCATCCCCGTTATCGGCATCCAGGCCGGCTTCGTGCTGGGCGGGGCGGTCTATATCGAGACCGTATTTCAGTGGCCGGGCATCGGCCGCATGCTTGTGCAGGCGATCTCCACGCGCGACCTGCTGCTGGTGCAAGGCGGGGTGCTGGTGGTGGCGGCAAGCTACGTCCTGTTCAATCTTCTGGCGGATGTGGCGCAGCATCTCCTCGATCCGAGGCTGAAGTCATGAGCGCGGCCACCAATGCGGCGAAGCCGGTGGCGCGCCGGGGGCGGCCGAGCTTTCTCCAGCTTCTGGTGGCCAACCGGCTTTCAGCGTTCGGGCTGGTGCTGCTCGTCCTCATCGCGGGCCTGGCGCTCATCACGCCATGGCTGCCCCTGCCGTCGCCCGATGTCACCAACCCGGCCGACCGGCTGATGCGGCCGATGACGGATGGTCATCTGCTGGGCACCGACCAGCTCGGCCGCGATCTCTTCTCCCGGCTCCTGTGGGGAACGCGGGTTTCCATAGCCGTCGGGCTTTCGGCCACCATCGTGGCGGCGATCTTCGGCTCGGCCATCGGCCTGATCGCCGGCTATGCCGGCGGGCGCACGGACAACATCATGATGCGCGGCATCGATATGCTGATGGCCTTTCCCTACATCCTCCTGGCCTTGGCTATCGTCGCGGTTCTGGGACCGGGCCTCTTGAACGCGCTCTACGCGATCGCGGTGGTCAACATCCCGTTCTTCGCGCGCAATATTCGCGGCGTCACGCTATCGCTGGCGCGGCGCGAATTCGTGGATGCGGCCAAGCTTTCGGGTAAGGGACATATCCGCATCCTGCTTTCCGAGGTGCTGCCCAACGTGCTGCCGGTGATCGTCATCACCATGTCGACAACCGTCGGCTGGATGATCCTGGAGACGGCGGGATTGAGCTTCCTGGGCCTTGGAGCGCAGCCGCCGCAGGCCGATCTGGGGTCCATGCTGGGCGAGGGCCGCAAGGTCCTGTTCAACGCGCCGCACGTCTCGATCGTGCCGGGCCTGATGATCTTTGCACTGGTCATGAGCATCAACCTTCTGGGCGACGGCATCCGCGATGTGCTTGACCCGCGTTTGAAGTCGGGCGCGCTCAGCAGGCCGTCGGCGGCGACCGCCGTCAGGCGGGAGAGCGTGCCGGAGATGCCGCGAGAGACGGGTGCCGCGCTCGACGTGCGCGATCTCAAGACCCAGTTCCATGTCGGCGGCGAGGTCTACAAGGCGGTGGGCGGCGTCAGTTTCCAGCTCAACAAGCATGAATGCCTCGGCCTTGTCGGAGAATCGGGATCGGGCAAGTCGGTCACCGCCATGTCGCTGCTGGGCCTGGTGCCGACGCCGCCGGGGCGGATCGCGGGCGGGCGGGTGATCCATGAGGGGAAGGATCTGCTGGAGGCTTCGGAAGCCGAGCTCAGGCGGCTTCGGGGTGGGGCGTTCGCCTATGTTTTCCAGGATCCGCTGTCGACGCTGCACCCGCTGTTTTCGGTCGGCGACCAGATCACCGAGGCCATCCGCGCCCACCAGCCGCTTTCCTATCGCGAGGCCTGGAAGAAGGCGGTGGAGCTGCTTTCGCTCGTGCGTATCCCCAACGCGGCGGAGCGCGCGCATTCCTATCCGCACCAGCTTTCGGGCGGCATGCGACAGCGCATTTCCATCGCCATGGCGCTCGCCAATGACGCGGAAATCCTGATCGCCGACGAGCCGACCACGGCGCTCGACGTGACGGTGCAGGCGCAGATCCTCAAGCTGATGGCGGCGCTGCAGGACGAGAAAGGGTCGGCGCTGTTGTTCATCACCCATGATTTCGGCGTGGTGTCGGAAATCTCGGACCGGGTGGCGGTGATGTATGCCGGGCGCATCGTCGAGACGGGCCCCACCGACGAGGTGCTTTTCTCGCCCGCCCACCCCTATACGCGCAAGCTGATCGACTGCGTGCCGGTGCTGGGCGAGCCGGAACGGCGGCTCGACGCGATCGCCGGCCTTCCGCCCGCCGTCAACCGCCTGCCGGAAGGCTGTGCCTTTGCCGATCGCTGCCCCCATGTGGAAGCCGCCTGCCGAAAGGGCGACATAGCGCTCGACGATCTTGGTCCTGGCCGCGCGGTACGCTGCATCAAGCCGCTCACGGCAGGGCGGGAGGAGGCCGCGCAATGAACACGCCCATTCTCGAAACGGCTGGCCTTACGCGCGTCTTCGGAGGCGGGCGGACCTTGTTCGGCAAGGCAAAGCCGGCGGTGCATGCCGTGCAGGGGGTGGACCTGCGGCTGGAAAAGGGCGAGACGCTGGGCATTGTCGGCGAATCGGGCTGCGGCAAGTCGACGCTGGCGCGCATGCTGGTCGGGCTCGACGCACCCACGCAAGGCTCCATCGTCATGGGGGGCGAGGATGTTACGGCGCTGGCGAAGGGCGATTCGCGGGGTCTTGCCCGCATCATTCAGTATGTTTTCCAGGATCCAGTGTCTTCGCTCAATCCGCGCAAGACGATCCGCAAGATCCTCGAGGCACCGATGATCCATCTGCTGGGGCTGGATTCGGCCAGGCGCCGCGACCGGCTCGAAGAGCTGATGGACGCCGTCTCCCTGCGCGCGGAGTTCCTCGACCGCTATCCGCATGAGTTTTCCGGCGGGCAGGCCCAGCGCATCGGCATCGCGCGGGCGCTTGCGGCGGAACCGGAGATCCTGGTGTTGGACGAGCCGGTCTCCGCGCTCGATGTTTCCGTGCAGGCGCAGGTGCTCAACCTGCTCGACGATCTCAAGGGCGGGTTCGGGCTCACTTATGTCTTTATCAGCCACGATCTGTCGGTCGTGGAGAGCGTGTCGGACCGGGTGGCGGTAATGTATTTCGGGCGGATCGTGGAGGAAGGCGCATCGGCGGGGCTTTTCTCCCGTCCGCGGCATCCATACACGCGGCTCCTGTTCGATTCGGCGCCGGTGCCGGGCAAGAAAGGACTACAGGGCGAGGAGGGGCTGGCCGAACTGCCGGACCCGTACAACCCGCCGCCTGGCTGTTCTTTCGCACCGCGCTGCCCGCGCGCGCAGGACGATTGCCGTGCAATGCGCCCGCCGCTGGAGGAGAAGGGTTCGGACGGACGGCTGGCGGCTTGCTTCCACCCGCTGGGCGTGTCGGCTATGGAGGGGGCTGCGTGATCGAAACACGGACCCGCCGCCCGCGCCCCCCGCGGGGTCCGAAGAGGCCGGCCATCATCTGCGAGGAGCTCAAGGACTGGATCGTGGAACACAATCTGCGACCCGGCGACCGTTTGCCGCAGGAAAAGGCGCTGATCGAGCGCTTCCGGGCCTCGAAGGGCACGATGCGCGAGGCGTTGCGCTCGCTCGAGGCCCAAGGGCTGGTAACGACGCGCACGGGGCCGGGCGGCGGCATCTTCGTCTCCGCACTGGGCGAACGCCAGGCGATGGAGCTTCTGGCCAACTATTTCTTCTTCCGCCAGCCTTCCATTGCCGACATCTACGCCGTGCGCTGCCAGCTTGAGCCGGAGCTGGCGGCAAGCCTGGTCGGCCACATGGACGAGGCGCATTACGCCCGGCTGGAAGAAACGATGCGGGCCTACGACCATCCCGCCGAGACGGTGGGTGAGGAATATCAGCAGCGCATGGCTGAGCTCGATTTCCACGGCGCGCTTGCTGAGATAAGCCCGAACCCGGTGCTGGGTTTCATGTGCGGCTTCCTGCAGAACCTCCTGCGCAGCCTCACCGTATGCAAGCGCATCTATGACAGGCCCAACCCGGAATTGCGCGAGGTGGGGCTGTCGTACCAGATGCGTCTGCTTGCGGCGCTGAGGGCCGGCGACAGCGAAAGCGTGCGCTCCATCATGTACAAGCACATGCTGAGCGCCTCGCGTTACATGGAAGCCTGCGAGGCGGAGATGCGAACGGACTTCCTGCGGTTGAAGTGATCGGCGCAGCCACCGCTGGCCACGGCATTGACATTCGGGCCCATGTCCGCCACCTGAAAGCCGTAACGGTTTGACCCTTGGGAACGCTCCCATCATGTCCGGCAATTGCCTGCCTGAATACATCTCTGCGGTTTTTCCCCGTCGCGTATCGGTTGCGGTCGACGTGGACGGTGTTCTCGTGGGCGGCGATGCACCGGTGGCCGTGCAGTCGATGACCAATACCGACACCGCCGATGTCGACAGAACGGTGGCGCAAGTAGCGGCGCTGCACCGGGCCGGGTCTGAGATCGTGCGGATCACCGTGGACCGCGACGAGGCCGCCGCCGCCGTGCCGAAAATCCGGGAACGGCTGGAGCGGGTGGGGGTCAACGTGCCGTTGGTGGGCGATTTCCATTATATCGGGCACAAGCTTCTCGCCGATCATCCCGCCTGTGCAGAAGCGCTCGCCAAGTACCGTATCAATCCCGGCAATGTCGGTTTTCGCGACAAGAAGGACAAGCAGTTCGCGGCGATCGTCGAAACGGCGATCCGCTACGACAAGCCGGTCCGGATCGGCGTCAACTGGGGCTCGCTGGATCAGGAACTGCTTACGAGGCTGATGGACGAGAACCAGCGCGGCGGCTCGCCGATGACGGCGCAGGAAGTCACACGCGAGGCCATCGTCCAGTCGGCGCTGCTTTCGGCGGCGTTGGCGGAAGAGATCGGCCTGACGCGCGACAAGATCATCCTGTCGGCCAAGGTGAGCCAGGTGCAGGATCTGATCGCCGTCTATACAGAACTGGCCAAGCGGTCGAACCACGCGCTGCATCTGGGGCTGACCGAAGCGGGCATGGGCACCAAGGGCATTGTCGCCTCCTCGGCGGCCATGGGCATTCTCCTGCAGCAGGGCATCGGCGACACGATCCGCATTTCGCTGACGCCCGAGCCCGGCGGCGACCGCACGCGCGAGGTGAAGGTGGCCCAGGAGCTATTGCAGACCATGGGCTTCCGGCAGTTCGTGCCGGTGGTGGCGGCCTGCCCCGGCTGCGGGCGCACGACTTCCACCGTGTTCCAGGAACTGGCCCAGAAGATACAGGCGGACCTTGCCCGCAACATGCCGCTCTGGCGTGAGCGCTATCCCGGCGTGGAGGCGCTCAAGGTCGCGGTGATGGGCTGCATCGTCAACGGACCGGGCGAGTCCAAGCATGCCGATATCGGCATCTCCCTGCCGGGCACCGGCGAAATGCCGGCGGCCCCCGTCTATATCGATGGCAAGAAGGCCGCCACGCTTCGTGGTCCGGGGATTGCGGGCCAGTTCGAGAAAATGGTCGGCGACTATATCGAGCGCCGGTTCGGCGCGAAGCAGGCAGCGGCCGAGTAGGCGCCAGCCGTACGATAAGACCGAAGTCGGCTTGTTCCAGAGCAGGGCCGATGTCTTCGATGCGATTGGCCCTTCGCCGCGGTCTGTATCCAAAGTGCGGTATCAGGCGGTTTCAGCGAATTTTTCCTCTTCCTTGAGCCAGAGCTCGATCTTTTCGGCCAGCTTGCGCGGTGAAATGGGCTTCGACAGATAGTCGTCCATGCCTGCGTCGAGGCATTTGTCGCGGTCGCCGGTCAGCGCGTGTGCGGTGATGCCGATGATAGGCGTATGCCGGTTCATGCTCTTTTCCCGGGCGCGTATCGCCGCGGTCGCCTCCAGGCCGTTCATTTCCGGCATGGAAACGTCCATCAGTATGATGCGCGGGTTGAGCGCGTCGTGCATTTTCACGGCTGTCTTTCCGTTGGCGGCTATCCGGTAGTTCAGATCGATGCCGTCCAGGACCTGGCTGAAAACGAGCTGGTTGACCTCGTTGTCCTCGGCCACCAGGACGTCCAGCCGGCCGCGTCTTGCCGTCTCCACGGTTTTATGCGCCTCGACGGTGCTGACGAGGCGCGGATGCTGGAACGCGGCCTCGGCGATCTGCTCCCCGCTCTGCATACGCGCCGTCTGCATCGCCGAGACGAGCGCTTCGAGGAGCGCGGATGAGCGTGCCGGTTTGTTGAGCTGGGCGGTGATGCCGCATTCGCCGATCAGGCGTCCGGTCTCGGCCTGGTCGACCGAGGTCAAAAGCACGATGGGAATGTCGGCGGTCGCCGGGTTGGACTTGATGCGGCGGGCCACGTCCGCCCCGTTCATGTCCGGCATCTGGTAGTCGAGGATGATGCAGTCGACGCGCGCGTCTAGTTCGACAGCGCGGTTGAGGAAGGCAAGGCCGACTTCGCCGCTTTCCACCGCGACGCCCTCGAAGCCCCAGCTCTTGAGCTGTTCGATCAGGATATCGCGGTTGATCGGATTGTCGTCGATGGCCAGCACGCGGGCGCCCGAAACGTCATAGGGCACCGGCTTCGGCCGTTCGGCGCCGCGATCGATTTCAAGGGGGATCGTGAACCGGAAGACGGAACCCTTGCCAGGCTGGCTTTCCACACCCATGCTGCCGCCCATGAGTTCCACGAGACGCGATGCGATGGCAAGACCGAGGCCGGTGCCTTCGTGCCGGCGCGTGGACGAAGCATCCACCTGCGCAAATTTGTCGAATACAACCTTTTGCATTTCCACAGGGATGCCGAGCCCGGTGTCCTCGACACTTACGGTGACCTCCGTAAGGTCGCCTTTGACGGAGCCGGAGACATCGACGAGCACATGGCCGCGTTCGGTGAACTTGACGGCGTTGCCGACGAGGTTCGTCGCGACCTGTCGGAAACGGCCCATGTCCCCGATCACACTTACGGGAAGCGCCGGGTCGACCCGGACGATCAGCTCCAGGTCCTTTTCCGCGACGCGCGGAGAGACGAGGGTAGCCACATCCTCGATGACTTCGCCCAAGCGGAAGGGGCCGGTTTCGAGCGCAAGTTGTCCCGCGTCGATCTTCGAGAAATCCAGGATGTCGTTGATGATGGTCAGCAATGCCGTGCCCGATTTGACGATGACATCCACGAACATCGACTGCCGCCGATCGAGCTCGGTGCGCGCCAGGAGCTCCGCCATGCCCATGACACCGTTCATCGGAGTGCGGATTTCATGGCTCATATTGGCAAGGAACTCGGATTTCGCCTTGTCCGCGGATTGCGCCCTAAGCTTCTCGTCGGCCAAGGAGAGATTGGTGTCGTGAAGCTCCTTCTGGGCTTCGTCGATACGCGTGATCATCGGTAGCAATATGCGGGATGCGATCAGCATGGCGACCAGCACGATCGCCAGACCGTTCAGGATCAGGCTGAACTGCATGGTGTCGTATGTGGAGACCATCTCCTCGTGAAGGGAGTCGGAAACCTCCTTCAGATGCGGGCGGAGCTGCTGGTTCACCAATGTCTGCAGCTCCGCAAAAACCCGTAGGGCGGCCGGGGCGGAGTAGTCGCCGTATGTGCCAAGGCGGTCGGTGAGCGTCAGGACGCTTTTCAATTCATGCCGGAGCGAATTAGCGTCTCCCGTGCCGTCCCAGGTGGCCAGGACCGAACGCGGCACTTTTGAGGTCTCTATGCTGTCAAAGAGGGGATTCTTGCTTGGATCCGCCGAACGTGACCGGCTTTCATCTTCATCGGTGATGCGCCTGCTTTCCAGTGTCAAGATGTCGCCGCGCGCCGCAATCTCCATGGCGTTATAGGCCGTCTGCAGCCGTTCCAGCGCCTGATTCAACTCGTCCTGGGCGGTTTGAAGCGCTTCTTCCGCGTTGGCGGGCCCTTTGCCGACGGGAAGGCCGTATGCCGCAGGTGTACCACGCAGATGCTTGCTTATATGTTCGAGTCGCAAGGCGCTGTAGATCAATTCGCCGGTCGCCTCCGTCATAAATCCCAGAAGGGCGCCGAACCGCACCTGAGTCTTGGCCTGCTGCGCCTGCCAGAATAGCGCGCCGAGGCCGATGGCCACCGCAAGTACAAACCCGGCCAGCAGCACGATCAGCCGGCCATGCATGTAACGACGCGTTACAATATCGGACATAAAGGGCGCCCCCGCTCCATTCTTCCCCTAATTGCTCAAAATCGAACAATCCGATTAAGCGCCGATTAACGGGAAACGGAAAATGCGCGGGCTGACCTTGTGCTTGGTGTCAGCGGTTGCGGGCAGCCACGAAGCGGGCGGCGTGACGCAGGATGACCGCCCGCTCGCCGTAGGGCTCCAGCAGTTCTTCGGCCTGGCCGATCAGGCCTTCGAGCTGGTTGCGCGCCCATTCCGCGCCATGCATACCGGCAAGGGTGGCCTTGCCTGCCTTGGCATCCTTGCCGGTGGCCTTGCCCATGCTCTCGGGTGTTGCGGTAAGGTCGAGCAGATCGTCGGCGAGTTGGAAAGCCAGTCCGATCGCCGAGCCGAACGCGCCCATGCGCTCCACATCGGCGGGTCCTGCGTGACCGATAATGGCGCCGGCCTCGCAGGCGTAGCGGATGAGCGCGCCGGTCTTCATGGCCTGGAGCTTGATGATGTCCTCCTCGTGGGGGGACACGCGTTCGGCTTCCAGGTCCAGTGCCTGTCCGCCGGCCATGCCGCCGAGGCCGGCCGCGCGCGCCAGTTTCAGCACGAGTTCCAGCCGGGTGGAAGCCGGCAGTTCGGTCTCGCTGTCGGCGATGATATCGAAGGCGTAGGTGAGCAGGCTGTCGCCGGCCAGGATTGCGCTGGCTTCATCGAAAGCGTGGTGGACCGTGGGCTGGCCGCGGCGCATGTCGTCATCGTCCATGGCCGGCAGATCGTCGTGGATCAGCGAGTAGCAGTGCACGCATTCCAAGGCTACGGCGGTGCGCAGCGCGGCGCGTCCGCCGTGCTCGAACATTTCAGCCGTTTCGACCAGAAGGAAGGGGCGAAGCCGCTTGCCACCGTTGAGCGCGCCGTGGCGCATGGCGTCCAGCAGCCGGCGGGGGCGGTCGAGCTCGCCTTCGCGCAGCCTGCCGTCGAGCAGGTGCCTCAGGAGCTGTTCCACCTCGTCGGCGCGAAGCGCCAGCAGATTCTCGAATGTTTCGGTTTCCGGATATTCCATGCGGCGAGCGATGACGGCATTCGCCGCAATGGTCAAGACCGTAGCGCTTGTCCTGATCTGGACTTGCCCCGTTGCCAGCGGACCGTGCTGCCGGTATCGAAGGGTTAGCCGTAGCACAGGTGGCAGGAAGCCTGATGCTGTGGCTGATTTGTCTGTTTATGCCGCGATGCCGATGCCCTGTGCTGAGGACAGCGGTGGGGAGTGTTTTGTGCCGGCGCCAACGGTCGAGGGAGAAAAGCGGACACGTGGGAAGGGCAGGCGAAGGCATGCCCGCAGCATCGTGCGCCGCTGGCTGCGCCGAATTCTGCTCGTGCTCGTGGCGGTGGCTGCGCTGCCCCTGCTTCTGACGCTTGCCTATCGCCCTTCCTTCGTGCACCCGGTATCGACCCTGATGCTCGCCGATCTCGTCACGTTGAAGGGCTATGACCGGCGTTGGATGCCGCTGGACCAGATGGCTCCCACCGTCGTCCACTCGGTCGCCATGTCCGAGGACGGCCAATTCTGCAGCCATTCGGGGGTCGACTGGGGCGCGGTCAACACCGTGATCGGCGACGCGCTTTCGGGGGAAAAGCCGCGCGGCGCTTCCACCATTCCCATGCAGACCGTCAAGAACCTGTTTTTGTGGCCGGGGCGTTCCTACCTGCGGAAAGCGGCCGAGGTGCCGCTCGCCCTCTACTTCAGCTGGATTGTGCCGAAGGCCCGTATCATGGAAATCTATATGAACATCGCCGAATGGGGGCCCGGCATCTATGGCGTGGAGGCGGCGGCGCAATATCACTTCGGACGATCCGCCAGGGATCTTTCGGTGAGACAGGCGGCGCTTCTGGCGGTAACCCTGCCCAACCCGCTTGGGCGCGAACCCGGAAGCCCGTCTTCCGGCCTCAACCGGCTGGCCTCTGTGATCGAAGCGCGGGCGCGCAAAGCGGGCGGCTATGTCGACTGCCTGGGGTCCGGCTGATGGTGAAACGTGGCTCGGCTATCGGATTTTTCGGCATGTTTGGCCGGTCGGAGGACATGCGCCGGCTGGATGAGGCGATGCGGCGGTTCGGTCTTCACCCGGCGCAGGTGCCCGAAGCGGTCAAGCTCGCCACTGTGGGCCTGATGGCTGAGAGCGCCAATGGGGAACCGCCGCCCGCGGCCTATCCGGCGGTCGGTTCCTTCATGGCCTATTGCCTCATGGGGGAAGGGGAATATGCCGCCGTCAACGGCGAAGGTGCGACCGATGCCATGGCCCGCCGTCTGGAGCGCGCGCTGGACGAAGGCGAGGGGCCGGACGCCGATCTCGTGCTCCTGTTCCTCCATGCCAAGCTGGTCAGTCCGGTACTGATCGACCGCTACGACCTTCGCGCCGAGGATGAACCGTCCTAACTAGAGGTGCGTGGAAGGAAATTTGCCGTTCCCCACTGGCCAAACGGCCGATTGCCGTGTATAGGCCACCCGAATTCCAATACCCGGCCGGATTGCGGGGCCCTGAAGGCAGGGACGCGACGGCCTTTCGACCGATCACCGGAGCAGAACAATGGCTGTACCTAAAAGGAAAACGTCGCCGTCGAAGCGTGGCATGCGCCGCTCGGCAGACACGCTCAAGGCGCCGACCTATGTCGAAGACAAGAACTCCGGCGAACTGCGACGCCCGCACCATGTCGACCTGAAGTCGGGCATGTATCGCGGCCGCCAGGTGCTGGAGCCCAAGGAAGCGTAGTTTCACGCGTTCTCAGGCAACACCCAATTTGAAAAGACCGGCCTTGTGCCGGTCTTTTCGGTTTACAGCGCTGCGCTTTACTCCCTCGACATGGAATCGATCTTGCGCTGCATGGCCGCGATCTGGTCCCGCAAGTCGTTCAGATCGTCGCGCCCCGCCTCGCCATCCTTGCCTTCTTCCCCGGTGGGCGTACCGTTTCCGGTTGGCGCCGTCGGCGTGAACATGCGCATGGCGTTCTGGAACATCTCCAGATTGCGTTTCGTCTGCTCCTCGATCATCTTCATCGGCGCGCCCATCTGCATCATGTCCATCGGCGTGGAGCCGAAAGCTTGGCGCATCTGTTCGCGTATGCGCTCCTGCTCCTTGGAGAAAGCGTGCATGGATTGCTCGAGGAAGCTCGGCACAACCATCTGCATCTGGTCTCCATAGAAAGAGATAAGCTGTCGCAGGAAGGAGATGGGCAGCATGTTCTGCCCATTCTTGTCGTTTTCCAGCTCGAAAATGATCTGGGTGAGTACTGCGTGGGTGATATTCTCGCCGGTTTTTGCATCCTGCACCACGAAATCCTCGTCGCGCTTCACCATTTCGGCGAGATCCTCGAGCGTCACATAGGTGCTCGTTCCGGTATTGTAGAGGCGGCGGTTGGCGTATTTCTTGATGACCACCGGGTCGTCTTTCGCGGGCATCACAGACCTCCCCCTGACGCGCTATTAGGCAGAAATTGCATATCTTCTCCCACCTTTTCGGCAGGATATGCGAAAGAAGCAGGCAATTGAAAGCGCTTTGTGTGCAATGCACCCGATGGGCGTCTTTTCCGGGGCTCGACACGGCTTTCGACATGGCAGCGATTGACCTCGACGAATGGCAAGATACGATCCAATCCTAAATGTCCCGTTCGTTCCCCAGGAGGCTCCACATGTCCGCTTCGAATTCGATTGTTGTCGCCAGCGCGGCGCGCACGCCCGTTGGCGCGTTCAATGGCGCTTTCGCGCAAGTCCTCGCGCATGATCTTGGCACGGTTGTGCTGCGGGCGCTTCTGGAGCGCGCCGGAGTGGCGGCCGACGAGGTGGACGAGGTGATCCTTGGGCAGGTGCTGACGGCGGGCCAGGGCCAGAACCCGGCGCGGCAGGCGGCTGTCAATGCAGGAATGCCCAAGGAGACAACCGCCTGGGGGCTCAACCAGGTCTGCGGGTCCGGCCTCAGGGCCATCGCTATCGGCATGCAGCAGATCGCCTGCGGCGACGCAAGGATTGTGGTTGCGGGCGGGCAGGAATCCATGTCGCTGGCACCCCATTGCGCTCATTTGCGCGGGGGCGTGAAGATGGGCGACTACGCTATGATCGACACGATGATCCGCGACGGGCTGTGGGATGCCTTCAACGGCTATCACATGGGTGTCACGGCCGAGAACGTGGCGCGCAAGTTCCAGATCACCCGCGAGGAACAGGACCAGTTCGCGCTTGCTTCCCAGAACAAGGCGGAGGCGGCCCAGAAGGCCGGGCGCTTCAAGGACGAGATCGTCTCGGTGACGGTCAAAACGCGCAAGGGCGAGACGGTTGTCGAGGACGACGAATATATCCGCCATGGCGCGACCATCGAGGGCATGCAGAAGCTGCGCCCCGCTTTCGACAAGGAAGGCACCGTCACGGCCGCCAACGCCTCCGGCATCAATGACGGCGCGGCCGGAGCCCTGCTCATGAGCGAGGAGGAGGCAAATCGCCGGGGGATCAAGCCTCTGGCCCGCATCGCCTCCTGGGCGACGGCTGGCGTCGATCCGGAGATCATGGGCACCGGCCCCATTCCGGCTTCGCGCAAGGCGTTGGAGAAGGCCGGCTGGAAGGCTGACGATCTGGATCTGGTCGAGGCCAATGAAGCCTTTGCCGCCCAGGCCTGTGCGGTCAACAAGGACATGGCCTGGAATCCCGACATCGTGAACGTCAATGGCGGAGCGATCGCCATAGGCCACCCGATCGGCGCTTCGGGCGCGCGCGTCTTCAACACGCTCGTGCACGAGATGCGCCGGCGCGGCGCCAAGAAGGGGCTTGCGACGTTGTGCATTGGCGGCGGCATGGGCGTCGCCATGTGCGTCGAAGCGCTTTAGATTGTGATGACGCTTCGCTGAATCGTCGTCACAATCCAGCTCTTTGTATCAGCATGATCTTTCCCAAAAGCCGGATCCACTTTTTGGAATCATGCTTAGCGATAATGGGCGCGGGCTGGCTCGCGCCTGATGAACGGTCCGGGTACACGGACCGGAACGAGGGGAAACGTCAAGGGAGGCGACTATCATGGCAAGAACGGCACTGGTTACCGGTGGAACGCGCGGTATCGGGGCGGCGATTTCAATCGCCCTGAAGGATGCTGGCTATCAGGTTGCGGCAAACTATGCCGGCAATGAAGAGGCGGCGAACCGCTTTACCCAGGAGACAGGCATACCGGCCTTCCGCTGGTCCGTTGCCGACTACGAGGAATGCGCGGCGGGCATCGCCAAGGTCGAGGCCGATCTCGGGCCGGTTGACGTTCTGGTGAACAATGCCGGCATCACCCGCGATGCGATGTTTCACAAGATGACACCGCAGCAATGGCGCGAGGTCATCGACACCAATCTGAGCGGCGCCTTCAACATGACGCATCCGGTGTGGGCCGGGATGCGCGAGCGCAAATTCGGCCGGGTGATCACCATTTCCTCCATCAACGGCCAGAAGGGTCAGGCCGGACAGGCGAATTACTCGGCCGCCAAGGCCGGTGATATCGGCTTCACCAAGGCGCTTGCCCAGGAAGGTGCACGGGCGGGTATTACGGTCAACACCATCTGTCCGGGCTACATCGCCACCGACATGGTGATGGCCGTGCCGGAAGCCGTGCGCGAGAAGATTGTTGCCCAAATCCCTATTGGGCGGCTCGGCGAGGTCAATGAAATCGCGCGCTGCGTGGTATTTCTGGCTTCGGAAGATGCCGGCTTCATCACCGGCTCGACGCTTACCGCCAATGGCGGGCAGTACATCACCTGACATCAGGCTGTGCCACAACGGCACGCAGTTCCTAAATTCCGCGGCCCGGCGCATGGTCCGACCATGCGCCGGGCTGTGGAGCATATGTTGATAGCCTGTGGATATCACAATATCTAGTATGGAACATATCGGGAACTAGCATGAATCTCTGATTCGTCGCCGATTCGTTCCGGGTTTGAGCGCTTTGTTAACGGCGGCGGCCCCCGCGGGGTGAAGCCGCTTAATACGGGGTTTAGAAAGCTTAATGAAATCTAAAGGTTAGCGGGTGCCCGGCGATGTGCTTCACCGATTGCTCGGCAAAGGTTAACGTCAAAACCGGAATCAACCATGGCGTCGGATGAAGCGATTCATCATGTGGCCGGCGGCAGTGTCCGGAGCACAAGATATTGTGGTGAACAAAGCAAGAATACAGGCAGGTGAGTGATTCGTCGCCGATTCGTTCCAGACTCGTTCCAAAGCTTAACAGGCAGGGGAAATCGTTACCTGCAGCTTTTGCCTTTTGTTGCCGGCCATGCTTCCTATATGACTGCGGCAGCATTTTGCGGAACCACATCCGCTGATGCGCGATTGGTTGTTGTCCGAGGCGAAACCGGGGAGGGAGGCCGAATGAGCCGTTCCGGTTTTGCGCAATTCAAGGCTGCGAATGAACATTCAGCCGAACAGCTCTGAAGCGGCGATCCTGCGGGGGCGCGGCGTCACCGCGGTGCTTGGCCCCACCAATACCGGCAAGACGCATATGGCGATCGAGCGGATGGTGGCGCACGAATCCGGTCTCATCGGATTGCCGCTCCGGCTTCTGGCCCGCGAGGTCTATGGCAGGGTCGCGGGCCGCGTGGGCGCGGAGAACGTGTCGCTCATCACGGGTGAGGAAAAGATCGTGCCGCCCGGTGCGCGCTATTCCGTCTGCACGGTCGAGGCGATGCCGCGCCAGACGGATGCGGATTTCGTCGCCATTGACGAAGTGCAGCTCGCCGCCGATCTGGAGCGCGGCCATATCTTCACCGACCGTCTGCTGCATCTGCGTGGGCGGCAGGAAACGCTGCTTCTGGGCGCGGCCACCATGCGCGGCATCCTGGAGCGGCTTCTCAAGGGCATTTCCGTCGTCACGCGGCCACGCATGTCGGTGCTCACCTATTCCGGGTCGAAAAAGATCACACGGCTGCCGCGCCGCTCGGCCATCGTCGCCTTTTCGGCGGACGAGGTCTACGCAATCGGCGAACTCATCCGCCGGCAGCGTGGCGGTGCAGCCATCGTGCTTGGCGCGCTCAGCCCGCGCACGCGCAATGCGCAGGTGGCGCTCTATCAATCGGGCGATGTGGATTATCTGGTGGCCACGGATGCCATCGGCATGGGCCTTAATCTCGATGTCGATCACGTGGCTTTCGCGCAGAACCACAAATTCGACGGGTTTCAGTATCGCGGGCTTTCGGCTGCCGAGCTCGGACAGATCGCCGGGCGTGCGGGCAGGCATGTCCGCGACGGCACATTCGGCGTCACCGGCCGGGTCGACCCGCTGGACGACGCGCTTGTGGAGCGGATCGAGACGCATCAGTTCGAGCCCGCCAAGGTTCTGCAATGGCGCTCGTCGCAGACGGATTTCTCGTCCCTCGACGCGTTGAAGGCTTCGCTCGATCGCGTACCCGCCATCGAGGGGCTGACGCGCGCGCTGCCGGCGGCGGATATGAAGGTGCTGGATCATCTGTCGCGCGAGGAAGACATACGCGCCCTGGCCGGGGACCGGCGGCAGGTCGAGAGGCTGTGGGATGCCTGCGCCCTGCCGGACTATCGCAAGATTGCGCCGGCCCAGCACGCCGAGATCGTCAGGGCAATCTTTACCGATCTCGCAAAGTTCGGCCATGTCGACGAGGATTACATGGCCGATCAGGTGCGGCGGGCGACCTCGACCGAGGGCGAGATCGACGCGCTTTCGCATCGTATCGCCCAAATCCGCACCTGGACTTTCGTCTCCCACCGGCCCGGCTGGTTGGCCGATCCGACACACTGGCAGGAAAAAACGAGAGAGATTGAGGACAGGTTGTCCGATGCGCTGCATGAGCGATTGACGAAACGCTTTGTTGACCGCAGGACTTCCGTGCTCATGAAGCGCCTGAGAGAGAATGCAATGCCGGAAGCAGAAGTAAGCGCCGCGGGTGAAGTCCTGGTAGAGGGACATCATGTGGGCGAGATGCAGGGTTTTCGCTTTACCGCGGACAGGACGGCGGAGGGCGAGGACGCCCGCGCGGTCAAGGCTGCGGCGCAAAAGGCGCTTGCCGCCGAGTTCGAGGCACGGGCCGAGCGCTTCGGCGCGGCGCCCAATGGCGATCTGGCACTGGGTTCGGACGGCGTGCTGCGCTGGCTCGGTGCGCCGGTCGCCACGCTGGTCGCCGGCGATGACGCTTTGAGGCCGCGCGTCGTCGTGCTGGCCGACGAACAATTGACGGGGCCTGCCCGCGACAAGGTCGTGCAGCGGGCGGAGCGGTTCGTCAATTTCCAGATCGAAACCCATCTGAAGCCGCTCATGGATCTGCGGCAGGCGGATGCGCTTTCGGGCATCGCGCGCGGACTGGCGTTTCAACTTTCGGAAAATTTCGGTCTGCTCAATCGGCGCGACGTGGCCGAAGAGGTCCGCAGCCTCGACCAGGACGCGCGTGCGGCCTTGCGCCGGCTCGGCGTGCGCTTCGGCGCTTATCACATCTTCATTCCCTCGCTCATCAAGCCGGCGCCCGCCGGCCTGGCGACGCTGCTGTGGGCACTTGTCAACGATGCCAAGGACAAGGCTGGTTTCGGCGATGTCGTCACCGCGCTTGCCGCCGGCCGCACGTCGGTCGTTACCGATCCGGAATTCGAGCGCGGTTTCTACCGCCTGGCCGGTTTCCGCAATCTGGGGCGGCGGGCGGTGCGCGTCGATATCCTTGAGCGGCTGGCGGATCTCATCCGCCCGGCGCTCGCCTGGAAGCCAGGCAACGGACAACGCCCCGAAGGCGCGTTCGACGGCAATGCCTTTGCCGTGACGCCGGCGATGATGTCCATCCTGGGCGCCACGGCCGAGGATATGGAGGCCATCCTCAAGGGGCTCGGCTACCGATCGGAGGAGAAGCCTGCCGGGGAGGTCGCGGCCACGCTTGCGGCGCTTGACGGGGATGCGGTTGCAAGGAAGGCCGGGAGCGAGCAAGCGGTGGAGACCGCCGCCGAAAGCCCGTCCGCGCCGGCGGCATCCGCCGATGCTACGGTTCAAACGCCGGATGCATCGGCTGCAACGGACGAAGCCAGCGCGGCCGAACCGGCGAAAGGGGCCGTCGCGACGGACGTACCCGCCGCCGGTGAAGGTTCTGCGGAGCCGGTGGAAGCGGTTGCTCCGGAGGCGATCGGGGAGCCGGCGCCTTCCGATGATGCTGTCGTCGATGTGCCTGCGCCCGAAGCTCCGGCGGAAGGCGAGGCCGAAGAAGCGCTCCCGCCGGTGCTGATCTGGCGGCCAGTCCGTTTCGAGCGTCGGAAGCCAGTGCAAAAGCGCGAGCAGCGCGCCGGCGACAAACCGGCACGCGCGAAGGAGCGCAATCCGGGCCACCGGCCCGACCAAGGGAGCGGCAACGGGCGTGACGACCGGCGCAAGGGAGGGCCGAAAGGAAAGCCGGGCCAGGGGCCGAAGCGCACCCAGGCGCGGCCGCCCCAGGCGAACCGGCCTGCGAAGATCGATCCTGATTCGCCCTTCGCCAAGCTCGCCGCGCTCAAGGAACAGCTCAAGAAGTAGGGCCGTGTCTTGACCGCCCCGTCCGAACGTCAGCGCATAGACAAATGGCTGTTCTTCGCGCGGGTGGTGAAGTCGCGCTCACTGGCGGCGAAGCTGGCGGTAGCCGGAAAGGTGCGGGTCAACCGGGTCAAGATCGATCAGGCCGCTTATCAGGTGAAACCCGGTGACGTGTTGACGATCACGCTGGAGCGACGCATCGTCGTGTACAAGGTGGTGCTGCCCGGCGGGCGGCGCGGACCGGCCGAGGAAGCGCGGACGCTCTACGAGGACCTGACGCCGCCTGTGGAGGCTGTCGCAAGATCCGCCGGCGGTGAACGGGAAGCCGGAGCGGGGCGTCCGACCAAGCGCGAGCGACGCCAGATGGAACGGTTTCGCAACGAGAACTGACGGCTGCCGTCCGTGCCGCAATGGATTGCCGTCGTCATTGTGAAATGATGTTCTCCTGGCATGCCCGGTGGCGCAATGTGAACCCTTGCCACGGCCCCTCAAAGGGGCTACCTCACGCGCCGTTAGCGCAAATTCAGCACGGTTTGCGGCAGACACCAATACCATCGTCCGGAGCACCGGGAGCCCCACATGACCTATCTCGTGACCGACAATTGCATCAAATGCAAATATATGGATTGCGTGGAGGTGTGCCCCGTCGATTGCTTCTATGAAGGCGAAAACATGCTCGTCATTCATCCGGACGAGTGCATCGACTGTGGCGTTTGCGAGCCGGAATGCCCGGCAGAGGCCATTAAGCCGGATACCGAGCCGGGGCTCGACAAATGGCTGCAGGTGAATACCGAGTTCGCCGAAAAATGGCCCAACATCACGGTCAAGAAGGACGCTCCGCCGGACGCCAAGGAATTCGACGGCGAAGAGGACAAGTTCGAGAAGTACTTCTCCCCGGAACCGGGCGAAGGCGACTAAGCATGCGGCCATCCTCTGTTTGGACAGGGTGAGCCGTCAGAACGGGGCGGCGAATTGGCTGCGGCGCTTTGTCGCGATGGCTGAAGGTGGAAGGTTGGCAGTGCACAGCGATTGTGCATGTGCGGCAAATAGTTGATTCTTTCAGCTTTTTATGGTAGCTTCGTTCGATATGACGGTGACCAATACGTCTTTCGATGGCGCAAGCGAACAATCACTGAGGGGTGAGGTTTATTTTCCGGACCAGGGCAATCTGGGCCAGGACATCCTATGTGTCGCTTGGCAGCCGGTACATCCGAACCCATCTTTCACAGAGTGAAGCAGACGTTCCGAGCACGCGAGAGCAAGTCCCCGGCGCTACCGCCCGGGCAGGAGAATCAACGCTCCATGCCCCATTAAGAACAGGAGTTTCAGGCGTATGGCAACCCAGCAGAAGAAATCGGCAACACGTCAGGGTTTCAAGACGGGCGAGTACATTGTCTACCCCGCGCACGGCGTCGGGCAGATCGCCACGATCGAGGAACAGGAAGTGGCCGGGCACAAGCTGGAGCTGTTCGTGATCGACTTCCAGAAAGACAAGATGCGCCTCAAGGTGCCGGTTGCCAAGGCAACGTCGATCGGCATGCGCAAGCTTTCCGAGACGGACTATGTGGATCGCGCTCTCAAGGTCGTCCAGGGCCGTGCCCGCGTGAAGCGCACCATGTGGTCCCGTCGTGCGCAGGAGTATGACGCGAAGATCAATTCCGGCGATCTGATCTCGATCTCGGAAGTCGTGCGCGATCTTTACCGCGCCGAAAACCAGCCCGAGCAGTCTTATTCCGAGCGTCAGCTCTATGAGGCCGCGCTGGACCGCATGGCGCGTGAGATCGCCGCGGTGAACCAGATGTCGGAGACCGAGGCAGTGCGCCTCATCGAGGTCAACCTTAATAAGGGTCCGCGCCGCGGCGCCAAGGCCGACAATGAAGAAGTCGAGGCCGAGAAGGAAGAGGCGGCTTAAATCTCCGCCTGTTTCCACAACAGCATTTTGCGGTCGGGTGGAGTCGCCTGACGTCCGCACAGGTGCGGAAAGAGCAAAATCAAGGAGCGTCCTTGTGCAGCCTTCAAAAGGCGCGGCACTCCAACGCTTCTCAAGCCCGGCCTTAGCGCCGGGCTTTTTTGTTTACGGCACGCCTCACGGTTTCAGGCGCAGGCAGCGAAGATGGAACCTTTGCGTGTCGACCCACGTTACTATCTCTACCGTCTGCTTTGCTGTGTGGGCGGGGCCGGCAGTACCGGTCAGGTTCCGGATGGAGCGGGGTATCGGGAGCAGCCATCATGCAGGATCATGCCAGGCAACGAATGATCAAGGCGGCGATGAAAGCGCCGTATCTGGAGCGCGACGAAGAGCACGCGCTGGCGGTAAAGTGGAAGGAACGCAAGGATCAGGATGCGCTGAACCGCATAACGACAGCGCATATGCGGCTGGTGATCTCGATGGCCGCGAAGTTCCGCAATTTCGGGCTTTCCATGAGCGATCTCATACAGGAAGGGCACGTCGGACTGCTGGAAGCTGCCGCGCGGTTCGATCCCGAGCGCGAGGTGCGTTTTTCGACCTATGCCACCTGGTGGATCCGTGCGTCGATGCAGGATTTCATCCTGCGCAACTGGTCGATCGTGCGCGGCGGAACGAGTTCGGCGCAAAAGGCGCTGTTCTTCAATCTGAGGCGGCTTCGCGCCAAGCTTCAGCGCGGTGCCGGCGTCGCCTCGTCGGCCGAAGTCTATCGCGAGGTGGCGTTGGCGCTCAAGGTTCCAGAATCGGATGTCGCGCTGATGGATTCCCGGCTTGCCGGCTCGGATTCATCGCTCAACGCTCCCTTGAAGAGCGACAACGAGCAGGCGGCAGAAAGGATCGAATTCCTGGTCAGCGATGCGCCGCTGCCCGATGACGTGGTCGGCGAGGCGATTGACGGTGAACGTCGAAGCGCCTGGCTCGAACAGGCGTTGATGACCCTGAATGGCCGGGAATTGCAGATATTGCGGGAAAGGCGCCTGTCGGAAGAAGGCGCGACGCTCGAAGCGCTCGGCGAGACCCTCGGCATTTCCAAGGAGCGGGTCAGGCAGATCGAATCGCGCGCCCTCGAGAAGCTGCGGACCGCCCTCGTCGAAAAACATCCCGAACTGCAGAGCGGTACCTGAAGAACGGCCCATCCGAACGGCCGCATAAAAGGGCGCTCCAGACCGTTTCACCGTTTCACGGAAACGATGCAATGATTCAAGCTTTTGATTGTGCGCAATTCCAGACGGAAAACCGGCATCCACGTTTTCCGGAATTGGTCAAGAGCATCTTGCAGTCAGGTGGAATCACCTGACGTCGCACAAATGCGGTAAAAACAAGTAGGTAGAGCAGAACAGCGTTTCAGTGAAACGATGATCTGCTCTAGCGGTCCGTCACGATCTTGACCTTGTCGCCCGCCGACAAGGTAGTGCCCGGGCCGAGCGCGTTGAGCACCCTGAACAGTTCGAGCTTTCGGCTGACGCCGACCATCTGATTGGCGAAGGTCGCCACGCTGTCTCCCGGCCGGACCGTCACGACACGAATGCGCAGCGGTTTCAGCGCGGCGATTTCGGCCTGGTTCATCACCCGGAAAGTGCCGGTGATCTGGCGGGCGATGGTATCGAGCTGCGTACTTGCGCGCGGCGCTCCGGTCAAAAGCCGATAGACCTGTTCGCCGACCCGCACGACAGTCACGTCGAATTGCCAGTCGTCGGCATAGGCGCGTGCGGTGGCGGCTTCGCGGCCATTGATGGTCGTCGTGCGGACCGAGGATTTGTCGAGGCCGTCGAGCCAGCCGGAACCGAGATAATCGGTCAGCGAGAGAGAGCGGGCAACGGTAGTGCCATCGAACCGGAAGGCGAGATTGCCGGGCCCGGCGGCGACGACCTCGCCCGAGGAATTGTCGATCACGAACCCTTCGGGCACGGAAAACGCGATGCCGAGCGTGGGGTGCATGAAATCCGTGCCGCGCACATAACCCTGGTCGGGCTTGTCGCCGAACAATATGCCATCGATACCTTCGAGGAAGGCTTCGCGGTCGCGCGTTCCGGTGCCGGGCATGCCGAACTGCCTGGCATGGCCCTGGGCAAGTTCGATGCGGCGCGGTGCGTTGGGGTGGCTCGCCAGGAAGTCGAGGCTTGCGTCGCTCCCGCCGCTGACATTGCGGAAGCTCTGGTAAGCATCCATCGAGCGCAGGAAGCGCGCGGCGGCATAGGGGTCGTAGCCGGCCCGGCCCGTTGCCTTGATGCCGACGGCATCCGCCTCCAGTTCCTGGTTGCGCGAGAACTGGGCCAGCCGCAGCTTGCCGCGTACGGCTGCCGCCCGGGCGGTGCTGTCGCCGACCAGGACTTCGTCGACGACGCGCGAAGTAAGGACGGCCTCCGCTTCCTTACGCTGCCGCTCGATGCCATGATTTGCCGTCACATGCGCCATCTCATGGGCCAGGACCGCCGCGACTTCCGCCGAATCATTGGCTAGCGCGAGCAATCCCCGCGTGACATAGAGGTAGCCGCCGGGCAGCGCGAAGGCGTTGATGTTCGGCGAATCCAGGATGGTGATTCGGTAGGTTTGCGACGGGCTGTCCGGGTTGAGGGTCAGCCTGCCGACGACCCTGGCCAGCATCCGCTCCAGCTTCGGGTCGGAATATTCGTCGCCATAGGTCTTGAGGATCTTGGGGTGCTGGCGGCGCGCAAGGTTGGCCAGCTGGTCGCCGCGGGTCACGGTGTCGACAGTTACCGGATTGTCGGATGGTATGAACTTCGATTCGCCCAGATCCAAAGTCTGGCAGCCAGCAAGCAACACGCCAGCGCCAAGTGCCGCGCCGCGAAGCAGCGGGCCTCCACTTTTCCGCCCGATCGCGGCTCTTCCTCGTAATGCACCGTGCGACAGGGCCAGTTCCTTCCGAATGACACTTGCGCGAATACCGCCTATCCGTCGCGACCTAGCCACAGACTTCGTCTCAAGACAAGATCGTGTCGGGCGAAGGTCTGGCCGGCGCGGTGCATCGGTCTTCAACGACCGGAGATGCGCGGCGACCAACGGCAGTCCGTGACCATCCTATCTTCACCGGTAGATAATAGTGGAATTGCGGCAGGCAATGCCCGTGCTCATTCTTTCCTTCCCTGTGCGCCGAGATAGAGATCGAATGCTTCGGGGCCATTGCCCGAGAGGAAATCCGATGTAGAGCCGATCCCGGCGATACGGCCACCGTCGACCACGATCATCGTTTCCGTCAGCCGGGCCGCGTCGCGCGGGTCGTGGGTCGCCATGAGGATGGTCATGGCGTGGTCGCGATGGAGTTCTTTCATGAGGTCCAGCATTCCGTCACGCAGGGCAGGCCCGAGCGAGGCGAAGGGCTCGTCCAAGAGTAGTACCGGCCGGTCGCGCACGAGCACCCGGGCCAGCGCCACACGCTGACGCTCGCCACCTGAAAGCGCGTGCGGCAGGCGGCGTTCCTTTCCGACAAGCCCCGTGCGCTCCAGCGCAGCGGCGATGTCGGTCCGGTCCTGTTCGCTCAGGCGCAGCCGGGGCGACCTGCCGAGACCGACATTCTGCTCCACGGTGAGATGGGCGAAAAGGTTGTTCTCCTGAAACACCATCGAGACCGGTCGCCTGGCGGGGGCGAGGTCCGTCACATCCTGCCCGCCGATCAGTATCCGGCCGGCATCGGGTCTTTCAAAGCCCGCGACGAGGTTGAGCAGCGTGGATTTGCCCGAGCCGCTCGGGCCCATTACGGCGACGATGTCGGAGGATTCGATCTGCAGATCGAACAGCATCGCGGTGCCTCCAGGATAGGTGAAGGATGTCCGATCCAGCCTTATGGAAGCGCCATACCGGCTTGTTGCGTCAGTTTTCATGCGCGCTCCTTACCCCAGCGGCCCGCAAGAAACATCAGCACCATGCATAACAATCCCAGAAACAGCGCGAGCCCGGCTGCATCGGCGGTTCGGTAGCTGCTCATGCGCTGGAGCAGCAGATAGGGCAAGGTCTGCACCTGATCGCTGCCGAACAGCGCGATGACACCGAGATCGCCCAGCGAAAGCGCCATGGCGAAAGCGAAGGCAGTGCCCGCCGGCCCGCGCAGGCTCGGCCAGTCGACAAGCCGCACGCGGTTCCACCCGCCGATGCCGAGCGCCAGGCACAGCTTCTCGTGGCGGGCGCTGGCGGCATCGTGGGCTGGACGCAATACCCTGACGGTGAAGGGCATCGCCATGACCGCATTGACCGTGATGACCATCATCGGCGCGAAAGCAAAGACATCGCCCAGGTGGCGGAGCAGGATGAACCAGCCCGCGCCGATGATGATCGGAGGCACGATCAACACCAGCATGGCGCCGGTGTCGGTCATCTGCTCGAACGGACCGATGGACCCGCCGCCCCTGCGGATTTCCAGCGCGCGGCGGGCCATGACGAGGGCTATCGACAGAAGCAGGCAGAGTGCCGCGGAACTGGCCGAAAAGATGAGGCTGGTCCGCAATGCGGCCAGGAATGCCGCTTCCTGCGCGAGGCGCGACAATTCCGATTGCAGCCCCGCCAGAACGGTCGCGAGCATGGGACCGGCGACGAAGGCGAGCGCCGTCAGGATGATGGCCGCATTGGCCAGCTTTTCCGAATTGCCTGGGAACAGCGCACGCCGGGGCGAGGCGGGCAGGCTGGCGTCACCGGTGACAGAAGCGCCGAGGCGGCCCATCGCGGCCACGATCAGCGCCGTCAGCGCGACTTGCGTCAGGGTCAGGGCGATGGCGCGGGCTGGGTCGAAATCGAACCGCAGCGCTTGGTAGATCGCCACTTCCAGCGTTGTGGCGCGGGGGCCGCCGCCAAGCGTCAGTACGATGGTGAAGGAGGTTGCGCAAAGCATGAAGACGAGCCCCGCCACGCCCGGCAGGGCGGCGCGCAGGACAGGCCACTCGATGAAGCGGAAAGAAGCGCGCGCGCCCATGCCGAGTTGTGCCGAAAGGCGCCATTGATTGGTCGGAATGTTCTCCAGCGCGGCCAGCAGCAGACGGGCCGCCAGCGGAAGATTGAAGAAGACGTGGGCGACGAGAATGCCCGAAAGGCCGTAAATGCCCGGCCAGCGATCCTGCGCCAAAGCCGAGAATACCGGCGCAAAATAGCCGGCGCGCCCATAGAGCGCCAGAACGCCAAGCGCGGCGACGATGGCGGGGAGCGCCAGCGGAACGGCGAAAAGCTGGAGGATGAAGCTGCGCCCGAAGAACCGGGGGTGCCGCGCCAGGGCCCGCGCCACGAAGATGGCGGGGATCACCGAGAGCACGGTGGAAAGCAGCGCCTGCCAGAGCGTGAAGCGGGCAACGCGCACGAGATAGGGATCGAACGCGGCGAGCGCCCCCCGCCAGTCGCCGGTGGCTTCCACCAGCAGGCCGGCAAAGGCGCCGCCGACCAGAAATGCGATCGCCGCCAGCGCGAATGCGCCAGCGGCGATGCGGCCGTTGAACGAGGTGGAGCGCGTCACTGGCTCATCACGGCAAGCCACTCGTCGACCCAGGCCTTGCGGTTCGCCGCCACTTCCTCCGGCGTAAAGAGCAGTGCGCGGGCCGGTTGGACCAAGTCGCCGAAGACGGGGTTCAGCGGCTGGGACGTCTGGCCGGCGGGAAACATCCAGTTGGTTTCGGGGATCACGTCCTGGAAGCCGGGGCCGGTCATGAAGGAAAGGAACTGGTCGGCCAACGGATTGCCGGCGCCGGTCGCGGTCTTGGCAGCTACCTCGATCTGCAGGTAGTGGCCTTCCTCGAACGCGGCCGCCTTGTATCTCTCGCTGTCCTCGGCGATGCGGTGATAGGCGGGCGACGTGGTGTAGGAAAGGACCATCGGTGCCTCGCCGCTGGTGAAGAGACCGTAGGATTCGCTCCAGCCCGGCGTCACCGTCAGCACCTTGTCTTCGAGCTTGGCCCAGGCGGTGGCGGCCTCGCCGCCATAGACGGCTTTCATCCACAGGAGCAGGCCGAGGCCGGGGGTGGAGGTGCGCGGATCCTGAATGGCGATCTTCAAGTCGCTGTCGCTCTCCACCAGCTCCTTGAGGCTGGCCGGCGGCGCGGACACGGCTTCCGTGTCGTAGACAAAGGCGAAGTAGCCGTAGTCATAGGGTACGAAGACATCATCCTCGTAGCCGCCGGGCACGTCGATCCTGCCGAGGTCGACATCATGCGGGACGAACAGACCCGTTTCCTTTGCATCGTGGATGAGGTTCGTATCGAGCCCCAGAACGATGTCGGCTTTCGTGTTCTCGCCCTCCAGCCTGACGCGATTGAGCAGCGCAACGCCGTCGGCGACCGAAATGAACTCCAGATCGCAACCGCATTCGGCTTCGAACGCTTCCTCCACTTTCGGACCGGGACCCCAGTCGGCGGTGAAGCTTTCATAGGTGTAGATGGTGAGCTTTTCCTGCGCTGCCGCCGGCAGCATGCCTGCGGCAAGGCCAAAGATCAGGAGTGGGAGAATGGTTTTCATGCGCATTGGGCGCCTCCTCGGGTTCGGATTCAGGGGAATGAGGCGCTGTCGCGTCTAATCCCTCCGCCGGTGCAAGCCGGGTCAGGTTCAGCGGGTTGGTTTACGACCTCTCAGCAGGTCGCCCAGATGGCGGCCGGCACCCCGTTAGAGCGGTTGGGAAAATAGGGCGGGTGACGGTGGGGCGCAAGTGCTGTTCCGCGTTGGCGCATCGCCCGGCTTCGTGATATGCGCCACGACTATGAGCCGTTTCGCCATTCTCCTCGGCGGTGATGTTCACCGCACCCCCGAACTCGACGCGCAGCTTTCAGGCAGTCGCGTCTTCGCGGCCGATTCAGGCATGCGGCATGCCGCCGTGCTGGAGCTGGCGCCGGAACTCTGGCTCGGCGATTTCGATTCGACGTCCGATGAACTGCTGAAGCAGTTTCCGGGTACTCCGCGCGAGATATATCCGCCGGACAAGGACAAGACCGACGGCGAACTGGCCATCGATACGGCGCTGGCGGCCGGGGCAAGCGAACTCGTTCTTGTCGGCGCGTTCGGCGGGGAGCGGCCGGATCACGCCTTCCTGCACATGACGCTGGCGTTGCAGCTTGCCGAACGCGGTGTATCCGTGTTCTTGACCAGCGGCGCGCAGGAGGGGCAAGCCCTGTTGCCGGGCGTCCGTCATGAATTCGATTATGGCGAGGGCACGCTCTTTTCCATCCTGGCATTCGGCGAGCTTGCGGGGCTCACCGTCGAGGGCGCGAAATGGCCGCTCAACGATGTGGTCGTGCCGTTCGGCTCCTCGCTGACGATTTCCAACGAGGTTCGGGGAAGCCTGTCCGTCAGGTTGGAAGTGGGCCGGGCGCTGCTGGTAGCCCATCTTGTTACCGAGGGGGAGCGCTGACATGGCGCCGCCGCTGTTGAAACTGGAAGATATCCGCCTGACATTCGGCGGCACGCCCCTTCTGGATGGCGCGTCGCTGATGGTTGGCCCCGGCGAGCGCATCGCGCTGGTGGGGCGCAACGGGTCGGGCAAGTCGACACTCCTCAAGATCGCCGCCGGGATGGTGGAGCCGCAGGATGGAGAGGTGTTTCGCCAGCCGAGCGCGACGGTGCGCTATCTCGCGCAGGCGCCCGACTGGCAGGGTTATGCCACCGTGCGGGCATATGTGGAGGCGGGGTTGGGGCCTGCGGACGATATGAACCGGGTGGCGCTGGTGATCGATCGGCTGGGGCTGACCGGCGAGGAAGATCCGGCCACACTGTCGGGCGGCGAAGCGCGGCGGGCGGCACTGGCCCGCGTGCTGGCACCCGAACCCGATCTGCTGCTTCTCGACGAGCCGACAAACCATCTGGATCTGGCGACCATCGAATGGCTGGAGGAAGAACTGCAGCGCTCCTCCTCGGCCCTTGTCACCATCTCGCACGACAGGCGTTTCCTGGAGCGGGTCAGCCGGGCGACGGTATGGCTCGACCGGGGCGTGACGCGCCGGCTCGACAAGGGCTTCGCCCACTTCGAGGATTGGCGCGATACCGTGCTCGAAGAGGAAGAGCGCGAGCAGCACAAGCTGGGGCGGCAGATCGCCCGCGAGGAGCACTGGCTGCGCTACGGCGTGACGGCACGACGCAAGCGTAATGTGCGCCGGCTGGGCGAGTTGCAGGGGCTGCGTGAAAAGCATCGCACGCATCGCCGCGCCGAGGGTTTAGCAACCATGCAGGCGAGCGACGCGGCCGAATCCGGCAAGCTGGTGATCGAGGCCAAGGGGCTGAACAAATCCTATGACGGGCATCCGATTGTTGCCGATTTCTCCGCGCGTATCCTGCGCGGCGACCGGATCGGCTTTGTTGGCCCAAACGGGGCGGGCAAGACGACGCTGATCAATCTCTTGATCGGGCGACTTGCGCCGGACTCGGGCACGCTCCGGCTGGGCGCCAATCTGGAAGTCGCCGTTCTCGACCAGAAGCGGACGCTCGATCCGTCCGAAACGCTCAGCCATTTCCTGACCGACGGGCGCGGCGACAGCGTGGTGGTCAACGGCCTGGAGCGGCATGTCGTTTCCTATATGAAGGACTTCCTGTTCAAGCCCGAGCAGGCGCGCACGCCGATCCGCGAGCTTTCCGGCGGCGAGAAGGCGCGGCTGGTGCTGGCCCGGCTCCTGTCGCGGCCGGCCAACCTGCTGGTTCTCGATGAGCCGACAAACGATCTCGACATGGAGACGCTCGACCTTTTGCAGGAGCTGGTGGAGGACTTTCCAGGCACGGTGCTTCTGGTCAGCCATGACCGCGATTTTCTCGACCGGACGGCGACGAGCACCATAGCGCCGGAGGGCGGCGGGCGCTGGACGGAATATGCCGGCGGCTATTCCGATATGATGGCGCAGCGCAAGGGCGAGGAACTGGAACGGCGCAAGGCGCGCGGCCAGGCGGATGCCGCAAAGGGCAAGGGCAGCGGACCGACCCCACGCCCGGCCAAGCCCAATGCGCAAAAGCTTTCCTACAAGCAGAAATTCGCGCTGGAGACGCTGCCGGAGAAGATCGCGCAGCTTGGCGCGGAGATCGAGGCGCTGGAGGCCAAGCTGTCCGACCCGGCACTTTATACGCGCGATGCCGTCGCGTTTCAGCGGTTCACGAAGGAACTGGACGAAAAACGCGCCACGCGCGACCGGCTGGAAGAGGAATGGCTGGAACTGGAGATGCTGCGCGAGGAAGTCGAGGGCTAGGTCCTGAATCCCAGGTTAGCCGGCATTCACCGGCCGCTAACCTTCCCTTGCCATAATGGTGTTTTCCAACGGGCGCGCCATGACGCAGGAATTCCTCATTGCAGCCAGACCCGACCTTCAGGCCGCGCGCGGCGAGTGGTTGCAGACGCTCGCCGGCGAACGGCGCCTGGCAAAGCTGACGGTGGAGGCCTATGAGCGCGACACGCGGCAGTTTCTGCAATTCCTGACCGGCCATTGCGGTGGCGCGCCGGGCATTGCCGACATCGCCGATCTGAGACCTGCCGATTTTCGTGCCTTTCTGGCCGCGCGACGCAATGGCGGTGCGGGTGCGCGCACGCTGGGGCGGGGGTTGGCCGGTATCCGCTCTTTCCTGCGGTTCCTGGAAAAGCGCGGCCTCGTGAATGCGGCCGGCGCTTCCGCCCTGCACTCGCCGCGCGCACCCAAGGGATTGCCGAAGCCGCTGACGGCGGCCGATGCGCGGCGTGTGTCCAGCGGCGACGGGCAGCTTGCAGAGGAACCTTGGATCGCGGCCAGGAACGCCGCTGTCCTGGCGCTGCTTTATGGATCGGGCCTGCGCATTTCCGAGGCTCTGGGGCTTACGGGCGGTGACCTCGTCTCACCGCGCGAGGAGACGCTTCGCATCACCGGCAAGGGCGGCAAGACGCGGCTCGTGCCGGTCCTGCCCGTGGTCCACAGGGCGGCGGCGGAATACAGGCGGCTTTGCCCCTATCATCTGAGCCCGAACCAGCCGCTGTTTCGCGGCGCGCGGGGCGGGGCGCTGCGGCCGGCAATCATTCAGCGCGAGATGCAGAAGATGCGCTCGGCGCTGAACCTTCCCGACACCGCCACCCCGCATGCGTTGCGCCATTCGTTCGCCACGCATCTGCTCGCCCGGGGCGGGGATCTTCGCGCCATTCAGGAACTTTTGGGCCATGCCAGCCTGTCGACGACGCAGGTCTATACGGCAGTCGATACATCCCGGTTACTGGAAATTTACGATGCCGCGCATCCGCGCGCGTGAAATGCACGGTTCTGTTGCCGGTTAACCGATTTTTCCACATTTTGCCGATACGCCTCGAACATGAGAAAAAACCGCGCTCTTGCCGATCGTATCGCCAACACATCGCTGTGGCTGCTTGCCGCCGTGAATGTGCTGTTCGTGCTGGCTTTTGCCGTCACGCTGCTGTTCGCGACCTCGCCGGCGCATTCGCAGGCGGATGAGACGATCGCCTGCAATGGCCGGAACCTGCTGGAGGAGTTTCTCAGGAACGATCCGGAACAGGTTGTCGAGATCGAGCGCGAAGCCGGGCGAACGCCCAATGGCAAGGGACTCCTGTGGAAGATCGAAAAGGACGGCATCGCGCCGTCCTTTCTCTTTGGGACGATGCATGTAACCGATCCGCGTGTCACCAGCCTGCCCGATGCCGCGAAAGCGGCCTTCGACGAGGCCCGGACGGTGGTGATCGAGACGACGGACATTTTGGACCAGCAGGCGGTCATGGCCGCCATGGTGGAAGAGCCCGGCCTGATGATGTTCCCGCCCGGCGAGGCACTGACCGACCATCTGACGGCGGAACAGCGGGAAATCGTTTCCACGGCGCTCGATGCGCGAGGGGTGCCGCTCTCGAGCGTGGTGAAGATGAAGCCGTGGATGCTTGTTTCCCTGGTTGCACTGCCTGCCTGCGAGCAGGCGCGCCAGCAGGCGGGAAAGCCGGTGCTCGACGTGAAGCTGGCGAAGGACGCGAAGGCGGCCGGCAAGAAGCTTGCCGGGCTTGAAAGCGTGGGAGAACAGCTTCGCGCCATGGCCTCGCTGCCGATGCCGTTTCACATCGAGGGTCTGGTCAGTACGCTTTCGATGGGCGACCGGGTGGACGATGTGATCGAGACGATGATCCAGCTCTACAGCGACGGCGAGACCGCGATGTTCCGACCGATGCTGGAACAAGCCGTTCCAGGCGACGGGGCAAGCATGGGATATGCCGAATTCGAAGCGGCCATGGTAACCGCCCGCAATGCGACCATGGCCGAGCGCGCGCTGCCCATTTTGAAGAAGGGACATGCCTTCATTGCCGTTGGTGCCATGCATCTTCCCGGCAAGGACGGTCTCGTCGAGAAGTTGCGCCAGGCGGGATACAGGGTTACCCGCGCCCTATAAAACCAAAAATCGGATTTTTCCGTTTCGGCGTGGCGGACCCGCCCCGCCGCAGGCCAGGGAACACTCCAACCCTTTGGTGCGTTTCAACGCTACCGAGGCGAACCCCTGGAGAGTTCAATGGCAAATCCTGACAAGAGACCCGGCAGCGGCGACCCCACGCGGGACCCGCATGATCCTGCGGCAGGCCCCAGCACGCCACCGCCACCCGATGCCACGCGTGTGCGGGGTTCGGGGAGCGGTGCCAGCACGTTCGTCATCGTTGCCGTGCTGGCGGCCATATTGGTTATCCTGTTTCTGGTGTTCGGCGGCGGCGCCTTCTTTGGAGATACGGAGACTACATTGGCGCCCGAGGGCGGGAATGTAACCGTTGTTCCCGAAGGAGGTGCCGGCGGGGAAGCAACGCCCGCGCCGGAGACTGGAGCCGCTCCCACGGATACGGCCCCTGCCGCGCCGGAAACCGAAGGTCCAGCCGGTGAAGCGCCGGCTGAACAAGAACCGCCGGCAGCTCAATAGGAGCGAGAATACCAGGGGCGCGGCGCAAACCGCGTCCCCTCGATTCCCGCGGCCGATGTTCAGGAATGAATGGGCTTGGCGAATGCGCCGAGCGCGGCTTCCTTGACCGCTTCCGACATGGTCGGATGGGCATGGCAGGTGCGGGCGAGATCTTCGGAGGAACCGGAGAACTCCATCAACACGGCAGCCTCATGGATCATTTCGCCAGCGCCGAAACCCACGATATGTGCGCCCAGGACACGGTCCGTCTTCTTGTCGGCCAGCACCTTCACGAATCCATCCGTATGCAGCATGGAGCGTGCACGGCCATTGGCCGAAAAGGGGAACTTGCCGACATTGTATTCAACGCCGGCCTTCTTCAGCTCCTCTTCCGTCCTGCCGACGGAGGCGATTTCGGGGCTCGTATAGACGACGCTTGGAATGACGTCATAATTCACGTGACCGGCCTGACCGGCCAGGGTCTCGGCCACCGCCACACCTTCTTCCTCTGCCTTGTGGGCCAGCATCGGCCCGGCGATTACGTCGCCGATCGCGTAAATGCCTTCGACATTGGTGCGCAGGTGCTTATCGGTCTTGACCCGGCCCTGCTTGTCCGTCTCTATGCCGGCCTCCTTGAGGCCGAGACCTTCCGTATACGGTCTGCGGCCGGTGGAGATCAGCACGATATCGGTTTCGATCGTCTCTGCGTCGCCGCCCTTGGCCGGTTCGAAGGTCACCTTCGCACCCTTGCCGGCCTTGGAAACGTCAGTCACCTTCTGCCCGAGCTTGAAGGTGAAGCCCTGCTTGGAAAGCATGCGCTGGAACTGCTTGGCGACCTCGCCGTCCATACCGCCGAGAATGGTATCGAGATATTCGACCACCGTGACCTCGGCCCCGAGGCGCGCCCAGACGGAGCCGAGCTCGAGCCCGATCACGCCGCCTCCCACGACCACCATCTTCGAAGGCACCTTGGAAAGCTCCAGCGCGCCGGTGGACGATACGATGACCTTCTCGTCGAACTTCACGTCGACGCCGGGAATGCCGTTTACATCCGAGCCCGTGGCGATGACGATGTTTTTCGTCTCGACCGTCTGCTCCTTGCCGTCTGCATCCTTGACGGTGACCTTGCCCTTGCCGGCGATCGAGCCGGTGCCGCGCAGAACGTCGATCTTGTTCTTCTTCATCAGGAAGTCGAGACCCTTGGTGTTCTGGTCGACCGAGTTCTGGCGGTGCGCCATCATCTTCTTCAGGTCGAGCTTCGGCTTGCCGATATCGATGCCGAGATCGGCGAAGGAGTGCGAGGCTTCCGCGAACATTTCCGATGCGTGCAGCAGGGCCTTGGAGGGAATGCAGCCGACATTCACACAGGTGCCGCCATGGGTCGGCAGCTTTTCGACGACGGCGGTCTTCAGGCCAAGCTGGGCGGCCTTGATGGCGCACACATAACCGCCCGGACCGGTTCCGATGACGACGAGATCGTATGACATGAATTTTCCCTTCGTTTCGGCCGCATTGCTGTCAGCCAGTCGTGATAATTGGTTTTCGGATTGCCGGGAATTGACGTCTTCAGCCCGCTTTTTCGGTAGCCAGTTTCAGGCCGAGGCCGAGGAAGACAAGGCCGCCGACACGGTTGATCCATACGCCGATGCGATTGAACCCTTGCCTTACGGAGGGTGTCGTCATGAAGATGGATACGCCGACAAACCAAGCGATAAGCGCTGTCGCCATCACGCATCCGTAGAAAAACTTGACCACCGCCGGCGTCTCGATGTGGACGACCGTCGAGAAGATCGACAGGAAAAAGAAGACCGGTTTCGGGTTGAGCGCGTTGGTGGCGAACCCGATCAGGAATGCCTTGAGCGCGGACTGGTTCTGGGCCGGCGCTTCGGTCGGAACCGGTGCGGTTTCCATGGTCGGCGGCCTGGCGCGAAGCGACTGGATGCCGATATAGGTAAGATAGGCCACACCACACCATTTGAGGATATTGAAGGCGTAGACCGATTGGGAGATGAGCAGGCCAAGCCCCAGAACGGTATACGTCACGTGGAACAGCAGGGCGCATCCGATGCCAATGCTGGTCAGGATGGCGGCGCGCCGCCCGTTGACGATGGATTGACGCATCACCATCGCCAGATCCGCTCCTGGCGAAATAATCGCAAATGAGAAAATTGCCATCAGGGAAAGGAGTTCAGGCCAATATGCGCTCATTTCCGCCTCGTCGGTTTGCAACTCATGTTGCTCAATATCTCTTCCAACATCAAAGTAGGGGCAACATCAAATTGCGGACCATTATTCCTGGCATCCGGTGATTTCATAGACGTCGAAGCCGGGTAGGGCTGTCTCGCCGTCATTGAGTGTGCTGAAATGCAGCGCCCGGCTCAAGTCCGTCATGATAAGCTGCTGCGCGGCATCGTCACGGGGGCCGGGAAGCAGCCCGACATCGCCCGCATCGTCGACTGCGTACACCACGCCGCGCCACAATGTGCAGGCGGCAAGTTCCTCCCCGGTCGCGTCGCCGGTGGGACAGTCCTTCAGCAGCAAGCCGTCCGGGCGTCCGCCGCCGGATTGCCATTCCACATGGCCTTCGATGGGAGCCGCATCGGGAAGGATCAGGCGAAAGGTGTTGCTGGCGGCGACCATGTCCATATTGGGGATGAAGTCGATGGCCGTTTGGCCGCCGACTTCCTGATAAATCGCCAAGGCCTGCGGGCAGGCGGCCTCGACGGCGTTCGCCAGGCCAAGAAGGGCAGGCACGGTCAGGAATGTCCATGTCATTCGCATTTCGCGCCTGCCGCCGTTTTCAGCTGCCTAAAGATCGAGCACCAGACGCTCGGGATCTTCCAGCACTTCCTTCACGCGTACCAGGAAGGTGACCGCCTCCTTGCCGTCGACGATGCGGTGATCGTAGGAAAGCGCCAGATACATCATCGGGCGGACGACGACCTGCCCGCCGACGACCATCGGCCGCTCCTGGATCTTGTGCATGCCGAGGATGCCCGACTGCGGGGCGTTGAGGATCGGTGTCGACATGAGCGAGCCATAGACGCCGCCATTGGAGATGGTGAAGGTGCCGCCCTGCATGTCCGCCATTGAGAGCTTGCCGTCGCGCGCGGCAACTCCGAGCCGGCCGATCTCCTTCTCGATCTCGGCAATCGTCATCCGGTCGGCATCGCGCACCACCGGCACGACAAGGCCTTTCTCGGTGCCGACAGCGACGCCGATATGGCAGAAGTTCTTGTAGATGATGTCGGTGCCGTCGATCTCGGCATTGACTGCAGGGATCTCGTTAAGGGCATGGCAGACGGCCTTGGAGAAGAAGCCCATGAAACCGAGCTTCACGCCGTGCTTCTTCTCGAACAGGTCCTTGTACTTCTTGCGCAGTTCCATCACCGCCGTCATGTCCACCTCGTTGAACGTGGTCAGCATGGCGGCCGTGGCCTGGGCCTCTTTCAGGCGGCGGGCGATGGTCTGGCGCAGCCGGGTCATCTTCACCCGCTCCTCGCGTGCCTCATCCTCTCCGGAGGAAGGCGCGCGGGTTGCCTTCGGCTTCTCGGCCGGCTCGCTCGGCGCGCCGCGTCCAGTGTCCTTGCCGCGTTCTATCGCCGCGAGGACATCTCCCTTGAGCACCTGGCCTTCCTTGCCGGAGCCGGCGATCTCGGAAGCTTTCAGGCCATGTTCCTCCATCAGCTTGGCAGCGGCGGGCGCTGGCGGGCGGGCGGATTCTCCGCCGCCGCCGCCATGGCGGACATCGCGCGCGGCGGTGGATGCAGCCTCGCCGACGGGAGCCTCGTCCTTTTCCTCCTGCTTCGCGGTTGCTTTCGCTTCGGCCTTTCCGGTATCCGCAGATGCGCCTTCCTCGATGCGGGCCAGCAGCGCGCCGACCTTCACCTCGTCGCCGCTTCCGACGGCCAGTTCGCGGATCACACCGGCGACCGGCGCCATGACTTCCTGGGCCGCCTTGTCGGTTTCAAGCTCGAGAATCGCTTCGTCGGCCTTAACGGTGTCGCCCACCTTCTTGTAGACCTCGCCGACCTGAGCCTCGGTCACCGATTCCCCCGCCGAGGGAACATTGACGTCGACGAGCTTGCCACCGGGCGCCTTCCCGTCGCCCTCATCAGCTTGCTCGGTCTTTTCTTTCTTGGCGGCTGGCTTGTCGCTTTTCGCAGACGCGGCTTCACCGTTGCCTTCGCCGATCATGCCCAGCAGTGCACCGACTTCGACGGTGGTGCCTTCCTCGGCGGATATCTCCTCCAGCGTGCCCGCGGCAGACGCGGGGACCTCTATGGTGACCTTGTCGGTTTCAAGTTCGACGACAGGCTCATCGACGGCAATCGCCTCGCCCTTCTTCTTGAACCAGCGGCCGATGGTTGCCTCGGTGACGGATTCTCCCAGAGTGGGAACGCGGATTTCGGTAGCCATAGGTCTCGTTTCCGTTGGTTCTGTTCAGACTATTCGCCGCCCAGCGCATCTTCGAGGAAGGCGGCGAGCTGTTCCAGGTGTTTCGACATGAGGCCGGTGGCGGGCGAGGCGGCGGCCGGACGGCCGGTGTAGCGCACCCGCTTGTGCTTGGCGTCAATGTGCTGCAGCACCCATTCCAGATAGGGGTCGATGAACGACCATGCGCCCATGTTCTTGGGCTCTTCCTGGCACCAGGCCATCTCCGCATTGCGGAAGCGCGACAGTTCGGTAATCAACGCCTTGGCCGGGAAAGGGTAGAGCTGTTCGATACGCAGCAGGTAGACATCGTCGATACCGCGCTTCTCGCGTTCTTCGTAAAGGTCGTAATAGACCTTGCCCGAGCACATGACGACGCGGCGGATCTTTGAATCCTTGACCAGCTTGATGGGCTGATCGCCCGGATGTTGCGCATCGTCCCACAGAAGGCGGTGGAACGAGCTTTCACCGGACATTTCCGACAGGGTCGAGACCGCTCGCTTGTGGCGCAGCAGTGATTTCGGCGTCATCAGGATGAGCGGCTTGCGAAAGTCGCGCTTGAGCTGGCGGCGCAGGATGTGGAAGTAGTTCGACGGTGTGGTGCAGTTGGCGACCTGCATATTGTCTTCCGCGCACATTTGCAGGAAACGTTCCAGCCGCGCCGAGGAGTGTTCGGGCCCCTGACCCTCATAGCCGTGCGGCAGCAGGCAGACGAGGCCCGACATGCGCAGCCATTTGCGCTCGCCCGACGAGATGAACTGATCGAAGATCACCTGCGCGCCGTTGGCGAAGTCGCCGAACTGGGCCTCCCAAAGCGTGAGCGCCCTTGGCTCGGCCAGCGAGAAACCGTATTCGAAGCCGAGCACGGCTTCCTCGGAGAGCATCGAATTGATGGCCTCGTAGTAGGCTTGCTGAGGACCCAGATGGTTGAGCGGAATGAAACGGCTCTCGTCTTTCTGGTCGTACAGAACCGAATGACGCTGCGAGAAGGTGCCGCGCTCGGAATCCTGCCCGGAGAGGCGAACGGGGTTGCCCTCCAGGAGGATGGAGCCGAAAGCGAGCGCCTCGGCGGTCGCCCAGTCGATGCCCTCGCCCGACTCGATCATCTTCTTCCGGTTTTCCAGGAAGCGGTTGATCGTGCGGTGCGCCTCGAAATCGGCGGGGACTTCCGTGAGCTTCCTGCCGATCTCCTTGAGCGTCTTGACCGGTACAGCCGTCTTGCCGCGGCGCTGTTCGTCCTCGTTGTCCGCCCGCTTGAAGCCCGACCAGGCGCCGTCCAGCCAGTCGGCCTTGTTCGGCTTGTAGGCCTGACCGGCCTCGAACTCTGCCTCAAGATGCGCGCGCCAGCCGGATCTCATCCGGTCGATCTCCTCCTGGGCGACCAAACCTTCATCGATCAACTTCTTCGCGTAGATATCGCCTGTGGTCGGGTGCTTGCGGATCTTGCGATACATGATCGGCTGGGTGAATGCCGGCTCGTCGCCCTCGTTGTGGCCATAGCGCCGGTAGCAGAACATGTCGATGACCACCGGCTTGTGGAACATCATGCGGAATTCGGTGGCCACCTTGGCGGCATAGACCACCGCCTCCGGATCGTCGCCGTTCACGTGGAAAATCGGCGCCTCGATCATCTTCGCCACATCGGAAGGGTAGGGCGAGGAGCGGGAGAAGCGCGGATTGGTGGTGAAGCCGATCTGGTTGTTGATGATGAAGTGCACGGTGCCGCCAACGCGATGGCCGCGCAGGCCGGAAAGGCCGAAACACTCGGCAACGACGCCCTGGCCGGCAAAGGCGGCATCGCCGTGCAGAAGCAGCGGCATGACCTTGGCGCGCTCGGGCAGCGGCACTACCTCTTCGCGCTTGCGGCCGAAGACCTGGTCCTGCTTGGCGCGGGCCTTGCCCATGACGACCGGGTTGACGATCTCCAGATGCGAGGGGTTGGCCGTCAGTGACAGATGCACCTTGTTGCCGTCGAACTCGCGGTCCGAGGAGGCGCCGAGATGGTATTTCACGTCTCCGGAGCCTTCCACCTCATCAGGCGTGAAGGAGCCGCCCTTGAATTCGTGGAAGATCGCGCGGTGCGGCTTTTCCAATACCTGGGAAAGCACATTGAGGCGCCCGCGATGGGCCATGCCGAGCACGACTTCCTTGAGCCCCATGGCGCCGCCACGCTTGATGATCTGCTCGAGCGCAGGGATCAGCGCCTCGCCGCCGTCGAGGCCGAAACGCTTGGTGCCCTTGTACTTCACGTCGATGAACTGCTCGAAACCCTCGGCCTCGATCAGTTTCTGGAGGATGGCCTTCTTGCCGTTGGCGGTAAACGCCACACCCTTGTCCGGCCCTTCGATGCGCTCTTGAATCCATGCCTTTTCCTCCGGGTTGGAGATGTGCATGAATTCCACGCCGAGGGTCGAGCAATAGGTACGCTTGAGGATGTCGAGCATCTGGCGCACGGTCGCCGTCTCAAGGCCCAGCACATTGTCGATGAAGATGGGCCGGTCGAGATCTGCTTCGGTGAAGCCGTAGGCTTCCGGCGACAGCTCGTTGTAGTCCTCGAGGGGATTGGCCAGACCCAGCGGGTCGAGGTTGGCATGCAGGTGGCCGCGCATGCGGTAGGCGCGGATCATCATGATGGCGCGGACGGATTCGCGCGCCGCACGCTGGATTTCCGCTTCCGTCAGGGCGACACCGCCGTCAGCGGCCTTCTGCTTGATCTTGCTGTCGAAGTGTTTTTCGACGTCTCCCCAATCGCCGTCGAGCGCGGAGACAAGCTCGCCATTGGCGGCAATCGGCCAATTCTGCTTCTTCCACGAAGCGCCGTCGGCATTCTTCCTCACGTCGGCCGCATCGTCCTTGAGTTGGCCGAAGTAGGCCTGCCAGTCCTCGTTTACCGAGGAAGGGTCCTCCTGGAAGGCGGCGTAGAGCTCTTCGATATAGGCGGCGTTGCCGCCATAGAGGAAGGATGTGAGGGAGAATTCGTCGTTGGCTTGGTTTTGCCGTGCCATGTAAAGCTCCGGATTTTCTCCGGCTCCTTGCTTAAGCGGCCTGGACGCCGGCCGGCGCGGACGGCTTTGCCGTCATTCAATCAGTTGTGGTTTGAAACGCCAAGCTGCAAGCGCAACCTGGCGTTTCGCATTCTTCAGCCCTTGATGGCTTCCACCAGCGTGGTACCGAGGCGTGCCGGGGACGGCGACACCTTGATACCGGCTTCTTCCATCGCAGCGATCTTGTCTTCGGCGCCGCCCTTGCCGCCGGAAATCACCGCGCCGGCATGGCCCATCGTGCGCCCGGGAGGGGCGGTGCGGCCGGCGATGAAGCCGGCCATCGGCTTCTTGCGGCCCTTCTTGGCCTCGTCCTTGAGGAACTGCGCCGCTTCCTCTTCCGCCGAGCCGCCAATCTCTCCGATCATGATGATGGACTTCGTCTCGTCGTCGGCGAGGAACATTTCCAGGATGTCGATGAACTCGGTGCCCTTCACCGGATCGCCGCCGATGCCGACGGCGGTCGTCTGGCCGAGGCCTGCATTGGTGGTCTGGAACACGGCTTCATAGGTGAGCGTGCCCGAGCGCGAGACGACGCCGACCGAGCCTTTTTTGAAGATGTTGCCGGGCATGATGCCGATCTTGCATTCGTCCGGGGTCAGGACGCCCGGGCAGTTGGGGCCGAGGAGCCGCGACTTCGACTTTTCCAGCCTGGCCTTCACCTTGACCATGTCCATCACCGGGATGCCCTCGGTGATGCACACGATAAGCGGGATCTCCGCCTCGATGGCCTCGATGATGGCAGCCGCCGCGCCTGCCGGCGGGACGTAGACGACGGAGGCCGTGGCCCCGGTCTTTTCCTTGCCCTCGGCGACGGTCGCGAAAATCGGCAGCTCTTCCCCGCCCTGACCCTGCCAGGTGGTTCCGCCCTTTTTGGGGTGAATGCCGCCGACCATCTGCGTGCCGTGATAGGCCAGCGCCTGCTCGGTGTGGAAAGTGCCGGTCTTGCCGGTCAGGCCCTGGACCAGGACCTTGGTGTCTTTGTTGACGAGTATGGACATGCTTTTTCCTACAATCGCTTCAAATCGGAGACGGTCAGGTCGCTTTCGGCATTGCCGGTATTGAGGGTCGTGGCCGGCTCGAACATCAGAACGACCGGTTCCTCCGTAAGTGCGCGCGGGCGGTGTTCCACCGTTTTCGGCACCACGATGAATTCGCCTTCACCAAGCTCGACGACGCCGTCGCGGAAGTCGATGGCGATCCGGCCCCGCAGAACCAGAAACGCCTCGTCTTCCTCATCGTGGGAATGCCAGTCGAAGACCGCCCCGAATTTGGCAATCTTCACCTGGGAATCGTTCACGTCGCCCGCAATATGGGGATCGAACACCTTTTCGATGCGCCGGTCGGCGGCTTCCAGAAGAGCGATCTTGCGGGGCGGCATGGCTCAACGGCCCTTTACCGCGGCGACGATCTTCTTGGCCGCATCGTCGAGGTCGTCGGCGGCGATGACGTCGACGTCGGACTCGTTGATGATCTTCTTGCCGAGCTCGACATTGGTGCCTTCGAGGCGGACGACCAGCGGCACCTTCAGGCCCACTTCCTTCACGGCCGCGACGACGCCTTCGGCGATCACGTCGCACTTCATGATGCCGCCGAAAATGTTGACCAGGATGCCTTTCACGGCCGGGTCGGCGGTGATGATCTTGAAGGCCGCCGTCACCTTCTCCTTGGAAGCGCCGCCGCCCACGTCGAGGAAGTTGGCCGGCTCGGCGCCGTAGAGCTTGATGATGTCCATGGTCGCCATGGCAAGGCCGGCGCCGTTGACCATGCAGCCGATATTGCCGTCGAGGGCGACATAGGCGAGGTCGTGCTTGGAGGCTTCGATCTCCTTCTCGTCTTCCTCGCTGGTATCGCGCAGGGCAACAACGTCCTCGTGGCGGAACAGCGCGTTGCTGTCGAAGGAGACCTTGGCGTCCAGAACGCGCAGGCGGCCGTCTTTCATGACGATCAGCGGGTTGACCTCGAGCAGGCTCATGTCCTTCTCGGTAAAGGCATTGTAGAGGATGGGGAACAGCGTCTCGCCGTCCCTGGCTGCTTCGCCTTCAAGCTTCAGCGCTTCGTTGAGCTTCTTGACGTCTTCCACTGTGACGCCCTTTTCAGGGTCGATAGCGAGCGTCAGGATCTTCTCCGGCGTCTCCTCGGCGACCGCCTCGATGTCCATGCCGCCTTCGGTGGAGACGACAAAAGCGGGCCGACCGACCGTGCGATCGATCAGGATCGACAGGTAGAGCTCACGGTCGATGTCAGCGCCGTCTTCGATGTAGAGGCGGCCGACCTGCTTGCCTTCCGGTCCCGTCTGCTTGGTGACCAGCGTGTTGCCGAGCATTTCCTCGACATTGGCGACGACTTCCTCAATGCTCTGGGCCAGCCGCACGCCGCCCTTGGCGTCGGGGCCGAGTTCCTTGAACTTGCCCTTGCCGCGCCCGCCGGCGTGAATCTGGCTTTTCACCACATAGAGCGGTCCGGGCAGCTTTTTGGCAGCGGCTTCCGCCTCTTCCTTCTTGAAGACCGGAACGCCGTCGGCCACGGGCGCGCCGTAACCCTTCAGGAGTTGCTTGGCCTGATACTCGTGAATGTTCATGGGGCGTCGGGGTCCTATTTCTTCAGGCTGGGGGCGATTTCCGCACAGGCCTCGCAGAGACCCTGAACGGTTGCGACCGATTTGTCGAAATTCTTCTGCTCGGCCTTGTTGAGGTCGATCTCGATGATGCGCTCGACGCCGCCGGCGCCAATCACGACCGGCACGCCGACATAAAGGTCCTTCACGCCGTACTGGCCGGAAAGATGCGCCGCGCAGGGCAGCACCCGCTTCTTGTCCTTCAGGTAGCTCTCGGCCATGGAGATGGCGGAGGCGGCCGGTGCGTAAAAGGCGGAACCGGTCTTGAGCAGGCCGACGATCTCGGCGCCGCCGTCGCGGGTGCGCTGGACGATTTCCTCGACCTTCTCCTTGGAGGTCCAGCCCATCTTGACCAGATCGGGGATCGGGATTCCGGCGACCGTGGAATAGCGCGTCAGCGGCACCATGGAATCGCCGTGTCCACCCAGCACGAAGGCTGTCACGTCCTCGACGGAGACCTTGAATTCCTCGGCGAGGAAATAGCGGAAACGCGAGGAGTCCAGAACGCCGGCCATGCCGATGACATGGCTCCTGGGAAGGCCGGAGAATTTCTGCAGCGCCCACACCATGGCGTCGAGCGGGTTGGTGATGCAGATGACGAAGGCGTTGGGCGCGTATTTCTTGATGCCCGCGCCAACCTGTTCCATCACCTTGAGGTTGATGCCCAGGAGGTCGTCGCGGCTCATGCCGGGCTTGCGCGGCACGCCGGCGGTGACGATGGCAACATCGGCGCCCTCAATGGCGCTGTAGTCATTCGCACCGAGCAGTTTTGCATCGAAGCCATCGACCGGGGAGGACTCGGCGATGTCGAGGGCTTTGCCCTGCGGTGTGCCTTCGGCGATATCGAACAATACGATGTCGCCGAGTTCCTTCAGGCCGGCCATGTGGGCGAGCGTACCGCCGATCATGCCGGAGCCAATGAGAGCGATCTTGTCGCGTGCCATGTGGTGAGAATCCCCTTCCGTGATGCGCCGGAACCCGAACGTCACAGACCCGGCAATTGCAGGGTTTCGGGCCGGCTGCTGTTAGCTCGTTATTCCGGCCCAAAATCCCGGTTGGCATAAGCAGGCTCGCAAAAAAATTCAACCGATTATTTTCACGCGAGCAAATTCAATCGTTTAGACGTTAGTGGCTTTACGTAAACGTCAATTATATCTGCGCAATTTCGCCAATATCGGCCTCTTGCGTCTTCTGCTGCCAGTCGCGGCTTTGCATTTCGATCAGGCGCGACGCCGTGCGGTCGAACTCGAACGCTTCCGTGCCCCGGGTGCTTGCATAGAGCTTGGCGGGGGGCGCTTCGGCCGAGACGAACAGGCGCACCTGTTGATCGTAGAGCGTGTCGATCAGGAGGATGAACCGCTTGACCTCGTTTCGATGGGCATCCTCCATGACAGGCACGCCATCGATGAAGATGGTCTTGTAGCGCTTGGTTATAGCGAGGAAGTCGCGCGCACCCAGCGGCTTGCGGCACAAATCGTCGAAGGCGAACCGGGCCGCTGAGCCCACGGCCACGGGTATCTCTATCCGCCGTCCCTTCAATGCGATCGTCTGCCTTTCCGCCTCCTTGCCCGCTGTGACGGTTTCCCACGCCTCGTTCATCAGCTGGTCGGCATGGGCGCCGAGCGGGGTGATGTAGACCGGCAGGCGATTGAGCTTTTCGAGCCGGTAGTCCGCGCCGTCATCGATGTGCATTACGCTTGTGTGCTGTTTCAATATGTCGATGAAGGGCAGGAACAGGCCTCGATTGAGGCCATCCCGGTAAAGGTCGTCGGGCGCGACATTGGAGGTGGCCACCAACACGACCCCTTCGGCAAACAGCGCCTGGAAAAGGCGGGACAGGATCATGGCATCGGCGATGTCCGTCACCGTGAACTCGTCGAAGCACAGGACCCAGGCTTCCTGTGCCAGGGCGGCCGCGACCGGCCCTATGGGGTCTGCCTCCCTGGTGTCGCCGTTTTTCAGCGCCGCCCGGTGGTTGGCGATGCGGTCGTGCACGTCGGCCATGAAATCGTTGAAATGGGCCCGGCGTTTTCCGCGTACCGGCAGCATCTCGTAGAACATGTCCATGAGCATCGTCTTGCCGCGCCCGACGCCGCCATGGATGTAGAGGCCGGTGACGCCGGCCCGGTGGTTGCGCCGTTTGGCGAAGAGCCAGCCCAGCGCGCTCGACTTGCGGGCCAGGCGCCGTTCGTCGATGCGCTCGCGCAGGCGGTCCAGCGCAGCGGCGATTTCCTCCTGGGCCGGATCGCGAGCGATCTTGCCCCTCTCGACCAGATGGGCGTATCGCTCGGCGACGGTCTGGTGTGTTGCTAGTCCGTCGCGCAGGGACATGGGATTACCGGGCGGTGGCGGGCAAAGCGGAAAGGCGAGCCCGGATCACGGGCGCGTCATCTTTCTAGCGGTTCAGGGAAATCGGCTGGCCGTTCGTCGTCTGGCCGCTGAAATTCTCCGACCCGGTCGAGTAGAGCCTGGCAAGCACCTGCCCGCTCTCATCGTAAAAGGCGAGTTGATTGCCGGCCACGTTCCACGATTTGACACCATCCATGGGCGCGGGACAGCGCAGCGGACCGGCACGGAAGCCCTGGCCGAACTTTGTCTGCGGGGTTGCCACACGGCAATTCTCGCCCGCCACGGACACGCTCCACACGCCGGCCACGGAACCGGCCGTTATCTCGGGCGCTCCCGCGGCGGCCGCAGCCTGTGCGGCTGGATCCAACGCGGCCATTTCGGTGTCGCCTGTACCGCCCGGTGCTTCGGGAAACTCGCTGGGCGAAGTCGCCTGCGCCGGCGGCGGCAGTTGGCTCGACGTCACCGTGCCGGCGGGCGCTGCCGCCAGAGGCGCCGGCGCGTTCGACTGCATGGGCGTAAACCGCCCGGACTGACAGCCTGCGAGCGCAAGCGTCATAAGCGAGGCGGCGAAAATAAAAGTCTTTGACTGCGGCATTGCCTTCTCCGTCGGCGCCGGGCGCTTCCCAGCATTAAGTTCGCAAGCATCCCACCTAACGATCAACCATGGCGAGGATTGGAAATTATCACATACCAACATGGTTAAGAACCGGTTTCACCGAGTCTTTTCAAGGCCCGTGAACGCGATTCCGTGCAGTTTCGAGATACGGTGCGGAACCGGCGGAAGCATTTTTCGTTAAGCAACGACATCGATTATATGTGCGGAGAGGGATTCCCAATGCTCAAATGGATACTCATTCTGCTGATTATCGCCGCCGTGGCAGGGCTTCTGGGCCTCAACAGTATTGCCGGTGCGGCCATGACCGGCGTCAAGATACTTATCGGCATCGTGCTCGTCCTGTTCCTGCTGGCGGTTCTCGGCATCATCGCCATAGCGTGATCGACCGCGTCGTCTGGTAATTTTTGCCGCGATCCGCCATATAGGCGCCATATCCAGCGGGAATTGGAGCCGATGGCGGAACTTGCGCAATTTGCAAAAATGAACGGGCTCGGCAACGAGATAATCGTTGCCGACATGCGTGGCCGCGCGGACCGTGTTTCCGCCGCTGCCGCGCGCACGCTCGATGCCGATCCTGCCACGCGCTTCGACCAGATCATGGCCATCCACGATCCGAAGGTTGCCGGAACGCACAACTATATCGAGATACTCAACTCCGACGGTTCGCATGCCCAAGCCTGCGGCAACGGCATGCGCTGCGTGGTGCAGGCGCTGGCGGCGGAAACCGGCCAGAAGCTGTTCACCTTCCAGACCGTCGCGGGGATTCTCAATGCCGAGGAACACGAGGACGGGACGATCTCGGTCGACATGGGCAAGCCGCGCTTCGGCTGGCAGGAAGTTCCGCTTGCGGAAGAGTTCCGCGATACGCGCATGATCGAACTGCAGGTGGGGCCGATAGACGATCCGGCGCTGCATTCGCCGTCCGTCGCCTCAATGGGCAATCCGCATGCGATCTTCTGGGTCGATGGCGACGTCAACGGCTACGATCTCGAACGGTTCGGGCCTTTGCTCGAGAACCACCCCATCTTCCCCGAACGCGCCAACATCTCGGTCGCCCGGGTCACCGCGCGCGACAGCCTGGACCTGCGCACCTGGGAGCGCGGCGCGGGGCTGACGCGGGCTTGCGGTTCAGCGGCGTGTGCGGCCGCCGTTTCCGCCGTGCGCACCGGCCGCACGGACCGCCGTGTGACGGTCAACGTTCCCGGCGGCCCGTTGGCAATCCATTGGCGCGACGACGACCATGTAATAATGACCGGCCCGGCCGAATGGGAGTTTTCCGGCCGGTTCGATCCCGCAACCGGGGAATGGCAGCGCGAGACCGAGGGGGTCGCCTGATGGGCGTCGACGTTGTGACATTCGGCTGCCGCCTCAACGCCTATGAGTCGGAAGTCATCAAGCGCGAAGCGGGCGAAGCCGGGCTGGACGCGCTCAAGGGCGGAGCAATCGTCATCAACACCTGCGCCGTCACCGGCGAAGCCGTGCGTCAGGCGCGCCAGGCGATCCGCAAGGCCAGGCGCGACAATCCGCAGGCGCGCATTATTGTCACCGGCTGCGCTGCGCAGACCGAGCCCGGCACTTTCGGCGCCATGGACGAGGTGGATCTGGTCCTCGGCAACGAGGAGAAGCTGAAGGCGCACAGCTACCGCGCTTTGCCGGATTTCGGCGTCAACCGCTTCGAAAAGGTGCGTGTCAACGACATCATGGAGGTGCGGGAGACTGCCTCCCACATGGTCGACGCCCTCGAAGGCCGGGCGCGCGCCTTCGTGCAGGTGCAGAACGGCTGCGACCATCGCTGTACCTTCTGCATCATCCCCTATGGGCGCGGCAATTCGCGCTCGGTGCCTATGGGCGCGGTGGTCGACCAAGTGCGCCGGCTGGTTGAGAACGGCTATGCCGAGGTGGTGCTGACCGGTGTCGACCTGACCAGCTTCGGCGCCGACCTGCCGGGCGCGCCGAAGCTCGGGCGGCTCGTGCGGACGATCCTGCGTGAGGTGCCGGAACTGCGCCGGCTGCGGCTTTCGTCCATCGATTCCATCGAGGCGGACGGCGACCTGATGGCCGCGCTCGCCGAAGAGGAGCGTCTGATGCCGCATCTGCATCTGTCGCTCCAGCATGGCGACGACATGATCCTGAAGCGGATGAAGCGCCGGCACTTGCGCGCCGACAGCATAGCCTTCTGCGAGGAAGTGCGGGCCTTGCGTCCCGACGCCGTGTTCGGCGCGGACATCATTGCGGGCTTTCCGACGGAAACAGAGGAAATGTTCGAGAACTCGCTGCGGATCGTCGATGAATGCAGGCTGACGCATCTGCATGTTTTCCCGTTCTCCCCGCGCGAGGGAACGCCGGCGGCGCGCATGCCGCAGCTCGACCGCGGGCTTGTGAAGGAGCGCGCAGCCAGGCTACGCACGGTGGGAGACGAGGCCTATCGCCGTCATCTTTCCTCCCTTGCCGGCAGCCAGCAGCGTATCCTGGTGGAGCGCGAAGGGCTTGGCCGCACGGAAGGCTTTACGCTGGCGGCTATCGATGTCGGCGGCCCCGGCGACATCATCGAAGCGCGGATCACCGGCCATGACGGGGAGCGGCTTCTGGCCGCGCCGCTGGCCGTGGAGGCAGCATAGGTAGGCATGGCATTCGGATTCATCAAAAAGGTCTTCACCTTCGGCAAGAACAAGGTGGAGGAGGAAAAGCCCGACGACCGGCAGGACGAGACGACCGGGGCAGCGGGAGCAGAGCCGGCGGCGCCGGGCAGCTTGACCGAACCCGCCGCCCCGCCTGAAATCATTCCAGAGCCAGAGCCAGAGCCAGAGCCAGAGCCAGAGCCAGAGCCAGAGCCAGAGCCAGAGCCAGAGCCAGAGCCAGAGCCAGAGCCAGAGCCAGAGCCAGAGCCAGAGCCAGAGCCAGAGCCAGAGCCAGAAAAACCCAGCGCAACGCCGGCGCCTCCCTCTCCCCGTTTACGGGGAGAGGGTGAGGGTGGGAGGCCGCGCGAGGCTGAGGATGCCGCACCGGCCGTGGATGACGCGGCCAAGGAAGCGCCTGAGTCTGAAACCGATGGCGCTGCTCCTCATCCGCCTGCCGGCACCTTCTCCCCGCGGGCAGGGAGAAGGGAGACGGTCGCTACGCCGCCGCCCTTGCCCGTGGAGGCAGAAGAACGCGCCAAGGTGACTGTCGCCAAGGCTGTCGAGCGTCGCAAGGAAGAAGCCGCTGCCGCGCCCGCAACGGAGCCGAAGAAGCCGTGGTTCCAGCGGCTGCGCGAAGGGCTTTCCCGCTCCTCCAAGGAACTGCGCGACAACATTTCCGGTATCTTTCTCAAACGAAAGCTGGACGAGGATACGCTGCAGGACCTGGAAGACGTGCTGCTGCGCGCCGATCTCGGACTCGAAACGGCGATGCGGGTGACGGACGCGCTGGCGTCGGGTCGTTATGGCAAGGACGTATCCGGCGCAGAAGTGCAGGCCGTGATGGCCGAGGAGATCGAGAAGGTGCTCGCCCCCGTCGCCGTGCCGCTGGAACTCGACCTTTCGCACAAGCCGCATGTGGTTCTCGTCGTGGGCGTCAACGGAACCGGCAAGACCACGACCATCGGCAAGCTTGCGGCCAAGCTGACGGCGGGCGGGCTCTCGGTCACGCTGGGGGCCGGCGACACGTTCAGAGCGGCGGCCATCGAACAGCTCAAGATATGGGGCGAGCGCACGGGATCGCCGGTGGTTGCCTCAAAGCTTGGCGCGGATGCGGCAGGCCTTGCCTGGGACGCATACGAGAAGGCGAAGGAGGCCGGCTCGGACGTTCTCATCATCGATACGGCCGGTCGGCTCCAGAACAAGGCCGAGCTGATGTCGGAGCTTGAAAAGATCGTTCGCGTGCTCGGCAAGCACGATCCTGACGCGCCGCATACGGTGTTGCAGACGGTGGACGCAACCACCGGCCAGAACGCCCTTAATCAGGTCGAAATCTTCCGCAATATTGCCGGTGTCAACGGACTGGTGATGACCAAGCTGGACGGGACGGCGCGGGGCGGTATCCTCGTCTCCATAGCCGCCAAGCACAAGCTGCCGGTCTATTTCATCGGCGTCGGCGAAGGCGTCGACGATCTCGAACCCTTTTCTGCAAGCGATTTCGCCAAGGCGATCGCGGGAGTGCATTAAGTGAGCCAGCGAATATTCGAACGCGATCCTTCCGATCCCAAGCGCAAGGAGGTCAACCCGCTGCTCAAGCTGGCGCTGGAGCTCGGGCCGCTCATGGTCTTCTTCTTCGCCAATGCGCGGGGCGAGTGGATCGCCGAACGCTTTCCGGCGCTGGGTGCGCTGGGCGGGCCGCTGTTCATCGCCACCGCCTTGTTCATGGCGGCGACGGCGATCGCCCTTTCGGCCTCGTGGGTGCTTACCCGCACGCTGCCGATCATGCCGCTCGTTTCCGGTGTGGTGGTGTTCATCTTCGGGGCGCTGACGCTCTATCTGCACAGCGAAATCTTCATCAAGATGAAGCCGACCATCGTCAACACACTGTTCGGCGTTATCCTTCTGGGTGGGCTCGCCTTCGGCAAGTCGCTGCTCGGCTACGTGTTCGATTCGGCTTTCAAGCTCGATGCGGTGGGCTGGCGCAAGCTGACCCTGCGCTGGGGGCTGTTCTTCATTTTCCTGGCCATCGTCAACGAAATCGTCTGGCGGTCTTTCTCGACCGACGCCTGGGTGGCGTTCAAGGTGTGGGGCATCATGCCCATAACCATCATCTTCACGATGAGCCAGATGCCGCTCATCATGCGCCATTCGGTGGAAGGGCAGGCCAAGTAGGAAGCCGGCGCCGGCTCCCATCCTCCTTCTCGCCGTTTGCCGAGGAGGTGCGGTAGGCCGATGAGGGGCAGCACCGGCGCTTGTGTCATGTATCGTGCTGCTCTCGGCTGTGCCCACGAAGAAAGCCCATCCGGGTTCAAGCGAATTGCCAGACGATGGTGCGCTTCACCTCGGCATCTTCGAGTGCGCGGGTGACAGGTACCTCGTATTCGGCGAGATAGTGCAGGCGTTCCTTCGGCAGGTAGGCGCGGCCCGGATCGCCAACCAGCACGGCGATACCGCAGCCGGCGAGCGCCTGGAACCAGGGAATGATGCGTTCGGCCAGCGCCTTGTCGTAGAACACGTCGCCGGCAAGAACCACATCGGCCGCGACCTCATTGCCGACCGGATCTTGCCCGGCGATGTCGAACCGGACACCGTTTGCGGCCATGTTGAGCCGGCAGGCGCTTGCGGAAAAGGGATCGGTGTCGGCTGCCAGCACCGCGCCGGCGCCGGCCATCGCGGCGGCGATGGCGACAAGTCCGGAGCCGGTAGCGAAGTCGAGCACGCGCTTGCCGCGCACGTATTCGGGATGGTCCAGCACGTAGCGCGCAAGACCCTGCCCGCCTGCCCAGGCGAAGGCCCAGAAAGGCGGCGGCAGGCCGAGTTCCTGCAACTCCTCCTCCGTCCGCTGCCACAGATCGTGAGCTTCACCTGCCAGATGGAGCTGGATCTCCGGAACGTGCGGCGGTGCGGTAAGCGTGGTGTTGGCACGGATGAAGGCCTCCGCCGCGCCGTCGCCGATCATGGGCTTTTCGGCGCTTCCTTCAGGCCGCCCATACGGCATATCTCGCGCCATTCCTGCTCGCTGACGGGCTGAACCGACAGCCGGGAATTGTTCACCAGAACCATATCGGAAAGATGTGGATTGGCCTTGATATCGGCCAGCGTCACGGGCTGGGGAATGTCCGTCACCGCGCGGATGTCGACGCACTCCCAGCGCGGATCGTCGGTGGTCGAATCCGGGTGTACCGTGTTGCAGACCTCGACGATGCCGACCACGCTGGTCTCCTTCACCGAATGGTAGAAGAAGCCAAGATCGCCGATCTTCATCTCGCGCATGTTGTTGCGGGCCTGGTAGTTGCGCACGCCGGTCCATTCCTCGCCGGCTTCTCCCTTGCGCTTCTGGTCTTCCCACGACCAGGCATTGGGCTCGGATTTGAACAGCCAGTAGGCCATGTTACGCATTCTCCGGCTTGTTGAAGACCCAGTTCCACGGGCGGATCTCCACTGAGGCAAAGAGCCCCACCTGAGCGTAGGGATCGGCCGCAGCGATGACCTCGGCGGCCGCCTTGTCGGCGGCCTCGACCGCCACCAGACTGCCGCAGGGCTTTTCGTTTTCGTCCAGGAACGGCCCCGCGAATTTCAGCGCCCCCTTTTCGTTCAGCCCGTTGAGATAGGCCACGTGGTCGGGGCGTGCATCTAGGCGAACCTGGAGATGGCCGGGTTTATCCTGGCAGATGATGGCGAAGATCAATACAGCCTCCTTTGTTGAAGCATGTTCATTTCCGAAAAACGGGTTCCACTTTTCGGGTTCACGCTCTAGCATTTTGCAGTCAGGTGGTATCACCTGACGTTCGCATAAATGCGGAAAAATAAAAAAGATAGAGCGTCCTTAGTGCGTCCAAATGGACGCACGGCGCTCTAGTTTTCTTCGTGCTTCAGCGGGCGCGACAGCAGCGCGCCCATGGCGGTCTCCACGGTCAGCCGGCCTTCCAGCAGTTCCGTGACGGAGCGGATAATAGGCGCGTCCAGCCCGCGCTCGGCAACGATGCGGGCCGCAATATTGGCCGTAAGCGCGCCTTCGGCAAGCGGCCGGTTATCGAGGCTTTCGCCCCTGCCGAGCGCGAGCCCGTAGGCATAGTTGCGCGACTGGGCCGACGAACAGGTGAGGACGAGATCGCCAAGGCCGGAAAGCCCCATCAGCGTCTCGTCGCGCCCGCCGAAGGAACGAGCAATGCGCCGCAATTCGACAAAGCCGCGTGTGATGATGGCGGCGACGGCGCTGGCGCCGAGGCCCGCGCCGTCGGTCGCGCCGGCGGCAATCGCCAGGACATTCTTGAGTGCGCCGCCGATTTCGACGCCGATCAGATCGCCGGTAGAGTAGCAGCGGAAATGCGGGGCTGACAGCGTTTCGGCAAGGCGCGCGGCGAGCGCGGCGTCCTTTGCCGCGACGGTCACGGCTGTGGGCAGGCCGCGCGCGACTTCGGCGGCGAAGCTTGGGCCGGAAAGCGCCGCAATCGGGTTTTGCGGGAGCACTTCAGCCGCGATCTCCGACATCAGCCGGCCAGTGCCGCGCTCGATACCCTTGGCGCACAGGACGAGGGGCGTGTCAGGCTTCATGGCGGCCCCCATGGCGGATTGGGCGGCGGCCAATACCTCGCGCAGCGTTTGTGCCGGCGTCACGGCGAGCACGCAATCGGCCTCGTTCAGCGCTTCGGCCATGTCCACGGTTGCCGATAGCCCTGGCTTGAGCTCGACACCCGGCAGATAGCGCCCATTGGTGTTGAGGGTCGAGATTTCATCCGCCAGCTGCGGGTCGCGGGTCCACAGCGTCACCGCATGGCCGGCGCGTCGCATGGTCAGCCCCAGCGCCGTGCCCCAGGCACCGGCGCCAAGGACGGCGATACGCCTCATTTTGCTCATGCCTTCGCTCCACGCTTGCCGCCGCCGAAGAGCGGGTTCGTCGTCTCGTCCAGCGGCCAGCGCGGCCTTGGCGCGAAGGACGCCGCATCTTCCACGATGCCGGCTTCAAGGCGCTCCAGCCCGGCCCAAGCGATCATGGCCGCATTGTCGCCGCACAGGTCGAGCGGCGCCGCGACGAGACGGAAGCCTTTGTCCGTGCACAGTTCTTCCAGAGCGGCCCGGATCGCGGCGTTGGCGGCGACGCCGCCGGCAACGACCAATGCCGGCTCACTGTCAGAAGGATGGAGGGTGCGAAAACGTTCCAGGCTGCGGGCTACCCGATCCGCCAGCGTTTCGGTGACCGCCTTCTGGAATGAGGCGCAGATGTCGCTGACGTCCTTCGGCGAAAGCGGCGCCCGTTCGGTTGCCGCGCGGCGCACGGCGGTCTTGAGGCCGGAGAAGGAGAAGTCCGGCCGGGCCTCGCCCTTCAGCGGGCGGGGAAAGGCAAAGCGACGGGGATCGCCGCCCTCCGCGGCCTTTTCGACATTGGGACCGCCGGGATAGGGCAGGCCCAGAAGCTTGGCGGTCTTGTCGAACGCTTCTCCCAGCGCGTCGTCGATGGTGCTTGCCCAGCGCTGATAGTCGCCGATACCTGCCACATGAACGATCTGCGTGTGGCCGCCCGAAACGAGGAGCAGGAGATAGGGAAACGGCAGCCCGTCGGTCAGCCGGGCCGTGAGCGCGTGGCCTTCCAGATGGTTGACCGGGATGAGCGGCTTGCCGGTCGCCGCGGCCATGGCCCTGGCGGTTGTCAGGCCGACGATAAGCCCGCCGATAAGGCCGGGCCCGGCGGTGGCGGCGATGGCGTCCACGTCCTTCAGGGTCAGTCCGGCTTCCTGCAGTGCCGCCTCGATGACGCCGTCCAGCGCCTCGACATGAGCGCGAGCGGCAATCTCCGGCACGACACCGCCGAAGGCCGCGTGCTCCTCGATTTGGCTCAGTACGATATTCGCGAGGATATGCGGGCTGCCGTCGGCATTGCGCGCCACGACGGCGGCCGCCGTCTCGTCGCAACTCGTCTCGATGCCCAGCACGCGCGTCATATGGTCCGCTTCGCCCTTATTGCCGCAGATTCTTGTCGCAAAATTGTGGAACATTCTTGCGGAACCTGCTCAGGTTGCCGCGACCTCCCCTCCTGCGATAGGGAGAGGGCCGCACTTCAATCTCGGCAGTGCGGTTAGCACGGACATGACGGCATGCAAACTGATCTCATTCGCATAGGCACACGGGGCAGCCTTCTGGCGCAGGCCCAGGCGGCCGAAACGCGCGCCCGGCTGATGGCGGCGCACGGCCTGCCGGAAGAGGCTTTCGAGATCGTGGTCATCTCGACATCGGGCGATCGCATCCAGGACCGTCCACTCTCGGAAGCCGGCGGCAAGGGGCTTTTCACCAAGGAGATCGAGGAAGCGCTGCTCGACGGCCGCATCGATCTCGCCGTTCACTCCTCGAAAGACATGCCAACCGTTCTGCCAGAAGGGTTGGAGATCACGGCTTTCCTGGAACGCGAGGACGTGCGGGACGCCTTTATCGGGCGCTCGGTCGAGACAATCGAAGACCTTCCCCAGGGCGCCAAGCTGGGCACCTCGTCGCTGCGCCGCCAGGCGCTGGTACTGCGCATGCGGCCCGACCTCGACGTCTGCATGTTTCGCGGCAATGTGCAGACGCGGCTGAGGAAGCTGGAAGAGGGTGTGGCCGAGGGTACGCTGCTGGCGCTGGCCGGCCTCAAGAGGCTGGCGATGGAACATGTCGCCACCGCGATCATGGACCCTGAAACCTTTCCACCGGCGCTCGGGCAGGGGGCCATCTGCATAGAGAGCCGTGCAGGTGACGGGCGCATCCGCTCCATGCTGGAGGCCATCCACCACGAGGAGACGGGCGCGGCGCTGTCCTGCGAACGCGCCTTCCTGGCGGTGCTCGACGGTTCATGCCGCACACCGATAGCCGGTCTGGCGAAGATGGAAGGCGATCGCCTGTCCTTCTCCGGCCTCATCCTTACCCCCGACGGTCGCCAGAGCCATGAGATCAGCGGCGAAGGCAAGGCAGGGATAGCGGCCGAGATCGGCGTCGATGCCGGGAAGCGCATACGCGACAAGGCGGGCGCGCAATTCTTCGACAGTTGGGATTAGTGGCGCGGGTTCTCGTTACGCGGCCTGAGCCGGGTGCCTCGGAAACGGCGGCGCGGCTGGAAGCGCTGGGCCATCAGCCTCTTGTGCTGCCGCTGACCGAGATCCGCGCATTGCCGGCGGACGCTCCCGATCTGTCCGGGTTTGACGCCGTGGCCATCACGAGCGCCAATGCGGTGCGCCACGCGCCGGAGGAATTGCTTTCTCGACTGAGCGGTTTGCCTGCATTCGCGGTCGGTCCGAGGACGGCGCAACGGGCGCGAGAGGCAGGGCTTCATGTCATGCCCGAGCATCGCGGCGATGCGGCGGCGCTTGCCCGTCTCGTGGCGGAGAAGGTGTCGCGCGGTAGCGGCATCGTTGTCCTGTGCGGCCGGGTGCGGCGTGACGCGCTTGAGGCGGGATTGTCGGCGGCCGGGCTCCGTTCGCTTGTTGTCGAGACCTATGACACGCTGGCTAAGCCTCTGTCCGAGGCAGATGTCGAACGGCTATTGGGCGATGCCTCGCCGGACTTCGTGCTCGTTCATTCCCGTTTCGCTGCTTCCCTCCTGGTGCAAAATGCGTCTATCGGACGAAGACTGACCGCGCGCTTCATATGTATCTCGCAGCGGGTTGCCGGTGCGTTGGGACGTTTTCCGCGCGAAACCTGTCTTGTCGCCCCGGCGCCGACCGACGAGGCTATGCTGTCCCTGATCGACGACGATCTCTCGCGATAACCGCCTGACAATTTATCGGGTGTGGAAAACAGGAAGGTGGCCATGCCCTCCGGGGAACCGAAAAAGGTACCATTTCCTTCACTTTTGAGGGGCCATGTCCTAGGAAGGGTGTTGCGCCGTACGAGGTGCGCACGAAATGCCAGCGGAGCTGCCTGATGGTCAAAACGCCGAGGACCCGTCATTCGAAATCCTCAAAGGATCCGGTGACGATCGATCTGGAACCGGACGCGGTCAAGCGGGAGACGGATGCCGGCGAGGCGGATCCTGCACCGGAAGCGCAGCAGCCAGCGGAAGCCGGCGCACCCGGGGAAAAGACCGTCGATGACGGCAAGGCCGCTTCGGCGAGCACCAAGCGGGACGAGCGGTCAATGAAAGCCGAGCGCGGGAAATTCGGTCGAAGCCCGGCCGAAAAGCCGCGAGAGGCGGGCGAAAAGAAAGAGGATGCCCCTAAATCCGCAGATGCGGGCGGTGCATCGGCCCACCGCGCCGAGGCAGAACCCCGTTCCGGCGGGTCGGGCCGCGCGTTTCTTGGCGGCGTGGCGGGTGGTGTGATCGTGCTGGCGCTTGCCGGCGGGCTGCAATGGGCGAATGTGCTGCCTGTTCCAGGTCAGCGGGAAGAAGCGCCGGATCCGGCAATCGAAAACCTCCGGCAGGAGGTGACCGCCATGCGCGCGGAGCTGGAGAATCTCCGCGCCGCGCCGGCGCAGGCCAGCCAGGATGACGGCGCCCTCCAGGAAGCGCTGGCTCAGCCGCTGCAGCGCATCGAGCAGCTTTCTTCGGATGTCGCCTCCCTGCGTGATAGCGTTTCCTCCGGCGGGGCCGGTGAAAATGCCGGCCTGCAGGCTCTGCAGGCAAAACTCCAGGAGGTGGAAGAGCGGGTTTCCTCTCTGTCCGAGAATGCCGCTCAAGGTAGTGCGGGCGGAGAAGTCGCCGAGCAGGTTGCCGGTCTTGAGCAAAGCGTCTCGCAGGTGCGCGGCACGCTCGACGATATCCGGCAGACGGCCGATGCGAACAGATCGGCTGTTGAGGCGCTGGGCCAGCGGCTGGATTCGCTGACCGAGGAAGTGGCCGCGAATGATGAGGGGCCGAGGCTGGCGCTGGTGGTCGCGGCCTCGGCACTGAAATCCACCGTGGAGCGCGGCGAGCCCTATGCCTCCGAGCTTGAAACCTATTCAGCCCTGGCTCCCGATGCCTCGCAGCTCGATCCGCTGCGGCCCTATGCGCAATTCGGTATTCCCACCCGTGCCGAGCTGGCCGCGGAAGCGCCGGAGGCGGCCTCCGCCATCGCAGCCCTTGGCCGCGCCTCCAATCCCTCGGCGGGTTTCGTCGAGCGTTTGATGGCAAGCGCGCGTTCGGCGATCGATGTGCGCCCGGTAGGCGAGGTGGAGGGCGAGAGCGCGGAAGCGATCGCCGCGCGGATGGAGGCGGCCGTGCAGGCCGGCGATTTCGAGAAGGCGCTGGCTGAGTATGAGACGCTGCCGCCGGAAGCCAAGGAGACCGCGGCGCCGTTCGCCGAGAAGTTGAGGGCGCGCCAGGCGGCCGACGATATTCTAGAGAATGCGCTTTCCAGCGCGCTGAAGCCTGCTTGAGGAAGCGCCGATGTTTCGAGTCCTGTTCTATATCGCGATCGTCTTCCTGCTCGGCCTCGGCTTCGCCTGGCTGGCCGAAAGGCCCGGCGATCTTGTCGTCACCTTCGGCGGGTATCGCTATGAGGTGACGCTGATGGTCGCCGCGGTCCTCGTCGTGGCCATTGTGGCGGCGGTGATGATCGTATGGTGGCTCCTTCGCAGCATCTGGAACAGCCCCTATGCCGTCGCGCGCTATTTCCGGGTGCGCCGCCGGGACAGGGGATACCAGGCACTGTCGACCGGCATGATCGCCGCCGGCGCGGGTGATGGGGGGCTTGCCCGGCGCATGGGAAAGCAGGCATCAAAACTCATTTCGGCGGATCAGGAGCCGCTTATCCACCTGCTCGACGCGCAGGCAGCCTTGCTGGACGGCGACCATGAGGCGGCGCGCGAGAAGTTCGCCGCCATGGCTGACGATCCCGAAACGCGTCTCGTGGGCCTTCGCGGACTTTATCTCGAGGCTGAAAGGCTGGGTGAACGGGAAGCCGCCCGCCACTATGCCTCGGAAGCCGCGCGCCAGGCGCCGCAGCTTCAATGGGCTGCAGAAGCCACGCTGGAAGCACGGGCCGAGGAAGGGGACTGGCAGGGCGCACTGGCGCTTGTCGAGGCGCAGAAGGGGACAAGGCAGGCTGAGCGCGAGGCCATTGCCCGCCGCCGGGCTGTGCTTTTGACCGCCAAGGCCATGGAAATGCTGGATACCGATACGACCGGCGCGAAGACCGCGGCGATGGAGGCCCACCGGCTGCAGCCCGATTTCGTGCCTGCCGCCGTGACGGCGGCACGGGCGTTCTACCGGCTCAACGATCTGCGCAAGGGCGCCAAGGTGCTGGAGACCGTATGGAAGAAGGAGCCGCATCCGGAGCTGGCGGATGTCTATGTGCATGCCCGGCCCGGGGATTCCACCCATGACCGGCTGGCGCGGGCGAAGAAGCTGAAGAAGCTGCGGCCCAACAATGTGGAATCCGAGCTGGCCGTCGGTCGCGCGGCGTTGGATGCCGGCGAATACAAGGAAGCGCGCGCGGCGGCGGAGGCCGCCGTCAGGCTGCAGTCGCGCGAAGGCGCATTCCTCCTTTTGGCCGACATAGAGGAGGCGGAGACTGGCGATCAGGGGCGCGTGCGCCACTGGCTGGCCAAGGCGTTGCGCGCGCCGCGCGATCCGGCCTGGGTGGCGGACGGTCAGGCACTGGAGCGCTGGGCACCCGTTTCGCCGGTAACAGGCCGCGTCGATGCCGTCGAATGGCGTGCACCGGTGGAGCGGCTGGGGCAGGTCGTGGAAGCGGAAGAAGCGCTTGCCGCCCTGCCGGCGCTTCAGTCCGAGTCTGGCCCGCGAGACGACGCCGCAGACATCGAGACTGTGGCGATCGATGCGGAGCCGGTTCTGCAGGAGCCGGAAAAGGAGCAGGAAGAGGCGGGATCGAACGGAGGAGAGCAGCCGGCGGCTCCGGCGGAGCGGGCTGGGGCGGATGAAGAGCGAAAAAAACCGACCGAAGGTAATGATAAATCCGCCGAGGAGCTTGCACGTCTGGCCGAGGCCGAAGAGGATCGAGCGCTGTTGCGCCCTCCCGTGCCGGACGATCCGGGCGTGGATTCCAAGGACACAGAAAAGGACGGAACCCGCTTTCGGTTGTTCTGAGCAGTGTTGCTCCTGGGGAACAGATTTGCGGAACCATAAGCCCATTTGGTCGATTTATTTTCCAATCGGACTTCGCATGTGCGAAGTCCGATTCTAACCTTTGCCTGTCCCGATTCCTGAGCCTGTGATGTTCGAGCGTATTCTTGCCTTCCTGAAAGACCTGCCAGCCGGCGAGACCGCGCCCGGCCTCGATGCTGACGATCCGAGGGTTGCGGGGGCGGCGCTGCTCATCCATGTGATGGCAGCCGACGGCGAGCGTAGCGAGAGCGAGAAGAAACGGCTGAAGGAAACGCTCGCGCGCGCCTACAGCCTGAGCGGTTCGGAACTGAAAGCCTTGCTCAAGGCGGGCGAGGAAGCGGAGGCCGACGCGGTCGACCTTTACACGTTCACCAGTGTGCTGAAACGGCACCTGGGCGTGGAGGCACGCGCGGAATTCGTGCGCCTGATGTGGGAAATCGTCTTTGCCGATGGCGAACTGCACGAGCTTGAGGATAATCTTGTCTGGCGGGTCGCCGAACTGATCGGCGTCGACACCAGGACGCGGGTGCTGATGCGTCAGCGCGTACAGGAGAATGCTGGGATCGACAAGGGAGCGGGATGACCGACGGTCGTGGCGGGGGCGATAGCGGCAGGATACTGATCGTCCTGCACCAGGAAATGTCGAGCCCAGGCCGGGTGGGGCAGTTGCTGGAAGCATCCGGATTTTCCCTCGACATCCGCCGGCCACCATTAGGCGATCCATTGCCGGAGACGCTTGAGGCACATGCCGGCGCCGTCGTGTTCGGCGGGCCGATGAGCGCCAATGACCGCGACGAGTTCGTCCAGCGCGAGACCGACTGGATTTCCATTCCGCTGAGGGAGAACAAGCCGTTTCTGGGCATCTGCCTGGGGGCCCAGATGCTGGTCAACCAACTGGGCGGCGAGGTTACAGGCCATGACGAGGGCCTGGTGGAGATAGGCTGGTATCCGATCCGGGCGACGACCGAGGGCCGCCAGCTAATGCACTGGCCGGAAATGGTTTACCAGTTCCATCGCGAGGGTTTTTCGCTGCCAAAGGGCGCGAAGCTGCTCGCCACCGCCGAACAATATCCCAACCAAGCGTTCCGCTATGGTGAAAACGCGTGGGGCGTGCAGTTCCATGCGGAGCTCACCCGGGTGATGATGCAGCGCTGGGTCGTGCGCGGGGCGCATCGCTTCGTGCTGCCCGGCGCCCAGCCCGGTCGCGACCATCTGGGCGGCCGGTATATCTGGGACCGGCATCTCAGGCAGTGGCTGGTCGAGTTCCTGCAAATCGTGTTTGGCGGGGAGGGCGTCGCAGCGACGGACCCCGCCCGGGAGTCCGGCCGCAAACCTCTGCATCACAGGCAGGTCGGGAGGCGCGGCCTGGCCTGACCAGACGTGCCCCAATCAGAAAAGACCTCAGGTTCGCTGATATTTGATGAAAGGTGTCAGCCTTGCGATGCGGTCATAGAGCTTGCGGGCGGTTTCGTTGAAGTCCTGGGTCATCCAGTAGACATTGGCGGCATCCACCGCGTCGGCTTTCTCGTAGACCGCCTCGATGAGCGCCCGGCCGACGCCCTTGCCCCGGGCTTCAGGATCGGCGTAGAGGTCCTGCAGGTAGCAATTGTTGCCGGTCGCCCAGCATGTGCGATGGAAGATGTAGTGAACGAGGCCCACCGGCTCCCCGTCGATCAGGGCTATCAGGCCATTGGGCTCGTATTCGCCGTCGTCAAAGAGCCGCGTCCAGGTCGTGGCGTAAACCTCCTCCTGCACGCTGGTCTTGTAGAATTCCAGATAAGCAGTCCACATGCGCCGCCATTCTGGCTGGTCGGCGGGCTCGAGCGGTCGGATGGTGATGTCGGGCATGCTTGCCCCTCCTTCATCGAATATTCGTCCGGCGAAACTATTGATCGAAAATAGTGCGCGCAAGGCGTGCCTTCCCACTGGTGGATTGCAGCGCGCAGGACTATATTGGCTGAGCGATCTGCGCCTCACGACAGGAATCCAATTCCCCGGGGCCTTAACGATCCTTAAGGGAGCTGTCCCTGGTCTTGCCCGTGGGCTTGGCCATACGGCGCCCACCTACTTTGTAGGTTCCCGGGATCGAGCATTCCATCGGTTGCCGTGGATCGCATCTTCCCTCCTTGTCGGAATGAAAGCAGTGGCCGGCGCTGACGGGGTTTCCCTGCGGTTGCAGGTTGCCTATCGTGCGGGAATGACCCTCATTACCAAACGCGACTTTAAAAAGAAGCTGCGCCTCGAAGCGCTCGCCCGCCGCGATGCGCTGGATGAAGCTTGGCGTATCGAGACGTCGTTGAACCTTGCCGGGCACGCAGACGAGATCGCGCCACAGCCGGGTGCCGTGGTGTCCGGCTTCTGGCCGATGCGGTCGGAGGTTGATACGCGGCCGCTCATGGCGGCGCTGCGCGACCGTGGCGCGCAGCTTTGCCTGCCGGCGATCCTCGACAGGACAACCATCATCTTCCGCGAGATGGTGCGTGGCGCGCCTATGCTGGACATGGGGTTCGGCACACAGGGACCGGGAACGGAAGCGCAGGAGCTGACGCCGGACCTGATGCTGGTGCCGCTGGCCGCGTTCGATGCGCGCGGCCACCGCATCGGCTATGGCGCCGGCTACTACGATCGGGCAATTGCGCGCATTCAGGCCGCCGGCGGGTCGCCGCGGCTGATCGGCATCGCCTTCGACGTGCAAGAGGTGGCGGAAGTTCCCGAGGAACCCCATGACGTCATCATCCCTGAGATCCTGACGGAAAGCGGCTTGCGCCGGTTCGTTCCGGTTTGATCACGACGATTCGACCGTGGATCGAAAAGCAATTCCGATTTTCAGATCGATAATGTAGAAGGCGGCGATGAGATTCTTGTTTTTAGGCGACATGGTGGGCCGCTCGGGGCGCACGACGGTGTGGGAAAAGCTTCCCGGTCTGATTTCCGATCTGCGGCTCGATTTCGTTGTCGTGAACGGCGAGAACGCGGCGGGTGGCTTCGGCATCACCGAGGAGATTTTCCAGAATACGCTTTCGGCGGGAGCCGACGTGGTGACGACGGGCAACCACGTCTGGGACCAGCGCGAGGCGCTGTCCTTTGCTCCCCGCGAGGAGCGGTTCCTGCGGCCGGCCAATTTCCCGAAAGGAGCGGCAGGGCGCGGCTCGGGTGTCTATATGGCGAAGAACGGCGCGCGCGTGCTTGTCGCCAACATTATGGGCCGCGTCTTCATGCAGCCGGATCTCGATGATCCTTTCGCCTGTGCGGAAGACCTGCTTGCGGCGTGTCCGCTTGGCGAGCAGGTTGATGCGGTGATCATCGATTTCCATGCGGAAGCGACGTCGGAGAAGATGTGCTTCGGCCATTTCGTGGACGGGCGGGCGAGCGTGGTCGTCGGCACGCATACGCATCAGCCGACCGCCGATCACCAGATCCTGAACGGTGGCACGGGCTATCTTTCGGATGCCGGCATGTGCGGCGACTACGATTCCTCGCTCGGCATGGACAAGGAGGAGCCGCTCAACCGCTTCACCACCAAGGTGCCGAAGGGGCGGTTCGAGGCGGCGCAGGGGCCGACGACGATCTGCGGCCTGGGCGTTGAGATATCCGACCGGACGGGTCTTGCCGAGAAGATCGCGCCGCTTCGGCTCGGCCCCAGGCTGGAAGAGACGGTACCTGCTTTCTGGCGTTGACGCGGCCCATTCCGCATCCTACCTGTTCGGGACTTTTTACCCTTTTGCGGCGGGATAGCGATTATGGAATGGCTTGCTGGGCATTTTGACTTCATCTATCATCCGGAAGCTTGGGTGGCGTTGGTTACGCTGGTGGTGCTCGAGATCGTTCTCGGCATAGACAATCTGATCTTCATCTCGATTCTGACCAACAAGTTGCCCAAGGAGCAGCAGAAGCGGGCACGCAGGCTTGGCATCGGTGCGGCGCTGGTCCTGCGTCTGGCCTTGCTCGGCACGATCTCGATCATCGTGCAGCTTACCGATCCGCTGTTCGAGCTGTTCGATCACGGCTTTTCGTGGCGCGATCTCATTCTCATCGCCGGCGGCCTGTTCCTCGTGTGGAAGGCGACCAAGGAGATCCACCATTCTGTCGATCCGGAGGATGACAAGGCGAACATGGTGGGCGGCCGGGTGACCATGGGCATAGGTGCGGCTATCGTTCAGATCCTGTTGCTCGACCTGGTATTCTCGATCGATTCCATTATCACCGCCGTCGGCATGACGGACGAGATCGCCATCATGTTCATCGCCGTCATCTCCGCCGTCACCGTCATGCTCGTCGCTGCGGAGCCGCTGTCGCGCTTCATCGCGCACAATCCCACGGTGGTCATGCTGGCGCTGGGCTTCCTGCTGATGATCGGCATGACGCTGATCGCCGATGGCTTCGGCTTCCACGTCCCCAAGGGCTATATCTACACCGCCATGGGTTTCTCTGCGCTGGTCGAGGGTCTCAACATGATGGCGCGGCGCAAGCGTGCGCGGGAGAAGGAAGAACTCGCGCGGGAGGCGGGCGGAGAGTGAGCTGTTGTCAGTATTGACGACGCGCGGCGTCAGACCCCGTCCAGCACAACGATGGTCGGCCTTCTCGGCAGGCTGGTGAGAGAGACTGTCAAAGAGCGGCCCTCGCGGAAGTCTATGTCGAAACCTTCGCCCATCCGGCCGGTGAAGGCGCTGAGCGGCGTCGTGTGCCGGTGCATGGGCAGGATGATGGAGGAGGACAGCCGGCGCGCGATCTCGCTCATGCCGTCGAGCGACATGGTCATGCCGCCGTCTACCGGCACCATCAACACGTCGAGCCGGCCGATCGCCGCATAGTGTTTGTCGGTCAGCCGGTGGTGCAGATGGCCGAGATGGCCGATGCACAGGCCCGCAACCTCGAAGATGAAGATGGAATTGGCGTCGGCCTCGAACGTGCCGAAACGGTTGATGTCGGTCGTGACGTTACGGATATAGACGTCGTCGACGAGCAGTGAATGCTCCGCCTTGCCGCCGTCCGGGTTCCAGCCCTGCAGAACATGCTCAACGCCCGGCGGCGGGCTCAGCGTGAAATGCGTGGTGTGGGCCTTGTTCATGGTGACCACGCGCGGCGGGGGATTGGCGCCGTGGGCGCCGGAGAAGTCCGTGGCGATGGTGACGCCGGCCGGTGTTTCGATAAGGTAGGTCGAGTGTCCAGCATAGGTGATGGCGACATCGTCACCGGCTGCGGCCGTTTGGAAGCTGGCGAAAATCACCGAAGGCAATGTCTGCGCCATGGCGAGGCAGGTGCTGGGGCGGACCTGCTGGGCGGCGGCATACCACGTGGGCATCAGGAATGTCATCAAAAGCGCGGCGAGGCGGAAGGCAGGCATGGGCAACTCCCTTCTTTGACAGGGATGATGATAACCCATTCCGCCGGCTTGCGCGACCGTGCGACTGCTGGACGTTGTCCGGCAATTTCACTATAACGCGGCCCAATCTGGAAATCTCGAAAGAACGAGTGAAGGAGCCCCATGGCTGGCCATTCCCAATTCAAGAACATCATGCACCGCAAGGGCCGTCAGGACGCCGTCCGCTCCAAGATGTTTTCCAAGCTGGCGCGGGAGATCACCGTCGCCGCGAAGGCAGGCCTGCCCGACCCCGATATGAACCCCCGCCTGCGCCTGGCCGTGCAGAACGCCAAGGCACAGTCCATGCCGAAGGACAATATCGAACGCGCCATCAAGAAGGCCTCCGGCGGCGATTCGGAGAACTACGAAGAGGTGCGCTACGAGGGCTATGGCCCCGGCGGAGTAGCCGTCATCGTCGAGGCGCTGACTGACAACCGCAACCGCTCCGCGTCGAATGTGCGCGCCGCCTTCACCAAGGCCGGCGGTTCCATGGGGGAGACCGGGTCCGTCTCTTTCATGTTCGACCGGGTCGGCGAGATCATCTATCCGGCCAGCGCCGGCGATGCCGATAAGGTGATGGAAGCGGCCATCGAGGCCGGTGCGGAAGACGTGCAATCGGACGAGAACGGCCACGTCATCATTTGCACCTTCGAGGATATCGGCGATGTGACGACGGCGCTGGAACGGTCGCTCGGCGAGGCCGAATCGGTCAAGGCGATCTGGAAGCCGCAGACGAGCACGCCGGTGGACGAGGACCGCGCCCAATCGATCCTCAAGCTGATCGCGACGCTCGAGGACGACGACGACGTGCAGAACGTCTACGCCAATTTCGAGGTCGACGACGAGACCCTCGCCAAGCTGAGCGCCGCATGATGACGGAGACGTCGGACAAATCAGCGGGACCCGGCCCGCTTGGACCCGGCATGGGTGGCCACAAGGTGGTCATCACCTACTGCGCCCAGTGCAACTGGATGCTGCGGGCGGGGTGGATGGCGCAGGAACTGCTGTCGACCTTTTCGTTCGAGCTTTCCGAGGTGACGCTGAAGCCGGGAACGGGTGGCATCTTCCAGATCGAGTGCGACGGCGAACTGATCTGGGACCGCAAGCGTGACGATGGCTTTCCTGATGTGAAAGCGCTGAAGCAGATGGTGCGCGACCGCGTCGATCCTGACCGCGCCCTGGGGCATATAGACAGGCCCTGACCTGCAACAAAAAAGCCCGGGGGCAAACCCGGGCTTTTTTTGCAATCATGATCACAAAGTGTCTTAGACGCCGAGACCCTCGTAGCGCTTCTTGAAGCGCGAGACGCGGCCGCCGCGGTCCATCAGCGTCTGCTGACCGCCGGTCCAGGCCGGGTGCGTGGTGGGATCGATGTCGAGATGCATCGTGTCGCCTTCCTTGCCCCAGGTCGAGCGGGTCTCGTACTCGGTGCCGTCAGTCATGACGACCTTGATCGTGTGATAGTCGGGATGAATGTCGGCTTTCATCGTTCTGTCCTGAATCTCTGCGGTTGTTCAGATGAGCAGCGCTGCGGCAATGTCGCTCACGCTCAAAACTTGAAGCCGCGGCCGATGAAGGCTACGGCTTTCAAAAGGTTGGCGTGCCTATACATCAGGCGCAGAACAGACACAAGTGCGCCGGGCTTCGATTCTTTATCGCGCCGGAAGGAATGGGTACATGCTGGAAACGAGGGCGCGGAAATGAAGGCGGCGCCGGAGCCGGACAAAGGGCGGTCGCTTGGGCCGCTCACGCGTCTTGCGCCCTATGTGCGACGCTACCCGCGGCTCGTCGTCGGCGCCTGCATTTCCCTGCTTCTGGCGGCCGGCGCCACGCTGACCCTGCCCTTGGCGGTGCGGCGCATGATCGATCATGGCTTTTCCCAATCCGACGGGACATTCATCGCCAATTATTTCTCGATGCTCGTCGTGGTGGCGGCCGTGCTCGCGCTGGCTTCGGCCTGCCGGTACTATTTCGTCATCACGCTCGGCGAGCGGGTGGTGGCAGATCTCCGGCGCGACGTCTTCGAGCGTGTTACCCGTCTTTCGCCGGCCTTCTTCGACAAGGCCCAGTCAGGCGAGATCGTCTCGCGGCTGACGGCGGATGCGACGCAGATCAAGTCGGCGGTCGGCGCCACGGCCTCGGTCGCCCTGCGCAACACGCTGATGGGGCTTGGCGCGGTGGTCATGATGGCGATCACCAGCCCCAGCCTTTCGGCGCTCGTCGTGGTGGCCATTCCGCTCATCGTCCTGCCGCTCGTGGCCTTCGGACGCTCCGTGCGGCGGCGTTCGCGCCATGCGCAGGACACGCTCGCCGAAGCGTCCGCGTTCGCCGGCGAGCAGATCGGCGCGGTGCGGGTGCTGCAGGCCTTCACCAGCGAGGAAAGCGTCGCCCGGCGCTTCGGCGAGGCCGTGGAGCAGGCTTTCCAGGCGGCGCGCCAATCCATCCTGGCGCGTTCGATCCTGACGTTCTTCGCGATCTTCACGACGTTCGCCTCGGTGGTCGCGGTGTTGTGGTTCGGATCGCATCAGGTGTTGGCCGGCACGATGACGCCGGGCACGCTCGGCCAGTTTCTGCTCTACGCCGTACTGGCCGCCGGCGCGCTAGGCGCGCTCTCCGAGGTTTGGGGCGAACTGTCGCAGGCAGCAGGCGCCGCCGAGCGCATGGGCGAACTCATCGACGAGCACGCCGCCATCACCAAGCCGGAGAACCCGAAGGCGCTGCCGGAGCCGGCCATGGGCGCGGTGTCATTCCGTAATGTCGAGTTCGCCTACCCGGCGCGGCCGGAACGCTCTGCCCTGCATCGGCTCTCCTTCGACGTCGAGCCGGGCGAAACCGTGGCGATCGTGGGGCCTTCGGGTGCAGGCAAGAGCACGGTGTTCTCGCTGCTTCTGCGCTTTTACGATCCTGTTCGGGGGACAATCCTGGTCGATGGGGTCGATGTGCGGGAAGCCGACCCTTCGGCGGTGCGCCGGCGCATGGCCATCGTGCCGCAGGATGTCACGATATTCGCCTGCAGTGTCGCCGAAAACATCGCTTTCGGCCGGCCCGGCGCTTCGCGTGACGAGATCGCTGCCGCTGCCAGGGCCGCCCACGCGCACGAGTTCATCCAGCAACTGGACGAGGGCTACGATACCGCCGTCGGCGAACGCGGGATCACCCTTTCGGGCGGGCAGCGCCAGCGCGTGGCCATCGCCCGGGCGATCCTGCGGGATGCGCCGATCCTGCTCCTCGACGAAGCGACTTCGGCTCTCGATTCGGAAAGCGAGACGCTGGTTCAGCAGGCGCTGGAGGAACTGATGAAAGGGCGCACCACCATCGTCATCGCTCATCGCCTCGCCACCGTATTGAAGGCGGACCGGATATTGGTGATGGATGACGGGCGCATCATCGAGGAGGGCAGCCACGCCGAACTCGTGGCACGCGGCGGCGCCTATGCGCGCCTGGCCAGCCTGCAGTTCGAGGCCGGCGCGGACGTGTTCAAGGGCGCGGCGGAGTAGGGCGCTTCAATTCGCAGCGGCGTGACGTCCGGCATTTCGCCCGGTGAAAATGCAGCCGCCGAGAAACGTTCCCTCCAGCGCCTTGTAGCCGTGATAGCCGCCGCCGCCGAAGCCGGCGGCCTCGCCGATCGCATAAAGGCCCGGCACGGGCTTTCCGGCAGCATCCAGCGCCTGGCCGTGAAGATTCGTATGGATGCCGCCGAGCGTCTTGCGCGTCAGGACATTGAGCCGGACGGCAATCAGCGGCCCGTTGGCCGCGTCCAGTATGGCATGGGGCTTGGGCGTGCGGATGAGCCGGTCGCCCAGATAGGCGCGGGCGCCGCGGATGGCGGTGATCTGCATGTCCTTCGCAAACGGGTTATCAAGCTGGCGGTCGCGGGCGGCGATCTGGCGTTCGATGTGGCCGGCATCGAGAAGGCCGTTGCCGGTGAGCGCGTTCATACCGGCCACCAATTCGGCAATGGTGTCGCGCACGACGAAATCCTCGCCCTTTTCCTTGAAAGCCTCGACGGGAGGCGGAGCGCCCTTGCCGCGCCGGCTCTTCAGCACCTGCAGCCAGCTTTTCGAGGTCAGGTCCGGGTTCTGCTCCGATCCGGACAGAGCGAACTCCTTCTCGATGATCTTCTGGGTCAGGACGAACCAGGAATACTCAAAGCCGGTGGAAAGGATATGCTTCAGCGTCGCCAGCGTATCGAATCCCGGCAGGCAGGGGGCCGGAAGCCTGTCGCCGCGCGCATCAAACCACAGGGAGGAAGGGCCGGGCAGGATGCGGATGCCGTGGTTCGGCCAGATCGGCGCGAAATTGCGCAGGCCTTCGGTATAATGCCACATGCGATCAGTGTTGATGGTTGCCGCGCCGGCCTTTCCGGTCACGCCGATCATGCGACCATCGACATGGTGCGGTACGCCCGCGACCATCGTTTTCGGTGCCGGGCCCAGCCTTTCCACCGGCCAATTTTTCCTGACGAGATCCAGATTGCCGCCGATGCCGCCCGAAGCGACGATGACGATTGGGGCGCTGAATGCGAAATCGCCTATGACGGTCCGGCCGGACTGCTGGCCGATGGCGACGGCCGACGGCTCCAGAAGGTCGCCGGCGACACCCGATACGACGCCGCGGGTCTTGGATATGCGGGTGGCGCGATGGCGGAGCCGGACCGTGATCCTTCCGGTCTCTTCCTGTTCGCGGACGCGGCGCGCGAAGGGCTCCACGACGCCCGGCCCCGTGCCCCAGGTGATGTGGAAGCGTGGGACGGAATTGCCGTGACCATGGGCGAAGGCTCCGCCGCGTTCGGCCCAGCCGACGACGGGAAACCAGCGCATGCCCATCTGGCGCAGCCAGGAGCGCATCTCGCCGGCGGCAAACTCTACATAGGCTTCGGCGACCTTCCGCGGCCAATGGTCTTCCTGCCGGTCGAAGCCCGCCGATCCCATCCAGTCGGAAAGGGCGAGGTCCCGGCTGTCGCGAATGCGCATACGCCGCTGTTCCGGCGTGTCGACCATGAAGAGACCGCCCAGCGACCAGTGCGCCTGACCGGCAAGAAAGCCTTCCTGCTCCAGCAGGATGACGCGTTTACCGCGGTCGGCGAGTTCGGCCGCTGCAGCCAGGCCGGCAAGGCCTCCGCCCACGATTATGGCATCCGCATCGTTGCCCATCCCGCCCCCGATCTATTGCAAGGTCACCTGATGTACTGTCGGATGGAATGCCCAGGCGGGCAAGGGGACGCGCGTCACGCGCCGTAGCGCTTTTCGAGGTGCCTGCGGAAGTGGGCGACGTTCAGCGGCTCGCCGGTCGAGCGCTCGACCAGTTCCGGCGTCGTCCAGAGCGAGGCCTGCGACCAGACGTGCTTTCGTCGCCATGCATTGACCGCCTCAAAGTCGCCGCGGGCGATCTGCTGGTTCACGTCCGGCATTTCCCGCTCGATGGCCGCCCACTGCTGGGCGGCGATGATGGCGCCCAGCGTGTAGGACGGGAAGTAGCCGAAAGCGCCGGAAGGCCAGTGCACGTCCTGCATTGGCCCGTCCTGCGGCGTGTCGATGATGGAAAGGCCGAGAAAGTCGCGCATGCGCGCATCCCATGCCTCGGGCAGGTCCTTGGCTGCGAGGCTGCCGTCGATCAACTCCTGCTCGATCTCGAAACGCAGGATGACATGCAGCGGATAGGTGACTTCATCGGCGTCGACGCGGATCAGCCCGCGCTCCACATAGTGGACATGGGCGAGGATCTCATCCTTTTCCCACTGTTCGCCCAGGTGTTTTTCGACGACCGGCAAGGCCCATTCCCAGAATGCCGGGTTGCGGCCGATCTGCTTTTCCACGAACAGGCTCTGGCTTTCATGCATGGCCATGCCGCGCGCCTTGCCGAGCGGCCAATGAGCCCATTCGGTCGGCAGGTTCTGTTCATATAGGGCATGGCCCGTTTCGTGCAGCGTGCCCATCAGCGCAGAGAGGAACTCGTTCGAGCGATAGCGGGTGGTGATGCGCACATCGGTGGGCACGCCGCCGCAGAAGGGATGGTGCGAGACCGAAAGGCTGCCGCGGGTGACGTCGAAGCCGACCGCAGTCATCATCGCCAGGCCCAGCTCGCGCTGCTTTTCCACCGGATAAGCTCCTGAAAGCGGGCGGAGCGGCGTCTTTTCCAGCCGGTTCTGCTGCGCTTCGAGCGCATTCGGGACGAAATCGACCAGAAATGACTTGAGTTCGGCGAAGAGCGGGGCGATTTCCGCCACGCGATTGCCCGGGTCGAACTGCTCCATCATGGCATCGTAGGGGGAAAGGCCGGTCGCATCGGCCCGCAGCGCCGCCTCCTCGCGCGCGAACTCGATCACGCCTTCGAGCGCCGGCAGGAAACCTGCCCAATCGCCCTTGGGGCGCAGGTCGCGCCAGAGTTGCTCGCAGCGCATGCGGGTGCGCATCTGGCGCTCGACGAATTCGGTCGGCAGGCATGTCCGGTTGGTGTATTCGCGGCGGAATTCCCGTACCGCGGCCGCATGATCGGGCTCCAGCATTTCGTTTTCCGCGGCATTCAGCCAATCGGCGATTTCCGGCGCGGTGGCCTGCCGGTGATGCATGCCGGCGAGCGCCGACATGGCTTCGGCGCGGGCCTCGCCGCCGCCCACGGCCATCTGGGTCGCCTCGTCCGCCCCGAGGATCGCCAACGCGTGCTCAAGCGCGCCGAGGCTGCGGCCAAGTTCATCGAGTTTCTGGAAAGACATGGTGTTCTCGCAATGATGGCGCGGTTAAATTTCAGCGTTCGGTCAATTTCAGTTCTATCCGGCGGTTCTTGGCGCGTGCTTCCGGCGTGTCGGCGGGGTCGAGCGGCTGGAACTCGCCGAACCCGGCGGCCACCAGGCGATCTGCCGGTACGCCCTGCCCGATGAGGAACTTGACCACCGAGGTGGCGCGCGCGGTGGAAAGCTCCCAATTGTCACGGAAGCGCCCGGTGCCGGAAAGAGGCACATCGTCCGTATGGCCGTCGACGCGCAGGACCCAATTGATTTCCGGCGGGATCTCCTCCTGCAGGTCGATAAGGGCGTCGGCCAGCTTTTGCATCTCTTCCCTGCCGCTCTCGTTGATCTCCGTGGCGCCGGAGGGGAAGAGCACTTCCGACTGGAACACGAAGCGGTCGCCGACGATGCGAATGTTCTCGCGGTCGGAAAGGATCTCGCGCAACCGGCCGAAGAAATCCGATCGATAGCGGTTAAGCTCCTGTACGCGCTGGGCGAGCGCGACATTGAGGCGGCGGCCAAGGTCGGCGATCTTGGTACGCGATTCTACATCGCGCTGTTCGGACGCTTCGAGCGCGGCTTCCAGCGCACCGATCTGCTTCCTCAGCGCGGAGATCTGCTGGTTGAGAAGCTCCACCTGCGAGAGCGCGCGCTGGCTCACCTGGCGTTCGTCGGCAAGCTCATCCGTCAGGACGCCAATGCGCTCCGCCGCCTGCTGGGTGCGGCCCGCATCCGACGACAGCAATTGTTCAAGGCGGGATTTCTCGGCCCGCGCCTCTTCAAGGGAAGCCTGCAAATCGGCGAGCGCGTCCTCGGCATCCTGCGTGTTGGCGCGCTCCAGCGCGAGCATCTGGGTCAGTTCGTTGACCTGTGCATTCAGGCGCTCGAGCACGGTGTCCTTGCCGCTTATCTCCTGGCTCAGGAAGAACTGCGCCAGCACGAACACCGACAGGAGGAACATGATGGCGAGCAGCAGCGTCGCCATGGCGTCGACGAAGCCGGGCCAGTAGTCGACGCCTCCGGGGCGGCGGCGCGAACGGGCAAGCGCCATCAGCCGCCTTCCCGCTTCTTGAGTGAGGCGGCGATGCTTTCAAGCGTTTCGCGCAGGGCCTTTTGCTCGCCCGCCTGGGCTTCGACCCAATCCCGCATCATCTGCTGTTCCTGACGCATGTTCTTGACCAGGCCCGAAATTCCTTCGGCAAGCTGCGCCATGGCGGCGGCGGTGCGGGGGTTGGAGCCGCCGCCGCCCTCCTGCATGGTCCGCAGCTTTTCGGCCATTGCCTTGAGCTCGTCGCTGGCCTCGCTTTCCTTGGAACCTGCCGTGAGGTCGGAGCCGAGATCGGTGACGGTCGACAACCAGTTTTCCAGCTCGATGTAAAAACGGTTTTGGGCGCGGCCGGCCTGGAGATCGAGAAAACCGAGGACGAGCGAGCCGGAAAGGCCGAACAAGGACGATGAAAAGGCGGTGCCCATGCCCGCCAACGGCGCGGAAAGGCCGGATTTCAGCGATTCCAGAATGTCGTTGGTGCTGCCGGTACCCGGATCGAGTGACTGGATCGTATCACCGATGGAGCCGATGGTCTGAAGCAGGCCCCAGAAAGTGCCGAGAAGGCCGAGAAATACCAGCAGGCCGATGAGATAGCGCGACGTGTCGCGGCTTTCGTCCAGTCTGGTTGCAATGGAATCGAGGATCGAGCGCATGGAGCTGGTCGACAGCGCCATGGTCGACGAGCGGCTCAGGAGCGCTTTCATGGGCGCCAGGAGAACCGGCTCGGTGGCCTCCGATCCCATCCGGAAGGAGTTCACCCAGCGCACTTCCCGGAAAAGGCGGATGACCTGCTGCATCGCCAGCAGGATGCCGATGGCCAGAACACCGAGGATGAGGCCGTTCAGGCCGGGATTGCTCTGAAAGGCGACGGAAATCTGGCGATAGAGAATCGCGGCGACGAAGCCCGATATCGCCAGAAAGACCAGCATCGAATAGAGGAAGACCTGCGGGCTCGACAGGCCCCTGGGGTCATAGGCATCGTCGGTGGCAAGACGGTCCGCCCCAAGCGATCTCAGCAAGGCCATACGTTCCTCGAATCTGGTTTAGCCTGAGTTTGGCGGTGACTCTAAACGTAATTGTGACCAAATTGAAATAAGCAATCACCGCATAAGCGCCTTTGCCCTGTCATGCTGGGGCAATGCCAAGAGAACGACGAAAAAGGCCGGAAATTTCATGGCGACGATCCTCCTGACGGGTGCAACCGGCTTTGTGGGCAGGCATACGGCGAGACATCTCGCCGCGCGCGGCCATCGCTTGCGGCTGGCCGTGCGTTCATGTGGCGGCGCGCCGGATAGTGTCGTCATAGGCTCCATCGACGGTCGCACGGACTGGAGCGGTGCGCTCCGCGACGTTGATACGGTCGTTCATCTCGCGGGGCCGGCGCATGGCAAGGTCGAGGATGAACAGGTCTTCTTCCAGGTCAACGACGCCGGCACAGCCCGATTGGCCGAGGGCTGCGAAGCAGCGGGTGTGACGGCACTGGTCTTCATGAGCAGCATTGCGGCGAGGGAGGCCGAGGGGCAGCCGGGCGCGGCGTCGCCCTATGCCCGTTCGAAGCTGGCCGGCGAAGCGCATGTCAGGCGTTTCGGTGGTGCCGAGGGACGGACGGGTATAGCGCTGAGGCCGCCGCTGGTCTACGGGCCCGATGCGCCGGGCAATTGGGCGAAGCTCATGCGGCTTGCCGCCTCGGGCTTGCCGCTGCCGTTTGCCTCGGTGCACAATGCGCGCACGCTTTGCGCCGTCGACAACCTTTGCGATGCGATTGCTGCTGCCGTCGAAGGCGGGATTCGGAGCAAGGGGACGGGCGTATACGAAGTAGCGGATAGGGAAAGCGTGGCGATTGCCGAGATCGCTGGCTTGCTGCGTGACGGCATGGGCTTGCCGCGCCGGCTGCTTCCCGCGCCGCCAGATCTGCTCGCGGCAGGGCTGCGGCTTGCCGGCAAGGGCGCGATGGCGGAACAGCTTCTTGGCGACCTGAAGGTGGATGCGGCAGCTTTTTGCCGGGCGTTCGAGTGGAAGCAACCAATGGATGCCCGCGCCGCCATCACTGCCTGCGGAAAGGCATATATGGCGAAGCGCAGTGCGGAGCGTTGAACCGCTCAGGCGGTCGGGGCGGGCTTCTGGAGCAGCTTGAGAAGGCTGCGGTGGATGGCTTCGTTGCCGCAAATGATCGAGCCGGTGTCGAACATGTGCTGCTTGCCGTCGCGGTCGGTCACGAAACCGCCCGCCTCGCGCACCATCAGGATGCCGGCTGCCGTATCCCACGGGCTGAGGCTGTCTTCCCAGAAACCGTCCAGACGGCCAGCCGCGACATAGGCCATGTCGAGCGCGGCCGCACCCATGCGGCGGATTCCGGACGTCTCGCCCATGACGTTGCGCAGGTCGAGAAGCGCCTTGCCGTGATGGCCGCGGCCCAGGTGAGGAATGCCGGTGCCGATCACCGCGTCGCTCATCTGGCTGCGGGCGGCAACGCGCATGCGGCGGTCGTTGAAGAAAGCGCCGCCACCGCGCTCGGCCGTGTAGAGTTCGTCCATGGCGGGATTGTAGATCACCCCCGCGACGATCTGGCCCTGGCGTTCGAGGGCGATGGACACCGCGAACAACGGGATGCCGTGCAGAAAATTGGTTGTGCCGTCGAGCGGGTCGACGATCCAGCGGTGCTGCGGATCGTCCCCCGTCACCGTGCCGCTTTCCTCCATCAGGAAGGAATAGCCGGGGCGTGCCTTGGCAAGCTCGTCATGGACGATCTGCTCGGCCTTGCGGTCGGCCTGGCTGACATAATCGCCGGGGCCTTTCAGCGAAACCTGCAGGTTCTGCACTTCGCCAAAGTCGCGGGCGAGCGAGCGCCCGGCCTTCATAGCGGCCTGAACCATGACATTGATGATCGCCGAACGCGCCATAGGGGTCGGTCCTTGTTCTCTTGAGTGGTCCGGGCGCTTAGTCGGCGCGGCGGATATAGGTGATTTCGTTGGTGTCGACGACGATCTTTTCGCCCGAGGAGATGAAGGGCGGTACCATTACGCGGATGCCGTTCTCCAGCGTTGCCGGCTTGTAGGAGGAAGTCGCGGTCTGGCCCTTGATCACGGGGTCGGCCTCGGAAATCTGGAGCACGACCTGATCGGGAAGCGAAACGCCGATGGGCTTGTCCTGGTAAAGCTCCACCGTCACCGTCATGCCGTCCTGCAGGAAGGCGGAGCGGTCGCCGACGAAATCCTTCTGGAGTTCAAGCTGCTCGTAGCTTTCTGCATCCATGAAGACGAGCGCGTCGCCCTGCTCGTAGAGATAGGTGAAGTCCTTCTGCTCCAGACGCACCTTCTCGACGGTCTCCGCGGCGCGGAAGCGCTCGTTGAGCTTGGTGCCGTCGATCAGGTTCTTCAGCTCAACCTGATTGTAGGCGCCACCCTTGCCGGGCTTCACCGCGTTGGTCTTCACCGCCACCCAGAGGCCGCCATTGTGCTCGATGACGTTGCCGGGACGGATTTCGTTGCCGTTGATCTTCATTCTGACGTGTCCTGATAGAGTGGGTGCTGCATGTGCCCCGTTCGGCGCCTCCAAGACCATAAAATCCTAAAAGAGGCAAGACGAGCCGGGGTAATCGGGCGAACCCGGCTACCCTTCTTTTTTGTCCCTCAAGCGCGGGGCGGGCGTATCCGCGCCCCTGGCTTGCGACGCACGAGTGCCGACGGCCGGTCGGCCTCGCCATTTTTGCTCTGAAAAATGGAGATCAGCGCATTCGGCTGGCCCGTTCCAGCGCCTGTTTGGTCTGATCCTGGGTGAGGCCGTCCATGAAGCTTTCCATCTCTCGGTCCACCAGCCCGGCGCGGCGGGCCAGGATGTACCAGGCGGCAGCTTCCACCGGGTCGGCCTCGATGCCGACGCCTGCCCGGTAGAGCTTGGCGAGGCGGTTGCGGGCGGCGACATTGCCGCCCTCGGCAGCGCGCTTCAGCCAGGCGAAACCCTCCTCGGGATCAGCCTCGCCACCGCGCCCCTCGACCAGCCATGTGCCGAAATCGAGCTGGGCGGTATCGTAATTCCGCTTGGCTGCGCGTTCGAGCCAGCGGCGGGCTTCCACTTGATCCGGCTCGATGCCGCCGACGCCATTGGCCTTGATCTGCGCCATGGCGTATTGCGCGTCCGGTAAGCCGGCCCTGGCGGCATTTTCATAAAACTCGACCGCTTCCTCTTCGCCCTGCGGGCCGGATCCCTCGCGCATGAGAAGCTGAGCGTAGTTGAACTGGGCCAAGGGATGGTCGCTTTCGGCCGCCGCTTCCAGCAGAGTGCGGGCCCTCTCGGTATCCTGCTCGACGAAGCGGCCATCGAGAAGCATCAGGCCGTACTGGAGCTGGGCTTCCGGCACGCCCTGCTCGGCGGCCTTCGCATACCACTTCGCAGCCTCGTCGGCGTTGCGCGGGACGCCGAGGCCGCGGGCATGGATCTCGGCGATAAGGGTCTGGGCGGCGGGATCGCCGGCTTCGGCGCGTGGGCGGGCAAGGTCGAGGGCGGTGAGATAGTAGCCGCGCTGGTATGCGCCGAAAGCTTCATCCTTGACGTCGCCGAAGCGGTTGGGGTCGACCTCGGGAACCGCTTTGTCGGTGCCGGATGTACCCAGGCGATCATCTCTGTCCTGAGCCGACGCGGGCAGCGACTGGCACAGGGCGAGTGCGGCAAGCATCAGGAACGGGACAGTGCGCATCAGCCGATCTGCTCCCATTGGGGCGCGTGCCGGTCGAGCAGCTCATTTGCTTCCGCCAGACGCTCAGCCGGATCGACGCCGATCTCGAAAACCGCATTGCCGACCGCGACGAACTCGGCGCCCGTTTCGGCGACCGCGCGGATGGAGGCGATGGTCGAGCCTGCGAGCACGACCGCCGGTATCTCAATCATCTCCGACCACCAGGCGCCAAGCGAAAGATTGCGCGGGTGCGGCTCTTCCTTGTTGTCGTAGCCGAAACGGCCGAAGAACATGTAGTCGGGCTGGGTTTCGCCGAGTTCGAGCGCCTCGTCGCGCTTCTTGGCGCCGCCGGCCCCCACGGCCATGCGCTCCTGGTACTTCGCGACCAGTTCAGCCAGCTCGTCCTTGGGCCCTTCGAAATGGATGCCGTCGGCGTGTATGCGCGTGGCGACCCGCGGCGAACCGGCAACGATGGCGGCCACGCCATGTTCCTGCGCGAGCCGGCAAAGCCGCTCGGCCACGCCTTCGAATATCGCCTCGTCGATGCCATAGTCGGGAATGAGCAGGGATGCCACGTCGCCGGCAGACAAGGCCGCGCCGACACGGGCCGGATCGGCGTCCGGCGGGGCGATCAGCACGAGGCGGCAGCGTTGGGGCGTCGATGTTTCGGTCATGTTTTTCCTGCGGCCGTTATTTACGGGCGATCTTGGCTCTATTGGGGCATAGTCCAATGTCAGGCGCGGAAACAAGCGAATTGCGATTTATTCGCGGCCCGGCCTCGTCAAAAGGGCTGAAAGCGTTTATGCCGCTGGAGCGCCATGCGTCCATCCGACTGCACAAAGGGCGCTCCATCTTCTTGTTTTTCCGCATGTATGCGGATGTCGGGTGATCGCACCTGACTGCAAAATGCTATAGGCAATCAGCCAGTTCAACATGTCGCCCATTCTCACGGATCCCTTCTTCTACGCTGCCGCAATTCCCGCCGTCGTGCTCGTCGGGATGTCGAAGGGCGGCTTCGGCGGTGCCATGGCGCTGTTGGGCGTTCCCCTGCTCGCTTTCGCCGTGTCGCCGGTTCAGGCGGCGGCCATCTTGCTGCCGATCCTGATCGTGATGGACATGGTGTCGCTGTGGGCATGGCGCGGGGTGTTCGACCGCCGGACGCTTGCGATCATGCTGCCCGGGGCGATGCTAGGCATCGCCGTCGGCTGGTGGACCGCCGCGGTGGTGACGGAGGGGCATGTGCGGCTGATCGTCGGCATCATCGCGCTCCTGTTCTTTCTGCGCTGGGCGACGGACAAGCTGGGCGGGCTGGAGCGCATCGGCAGCCACAACCGGTTCATGGGCGCCTTCTGGGGCGCGGTCGCCGGTTTCACCAGTTTCGTGGCCCATGCCGGCGGACCGCCCTATCAGGTCTATACGCTCCGGCTGAAGCAGGATCCGAAGCTGTTTACCGGGACGAGCGTGATTTTCTTCGCCGTGGTCAATGCGGTGAAGCTCGTCCCCTATTTCGCGCTCGGCCAGTTCGACACGACCAATCTGACCGCATCGTTCATGCTGATGCCTCTGGCGCCGCTGGCCACGCTGGCCGGCGTGTGGATCATCAAGCGCATGCGCCCGGAAGTTTTCTATCCGTTCATGTATGCGATGGTGCTGATCGTCGCAGTAAAGCTGATTCACGACGGCGTGGTCAGCATTTGGTTCTAGTGACGGCATCCAGCGCTTATGCTTAAAAGGCGGAAAGACGTTGGGAGGGTAAGCGTGGCGCACAATCCTTATGAACAGAACCTCGATCGCAATCCGGCCAATTATCAGCCCCTGACGCCACTCGTGCTGCTGGAGCGGGCGGCCGCAACTTTTCCGGACCGGACGGCCATCATCCATGGCCGGCAGCGGCGCAGCTATCGCGAGTTCTGGGAGCGCAGCCTGAAGCTTGCCTCGGCGCTCTCCAAGCGCGGCATCGGCAAGGGCGATACGGTGACGGTGATGCTGTCGAACACGCCGCCCATGCTGGAGGTGCATCACGGCGTGCCGATGACCAAGGCCGTGCTCCATTCGCTCAATACGAGGCTCGACGCCGCCATTGTCGCGTTCCAGCTAGATCATGCCGAAAGCAAGGTCGTGATCGTCGACCGGGAGTTCGCCGGCGTCATGAAGGAAGCGCTGGGAATCGCCAAGGTGAAGCCGCTGGTGATCGACTACGACGATCCCGAATATGCCGAGGATGCGCCCTATCCCAAGGGGGCGGCCATCGGCAGCCTGGAATATGAGGAACTGGTTGCCGAGGGGGACGAGAATTTCGCCTGGCAGATGCCGGACGACGAATGGGACGCGATCTCACTGAACTATACGTCCGGCACCACGGGCAACCCGAAGGGCGTCGTCTATCATCATCGCGGCGCGACGCTGATGTGCTATTCCAACACCGTCCATGCAGGCATGGGTCGGGCGCCGGTCTATCTGTGGACGCTGCCGATGTTCCACTGCAACGGGTGGTGTTTCCCCTGGACCGTCTCGGTGCAAGCGGGCACGCATGTATGCCTGCGCTGGGTGCGGGCCAAGGCGATGTACGAGGCGATAGCCGAGCATGGCGTCACGCATCTTTGCGGAGCGCCCGTGGTCATGTCGGCGCTGCTCAACGCCAGCGACGCCGAAAAGCGCGACTTCGACCAGACGGTGATCTTCAACACCGCCGCCGCGCCGCCGCCCGAATCCGTCCTGTCGGCGATGGCCGACGCCGGCTTCGAGGTCACCCATCTCTACGGCCTGACCGAGACCTACGGCCCTTCGGTCGTGAACGAGTGGAAGGACGAGTGGGAGAGCCTGGACAGGTCGGAGAAGGCCCGGCGCAAGGCGCGCCAGGGAGTACGCTATGCGGCGCTGGAGGGCTTGACGGTCATGGATCCGGCGACGATGCGGGAGACCCCACCGGACGGGGAGACGCTGGGCGAGGTTATGTTCCGCGGCAATATCGTCATGAAGGGCTATCTCAAGAACCCGAAGGCGACGGAGGAAGCTTTCGCCGGTGGCTGGTTCCATTCCGGCGATCTGGGCGTCATGCATCCGGACGGCTACATCCAGCTCAAGGACCGCTCGAAGGATATCATCATCTCAGGCGGCGAGAACATCTCCTCCATCGAGGTGGAGGACGCGCTTTACAAGCACCCCGCCGTCTCGGCGTGCGGCGTGGTGGCCAGGGCGGACGAAAAGTGGGGCGAGACGCCCGTGGCCTTCATCGAGCTCAGGCCCGGTCGGCAGGCGACGGCGGAGGAGATCATCGCCCACTGCAAGACGCTGCTCGCCTCCTTCAAATGCCCAAAGCATGTGGTTTTCGCCGAAATCCCCAAGACTTCAACGGGCAAGATCCAGAAATTCCGGCTACGCGAGATGGTCAAGGACGTTTAGGGACGCGATCGTCAGGAAACTCGCTTTTTAAGCGAAACTCGACGGAGTCGTTAATCCATTGTTAAGCTTTACGGGTGTTTACTGTGTTTATCCAGTGATCTGGATTCTTACCGAGTGGCTGAGCCATTCTGTTTGACGCCTCCCTGTTAAACTCCTGAGAGCCGCCATCGCGGCTCTTTTTTTGCGTCAAGAAGCCTCAGGTCGGGCGTTAACCTTTTGTTAAGAGGGGACTTGCCTTCGATCTTCAAGGAGAGCATTTTCTCGCCACTCGCGGATGCGATAAAAAGACGGTGGCGCTGGAGACAAAGCGCAAGGAACTGGTGGGGCGGATTACGCATGGTCAATGGGAGCAGGGGCAGCACCAATATGGTGAAGCTCGCCGAGCGCCGGGTCTTTTCGCAGTCGTTCAAGCCTCTCTACGATGAGGGTATGGGGCTGGTCGAGGAGGCCGCCGAATATCTCGACGGCGAAGGCCGCGCCGCGGCCAAGACCCTGTCGCGTCTTGCCACGGGACTCTATGCTGCCGAATCGATGCGGCTGACCACCCGGCTCATGCAACTCGCCTCCTGGCTTTTGCTGCAGCGTGCCGCCAATTCCGGTGAGATGACGCGCGAGCAGGTTGCCGCCGAGAAGGCCAAGGTCAGGCTCGACACCGCCTCCAGCAGCGAGGACGCGCCGGGCTGGAGCGAGTTGCCGGAGCCGTTCCGGAGCCTGGTGCGCCGTTCGATCCGCCTGGAAGCGCTAGTGCGCCGTATGGACGAGCAGGTCTATGGCGTGCATCCTTTCGACAGTGATGAGCTGGCTTTCACGGCCAATCCCGTCTCCGATCAGATCACGCTTCTGCGAACCGCGTTTGGCGGGAACTGAGACTGGCGATCAGCCGAAGGTGTTTGCGATCTTGTCTACCAGCGGCAGCGTGGTAAGCGCTGCGATCACGATCAGTAGGAATGTGAAGCGCCGATACACCGCGTCGCTGGCCAGACCGTAGAGCTTCGACCCCAGAAGAAGGCCGGCCAGATAGATCGGCGCCGTGATGAGCCCCGTGATCACGCGTTCGCGATCGAAAAGTCCCGCCGCCCACAGATTGCCGATCGACATGAACTCGCCGAGCAGGAATAGCGCCAGGAGATTGGCGCGCACGATGGCGACCGGCAGGGTGGAGGCCATCCAGTAGATGATGGCCGGCGGTCCGGGTATGGACGCGACCCCCGACAGGACGCCCGCCGTTGCGCCGACCCCGAAGGACACAGGGATGCCGCGCGGCCCGCGATAGCGCCAGCCGCGCCACAACGCGCCGGCGCAGGCGAGAATGACGGCGGAGATGAGCCAGCGCAGCATCGTCGGGTCGCCGTTCTTGAGGATGAACACCCCCACCGGCACGAACAGCGCCAGCCCTGCGGTTACGGGCAGGACCTCCTTCCAGCGCACGATCTTCAACACGGGGATGGCGACCGGGAGCGTGGGCAGGGAATCGATAATGACCACGACGACCACGGCCGTCACCGGATCATAGAGCGCCGCGGCCACGGGGACGACGATCATGCCCGTGCCGAAGCCCGACAGGCCGCGCGCCACGCCGGCAATCGCGATGACCGCGGAAAGGAGCAGCAGGCTTGGGTCGAAATAGTCCATGCGGGCGATGCACCGTCGTGGGTCTTTCCGGCCGCTCGCGCCGGAGGTTCGCGTTAAACCTCGGGCCGATGCGGTAGCGATGGCAATAAGCCTGCGCGCGGCTATGGTAGTGCCATGAACAACGCGATTCGCATCATCGGCATCGATCCGGGCCTTCGGCGCACCGGCTGGGCCATCATCGAAACCCTCAGTAATTCGCTTCGCTTCGTGGCCGCCGGCACGGTGCGTTCGGACGGCGATGCGGCGCTCGCGACACGGCTTTGCCAGATCCATGACGGGCTGGAGAGTATCCTGCACGAATATATGCCGGTGGAGGCGGCGGTCGAGGCTACCTTCGTTAACAAGGATGCGGCCGCGACGCTGAAGCTCGGCCAGGCGCGGGGCATCGCCATGCTCGTCCCTGCGCGGGCCGGCCTGCTGGTGGCGGAATACGCGCCGAACGCGGTCAAGAAATCGGTCATAGGGGTGGGGCATGGCGACAAGAAGCAGATCCATATGATGGTCAAGGTGCTGTTGCCGAGGGCGCGGTTCGATACGGACGACGCGGCGGACGCCATCGCCATCGCCATATGCCATGCGCATCACCGGCAGTCCGCCGTCTCGCGCCTGGCGCTGGAAGCGGCCAAATGATCGGCAAGCTGAAAGGGATCGTCGACGAGATCGGCGATGATTATTGTGTCGTCGATGTGAGCGGGGTGGGCTATGTGGCCTATTGCCCGGCGCGCACGCTTTCGGCGCTGGAAGGCGAGGGCACGGCTGTCGTCCTTTATATCGAAACCTATGTGCGCGAGGACATGATTCGCCTTTACGGTTTCCGCACGCAGCTCGAGCGCGAGTGGTTCCGGCTGCTTCAGAACAATGTGCCGGGCGTGGGCGCGAAGGTGGCGCTGGCCGTGCTTTCGACGCTTTCCACGGCGGAACTTGCCAATGCCATTGCGCTAAAGGACGTCGCGATGGTGGCGCGCGCGCCGGGCGTCGGCAAGAAGGTCGCCGAGCGCATCGTGACGGAACTCAAGAACAAGGCGCCGGCCTATGCGGGCGATGCGTCGGGCACCATTGGGCTGAAACAGGAACTCGGCGAGGGCTCCGCGCCCGCGCCTGTTGCGGATGCCGTTTCAGCCTTGGCGAATCTGGGCTACTCGCGCGACGTCGCGGCCAATGCAGTGGCTAATGCCATGAGAAACGCAGGCGAGGGGGCGGATGCCGGAACGCTGATCCGGCTGGGGTTGAAGGAACTGGCACAGTGATGCGTGAAGGCCAGTTGCTTGCCGTTCGGGCAAGTTTCCCCTATTTTCTACAAAGTAGGAAATTTCATCAGGAGTAAGGCGATGGGCGATTTCGTCACCCTGACATCGAAAGGCCAGATCACGTTGCCCAAGGATGTCAGAGAAAGACTGGCGCTCAAGCCAGGCGATACGATTGCGTGGACCATCGTCGACGATCACCTTGTCGGCACGGCCCGCAATCTGGAGTTTGCGGATCTTGCAGGAATCCTAGGTGATCCGCCCGGCGGGCCGGCGAGTCTCGAAGAAATCGATGCCGCCGTGGGCGAGGCCGTTGGCCGCCATGTTGCTGGCGAGGATGGAGACGATAGCCGCGAGGACGCTGCGTGAAGCGGGTTGGTATCGACACGAACGTGTTGCTTCGCATGGTCTTGAATGACGACGAGCGGCAACGCGCCGCGGCGCTTGCATTGGGCACGAGCCTTACTGTCGAGCGCCCGGGCTTTGTCAGCCTGATCGTTCTCCTGGAATTCTACTGGTCGCTGGCTTCGCGATACCGGCAACCCAAGGAGCAGATATTGGCGACGGTTCGCAAGTTGTTGAGGACAAGGACCCTGCTCTTTGAAAGCTTCGACGCCGTTGTGGCTGCACTGGAGAGGGCGAACGACCGGCAGGTTGATTTTCCCGATGCGCTTATCGCGGAACACCATCGCGCCAGCGGCTGCTCCCACACCGTCACCTTTGACAGGAAGGCAGCCGCTCGCATCCCTGGCATGGAGCTTCTTTCATGAGCGAGGCCGATCGCCTCATCTCGGCCGACAAGCGCGGCGAGGACGTGGAAGCGACCATGCGGCCGCAGTCGCTGGACGATTTTGTCGGGCAGAGGGCGGCGCGCGCCAATCTGAAGGTTTTCGTGGAGGCCGCGCGCGGGCGCGGCGAGGCGCTCGACCATGTGCTTTTCGTAGGGCCGCCGGGGCTTGGCAAGACGACGCTGGCGCAGATCATGGCGCGGGAGCTCGGCGTAAACTTCCGTTCCACCTCAGGGCCGGTCATCGCCAAGGCGGGCGACCTGGCGGCGCTGCTCACCAATCTCGAGGATCGCGACGTCCTCTTCATCGACGAGATCCACCGGCTCAACCCGGCCGTGGAGGAAATCCTCTATCCGGCGATGGAGGACTACCAGCTCGACCTGATCATCGGCGAAGGGCCGGCGGCGCGCTCGGTCAAGATCGACCTTGCCAAATTCACGCTGGTGGCGGCGACCACGCGGCTGGGGCTGCTGACGACGCCGCTCAGGGACCGGTTCGGCATTCCCGTCAGGCTGGAGTTCTACACGGTCGAGGAACTGCAGCAGATCGTCACCCGCGGCGCGCGCATCCTGGGTTTGCCGCTGTCGCCGGACGGCGCCGAGGAGATTGCCCGCCGGGCGCGGGGCACGCCGCGCATCGCCGGCCGGCTTTTGCGCAGGGTGCGTGATTTCGCTTCCGTGGCCGGCGCGGACGAGGTGACGCGCAAGGTGGCGGACGAGGCACTTTTGCGGCTGGAGGTCGACGCACTGGGGCTGGACCAGCTCGATCGGCGCTATCTGTCGACGATCCTTGAGAACTTTGGCGGCGGGCCGGTCGGCATAGAGACCATCGCCGCTTCGCTGTCGGAGCCGCGCGACGCCATCGAGGACATCATCGAGCCCTATCTTATCCAGCAGGGCTTCATCCAGCGCACGCCGCGCGGGCGGGTGCTGGCCGCAAGGGCTTGGAAGCATATGGGCTTGCAGCCGCCGAAGGAGCTGGCGCAGGCGCAGATCAGCCTGTTTCAGGGCGAGGAATAGGCGGTTTGGCTTCGGAGCGCGACGATATAGATCTCGAGGTCGGCCTGTCGGGCGTACTGACCGGGGAGGGGCATCGACTGAAGGCAAGGGTCTACTTCGCCGATACGGATTTCACCGGTGTCGTCTATCATGCCCGCTATCTTGAATTCCTGGAGCGCGGCCGCTCGGACTTCCTGCGTTTGGCGGGGGTGCACCATACGGAGCTTGCAGACGGCAAGCATGGGGAAATCCTCGCCTGGGTGGTGCGCCGCATGGAAATCGACTTTCGGCAACCGGCCCGCATCGACGACATCATAACCGTGGAGACGCGCGTCGAGCGTGTGTCCGGCGCGCGTGTCTTCATGGCTCAAAGGTTGCTGCGTGACGAGACGGTGCTGGTCGAAGCACGCGTCGAAGCAGCGATTGTCGGGCCTTCCGGTAAGCCGCGGCGGTTCCCCAAGGAATGGCTGCCGGCGTTCATGGCGGGTGGAGAGTAGGTCGCGCAGCCATGCCAGTGGCCGCTTGACTTCGGTTTGTCTTTCCGCGCAACAAATAATACCTGCCGCAATGCAGCATCGTAACGCATAATTAACCATGCAAGTTCATCACAATGGTGGTGAAACCTGCGTCTGCCTGCGCCTTCCTTTGACCAAAATTTCCCGGATAAAGGCGCATGGGGAGTCCCGCGGGGAGCAAGGCGCGGTTCTGTTGAACGGTGTGACGTGTGCGGGCGGGGCCGAAATTGTCTCCCCTGGTATAATACTACGAGGACGTTGATACATGGAAAGCGTAGCGCTCGCCGCGCCCGGTGGCGAATTGTCGATCTGGGCGCTGTTCTGGCAAGCAGGATGGGTGGTCAAGCTTGTGATGATCGGCCTTCTGGCCGCATCGATCTGGACCTGGGCTATCATCGTCGACAAGCTGATCGCCTATGCTCGCATGCGGGTGGCGCTCAACAAGTTCGAGCAGGTCTTCTGGTCGGGCCAGTCGCTCGAGGAGCTTTACCGCTCCCTCTCGGAGCGCAAAACGAGCGGCATGGGCTCGATCTTTGTCGCGGCCATGCGCGAATGGAAGAAGAGCTTCGAGAAGGGCGCCCGCTCGCCTCTCGGATTGCAGACACGTATCGACAAGGCCATGGACCTTGCCATGACCCGCGAGATGGAGCGGCTCGAGGGCAAGCTGGGCTTTCTGGCCTCGATCGGCTCGTCGGCTCCCTTTATCGGCCTGTTCGGCACGGTGGTGGGCATCATGACGTCGTTCCAGGCCATTGCCGGATCCAAGTCGACCAACCTGGCGGTCGTGGCGCCGGGTATCGCGGAGGCTCTGCTGGCCACGGCGATGGGCCTTTTGGCGGCTATTCCCGCCGTCATTGCCTACAACAAGCTGTCATCGGATGCGGGCAAGCTGGCCGCGCGCATGGAGGGGTTCGCGGACGAGTTCTCCGCCATACTCTCGCGGCAAATCGATGAAAAAGTCGCGCCCAGGAATTAGGAACGCACAGCATGGGTATGTCTGTCGGCTCGCAAAGGGGCGGTAACGGGGGCAGGCGGCGCGGCCGCCGCCATGCTCTTATGTCGGAGATCAACGTCACGCCCTTCGTGGACGTGATGCTGGTGCTGCTCATCATCTTCATGGTCGCCGCGCCGCTTCTGACGGTGGGCGTGCCCATCGACCTGCCGGAAACGCAGGCACGGGCGCTGAATTCGGAAACCCAGCCGATAACGGTTTCGGTCAATGGCGACGGTCAGATCTATCTCCAGGAAACCGAAATTCCTCTGGACGAGGTGGTGGCCAAGCTGCAGGCGATCGCGCAGGCAGGCTATGAAGAGCGCATCTATGTGCGTGGCGACAAGGCGGCCGACTACGGCACGGTGATGCGGGTCATGGCGCGCATTTCGGCGGCCGGGTTCCGCAATCTCGGCCTCGTGACGCTGCAGGAACAGGACAGCTGATCCGATGAAGGCCGGTCTCGTCACATCGGTCACCTTGCATGCGCTATTGCTCGGCGTCGGGCTGGTATCGCTGTCGGCGCCGCGCGCCTATGAGGTCGCCGATGTCGAGGCGTTGCCGGTCGATATCGTCCCCGTCGACACACTGACCCAGATCCAGGCCGGCGAGAAAAAGGCGCCGCCCGCGCCACGCCCGACACCCAAGCCGACCGAACGGCCCGATCCGGTGCAGGATGCGCAGCAGGTCGGCGAGGCGGATATTGACCTCGATACGCCGCCGACGCCGGAAGCCAAGCCGAAACCGGTGGAAAAGAGCGCCGAGCCGGCGCCCGCGCCCAAGCCGCAGCCCAAGCCGGTTGAAAAGCCGGCCGAGGAGATCAAGCAGGCGGAGGCAAAGCCAGAGCCCGCGCCGCAGCCGGAGCGCGAACCGGAGGCGCAGCCGAGGCAGGAAGTGACCCCCGAGCCTACGCCGGAGCCGCTGGTGGCCGAGAATCCGGTCGAGGAGAATGTGACGCTGCCGCAATCGGCGCCGGTTCCGCAGTCGCGTCCGAACCCGCCGCAGCCGAAGATCGCCAAGGCGCCGGACCGCAAGGAAGCCGAGCAATCCGCGCCAAAACAGGCGCAGCGGAGCGAAAAGAAGGAAGAAGAACTGTTCGACGAGGTCGCGGCGCTTCTCAACAAGGAAAAGTCTTCCGGCGGCGGCGCCAAGCGCTCGCGGGAGGAAGCATCGCTCGGCGGTGAGCGGACGACGACGGGCGAAACCCTCACCCAGAGCGAAATGGATGCGTTGCGCGGGCAGATCCAGCGCTGCTGGAACGTTCCGGCCGGCGCTCTGGATGCGGAGAATCTCCGCGTGTCCGTCAAGTTCAAGCTGGATCCCAGCGGCAGTATCGAAGGCCGTCCCGAAATCATCGCTGGAGGCAATGGCTCGAGCGTCGAACGGGCGGCCGCCGAATCCGCGCGGCGCGCCATCCTGCAATGCGCTCCCTATAACCTTCCTTCAGACAAATACAGCGCCTGGGCCGATGTGATCGTCAATTTCGACCCGACGGACATGTTCTGACCAATGACGCCGATCCGAGCGAATTCAAGAGGCAAGAGCTGATGCAGAAGTATCTCAACGCGACCCTGGCCCTGATGTTCCTGGCCACGCTCGCGGGCATGGCCGTCACGCCGGCCCGCGCCCTGGTGGAGATCGATGTCAACAAGGGCGTCGTCGAACCGCTCCCCATTGCGATCACCGATTTTCTCTCCGGCGACAATATGGGGGCCGACATCTCCGGAGTGGTTGCTGCCGATCTGCGCCGCTCGGGTCTGTTTGCCCCCATCGACAAGGCCGCGTTCATCGAGAAGATCTCCAATCCGGACGTGGCGCCGCGCTTCGAGGACTGGAAGGTGATCAATGCGCAGGCCATCGTCACCGGCCGCGTCACCGAGGAGCCCGACGGCCGGCTGCGCGCCGAGTTCCGCCTGTGGGACACTTTCGCCGGCGAGCAGCTCATCGGCGAGCAGTTCTTTGCGAACAAGCAGAACTGGCGGCGCGTCGCCCATATCATCTCCGATGCGATCTACAAGCAGATCACCGGCGAGATGGGCTATTTCGACAGCCGCATCGTATTCGTGGACGAATCCGGCACGAAGCAGAACCGCATCAAGAAGCTCGCCATCATGGATCAGGATGGCGCCAACCTCGAATATCTGTCGCGGGCGAACTCGCCCAACACGCTGGTCATGACGCCACGCTTCTCGCCGTCGCCACAATCGCGCGAGATCACCTACATGTCCTATGAGAGCGGCCAGCCGCAGGTCTATCTGCTGCAGCTCGAGACCGGCCAGCGCGAGTTGGTGGGCGATTTCCCGGGCATGACATTCGCGCCGCGCTTCACGCCGAACGGCGACAAGATAGTCATGAGCCTCCTGCGCGACGACGGGAACTCCAATATCTTCACGATGGACCTGCGCACGCGCAGCACGGCGCGGCTGACGGAGACGAATGCAATCGACACCTCGCCCTCCTATTCGCCAGACGGAAGCCAGATCGTCTTTACCTCGGACCGTGGCGGCCGCGCACAGATCTATGTCATGAATGCCGACGGCTCCAACCAGCATCGCATCTCGTTCGGCGACGGCAGCTACTCGACGCCGGTGTGGTCGCCGCGGGGCGATCTCATCGCCTTTACCAAGCAGAGCGGCGGCGAGTTCCAGATCGGCGTCATGCGGACCGATGGCAGCGGCGAGCGCATCCTGACTTCCGGCTATCACCGCGAGGGACCGACATGGTCGCCCAACGGCCGCGTGATCATGTATTTCCGCGAAGATGCCGGGTCCGGCGGTCCCAGGCTCTACACGATCGATCTCACGGGCCGGAACGAGCAGCAGGTGCCAACGCCGAATTTTGCTTCCGATCCCGCCTGGTCGCCACTTTTGCAGTGAAAGTGCCGCCTTTCAGCCGCATTTGATGCTAGTCTCGCCGAGATTCGAGGGGATCCCGACGATGGCGGCCGAGAGACGCCGGAACGGCGGAAACCGACTGTTAACCCTGTTTCTTGAGCTGGCCTTAACTTCGTGTTGGTTACTGATCGCTGAAGAAATTCATTCACATTGAAGGAGAGGCGGCTATGCGCCGTATCGCAGCCCTGACGAGAAACCCGGTCGCAATCGCGCTTCTGGCCGCCTTGGCCGTAGCAGGCTGCCGGTCGCAGCAGCAGGTTCCGAACAATGCGGCCGATCTTGGCCTTGGCGCCGGAGCCAGTGCGGCGACACCGGGATCCAAGCAGGAATTCACGGTCAGCATCGGCGACCGCATTTTCTTCGACACCGACTCGTCCGTCATCCGCGCCGATGCGCAGGCGACGCTGACCCGTCAGGCGCAGTGGCTTAACAAGTATCCGAGCTATTCCATCACCGTTGAAGGGCACGCGGACGAACGCGGCACCCGCGAATACAACCTCGCGCTGGGCGCACGGCGCGCGGCGGCGGCTCGTGACTACCTGACCACACGGGGCGTAGCGGCCAACCGCATCAACACCATCTCCTATGGCAAGGAACGGCCGGTCGCCACCTGTGACGACATCTCCTGCTGGTCGCAGAACCGCCGGGCGGTCACGCTGCTCAACGGCGCGGGAAGCTGACGCCGCCAAATCCTCGCACATCCAAACAGGCGGCCTTCGAGCCGCCTGTTTTCGTAGGAAGCGCCATATGTCTGTTTTTACCGCATTCATGCGGACGCCAGGTGATCGACCCTGGCTGTAAAATACCTTAATCAAAATTTGGCCGAAGTCGCACGGCCTGATATGGAACGCACGGGGTGCGTCCGCACTTCCGTGGGCATCACATGTCATAAGCGAGACTGGAATGTTTCTTAGAATATTTTTGAACGGCCTCGCCGTTCTCCCATTCATTCTTGTTCTGCCGCCAGGGGCGGCGGAAGCTGCGTCCATGCCGCGCGTACCAGTCGCTGCCAGCGTTGGGGAGGGGATCGTCCTTGCCCAGGCCGACCCCCGGATCAATGGGCTGGAAGAGGAAGTGCGTCGCCTCAATGGTCGTGTGGAGGAACTCAATTTCCTTATCCTGCAAATGGAAGACAAGCTGCGGCGCATGCAGGAGGACAATGAGTTCCGCTTTCAGGAACTGGAAGGCAAGCGGTCGGAGGCCAGCGGCGCGCCTGCGACCGAGAGCGCCCAAAACGGCGCACCGTCCGGTGACACCGGACAGAGCCAGCCAGCCGAAACGGCCGAGCAGAACGGGTCGATCGCGCAACCCGGCGAACCGCCACGAACGCTTGGCACCATTACATTCGACGAGAGCGGCAACATTGTAACCAGCGGAACCGAAGAGCCGATGGACCTTTTGCCAGAAGGGGAAACGGCAGCCGGCGAGAGCGGCGGGCAGACGGCGGCGTTGCCCGATTCGGACGATCCCAACGAGCTTTACCGGAACGCCTACGAATTCGTTCTGTCTGGTGACTACGTCACTGCAGAAAGCGGTTTTCGCCGGTATATCGAGCGCTTTCCCGGGGGTGAGAATGCAGCGGACGCGAATTTCTGGCTTGGCGAGTCCCTGCTCGGCCAGGAACGATACCGGGAAGCGGCAGAGGTTTTTCTCCAGGCCAACCGCGAATTTCCGTCATCGGCTAAGGCGCCGGAGATGCTCCTGAAACTGGGGATCTCCCTTGCCGCCCTGGATCAACAGGACGTTGCCTGCGCAACCTATGACGAGATTGGCCAGCGCTATCCGCAGGTTTCCGATGCGCTGAGGCAGCGCGTTCAGCAGGAACGGACCCTGGCCGGTTGCTGACCACGAACATGACGGGGCTGGCCTCCGTTTTCTCCCATATCGAGTTTTCCGGGCGCGACCGCATCCTCGCGGCGGTTTCCGGCGGCGGCGATTCCCTTGCCCTTCTTTTTCTTCTCAAGCGATTTCTGGATAGCCAGGGCGGACTTTGCAGCCTGACAGTCGTCACGGTGGATCATGGTCTGAGACCGGAGGCCGGGGCCGAAGCGCAAGCCGTTGCGGCGGTCTGCCGGCGACTGGCTGTGTCGCATCGAACCATGCGCTGGCAAGGCGCCAAGCCTTCGACCGGCCTGGCCGCGGCAGCCCGTGAGGCGCGTCAGGCGCTGCTGGCCGAGGCTGCTTCCGCCATCGGGACCGACATCGTGCTGACCGGTCATACGGCCGACGACCAGGCTGAAACGCTGGCCATGCGGCTGGCCCGCGGCGGGGGCCTCGGCGAGGCGGGTATTGCGCCGGCCACTCTCCATGAAGGGGCGACGTGGTTCTTGCGGCCGCTGCTGGGTATCCGGCGGCAAGCGCTGCGCGACTTCCTGCGTGGGCAGGGGGAAAGCTGGTTCGACGATCCGAGCAATGTCGATCCCCGGTCCGAGCGGGCGCGGGTCCGCCAATCCCTGACGGACGAGGAAATCGTCCGGTTGACGGAAAAAGCTTCGGTTGTGGCCCGCGAGCGAGAAGTGCTGGGCGAACGGGCCGCCAGGCTGATAGCCGACGGTGGCAGGCTGGCGGCGCCTGGCCTGATCGAACTCGATGCGGATACGCTTCATTCGGCGGACGCGGATGTGGCCAGCTATACGCTGCGCATCCTGCTGGCCGCCGCCGGAGGAGCCGTCCATCTGCCGGCTGCCGATCGTGCTACTGCATTGCTGGCGTCGCTGTGGGAGGATGGAACCCGCTCAAGCCTGTCGCGCTCTGTCGCGGCACGGGTTGGCGGGAGCCTTTATTTTCATCGCGAGAGACGCGGTTTGCCGAGCATTGGCGCGCCAGACCTGACCGCCATGCAAGGCAAATTGTGGGACGGACGGTATCGCATCCGCCGGTGGGAGCCCGTGGAGGGACTTCGTATCGGACCGGATGGGGGGGCTGCGCCCCTATCGGAGATCGAGGGAGAGAGCGGTGTGCCGCGCGGGCTGGCGCGAGCGGCGCGGGCGGCGCAGCCGGCGGTCTGGCGGAAAGAGCGATATCTGGGGCCGGCCGACGAATGGGGTGTGGAGATGGAGCCTGTTGCCGGGCCTTGGGCGCATCTCATCCCATGTTTCGACCTCGCGCCGGCGCGTGCGGTGCTTCATCTGCTTGGCGGAGCAGAAATCCCGCATCCGCCATGGGCTCGTCACAAAGCCGCGCGAGATTTTACACAATGACAAAGTGGCGCATGCCTTAACCGAATAAGGCGGTTGCGCTTGGCAAGGTTGCACCGCCTCCCTATGTTAGGAATAACCAGTAAAATTGCCGGCCTCGGCGCACTCACGGGACACTTATGAATCCGAATTATAGAAATTTCGCGCTGTGGGCGATTATCGCGGTTCTCCTCATCGCGCTGTTCAACCTGTTCCAGGCGCCGCAGCAGCGCGGGGCGACGCGCGACATTGCCTATTCGCAGTTCCTGCAAGAGCTGTCGGAGGGGCGCGTCGAGAGCGTCACCATCACCGGAGAGCGCATCACCGGCACCTATGTCGACAACCGGACCCCGTTCCAGACCTATTCTCCTGGCGATCCCTCGCTGGTCGACCGGCTGGAGCAGCGCGGCGTGACGATCAACGCCAAGCCGGAGACGGACGGCTCCAATTCCATCCTCGGCTACTTCATCTCCTGGCTGCCGATGATCCTGATCCTGGCCGTATGGATATTCTTCATGCGGCAGATGCAGTCGGGCTCCGGCCGGGCGATGGGCTTCGGCAAGTCCAAGGCCAAGCTTCTGACCGAGGCGCATGGCCGCGTCACCTTCCAGGACGTGGCGGGCGTTGACGAGGCCAAGGAAGACCTGGAAGAAATCGTCGAGTTTCTGCGCGATCCGCAGAAGTTCCAGCGGCTGGGCGGCAAGATCCCGCGCGGCGTGCTGCTGGTCGGTCCACCCGGTACCGGTAAGACGCTGCTCGCGCGTTCCGTCGCGGGTGAGGCCAACGTGCCTTTCTTCACCATTTCGGGCTCCGACTTCGTCGAGATGTTCGTCGGTGTCGGCGCTTCCCGCGTGCGCGACATGTTCGAGCAGGCGAAGAAGAATGCGCCCTGCATCATCTTCATAGACGAAATCGACGCCGTCGGCCGCCATCGTGGTGCAGGCCTCGGCGGTGGCAATGACGAGCGCGAGCAGACGCTGAACCAACTGCTCGTCGAGATGGACGGCTTTGAAGCCAACGAAGGCATCATCCTGATCGCCGCGACCAACCGCCCCGACGTTCTCGACCCGGCGCTGTTGCGCCCGGGCCGCTTCGACCGCCAGGTGGTGGTGCCGAACCCGGACGTCGCCGGACGCGAGAAGATCCTCAAGGTGCATGTGCGCAATGTGCCGCTGGCGCCCAATGTCGATCTCAAGATCGTGGCACGCGGCACGCCGGGTTTCTCCGGCGCGGATCTCGCCAACCTCGTCAACGAGGCGGCGCTTATGGCGGCGCGGCGCAACAAGCGCCTCGTCACCATGGCCGAGTTCGAGGACGCCAAGGACAAGGTGATGATGGGCGCCGAGCGGCGCTCGCACGCCATGACCCAGGAAGAGAAAGAACTCACCGCCTTCCACGAGGCCGGACACGCCATCGTTGCGCTCGAAGTGCCGAAGGCCGATCCCCTGCACAAGGCGACGATCATCCCGCGCGGCCGCGCGCTGGGCATGGTCATGCAGTTGCCGGAAGGCGACCGCTATTCCATGAGCTATAAATGGATGATCTCGCGGCTTGCCATCATGATGGGCGGGCGCGTGGCTGAGGAACTGAAGTTCGGCAAGGAGAACATCACCTCCGGCGCTGCATCGGACATCGAGCAGGCGACCAAGCTTGCCCGCGCCATGGTCACCCAATGGGGCTTTTCCGACGAGCTTGGCCAGGTCGCTTACGGCGAGAACCAGGAAGAGGTGTTCCTTGGGCATTCGGTGGCGCGCCAGCAGAACATGTCGCAGGAGACGCAGAAGAAGATCGACAGCGAGGTTCGCCGGCTGATCGACGAGGCCTATGCGACCGCGCGCGATATCCTGACCACCAAGAACAAGGAATGGATCGCCATCGCCGAGGGGCTTCTGGAATACGAGACGCTGTCCGGTGAGGAGATCAAGGCCATCATGCGCGGCGAGAAACCTTCGCGCGACATGGGCGATGACACGCCGCCCTCGCGCGGTTCCACCGTACCGAAGGCCGGTGTCCGCAAGGAAGGCAAGAAGGGCGGCGAAGAGCCCGATGCAGGTATGGAGCCCCAGCCGCAAAGTTGAGGGCGGCAAAGCGCAGATCTGCGGTTTCGGCGCGCCATTGGCGCGCCGAAATGTATTAGACCACCTGGTTGCCGGGTTTAACCTGTCATTAAGCATGGGCGACAATCGCCTGTTTATTTGAATAGTTTACCTGTTCTCACATAAAGTGATGCGCGGATGCACCCAGACTTGTGGCATTGAACGATAGGGGACGGTTGCTTTGCGACAGAAATCGAAATCGGTGCGGGCACAAAAAAGCATGTTGAAGAAGTATTTCGGAACCGACGGCATTCGCGGTCGGGCCAACAGATTTCCCATGACCGCCGAGATCGCCATGAAGGTGGGCATGGCGGCGGGTCTCTCTTTTCAGAACGGCAATCATCGTCATCGGGTGGTGCTGGGCAAGGATACACGCCTTTCCGGCTACATGATCGAGAACGCGCTGGTGGCGGGCTTCTGCGCGGCGGGCATGGACGTGTTCCTGCTCGGCCCCATCCCGACGCCAGCCGTGGCCATGCTGGTGCGCTCGCTACGCGCCGATATCGGCGTTATGATCTCCGCTTCGCACAACCCGTTCCAGGACAATGGCATCAAGCTGTTCGGGCCCGATGGATATAAGCTTTCCGACAAGATCGAAGGCCGCATCGAGGCCATGCTCGACAAGGAAGTCGAACTGGCGCTGGCCGACGCCAACATGCTGGGCCGGGCCAAACGGGTCGACGGCGTGCACGACCGCTATATAGAATTCGCCAAGCGCACCCTGCCGCGCTCCATGTCGTTGTCCGGGCTGCGCATCGTGGTCGATTGCGCCAATGGCGCAGCCTACAAGGTGGCCCCGGCCGCGCTGTGGGAACTCGGCGCGGAAGTGGTGGCGATCCATGACGAGCCCAACGGCCTCAACATCAACGAGGATTGCGGTTCGACCCACCCGCTGAGCCTGGCCAAGAAGGTGCACGAGGTGCGCGCCGACATCGGCATCGCGCTCGACGGCGACGCCGACCGCGTGGTCATCGTGGACGAGAACGGGACTGTCGTCGACGGCGACCAGATCATGGCGCTCATCGCCCAGTCGTGGCACGAGAGCAACCGGCTTTCCGGCGGCGGCATTGTGGCCACCGTGATGTCCAATCTCGGCCTGGAACGTTTTCTCGGGGATCGGGGCCTGGCGTTACATCGCACCCAGGTCGGCGACCGCTACGTGGTAGAGCACATGCGCGCCCACGGCCTCAATATCGGAGGCGAGCAGTCGGGCCATGTCATCATGTCGGACTTCTCGACCTCGGGCGACGGGCTGGTGACGGCGCTTCAGGTGCTGGCCTGCATCAAGCGGCAGAACAGGCCGGCCAGCGAAGTGTGCCGCAAGTTCGAGCCCGTGCCGCAGGTTCTCAAGAATGTCCGCACCACCGGCGGCAAGCCGCTGGAGAGCGAACCGGTGAAGGCAGCCATCTCCGCCGGCCAGTCGAAGCTCGGCGACAGCGGACGGCTGGTGATCCGGCCTTCAGGTACGGAACCGCTCATCCGTGTCATGGCGGAGGGCGACAATCCGGATCTCGTCGAGCAGGTGGTCGACGACATCATCGATGCCATCTCGGACAAGCGCAGCGCGGCCTGATCAAGGCTCTTCCGTGCCGTTCACGCAAGGCTCCGGTCGCGGATCGGAGGCCTTCGCATGTTAACCATAGGCTGCGTATTAGGGTTAAGTGCGATTTAACTTTTTTGGTTCAATCTTACGCATGAATTTCAACCAGGCCGGGACCTTAGGTGCGGCAAGTATTGGGATGGAAATGATGCTGAAGACCTTGAAGCCGTTGCTGGCGGCGGCCACCGTTCTTTCCAGCGGCACCGCCTTTGCCGCCGATTTTTACGAGCCGCCGGTGATCGAAGCCCCACCGCCGCCACAGATCATCGAGAGGGAGGTCTCGTATGGTGGATGGTACATCCGCGGCGACGTGGACTATCACTGGTCCGATCTGCGCGGTGCGAACTACTACACGTCGCCGCCCATTGAACTGCAAACCTTCGATACCGCTGAATTGAAAGGCGCGATGTCGCTGGGCGCCGGTGCCGGCTACAAGTTCACCAAGTACTTGCGCGCCGATCTGACCGCCGATTATTGGTTCAAGGCCGATTTCAACGGTTCGACCTCGGGTACCTGTGGCGCTGTGCCTTGCACGTCGACCGACAGCACCGCCTTTAGCGCGCTGCTCCTGATGGCCAACGCCTATGTCGATCTGGGCACCTATCACGGTGTCACGCCCTATGTCGGCGCCGGTATCGGTGGCGCGCGCATCAAATGGGACGATCTGGAAAATACGATCGGCGGGACCACGACGGTCCATGAGGGAAATGCGGAATGGCGTTTCGCCTGGGCGTTGATGGCGGGCGCGTCGTACTGCCTGACGAACAATCTCGAGCTCGATGCCGGCTATCGCTTCTCCCGAATCTCGGAGGGCAGGATGTTCGGCATAGCGCTGGGCGCGGGCCCGGGCTTTGACGAGGGATTCAATGTTCACGAAGCGCGGGCCGGTCTGCGCTACTCCTTCGGCGAAAATGGCAGCGCGAACTGCGCTACACCACAGGTCGTGGCCTATGAGCCGCCACCGGTTTACGAACCGCCCGTCTATAAATAGGCCGACCCGACATTTGCGGACCGCCCGGTTAACAGCCGGGCGGTTTTGTTTTGACCTCCGGGGGTTAACAGACCCAGAAATCGCGTGGAACGAGTAAGAGTTCGTTAGCCTTAACTCCGGCTTAACCACCATGGTTAACAATGCTCCATGACAGGCGGTGGGGGCGGCTTCAGGCTTCGCCGCGTATTGCGGAGTAGGACCTATGGGCCATTATTCACGTCTCGCTTTCCTTACAGGCACGATTGGGCTGGCCGTCGCCGCGCCGGCATTGGCCGCCGACTATGACCCGCCCATCATTATCGACGACGCACCGCAGCATGTGCCGGTGGAGATCGGCAGCGGATGGTATCTGCGGGGTGACATCGGATACAGCGTGGAGACCGAGCCGCGCGGGAATGTCGAATATCGTACCTTCGACGGCGTGAGCTACTCCGACAATTCGTTCGCTGACACGCGGCTGTCGAACGATTTCAACTTCGGTCTCGGCGTGGGCTATTCCTTCACCGACATGATCCGGGCCGATGTGACGCTAGATCGGTTCACGGCAAGTTTTTCGGGAGCCACGACCGGCGCCGGCCCATGCAGCGTTGCCTTTCCCGCGGCGACGAGCTGTCGCTCCGAGGACGCCTCGGAACTGACGGCCTATTCCGCACTCGTCAACGGTTATGTCGACCTTGGGACCTTTGTCGGGTTCACGCCCTATGTCGGCGCGGGTGCGGGCTACACCTATGTTCGCTGGGACGACTTGCAGAATACCACCTATTGCGTAGATGGAGGGGCCAGCTGCGGGAGCCCGGCGCTTGCCGGTACTTCAACGCATCCGGGTGAATCGGATTGGCGCTTTACATATGCTTTCATGGCCGGCATGGCCTACGATCTGTCGAACAACATGAAAGTCGACCTTGGCTACCGCTATCGCAAGGTTGCCGGTGGTGACATGTTCGGCTGGGACGCCGCCACGGCCGCTTCGGGGGCGACGGGCGTGCAGGGCAGGGACCAGGGGCTGAGCTCGCACGAGGTTCGCGTCGGCCTGCGCCTCGAGCTCTGGTAGCACGCCATTCACGGCGAGGTTATCGAGGCGGTCTTCGGACCGCCTTTTCCTTTTGCTCATCACATTCCGCTTGACGGGACCAAGGCGAGGCCTTAACCCCGCTCGTGGGCCACCTCTCCCCACCGAGAGGCGTGCTATCTGAGAGGATAGAATATCATGAGCACAATCCCCACGCCGGACAAGCGTCCGGCAAATCCCCATTTTTCATCTGGTCCTTGCGCGAAGCGTCCCGGTTGGTCGCTCGAAGCGCTTTCCGATGCCGCGCTTGGCCGCTCTCATCGCGCCAAGATCGGCAAGGAGAAGCTCGCCCGCGCCATCGAAATGACGCGCGAGGTGCTGCAGGTGCCGGCCGACTATCGCATCGGCATCGTGCCCGCGTCCGACACCGGCGCCGTCGAGATGGCGCTCTGGTCGCTGCTCGGCGAACGCGGCGTGGACATGGTGGCATGGGAGTCCTTCGGCTCGGGCTGGGTCACAGACGTGGTCAAGCAGCTCAAGCTGGGCGATGTGCGCCGCATCGAGGCAGGCTATGGCGCCTTGCCCGATCTTTCCTCCATCGATTTTGACCGCGACGTCGTGTTCACATGGAACGGCACCACCTCCGGCGTGCGCGTGCCGAACGGCGATTTCATCCCGGCCGACCGCAAGGGCCTGTCGATCTGCGACGCCACTTCGGCGGCCTTTGCCCAGCGGCTCGATTTCGACAAGCTCGATATCGTCACCTTCTCCTGGCAGAAAGTGCTGGGCGGTGAAGCTGCGCATGGGATGCTGATCCTCAGCCCCCGCGCGGTCGAACGGCTGGAAAGCTATTCGCCGGCGTGGCCGCTGCCGAAAATCTTCCGCCTCACCAAGGGCGGGAAGCTGATCGAAGGCGTATTCAAGGGCGAGACCATCAACACGCCGTCCATGCTGTGCGTCGAAGATTACCTCGATGCTCTCTCCTGGGCGCAATCGGTGGGCGGGCTCGACGGGCTGATCGCCCGCGCCGACGCCAATTTCGCGGCCATTGACGGTTTCGTGCGGAAAAGCGGCTGGCTCGCGCATCTGGCGCAGGATCCAGCCACCCGCTCCAACACCTCCGTGTGCCTGTCCATCGTCGACGAAGCGGTCACCGCGCTCGACGCGGATGCCCAGGCGGCTTTCGCCAAAGGCATGGTCAGCCTGCTCGACAAGCAAGGCGTGGCCTACGATATCGGCCATTATCGCGATGCGCCTCCGGGACTTCGCATCTGGGCCGGCGCGACTGTCGAGACCTCCGACATCGAGGCGCTGATGCCTTGGCTGGAGTGGGCCTTCCAGACGCAGAAGGCCGCGCTGCAGAGCGCTTGAGCTTTCCCCGGCAGCGTCCGGAGCAAGTCCAGAAAAGTGGAACCGGTTTTCTGAAAGACTTGCGACAAAACAAGCAGCCGGGGCTGCCCATTCTTTCAAAAATTCAGATGCAAACGGAGGCCGACATGGCACCTCGCGTACTCGTTTCCGACAAGCTTTCGCCCACCGCCGTCGACATCTTCAAGCAATGGGGCATCGACGTCGATTATCAGCCCGACCTGGGCAAGGACAAGGAGAAGCTCCTTTCCGTCATCGACCAGTATGATGGCCTGGCTATCCGCTCGGCGACCAAGGCGACCGAAAAGCTGATTGCCGCGGCGACCAACCTCAAGGTTATCGGCCGCGCCGGCATCGGCGTCGACAATGTCGATATCCCGGCTGCCTCGCGCCGCGGCATCATCGTCATGAACACGCCCTTCGGCAATTCCATCACCACCGCCGAGCACGCCATCGCAATGCTGTTCGCTGTTGCCCGCCAGATACCGGAGGCGAACGCCTCCACCCATGCAGGCAAGTGGGAGAAGAACCGCTTCATGGGCGTGGAGATCACCGGCAAGACGCTCGGCGTCATCGGTTGCGGCAATATCGGATCTGTCGTTGCCATGCGCGCCATCGGGCTGAAGATGCATGTGGTGGCCTTCGATCCGTTCCTGTCGGTCGAGCGGGCCTCGGAACTGGGCGTGGAGAAGGTGGAGCTGGACGAGCTTTTCAGGCGCGCCGACTTCATCACCCTGCACACACCGCTGACCGACAAGACGCGCGGCATCATCAACGCCGAAGCCATCGCGACGATGAAGGACGGCGTGCGTATCGTGAACTGCGCGCGCGGCGGCCTGATCGTCGAGGCAGATCTGGTGGAAGCGCTGAAGTCGGGCAAGGTTGCGGGAGCGGGCATTGATGTGTTCGAGACCGAGCCTGCGACCGAGAACGATCTTTTCAACATGCCGAATGTCGTCTGCACGCCGCATCTGGGCGCATCCACCTCGGAAGCGCAGGAGAATGTGGCGATCCAGGTCGCCGAGCAGATGTCGGACTACCTCGTCAAGGGGGCGGTCACGAACGCCATCAACATGCCATCCATCTCGGCGGAAGAGGCGCCGCGGCTGAAGCCCTTCATCAAGCTTGCCGAGGTGCTGGGTGCTTTCGTGGGGCAGGTTACCGAAGAGGCCATCAAGGAGGTTGAGGTGCTGTTCGACGGCGCGACTGCCGAAATGAACACGCGCGCTCTCATCTCGGCCACGCTCGCCGGGCTGATCCGGCCGCAGGTCTCCGATGTCAACATGGTCTCCGCGCCGGTCATGGCCAAGGAGCGTGGCGTCATGCTGTCGGAGATCAAGCGCGACAAGTCTGGCGTGTTCGACGGCTACATCAAGCTGACGGTGAAGACGTCCGCCAAGACCCGCTCGATCGCCGGCACGGTGTTTTCCGACGGCAAGCCGCGCTTCATCCAGATCAAGGGCATCAATCTCGATGCCGAGGTGGGCGAGCACATGCTCTACACCACCAATTACGACACGCCGGGCATTATCGGTCTGCTCGGCTCGATCTGCGGCAAGCACAACGTCAACATCGCCAACTTCCAGCTCGGCCGCAACCGGCCGGGTGGCGACGCCATCGCGCTGCTCTACCTGGATGCACCGTTCCCCGAACACGTGCTCAAGGAGTTGCTTGCAACCGAGCAGATCATTTCGGCGAAGCCCTTGAGGTTCGACGTCGGGGCGTGATGCCACAGGCCGGCGTTCTCAACGAGAGCGCCGGCTTTTCCTGGAATTGCCTTAATCTCTGATCGGCGCGCGTACGCTTGGCTTTGCCCCGGCCGCCTTGCGGCCGCCGTGTTCGGCCAGCGCGATGCCGCAGAAGACCAGTGCGATGGCGGTCGCGTGGTAGAGGCGGAAGTCCTCGCCCAGCAGCAGGACCGAGAGCAGCGTTCCGAAAATGGGTACGAGGTTGACGAAGAGACCGGCCCGGTTGCCGCCGATCAGCTCGTTGCCGCGTATATAGAAAACCTGCGCGAGGATGGACGGGAACAGTGCGGTGTAGGCGGCAATCGCCCAACCCCGGCCATCCGGCGGAACAAGGTTGCCCTTGGTATATTCCCAGGCGAGGAAGGGCAGGGTGGCGAGGAAGGCGGCGGAGGCGAGCACGGTGATCATGCTCAGCCAGTGCATCGCCGGCTTAAAGCGGAGAAACACCGTGTAGATGCCGTAAAACAGCACCGCCAGCAGCATGAGAAGGTCGCCAAAATTTATGTCGAGCTCCGCCAGCCGGCTGAGGTCGCCATGGCTGGCCGTCAGCGCGATGCCCACAAGCGACAGACCGAAGCCGGCAAGCTGCAGCCATTTCGCACGCATCCCGAACAGGAGAAAGTTCAGGACGATGATCACCATGGGTATGGCCGCCTGCTCGATGGAGACGTTAACCGCGGCCGTATATTGCAGGGCGCTGTAGAATGTCGCGTTGAACAGGGTGAAGCCGACGCAACCGAGGGCCATGAGAAGCGGCAGATTGGCCTTGATGATCGACCAGTCGCGACGGAGATGCCGCCAGGCGAAAGGCACCAGGATCACCAGAGCCAATGTCCAGCGTGTCGTTGTGAGCATGAAAGGCGACACATGGCCCACGGCCAGTTTGCCCGCCACTGCATTTCCGCCCCAGAAAAGCGTCGTCATGAGGAGCAGGAGATAGGCTTTGTTGTTCATGGACCCTGCCGGGAAGAATCAGAAAAGCGCGATGGTGAAACCATCCCCTCTTATTGAGCCGTGGCCGGCAACGCAAATAGGGCCAAAATCGCCCATTCTCGCCGCCAGAACGCAAACAAGGGTCGCGTGCGACCGAGCTTGACGATATAGAGCACGTTGTTTTCAAGGACCTGCCGGCAAGCTCCGGCAACGAAAAGGAACCATCTATGGCGAATGTAGTGGTCGTCGGCTCGCAATGGGGTGACGAGGGAAAGGGCAAGATCGTCGATTGGCTCTCGGAGCGCGCCGATGTCGTGGCGCGTTTCCAGGGCGGGCACAATGCCGGCCATACGCTGGTTATTGACGGCGTCAGCTATAAGCTCTCGCTCCTGCCGTCGGGCGTGGTGCGCAAGGGCAAGCTGTCGGTCATCGGCAATGGTGTCGTCTTCGATCCGCATGCTTTCGTCGCCGAGATCGAGCGGCTCGGAGCGCAGGGCGTTTCCATCTCCCCGGCGAATCTGAAGATCGCGGAGAACACCTCGCTGATCCTGTCGCTGCATCGCGAGTTGGACGGCTTTCGCGAGGATGCCGCGTCCAGTTCGGGCACGAAGATCGGGACGACACGGCGCGGCATCGGCCCGGCTTACGAAGACAAGGTCGGCCGCCGCTCGATCCGCGCTCTCGATCTGGCCAATCTGGAAAGCCTGCCCGCCAAGGTCGATCGGCTCCTGACCCACCATAATGCGCTGAGGCGCGGGCTGGGGCATCCGGAAGTCGCTCAAGAGACGATCATGGAGGAGTTGAGTTCGGTGGCCGACAAGGTGCTGCCCTATGTCGACCGCGTCTGGAAAATCCTCGACGATGCGCGGCGCGCGGGCCAGCGCATCCTGTTCGAGGGAGCGCAGGGAACACTGCTCGACATCGATCACGGCACCTACCCCTTCGTGACCTCCTCCAACACCGTTGCTGGCCAGGCGGCGACCGGCACAGGCCTCGGCCCGGCGGCGGTCGGCTATGTGCTGGGCATCACCAAGGCCTATACGACCCGCGTGGGCGAGGGGCCGTTTCCGACCGAGCAGGACAACGAGATCGGCGAATTTCTCGGCACCCAGGGGCACGAGTTCGGCACGGTGACGGGCCGCAAGCGTCGCTGCGGCTGGTTCGACGCGGTGCTGGTGCGCCAGGCGGTCGTGGCCAACGGAATGAACGGCATCGCGCTGACCAAGCTCGACGTCCTGGATGGCCTTGACGAGATCAAGGTGTGTACCGGCTACAGGCTCGATGGAAAAGAGATCGATTATCTGCCGGCGAGCCAGGGCGCGCAGACACGCATCGAACCGATCTACGAGACGCTCGAAGGGTGGAAGGAAACCACGCGCGGTGCCCGGAGCTGGAACGACCTGCCGGCCCAGGCGGTCAAGTATGTGCGGCATATCGAGGAGCTCATCGGAGCGCCGGTAGCGATCCTTTCGACCAGCCCGGAGCGGGAAGACGCAATACTTGTGACCGACCCCTTTCAAGACTAGTGTCACCACAATTTTGTGTATGTAGGGAAAAGCGTTAGCTTGCCGCCCAGGCAGGGTTGCCAGACTTGGGCAGGGAATTGGGCAGGAGTGGATAGTTAGAGCATGGCGGATTTTGCTGCGGTATTGCGCAAGACGATCGACGCGCTGAAGGAAAACACGCCCGAGATGCGCGCGCGCGTCTATGACAAGGCACGCGCAACCATCGATGCCAAGCTGGCCGCCGTGTCTCCGCCGCCCTCCGATGCCGTCGTGCAGCGGCAAAAGCAATCGCTGGAGAATGCGATTGCGGCTGTCGAGGCCGAATATGCCGCCCCGGCCGCGCCGGCCGAGGAAAGCCCGTCTGACGATCTGGAAAGCATTTTCGCTGAGTTGAAGAAGGGGACGGCCAAGGTCGAGCCCGTTTCAACTGCCGACACGATGGCCGGCGCGTCGCAGGCCGAGCCTGGAGCGGCCGATGAACCGCAGGTTGAGCCCGAGCCGGTGGCCGGGCCCGCTGCCGAGCAGGCCCCGGCCGTTTCCGAATATGGCGAGGCGCCGCCGGAAATGCCGCAGTTCGACGAACCGGAAGCGGGCGAGCAGTCGGTGCCGGCGCCCGAGCCGCTATCCGATCCGGACGAACAATATGCAGATCGTATCGAAGGGCCCTCGCCTGACGACGACTTCCTCCATCATGATGGTGATCCGGCGGTGCCGGGACGGGAAGAGGAGCATGTCGCGGCAGCGCCGGCGGCGCGCAGGGGCAACCGCCGGGGATTTGTCGTCCTGGCTATTCTTCTCGCGGTGTTGGCCGGTACAGCATTTGCGGCGTGGCAGTATCGGGACGATGCGGCGCAACTGGCCGGCTATGCCAATTTCGATGCGATGATGGCGGGGGACAGCGGTGAAGCCGGCACGGGACCCGAAACGGCCGATCCCGATGGAGAGGCATCCCCCGTGGAGCCGGAAGAAGCGGATTCCTCCGGGGAGCCCGCATCGAACGCCCAGCAGCCTGCCAAATTTACCCAACGCCTGACACCTGACGGCCAGGAAATCGACGAGGGACCGGCCGGTGGCAACCCCGGTCTGGGCGAGGGCACGTCGGTCGCCGAGGCGACACAGCCCGGCGGCGCTTCGATTTCGGGCGGAGGCGAAGAAGGCGCAACTGGCGAAGGGCAGGAAGAGCCTCCCGCAAGCGGCGAGGGCGAACAGGCTCTTCCCGTGGGCCAACGGGCGATCTTCTACGAAGAGCGCACCAGTGCCGAGCAGGGAACAGCGGATACCGGGTCCGTCGTCTGGTCGCTGGTCGAGGAATCGCCCGGCGACAATCTGCCGCCGGAGCCGGCCATACACGCCGAAGCGACGATCCCCGATAAGAACATCCAACTCAAGATGACCATCCGGCGGAATGCGGACCAGTCGCTTCCCGCCAGCCATATCGTCGAGCTGATCTTCCTCACGCCAGAGAATTTTGCCGGCGGCGGCGTCAAGGATGTGCTGCGCTTCTCGATGAAGCGCACCGAGCAGGATACCGGCAGTGCGCTGATCGGCAGCGCCGCCAAGATTGCCGACGGGTTCTTTCTGGTGGCACTCAGCGACGGCAGGGCAGACAGGGAAACCAACGCGCTTCTGATGCGCCGGCAGAGCTGGATCGATATCCCGATCACATACACATCGGGCCGGCGCGCACTTATCACGATGGAAAAGGGCGTTCCGGGCGAGCGCATCTTCAACGAAGCGCTGGATGCTTGGGCTGAGGCTTCGAGCGCTTCCGGCGGATAGAGCGCCCACGCCCCTTCGGGCGCACAGACGCTCTATCTCGTTTTTCCGCATCCGTGCGGACGTCATGTGATTCCGCCTGACTGCAAAATGCCATAGCGCGCACATGAAAACGCCCGCGGAGCGCGGGCGTTTCGGATCGTTCGTCATGACAGCCTAAGTAGGGGGCCTTCTTCCGGTGCCGAGCCTCAGCCGGCGTGCTCCAACTGGGCGGAACGTGTCGCTGCGGCGCGTTCGCGCGCTGAAGCCTGGACAGCCTCCTGGACCTTCTCGAAGGCACGCACCTCGATCTGGCGAACGCGCTCGCGGCTGATATCGAATTCGCCGGAAAGCTCCTCCAGCGTCAGCGGATCCTCGGAAAGCCGGCGGGCCTCGAAGATGCGGCGCTCGCGTTCGTTGAGCACGCCCATGGCGTCATCCAGCATGGAGCGCCGGGACTCCAACTCGTCCTGTTCGACAAGCATGTCCTCCTGGCTCTCATGCTCATCCACCAGCCAATCCTGCCATTCGCCCGATTCTCCCTCGGTCGCGCGGATCGGCGCGTTGAGAGAGGCATCGCCAGACAGGCGGCGGTTCATCGAGACCACCTCTTCCTCGCTCACATTCAGCCGGGTGGCGATCTCGGTGATCTGCTCGGGCTTCAGGTCTCCTTCGTCCAACGCCTGGATCTTGCCCTTCACCTTGCGCAGGTTGAAGAACAGGCGCTTCTGATTGGCCGTGGTGCCCATTTTCACGAGGCTCCACGAACGCAATATATATTCCTGGATCGAGGCCTTGATCCACCACATCGCATAGGTGGCCAGCCGGAAACCGCGCTCGGGTTCGAATTTCTTCACGGCCTGCATGAGGCCGACATTTCCTTCCGAAATCACTTCGCCGATCGGCAGACCATAACCGCGATAACCCATCGCGATCTTGGCGACCAACCTCAGGTGGCTGGTGACAAGCCGGTGCGCAGCATCGGTGTCGTCATGCTCACGGTAGCGTTTTGCGAGCATGTACTCCTCTTCCGGCTGCAACATTGGAAACCGGCGGACTTCCTCCAGATAACGGGTAAGGCCACCTTCCCCCGAAACAACACTCGGTAATGCCTGGGCCATTCAGCACCCTCCTTGTCCAATCATCGCCCCCTATCGAGAAGGCAGGCGGAACGCGCGGCCGCGAACAGGCGCGCACCACGCACTATCCTATGTAGGAACAAATTCCGAAAGTTAAAGTTTCGTCATGTCGTCAACATTGACGTTACTGTGTGTTGAACAATGCTGCACGATATCGACGACTTTCTCTATCATAAAACGTCGAACTGCGCCACGAGTTCCGCCATATCCGGCGGCAAGGGCGCTTCGAATCGCATGATCTCGCCGGTGGCGGAGTGGCGGAAAGCGAGCAACCTGGCATGCAGAGCCTGGCGCGGAAACGCAGACACGAGGCCGCCGAGGGGCTGGGGCAGGCGGTTGGCCTTGGTCCGGTAGGCGCGGCCATAGGCGGGGTCGCCGATCAGCGGATGGCCTATATGGGCCATATGCACCCTGATCTGGTGGGTCCGCCCGGTTTCAAGCCGGCACTCCACGAGGGAGGCTATAGGATCGTCTTTACGTGCGCCATAGCGCGACAACACCGTGTAGTGCGTGACGGCCTGCTTTGCATCCGGCCGGCCGGCCGGCACCACTGCGCGCTGGGTCCGATCCCTGGTATCGCGCCCAAGTGGCGCGTCGATAGTACTCGAAAGTCTTTTCGGTGCGCCCCAGACCAGTGCAACATAGGCGCGTTCCAGATCGCCGTTGCGCCCGTGATCGGCGAATGCCTCGGCCAGGGCGCGATGGGCGCGGTCGGACTTCGCGACCACCATCACACCGCTCGTCTCCCGGTCGAGCCGGTGGACGATGCCAGGGCGCTTCACGCCGCCGATGCCCGACAATGTGTCGCCGCAGTGGTGTATGAGCGCGTTCACCAGCGTCCCGGTCCAATTGCCCGCGCCGGGGTGGACGACAAGACCGGCCGGCTTGTTGATGACGATCACCTCGCTATCCTCGTGGAGAATGTCGAGCGCGATGGCTTCGCCTTCGGGTTCGGGAGGGGCGGCCTCGGGCAGCGTGAGCAGGTAGCGCCTGCCCGAAACCACCTTGGCTTTCGGTTCCGTCAGGATGGCGCCGTCGGCGGTGATGGCGCCAGCGCGGATGAGGGCCTGCACGCGGCTGCGCGACAGGACGGGCGCAAGGTTGGCGGCCAACCATTGGTCGAGCCGCTTGCCCTCGTCCTCGCCGGCGGCGACGAGCTCTTTCAATTCAGCGTCCGCTTCGCTATCAGGATCGCTCATTTTTCCTCTTTCAGAGACAGGGCACGCATGGCCAAGCCGACGCTCAATGAAATCGAAGACGAGGCGCCGCTGGATCCGGCGGCGGAGCGCGTTCGGCGGAAGCTCGTGCGCTTCATGGGCATCAATCTGGCCATTCTGTTCGCAGCGGTTATGGCGGTGGTGCTCACGGTTGTCTACCGTTCAGTCACGCCCGAGCCGGCGGAACCGCAAATGGCTTCGTCTTCCGTGCCGGGCGAGGTTCTGTCCGGGGAGGTTGCTATCCCTGCCGGCGCCCGCATCGTTTCCCACGCATTGTCCGGCAGCCGCTTGTCGCTGCTGTTGCGGCTTGATGGCGGCGACAGTCTAATACTCGTCTACGATTTCGCTTCGGGCGAGCCGGCAGCCCGGATCGCCATATCCGAAGAAGAGCTATGAGCCCCAAGCGGCATATCGGCCTCGTCAGTCTCCTCGTGCGCGATTATGACGAGGCGATCGCCTGGTATCGCGACAAGCTCGACTTCGTTCTCAAGGAGGATACACTTCTTGGCGGCGGCAAGCGCTGGGTGGTTCTTTCCACCGGTCGCGGCGAGGCGGCGGCCTGTCTGCTTCTGGCGCGCGCCTCTGGAGCTGAGCAGCTTCCGGCCGTTGGCAATCAGTGCGGCGGGCGCGTTTTCCTGTTTCTCAACACGGATGATTTCGACCGCGACCACGCCGCATTTTCCGCCAAAGGGGTGCATTTCGAGGAGCCTCCCAGGCTGGAGGCTTATGGAAAGGTCGCCGTTTTTCGCGATATTTACGGGAACCGCTGGGACCTGATCGGACCGGCTGCATCCACAGGCTGAGCCCGGTTCCAGAATGCCTGTTGCATTTGCCGCCAATCACGATTATATCGCCACCTTCAAAGACGCTCCCATCGTCTAGCGGTCAGGACGCCGCCCTCTCACGGCGGAAACAGGGGTTCGATTCCCCTTGGGAGTACCATACTTCAAGGCGCTAGCGCCGACCCCTCCCAAAGCAACAAATAGCGGTCGCACAGGCCTTTCGACCCGTCCGAATTTTTGGACAGACTCTCACTTTTGAGGGCCTTGTTCGCGGATGGCTCGCAAATTGTCGTTGATCGCGAACGCCACCATCCAGAGTTCGACGAGCAGCCGCCACACGATGGCCGAAAGGATTGCGCTGATGATCCCTCCGGCGATCAAGAACAGGCTGGCTGCTGCTCCGCTTCCCGCTGCACCGACGATGGCGCCAGATGCGATGCCTACGACCAAGCTGATTCCGATCAGAAACAAACCAACAAAATATACGACCCGCGCGATGCGCGGAAAAATGAACTTATCGAATGAAAGAAATGCCCGGATCATGGCTCGCTCCGTCAAATATCGCGTTTGGCCGCACAAGATTCTTCGGAAATCCTACATGTCAGCCTATCGCTCTTCCATGCCGCAGCCGATTATCCACAAGCAGTAATTGTATCTTGGCACAGGAGCCGGCCTGCAGGCCGGCTCCTGTTGAGAACAATCCCAGGTCATTTGCCTGGATCGTTTCCAGTTTTCGGAACCAAGCGCTAGTTCACCGCCTGCCGCGCTGCCTCAAGCCAGCCATCGACTGTCCCGCGGTTTTCCTCGATCCAGGCCGATGCCTGCTGTTCGATGTTGTCGTCGCCGTCCTGCATCGCCGCGTTCTGCGCCGCGATGTCGGCGAGCGGGACAGAGGCGGCGTTGAGCAGGGCGCCGACCGCCGGGTTCTCTTCGAGGAAGGCGGAGTTGACCACAGGTACGATGTCATTGGCCGGGAAGCCGAGCGTGCAGGGGTCAGCCACGCAGCCTTCCACGCCTGCCAGTGTGGCGGCGTCGGCCAGGTCCATCATATTCTCGGGCAGGTTGACCTCCGGCACCTCGATCCACATCACTTCCTCGCCTGGAACCAGCTCGTTGACGGTCCAGTTCGGCGTCCAGGTGTAGAAGAGGATAGGCTCGCCGCTTTCATAGGCGGCCACCGCATCGGCCATTGAAGCGGAGTAACCTGCCTTGATCGGGTTTACGTGGTCGCGCAGTTCATAGGCGTCCATGTGATGCTCGATATTGATCTCGCAGCCCCAGCCCGGAGGGCAAGCCACCAGATCGGCCTTGCCGTCGTCGTTGCGGTCGAAGGCTGCCTTCACCTCATCACGCTTGAAGTCGTCGAGCGTCTTGATGTCGAATTTCTCGACCGAGGCCTTGTCGACCAGATATCCTTCCAGAGCGCCGCCCTCGATCACTGCTCCGACGATCTCGGCGCCGCTCTCGAAGGTGCTGCGATAGGTGTTGTGCAGCGGGAACCAGCCATTGACCCACAGATCCACGTCTCCCTGAGAGACGGCCTGATAGAAAGGCGGATTGTCGAGCGTGGTCGGGCCTTCGACCGTGTAACCGAGTTCTTCCAGCATCTGCTTGTAGATTTCAGCGTGGAACCAGCCGGTGTCCCAGGTGGCGCGCGCCATCTGGACGGTCTTGCCTTCGCCGGGCATGTCCTGCGCCAATGCAGGCACCAGGGCGCCGGCGCTCATGAGAGCGGCGGCAGCGAGGGTTGGCACGGCGTTCTTGAGACTGAGCATGATGCCTCTCCTTCTTTCGCGTCTTCTGTTTCACTAACGCGGACGCACGGGCGTCCGGCATGTCGAAAGCGGTGGCACGGCGCCCCCGCCCAGCGGGCCTATGGACCCGTCTTCTTGGCTTCGTCCGCAATGGGACGGCGCAAACGGAACAACGAAGCCAGTGTCTGGCGCAGCGATACAGGGCGAACACCGTTCTGCTCGCCCAGGGCCTGGGTGATGCGGTCGAGGATGATCGCCAGAAGCACGATGCCCACACCGCCCGCTGTGGCGCCGCCGACATCGAGCCGCCCCAGCCCCGTATAGACGGTGAGCCCAAGCCCGCCGGCCCCGATGAGCGCGGCGATGACCACCATCGAAAGCGACAGCATCAGCGTCTGGTTGAGGCCTGCCATGATGGTCCTGATCGCCAGTGGGAACTGTACCTCCCACAGCATCTGCCAGCGCGTCGAGCCGAAGGCTTCGGCTGCCTCGATCAAATCGCCGCGTACATTGCGGATGCCCAGATTGGTGAGCCTGATGATCGGCGGCAGGGCGAAGATGATGGTGGCGATGATGCCCGGCACCATGCCGACGCCGAACAGCATGACGATCGGGACCAGATAGACGAAGGAGGGGATCGTCTGCATGATGTCGAGGATCGGCCGCGTAACCGCCCACAGCCTGTTGCTGCCGGCTGCCAGAATCCCGATCGGTATGCCAAGGATGGTGCAGAAGAGCACCGAGGTGACGATCATCGAAAGGGTTGTCATGGTCTGCGGCCACAGCCCGATCATGTCGATGAAGACGAGTGCGAGCACCGTGAAGAGCGCAAGCCCCCGGCTCACCGTATACCAGGCAATCAGTGTGAAGGCGGCGGTGGTGACAAGCATCGGCACGAACTGGAAGAACGTGTCGAAGCCATTGAGAACGGCTGTCACGGGCACCTGCAGGGCGCGGAAGAAAGGTCGGAAATTGGGCACGAGAAAGTCGCGCACCAGGGTGTTCACCCAGTCGTCGAAGGGGATGAGAAGAAGGTCAGATGGGCTAAGCATGCGTGCCTCCCAAGTCCGGATGCAGGGCTGTCATGATGCCGCTCGCGTCTCGGTTCCGCCGGCCGTCTCGATCAGCTGTTCCTCGCCGGAAAGCTGGGCGAATACCGCCTCGGGTTCGACGACGCCGACAAGCCGCTTGTCGTCGATCACCGCGATCGGCAGGCCGGAGCTTGCCAGGCCGTAGAGCTCGTACAGCTGCACCTGTCTGGCGGCCGTAGGATAGTCGGCGATCAGCACGTCTGCCAGCGCGGTGCCGCTATCGCCGTTGTCGCGCGCTGCCGTCGACAGGTCCTGATAGGTCACCACACCGGCGATCTTCTCGCCGTCGAGCACGTAGAGCGCGTTGCGGTTCATCTCCTCCATGATGCGAAGCGCCTCATCGGCTCCGGCGGAAAGCTGTACCGTTTCCGGCTCGTTGGCGACATGGCCGGCGGTGAAGACGCGGCCGCGGTCGATATCGGCCACGAAGGCGCTGACATAGTCGTCCGCCGGATTGGCCACGATCTCCTGAGCCGTACCCACCTGCACGAAACGTCCATCCTTCATGATGGCTATCCTGTCGCCCAGGATCAGGGCCTCGTTGAGGTCGTGGGTGATGAAGACGATGGTTTTGTGCAGCTTCTTCTGCAGCCCCAGAAGCTCCTCCTGCATCTCCCGTCTGATCAGGGGGTCGAGCGCGCTGAAGGGCTCGTCCATCAGGAGGATTTGCGGGTCGGTCGCCAGCCCGCGCGCCAATCCGACACGCTGCTGCATACCGCCCGAAAGCTCGCCGGGATAGTTGTCCGCCCAGGCGGCCAGCCCCACCTGATCGAGCGCGACAAGCGCCTTCTTGCGCCGCTCGGCAGCCCCCATGCCCTTGATCTTGAGCCCGTAGGCGACGTTTTCGGCGATGGTCTTGTGGGGAAACAGCGCGAAATGCTGGAAGACCATGGCGATCTTCTCACGCCGGATGTTGCGCAACTGCTCCGGCGAACAGGTGGCAATATCGTCCTCGTCGACCAGTATCTCACCGGCCGTAGGTTTGATCAGGCCGTTGAGCATGCGCACCAGCGTCGACTTGCCCGAACCCGACAGGCCCATGACGACGAAGATATGCGCCTCCTCGACATCAAAACTGGCTTCCTGGACACCGACCACCTGGCCGGTCTCCTCGAGAATCTGTTCCTTGCTTTCGCCGCGCTTGAGACGTTCCAAAGCGTCCTGCGGCGTCTCGCCGAAGACCTTATAGACGTCTCTAGCTCTTAATTTAACTTTCATTTTGCCTCTTTTTGTTATTCTATAGCAATAAAAACCTAAACTCTGGAAAAACTCCAATACCGTCCTTTAAATTCTTCTGAAAAACAATGGAAAGAGCTTCTATAAGCTCAAGGCATTGCCGAAAAGAGACAAGTTTTTGTCTAAATGATCATAGAATGCCTGCCCCCGCGGTTCAACCGTAAAATGCTTTTCCGAAGCGGTGGCACGCAAGTTGCGCCCGGCGGGAGTGTCGCACCGTATGCGCGGAGCAGCGTGACCACGGCACGCGGCGAGGGCCAGTCTCCGACCGATGGGCAGGAGAGCATTCGATAGGCACGAACCCTGCCGTCGTTAATATCTTAATCACTGCGACACATAAGTGTCATCGAACTGTTACACAGGGCCTTTAAGCGACTCCTCGTCGCCCCATATCGGCGTCATATCGAATTCCGAACAGGGAGTAGCCCTAATGCAGAAAATCCTTCTCACGGCGTCCGTTGCGGCCGTTGCCGCGGCGATGTCCGCCGGCGCAGCCAGCGCGCGCGACCAAATCCGCATCGTCGGCTCGTCGACCGTCTTTCCATACACGCAGGCCGTGGCCGAGGAATTCGGCAACACCGGCGGTTTCGCCGCGCCAGTGACTGAATCCACCGGTACCGGCGGCGGCATGCAGATCTTCTGCGGCGGCGTCGGCGTTGACCACCCCGACATCACCGGTGCTTCGCGCGCCATGAAGGAGGGCGAATACAAGCTCTGCCTCGAAAACGGCGTTGACAGCATCACCGAGGTGCAGATCGGTTCCGACGGCCTTTCAATTGCTCATGCCGCCGATGGTCCCGATCTCGACCTTTCCAAGGCGCAGATCTTCCAGGCGCTCGCCGCCGAGGTGGAAGTCGACGGCGAAGTCGTCGCCAACCCCTACAAACGCTGGAATGAGATCGATCCGTCGCTTCCCGACGCCGAAATCACCGTTTTCGGTCCTCCGCCCACCTCCGGCACGCGCGACGCTTTCGTCGAGCTGGTCATGGAAGAGGGTTGCGAGGAGTTCCCGGCCATCGAGGCGTTGGAAGGCGACCGCAAGGATGAAGTCTGCCAGCGCATGCGCACGGACGGGCCCTTCGTCGAAGCCGGCGAGAACGACAATCTGATCGTTCAGCGCCTGCAGGCCGACCACACCGCGCTCGGCATCTTCGGCTACTCCTTCCTTTACGAGAACCAGGACACGCTGAAGGCCGTGGCCGTGGACGGCGCCAAGCCGACACCGGAGACCATTGCCGACGAGAGCTACACGGTATCGCGTCCGCTGTTCTTCTACGTGAAGAACGCGCATCGCGGCGTCATCCCGGGTCTCCAGGAGTTCGTGGAAGAGTATGTGTCGGAGGAGGCTATGGGCCCCGGCGGCTATCTGTCGGAGCGCGGCCTGATCCCGCTTTCCGATGAGCGCCGCGCCGAGGTCCGCGAAGCCGCCATCGATGGCAAGGGCTTTACGCGTTACACGCAGTAATCGCCATACCGATAGCGTGCCGCGGGGAGCACTCCGCGCGGCACGCCCCAACTTGAACGCAGCCAGGGATTGCAGACGGCCGTGACCGGATATTTGTTTCTAGCCATCCTCGCGCTGTCGCTCGTCGCCTTCTATGTCGGGCGGTCGACGGCCAGCAGATTTGTCGCGTCCCATGGAGCGGAGGTCCATTCCCGGCCGCTCTATCATGGCGCCTTCGCTGCGGTCTGGGTGGGGGTGCCCGCCCTGATACTCGTCGTCTTGTGGCTGCTTTCCCAGGACGGCCTCATCGATCGTCTCATTCTGGCATCGCTGCCGGCAAGCGTGACCGAGGGGGTCTCGGCCTCGCGCCTTTCGCTCTATCTCAGCGAAATCAAGAACGTCGCCTCCGGGCGCATCTTCAGCGAGCCGTCGCCGGAAATTCTTGCCGCCGCCGAGCGGTATCAGAGATGGCAGGCGATCGCCGGTTGGGCGATGGTCGTCGTGGCGCTGGCCGTTTCCGCAATCGCGCTCTATCTGGCGCGCATACGGATGGCGCCCAAGTTTCGCGCGCGGCAGAGTTTCGAACGTGCGCTCGACATCGCCATGATCACGTCGGCCGTCGTGGCGATCCTGGTGACGATCGGCATTATCGTTTCGCTCACCTACGAGGCACTCCAGTTCTTCCGGCTGGTGCCGCCGCAGGAGTTCTTCTTCGGGCTCAATTGGGAACCGCAGATCGCAATCCGCGAGGACCAGGTGGCCGGAACAGGCGCTTTCGGCGCCGTGCCGGTGTTCACGGGAACGTTGCTCATCGCGGCCATCGCTCTCGTCGTCGCCGTGCCGATCGGGCTCCTGTCAGCCCTTTACCTGGTCGAATTCGCGAGCGAGCGTTTTCGCGGCATCGTCAAGCCCATCCTCGAAATTCTCGCCGGTGTGCCGACGGTCGTCTACGGCTTCTTCGCCGTTCTTACCGTTGCTCCCGCGATCCGCGAGGCCGGCAGTCTCGTCGGCCTTTCCATCTCGCCGAACAGCGCCCTGGCGGCGGGCGGGGTCATGGGCATCATGATCCTTCCCTTTATTTCCTCGCTGTCCGACGATGCGTTGCGCGCCGTGCCGCAATCGATGCGCGACGGCTCCTTCGCCATGGGCGCGACGCGGGCGGAAACAATCACCCGCGTGCTTCTGCCGGCTGCGCTTCCGGGCATCGTCGGCGGCGTTCTTCTGGCCGCCAGCCGCGCCATCGGCGAGACTATGATCGTCGTCATGGCCGCCGGGCTTACCGCCACGCTGACGGCCAATCCGCTGGACGGCGTGACCACCGTCACCGTGCAGATCGTCACGCTGCTGATCGGCGACACCTCTTTCGACAATCCGAAGACGCTGTCGGCTTTCGCTCTCGGGCTCGTGTTGTTCGTCTCGACGCTGTGCCTGAACGTCCTCGCCCTGCGCATCGTGCGCCGCTACCGCGAGAAATACGAGTAGACCCATGTCCGAAAACACATTGACCACGCCCAAACCGTTCGACTGGTCCTCGCCTGAGGCCGCGGCGATGCGCAAGCGCCGATATGCCGCCGACCGGCGCCTGCGCCTCTACGGCCTGGCCTCTATCGTCACGGCAATCGGCCTGCTCGGCATCCTGATCACATCGTTGATCATCACCGGGCACACGGCCTTCGTGCAGACCCACGTTGCCGTCGAGTTCACCGCCGATCCGGAGAACGTGCCGGCGGACGACCCGGCCAGCGGCAATTTCCGAGCTGTCGTCGCCACAGCCGTGCAGAAGCTGTTCCCGGAGGCCGACAGTCCGGCCGAATTGCGGGTGGCATCGGGTATCCTGTCGAACGGCACTCCCAACATCGTGCGCGACTATGTGACAGCGAATCCGGGGCTCGTCGGGCAGACCTTCACGCTCAAGGTTCCTGCGTCCGATCCGTATGACCAGCTCAACAAGGGCGTGATCGACCGCGACCTGCCGGAAGACCGCCGCCGCGTTTCGGACACGGAGATCGCGCTGTTCGAGACGTTGGAGGCGCGCGGCCTTGTAACGACGCCCTTCAATTGGGGCCTGTTCGTGAACTCCGACAGCCGCTTCCCCGAGCTTGCGGGCCTGGCTGGCGCCATCGCGGGCTCGTTCTACGCTCTGCTCGTCTGCTTCGTCATTTCGTTCCCCCTCGGCATCGCCGCCGCGATCTATCTTGAAGAGTTCGCCCCCAGGAACCGCTGGACGGATCTTGTCGAGGTCAACATCAACAATCTGGCGGCGGTGCCGTCGATCGTGTTCGGACTTCTTGGCCTGGCTGTCTTCATTCAGATCTTTGGTCTGCCGCGCTCGGCGCCGCTGGTGGGCGGACTGGTTTTGTCTCTGATGACGCTGCCGACCATGATTATCGTCACGCGGGCCGCGCTCAAGTCGATCCCACCCTCCATCCGCGAGGCTGCGCTGGGCATCGGCGCTTCCAAGCACGAGGTCATTCTGCATCACGTGTTGCCCCTGGCCATTCCAGGCATCCTTACGGGAACGATCATCGGCCTGGCGCAGGCGCTTGGCGAAACGGCCCCGCTGCTGCTGATCGGCATGAACGCCTTTTTGACCTCGCCTCCCGGTGGTATCATGGATCCGGCGACAGCCTTGCCGACGCAGATCTTCATTTGGGCGGACAGCCCCGAGCGCGGTTTCGTCTCGCGTACGTCAGCCGCGATCCTCGTGCTACTGGGTTTCCTGATTTTCATGAATGCGTTCGCGATCTTCCTGCGGCAACGCTTCGAACGTCGCTGGTGACGGAGTTGAGGGATATGAACATGTTGACAGATGCCGCCATAGAGAACGCCCTGGACAAGACGCCTGCGCGCGAAGCAGTGAAGATGCGCGGGTCGGATGTCCGGGTCTTCTACGGCGAGAAACAGGCCCTGTTCGATGTCAATCTCGACATCGGGGAAAATCAGGTGACGGCGCTGATCGGCCCTTCGGGCTGTGGGAAGTCGACCTTCCTGCGTTGTCTCAACCGGATGAACGATACGATCGATATCTGCCGTGTAACCGGCGATATCACGCTCGACGGCGAGGACATCTACAATCCGCGCATCGACGTGGTGGAGCTGCGCGCGCGTGTGGGCATGGTGTTCCAGAAGCCCAATCCGTTCCCCAAGTCGATCTACGAGAACGTCGCCTACGGGCCGCGCATCCACGGTCTGGCCAGCGCCAAGAACGACATGGACGCGATCGTGGAGACGAGCCTGCAGAAGGCAGGCCTATTCAACGAGGTGAAGGATCGGTTGCACGAGCCGGGGACCGGCCTTTCGGGCGGCCAGCAGCAGCGCCTGTGCATCGCCCGTGCCATCGCCGTGTCGCCTGAGGTCATCCTGATGGACGAGCCCTGCTCGGCGCTCGATCCCATCGCCACCGCCAAGGTGGAGGAACTGATCGACGAGTTGCGCGAGAACTACACCATCGTCATCGTCACCCATTCCATGCAGCAGGCGGCGCGCGTGTCGCAGCGCACGGCGATGTTCCACCTGGGCAATCTCGTGGAGGTGGGGCCGACCGACAAGATGTTCACCAATCCCGAAGACAAGCGCACCCAAGACTATATTACAGGCCGCTTCGGCTGACAGGCCGCAGCCCGGACGCCGCACGCGTTTTTACAAGGAACCGTTTTCATGGGCGAGCATACAGTTACGTCGTTCGACGAGGACCTGGCACAGATCGACCGGCTGATCCGCGATATGGGCGATCTTGCCGGCGTGATGACCCAGGATGCCACGCGGGCTCTTCTGAAGTCCGACAATGCCCTGGCGCAGCGGGTCATCTCCGACGATACGATCATGGATGCCAAGCAGCGGGATCTGGACGAGAAGGCCATCACTCTGATCGGCAAGCGCCAGCCCATGGCGCAGGATCTGCGCGCCGTCGTTGGCGGCATCCGCATGGCGTCCGATCTCGAGCGGATCGGCGACCTGGCCAAGAACATCGCCAAACGGGTCGGCGCGGTCGGCGAAAGCGCCACGCCGCGCAGCCTCACCCACTCCATCGATGCGATGGCGCAAATGGTCCTCGTCCAGGTCAAATCGGTAGTCGAGCGCTATGTCGAGCGCGAGGCGGACGCGCTGACGAAGTTGCGCGACGAGGATGAGAAGATCGACGTTCATTATACGTCCGTTTTCCGCGAGCTGCTCACCTATATGATGGAGGATCCGCGCAACATCACCGCATGCACCCATCTGCTTTTTTGCGCCAAGAACCTGGAGCGCATCGGCGATCATGTCACCAATATCGCCGAGAACGCCTATTATGTGCTCACGGGCGAACAGCTTCCCGTCCAGCGGCCGAAACTGGACGAGACGCAAATGATGACGAGCGCGGGATAGCGGAGAATAGCGGATGATCGCACCGAAAGTCATGGTGGTCGAGGACGACGAACCGCTATGCGTCCTGCTGCGCTATAATCTGGAGGCCGAGGGTTACCAGGTCGAGATGATCTCGCGCGGCGACGAAGCCGAGGTCCGCCTTCAGGAAAACGTTCCAGATCTTCTGGTCCTCGACTGGATGGTGCCGGCGATCTCGGGGATCGAACTGTGCCGCCGGCTGCGTATGCGCGCGGAAACCGAACGTCTGCCCATCATCATGCTGACGGCGCGGGGCGAGGAAAGCGACCGCGTGCGCGGCCTTGCCACCGGTGCCGACGACTATCTCGTCAAGCCGTTCTCGACGCCGGAGTTCATCGCCCGGGTGCGCGCGCTTCTGCGCCGCGCAAAGCCGGAAGTGCTGTCGACGGTGCTCAAGGTGGGCGACATCGTGCTCGACCGGGAATCGCATCGGGTCTATCGCCGCAAGAGCGAAATCAGGCTCGGCCCGACGGAATTCCGCCTGCTGGAATTCATGATGCAACATCCTGGCCGCGTCTTCTCGCGCGGCCAGCTTCTGGACAATGTCTGGGGCGAGACGATCTATATCGACGAGCGCACCGTGGATGTACATGTCGGCCGGCTGCGCAAGGCGGTGAATCAGGGTCGCATGCCGGATGTCATACGCACTATCCGCGGTGCAGGATATGCGATCCGGGAAGCGTAGGAGCGGCTACTCCGGCGGGTACCAGTATCCCGCTTCCACCGCGCCGCGCTCTATCCGCACGAAATTGTTGGCGAACACACGGTAGGGCGGGCTCCATTCGCCGTCGGGCCATTTGACACGGATTTCGGCGCGTTCAGAGGTGCCGACGCCGGCATGGATGAACCCCGAGTGACCGGAGGCATGCCCACCGCCGATCTGGACGGTACGGTTGACCGTGCGGGTGCCGATCTTCACGGAGACGAGCGCGCCAACCGCGTTCCGGTTGGGGCCTTTCTGCGCCAGCTCTATGGCGACGAAGTTGCCGCCCGGCCTCGGACCTGCCTTGCTTTTCGCACCGAGATTGCGGAACAGGGATACGGGTTGTTCGCGGTTGATCACCAGAAGGTCCAGCAGGCCGTCGGCATTGAAGTCCTCGACCACCGCGCCGCGGCCCTTGGTGGGCAGGCCGATGCCTGCCGTGCCGCCCGCCTCGGCGAAGGAGCCGTTCCATTGGCCGAGCAGCAGATTGTCGGGATCGACGGTGGCGAAATCGGGCATCTGCTCGACATTGCCCTTGGCGATGAAGAGGTCGAGCAGGCTGTCATTGTTGAAGTCGGCGAACTCCGCATGCCAGCCGGTGGAGGGTTTCAGATCCTCGCCCTTATAGGGCCGGTGTGCTGTCGCACCGCGCTCGAAGGCGATGTCGGTGTAGATCGGACGGTCTTCCGCCGCCTCCTCGTCGAGGCGCTGCAACTTGGTGTCGCCCATCGAGGTGAGCGCATATTCGGGGTAGCCGTTGCCGTCGATGTCGCCCTCGGCGATGCCCATCCCCCAGATCGTGAGGTGCCGCCAGCCCTCCGAGCGGCTGAACAGCCGGGGCGCGCGGCCCGCCTCCACATGCCAGAGCTGTTCCTCGCCGCCGCGATAATAATGCCGGTCGTTGGTGATCCGCAGGTCCGGCGTGCCCGAGCGGTTCCAATCGGTGAACAGCATGGACAGGGCGCAATAGCCGGGCGTCAGCGCGCGGCCGTCATAGAGGGGTCCGCTTTCGCCTTGCGCGGGGCGGTACAGGGCGTTGTCGTGGCAGGTGCCCCAGGGCGCGCCGGGGGCGGTGCGGTCCACATAATTGCCGATGGCCAATGTCGGATAGGCGCTGCCTTCCTCCCATGTGGCGGAAAAGGCGGTGGTCCATTCGCGCCCACCCTCGAAGGCGAACGCCTCGTTGGCGCGCTCGAAGCGGCATTCCGGCCCGCCTTTCAAGAGGATGTTCTCGCCGAGGCGCAGAAGTACGATGTCCTGGTGGCCGTCATTGTCGATATCGAGTGGATAGGCGCCGAGAATTTTTTCCAGATCGCGGGGCTTCAGTCCGGTCTCTGCCGTCTCGAAACGGAGGTGGCCGCCGGCCCTGCTCCGATTGATGTAGAGCTTGGAGGGCAGTTTTCCGCCCGCGATGAGGAGATCCGGCATTCGGTCGTCATTGCAGTCGAAGGAGGCCGCGCCGCCGCCTACGAAATATTCCCAGGGGCCCCGATAGGCGTGGTCGATGCCGGCTTCGAGGGCCTCTTCCTGCATCACGGGAATGTCGCTGACGGGGTCGGCGAGGCTCGTCGGGGCGCTGGCCAGTAGGGCTGTTATCGCAATCGTCGTCCGCATGTTATTCCTCGATCACCAGAGCCTTCAGAAAGGCAACGAGCGTCGTGCGGTCTTCGCCGGAGGCGGCGACGTAGCGGTCGCGCGCGGCCCGCCCTTCGCCGCCATGGGCGCGGATCACCTCGTCCAGTGTCGGCAGGTCGTTGCGGTGGCCATAGGGCCCCGTCGAGCCTGCGCCCCAGAGTTCGGCGGTCATGAAGACATTGCGTTCGACGAAGCGCTGGGCAAGGAGTTCGTTGCCGAGCGCGGCCACTTCCTGATCGGCGATAACGTGGCGCTTGAGATCGCCGAACAGCGGCACCAGCACATTGCCTTCGGCGTCGCGGGGAAGGGTACTCGCCCATTCGAGCAGCCCCAGATCGTAGGTCACGGGCTCGATCAGTTCGCCGTCGCGCAGCGTTCCCGCCATGTCCAGCGGGCCGGGGTCTGCGAACTCGAGGGAGTTCAGCGGCAAGGCCCGCTTGTGGCATGCGACGCAGCCCATGGCATCGAACAGGGCGCTGCCGCGCGCGGCTGCCGCCTTCCATTCAGCCTGTTCGGGCTCAAGGATGACGGGCGCCTTCAGCCCAGCCTGCCAGGCCACCAGCGCGGAAATGTCGCCGTCGCGGATTTCGTCCTCGACCCCGTCTCCGTCATGGTCGCGCTCGCCGGTCCAGCGCTGGCCGAAGCGTTCGGTGGCCTGCATGCCATGGTGGTGGTTGAGCGCGTTGACCGTGAATTGCCGGATCGACGTCATCACACCCTTCTGGCTGAACGGGCGCACGACCAGATCGTCGTCGACACCCTCGACGCCTGAAAGATCCAGCATACCGTCAGGCTCGGCGGTGATCGTTCCGAAGGAGACGCCCTTGCTGGCGAGGGCAGCTGTGGCCGGCTCGCCGGTCTCACGCGCCGCCGCCAGGGTCCGCCGCCGCGTCTCGCGCAGGTCGGCAGTCATCTCACGGGCGAGCATTTCGATCAGCCCGGCTCCGAAGAGATGGTTGGAGCCGCGTTCATTGGAAAACTGGGGGTTAAGGCTGTCGAAATCGGCGCTTTCGAAACCTTCGGACACGAAGACATTGGTGACGAAGTCCCCGGCCCCGCCGACGATGGGCATGTTGTGGCAGCCGGCGCAGGAATTTGCGTCCATCCCTGCGGACCGGAAAAAGCCGTTCTGGGGAGGGCGCTTGCGCTTGGTCGGCACGATCGCCTGGGTGGCGAAAGGCCGGCCCACGCCGTCCGTCGGAGTGAAATGTCCGATGAAAAGATGCTCGCCGCGCTCGCGCAGCGTGTCGAGCGCGGCGCGGCCGAGCTTGCCCGCGAGCGTGTCCTGTTCGACCGCCCCCGGCATTACCGCCTCACTCCACGGCTCCGCGGTGGCCATGGGCGCGAGCGTCGTGCAAAGCGCAGCGCCCAGAAGTGCGACCTTTCTCCACATGTCGAGGCTCATGCCACGTCCTCCCTTCGGGGGGCGCCGACCGGCAATGCCAAGTGGAGGGCCGGCGCAAAATACTCTCTGTCCAGGCTGGTCAATGCCGTCATCGCGCATCCGTGCTCTATCAGGGGAACCTCGTTGCTCTCCGCCTCAAAGCTGATGGCGTCGGCATGTTGGCCGCCGGCTGTCTGCGCGAGATACCGGCGTATCTCCGGTTCCAGGAGGTCGAATGCGGTTGTACCCTGGCCGACGACGGCGATGGGCGCCGGGTCGATCAGCGCGAAGAGATTGCCCAACCCGTAGCCCAGCGCTTCGGCCGCTTCGCGAAAGGCTTCCCTGGCTCGCGCATCGCCGTCCCTGGCGGCATTCGCGAGAGCCTCCATCTCCGACGCGTCGATGTCGGCGACGGGCTTTTCCATCGGGCTCTTGCCATGGGCGCGCCGCCAGATCGCGTAATTGCCCGCGTAGGCTTCGATGCAGCCGCGCTTGCCGCAGCGGCAAAGCGGCCCATCCGGCCGGTGGTTCATATGGCCGAACTCGCCGCCGGACGAATGCTCGCCCTTGAACATGTGGCCGTCCAGCACCAGCCCCATGCCGATACCATGGGACAGGAGGATAGCCACGAAATTATCCCGATAGCGCTCGGGGCGACGCCAGCGCAGCGCGACTGCGATCAGATTGCTGTCGTTGTGGACCGTCACGGGAACAGCGAAGGTTTCCTCCAGCACGGGGCCGAGGGAAACATTTGCATGGGGCGTGATCGGCGACCACAGCATTTCCTTCCCTGCGGAATCGGCAATGCCCTGGACGGCGACCCCGATGCGCAGGATCGGGCCGTGGCCGGCCGTGACCTTGCGTACCGCCTCCACGGTCGCGCCCATCAATTCCTCGCGGCTTAGCGCCAGCGTCGGCAGGCGGTGACTGTGCCTTGCGATGGGCGCGCCGCAATAGTCCACCAGCACCGCCGACAGGCTGTTGAAGGAAAGCAGAAGACAGACGACGCGGGCGGCATTGGGATCGGGCGCAATCGCGATTTGCGGCCGTCCGCGCCTGGGGGCGGCAGCTTCGCCGGGCGGCGCTTCACGCATAATGCCTTCTTCGATGAGATCGGCAGCGATGGCCGAGATGGTGGAATGGCTGAGGCCTGTCACACGCGCGATATGCGTGCGCGAGGGACGGTCCGCCTGTCGGACTGCGGCAATGACCATCGCCCGATTGCGCTTGCGCATCTCGTCGTGACGGATTCCGACCGTCATCAAGTCTTCTCCTCCCAGCGGGTACGACACTACTTACGCGGCAAGCAATGTCCGATCCCACCACCAAAGCCATATTGACACGGCAAGAAACGTGAGTCATTCTTTTTTTCGAGGCTCGAAAAAATGAGCTTCCTGGTGAAAGCCATTATTGTCGCGCCGTTGGGCGCTGGGAGGAAAATCATGAAGAAGTCTGTCGCCGCCGTGCTGGCGGGTCTTACGCTGTCACTTTCGCTTTCGACGGCGGCCCTTGCAGAGGGCAAGACCATCGGCGTTTCCTGGTCCAATTTCCAGGAAGAGCGCTGGAAGACCGACGAAGCTGCCATTAAGGCGCAGATTGAGGCCGATGGCAATTCGTATGTATCGGCCGACGCCCAGTCTTCGGCTTCCAAGCAACTCACCGATGTCGAGGCGCTGATTGCCCAGGGCGCCGACGCGCTCATCATCCTGGCGCAGGACTCCTCGGCCATCGGCCCGGCGGTTGAAAAGGCCGTCAACGAGGGCATCCCGGTGGTCGGCTATGACCGCCTGATCGAAAACCCCAACGCCTTCTACCTCACCTTTGACAACAAGGAAGTCGGACGCATGCAGGCGCGTGCCGTCTACGAAGTCCAGCCCGAGGGCAACTATGCTTTCATCAAGGGCTCTTCGTCCGATCCGAACGCCGATTTCCTGTTCTCCGGCCAGATGGAAGTGCTCCAGGAGGCGATCGATTCCGGCAAGATCAAGAATGTCGGCGAGGCCTACACGGATGGCTGGCTGCCGGCTAACGCGCAGAAGAACATGGAGCAGATCCTGACGGCCAACAATAACGAGGTCGACGCGGTCGTTGCTTCCAACGACGGCACGGCCGGCGGTGTCGTGGCCGCCCTCGAGGCGCAGGGCCTTGCGGGTTCGGTTCCGGTTTCCGGCCAGGACGGCGACCACGCCGCGCTCAACCGCATCGCGCTCGGCACGCAGACCGTGTCGGTGTGGAAGGATGCACGCGAACTCGGCAAGGCGGCCGCACAGATCGCCAACCAACTCGCCGAGGGCACGGCCATGGCCGACGTCGATGGTGCCGTTACCTGGGCCGACGGTCCAAATGGCGTCGAGATGAATGCCATCTTCCTGAAGCCGGTTCCGATCACCCAGGACAACCTCGATGTCGTGATCGACGCAGGCTGGGTTTCGAAGGATGTGGTGTGTCAGGGTGTCGAAGCTGGTAAGGTAGACGTCTGCGGCTGATCTGCCGAATAACAGGTTGAGACGCCGCGGCCGGATGGACCGCGGCGTTTCTTTAAGAGAAAGAACGGCCGCGTGGTAGATCTAGCGGCGGAAGGGGAAGGACCGAGATGGCGGAAGCTACGTCTGAGGTACAGGGGCAGGGTGCGTCCGCATCGTCCAGCAGCGCGGCGCGGCGCTTCCTGAAGGCCACCGAACTCGACACACGCATGCTGGGCATGCTGGGAGCGCTGACCGTCATCTGGCTCGGATTCCATTTCCTGTCGGATGGCCTCTTCCTGACGCCACGCAACCTTTGGAACCTATCCGTTCAGTCGGCGTCGATCGCCATCATGTCGACAGGCATGGTGCTGGTCATCGTGACGCGCAACATCGATCTTTCGGTGGGCTCTCTGCTGGGCTTCATTGGCATGGTGATGGGCGTTACGCAGACCGAGTTCCTGCCTGATCTCCTCGGCTTCGGGCATCCGGCCACCTGGGTCCTGGCGCTCGGGATGGGCATTCTCGTCGGCGCAGTGATCGGCGCCGTGCAGGGCTATATCATCGCCTTCCTGGGCGTCCCGGCCTTCATCGTCACGCTGGGCGGGCTGCTTGTGTGGCGGGGTGCCGCCTGGTGGGTGACGAGCGGGCGGACCGTGGCGCCGATGGATACGACATTCCGCCTCATTGGCGGTGGACCGCAGGGCGCGATCGGCTCGACCTGGAGCTGGATCGTCGGTCTGATAGCATGCGCTGCCTTGGTCGTCTCGCTCGTCGTCAGCCGCAATCAGCGGCGCAAGTTCCACTTCCCGCTGCGTCCGCTGTGGGCCGAGGGCTTTCTCGGCACCGTCGGCTGCGCGCTTATCCTGGGCTTCGTCTGGGTGGTCAATTCCTATCCCTGGCCTAGCGGCATCGTGCGCCGTTATGCGGAAGAGAACAACATCGCCGTTCCCGATGGCGGGCTGTTCATCGCCCACGGCATCGCCATTCCGGTGCTGATCGCCCTCGGCGTCGGCGTCGTGATGTCCTTCATCACCCTGCGCACGCGCTTCGGCCGCTACGTCTTCGCCATCGGTGGGAACCCCGAGGCGGCGGAACTGGCCGGCATCAATACCCGCTGGGTGGTGATGAAGATATTCATTCTCATGGGTGTCCTGGTGGCCATCGCCTCGGCGATCTCGACGGCGCGGCTCAACGCGGCGACGAATGCCATGGGTACCCTCGACGAGCTTCTGGTGATTGCGGCCGCCGTCATCGGCGGAACGTCGCTGGGCGGCGGCGTCGGCACGATCGCCGGCGCGATGATCGGCGCCGTCCTGATGCAGTCGCTGGCCACCGGCATGATCCTGCTGGGCGTCGACACGCCGCTGCAGAACATCGTCGTGGGGCTGGTTCTCGTCGTCGCCGTTTGGCTCGACTCGATTTACCGCAAGCGTGTGCAGTGAGCGGGGAGGAAAGAGCAATGGAAAAGAAAACACCGCTCGTCGAGATGAAGAACATCTCGATCGCCTTTGGCGGTATTCACGCCGTCGAAGATGCTTCGGTGGACCTGCATGAGGGCGAGGTTGTGGCCCTCGTCGGGCACAATGGCGCGGGCAAGTCGACGCTGATCAAAATCCTGTCGGGCGCCTACAAGCGCGATGCGGGCAAGATCGTCATCGAGGGCGAGGAAGCGCAGATCACCAATCCTCGCGATGCTAAAAGGTACGGCATCGAGACGATCTACCAGACCCTCGCGCTGGCGGACAATGTGGATGCGGCGGCAAATCTCTTCCTTGGCCGTGAACTGATGACGCCCTGGGGCACGCTCGACGACGTTGCCATGGAATCGGAAACCCGGAAGGTCATGGGTCGGCTCAATCCGCGCTTCCAGCGCTTCAAGGAGCCGGTCAGCCGGCTCTCGGGTGGCCAGCGCCAGTCTGTCGCCATCGCCCGCGCCATCTATTTCGACGCGCGCATACTGATCATGGACGAGCCGACCGCCGCGCTCGGACCGCAGGAAACGGCCCAGGTCTCCGACCTGGTGCGCCAGCTCAAGAAAGACGGCATAGGCATTTTTCTAATAAGCCACGACATCCATGACGTGTTCGATCTCGCCGACAGGGTTGTCGTCATGAAGAACGGCCAGGTGGTGGGTACCGCCAGCACCAAGGATGTGACCGAAGACGAGGTGCTGGGAATGATCATCCTCGGGAAATGCCCGCCCGGAGCGGTGCCCGGACCTGGCGCTCTTCAGTCAGCCGCGGCGGCTTGAGCGGAAGGCTAAGGGCCGGCTCCACAGTGCCGGCCCTTTGCCAGGTTTCCTTTTTCGATACTCTCCTAAACGATACTTACGATCAGGAGCACTGCCACCACGGCGGCCAGGATCAGAAGTGCCAGTCGGAAGTAGCCGAACGGGCCGTAGTTGGGACCGGGCGGCAAAGGGTCACCCTCGTCTACGTTGACCATCGCCCGACGCGCTGCGTCTTCGGCATTCCGCAACATCTCATTCATCTCTGCTCCTTACGGATCGTAGTTCCGTGCGGTTTGGCGCGTCGATCCTATCGCGCACGCCTGAAGAGGCCAAGGACCAGCGAGACGACGAGCAGAACCAGGAATATGTAAAACAGGATCTGCGCGATGCCTGCCGATGCGCCAGCAATACCGCCAAAGCCCAGCGCGCCGGCGATCAGTGCGACCACCAAAAATACAAGTGCCCAATAAAGCATGATGCGTCTCCCTGGATCACTCCACATTTCACAGAAACGCAGATGATCTACTCATTTGTTTCATGTAATCCTGCCAGGATGTTCCCACCTTACTGGAATAACCCTGGTTGAACTTTGGGGAAACTCCCACGGTCACCATATGGTTCCCGGCAAGAAGCCGCCCTGGCGGGCGGCTTTGGGGTGACGGAGGCGAAGAGGCGTCGTCAGGCCGCCGAACTGCGTGCCTGGCTGTCGAAGAAGAGCGCCTGGCTGATGAGCGCCTTGACCATGTCCGGGTTGAACGGCTTGGTCACGAGGAATGCCGGCTCCGGGCGTTCGCCCGTCAACAGGCGTTCGGGAAACGCGGTGATGAAGATCACGGGTACAGGGTGCGACTTGAGGATCTCGTTGACGGCGTCGATGCCGGAGCTCCCATCGGCAAGCTGTATGTCGGCCAGGATCATGTGCGGGTTAGTCTTGTTGAAGAGCCTGGTCGCTTCCCCATGGGTGCGCGCGGTGCCGACCACCCGGTGACCCAGGCTTTCGACCATCTCCTCGATGTCCATGGCGATCAGCGGCTCGTCCTCAATGATCATGATATCGGTCGCCACCTGGCGCGAAATCTCGTCGCTCGCCTCTTGCAGGAGGCCGTTCAGCCGGTCGCTGTCGATGTCCAGGATTTCGGCAGCTTGTGTCTGGTCGAACCCCTCTACGGCGACAAGGAGGAATGCCTGGCGAGGAAGCGGCGCCAGTGTGGACAGATTTGTTATCGCACGTTGTTCCCACGCCGCGGTGGGCACGGACTCCGGCACGCGAACGTCAAGCGCGCCGAACATCTTTGCGAACAGCTTGAAAAGCGCGATACGATCGTCCGACGCTCTGGGAAAAATCGACGTATCGGCGATCAACGCCTCCAACGTTGCCGCCACCAGTGCATCACCACTGGCCTGGGAGCCGGAAACTGCACGCGAGAACCGGCGCAGATATGGAAGCTGGGGGGCAATTCTCGCTGACAAACTCACTTCTATAGTCTCCCTCGATCAATCGAAGTTGCATTCTTATAAACAATAGCCGGGTCATCCCAAGGACCACGGATAACGCCTTTTGCCAAAAAAGGTTCCGGCACGATGGAACCTTTTTTATATTGCGGCAGTTGAATACCGAATTGATGCCTGCGAACCGCGGGCATCGGGTAAAAGATTGGTGAGACAATTGGGGTCTGAAGCGGGCAAAGACAAAAAGATGGAACACAGAAAGTTCGAAACCATCCGGGATGCGCGGAAGCGGCAAAACGGAACGGATCCGCTTGGCGCAAATAGCGAAATAGCGCGCAAGCTGAAGCAATATTACGACGACATCGTCTCCGAAAAGATCCCCGACCGCTTCACCAGTCTGCTCAGTCAGCTCGAGGAACGTGAAGGTCCGTCCTCAACGACTGAAAAGGATTAGTGCATGGCGGCGGCTAACGGGTTTCGAGAGGGTTTGCTGGAAGCGGTCCCCACATTGCGGGCATTCGCCGTTTCACTGTCGAAGAATGCCGACCGGGCCGACGATCTCGTCCAGGAAACGCTTGTGAAGGCGTGGGACAAGCAGGCAAGCTTTCAGCCGGGTACCAATCTGAAGGCTTGGCTTTTCACGATACTTCGCAACGAGTTCTACTCGCAAATGCGCAAGCGCAAACGTGAGGTCGAGGATGTCGACGGAAGCATGACCGCACGTCTGTCCGTCCATCCAAGTCAGGACGGTTCGTCGGATCTGGCCGACTTTCGCAAGGCACTCGCGCTTCTGCCGGAAGATCAGCGCGAGGCGATCATCCTGATCGGCGCCTCGGGCTTTTCCTACGAGGAAGCCGCAGAGATCTGCGGCTGCGCCGTGGGCACCATCAAGAGCCGTGTCAGCCGGGCCCGGGCGCGCCTTCAGGAAATCCTGGCCATCGAAGGCGAGGGCGATTTCGGGCCGGATGCCATAAGCACCCAGGTCACAAATTCAGCTGCTCTCGCGTGACCGGAGCGAGCTCGCCGCTTGCACAAGGGCCTGCAGGAGTTCTGTGTCCGAATATGGCTTGGGGACGATAGCCGTCCCCGGGAATTCACTGAAGATCGGTTCGGCGTCCGTATAGCTCGTCGCGAAAATGAAGGGAACCCGACGGGCCGCGAGCGTATGACCGAGCTCGGTTGCCCATTGCCCCTGCAGTCTGATGTCGAGAATGGCGGCGTCGACCGGCGCCGAGGCCGCATGTGCGGCGGCATCGGAGAGCGTGCCGAATGACGTGACCCGGGCAGCACCATGGTCGTAGCAAAGCTGCTCCATATCCATGGCGATAAGGGCTTCCTCTTCGACCAGCATGATCCGCAGGCCGTCCAACAATTTCTGCTTCAACCGAGAACCCCGAAATGAAGATGCTATCACCGTTGCGCGTGTACATGTCTCACCAATCCGGAGTACTGTCATTTAAAAATGACATAGCGCACACCCGCTCGCGAGTGTCCGGGACGACATGGGGGACCGCCCTTGGACGCGATTAACCACCGGCCTCGCCAGCAGATCACCTGCGATGCCTGCCCGCTGCGGAAACGGCAGGAGTTCCGGGACTTCAGCGAGGACGAGCTGGCGTTCATGAGGAGTTTCAAGCGCGGCGAGCTCATCATCGACAAGGGAGCTGCCATCCTTCAGGAGGGAGCGCACACCCCGCATCTTTATACGGTGCTTTCCGGGTGGGCATTCCGCTACAAGATGATGCGGGACGGTCGCCGTCAGATCGTCAATTATGCGATGCCCGGAGACATAGTCGGGCTGCAGGGCAGCCTGATGGGCGAGATGCAACACTCGGTGGAAGCCCTGTCGCAGATGGTCCTGTGCGTTTTCGAACGCGCCGAGCTTTTTGGGCTTTTCACGAAGAGTCCGGAACTGGCCTACGACGTGACCTGGATCGCCTCGCGCGAGGAGTGCATGCTCGATGATAACCTTCTGACCGTCGGGCGGCGCACTGCTCAGGAGAAGATCGCCTATCTCGTCGTCTTCCTGTGGAGTCGCTCCGCCGCCTGCGGTCTCACGGTCCGCAATGCGGTCGACATCACATTGACCCAGCAGCACGTGGCCGACACTCTCGGACTTTCCCTCGTCCACACGAACAAGATGATCCGCAAGCTGGCGGAGCGGAAATTGCTGACATGGAGCGACGGTGGCTGCAGGATCCTCGATTTGAAGGGGCTTGCCCGCCTGGCGCAATGGGATGACGAGGTACCTGCCGAACGGCCGTTCCTGTAAGGGATTGCGCCGTCCCTCGGGCGGAAACCGGGAGCGATGCGGCGGCGGCAAGGATACCAATCACGGCAGGCTGCTGCCGTCGCGAGGCGGTTCACGCCGTCGGGACTAGAACCGACAGCGCCTTCGGATGCTGGCGCAGGTGAAGCTGGTCGGGGAGGGGATACAACTCCCCATCCATGGAAAGCTTGTGGCGCGGGTGCGGATCGAGGATGAAGATGCGCGCTTCCCGCGTCTGATGGATATCCACCTGCTCGTTTCGCCGCCATCGGCCGATGGCCATGTTGGCGAAAAAGACGAGAAGATCCCAGCGCCGCTGGGCGCGCATCACATAGAGGCCGAGCAAGCCGCCATCCGGCGTGTCCGTATAGGGCAAGTGGCCTTCCCCGTAGAGATTGTTTGTAACCGCGATGCCCGACGTCGTCAGGTGCAGCTCTCCTTCCGCCATCTCGATGCGGACGCGCAGATTGTGCGGCCGCAAGAAGGTTGTCAGTGCTGCCCGCGCCGATGCGGCGATCTTGCCCAGACGACCGCGGAAGCTCAACCGGGAGCGTAGCCTGATAAGCTGCGGGTGCATTCCGATCGACAACTGGTGGACGAAGGGTGCGCCGTTGACGCGCGCCACGTCGACGCGGCGTATCCTGCCGTGTGCCAGCGCTTCGACTGCTTTATTGAGGTCGAGAGGGATTCCGAGACTGCGGGCAAAGAGGTTCATGGTACCGGCCGGCAGGATTGCGAGCGCCTTCTCGCTCTCGGCCAACATGCCCGCCGCCAGCGAAACCGTCCCGTCGCCGCCGCCGACCAGAACCGCCTCGATATCAGCGTCGCCCGCCGCATCGCCAATCGCATCGGCTATTTCCTTACCGGGAACGACGCGGACGTCGATTTCATGGCCTGCCTTCTTGAATCGTTCGGCAAGCGAAGCGGAAAAGGCATCGATATCCATCGTAGCCAAGGTTCCGCCGCTCCGGTTGAGCACAGCCAAGATCTTCATACGGTCTTTTCCGGATTTCGGGCAACGGTGAATTCCCGTCATGCCGATCAGGTTCCATCACGGCGAAAAACCTTGCCCGGCGCGGCATATCCTGCCCGAGGAACCGTTCGCTGCGCTCGGCGTTGTAGCGGAGTGATGGCCGCACATCCGATCTTCCCTGGCAGGTTCGGCCGGATGCGCGGCCCGTACAGAAACACTGCACATGGAGAGCATATCATGATCCGCAATCTTTTGGCGACCACTGCCATCGCGACGCTAATAGCGACAGGTGCGGTGGCGCAGACTACGACACCGTCGGTCGACCCTACCGTGCAAGAGCCCACCCAGATGACCATTCGCGCCGAGGGCCATCTTGCCTCCAATATCATAGGCAAGTCCGTCTACAACGGGACCGGCGATTCCGCCGAGAATATTGGCAAGGTCAACGACATCGTACTCGACAAGGACGGCAACGTTCGGGCCATCGTGGTCGGTGTCGGTGGCTTCCTCGGCATCGGTGAGAAGGAAGTTGCACTCGAATACGATCTGGTCGAATGGGCGGAAATGGACGGCGACCGCTGGCTGGTCGTCGAGACGACCGCCGACGCTTTGAAGGCTCAGCAGGAATTCGACCGGTCGGCCTATAGGCCGATGCCCGCCGATGCCGATGTCTCCGAGACCACGCCGGCGACAGCGGACGATCTGGCCAAGGCGCCCCAGGCTGACGCTGAAGGTCAGGCCGACGGCGACATGGCCGCAACCGAGCAGCCAGCGGATGGCGCCGAGGATCGTCCTGCCGATCAGACCGCTGCGGCACCGGCTGAAGATCAAGAGCAGACCGGCGACATGGCCGCAACCGAGCAGCCGGCGGATGGCGCCGAGGATCGTCCTGCCGATCAGACCGCTGCGGCACCGGCTGAAGATCAAGAGCAGACCGGCGACATGGCCGCAACCGAGCAGCCGGCGGATGGCGCCGAGGATCGTCCTGCCGATCAGACCGCTGCGGCACCGGCTGAAGATCAGGAGCAGGCCGGCGACATGGCCGCAACCGAACAGCCAGCGGACGACACGCAGACCGCTGCGATCGACCGCCAGGGCCAGCAGGAAGCCACTCCGGATCAGCTCCGCGCCGATAACCTCATGGGTACCGCCGTCTACGGCGCCAATGACGAGCGTGTCGGCGAGATCGGCGACGTGGTGCTGACGCCGGAGGGCGAAGTCGAAGCTGTCATCGTCGATGTCGGCGGTTTTCTCGGAATTGGCGAGAAGGAAGTCGCCATCAGCATGGAGAAGCTGGTCTTTATGACAGGTGAAGGGGGCGATCTCTTCCTCTACACCGAGTTCACTAAGGAGCAGCTTGACTCGCAGCCTGCCTATGACGAGACAACCTACGCTGAGCAGCGCGACGAGATGCTGCTGAGAACCGAGTAACAGACCGGCGTCTGGATCGATGAGCCCCGCGGCTGCAAGGCCGCGGGTTTTCTTTGCGTCCGGTCATGCGGCTGTGCCACTGTCTATGCAGGCGATACAGTGCGTCCCGAACACACGTCTTCCTCCTGCGGCGGCGCTGCGCCATCTAAAGGTGGAAACCGGGCACGATGCCCCGGTACGCACCTGGAGCGCCGGGCGTCCATCGGGATGCATAGACGACGCTCCATCTTTTGTTCTCCGCAGTCATGCGGACGCCAGGTGATTTAACCTGGCCGGAATGTTATGGGGAGTATGACCATGCTCGACAAGATCGAAGGCATTCACCACATCACCTCGATGGCGCAGGATGCACGCAGGACGGATGCGTTCTTCACCAATACGCTGGGTCTGCGGCGGGTCAAGAAGACCGTCAACTTCGACGCGCCCGACATTTATCATCTCTACTATGCGAACGAAATCGGCCAGCCGGGCACGGTGATGACCTATTTCCCCTTTCCCAACATCATTCGCGGCAAGCGCGGCGCAGGCGAGGTTGGCACCACCGTCTTCTCGGTGCCGGCAGGCAGCCTCGGCTTCTGGGAAGAGCATTTTGCGCACAACAAGCTGGCCGGCGTCGAACGCCTTGAGCGTTTTGGCGAAAACCGGCTTTCCTTCGAGGGTGAGGACGGCGACGGCTTCGCGCTCGTAGAGACGGTGGACGACAAGCGGGAGCCGTGGACGACCGACCGAATTCCCGAATCCGCGGCAATCCGCGGCTTTCACTCGGCAAGCCTTGTCCTGCACGACAGCAGCGGCACGCGCGCGCTGCTGGAACTGATGGATTATTCGACCCTGGGCGTGGAAGACGGGATTGAGCGCATGGTGCGCAAGGGCGGTAACGGCGCAAACTTCATAGATCTCGTCACCGATCCCACTGCGCCGCCGGCGCGTCAGGGCGGCGGGTCCGTGCACCACATCGCCTTTGCCGTGGCCAACCAGACGGCGCAGCTTGCCGTGCGCGAGGCGCTGGTGCAGCAGGGCTTCGGCCTTACGCCGGTCATCGACCGCGACTATTTTCTGTCGATCTATTTCCGCGCACCCGGGGGCGTGCTGTTCGAGGTCGCCACGAACGAGCCGGGTTTCGCCAATGACGAGGAGCTTGAGCATCTGGGCGAGGCGCTCCAGCTGCCGAAGCAGCACCAGCACTTGCGGTCCTATCTTGAAAGCCATTTGCCACAGATCGGGAGCAGCGTATGAGCATTCAGGCCTACGAGCACATTCTGGAGCCGGCAGGGCCGGGCAAGCCGCTGCTGTTCCTGTTTCATGGCACCGGTGGTGACCAGCGGCAGCTTCTCGACCTTGCCGAGGATGTCATGCCGGGCGCGGGCATCGTGTCCCCGCGTGGGGATATAAGCGAGCATGGTGCCGCGCGCTTCTTCAAGCGCACAGGCGAGGGCGTCTACGACATGAACGACCTCGCCCGCGCCACGGCCAAGATGGCCGGGTTCGTGAAAGCGCACGTGGAGCAACAGCGGCCGGACGGCGTCTACGGGCTGGGCTATTCCAACGGGGCGAACATCCTGGCCTCGGTCATATTTCAGGAGACGGCGCTGTTCGACGCAGCGGTGATCATGCACCCTCTCATCCCGTTCGAACCGCAGATCGCCGGTCCGATTGGAACACGGCTCCTGCTGACGGCGGGCAGGACCGACCCCATCTGCCCCGCTGTGCTGACGCATCGGCTGGTGAGCTATCTCGAAAGCGCCGGGGCCGCGCTGGAGGTGGAATGGCACGAAGGCGGCCATGAGGTGCGGCCCAGCGAACTCGAAACGGCGAAGCGGTTCCTTGAACCGCTCTAGGCGGCCTCTTTGAGCCTTGTCGCCTCTGCCTTTTCGATGAAGCTGCGATGCAGGGTCTTGACGGCCTCTTCGCGGTCTTCGCTGCGCACGACGAACTGGACGTCGACGCCACGGCCCGTCTCCTGTGCGGAGATGGGCTCTATCCCTGCTGCGTCGAGCGCCTTCAGGCCCTCGAGCATGACACCCAGCCCCTTCAGGTCGCGTCCGATGATCGAGACGATCCCGGCACGCCGCGCGTTGATGCGGGCGGAGGGGTAGCGCTCGCCAAGGTCGCGCTCGACCCGGCGGATCGCCTTCAGCGGCGCTTCGACGTGGTGAACGATCGAATTGGCGTTGGAGGATTTCGAGACGATGCGCACGCGATGGCGCGTCAGCACTTCCAGGATCGAGGCGTCGTAGCCCTTCACGCCGACCATGTCCTGCTCGAACAATTCCAGGCTCGTCACGGGCAGGCCGGTCACCATTTCCACGCCGGGCTCGCTTGCGGGCTCGGCGTCGATCAGCGTGCCGGGATCGTGCGGCTCGAACGCATTGGCGACACGCAGCGGCACTCCCGCCTGTCGCAGCTTCTTGGCCGCTTTGGGGTGGATCGCCTCCATGCCCATATTGGAGAGCTGATCGGCGACATCGTAGTTGGTGCGGCCGATCTTGCGCACATTCTCTGGCCCCACAAGGCGCGGGTCTGCGCTCGAAAGATGGAACTCCTTGTGGATGATCGCTTCGCGCGCGCCGGTGAGCGCGGCTATGGTGGCGAAGGTCACTTCCGAATAGCCGCGGTCGAACTCGCGCATCAGGCCCTCACGACATTGCGAATAGCCGGTGACGATGGGCAGTTCGCGGTCCAGATCGACTTCGTCGAAGGCGCGGTGGATGCGCTCATTGAGGTTCGGCTGGGTCTCGTCGCGCCAGCCGGTCAAGTCCACGAAGCGGGCATTGACGCTTTCACGGCGCAGGAGGAGCGCAAGGTTGTTGGCCGAATGCGCTTCGCCCAGCGCGGAGAGCATCTCGCGGATGGTCTGCATATGCTCGCCAAGCTGGAAATGACCATAGGAGCACAGGCGCTGCAGATCGATCAGGCAGCCGCGCGCGCCTTCGACGCGTTCGCGCACGAAATCGTCGGCGGCGTGGCGGTCGGCTGCTTCCTCGAACATGTCGGCGTTGATTTCGCGCATGGCGCGGCTGACATCGGACAACGCGTCCATCCAGCCATGCTCGTTGTCGGCCTGCGCGAACAGGGCGTAGACGCCGGGTTCGTCGGATTTCTTGTGCTCGAGCAGCTTGTCGGTGATACCGCCGAAGGCGGAGACCACAAAGACGCGGCTGTAGAGATCGCCGCCACTGCGCTCACCCACGAGAATCGTATCGATGAGTTCGCGCGCGCGGCTCATCGACGTTCCGCCGATTTTCTCCACCGTATGGTGGTTATGAGCGTTTTCGGGCGCGCCGCGTTCTGTCGCGGCGCGCTTGTCTTCCGGTCGTCGTGTCATATTCTGATCGTTGCCTTCCTGGTTAAACCAGTTTTCCTGTTGCCACGTCGATGGGCCTGGGCTTGCCGCGGTAGCCAAGAAAGTCTGGACGCGGCTTTTGGGCGCCGAACGGCTCGGTGAGCTGGTTCGACATTGCGTTGAATACGAAGAACGCATTCGAGCGGGCAAACGGGGTGATGTTGCCGTTCGAACCATGCATCGTGTTGCAGTCGAACAGGACCAGCGTCCCGGCCTTACCGGTTGCCGGTACGATGCCGTGTGCCGAAGCCAGCTTCGTCAGCGCCTCGTGCGAGGGAACGCCCACTTCCTGCTTCTTGAGCGAGGACTTGTGATTGTCGTCGGGCGTTTCGCCGGCACAGGCGATGAACTGCTTGTGCGAACCCGGCATCAGCATCAGCGGACCGTTCAACTCGTCGTTGTCGGTGAGGAGCAGCGAGGCCGAAATGGCCCGCATGCGGGGCATGCCGTCCTCCGCGTGCCATGTCTCGAAATCGGAATGCCAGTAGAACTCCTTGCCGGTGAAGCCGGGCTTGTAGTTCAGCCGGGACTGATGAACATAGATCTCGTCACCCAGAAGGAAGCTGACGATACCGGCAATGCGGCGATCCCGCGAAAGCCGGTCGAAAAGCGCGCTTTGCTCGGGCAACTTGAAAATCGTGCGAACCTCGTCCGAGCCGGGCTCGGTGATGACGCTGCCGTCCATGAGGTCGCGCTCGCCACCGCGCAAGGCGGCGGATTCGGCCATCAGTGCCTTTATTTCGTCCTCCGTGAAGAGGTTCTTCAGGACCAGGAACCCGTCCCGGTCGAACTGATCCGCCTGCTGGGCGGTCAGGGGCGCATCGGGGCGCCATTGGGACCAGACCACCTTATCCTCGCGCGGCAGCCATTTCTCTTCCGGCAGCCGGCTCGGATAGGGGTCGCTGGTTCGGTCCGCTCTATTGGTTATCGCAGACATGGTTTTGTCTCCTTCTTCCTTTGGTTTCTGAGGGCGTGATTTCCGTCACGCCTCTTCGGCCTCAAGTGCGTAGGAGCCGTCCTCCTGATGAACTTCCTTGCCACTGACGGGCGGGTTGAAAACACACGCCATGACCATCGGCTTGTCGTTTGCGCGCAGGATGTGCTTGTCGTTCTTGTCGAGGGCGTACATCACGCCGGGGCGTATCTGGTGTACTTCGCCGGTCGCGCAATCCTCGATCGAGCCCGTCCCGTCGACGCAATAGACGCTTTCGAGATGGTTCTTGTAGTGCATCGGCAGTTCGGCATTGGCGTGGATCGTCGTGATGTGAAACGAAAATCCCATCTTGTCGCCCTTCAACAGAAGGCGGACACTGTCCCAACCCTGCGAGAAGATGTGGCGGTCGGTGTCCTTCGCTTCGTTCAGGTCGCGTACGATCATGGCAATTACTCCGCTGCAATGCTGGCCGAGCGGGCAATTTCGCCGACGGCCTCTTCAAGAATGTCCAAACCCCGGGCAAAGGTTCCCTTGTCGATGTTGATGGGGCAAAGAACCTTCACCACCTCATCATGCGCGCCGGAGGTCTCGATGATCAACCCGGCCTCGAAACAGCGCGAGCAGATGTCACTCGCCAGCGCGCCGGAGCCCACGTCGATGCCCTGCATCATGCCGCGCCCCTTCAGACGAGCGTTGGGCAGATGGGCGGCGATTTCCCTCAGCCGGGTGCCCAGGAAGCCGGCCCGCTCGTGCACGCCCTCCTGGAAGCTGTCGTCGGCCCAGTATTTCTCCAGCGCCACGCGCGCGGTCACGAAGGCGTGGTTGTTGCCGCGGAACGTGCCGTTGTGCTCGGCCGGGCCGAACACGTCATATTCGGGACGCACCAGAAGCGTGGCGAGCGGCAGCCCAAAGCCGGAAAGGGACTTGGCCATGGTGATGATATCCGGCGTGATGCCCATCTCCTCGAAGGAGAAGAACGAGCCCGTGCGGCCGCAGCCGGCCTGAATGTCGTCGACGATGAGCAGTGCGCCATGGGCGCGTGCGATCTGCTCGATGCGCCGTAGCCATTCGCGCGACGCCGCGTTCAGACCGCCTTCGCCCTGCACCGTTTCAAGGATGATCGCGGCCGGCGGCTCGATGCCGCTGGACGGTTCGGCGAGCATGCGATTGAGGAAATCGGCCGTGTCGATGTCCTTGCCCATCGAGCCCTCGAAGGGCATGCGGGTGACGCCGGTCAGCGGCACGCCGGCGCCGCCGCGGTGATAACCGTTGCCGGTCGCGGCAAGCGCGCCCAGCGTGACGCCGTGAAAGCCGTTGGTAAAGGAGATCACATTGGTGCGGCCCGTCACCTTGCGCGCGAGCTTCAGGGCAGCCTCGACGGCATTGGCGCCTGTCGGCCCCATGAACATCATGCGATAGTCCATCTCGCGCGGCTCAAGGACAATGCGTTCGAAGGCGTCCAGAAAGGCGGCCTTTGCGCTGGTGTGCATGTCGAGGCCGTGGGTGACGCCGTCATTGGTGATGTAATCGACCAGCGCCTTCTTCATGTCCGGGTCGTTGTGGCCGTAGTTCAGCGAGGAGCAGCCGGCCAGGAAATCGATATACTCGTGGCCGTTCGCGGCCTTCATCATTGCGCCGCTGGCGCTTTCGAACACAACGGGAAAGCTGCGGCAATAGCTTCGCGCCGCGGATTCGCGGCGCTCGAAAATAGTCTTGTCGTCCGTTTTTACGGTCGTCATGTCTCATCCTTCGGGTTTGAAGCGCCGTGCGTCCATACGGATGCACAAAGGACGCTCTGTCTTTTTGGATCTACGCATCGTGCTTGCCGAAAAACCGATTCCGATTTTGGGGCGGATGCCGTAGTTCGCTGAACGCGCGTCGGCCCGGCTGCCGGTCAGGCAGCGCTGCGGGCGGCTTCGGGCAGCGATATCGTCACCATATGCTCGGTGGCGTGCGCGCCGTCGAAATGGGCGTCCTTGCGGAAATAGGCTTCGTCTTTCAAACGCGCCCCCTGGCTCCGGCTAAAGGAGCGGAACAATGCCCAGCTTGCGTCGTTGTCGGAAGTGATCGTGGTCTTGACCGTCGCGACGTCGTTGCAGACCTCACGTTCGAGCAAGGCCGTGAGCATGCGTTTTGCGACGCCCTGGCCCTGGGCGGATTCATCTACCGCCACTTGCCAGACGAACAGGGTGTTGCTGTCGTCGGGCAGGAGATAAGCGGAAATCCATCCGACGATCTCACCATCGGAGCTCCGCTCGGCAACCACACAGGTGTCGCCGAAGTGGTCGCATTGCAACAGATTGCAATAGAGGGAATTTTCATCGAGCGGTTCGCACGAGCGTATCAGGCGCCAGACTGATGAACCGTCTTCCTTTTCAGGTGTGCGAAAGATGATTTCGTCGGATCGTTTTCGAACGAGCTTCAGGTCGCTGTTGGGCATGGGTCTCCCCTTTCATCGGGCCGGATATTACGTTTGACGAACGATATTTCAACCGCAGCATATGAATTTCGTTCCGAAACGCGCTAAAACAGCCCACGGCCAGCCGAGATTGCCGAATGATTTCATTCGCTAATCAAAATAATATTTTTCTGCTAACAAGGGTGAAGATCTCCTTCGCCAAGGCCCGCCCATGGAAAACCGCACCCAGACCAGCCTTATCGCGCTGCGCAGAATCCTCCGCGCGACGGAATTGAATGCGCGTACGCTCGCCCGCGAGACGGGACTGACCACGCCGCAACTCATCGTGCTCGAGATCGTGGCGGCGGCCGGGAGGGCGACGCCGAAGGACATCTCCGGCAAGGCCGGTGTGGGGCAGGCGACGGCAACCGCGCTGGTCGACAAGTTGGTGGCGCGCGGTCTGGTCCAGCGCACTCGCGGCGAACGGGACCGGCGCATTGTGTGGGTCTCGGCGACGGAGACTGGGCGGGAACTGCTGAAGGCGGCGCCCGATCCCCTGCAACGAACCTTCTCCAACCAGTTCGAAAGACTGCCGGATTGGGAGCAAGCGATGATCGTGGCCGCGCTGGAGAAGGTCGGTTTCATGCTCAACGCGCGGGCCATCGATGCCTCGCCGCTTCTCGATGTCGGGGCAGTGGACCGCAAATAGGTGCGGTAGAGGCAATCACGTGAGTTTGATCGGCGAGATGTGCGGTGGATTTCGGCTCGCCGCCTCGCCTTTGCCGTGTTTAATGTTATCCTTGGGCAGAGCGCGGCGTATCGTGAGCCGCAGTCTGGAAGGACGATGAGCCAACCGCAGACCACGAAGCAGGGACGGGCCGCGCAGGACGCGCGCGGCATGGCGGCCAGCTCGCTGGGGAGATTGGCGCGGACGCGCGCCGGCGTCAGAACGGCAATGGTCGTGGAGCGAGTGTGGCCGGTCGTGCTTCCACTCGTCGTGATCGCCGGCTTGTTTTTCAGCCTGTCGTGGTTCGGCCTGTTCCAGATCATGCCGGGCTGGATGCGCTGGGCTGTTCTGGGCGCGCTCGGCCTCGGTGTGCTGACGTCGCTGATCGGGCTGCGCGGCCTGCGCTTTCCCGGTGCGCCGGAAGTGGATCGCCGTATCGAAAAGGTCAATCGGCTCGAACATGCGCCGGTCGCCGCGCAGACCGATCGCCTGGCCGCCGGCGACGACGATCCGTTCGCCGCGGCGCTTTGGCGCGAACACCAGAAGCGCATGGCGAGCCGGCTATCAAGGGTTCATGGCGACCTGCCGCGGACATCGGTTCCCCAACGTGACCCTTGGGGATTGCGGGCCCTGGCCGCCTTGCTGTTCGTCACTGCCTTCGCCTATTCGCTCGGCCCCTATGGAGGCCGGATCGGCGATGCGTTTCAGCCGCGCCAGATGGCCGAAGTAACGCCGGCGCGCATCGACGCCTGGGTCACGCCGCCGCCCTACACGGGCCGTGCGCCGATTTTCCTTACCGCAGAAGCCAATCTGGAGCAGCAGGCCTTTACCGTGCCGGAAAACAGCGCCGTCGCTGTGCGCGTCAGCGGCGGCTCGGGCGAGGAAACGCTGTCGTTCGACGATGGTATGGATCAGCCACAGGAGATCGCGCCTGAGGCCGAAGCAAGCGAAGGTGCGATGCGGCGTTTCTCGACGTTGTTGAACCAGGGCGGAGTGATTACGCTTTCCAACGGGGCATCGATGCTGCGGCAATGGCGGTTCGCCGTCCTTCCCGATCAGGCGCCACAGATCCGCTTTTCCGAAGACCCCAAGCGTGCGGTGAACGGAGCGCTGGAGCTGAATTACGAGATCGAGGACGATTACGGCGCCATAGGTGCGCAGGCGCATTTCTCGCTTGCGGAGGAAAGCCCGGGCGCGCGTCCGCTTTTCGACGCTCCTGAGATGGCCTTGCGGCTTCCTCGCAGGGACGCGGAGAACGGCGCCGCCAAGAGTTCCGATGATCTGACCGAACATCCGTGGGCGGGTGCTACGGCAAGGCTGTACCTGACCGCAACGGATGCGGCGGAGCAGACCGGGCGCAGCGAGGAGAAGGTCCTCGTTCTGCCGGAGCGTCCCTTCACCAATCCGCTGGCCAAGGCGCTGATCGAGCAACGGCGCCTGCTGGCGCTTGATGCCAACCAGCAGGACCGGGTCGGGGCGCTCATGGATGCGCTCCTTCTGTGGCCCGAGGAGACTTTCGACGAGGCCTCGCATTTCCTGCTCCTCTCCGCCGCACGCTCCAAGCTCGGGCAGGCGAGCACCGACGATGCGCTGCGGCAGGTTGTGGGAGATCTCTGGGAGATCGCGCTGATTATCGAAGACGGCGACCTGACGGCGGCCGAGCGCCGGCTGCGGCAGGCGCAGGAGGCGCTCAAGCGAGCCCTGGAGGAAGGGGCCAGCGACGAGGAAATCGCCAGCCTTATGGATGAATTGCGCCAGGCTATGCAGGAATTCCTGCGTGAATTTGCCGAGCGGGCAATGCAGAATCAGGACTTTGCGCAGGGCGAGAACGAGCAGATCATGCGCGAGAGCGATCTGCAGCGAATGCTCGACCAGATCGAGGATCTCGCCAGATCAGGCGCGCACGAACAAGCGCAGGATCTTCTTTCCCAGCTCGAAAACATGATGAACAATCTCCAGGCCGGGCGTCCGCAGCAGGGCCAGGGTCAACAACAGTCCCAGATGCGCCAGCAGATGGACCAACTCGGCGAACTGATGCGCCGGCAGCAGGAACTGATGAACGAGACCTTCCGCCTGGACCAGCAACAACGCGGACAACAGGGCCAGCAAGGCGAACAGGGTCAGCAAGGTCAGCAGGGTCAGCAGGGGCAGGGCCAGCCGATGTCACCTGAGGAACTGGCTGAAGCGCTGCGCGGCCTGCAAGGGCAGCAAGGTGCGCTGCAGGGCGATCTGCAAAGCCTGCTCGACGGTCTCGAAGGGCTTGGCATCAAGCCAGGCGAGGGCTTTGGCGAGGCCGGTGAAGCCATGGGCGAGGCCGAAGGCGCGCTTGGCGAGGGTCGGGGCGAACGGGCCGTGGGCGAGCAGGGCCGGGCGCTGGAAGCGCTGCGCCGTGGTGCCCAGGACATGATGAACCAGATGCAGCAGGCCATGCAGGGTCAACAGGGCCAGGGTCAGCAGGGGGCGCGCCAGAGCAATAGCGGCCGCGACCCGCTCGGCCGGCCCCAATCGACCACCGGTCCCGATTTCGGAGATTCGGTCGAGGTGCCGGACGAGATCGACACTCAGCGCGCCCGCGAGATACTCGATGCGATCCGCCGGCGCCTTGGCGACGCTTTGAGCCCCGAGCTGGAAAAGCAGTATCTCGAACGGCTTCTCGACATGCGGTAGCCCGATTCTCGCGCGCGGTAATTTTCTTGGCACTCTCTATATGAGAGTGCCAATTTTTCTCCGTCCACCTCTTGAAGCGTGAAAAATCCACTCCCAAATCATTGCTGCGCGGCGCCATGACGGGCCGCGTACCGCGCTTGTTTCAGCGCGGGAGGTGCTTCTTTAACTGTTCGTCCCAGGAGGAAAGCATGAAGTTCCGTCCCTTGCATGACCGTCTGCTGGTTCGCCGCATCGAAGCGGAGGAGAAGACCGCCGGAGGGGTTATCATTCCCGACACCGCCAAGGAAAAGCCGCAGGAAGGTGAGATCCTCGCCGTAGGCTCCGGCGTGCGCGCCGAGAACGGCGAACTGGTACCTCTAGAAGTGAAAGTCGGCGACCGCATCCTGTTCGGCAAATGGTCAGGCACGGAAATCCGACTGGAGGGCGAGGATCTCCTGATCATGAAGGAGAGCGACGTCCTTGGCATCCTCGATGCCGAAAACGCGGTGAGGAAGGCCGCCTGAGGGGGCCTTTGAGGATCAGTGATGCTGCCTGGAAAGGAGTGTTGAAATGGCTGCAAAAGACGTGAAATTCCATACCGACGCGCGTGAGCGCATGCTGCGCGGTGTCGATATCCTAGCCAATGCGGTGAAGGTCACGCTCGGCCCCAAGGGCCGCAATGTGGTGCTTGACAAGTCGTTCGGCGCGCCGCGCATCACCAAGGACGGCGTCACCGTCGCCAAGGAAATCGAGCTCGAGGACAAATTCGAGAACATGGGCGCCCAGATGGTGCGCGAGGTGGCATCCAAGACGAGCGACATCGCTGGCGACGGCACCACGACGGCCACCGTTCTGGCCCAGTCGATCGTCCAGGAAGGCGCCAAGGCCGTTGCCGCCGGCATGAACCCGATGGACCTGAAGCGCGGCATCGATCGGGCCGTCGATGCGGTCGTACAGGAACTCAAGAAAAACGCCAAGAAGATCACCCAAAACGGCGAAATCGCACAGGTGGGCACGATCTCGGCCAATGGTGACGCGGAAATCGGCCGTTTCCTTGCCGAGGCGATGGAGAAGGTCGGCAATGAGGGCGTGATCACGGTCGAAGAGGCCAAGACCGCCGAGACCGAGCTGGAAGTGGTCGAGGGGATGCAGTTCGACCGCGGCTACCTGTCGCCCTACTTCATCACCAATCAGGAGAAGATGCGGGTAGAACTGGAAGAGCCCTATGTGCTCATCCACGAGAAGAAGCTGTCCAACCTGCAGGCCATGCTGCCTGTGCTGGAATCGGTCGTCCAGTCGTCCAAGCCGCTGCTGATCATTGCCGAGGACGTCGAGGGCGAGGCCCTGGCCACGCTCGTGGTCAACAAGCTGCGCGGCGGCCTGAAGGTTGCCGCCGTCAAGGCGCCGGGCTTCGGTGACCGCCGCAAGGCCATGCTCGCGGACATTGCTGTGCTGACGGGCGGCCAGGTGATTTCCGAGGATCTCGGCATCAAGCTCGAGAATGTCACGCTCGACATGCTGGGCCGCGCCAAGAAGGTGGAAATCGACAAGGACAACACGACCATCGTCGACGGCGCCGGCCAGAAGGCCGATATCGAGGGCCGGATCAATCAGATCAAGGCGCAGATCGAGGAGACCACCTCGGACTACGACAAGGAAAAGCTGCAGGAGCGCCTTGCCAAGCTGGCCGGCGGCGTTGCCGTCATCCGCGTCGGTGGATCGACGGAAGTCGAGGTGAAGGAGCGCAAGGACCGCGTTGACGACGCCATGCATGCCACGCGGGCGGCGGTCGAGGAGGGCGTCCTGCCGGGTGGCGGCGTTGCGCTTCTGCGCGCGGTCAAGGCGCTCGACAATGTCGACTTCGACAACAACGACCAGAAGGTGGGCATCAACATCGTGCGCCGGGCCATCGAAACGCCGGTTCGCCAGATCGCCGAGAACGCGGGCGCGGAAGGCTCGATCATCGTCGGAAAGCTGCGCGAGAAGGATGATTTCGGCTATGGCTGGAACGCCCAGACCGGCGAATATGGCGACCTCTACGCTATGGGCGTCATCGATCCGGTGAAGGTGGTGCGGACCGCGCTGCAGGACGCAGCGTCAGTCGCCGGCCTTCTGATCACTACCGAGGCCATGGTCGCCGACCGGCCGAAGAAGGAAGCCGCTCCGCAGATGCCCGCGGGCGCCGGCATGGATTTCTAGGCCCTATCCAGCGATATCAGGCGGCGCGGCTGAAAATGCCGCGCTTTTTTTATGCGGCCAGCGCGGCACCGACCCTGTCCCGGATTTCCGCCAGCGTGAAGGGCTTGTTGACGACGCCCCGGACCGTACCTTCGAGTTCGGCCGCCCGTTCTCGCTGTTCGGCATAGCCGGTCATCAGCAGCAGGCGCAGGCCTGGAAAGGCGGAAGCCGCTTCGCGCGCCATCTCGATGCCGTCCATGGCCGGCATGCGGATGTCGGACAGGACGAGGTCGAAGCCTCCGCCCTCCTGCCTGATCTTGTCCAACCCCTCCATACCGTCTTCGGCGGTCTCGACCGTGTGGCCGGCAGCTGCGAGCGCCCGGGCGGTGAAGGAGCGTACGGAAATGTCGTCTTCGACGATGAGAAGCTTAGCCATGGTCCGACTATCGCAAACAGATGTTACGGATCGCTGAACGCGCGACCTGTGGGATTGGTTCAAACGTCGCCCTTGACCACACCCACGAAGGGCAGTTCGCGGAAGGCGTGGGCCACGTCCATGCCGTAGCCGACGACGAAATAATCGGGACACTCGAAGCCCACGAAATCGGCTTCCAGATCGGCCTGGCGGCGCGAGCGTTTGTCGAGAAGCACGGCGATGGAGACCGAGCGGGCGCCGCGCGACAGCATGAGTTCGCGTGTGAATTTCAACGTCTTGCCCGATTCCAGTATGTCGTCGATCAGCAGGATATCCCGGCCCCGCACATCATTGTCGACGTCGCGCAGCACCTTGATCTCGCCGCTCACCGTGCCTGCGCCGTAGCTCGAAATCATGATGAATTCGACCTCCGGGGAGATACCGGCGTCATGCATGGCGCGAATCAGGTCGGCGGCGAAGATGAAGGAGCCTTTCAGGACGGAAATCACCAGAAGGTCATTGTAGTCCTTTTGAGCGATTTCTTTGGCCAGTTCCAGATTGCGGCGGGCAATCGTCGAAGCGGCGTAGAGAATCTCTATTTCTTTTCCGCGTACCACGACCATTGTTCTGCCTACTCCTGAAACGACACCGAAACCGACTTCACGCCATCTTTAGGGACGACGAAGCGGCTGGAAAAGGGATAGCTATGACCCGGCTCGAGCCTATGCCCGTTTGTCCCCAGTTTGTAGTGCGTGGTACGCCCTTCATGGTCGATAACACCGATCAGGAGGTCTGGCAGCGCCCGCGCCTCGCTGCTTTCGTTGACCGCACGGCCATCGATGAGCAGCAGCGGGTTGGCGCCCGACATCTCGACGCGGCTTTCCAGGGCCGCGACCTTCAGGCCGGCAGCCTGGCCCGAGAGCATGGGCGCCACGGCTTCGCGAAAGAGGCTGTGGCCGCCCGATATCCAGAAGCTTCCGGCGACGATGCAAAGACCCATGACCCAGAACGCCGGGCCAGCTGGGGAGCGTCGCGCGGAGACGGGCTTTTTCGTGTCTGGCCGCAGGCTTTCGAGCCCCCGTGTATCGGCCTGGCTCGTGCGCGCGAGACCGGGTTCGCAAAGCCACTCCGGCCGATGCTCGGGGCCGGCAGGCAGCGTCTCGAACTCGGCATCGAGGATGTTGCGGTCGGTGTCGGGCGACTGCGGTTCGCCGGCCGGCACGGAAGGCTCGTCCGACGCAACAATCTCGCCCGAAAGAGGCATGCCGCTCCGCTTTTCCGCCATTTCAGACCCGAACCATCCTTTCGCCAGCGCCTGTTACACGGTAAAGCAGATTGGTTAATGCTTCGCCAGCCTCGGCCGTGTCGTGCTTAACCCGACGTTAACCATACCAGCGGAGGTTCGGCGGCGTCCGGTCCTGCGCGACCGGCGACCATCCATCCAGCAACAGGCGGCAGCCGTGATTCGCTTTGAGAATGTAGGTCTCAGATATGGGATGGGTCCGGAGGTGCTCCGCGACATCACCTTCCATCTGCCTGAACGTTCGTTCCAGTTTCTGAGCGGGCCGTCGGGGACCGGCAAGACGACGCTGCTGCGGCTTCTGTTCATGTCGCTGAAGCCGACGCGCGGGCTGATAACCATGTTCGGCAAGGACCGCGCCCGCATCACCCGTCAGGAACTGCCGCTGCTGCGTCGCCGTATCGGTGTGGTCTTTCAGGATTTCCGGTTGCTCGACCATCTGACGACCTATGAGAACGTGGCGCTGCCGTTGCGCGTTCGCGGGCGCGACGAGGCGAGCTACCGGGCCGACGTGACCGAGCTCCTCAAATGGGTGGGTCTGGGAGACCGCATGCATGTGCTGCCGCCGGTTCTGTCGGGCGGGGAGAAGCAGCGCGCGGCGATCGCGCGCGCGCTCATCGAGCAGCCGCGCATCCTTCTGGCAGACGAGCCCACCGGCAATGTCGATCCGCTGCTTGCGCGCAGGCTCCTGCGCCTCCTCATAGAACTGAACCGCATGGGAACGGCGGTCGTCATCGCCACCCATGACATAGGACTCATGGAACAAGTGGACGCCCGGCGCATGGTGCTGTCGGGTGGAAGGCTGGAAATCTATGATTAGCCGCGTCGCGAAGAAATCCGGCGAGGCAGGCATCTTGGCGCGCAGGCTGGGCGCGGAGATGCGGCAGAAGGCAGTGAAGACGCTCGGACGCCAGCAGGCTCCCATCGTGCCGCCCGACAATGTGGCCGGCCGGGCGATGGTGCTCGTTATCGCCATCATGACCTTCCTTTCGTGCCTGACGCTGGGCGCGGTGACGCTGGTCCGTGATACCGCCGCCACATGGCAGACGCAGATCGCCCGCGAGGCTACGATACAGATCAAGCCGCGCGAAGACCTCGATATAGAGGCCGCGCTGGCGGAGGCGCGCGATATCGCACTGGGCTACAATGGCGTGCGCGGCGCGTCCATCGTCGGCAAGGAGGCGACGGCCCGCTTGCTCGAACCCTGGCTGGGACCCGACCTCGACATTGACGAACTGCCGGTGCCGCGGCTCGTCATCGTCACCATCGACCCGGCGGAAAAGCCGAACTTTACGGCCATGCGCGACGAGCTCGCCGAGACGGTGCCGAGCGCGGCACTGGACGATCACCGCACGTGGGTGGACCGTCTCGTGACCATGGCGCGCACGACCGTCACCATCGGCATCGCCGTTCTGGCGCTCATGCTGTCGGCAACGGCCCTGACTGTCATCTTCGCCACGCGTGGGGCGATGTCAGGCAACGGCCACGTCATCGAGGTGCTTCATTTCGTGGGCGCGGAGGCTCCTTTCATCGCTCGGCAGTTCCGCAGGCATTTCCTTCTGTCGGGCATGCGTGGGGCGGCGGTGGGCGGCGTTGCGGCCATCGTGGTCTTCGTCGCCTTTTCCTGGTGGTCGTCGCGCAATGTGGCGACACCCGAGGGCGACCAGACATCGGCGCTCTTCGGCAATTTTGCCATCGGCCTTTCAGGCTATCTCGGCGTGGGCATGATCGTATTCGTGATCGCCATCCTCACGGCGGCGACGACGCACCTAACCGTCATCAACTACCTGAAGCGCATAGAAACATAGCAATGGATACCCGCCAGCTCTTTCACGTCAGGATTACATGCGGTAAATCTTTTTGCGCGCAGTCGGCAGTGCGGACTATCCATCGCCGCATTTGGACCTTATCCAAGGGATCATGAATATCTCTGCAACCCCTGGGGCAGACGGTGGTCAACAGGTTCTCCGGCGCTCAAAATGGCGTAGGACGCTTCTGGTCGGCCTGGTGTTTGTGGTCGCGTGCGCAGCGTTTTTCGCCGGAGGTTTTGCCTTTTTCGCCAATCACGTTGCAAAGCTGGCGACGCCCGCGGAGCTGCGGCCGGCGGATGGCATCGTCGTGCTCACCGGCGGCCAGTCGCGCATCGACGCGGCTATCGACCTTTTGAAGGAAGGCAAGGGCAAGCGCCTGCTCATAAGCGGGGTCAATCCCGTTGCCAGGATCGACGATCTTCGCCTGGCCACGGGTGGCGATCGCACCCTGTTCAATTGCTGCATCGACATCGACCGTGTTGCCCTCAACACGATCGGCAATGCGGAAGAAAGCGCCAAATGGGCGAGCGCCAACACCTTCGCCAGCATTATCGTGGTGACGAACAATTACCACATGCCGCGCAGCCTCCTGGAGATGCGCCGCATTCTGCCGATGGCCGATCTCCAGCCCTATCCGGTCGTCAACACGCCGCTGCGCGACGGGGCATGGCTTGCCAAACCTGACGCGCTAAGGGTGCTGTTTACGGAATATGCGAAATATGTCGCATCGCTGGCGCGCGGCCTCGTTGCCGGCCAGGGCAATGGAGCGCCCTACGACGTGGTTCGCGCCGATCTCGGCAAATAGTTGGACGAGCTAATAGCGCAAGGGGACTTTCGTTGAGGAAGCCATTGCGCTAACAGGCCCTGTGATGGCGCTTATACCAAGGACCATGGATGATGACCGATCTGACCGGCGGTATCGCGTGTCGCGGCAAGGCGCGCCATGGCGCGCGCGAGCCCGGCCCTTCGGGTGGGACAGGGCGAACCGCTGGACGTCGTTGCGCTGCTTGGATGATGCGCTGCATCGCCCTGCACAGCGCGCCTAGCCAGCGGATCGTCCTGTCCCATCGGACCGGTCACTATCCATGGTCCTTCGTATAAAGCCGTCGGAAACGGGGCAGCCCAGTCAATGCTCATTCTGCGGTCGATCACATTCAACGTCGCCTTCTACCTGAACCTGATCGTGCAGATGATCGTCTTCACGCCAGTCTATTTCCTTTTGCCGCGCAAGAAGGCCTGGTTCGTTCCCAAGTTCTGGGCATCCTCCAGCCTCTGGCTGCACAAGGTTCTTGCCGGCACGCGCGCCGAGATCACGGGCCTTGAAAACCTGCCCGATGGTCCGTGCATCATCGCCCCCAAACACCAGTCCTTCTGGGACACGATTGCCTTTCTGCCATCCATTCCGGATGCGCTTTATATCCTCAAGCGCGAATTGACCTGGATACCGCTATTCGGTTGGTACGTGCTCAAGATGAAGATGATCCCCATCGACCGCGGCAGCCGCTCCAAGGCGCTCAGGCAGGCGATCAAGGTGGCGCACGAGCGGATGAAGGAAAAGCGCCAGCTCATCATCTATCCGGAAGGCACCCGCCGGGCGCCGGGGGCGGAACCTTCCTACAAATACGGGATTGTCGAGCTCTACGCCCAGCTTGGCGTGCCTGTCGTGCCGGTGGCCCATGTGGCGGGGCTCTATTGGCCGCGCCGCCGATTCCTGCGCTATCCGGGCGTGATAAAGGCGCGCTTCCTGCCGGCGATCGAGCCGGGCCTTTCCCGCGAAGAGTTTCAGGAGCGGCTGGTGCGCGAGACTGAAGCCGCCTGCGATGCCATGCTGGTGGAGGCGGCGCAATCGCCGGGCGCTCCGCCATTGCCGGAAACGGCCCTTCGCCGGTTGCGCGACATCGAGGCCGGGGTGCCCGCCAGGGCTCAGCCGGGCTAGCTGCGCACGATCACGGCTTATCCCTCTGTCCGGGCGCGATGCGCGATGCCACCGCTTCCAGCCAGTGATCGCTTATGCCCAGCGCCTGCAGGTGTGCGATAGTGTTGAGCACATATTCGTCGTTGCGGCCGGATTGGCCGATGGCGCCGCTCACCGCTCGCGCCGCTTCTTCCACAGGCAGGTTGCCGGCATATTGGTGGTGGGAGCGGTCGACGACATAGGTCGTGGCAAGCACCGCCGTGCCATCCTCCAATCGCACCGGCAGGCGCCGTTCCAGATAGACGTTCGTCACGAGTTCGCGTTCGCGCAGATAGGCAATCACCTCGTCCGACAATTCGCCCGGAACCCTGAACGCCATGCCGAGGCAGGAGCCACCTCGATCCAGCCCGAGCACGAGGCCGGGGCGGTCCGGCGTGCCGCGATGGACGTGGGAATGGATACAGAGTGCGCGCCGATAGCCGAAAAGGCGCGCCTTGCGCGTTTCGACATGGGCAAAACCCGGTCGCCACATCAGTGAGCCATAGCCAAAGACCCAAAAATCGTCCATTTCCACCTGCCAGTTGCATTTGTATCGGCGGCCTCGCGCCGCGCAACGAGGTAGCGGGAGCACAAGCATGGCGTCAAGCAATCGGTCAGGATCGCGTTTCGCGCGGCGCTTTGCGCTGCTTGCGGGGGCCATTGTCCTTGCCATCGCGGCCTATACTGCGGCCTGGCACTATTTCGCGCGCGAGGTCGAGCGAGAGGCGCGGGAGGCCGTCGCCACCCTCAATCGTAATGGTGTGCGCGCCCATTGCGAGGAGCCGGAGGCGAAGGGGTATCCCTTTCGCATCGGGCTTTTCTGCCGCAGCCTTTATTATGAGGACGTGAACGAGGGTTTCTCTGTGCGCGCCGGCGCTTTTCGTTCGGCTGCCCAGATCTACCAGCCGGCACGGGTGATCGGCGAGATCGACGGCCCGGCGGCAATCGTGCTGCCGTTCGGCCCGGCGGTCGAGCTCGACTGGCGGGTCATGCGGGCCAGCGCGCGCATCGCCACGCCGCTGCCCGATATCTTTTCCAGCGAAGGCAAGGACCTCGTACTTGTGCGCAAGGAGGGCGGCGCGGGCACGCTGGCGACCGCCAGCCGTACCGAATTTCATGCGCGGCCGGCGGATAGCGACCTGCAGTTCGCCGCGCGCTTCGACGATCTTGCGCCCGGCGGAGCAGTCGCGATCGACCTGCCGGCAGTCAGCGGCAGTATCTCGGCCACATTGGAGGATGGCGTAGGGCGCTTCCTGCGCGGCGAGCGAGAGCTTTACGGCTCTTCATGGCAGATCGACGAACTGGTCGTCAGCGAGGCCGGAGGCGGAGCCAGGCTGTCGGTTGCAGGCACCATATCCGTTGGTGAAGACGGCCTAATCGATGCGGAGCTCCGAATCGAAGCCAGCGAACCCGCGCGCATCGCCGCGCTCGCGGGCCAGGCATTCCCGCAGCTGAAAGATCAGCTGGACGCGGCATCCGGCCTGATCGCCGGCCTTGCAGACCAGCCACTTCCGCTGCGCATACAAAACGGTCGCATCTCCCTCGGCTTTATCCGGCTTGGTCAGATACCGGCGATCTGAGCGGGCGCGCCCTCAATCCTTCGGCGGGTGGCTCAGCACGTGGCGGCCGAAATCGGGGACGTCGATCTCCTGGCCGGCTTCGATGATGGAGCGGCGGATGTCGCGGGTGCGGGTGAACATTTCGAAGAGCTTGTCTCCGTCACCCCAGCGGATGGCACGCTGGAGCGCCGACAGGTCTTCGGAAAAGCGCGACAGCATTTCCAGGATGGCGTCGCGGTTGTGCAGGCACACGTCCCGCCACATCGTTGGGTCGGAAGCTGCCAGACGCGTGAAGTCCCGGAAGCCGGATGCAGAATATTTGATGACTTCCGACTTCGTCACCGTTTCGAGATCGTCGGCGGTTCCGACGATATTATAGGCGATGATGTGCGGCAGGTGGGAGACGATGGCCAACACCATGTCATGGTGCTGAGGGTCCATGATGTCGACCATGGAGCCGCAGCTCTCCCAGAACCTGCTCAGTCTAGCAACGGCCCCGGCATCGGTACCTTCGGGCGGTGTCAGGATGCACCAGCGGCCCTCGAACAATTCGGCGAAACCGGCATCCGGTCCTGAATGTTCCGTGCCGGCGACCGGATGGCCGGGGATGAAGTGCACACTGTCCGGCAGATAGGGCTGCATCTGCCCGATGACGGACCCCTTGGTGGAGCCGACATCGGTGACGATGGCGCCGGGCCTCAGAGCGGCGGCGATATCGGCGGCCATCGCACCGGAAGCGCCCACCGGCACGCAGACGATGACCAGGTCCGCGTCCCTTACAGCCTCCGCCGCATCCGGGTGATAGCTGTCGCCGAGTTTCAATTCGCGGGCACGCGAAAGCGTTTCGGCACGGCGGGTCGAAATCGCGATTTCGGTCGCCAGCCCTTCCCGGCGGATGATGCGGGCGAGGGAGGAGCCGATAAGGCCGATGCCTATCAGGGCGATCTTTTCAAAGTGAATATCAGGCACTGGATCAGCCGCCTATGAAGTCGGTGAGCGCGGCGACCACGCCACGATTGGCCTCCTCCGTGCCCACGCTCATGCGCAGCGCATTCGGAAAGCCGTAGGCGGCGACGCGGCGCAGCACGTAGCCCCGCTTGAGCAGAAAGGCATCGGCCTGCTCGGCCGTCCTGCCGCCGTTCTCCGGGAAGTGGATCAGCAGGAAGTTGCCGGCCGAAGGCGTGACGTGCAGGCCGAGCGCCATCAGTTCCCCGGTCAGCCAGGAAAGCCATTGGTCGTTGTGGGCGATGGCCTTTTCGACATGCGCCCTGTCGCCCATTGCCGCTGCGCCGGCGGCGATGGCCAGCGCGTTGACGTTGAATGGCCCGCGCACGCGGTTAACGGCGTCCACGATGTGGGCCGGGGCATACATCCAGCCGATCCGCAGTGCCGCGAGCCCGTAGATCTTGGAGAAGGTGCGGGTCATCACAACGTTCTGCGACGACGAGACGAGCTCGATGCCCGACTCGTAGTCGTTGCGGCGCACATATTCGGCATAGGCCGCGTCCAGAACCAGGAGGACCTGTTTCGGCAGGCCGGCCTGCAGGCGGCGCACTTCGTCCATCGGCAGATAGGTGCCGGTCGGGTTGTTCGGATTGGCCAGGAAGACGATCTTCGTGCGCTCGGTGACGGCGGCCAGGATAGCGTCGACGTCAGCGCGCTCGTCCTTCTCCTTGACCACAACAGGCGTGGCGCCGTTGGCCAGGATCTGGATGCGGTAAACGAGGAAGCCGTGCTCGGTGAAGATGCCCTCGTCACCCGGGTTCAGGTAGACATGGGCCAGCAGGCCAAGCAGTTCGTCCGAACCGTTGGAGCAGAGAATGTTTTCCGGATTGAGGCCGTGGGTCCTGGCGATGGCGTCACGCAAGGCGGTAGCCTGGCCATCGGGATAAAGTTCCAGATGTTCCGCTGCCGCGCGCATGGCCTCGACCGCCGCCGGTGAGGGGCCGAGCGGGGTTTCGTTGGAGGACAGTTTCCATACCTTTGCAGCGCCGGGTGCGGTTTCGCGGCCGGGCACATAGGCGGCGATGTCCATGACGCCGGATTTCGGTTGGGGGCGGTCAGCAAGGCTCATCGGTATTTCCCGTGAATTGAAGCCGCCTGCTTTAGCCCATCATCCGCGTTGACGCAAAGGGCCTGTGGCCGTAAAAGCTTGGTCAACTGTCGTGGTGATTTGGCCGGTCGGCTTGCAGCCACGTAAAACAAGTCGCTAAAAGGCCGCGCAGCTTACTGACCGGCTTTGCGATGGCAATGCCGGTTTTTTTGTTGCTTGCGGCCGGTTGTATGGAGAGGCGCAATGACGCGATCGAGAGTGGCGAAGGCGCGCGACGAGGCCAATGAGCCGTCGAGCCAGGTTGTGCGGTTCGGGCCGGACAAGCCGCTGAAGCTTGCCGCCGGCCTCACGCTTTCGCCCTTCCAGGTCGCCTATCAGACCTATGGCTCGCTCAACGGCGACCGCTCCAATGCCATCCTCATCTGCCATGCGCTCACTGGCGACCAGCATGTGGCGAACCCGCATCCGGTGACGGGCAAGCCCGGCTGGTGGGAAGCGCTGGTGGGACCGGGACAGGTCATCGACACCGACCGGTTTTTCGTCATCTGCGCCAATGTGATCGGCAGTTGCCTCGGCTCTACCGGGCCGGCGAGCCTGAACCCGGAAACGGGCGAACCGTACGGGCTGGACCTGCCGGTCATCACCGTCAAGGACATGGTGCGCGCGCAGGTCATGCTCGTCGATCATCTGGGCATCGGGCGGCTGTTCTGCGTCATCGGCGGATCGATGGGTGGCATGCAGGTACTGGAATGGGCGGCGAGCTTTCCCGAGCGGGTGCTTACCGCCGTGCCTATCGCGACGGGAGCGCGGCACACCGCGCAGAACATCGCCTTCCACGAGGTGGGCCGCCAGGCGGTGATGGCCGACCCGGACTGGAACGGCGGAGCCTATCTGAAATCGGGCAAGCACCCCGGCAAGGGGCTGGCGGTGGCGCGCATGGCCGCCCACATCACCTATCTGTCGGAGCCGGCGCTGCATCGCAAATTCGGGCGCAACCTCCAGGACCGCGACCAGCTCACGTTCGGGTTCGACGCCGACTTCCAGATCGAGAGCTATCTGCGTCACCAGGGCATCACCTTCGTCGACCGCTTCGACGCCAATTCATATCTCTATCTGACGAGAGCTATGGACTATTTCGATCTCGCCGCCGAGCATGACGGCCATCTCACACGCGCCTTCACGGGCACTAAGACACGCTTTTGCGTCGTCTCGTTCACCAGCGACTGGCTGTTTCCGACGGAGGAAAGCCGAATGGTGGTCCATGCGCTCAACGCGGCGGGTGCTTCCGTCTCCTTCGTCGAGATCGACACGGACCGGGGGCATGACGCCTTCCTGTTGGACGAGCCGGAGTTTCACGCCGCCGTCGAAGGTTTTCTGAAGTCGGCTGCGCGCAACGCAGGGATTTCATCATGAGCGTGAACAACACCCAGCGTGTCGACCTGCAGGTCATTGCCGATCTCATCAGGCCAGGCGCGAGAGTGCTGGATGTCGGGTCGGGCGACGGCGCTCTGCTGGAACTGCTCGAAGGCCATAGGAAGGTCGATGGCCGCGGTCTGGAAATCTCGCAGCGGGGCGTCAATGAATGCGTGGCGCGCGGCCTTTCGGTGGTGCAGGGCGATGCCGACCGGGATCTCGTCTTCTACCCCGACCGGGGTTTCGATTACGTGGTCCTGTCGCAAACGCTCCAGGCCACGCACAATCCCAGGGCCGTGCTCGAGGAACTCCTGCGCATCGGCGACCGCGCCATCGTCTCCTTTCCCAATTTCGGTCACTGGCGGGTGCGACTCTCCCTCCTGTTCAAGGGGCGTATGCCGGTGACCAAGGACCTGCCCTATTCCTGGTACGACACGCCGAACATCCACTTCTGCACGATCCGCGATTTCGTCGCGCTGTGTGAGGAAATCGGCGCGACGGTGGAAAGCGCCGCCGCGCTGGACGCTAATGGGCAGAAGATCGGGCTTTCGATGCCCTGGTGGTTCTGGAATTTCTTCGGCCAACAGGCCGTGTTCCTGTTGAAGCGGTAAGCGGTCGCGATCGCCTCGTTTCCAACTCAGATCTGCAGCAGCGCCTTGGCCTCGCTCAGCATGTTGCGCGTCATTTCGGTCGCCGGCCCCGGGCGGGCAAGCGAGGCGGCCTGACCGGCCCACAAGGGAGAGAAGTCGCCGGAGCCTTTTTCCTCGGCCGCTTTTCGCAGCGGCATGATGGCTGCGGTCGCTAGGGGAAACTGGGGAGCGTCGGCGCTCATCGGACCGACTTCGGAGACGATGCGGTTCAAAAGGCCACGTGCCGGGCGACCGGTGAATACGTTCGTCAGCACCGTTCGATCGTCGCGGGCCTTGGACAGCGCCTCACGGTGCGGCGTGCCGGTCAGGGCCTCCGGGCATTGCAGATAGGCGGTGCCGACCTGCACCGCCGATGCGCCCAACATGAAGGCGGCGGCGATGCCGCGCCCGTCCGATATTCCACCGGCGGCGATGACCGGCACCGAGACCGCATCCACGACCTGCGGTACGAGCGCGAGCGTGCCGGGCTGCGTGGAGATATCGCTTTCCAGGAAGACGCCGCGGTGGCCGCCGGCCTCCGCCCCCTGGGCGATGATGGCGTCGCAGCCGTGTTCCTCCAGGTAGCGCGCCTCCGCGACGGTGGTGGCCGAGGCGATGATCCTGGCGCCCGTGGCGCGCACGCGCTCCATCAGCCGGGGCTCGGGCAGGCCGAAATGAAAGCTGACGACCTCCGGCCGATATTCCTCGACGATGGCGCAGCTTTCTTCGCTGAAGGGGTTGCGGCCGGCGCCTGCCGGCGCGGCATCGGGATCGAGGCCGAATTCACGGTAATAGCCGGCCAGGCGCCGGCGCCAATCAGCCTCGCGCGCGGCATCCGGTTCGGGCGGCACGTGACAGAAGAAGTTGAGATTGACCGGGCCCGAAGTGCGCTGGCGGATGACGCCGAGTTCGTTGCGGATCTGCTCCGGTGAGAGCATGGCGCAAGGCAGCGCGCCCAGCCCGCCGGCCTCGATCACGGCAATCGCCAGTTCGCTGCCGGCCGAACCCGCCATGGGTGCCAGAAGCAGAGGTTCCCTTATGTCGAAGAGGTCGAGAATTCGCCTGTTGCGCCACATGTCATCCTCCGGTCGTTTTCCTGCCGTTCCATCCGCCCATGGTCGCGCCCTGGGGAGTGAACACCGGCATCAGCACGCGCCGGCTGCGCCGCGCCATTGCCGGCAGGCCCTGGTAAAGCCGCTTTTCAGCTTCCACCACAAGCACGCCTGCGAACAACGGCCAGAAGCGGCGTCCGGCATGTTCCAGCCAGCGGTGAAGCCGCATGATCCAGCGCCGTTCCGCCGGTGGAAAATGCAGTGCGTCGGCCCATCTGGCCGGCGTGAAATTGGCCTCACGCAGCAATTCAACAAGCTGGGCGCGCGAATAGGGACGGCCGGTGCCGAAGGGCGTGTGCTCGAAGCGGGCCCACATGCCGCGCCGGTTCGGCACCACGATGACAAGTCGCCCGCCCGGGGCCAGCACGCGCCATATTTCGAGCAGGGCCTGGCGAGGATTTTCCGTATGCTCGAGCGCATGGACCAGAAGCACCCGGTCGAGCGCAGCGTCCGCAAGCGGCAACTCGTCCTCCAGAACGATAGCTGTCGCCGACGGCTTGCCGGGCGGCCATGTCACCGCGCCCTGCCGTGCCGGCATGAAAGCGAAGGTCCGTTCCGCGTCGGCGGCGAATCGGTCGAGCCAGGGCAGGGTGTAGCCGAGACCCATGAGCCGTTCCTCGGGCAGCTTGGTCCACAGGCTGGACAGCGCCATCGAGATCGAACGCTCCGCGAAGCGGCCGAGCAGTGTCGCGTAAAATGCCTTGAGATCCACTATATCCGAAATCATGGGGTGGACGGTACGGGCCGTTTGCGGCCAAGACAAGAAGTCAATTCGTGGCGATCACAGGGGCGGCAACGGGGTGACGGCCCCTGTCGTCCCGCTGAAACGGAGGAATTCCATGACGCTGGAGATCGAGCAATTCATGTGCCGGAGCGATAATTTCGGCGTTCTTGCGCGGGATGCGCAAACAGGCGAGACGGCCATCATCGATGCGCCGGAGGAAAGCGCCATACTGAGCGCCATAGAGCGCACGGGCTGGCGCCCGACGATGATCCTGACCACCCATCATCACCAGGACCACGTGACCGCCAATCTGGCGCTCAAGGAGCGCTTCGGCCTGACCATCGTCGGCCCGGCGCGCGAGGCAGATCGCATTCCTGGCATCGACCGCACCGTCGAGGAAGGCGACACCGTGAGGGTGGGAGCGCAGGCGGCGCACGTCATCGAAACGCCGGGTCACACGGCTGGGCATATCACCTATCATTTCGCCGATGCCGGCATCGCCTTTACAGGCGATACGCTGTTCGCGCTCGGCTGCGGGCGGCTGTTCGAATGCAAGCCGCCGGTGATGTTCGCCTCGCTGAAGAAGCTTATGGCTCTGCCGCCGGAGACAATTGTCTATTGCGGGCACGAATATACGGAAGCCAATGCCCGTTTCGCGCTGACCGTCGATCCCACTAACTCCGCGCTCAAGGAACGCGCGGCCCAGATCCGTATCCTGCGCGCGGAAGGCAAGCCGACGCTGCCCACCACTATGGCCAAGGAAATGGCGACAAACCCCTTCCTGCGCGGGCACGACCCTGTAATCCGTCGGAACCTCGGCATGCAGCACGTGAGCGACGAGGAGGTCTTCGCCGAAGTCAGGAAGCGGAAGGATGTTTCGTGACGGGCAGGGGGTGAACCGTCAGGCCTTTGCCGCGCCGGCCCGCTTGCTGCCGTTCCCGAATATCATGTTCTTGGCGGCCAGCGCTGCGCCGCCGGTGATCAGCAGGCAGGCGGCGAGGATGTTGATCGTCGCCTCCGCCGCGCCGGCGCCGATCAGGATCAGCGTGGAAAGGAGCGGGGCGGCGTAGCTGGCGGCGCCCAGCACCTGGATGTTGCCGCGCTTGACCCCGTAGTCCCAGGCAAAGAAGGCGGCCCCTACCGGCAGAAGGCCAAGCCCGGCGATTGCCAACCATTCGCCGGCAGAGGCCGGCCAGATGGTTTCCTCCAGCAATATATGGCAGAGGGCCGAAAGAATCGCGGTGCCGGCGCAATACCACGTCACCATGCTGGTCGGCACGGCCTGGAACCTGCGGGAGAGCAGGGAATAGCTGGACCAGAACAGCGCGCAGGCGCCTGCTGCGGCGTAGCCGAGGGCGTAGCGGCTTTCGAAGGTGAAGCCGCCGCCCTTGGTGATGATGAGGAAGGTGCCGGCAAGGCCCAGAAGCGCGCCCGCGATGTGGTGCCAGCCCAGCCGCTCGCCCGGCATCAACGCCGAACCCAGAACGATCAGAAGCGGCCACAGATACGCGATCAGGCTGGCCTCGACGGCGGGCGCGTTCCTGAGGGCGGTGAAGTAGAAGAAGTGATAGCCGAACAGCCCGCCGATGCCCACCAGCCAGACGATGAACGGGACGGGCGCGGCAGGCGCCTGGCCCTTCGTCACAAGCCGCATGGCGAGGCCTATCGCGGTGGCGACGGTGAAGGCGAGGGCCGACAGGAGAAAGGGCGGCACCTTGCCCGACGCGGCTGTGAACAGCGCCAGCAAAGCCCACATCACAACGGCCGAAAAGCCCACCAGCGTCGCGCGCGCCATCTTCCCCACCCTCAGATCGGTTTTGCCCTGATGTGCACCGTTCCGACCTTGGTGGCAATGGTCGCCTGGGCCGGCGAATAAAGATCCCGTCCTTCGACCCGGTTGAACCCGACGAGGATGCGTGCCTTGTCGCGCAGGAACTTTATCGAGGAATGGTTCTTGCGGTAGCCGGCGACGGGAACGAATTTCGCGCGGCAGGTGACGGCCATGTCGCGGAACGCCTCCTTGGCAGAGGCGGGGCTCAGCACGAGGTCGGCGCGTATTTCCCCGTCATAGACCTTCATCGTCCGGTTGCACACGCTCCCGACATCGGCAGCCGGCAGCAACGCCGCGGAAAGCGGGTCTGCCACGCCGTTCAAATGCTCCTTCTCGACGGGCACCCAATCGTCGCCGCGCTTCTTCGGCGCCGGCTCGTTTTCCGTGCGCTCCACCTTGCCGCTCGAAAAAGTGACGGTCGTGCGCTTGCGTTTGTCGCCGCTTCGGTAGTTCAGCACATAGGTCTGCGGCTGGCTGGAGTTCTGGCCGATCCGTCCGGTGACGGTCACCGCCCCGTCCGTGCGGTCGAACAGACGGGCGATGCCGGCGCTGGCGAAGTTTCCGGAGATGGCGAAGGTACTGCCGTTGAAATTCGTGTCGAAAACGGCTCGCCCGATCGGCAGGCCGAACAGGGAGGCGTCATAGCGCACGCGGTACGAATTCTGCTCCGCGCCGGCGGGGCCGGTTCCCAGCAGCAGGATCGTTCCCAGCGCGAAGCTGACGGTGTGTTTCATCTCAGCGGTCTCCGTGCGGTGTCGCCGCCGTTGCCTCATCCACGTTGATCACCGCAATTCCGGCAATAATTGGGTGCCGCGCGGCATTCCGCCCGGCCGCCCGCGCTTGACCTTGCGGCCTTTTACCTCTAATGGAACGGCGAATTTCCACGAGGCCGCCAAGTTTACCGCGCGCCGACCTTCGGGTGCGGCAGACTGGTATGGTCCGAAAGATAAGGTAGAAAATATGTCCCGCGCTTGTGAACTGACCGGCAAGGCCGTGATGAGCGGCAACAATGTGAGCCACGCCAACAACCGCACCCGTCGGCGTTTCCTTCCCAATCTGTGCGACGTCACGCTGATGTCCGAGGCGCTCGGCCAGAATTACCGCCTGCGCGTTTCGGCGAATGCGCTGCGCACGGTGGAGCACCGCGGTGGCCTCGATGCTTTCCTGCTGAAAGCCAAGTCGAACGAGTTGTCCCAGCGCGCGCGCCTTCTCAAGAAGCAGATCGCCAAGAAGCTCTCCGAGCAGGCGGCAGCCTAACCAATCCGATCCAGGGCGGGATCCTGATCCCGCCCGCTGGTTCCATTACCCAGGATAAAAAAATGACGCGCATTTATGCAGTCTGGCCCTTTGTGGCCACCATGACGGCCATCGTCGCCGCCTCCAATTTCCTCGTCCAATTTCCGTTCCAGCATCTGGGCCTTGGTGACGTCCTCACCTGGGGCGCTTTCACTTATCCCGCCGCGTTCCTCGTCACCGATCTGACCAACCGCCGCTTCGGACCGGAAGCGGCGCGGCGCGTGGTGCTAGTCGGCTTCGTGCTGGCTGTGCTTCTGTCCGTGTGGCTTGCGAGCCCGCGCATCGCCATCGCTTCGGGCACGGCCTTTCTGGTCGCGCAATTGCTCGACATCGCCGTGTTTGATCGGCTGCGCCATGGCGTCTGGTGGCGCGCGCCTCTGGTCTCCTCGCTGCTCGGGTCGGCACTCGATACCTTGCTGTTCTTCTCGCTGGCCTTCGCCGCGCGCTTCTCGTTCATGGACACTGCCTTCGGTCTGGAAGACGGCTCGCTGGCCTTTCCGGTTGCGCTGCTGGGCTTCGGTATGGACGTTCCGCTGTGGGTATCGCTGGCGCTGGGCGACCTCGGCGTGAAACTGCTCGTGGGGCTGGCGATGCTTGTGCCCTACGGCGTGCTGATCACCGTGCTGCGTCCGGTCGAAGCTGCACGGTAGCGCGAAGGATTATTCTTCGGACATCCGGAACTCGAGATAGAGATTGCGCTGCAATATCGAGTGGTTGTCGTCGGACATCAGCGAAACCATCGTCGCACCGTCCTGCCGCTGCCACACATCCAGGGCCTCCATATTGTCGATCTGATAGGCCATGTCGGCTTCCAGAAGCACCGGGCCGTCGGCTACGGCTCCCGGTCTTATGCTTTCGGCCTCGATGCGGCGCAGGCGCATGGCCACGCCGGCGGCCATGGAGAAGCGGCGTTCCAGCAAAAGGAGGTCGCCATCGGGCAGGAAAGCACCATCGGTGATGTAGAAGTCGCTCGACCGCGCTACGGTGAAGACGCCTTTTTGCGGGCCGTCCAGAACGGCGGCGAAAATATTGCCGGCCTTATCGATGCTGTGTTCGGTGACGGCGACCAGCGCACCTGCCAGCGGGCCGTCCTCCGGCGCGAAGGCGAGGGTTTCGAAACCCCGGTTGGAGCGTAGCTCATGGGGCGGAACCAGGAAGTCGCGCTCGCCCAGCAGGGGGCCGGGTTCCGCGTTTTCCTCGAGCGCGAAGACCGCGATCCGGTGCACCCGCTCGAAGCCGACCGTCGCCTGCGATCCGCGCACGGCCAGCGCCTCGGCATCGGTGGTCCATTTGTGGCCGGTGAACTGTCCTTCCGCGTCGATCATCTGGGTCATCGCGAAATCGGCGATGCCGGCCGGGCGACTTTCCTCGTCATATTCCAGGCTGCCGGAGAACCAGAAACCGGTGTCGGCCACCCCGATGAACCGCGTTCCGGGCTGAAGGAAGCGGACCGAGGAGAGCGCGCCGAAATTCCGGTTGGACGCCGTCATTTCCAGCCCGCCCACGAATTCCAGCGGGCCAAAGCGGGTCTGGCTGGAGCCGATGCGGAAACTGGAGATGGCGCGCGCCGCAACCTCGAATGTTTCGGTCACCCCCTCCTGGGCACGGGCCGGAGAGAGAGCGAGGAAACAGGCAAAAGCCAGCCGGCATGGCAGGCGGGTTATGCGCGGGAAAGCGGGTCTATCCCGCACGGCGTATCCGCCGCAGCCCGCCGGGGCGCTGCGCTTCGTCTTCGAACAGGGAGGCGAGCTGGTCGGTCATGGCTCCGGCCAATTCCTCGGCGTCGACGATGGTGACCGCGCGACGGTAGTAGCGGGTCACGTCATGGCCGATCCCGATGGCCAGAAGCTCGACTGGCGAGCGCGTCTCTATAAGCTCGATGATGCCGCGCAGGTGGCGTTCGAGATAATTGCCGGGGTTCACTGACAGGGTCGAATCGTCGACCGGTGCGCCGTCCGAGATCATCATCAGGATCTTGCGCTGCTCGGGCCGGGCGATCAGGCGCTGATGGGCCCACAGGAGCGCTTCGCCGTCGATATTCTCCTTGAGCAGCCCTTCGCGCATCATCAGGCCGAGATTGCGGCGAGCGCGGCGCCATGGGGCGTCGGCCGATTTGTAGATGATGTGGCGGAGGTCGTTGAGGCGGCCGGGCGTTGCCGGCTTACCCTCCTTCAGCCATTTCTCGCGGGCCTGCCCGCCTTTCCAGGCGCGGGTGGTGAAGCCGAGGATTTCCACACGCACGCCGCAACGCTCAAGCGTGCGGGCGAGGATATCGGCGCAGGTGGCGGCGACGGAAATGGGCCGGCCGCGCATGGACCCCGAATTGTCGATCAGCAGCGTGACGACGGTGTCGCGGAAATTGGTGTCGCGCTCCTGCTTGAAGGAAAGCGGCTGCATGGGGTCGATGACAAGACGCACGAGGCGTGCCGTATCAAGCACGCCTTCCTCCAGATCGAAATCCCAGGAGCGGTTCTGCTGGGCCATGAGGCGGCGCTGGAGCCGGTTGGCAAGACGGCCGACGACGCCCTGCAGATTAGCAAGCTGCTTGTCGAGGAAGGCACGCAGGCGGTCGAGCTCTTCCTCGTCGCAAAGCTCCTCCGCGCCCACCGTTTCGTCGAACTCGGTGGTGAAGACGCGGTAGTCGATCTCGTTGGCGGCCTGGTCGAAGGCGCTTTCGGGGCGTCTGGCCTCGCCGGGCGTCTCGTTGTCGAGGTCGTCATCGTCCATCACATCCTCGGCGGTCGTCTCGGCAGCGTCGCTTTCGCCGGCCTCGTTCTCGTCGCTGGCAGCGTCGGATTCCTCGGCCTGGGATTTTTCGCCCTCCGAATCGTCCTCGCCGCCCTCCTCGGAGGATTCCTCGCCTTGCGGCTGGTCGCTGTCGTCCTCGTTTTCCTCGGGCTGGTCGTCTTCCTCCAGTTCCTCGCCCATCTCCATGGCGCCCAGAAGGTCGCGAACAGCGCGGGCAAAGGCGTCCTGATTGTCGATATTGGGCAGCAATGCCTCGAGATCGCCGCCGGCCTTGTCCTCCACCCAGTCGCGCCAGATATCGACCAGCCGTTCTCCGCTCCTGGGGGCCTTGCGGCCTGTCAGTTTCTCACGCACCAGAAGCGCGACGGCGTCCTCCAGCGGCGCGTCGGCGCGGTCGGACACGTCGGCAAGGTTGGCGCGGGTATATTTGTCTTCCAGCATAGCAGCCAGATTGTCCGACACGCCCTGCATGGTGCGCGCGCCGATGGCTTCCACGCGGGCCTGCTCGACCGCATCGTAGATGGCGCGGGCCTGCTGGCCCTGGGGCGCCAGGCGGCTGTGGAGGCGAACGTCGTGGCAGGCGCGGCGCAGCGCCATCGAATCGCCGAGGCCCCGCGTGATCTGGAGGTTTTCCGGGGTCGGCTTCCTGGGTATTTCGGGCAGGCGCGCGCGGTTGCCCGAAAGGGCGGGCTTGTCCTTGGTGAACGATACTTCCAGGTCATGATCGCCGGCTATGGCGCGCACGCAGGTCGAAACGGCACGCTTGAAGGCATCCGTGTCGGTGACCGTGTTCGGCCGGTTGCGTGTGTTGTCGCCGGGGCCTGACATTCAAGTTTCCTGTCTAGCGCGATCGTCCATCAATCTGCCGGGGCTCGATTGCGTTGAGTTCAATGCCCTCCAGGCAACGAATATTCACCGCCGCCATTTTCGCGCCGTCCGGCATTGCGCCGCGCGCAAACGATTCCATGCCACAGGTCTGGCAAAAGAGATGCGCGATGGTCTTCGTGTTGAAGCGGTACTCGGCAAGGTCTTCGCCGCCTTGTTCGAGAACGAAGTTCTCATCCGGCGTGAAGGCCAGGATGCTGCCCCGTTTCGAGCAGTACGAGCAATTGCAGGTGATAGGGTTGGAAAGGTCGACCTCGACGCTGAAGCGCACCTTTCCGCAATGACAACCGCCTTGATATGCCATTCCACTTTCCTCCTGCTTAGCTCAGCACCACATTGGCGGCCGATTCGGGCAACTCCTCGCCGAAGGCGCGCTGATAGAACTCCGCCACGATGGCACGCTCCAACTCGTCGCACTTGTTGAGGAAGGTCAGTCGGAAAGCGAAGCCGACGTCGCTGAATATCTCCGCGTTCTCGGCCCACATGATGACGGTGCGCGGGCTCATGACGGTGGACAGGTCGCCGTTCATGAAGGCCGAGCGCGTCATGTCGGCCACGCGCACCATACGGCCGACGATCCCGCGGCCCTTCTCGTTCTGGTAATGCTTGGCCTTGGCCTGGACGATCGCCACTTCCTCGTCGTGCGGCAGATAATTGAGCGTGGTGACGATGGACCAGCGATCCATCTGCGCCTGATTGATCTGCTGGGTGCCGTGATAAAGGCCGGTCGTGTCGCCGAGACCCACCGTATTGGCGGTGGCGAACAGGCGGAAGGCCGGATGCGGGTGGATCACGCGGCTCTGGTCGAGCAGGGTCAGCCGGCCGGAGGATTCCAAAACCCGCTGGATGACGAACATCACGTCCGGGCGGCCCGCATCGTATTCGTCGAAGACGAGTGCGACATTGTGCTGATAGGCCCAGGGCAGGATGCCGTCCCGGAACTCGGTGACCTGCATGCCTTCCTTGACGACGATGGCGTCCTTGCCCACGAGATCGATACGGGAGACATGGCTGTCGAGATTGATGCGCACACAGGGCCAGTTCAGCCGCGCCGCCACCTGCTCGATATGGGTGGACTTGCCCGTGCCATGATAGCCCGAGACCATGACACGGCGATTATAGGCAAAGCCGGCCAGGATCGCCATCGTGGTCTGTTTGTCGAATAGATAGTCGGGATCGATATCGGGCACATGCGAATCCGCCGCAGAATAGGCCGGCACGACCATGTCGGATTCGAAGCCGAACGTATCCTTCACGGGAACGGTCGTGTCGGGGAGATTGGCTATATCGCGATCAATCTTGTTCATCATACCTCCAGCGCAGGGCGCTTTCGCCCATTCCGCTCATCAACGATTGAAGCGTTTCCGCCTCACAATGCGATTGCAATCCGGCGCCTGGGAGGGGCGCGGTCCCGCCAAAAACGGCTAAGGATATCCAGATCGTTCACGCGCAGGGGACGGAGCTAGCAGAAACCTGCCTGCTTTAACAGACGGTAAGCCTGCAGCACGTCGCGAAAACGCGCTTCCGATCTCCTGTCGCCGCCGTTGGCGTCCGGGTGATGGCGCTTCACCAGGGCTTTATAGCGCGCCTTTATGTCCGCGCCAGTCGCTTCCGCTCCCAGGCCCAAGGTTTCGAGCGCCTTGGCCTCAAGCGGACGAAGGCGCTTCTTCACGGGTTCGCGAGCCTGTGCCGCGGCTCCGCTGAACAGGTTGAACGGATCGCCCATGCGCTTGTGGTAGGCGGCGTGGCCAGAACGGAAGGGCGCAAAATCGCCCGACGCGCGCGCTTGGCCGTTGGATCCGACTTTCCAAGTGGGCCTGTGGCCGGTCAGCGCTTCCTTCTGGAAGCGGGCGATATCGGTGTCCTTCAGGCCGGAGAAGTAGTTGTAACCCTTGTTATATTCGCGCACGTGCTGGAAGCAGAAACGGAAATACTCGCCCTCCCGGTGACGGCCCACTGGCGCGCGATGTGTGCCCGCTTCCTCGCAGCCGTCCCACTGGCAGCGCGGCGCATGTGCGTCGGCATCCGCCGGCCTTTCGGGGCGAATGCGGATTTTCTCGAAATATTTCGAGTTCAGTTTCATTCCGGGTCCATCGAATGCAAATCAGTTGTGATTATGACGCTTGCTCGATACGAAACAAGAATTGACATTTCGCGCAGCGTCGACATAGGACGCCACGCGTCCTATCTCCTTGTTTCTCCGCATTTGTGCGGACATCGGGTAATTCCACCCGATCGCAAAATGCTATAGCGAGTGGCTATATGAGGGGGAACAGTCTCCATATGGTACGAGGTACGTGATTTGTCCATCCAATCCGCAATCGAACAGAAGCTCACCGCGACCTTTTCGCCCGAAAGGCTCGCCGTCATCAACGAGAGCCATCTTCACGCCGGGCATCATCACACCGAAGGCGGTCATCAGGAAACGTTCGACGGCAGCGGCGAGACGCATTTCCGCGTGCGCATCGTCAGCCCCGTATTCGACGGGATGAGCCGCGTCGAGCGGCATCGGGCGGTGAACACGGCGCTGGCTGACGAGCTGAAAGCCGGCCTGCACGCGCTCGCCATCGAGCCTGCCGCGCCGGGCGAAAGGACCCGGTGGTGACCTCTACTCCACCGGTCGGATGCGCAACCGGGTGATGCGGTTCTTGTCGCGTTTCATGACGATGAAGCGCTTGCCGAAGAAGGTGAAGGCCTGCTTTTCCTCCGGAATGGTCTGGGTCTCGTGGATCACCAGGCCGGCTATCGTGGTGGCTTCCTCGTCGGGCAGGTTCCAGTCGAGCGCGCGGTTCAGGTCGCGGATGGGCACGGAGCCTTCGACAACCACCGACCCGTCTGCCTCCTGCTTGACGCCCTGAACCTCGATATCGTGCTCATCGGCGATGTCGCCGACGATTTCTTCGATGATGTCCTCCAGCGTCACCAGCCCTTCCACCTCGCCATATTCGTCGACGACGATGGCGATATGCGCCTTGCGCCGCAGGAAGGCGTTGAGCTGGTCCTGGAGCGTCGTGGTGTCGGGCACGAACCAGGGTTTGGACGCGACCTTCATGATGTCGATGCGGCTGGCGTCGTTCTCTGCGTCGTTAAGCGCGCGCAGCAGATCCTTCGCATGAACGACCCCGACGATGTTCTCGGTCGAATCACGCCAGACCGGTATGCGGGTATAAGGGCTGCGCAGTATCTCGCGCACCACGGTCTCTGCATCGTCGTCGGCATTGACCGAGCGCATGTTGGTGCGGTGGATCATGACGTCGGAGACTTCCAGCTCATGCAGGTCGAGCACGCCGCCGACGCGGTCGCGATCCTGCTTGACCACGCCGCCCTCGCGGTGAAGCACCTCGACGGTGCCGCGCAATTCCTCATGGGCCGAAAGCATGAAAGTATCGCGCGAAAGATTGACGCCGAAGGCGGCAAGCAGCAGCCGCACGAAGGCGTTGGCCCCCGAGGAAAGAACGCCGAAGAACAGCACCACGAGCCGCGCGAAGGGGGCCACGAAAAGCGCGAACTGTTCCGGTTTCGCCAGCGCCCAGGACTTGGGCAGGATTTCGGAAAAGATCACCAGCAATACGGTCATGACGATTGTGGCGTAGAACACGCCGGCCTCGCCGAAGAGCGAGAGGAACAGGCTGGTGGCGAGAGCGGAGGCCAGGATGTTGACGAGATTGTTGCCGATCAGCAGTGCGCCGACCAGCCTGTCGCGGCGGGAGATGAGGCGGGCGACGAGGCCGGCGCGCAGGTCGCCGCTGCTCTCAAGCGTGTGCAGCCGCGCCCGCGATACTGCGGTCATGCCCGTTTCGGTTCCCGAAAACAGGAAAGACATGAAAATCAGGAAGCCGATCACGCCGAGGGTCACGAGGGTTTCGGCTGTCATGGGGTGAGATTCTCCTCGAGAAACGAGAGCACTTGGGAGGTCGGAACATCGCTCGCGACGAAGGCCTGGCCGATCCCCCTTGTCAGGATGAAGGTGAGCGCACCGCGCGAAACCTTCTTGTCCTGCGCAATATAGGCCAGCAGGGCTCTCGCGTCAGGTAATTCGCCCGGAATGTCCGAAAGCCGCGTCGGCAGGCCCACATTGCGCAAATGCGCCTCTACCCGTCCGGCATCGTCCGGGCTGGCAAGGTTCAGGCGGGCGGAGAAGCGGTGGGCCAGCGCCATGCCTATCGCCACGCCCTCGCCATGCACGAGGCGGGCGCTGTCATAGGAGGTGGCTGCCTCCAGCGCGTGGCCGAATGTGTGGCCGAGATTGAGAAGGGCGCGGTCGCCGGCTTCGCGCTCGTCGCGCGCGACGACATCGGCCTTGGCGCGGCAGGACTGGGCTATGGCCTCCACGCGCGCCGCGCCGCCAGCGAAGATGTCCTTCCAGTTTTCCTCCAGCCAGGCGAAGAATTCCGGCCGGTCGATAAGCCCGTATTTAGCCATTTCGGCATAGCCGGCGCGGAATTCGCGGGGAGGGAGGGTGTCGAGCGCCGCCGTGTCGGCCAGCACCAATCTCGGCTGGTGGAAAACGCCGACGAGATTCTTGCCATGGCCGGTGTTGATGCCCGTCTTGCCGCCGACGGAAGAATCCACCTGCGCCAGCAGCGAGGTCGGCGCCTGCACGAAATTCATGCCGCGCCGCACGATACCTGCGGCAAAACCGGTCAGGTCGCCGACGACCCCGCCGCCCAGCGCGATTACCGTGTCGCCCCGCTCCAGCCGGGCAGACAGGATGGCATCCACAGCGTCCTGCAGCGTGGCGAAGCTCTTGCTTTTCTCGCCGGGCGCGATGGTGACGACCTCGTGGGCGATGCCGGCTTCCGACAGAGCATCTCGTAGCGTGCGCAGATGGGTGGCGGCGACATTGGTGTCGGTGACAATGGCGGCGCGGGTGCCAGGAATGCGCCGCGCGATCTCCGCGCCGGCGGAGCCGAGAATGCCGGGACCAATGACGATATCGTATGAGCGCGCGCCAAGATCGACGGGAACCACGACCGGCGCTTGCGTTTCCGTGCTCATTCGGCGCTCATCCTTCATTCTGGTGCTTGTTGAAATGCGCGACGAGACTGCCGAGCACCTCGGCGGCGATGGTCTCTTTTGGCTCGTCGCGGGTGCGCACGATGATGTCGGCGTGTCCGTAGACCGGGTAGCGCAGGTCCATCAGGCGCTGCATGACGGCGTGCGGATCTTCCGCGTGGAGCAGCGGCCGGTTCTGGCGTTTGGCGACACGGTGCATTAGCGTCTCAAGATCGGCTTTCAGCCAGACTGAGATGCCGCTGCGGGCGATTGCTTTTTGCGTTCGCTCGCTCATGAAGGCGCCGCCGCCGGTGGAAAGCACCTGCGGTCCCTGCTTGAGCAGGCGCGCGAGAACCCGGCGTTCCAGCGAGCGGAACTCCGCTTCGCCATATTTGGAGAAGAGTTCGGGCACGGTCATGCGCGATACGCGTTCAATCTCGTGGTCGCTGTCGATGAAGGGAAGGTCGAGCGCCGTAGCCACCTTGCGCCCGATGACCGTCTTGCCGGCGCCCATGAGCCCGATGAATACAATGCTGCGCCGCCCCAGTTTCGTGACCAGGGCGGGAATGTCCTGCGCGGGTGAGTTGTCGGTCGCTGTCATTCCCCGAGCCATCGTTTTGGCGCCCATACCAGGGAGACCCTGGTATTATTGGGCTGGTTTCGACATGAAAAGCCGCCCCGCGTCAAGCAAATGTCACGGTGGCGGGGAACGCGGCGGACTTGCATTGGGGCAACGGCCAATCCATAACCGGGCCGGCCTTGGAGTATTGAGGGCGGGAGCCAGATGCCGACACTGTTTCGATTGCTGACGGTTATCGCCATCCTCGTGGGTCTCGTCTACGGAGCCATGTTCGCCCTTGTCACCTTTGTCGAACCGAAGCAGGCGGAGATGAGCGTGAGGGTTCCTGCCGAGCGGCTCGAACGTTGATGGCGATGGCGAGCGGCGCACGAATAGAAGCATTTCTGGAGATGATGGCGGCCGAGCGCGGCGCAAGCGACAACACGCTTTCCTCCTATCGCCGCGATCTTGAGGATGCCGACGAATATATGGGCGGGGGATTGGCCATGGCGGATTCTGCCGCCATCCGCGGCTGGCTGTCCGATCTGGCGCGGCGCAGCTATACGGCTTCCACCCAGGCGCGGAAGCTGTCCTCGCTGCGCCAGTTCTTCAAATTCCTCTACGCGGAAGGCCTGCGGGGCGATGATCCCACAGGCGTGCTCGACAGCCCGAAAAAGGCCAGGTCGCTGCCCAAGACGCTGGCCGAGGACGAGGTCGGCCGGCTGCTGCGGCGGGCCGAGGAGGAGGTCGCGCAGGCGGAGCCCGGTTCGCCTGAACGCTTTGCGGCACGGCGTCTGCATACCTTGCTCGAAGTGCTCTACGCCTCCGGCATGCGCGTCTCGGAATTGGTCAGCCTGCCGGTTCGGGTGGCTCAGCGGGACGAGCGGTTCTTCTCCATCAAGGGCAAGGGCGGCAAGGAGCGCCTGGTGCCGCTGTCGTCCAAGGCGCGCGAGGCGGTGCGCCTTTGGCTGGCGGAACGCAGACTCGACAAGGCGGCATTGGAAAGCCCGTGGCTCTTCCCCGCGCGGTCGGACAGTGGCTTTCTTCCCCGTCAGATCTTCGCGCGCGAACTGAAGGGCCTTGCCGCCCGGGCGGGTATTGCGACTGCCAAGGTGTCGCCGCATGTGCTGCGGCATGCATTCGCCAGCCATCTTCTGCAGAACGGGGCCGATCTGCGGGCCGTGCAGCAGCTGCTGGGTCATTCGGACATCTCAACCACCCAGATATACACCCATGTGCTGGAAAAGAGGTTGCAGGAACTGGTTCAGAAGCACCACCCGCTTGCCGATTAGGCTGATGCCCGCTATGTGAGGCCAGCATTCCGGGCGGCTTGCCCTACCAGGGCAGAAGCCGCGACGCAGAACACGTGTTCACAGGCGCTTATGTATAACTATCTGGATTTCGAAAAGCCGGTCGCCGATCTCGAAGGCAAGATCCTCGAATTGAAGAAGCTGTCGGAGAGCGGTGAGGCTGTGGATGTCGGCGACGAGGTTACCCGGCTCGAAAAGCGCTCGAAGGATGCCCTGCGCGACATCTACCGCGCGCTGACGCCGTGGCAAAAGGCGCAGGTGGCGCGCCATCCCGACCGGCCGCACTGCATGGACTACGTCCAGGCACTCTTCACCGATTTCACGCCGCTCGCCGGCGACCGCGCCTTTGGCGAGGATCAGGCGGTGGTGGCGGGTTTCGCCCGCTTCAAGGGCCAGTCGGTCGCCGTTGTCGGGCAGGAAAAGGGGAACGATACCCAAAGCCGCTTGAAACACAATTTCGGGATGGCGCGTCCCGAAGGTTACCGCAAGGCAGTGCGTGTCATGAACCTGGCGGACCGTTTCGGCATTCCCATGATCAGCCTTGTCGATACAGCCGGCGCTTATCCGGGTATCGGCGCGGAAGAGCGCGGCCAGTCCGAGGCGATCGCGAGATCGATCTCGACCTGCCTCGGGCTCAAGGTACCCAATATCTCACTCATCATAGGCGAGGGCGGTTCGGGCGGAGCGATAGCGATAGCCACGGCCAATCTGGTCTACATGCTCGAACATTCGATCTATTCGGTCATTTCGCCGGAAGGCGCGGCGTCCATCCTGTGGCACGATTCCACCCGCGCCAAGGATGCGGCGACGAACATGAAGATCACGGCCCAGGACTTGCATCAGCTAAAGGTTATCGACGGCATCATCCCCGAGCCGCTTGGCGGCGCGCATCGCAGGCCGCAGGCGGCAATCGAGGCGGCGGGCGAAACCATCGAAAAAGGGTTCGCGGACCTGGCACAGATGAATACCGATTATCGCGAGCACCGGCGCGAGAAATTCCTGGCCATCGGCCGCACGCTCTGAGAACCCTTGTGAAAATGGCTGATGCCGGCCGGCAGTCGGCGATTTTTCGTCACATTTGCCACAATATTGCCTCGCGTTTCCTTTGAATGGGGCGGATAGCCAAACATGCCTTGCGAATGGTAAGGAAATATCAAGCTTAACGGGTTTCTAGTACCAGGGCACAATTGCCTGCTCCCGACGGGGAGAGGGGTCGAGGGTAGAGACCATTTGATGAAAAGTCGCATTGCCAGCGCCACCGTGCTTGCAACCGCCCTGTTTCTGGCAGGGTGTGGCGAGACGCTCGAGGACATCGCGCCGAAGGCGGAACGCCAATTGCCGGCGGAAATCGTCCAGACCATGAAGGCCAAGGGGATGAGCAAGGGCTCTCCCATCATGATGCGCATCTTCAAGGAAGAGGGCGTTCTCGAGGTCTGGAAGCAGAAGCACAATGGCCGTTACGAGAAGGTGACGAGCTACGAGATCTGCAAATGGTCAGGCAAGCTCGGTCCCAAATATACCGAGGGCGACCGCCAGGCGCCGGAAGGCTTCTATCGGGTCGGTCCGGCGCAGATGAATCCCAAATCCAGCTACCATCTTTCTTTCAACATCGGCTTTCCCAACAACTATGACCGGGCCAACGGCCGCAGCGGACAGCACCTGATGGTGCATGGCGCGTGCTCGTCGGCCGGATGCTATTCGATGACCGATGAGCAGGTTGAGGAAATCTACGCCTTCGCCCGCGACGCGTTTCGCGGCGGCCAGCAGGCCTTTCAGATCCAGGCTTTTCCCTTCCGCATGACGGCGGAAAACATGGCGCGCTACGAGGGCGATCCCAACTACGATTATTGGATGATGTTGAAGGAAGGCTACGACCACTTCGAGATCACCAAGCAGCCGCCGAAGGTGGATGTCTGCGAGCGCCGCTATATCTTCAACCGCGTTCCGGCTGAAGGAACGGCCTTCTCGCCCACCGAAATGTGCCCGCCGACGAGCCAGCCAGAAAGCCTTCTGACGGCCTATCGGTCCTATCAGAAGGAATTCGAAACGGCTTTCGCGGAAGCAAAAAAGAAGCGTTCCAAGCCGGAGCCCAAACCTTCCATCCTCGGCCACAAGGAAGCCGTGCTCGTCGCTGACTGGAGCAAGCGCCGCGCTCGGGGTGAACGGGTTTCGGCCGAGCCGCCTTCACTGGCGCCGGTCACCGTTGCCGCCACGGCACCGCAGTCCGCCCCCGTTACGGCCTTCAGCGCCGATACGGGGTCCGAGGCGGCAGTTGACACGCAGCAGACGGCAGGCACGCCACAGGGGGGCATCCCCGACGCCCGCAGCGAGGTCGGCGCGCCGCAGGTCCGGGCCGAGACGCTGCCAGCTCCCTCGCCCAAACCCGACCGTTTCGGTGGCTCGGCTGAACCGGATGCGAAGCAGACCACCTCTCGCATCGGCCGCATATGGAACATCTTCGGCAATTGACGGGAGCGGCGACAGAGGCGGAGATCTACGATCTCAAGGGGCTGAACTGCCCGCTACCGGTATTGAAGGCGCGCAAGCGGCTCGCTTCGATGCGGCCCGGCCAGCGCTTGTGGCTGGAAACGACGGACCCGCTGGCGGTCATCGATATTCCCGCGTTCTGCACGGAGGCGGGCCACCGGCTCATCGACACGCAGGGGGTGGAAGACGGCCACTGTTTTCTCGTCGAGCGCGGTTCGGAACAGCCCTGATCAGAAGCGGAAGCCGCTTATGGCCAGAGGGTTTTCCTCAAGCGCCGCGCGATCGGGCGTATCGACCGCTACCTGCCCGATGAAGGCTGCAAAGAGGCGCTGGATGTAGTCCGCATCGAGCTGCTTTCCGATGACGACCAGTTGGACGCCCCGCTCTCCGCGCATGGCTTCCGGCCATTGCGCGAGCGGCTCAAGCGGGTGGAGCGCCCGCTGGGCACCCTGCACGACGAGCGGCCTTTCGGGGTCTTCCGTCGTTTCGACCAATCCCTTTATGCGCAGGATCTTATTGCCGAGCTCGGCGCGCAACAGGTCCAGGAAGTTCTCCAGCGCCTTGCGCGGGATCGCGGTGCGGTGCTTCAGCGATATGCTGGTGAATTCGTGGCCGGGGCCGTGGTGATGGTCATGATGGTGGCCGTGGTCGTGGTGATGGACGGGCATGGCCTTGGCGGAAATCTCCGCCGGTCGCACGGGCGCCAGGAGTGTGGCGCTGGCCGGCTCGCGCGCTTCGGTAATCGGCGCCAGCGGGTTCGACGCGCGCAGATGCCGCAGAAGGCTTGTCCGTTCGCCATCGTCGGCCAGATCGGACTTGGTGACGAGCAGCCGGTCCGCCACGGCGACCTGCGAGCGCGCCTCCTCGTGGTCTTCGAGCGTTTGCAATCCGTTGAGGGCGTCGACGAGCGTCAGCACCGCATCCAGCCGGTAGGCGCGGATGAGGCCGGCATGCGTCGCCAGCGCCTGGAGGACCGGGACGGGATCGGCAAGGCCGGTCGTCTCGATGATCACGCGCTTCAGCTTCCGCCCCGCGTCCGCCAGGTCCAGCAAGGTGTCGACCAGCGCCCCGCGGACGGTGCAGCACAAGCATCCGTCGGCGAGTTCCATCATGCCGTCGGTCGCCTGCTCCACCAGCAGGTGGTCGAGCGAGATCTCGCCGAACTCGTTGACGATGACGGCCGTGTCGGTGACCGACGGATCCTTCAGCAGGCGGTTGAGCAGGGTGGTCTTGCCGGCGCCAAGGAAGCCGGTGACGAGAACGACGCCCGTGCGGGCGTCCTCTGCAGCTGCGGAGGACGCCGGCATCACCCGTCGCCCGCCGAAATGGCCTGATGACGCGGCGGATAGTCGGGGCGTGGCGTGGGGATCGGCACATTGGCATAGCGCGGGGCGGTGGATTCGGGCCCGGTGGCGCCGCCAAGGCCCACGGCGACCGCGTGCGGCTCGCGCTCCATCGGCTTGATGAGGTCCGACGTCATGACAAGGCGGCCTTCGTCGTCGCGCTGCTCGTTGCGCTTGGCCACCGCCTCGGGCGAGCAGACCTGCGGGCGCAGATCGGTGGGGCTATTGCGCTGCGGGTTTGTGGGCCTGAGGCTGGCCAGCGTCGGCGCGGCAGGGCCGGACTGGCGGAAGCCCTTGTCGAGCAGGCTGGCAGCGATCTCCGCACGCTCGACCTGCGAAAAGGCGCCGAGGACAATGGCGGCCAGCGTGCGTCCGTTACGTGTGGCGGTGGCGACGAGGTTGAAGCCGGAGGCGCAAATATAGCCCGTCTTCATGCCGTCGGCGCCGGGAAAGCGGCCCACGAGCATGTTGTAGTTGGGCAGGGTCTTGTCGCCCGCGCTGAGCGCTTCGATCGAATAATAGCCGGCATAGGCGGCGAACTCGGTGCGCAGCGCCCGCACCAGGAGGGCAAGATCGCGGGCCGTGGAATATTGCTGCGGCGAGTGCAGCCCGTGGGCGTTGACGAAACGGGTATCGGTCATGCCTAGGCGCCGCGCCTCGGCGTTCATGCGGCCGACAAAGGCGTTTTCCGATCCGCCGACGCTCTCGGCAACCGCGGTCGCGATGTCGTTAGCCGACTTCACCATCAATATCTTGATGGCGTTGTCCAGGGTCAGGACCGAGCCTGGTGGATAGCCCATCTTGCTCGGCGGTTCCTGGGAAGCGTTCTTGGAGACGCGGACGGGCGAATCCAATTGCATCTCGCCCGCCTGCACCGCGCGAAAGGCGACATAGGCCGTCATCAGCTTCGTGATGGAAGCCGGATACCAGCGCCGGAACGCGTCCTCCTCGGACAGCACCTTGCCGCTCTTCACGTCGAACAGGATATGCGGACCGGCAAATGCCGGCAGTGCGGCGACCGTAAGCGCAAGCGCCAGGATCGCCGTCAGTGTCTTGCAGCTCAGCCAAATCCGCATAGCGAAATCCGTATTCCCCGTGTTGCCTGCCGTATCGATATTGGCAATGATGGCATCAAAGGTTCTGCCCGTGCGAGGCAGGCCTTTTCCGTCCGCGCCATCCTCATTGTTGCCGTTGCGATACTTAGCGCATATGACGCCAGCATGGCAAAGTGCAACGATCGCGGGTGCGATCCAGCCGGTAACAACAGGAAGCTCCGAATGCCCATCGTGAACCGTGCAGCAGAATTTCATGACGAAATCACGGCTTGGCGCCGCCAACTGCACAGCAATCCTGAATTATTGTTCGATGTTTTCGAGACGGCGGCATTCGTCGAGGAAAAGCTGAAGGCATTCGGTTGCGACGAGGTGGTTTCGGGGCTCGGACGCACCGGCGTGGTGGGCCTCATCAAGGGCGTGCGCGGGCCGGGCCCCACCATCGGCTTGCGCGCAGATATGGATGCGCTGCCCATGAAGGAGGAAACCGGCAAGCCCTATGCTTCCAGGGTCGACGGGAAAATGCATGCATGCGGCCATGACGGGCACACGGCCATGTTGCTCGGCGCGGCCAGATATCTTGCCGAAGAGCGCAATTTTGCCGGTTCGGTCGCGGTCATTTTCCAGCCGGCGGAAGAGGGCGGCGGCGGCGGCAACGAGATGGTCAAGGACGGCATGATGGAGCGCTTCGGCATAGAGCGCGTGTTCGGCATGCACAATCTGCCGGGGCTGGATATCGGCAAGTTCGCCATCAGGGGCGGCCCCATCATGGCTTCGACGGCGGAGTTCTACATCACCGTTCGGGGCAAGGGCGGACATGCAGCTATGCCGCATCAGGCGAAGGATCCGGTCGTGGCCGCCTGCCATCTGGTCTCGACACTGCAGACAATCGCTTCGCGCGCCGCCGACCCGCTGGAATCCCTTGTCGTCTCCGTGACGATGATCCGGGGCGGCGATACCCACAACATCATTCCCGATGCCGTCGAACTCATGGGCACCGTGCGCACGCTGAAGCGCGAGCTGAGCGTTCTGGCCGAGGAGCGCATGCGCGCCATCTGCCGGGGCGTGGCCGATGCGCATGGGCTTGCCGTCGATTTCGAATACGATCCCAACTACCCGGTGACCGACAACCATGCTGCCGAGACCGTCCTGGCGGGCGACGTGGCGGCGGAAGTGGCGGGCGCGACCAATGTCGAGCGCAACGTGGTGCCGATGATGGCCGGCGAAGATTTTTCCTACATGCTGGAAGCCCGGCCGGGCGCGTTCATCTTTATTGGCAACGGCGACAGCGCCTTTCTCCACAATACCAGCTACGACTTCAACGATGAGGCGATTCCGCACGGCGTAAGCTACTGGATACGCCTCGCCGAGACCGCGCTGGCGCCCGAATGAGGGGCCGGCCCCGCAAGGGCGATGCTCAGAACCAGGTGCTGCGCCTTGCAGGCGACGAAAATCCGGCGCAAACCGCGGCCCTTGTTTCCGATCATCGCCTTTGCGGGCAGTGGGGATAATTCGCGTCTTGGCGCAGCCCCTTCGACGCGGTATTAGGCAGTCGGATGGTCCCGTAGCTCAGCAGGATAGAGCATCAGATTCCTAATCTGAGGGTCGCAGGTTCGAATCCTGCCGGGATCACCATTTAATTTCAATGAGTTAGATGCTTTCGGGCGGCTTTTTCATGTGCCGCTCGCTGCAACTCTGATGCAAGCAATTTCAATGAGTTACATTCATTCGCAGTCCTTCCAGGGCACAAAATGACACATAGAAGCATCCTTAGTAGCCAGGATATTTAATCATTTGATTAATCTTTGTGGCAGCGCAGCGATGATTGTGGCAGCGCAATAAGGCTATTCGGCCCGCCAATGTAGATGGAATCGAACTAGCCATTTCGCAAGCAATAAGCCTATTCTGGAAGAACAGCCTACAGAAAAACGCCAGTTAGAGACTCGATTTTGTGAATAGGCTATAGAAGAGATTTAGCCTAAGTGTTTAATCAATCGATTAAAATCAGAATATTATATAACTATATCAATCAGTTATCGGCGATATGATGCGCTCTGGTCGGCTCTGCTGCGCCCCGTATAAAAGTCTTGCTTTTTCTTCATTTCTGTGACACTTTACTTAGTGCCAAATCAACCGTGCATCGACACGGTGAGCGAAAACCTGAAAGAAGCGGCCTTCGGGCCTCATCTCGATCAACCATGTGCCCCGGCAAAGGGCACACGGAACAGGAGACGTTCGCCATGAAGATACTGCACGGCGCAGACGAGATTTTGCCTTTTGTCGGGCCGATCCTCGGAATAGAGACTTCCCGCCAGTTATACTATGCCCTTGAGCGCGGCCAAGTGCCCGGTGCGTTCCGTGAGAATAAGCGGGACCAGTGGCATTTGATGGTCGAAGCCTTTGAGCGCGGCCTGCTCAAGAAGGCTGGCATGCCTCTCCCAGACGCCACCCGCACGCCAGACGCCCGGATGGTGGAGCAGGGGGACGCATCATGAACGCTCCCAATTGGTCTCCTCGTGCCCAGCGCGAAATCAACGCTGATCTTGATCGCAGGCTAGGCTCGCTTGAAAGCGGGTTCGCCGGTTTGAAGCAGGAGCTTGAGCAGGTCGTCAGGATCACACGCCGAAATCTTGAGATCATCGAAGCGCTGGTCGAGGCCCTGAGCCAGGAGCCGCGTTAGCTGCCCTGCCAAAAGAAAAGGCCCCGGATTGCGCCGGGGCCAAGAAGAAATCCATAGTAGATGTGCCCACTTCCCAGGATTTCAGTGATGCGAGAAAGTACGCCCATAGACGACAAAAGTCAATCCGGGGGTTCTGCCTCCGAAAAGACTATCGAGAGCGGGAAACAAGGCTCAAAAGTTGACGAGCTATACCAAAAGGCCCGCCCGCTTGCCGATGATCCACGCATCCTAGACCGCCTCACGGAAGTGTTAGGAGAGCTGGGCGTAACGGGCGAGGAACGCCTTACCAAGCTGCTGTATCTGACCATCACAAGTCGCGTTCTGGAAAAGCCCTCGTCTTCGATGGTAAATGGACCTTCAAGTGCCGGAAAATCCTTTGTCCTAGAGCAGGTTCTAAAGCTATTCCCAGAAAAAGCCTACGTATGGCGAACGTCTGTTAGCCCGAAGGCCCTTGCCTATAGTCAAGAGAGCTACAAGCACAGAACGATAATCATTAGTGAAGCTGTTGGCTTCAATAATTACGAGGGCGCATTTTTTATGCGGACCCTTCTTAGCGAAAACAGAATTTCCCATGAGACGGTTGTGGAAGGCGAGGGCCGAACCTTTCGCAAAGAAGGCCCGACAAACCTTATTTCCACGACCACCGCGTTAGCCGTGGAGTCGGAATTACAGAACCGCATCCTAATGCTGTCGGCGAATGACACAGCCAATCAAACACGCAGCATCATGGATACCTATGCCGACCGGGTTGCAACAGGCAAAAGCTACAGACTACCGAACCTAGCGCCTTGGGTAGCCCTGCAAGAGCTAATCAGCACCCAGATAAAGGCGCGTGTGGTGGTCCCGTTCATGCCTGCGCTGGTCCGACTTATCCCGCCCGTGGCCGTTCGATTGCGGAGAGACATTCCACAGATAACAGCCCTGATCCAAACGCACGCCCTGTTGCACGCAGCGACCCGGCGGAACGCCGATGATGGGGCAGTCATTGCCGTCTTGGACGACTACGAGGCGATTTATGAGCTGGTGGAGGACGTATTCAGCGAGGGCGTTGATAGGACTGTCCCTCTCGATGTGCGGGAAACCGTGGAGGCTGTGAACCGCCTCCAGGCGAAGCACGAATTGAAATCCGTTCCGCAAAAGATGCTGGTCGAGGCGCTGGAACTCGACAAGAGCGCTGTATCCCGGCGCGTCACTAAGGCTGTGCGTTTAGGCTTTCTCGAAAAGGCAGCAGGCAGCAGCAACAAGGAAAACACCCTGAAACCGGCAACTCCGCTGTCGGTGGATGCTGGCTTGCTGCCGACGCCTAACGAAGTGCGGAGAGCGATGAAGAATGACCAGCAGGAGGCCAAGGAATGACCACCCCCATAGACGAACTCCGCACCATGCTGGCGGGCATGGACGAATACGAGCGATACCGCCTAATGCGCCGAATGGAGATAGAACAGAGCGCCAGCGAGAATGACGGCACTCCCATCATTGAGTGTGAAAGGACGCCCAGCGGCCTAGCTTTCGATTGCCCCTATTGCGAGGTCCGACACTTCCACAGCTTGCAAGATGATCCAGGGGGCCACCGGGCAGCACATTGTAAGCCGGATAGCCCCCTTCATAATGGCGGTTATATCTTGCTGCCTATCGAGGGGAAGTTGCCGCCTGCCCCGGTGAAGCGCCGTGGACGTAGAGCCCGATAAGGGTGCGACCGTTCTTGAGCGTGATGCGCTGGAGGCCGCCCTTGAGCGTCGCGACCGAGAGGATTGGAGAGCTTGCAGGGATGTTCATGAGATTTCCCTTCTTGTGCGTGCAGCTTTGTGCGCGAGTGCGCAGCAGCCGCTTTGCGCAGCCGTGGACGAGCGATCATGCCGCCGTGACCGCGATGCCGCAAGACTATCGCGCCGTGCGCCACGGCAGCGGAAACGCCGGCAAACGCACCGCTCTCGCGCTCCGGTCAGCGCACCGAACGTGAGAACGCAGCGGTTACGGACCGGAGCTACGGGGTTGAACCGCAAGCTCTACGTCAGCCCGATATGCGACATTTGCATCGCTGCCTTGATATGTTCGCACTTGCGAAATACATAGAGCGCGTGCTGCAATGCGCTTGACACGTTGCCATTGTGGAGCATTTCCTATGTACGCGCGCGTTAACTGGCCGGTAATGCGGAAGCGAGATCGTGCGCGGGAGGACTGAAAATGAAGGCGAAGATTATTAACGTGTCGCTAACGAAGGCGAATGGCCTTGTGTACGCGACAAGCAAAGATATGCCGGGCCTGTATGTGAGCGGGCGCGATGAAACTGCTGTTATCGCGAATGTCCCAGAAGCGATTCGCGTAATGTATCAGGCAGATGGCATAGAGGTGATGGTGTCGGAAACGGAAGCTGTTGGCTCGCAACTTCCTGCACCATGGGTCGCCGTGCCCCTGACGAATGCTGCCTAGCAGGGGTTCAGCGGCTCCATGTCCATTGTGGCTGCCAAGTTCTTCAGTTCATTGATCCGTTCATCTGGCTTCATGCCGGAAGGATCGCGAACGAATTGTGGCTGATTATCCGTATTTCGACAAAGAACCATATCGCCGGCTCGATGCGGAGTTGGCGATAACCTGAAATGGTTCCGAATCGCCGACCAGTACTCATCCTCGGTCATATGCTTACTCGCCCTTGCCCAGCGACGAAATGTTGGTTGACCGTGAGTCCAGTTTGTGGGAGGACCAAACTGTTGCAGTGCACAAATCAGTCAACTCATCGCTACCGTTAATATTGAGACCCGGACTCACCGGTCTGGGGCCTCGCTAGTCTTGCGCGAATCATGCGACCCTTGAGTCATGCAGATTCGCGAGTGTGGAGTCTAGGGTAGCAAACGGACGAACACAGTGTCTTTTTGTTCCGTGTCCGTTCTCATGCCTATCATTGCGTGAAACCGAATGATTGAGCGCGCAACTAGGGGCGGGCTTCGGTCCGCTCCCTTTTTCTTCAGCGGCTGAAGATACAGGAGACAAGCAAAACTGCTCCCTGTTAGCGGAATTGAACAGCATGCGAGCGATTCTGAGTTGCATGCAACCGAACTTTGTTCGGCAACAGGAGACTAAGCGGCTTGTTCCCAACAGCTGGAATTGAGTTGCATGCAAGCGAAATCGAACTCCCTATATGTTCAGCGGCTGAACAAAAAGGAGACAAGTCAGCTTGCTCGCTGCAACGATCCGAACAGCTTGGGCGATGAGAACGCGCCGTCAGCAGTCGTGAAAATGCCCCCTGCATCGACTTGGGCGGGGGGCTCGAGGGTCGGATGCAAGGGGCGCTGCATGCATTAGGGATGAAGGTATAGGAAATTATGCCTTCTGGCTAGCCCTCCGGCTCATAGAGCGTCGACACGAACCGGCGAAACACCTCCACGGCTTCTCCGTCCGCCAAATCCACGAAATAGAGGCTTCGCCCTGGTCCCACGTACAACGGCGACCATCCGCGTCGCAGCGCCTCATCTAACGCCTTCCGCCTGCACGCCCTAAGTTGGTGTTTGGTCGGCTCGTCGCAGCCATAGGCCAAGGCGGCTAGCGTCCGCAGCGCAATTATTCTTTCCAATGGGCCGTGATAGGGCGCGATTGCGAAGCATTCGCCTATAGTAAGTTGTAATTCTGGCGTCATAACTGCACATCTTTGTGTAAATCAGTCTTCACAAGACAGTATAAGTCTTAATAAGACCGACGCCAAGCTTGATTATCCCCGATAATCTGTCACGATAAGCCCGATCAGTGCGGCAGACCTTCGCCAGCTCACCCGATTTCTCTGAAAGGACTTATGAAATGTCAGAAGGTAGCTATTCCGACGACCTGTATAGAGATGCAGATGGCACGCTGAAGCGCATTAAGCAGGAAGCAGTGCAAGAGGCCGTGCAGCAGGTGACGCAAGCCTACACGCAACATCAGGGCCAGCAGCAATTTTGGTCCGGGTTCTACACCCAGCATAGCGACATCAACCCGCAGGATCATGACATCACCCAGGCCGTGCTGAGTTCCAACATCAAAGATTTGGCTGACCTGCCCGTGGCGGAGGCGAGTGAAAAGCTTGCTGGGCTCGTACGCGAACGCATTGAGCGTCTTGGCGGCGGTGATCCTAATCGCAAGCTAACCCCTGACGAGATGGACGAGAGGGTTATGCGTGGCGGCCTCGAACATGGGACGCCCTATCGCGAGGCACCCCCAGCGAGGGGTCAAAGCCTCGGCGATGTCGTGCGCCAGAGGAAAGAGGCGAGATACGAAGCCAGCAAGACGCTGCGCGGTCGGGCCAGAGCCGAGTAACGCGAGATGGGTACGGCTCCGGTTTGGTCTGCGTGCTGGGCCGTATCCTAGTCGAGGGTCGAGCGCCTTGGAGTCGGTTGCATCCTTGCCTTGCTGCGGCGCTCCCCTCGACATTTTTTGACCAACGGAAAGGATCCTCGAAATGCCTATGAAACCCAAAACCATGCGTGACACCGCTCTTGCCAATGGAGGCTTGAACGGCCGCGAGGGTGGAAAGACAGGTAATGCCGCCTTCCACGTGAGAGCCGGAATGAGCAAGGGGGCTGTGAAGCAGCCTAGCCAGTACGGCAAGCCCTCGGGAGCCAAGACAAAATGAGCGGCTGGCAGCCCGGCCCTTATGGTCCTCGCTCTGTCGTCAGGACCAATCCGCACGGCGAGGTCGTGGAGCGGCGTTTTCTCAATGATCCTGACGAGGCAGCCGATTTCCTGCTGACTCAAGGCAATCCAGTCGGCCATCGCAGTATCGGGGATGTGCTCGCGAAGAGGAAGCGGAAGCGCCAGGCCGCGAGGCAAGCCGCAGATCGTAGGGAGTACCCATATGGCCGATAACCACCCAAATGGCATGTCCGAAGCGGAAGGAGCCAAGCATTTCGGCTTTGATGATATCGAGGATTTCAGAGCGTGGTGGAAGCTCGAAAACCCCGATGCACGCGCCGAGTTCGAGCAGCGCAGCCATCGCTTCAAGGACCTCGATCGAGAATTGCGGAGTGAGCTTGGTTTCGGCCTTCTCGACCTGTTCGCCCTGATCAAGGCTGCGCAGGCCAAAGCCTTCGCCGGACCCAAAGTCAAAGAGGCCGCAAGTGCCATTCCAGAGCCCGACCCTGTGCTCGAAAAATGGATCGGGCAGCAGCAGGAAAAGGCCGCTAAAGCCGAGGCCGAGCGGAAAGAGAAGGAGCGGCTGGAGGCCCTTTGGGCAGAAGAGGAAGCCAAGGAAAAAGCTGCGATTGAGGCGCGCGAGGCGGAGCGCAGGGCGCGGGCCGAGACGAAGGTGAAAAAGGCGAAAGCCGCGTTCAGCCCTGAGCAGATTGAGGCGCTGAGAGGCATTTTAGGGAATGCCGGGGAGATCAGCCTATGAGCGCGAACCGCATTCCCCTGGCGAATATCCGGGAGGCCCAAGCCAAGGCCATCATGCAGTTACTGCGCGACCATGAATACCGGCGTGGTGCCTTTGAGCATTTCGAGGATGAATGGCAACGGCTTGCCGCCGAAGAAAGCGCCCAGCTTGAGCGAGCCATGGATGAAGGGAGGGTCTAATGGCAGGCGGGTTCGATAGCTTCGCGAAAGGCTTCAGCGATGCCTTCGAGGCCGCGCGTAATGCCCGGTTGGATCGCCAGAACGATAGGCTGACCCTCGAATTGCAGCGCGAAAAGCTGGAGTTCGAGCAGGGCATTGCCCTACGGGCGCAGAGTCTGGAGGAGCAAAAAGCCCAGTTTGAGAACCGGGCGAAGGATGCGCAGGCGCTCCAGTTCTGGTCGAAGGCCATGGACCCCTCCTTCGATCCTGCAATGCGGAAATTCATGCTCCGCGAGGGCGCTGGCAGGCTCGGAGTTGAGACGAATACCCAGCATTTCAAAGAGTTTGATAAGATGCTGTCTGGCTTGCGACCGGAAACCCTCCAAAACACGCGCCGGTTGCTTATCGAGGCCCACCAATCCGCACCGCCCGGATGGCTCAGCTCCATGAGCACGTCAGTCGCCAACGGCGAGATAACGCTGACTGACGCTCTTGAGCAGGCTCAGCAGTTTGCCCAACAGGCCGGACGCCAGCAGGTGGCCCCGCTTGGCGGTGGAATGGTGGGTGGCGGGCTGCCCTCTCCTCAGCCACAAGCCGGTCCGACCGGCCCCGGTATGTTTGACCCCACACCCATCGAACAGTTGCAGTCGCCGCAGCCCTCAGCAATGCCGAGTCAGCCCGCCGCGCAGAGTGTAGGGCAGCCGCCCGCCTTTGACCAGAATGACCCGGCAGCATGGCGGCGCGAGGCCCTTCGTCTCAGCGTTGCGGCCCAGGAGGCCGCCGCGAGGGGCGATACGGATTTCGCGACTCGCCTTGAGCAACAGCGGGATTTCGCGCTTGAGACGGCTGAGGATATCCAGACGGGCACGCGGGAGCAGGAGCGTCTTGAGTTCGAGCGCGGCCAAGACCCCGCTGAGCAGGAACTTAAAAAGGAGCTTGGCAAGAGGACAGGTGAGCTTTGGAGCAAGCACGTCGAAACGGCCAATCAGTCGGCAGGGCTCGCCCAGGATTTCGAGCTGCTGGACCAGCTAATCGAGGTCGCCCCACAGGGCGGTTTGACCGGGCGGCTGGCCGAGGCGTTCCCACAAGCCAGCGATGCAGGCGCGGCGTTCACGAGCATCGTTAACAGGCTCGCCCCGACACTGCGCGTTGAGGGCAGCGGCAGTACCTCCGATCTTGAATTTGATGCGATGCGTAGCGGCTTCCCTCGGTTGCGGAATAGGCCGGAAGCCAACCGGCTGATCAGTGCGGCTATGAAGGCCAAGGCCGAAATCAACATCGCGCGCGGTGAGGTCGTAACAGCGTTCCAGAACGGCCAGCTAACGGCGAACGAAGCCCGAAAGCAGCTTAGTGAGTTGGATCGCGAGAGCATCATGACGCCAGAGTTGCGGCGCTTGCTTGAGGCTGAGGGAGCCGACCAGGAGCGCGGTGTCAGCGAGATGAGCGACGAAGAGTTACGAGCCATAGTCGAGGGCGAGTGAATGGCTAAAATCACCAAAGCAGAAGCCCGTAGGGAACTTGCCCGCAGAGAGCTTGAGCGTCGTCGGCGGCAGGCCCAGCCCCAGCGGCTTGAGGGTGGAGAAGCTGCCGAGCGTCGGGCCATCATCCAGGCGCAGCCGAGTGAGCGGGCGGGCGTGCAGCGCGGTTTTGAGCAGCAGGCCGGTGAGAGCGTTCGGCAGACGGCGCAGACTGCAGACGACCTTGCGCGGCTTGCGGCGCGTGGGGCGACGTTCGGCGCGGCTGATCGCATTGCCGGTGCATTGCCCGGTGGTGGCGGTGACTTTCAGCAGCAGCGTGCACGGACAGAACTTGCGCGGCGTAATACGGGCGCAGCGGGCACGGCGGCAGAAATCGGCGGCAGTGCGGCAACTCTCGGCGGTGTCTTCGGCCTCATAGGTCGCGCTGCCCCGGCTGCTGTCTCACGTCTCGGACCGGCCACGGCGACGGGCGCGGCGGTGGGCACTGGTGAGGCGGCAATTCGCACGGCTTCCGATGAAGGCCGACTTCCTACGGTGGGCGAAGCTGGGGCAGGTGCGGCATTCGGCGGTGCTGGCGGTGCGGCTGGCCAGTTGATTGGCCGCCTCGCTACAAGGGGCATGGCGTTGCTTCGCGGCGGTCAGAATGCGCCCCGGACACCGCAGGCTGCGGAACTTCGGCAGCAGGCCGATGCGCTCTATCAGCAGGCCCGCGAGGCTGGCGTGCGTATACAGCCCCAACAGTTCAAGCGTGCCGTTGACAACATCGAAGAGGCTGTGAAGCAGGCCGGCTTTCGCGAGCGGCTGAACCCGAAGACCGCTGAAATGATCCAGACGTTGCGGGGCGACGTGCGGCGAGCGCGGCGTGCTGGCGGCATTGACCTTGAAGAAATCGAGGGTATCCGCCGCATCATCGCCAAAGACATAGCCCGCGATGAGCCACGCCTTGCCAACGTCGCCAACAAGACGCTGCGGAATTGGCTCAACCATCTGCCGGATGAGGGCGCGGGAGCATTGAAGAAAGCTCGCGACCTCCAGCACCGTGTATTCAAGGTTGAGGCCATCGAAGAGGCTATGCGCAGTGCAGACCTCGCTGCATCCAAGCCCCTACCCGCATTGAAGAGCGCGTTCCGGCGGATCGCCAAGAGCGAGGATTTTGCAGTTACCTTCACGAAGAAAGAGCGCGAGGCGATTGAGCGCGTAGTGAAGGCGAGCGGTCTTGAGGATACGCTGCGCGAAGCCCGTTCGCTGGTCGGCCTTGCAGTGGGGGGTGCTGCTGGCTTCACCGTGGGCGGCCCTGCAGGGGCGGTTGCCGTCCCGGCTGCAACATTCATCGGCGAGCGGGTGGCGGGCAACGTTGCATCGCGGAGTGCACAACAGGCACGGCAGTTGATTTCGACGGGGCAACCATTGCCGGGGCCTGCTGCACAGCCAGGAGCCGCGACGTTCGGCCAGTTGCTTGGGCTTGAGGGCCGGAGAGAGCTTGCCGGTCCTGCCAATGAACGGCGGGGGCGTTAGTCACGATGGTGATGGCTATTCCACGGTTCAATCCAGTTCGTGATGAACCAGAACGCGAGGAAGAACACTATGAGGAAGAAGGCTTCCATGGCTTTTTCCTTTCATCAGCGTCGCTCAAGGTATTCCAGCAGAACGCTATCGGCGTTTTCGGTCACCTGCTTGCACGGATACGCATGGCGGCTAATCAGGCTGCTAATGTTTGTGCAGCTATTCTGGATCAACCTCTTCATTTCGCCGTACTCCATGAGCAATCGCGAGTCGATAGCATCCTGCGACATGCCGATGACGTAGCCAGCTTGGTGCGAGAGCGGCAACAGGTGCTCGGCTACTTGGTCATATTTGTCGGCCAACGCCGTGTCTTGGGGGCGAACGCAGCCCGCAACTATGGTGTTGTAGGCGATGCAGCGCGCCATCTCATGTTGAACGTTACTGAGTGCGTCCGTGAGTTCGGCGTCAGATTGGGCCATCGCGGGCACCGCAAAGCTTGCCGAGCAAGCGAGGGCAATCAGCAAACGTTTCATGGAAATTTGTTTCCTATTATCAAAGACTTGCGGGGCAAGTGTAGCACATTTCGGCACAGGAAGACAGGCATAAATCCGCCTCTCGGGGCGAGCACAGGAGGCATGACATGGTAGGTCAGTTCGGGCAGATATTCACGCCGCAGGAACAGCAGCTTTCCCAGCCCACGGGCGCTCCGCAGCAGCAGCCAGCAGGCGGATTGCAGGGCGATCTTGCCAACGCGCAGCAGCCAGACGGAGAGCAACGGGGGCGTAGCGTCTCAGGCCCACCTCCCCGCAATCCCGCAGCGAGGCAGAGTTGGGCAATGGCTTTCATGCACGGTTTAGGCTGGCCCGCACATGCTGCGGCTGCCATCGTCGGTAATGGGATGCAGGAGAGTGGGAGCGCGTTGAACCCTCGTGCGGTCGGTGACAACGGAACCGCGTTCGGTGCGTTCCAGTGGCGCGGCGACAGACAAGCGAACCTTCGCAGCTTCGCCAAACAACGCGGCATGGACATCAACGCGCTGGAGACCCAGTTGCTATTCGTGGACCACGAGCTTCGTAATAGCGAGGTCGAGGCCGGAAAGCGGCTCATGCAAGCTCAGGATGTTGACCAAGCTGCATTCGCGATGGCCGGCTTTGAGAGACCAAGGGGCTGGAAAGGCTTCGATCAGACACGCCCGCAGGACATCCACGGCTGGGAGAACCGCCGCAACTTCTCACGGAACCAGCTTGTTGCTACGGGGCAAGTGCTCAAGGGCGGGGAGGATTTCGACGCGAGCGACAGCACCGCAGCGAAGCGGGCATTGCAAGGTCTCCAAGCGGGACAAGCTGCGGCTGGGAATGCACAGCCGGGCGGAGCAGGCAGCGGGGATATTCTGCTTGGTCGTGCGACGCCGCTGGACCGTCTGACAACCCCCCGTGGCAGGGCGAACAGGCAGACGCGCGGCGAGACGTTCCGGGATGCCCTGAGCGCGGGCCTGATGGGCTTCGCTGCGGGCGCGGGTGAGCAGGCAGAGCTTCCGCCCGGGCCTGACTTCGCTGCGGCTAATCAGGTGTTCCAGAGGCAGGCCCAGAGCGGGCCGCTTCCGGGCTTGGGCCAAGGCACCACGCCCCCGCAGCTTCCCCGGCTGGGCAGCCTGTTCGGCAGAGGGTGAACGGCGCATGACCAAGCGCAAGCAGTTCAAGGTAGCCGGTTCGGCTGACTTCATTGTCGGGATGCGCAGCATTGCCGCGTATCTCGGATGCAGCGAACGGACTGTGAGGCGTTGGGTTGAGAAGCATGGGCTTCCCGTTGGTCATGCGCCGGACGGCCAATGCTTCACGACTCCTGACTTAATCCGAGAGTGGGCGCTTGAGCGGATGCATGCGCAGGGCCGCGAGCCGAAGGTGCGGCGAGAAGATATTGCGGTGCCGACTTGGCGCAATGCTGCGACGTGACCGGGCTTAGCGGCTGAACGCTGACCGGCGCTATGTGTCGGCGCGGCTGCGTGTGAGCGCTCTGAGCCGCAAGAGCCGCATGCGAAACATGCATGAGAAGCCGAGAATGTGCCGAGAGCCGGACGTTCTACGATCCTCGTGGCTTGGGTTGTGTCTGTTTGCGCGCTCGTCGGGGTGATGCTTTCGGAGGGTCTGCTTGCAGGTTGTGCATCGGCATCGTTGACAACCGTAAGTTGATAGTTGCGTGAGGCCCGTGCAACTATATTCGCTATATATTTCAATGAGTTAAGCCGATGGTTGCACGGTTGCATGGTTGCACGGGAGCCTGCCCGCCCTCACGCGGTCACGCCGGAGTGAGACCACGACTGTGCAACTATCCGTGCAACCGTCATGCAACCATGCAACTAAAAATATATCAGAGGTTGTATTTATTCTTATTATATATAATATATACATACTACAGGTAGAGAAATCGGGCTCCGGCCCGCAAATCTGAAACCCGCGCAACCGTGCAACTATCAACCGGTCGGTTTAGCGTTCTCCGCCGCTGCGCAACGATCCCCGCCCGCCTGACAAGCGGACTACGCATCCGTGCGTCGTAGGCTAGTGGATTGACCACAAAGGCTATTTCTGTCCATGTGCCGAGTATGTGCCGCTCGACCTTCGGTCGCGGTGCGTCTGCTGGCGTTGAGCAACCCGCCCCGGAGCAACGCCCCCATACCCTATGCGCATCCCCCGCAGCCAGCCAAACCAAGGGTGGGGTGTGGCACCGGCATACCCTATTCTGGGGGAGGCACACCGGCAAATCTGAGGAAAATTTAAGCCAGCAGGGAGCGGGCTATTGCTTCTCGGAACTTGCGCCGCTGGGCTGTAGCTCCCCCATAACAGTCGTTCATAAAAATTGACTGTCGAGCGATGTCTGGTAGCTTTCCTTGATTGATTCATTGGGGATTGGGCAATGTCGGCAAAAGTTCGCATCAAGGCAGGGCGTGTAGAATTTGAGTATGAGGGCGAGACTGAACTTTCAATCAGTGACATCAAGGACTTGTTCTCGCACATTGAAACGCTGTTTACCGTTCCGTCACTAGCATCAGTTGAAGGATCATCCGTAGCGGAAGATGTGGATGGGGGAAGCGAGGATGCGCCTCCGGCGGCGGCAAAGGCGACGAATGCAAGCAAACTGCATGTCAACAGCATTGCGGCCAAGCTAAGTGCGAAAACGGCATCACAAGTCGCCGTGGCCGCTGCGGCTTATCTTCAACTGATGGACGGTAAGGATACATTCTCACGCCAGGAGCTTTTGGCGACGATGAGAGCAGCAACAAAATATTATTCAGCCAATATGGCCAGTAATTTAACTAAGGCCTTAAAGGCTTTGGTGGGAACCAAGTTCAACCAAATTGGAGCGGACGAATATTCTCTAACATCAGATGAGCATAGCAAATTGGAAATCGCACTTGCTTAAGCCGAATGACTTGAAGGAGTGGCTCCATCGTGATTTAGGGCGCTTGGTTAAGCTACTCCTGATCTTAGCAACGTTCGACAGTCCCACTAACCTTACTGAAATTCGCAATCGCGCTGCCACAGCCGGGCTGAGAATTCCCAGAGGCTGGAATCTCTCAGGAATTTTGGGCGGTAGTAAGGGCCTTGCAATTCGCGTCCCGGATGGCTGGGAATTAACTGAATCTGGGAAAAGCTATCTGCGGAATCTCGGCGTGACCAACCTAAGCCCTGCGTCTGTGCAAGTAGCAGCCGATTTACGCGCTCACCTGGAGAAAATCACCAATCCGACAACACGAGCTTTTGCGGAAGAAGCGATCAAATGCCATGAGGCTCAGTTGTATCGATCCGCCATTGTTATGTCGTGGATAGCTGCTGTTGATGTGCTCCATCGCCAAGTTGTCGCCAACCATCTCGCAGCCTTTAATGCCGAAGCCAAGAAGGTGGATGCAAAGTGGAAAAATGCGGTTGATGAAGATGGCCTTGGTCGCATGAAGGAGGAGGACTTTTTCAACCGAATTGCAGCCATCGGTGTCATTGGAAAAAATAGGAAAGAAGAGCTTTTAAAAGCTTTGAAGTTGCGAAATGGCTGTGGTCATCCAAACAGCCTTAAAGTTGGGCCAAATATGGTGGCAAGTCACCTTGAAACGTTGCTGCTGAATGTCTTCGAGGAATTTTCAGCTTAGGAATATATGGCCGATACCTGCGTCTTTGACAGGGCATACCCCGTCCACGACTCCCCGGATGAGGAATATAGGTGACTTTTCCCAGTAGGCACCTCTCTCAACCTCCTGTAGACTATCAGAATTGGCGGCACATAGTTGCCGAGCGGCACATGCGGCTAAGATAGGGAGCAGGAAGAATGTCCACGGTTCGAAAGCGCACATGGAAGACCAAGACCGGTCTGCAAACCGGCTGGCAAGTCAACTATGTGGATCAGCAGGGCAATCGGCAGCGCAAGCTTTTCAAGTCAAAAAAAGAAGCCGACAGCTTTGAAACAACCGTCCGGCACGAAGTGCAGCAGGGAACCCATGTCGCTGAAAGCTCGACAGTCACTGTAGCCGAGGCGGGCGATCTCTGGCTAGGGCGCGTCAAGGCACGCGGCGCAGAGCGTGCTACGCTTCTCCAATACACCCAGCACCTAGACCTACATATCAAGCCGCTGATCGGCGGTACGAAGCTCACAAAGCTAGGCGCTCCAGCCGTCGCCAACTTCGAAGACCGCTTGCGTGAGAAGGGCGTTTCGCCGTCCATGGTCAACAAAGTGATGGTTTCGCTTTCGAGCATCGTGAGCCATGCCCAGCGCCACGGCCTTTGCAGTCAGAATGCCGTCAAGCTTCGGGAGCGTACTTCGAGCGGACGGGACAAGGCCCCCTTGAGGGTCGGCACGGACATTCCGACACCCGATGAAATCCGGGCTCTGATCGCCGCGCTTGGGGATGTGCAGCAAGGCCGTTGGCGTCCCTTGCTCCTCACAGCAATATTTACCGGAATGCGTGCATCGGAGCTTCGCGGCTTGTGCTGGGCGGACGTTGATCTTGAAGCCAGGTGCATCCACGTGACGCGGCGCGCGGATCGCTTCGGAGAATTCGGCCCGCCCAAATCCAAGGCCGGACATCGGACAATCCCGCTTACGCCGATCGTCGTGAATACGCTTCGGGAATGGAAGCTGATCTATCCCCGCCCACTGACGGGCGAAGTCGATGAGGACGGCAAACGCCTTCGCGAAGAGGCCAAGGATAGCCATCTGGTCTTTCCCAATGGCAGCGGCAACGTCGAAAATCTCGGCAACATCCTCAAGCGCGGTTTCATGCCTGCGCAGGTTAAAGCCGGGGTTTCACTGCCGAAGCTCGATAGCGACGGAAAGCCGGTGCTCGATAAGAAGGGCAAGCCGGTGATAACTGCGAAATATACGGGCTTCCATTCCCTCCGCCATTTCTATGCCTCGTGGCTCATCAACCGCCCTGAGCAAGGCGGCCTCGGCCTCAATCCGAAGATCGTGCAAGATCGGCTAGGCCACAGCAGCGTTACGATGACGATGGACGTTTATGGGCATCTGTTCCCGCGCGGTGATGATGCGGAAGAGCTTGCAAATGCGGAGAGGGCGTTGCTGGGGGCGTGATTTAGGCGGCACAAAACGGCACATATTGGCCTATTGCTTACGCTAAGATTCTGTAATTACGTGATAAATAGACAAGCGACAATAAGCTTCCTAATCTGAGGGTCGCAGGTTCGAATCCTGCCGGGATCACCATTCAAGCACTTGAAAACTAAAGGGAAATTGAAACAACGGAAACGCCGGAACGGCCTCTGCTTTTGTGATTTCGGCTCTTATACCAAGTTTATACCAAGTTCGTTGACGGCGAACGCTGTAACCGCCCTGCACCGCATCTCAACTCACCGCAAATTGAGTTTGTCACCAATAGGTGGCATCCGCCCCTTTCGAAGTTCGAAGTTGACTGATTGCCCCAAATCTCCAGAATGCTCACGGGCTTAAAATGGGGGCATTAATGAGACATATCCTCACGAGGGCTATTACCCTCGCGGCGGGGGCGCTGCTCGGGATCAGCCTAGCTCTGGCCGATAGTATGGAAATAGATGGAACGTCGAAGGAGACCTTTTCTCGATCTGTCAAGACAATGGCCGACGCCGTTCCAGAACCGGACAAGGAGGCGTTCCAGAAGGGTCTCCTCAATCTCATTATTACTCGTTATCCCCCTGCGGCCGGAGCCGAAGGCCTCGCCTTGATGGCATTCATGGGGCCAGCCGTCGAGGCCTCACACACCACCATGGATGGCGTGACCAAAGAAGAGATTTTGAAACGCGGGCGGGAATTGCTGGCGTCGGCTTCTCATAAGGATGAGGACCACACATCTCGCCGCGACTGCCTCGATGCGAAGTTGGAGATCGAGGATGCGCGTATCGAGCGCACCGACATGAGCGACTACATCGCCGTGAAGATTAGCAATGGCCTCCCTTGGGCGATTTCGTTCGTGCATGTCGCTTACACGGTGCGCTCGCAGGAACGGAGCGTGCCATGGGTCAATGAGAACTTCGGGATGGATGTCCGTGGCGGCATCGAGCCGGGCGAAACGCGCGAGGTGAAGACGAACGCGTTCGGTATTCCGAAGGATGCACGTAACTTAGTGACCACGGCGAAAATCCTCGACGTTGCTGACCCTCAAAAACGGCATGTGGTCGGAGAGACCTTCTTCATCGGGCATCCAAAGGAACTCGCGACTATCGAGTGTGACTAGCAACCCGTCCTATTTGCCGAGGAGGTCGGATTCGGAGTAGTTAACTGTTAAGCAGGCGGGGTGCAGTGATGCCGATATTGAGTGATGAGGAAGCAAAGGCTGCCCAGGAGACAGCGAAGTTCGGGCAGAAAGGCATCGAAGCCGCAGCAAGTGCGGGAAGCTATCTCACGGGTACCTTTCACGGGGCGATCAAGTTTCTTGCAATGACCGCTGAGGATTGGGCGGCGGGACTCTATATCCGCAACCGCGCAGCCATCGAAGTGAAGACGCGAAACCGTCTTGAGGAATTGGGGGTGGATCGAGACTTCCGTCCGATCGGAGAGCGCAATTACCTGTCGTTGCTTGAGGCGATTTCTCTCGAGTCCGATGAGGGTCTCCAAGACATATGGGCGACCTACATCGCAAGTGCCATGAACCCGTCAAAGACCGATATTGGTATTAGCCGTCAGCTTATAGAAGTTATCAAACATCTTGAGCCGGAGGACCTGCCGGTGCTTCGGCGGCTTTCATACGAAGACCTTGCCGAGCCGAGAAAGGACCCGATCCGGCTCAAGGCCAGTGATTTTCCGGTTGGCGAGCCCGCCCTCGCGACAAGCCTCTCGCGACTTGCGGCGATTGGGTTGTTTAGCTTCGACAATGATCGAAGCATTGGCTGGTCAGGACCGGAAAATTGGAGCAAGCCTTGCCAGTTGGAAATAACAGTCTCGCTGGGCAATTTTCGAGCGCAGCCGCTCCTATTGCAGTTGCAGCGGTCAGTTGACTATGGGCCGACAGACTTCGCAGAGGGCACCATCTGACGATTCGGGTCCGATTCCCACAGGCTCCGGGGCTTCCTTCGGCGCTATATGGGGAGCGCGTCCACCCCTCCGCATGCTCGGCTCACTTCACCCTTTCGGGCTGGAAAACGGGCATCAAATTGCTTTTCCTTACGCTCAATGTCATTCGATGGTGAAGCTTGGAGGGGGAGCACCACGTGAGGCCCGAGGAATTCGACCGTCTTGAAGCTGCATGCCGGCCCCGAGACGCGGGGTCCACCCATGGCGAGGCTCGGTGTTTCGGTTACCTCGCGTGAATTCGCATGGCTGCCATGCATTTGTGATGGTGCTCCAACCTATTGGCCCCTTTTTGTTTTCTGCGGAAATAGGCTAAATCGCTTTCTCATCGTCCCCTGATTTACGGTCCTGACACCATGTCTTCGCGTTGCGTTTCTTGCGCGCCCATTGCCCTGTCCGGGGAGGAAAGGGCCGTTTGCGCCCGCTGCGACCAAATTTCGTTCCACGCCGCCTTTCCGCCTTAGACGGCGAGTAGCGAACGAAGCGGGTCAACCGCCGAACGCACCGGTCGCAGCGCATCATCTTCTATAACAAGGCGTTGTGGAATTTGAGGTGCTCTGCCCCAACCTTTTCCAAGTTACCGCATTGAGTGCATGTGGCGCCTCGGAGGAGTTCTTCGAAACGCGAAGGCGCTTTTCGCGCGAACCATCATGACAAACAGGAATTTCATGCATCGACGTTCATTTCTTATGTCTGGAGCAAGCGCATTGGCCTGCTTGCCCGCTCTCCTGGCCACATCCGTACGTGCGGAGAACGGTCAGGCCGCCGCCGGGGAGGCGGAGCAGCCGTTCTCCTTCGACGGGCTGAGTGCGGCGATGAAGGAGCGGGCGAGCCAGGCGTATGAAGAGCCTGCGGTCCAGTTGCCGGATGTGCTCGCCGATCTGAGCTACGATCAGCACCGCGCCATCCGCTTCAAACCTGACCAGGCCGAATGGCGGGATGAGGCTCTTTTCGAACTGCAGGCGTTTCATCCGGGCTGGCTGTTCAAGCAGCCGGTGAAGCTGAATGTCGTGGAAGCGGGAAGGGCGTCGCCGCTTGACATCAATAGCGACCGTTTCGTGTATCACAAGCCGCTCGATCCCAAGGCCTTTGAAGGGATGGAACTGCCGGGCGTGGCAGGTTTCCGGCTGCACTACCCGCTCAACAATCCCGATGTGGCGGACGAGCTCGTCGCGTTTTTAGGAGCAAGCTATTTCCGTGCGCTCGGCAGGGATAATCTCTACGGACTTTCGGCCCGCGGCCTCGCGATCAACACCGCCACCTCCCAAGGCGAGGAGTTCCCCCGCTTCTCCGAGTTCTGGATCGAAAAGCCAGAACAGGCGGCCAGGGAGATCAAGCTCTACGCCGCGCTCGACAGCCAGAGCGTCACCGGCGCTTTCGCCTTTACCATCAGGCCGGGCCAAAACACCGAAGTGGACGTCACGGCGCGCCTTTACACGCGCGCCGCGATCCAGCGGCTGGGCATCGCCCCGATGACCTCAATGTTCCTTTTCGCCGAAAACAACGACCATGCCTTTGACGATTATCGGGGCCAGGTGCACGACAGCGACGGGCTGAAGATCGTGAGGGCGAGTGGCGAGGAGCTTTGGCGCAACCTCAACAATCCCCGCGAACTTGCCAACTCGTTCTTCGCCGAGGCCAGCCCCCGGGCCTTCGGACTTTATCAGCGAGACCGCGATTTTGAGCAGTATCAGGACGCCGGCGCCGGCTATGAACGGCGGCCATCGCTGCTGGTGGAGCCGATGGATGACTGGGGTGACGGCTGGATCAACCTTGTCGAGATACCCACCGAACTCGAGGTCAACGACAACATCGTGGCTTTCTGGGTTCCCGCGGGCGAGGTCAAGGCCGGCGAAGCACTGGAGTTCCGGTACCGGCTGACCTGGGGCTCGCTCGATGAACCGGGCAAGCAGCTCGCCCGCGTCACGGCGCTGCGTACGGGGATGGGCGGCGTCTCCGGAGTCGAGAACGACACGAACATGCGCAAGTTCGTGATCGATTTCGAAGGGGAGGTGTTGAGAGACCTTCCCGCTGACGAGGGCGTTGAAGCGGCAGTTTCGGTCAACCGGGCGGAGATCATCCATCAGACGGTATCGCGGGTAGAGGCCAACGGCGCCTGGCGCCTGGTGCTCGACCTGCTTCCAGAGGGCGCCGAACCCGTGGAGTTGAGTGCAAAGCTGAATTCAGGCGACCGCCTGCTTTCGGAAACATGGGTATATCAATGGAGAAGAGGCGATGATGGCTGAGTTCGAGAAGGCGTCACGCAGTGCCGGCCTCATGGAAGCGGGCCGGCTGCCTTCCGCGCCGCTGACGATGCCCGAGCAGGTCTTGACCCGTTCGCGGCGCATCGTGCTGTTCCGGCCCCTGATCAGCTGGCTGGCGTGGAGATAGGCGGTGGCGCCGGGATTTCCTGGATGGTGAAGCTCAGGCGGATAGCCTCCACGCTTTTCGCAGTCGCGATGGCGGCCATCGCCAGCGCGCTGGCGGCGGGCTATTTCTTTACCGACGGGGTGCAGTGGATCGATCTGGTTCGCATCGCCCTGTTGGCCGTGAGCACGGCTTGGCTCGCCTGGGGCGCGGCGTTGGCCCTGAACGGCCTTCTGAGCCGACGTCGCGACGGGTGGGAGGACGCCCATGCCGGCCCGGCGGCCGGGGCGATGACGGCCATCCTGGTACCCATCTACAACGAGGAGCCCGCCAAGAGCTTTTCCCACGTTGCGGCCATGGCGCGTTCGCTGCGCGAGGCGGGTGGGGCAGGGCGGTTTCACTTCGCCATCCTGTCCGACAGCAACAGCGACCGTATCGTGCAGGAAGAGGAATTCTGGTTTGGCCGCCTGCGGCAGGAGATCGGGCCCGACTTCCCCGTCTTTTATCGCCGCCGCCCGACCAACCCAGGCAAAAAGGCTGGCAATATCGGAGATTTCATCCGCACTTCCGGCGCGCTCTACGACTATCTGATCATCCTCGATGCCGACAGCCTGATGGAAGGCGCGGCCATGATGCAGATGGTGCGGCGCATGGAGGCCGATCCGGAGCTGGGGCTGCTGCAGACGCTGCCAAAAGTGATCCATGCGCGCTCCCTCTTCGGCCGAGCTATACAGTTTTCCGCCTCGTATTACTCACCGATCTATGCCGGCGGGGTGGCCACGCTGCAGGGTAGCGAGGGGCCATTCTGGGGCCATAACGCAATCACGCGTACGCGGGCCTTCGCGCAGAGCTGCGGCCTGCCGGAACTGCCCGGCAAGCCGCCCTTTGGCGGGCATATTCTGAGCCACGACTATGTCGAGGCGGCGCTGCTCGCCCGTAATGGCTGGAAGGTGCGGATCGACCCCGATATCGGCGGCTCCTACGAAGAAGGTCCGGACAATCTGGTGGATTACGCCAAACGTGACCGGCGCTGGTGCCAGGGCAACCTGCAGCATAGCCGGCTGATCGCCGCGCCGGGGCTGAAGCTGTGGAGCCGCTTCGTCTTCCTGCAGGGCATCATAGCCTATGTTGCTGCACCGCTGTGGGCGCTGTTCCTGGTTGCCAGCATTGTGGCTCCGGCCATGCAGGTGATCCCCGACTATTTTCCGGTGCCCGGCCTTCTGCCGGTGTTTCCGCGTGTCGCGCAGGAAAACGCGCTGGCGTTGCTCAGCGGCGTACTCGGCCTTCTGATCGGCCCAAAGCTCCTGATCGTGCTGGATGGCGCGTTGAGCGGCCGCAACCGGCAGTTCGGCGGGACGCTGCGATGTCTCGTCGGCGTGTTCTGCGAGATCCTTTGCACCAGCATCCTGGCGCCGCTGATGATGCTGTTCCAGACGCGTTCGGTCGCCGAAGTGATCTCCGGCGCGGATGGCGGGTGGCCGGCGGCCAATCGCGAAGCGGGCCGCGTCAGCCTTTCGGAGGCCTGGTCGGCAAGCTGGTGGATCGTAGCGATCGGCTCCATCACCATCGGGGCGGCCTATCGGCTTGCTCCCGATTTCCTGCCATGGGTGATGCTGGTGGCCGGTCCGCAGCTTGTTGCACCCTTGCTCATCTCCTGGACTTCGTTCTCGGGCACCGCGCTCGGCCGTCGCTTTGGCGTGTTCGCGACTGCCGAAGAGCGGACGGTCCCGCTAGCCGTGACGATGCAGGAAGGTCTGCTGCGGCATTGGCGGGCGTCGCCGTTGCCCGTGACGGGTGAAGGGCCGCCGGCCGCGCATGTCGGATCGCCGGCAGGTGAAGGACACCTCAAATGAGCACACCCTTCATCCCGGGCTCCGGCGAGCGTGATGTGCGGCTGGACGTATTTCGCGGGCTCACGCTCATAACGATCTTCATCAATCACGTGCCGGGCAACGCCTTCGAGCACCTGACCTCGCGCAATTTCGGCTTCTCGGATGCGGCAGAGGCTTTCGTGTTGATGTCGGGCATTGCCGTCGGCCTTGCCTATTCGCGCGGCTTCAAGACAGGCGATATGGGGCAAGCCGTGCTTCGCGTCTGGCGGCGAGCCTGCACGCTCTATGTTGCGCACGTCGTCACCACGATGATCGCCATCGCGATTATCGCCTGGGGCATCCTTTATCTCAATGCTATCGAGATGGTGGAGAGGGTCAATTTCGCACGACTGCTCGACCGCCCCCTGTCGGCAATGATCGGCCTGCCGGCGCTTGGGCACCAACTTGGCTATTTCAACATTCTGCCGCTCTATTTCGTGCTGCTTCTCGTCTCGCCGGTCTATATCATGATCGGACTGCTGAACCGTTGGGCGATGGTCGGCTGCGCCGCGCTGGTCTGGCTCCTGGCGGCGCATTTCCGCATCAACCTGCCCAATTTCCCCAATCCGGGAGGCTGGTTCTTCAATCCTTTCGCCTGGCAGTTCATCTATGCGGTGGGCATTGCCGGCGGTTTGGCGGCGCTGGAAGGGAGGAAGTTCGTTCCCTTCCATCCAGGGCTGTTCTGGGGCGCCAGCGCATTCTTGCTGTTTTCGCTCCTATGGGCGAAGCTGAGCATGGGCGCGTTTCCGGGCAGCTCGATCCTGCCTTTTTACATCGCCGGCTCCGATAAGACATTCCTGTCGCTGCCGCGTTTGGTTCATGCCTTGGCGTTGGCCTATGTGGCGACGAATATCGCGGGGATGGGCGCGTTTCTGTCGCGGCGGGCTTTCGCGCCCATTGCGCTGATGGGGCAAAACGGGCTGGCGGTGTTCGTCACCGGTTCGGTGCTGTCTATTGTGCTGCAGGTATTCCGCACAAGGTATGAGACGACCGTGCTGCAAGACGGCGCGCTGCTTCTGTCAGGCATCCTCCTGCAATATTGCGTGGCGCTGTTCCTCTCCGCGATCTCGGAGAAGAAGTCCCGGAAGCGGAAGATCGCCGGAGAAGCCGCTACCCGTTCCAGCCCGTCGCTGGTGCAGGCATACACCTCTGGATCGTGATCCTTTCCGAAGACCGGTATCCACTTTTCGGGATCATGTTCCGTCAGAGCCAGTCAGGCAGGGAATCGAGGCCGATCAGGTCTTGGTAGCTGGGGCGCGGGCGGACCACGTGGTAGCGGTCGCCATCGACGAGGACTTCCGGTACGAGCAGGCGAGAATTGTAGGTGCTGGCCAGCACGGCCCCGTAGGCGCCCGCCGTGCCGATGGCGATGAGATCGCCGGCCTTGACCGCTGGAAGGTCGCGGTCCTGCGCAAGGAAGTCGCCCGTCTCGCAGACGGGGCCGACGACATCCGCCTTCATCCGCCTGGCGTCGGGAGCCGGCTCGGCGACCGGCCTGACGGCGTGATAGGCCTCGTAAAGCGTGGGTCTGATGAGGTCGTTCATCGCTGCGTCGACGACGACGAAGTTCCGGGCGTCGCCTTCCTTTACGTAGATGACCTCGCTCACGAGAATGCCGGCATTGGCCGCGATCAGCCGACCAGGTTCGAAGATCACCTTCAGGCCGAGCCGCTTCACGTGCTTATGCACGACCTGGGCATAAGCATCCGGCAGCGGCGGCGGGAGATTGTCTTCCTGATAAGGCACGCCGAGGCCTCCGCCAAGATCGACATGCTCTATTGCGTGGCCGTCGGCGCGCAGCGTCTCGGTCAGATCGGTCAGCAACGCGAATGCATCGTCGAAAGGCTGCAACTCGGTGATCTGACTGCCGATATGCATGTCGATGCCGGTGACACGCAGCCCCGGCAGGCCGGCGGCCCGTTCGTAGGCGGCCCTTGCGTCCTTCCACGGAATGCCGAACTTGTTTTCGGATTTGCCGGTGGAAATCTTCTTGTGGGTCCGGGCGTCGACATCCGGGTTGATGCGCAGCGAAACGGATGCGGTATGGCCGAGCGCCGTAGCGCGCTGCGACAGCATTTCCAGTTCCGGCAAGGATTCCACGTTGAAGCACAAGATGTCCGCTTCCAGCGCGAAATCCATTTCGCGGGGCGTCTTGCCGACACCTGAGAAGAGAATCTTGTCGCCGGGAATGCCCGCCGCCAGCGCTCGCCGCAACTCGCCTTCCGAAACCACGTCGGCGCCGGCGCCGAGATTGGCGAGGGTCTTCAGGACCGCCTGGTTGGAATTGGCCTTCATGGCGTAGCAGATGAGCGCGTCCAGCCCCGACAGAGCCTCGGCGAAAACCCGGTAGTGCCGCGTCAGCGTTGCCGTTGAGTAGCAATAGAAGGGAGTCCCGACGGCGGCGGCTATCTCCGGCAGGGCTACATCCTCGGCGTGGAGGATGCCGTCACGATACTCGAAATGGTTCACGTCGGGCGCTTTCGCTGGATAAAAGGCCTTAGATCAGGCCATCGAGAATGAAAGGACGGTCCTCGACCGGCTTCTCGGGCTCAGGCGGCAGGGGCTTGTCGTCGCGTTCCGCCTGTTTCCTGGCCTCGATGGCAGCGTCATAGGGCGTATCGAGATTGGCCTTGCGGCCGCAGGCGGCAAGCGCAAGCACGGCGCTGAGGGCGATAAGGGCGCAAATTCTGCTGGCGGTCATGTTCCGTCCGTACGGCCTGTGACTGTGGAAGGGGCTTTCTAGCCGCTTTTCGCGGCGCTTGCATCCCGTTTCAGGCGTTTCTTCCAGTTGCGGATCTGCCTGCGCACTTCCGTGGGCGCCGTTCCGCCATAGGAAGTGCGGCTTTTGACCGAGTTGGAGACCGACAGGACCGAGAAGACGCCGTCGGTGATCGCTGGATTGATCGCCTGCAACTCTTCGAGCACCAGTTTTTCCAGGCCGCATTTCTTCTGCTCCGCAAGTGCCACAGCGCGGCCGGTCACGTGATGGGCCTCGCGGAACGGCAGGCCCGCCTCGCGCACCAGCCAGTCGGCAAGGTCCGTCGCCGTGGAATAGCCGCTGCCGGCGGCCTTCTTCATGGCCTGCCTGTTGATCTTGAGATCGCCGACCATGCCGGTCATGGCGGCCAGCATGAGATCCAGCGTCTCAGCGGCGTCAAAGACACTCTCCTTGTCTTCCTGCATGTCCTTGGAATAGGCGAGCGGAAGGCCCTTCATGACCGTCAAAAGGCCAATGAGATCGCCATTGATGCGGCCGGTCTTGGCTCGGATCAGTTCGGCGGCATCGGGATTCTTTTTCTGCGGCATGATGGACGAGCCGGTGGAAAAGGCATCGGAGAGCCGCACGAAGTCGAATTGCGGGGTCGACCAGATAACGATCTCCTCCGCAAGGCGCGAAAGGTGCGTTGCACAAATGGCGGCGACAGAGAGGAACTCCAGCGCGAAATCACGGTCGGACACGGTGTCGATGGAATTGCGCGTGGGTTCGCGAAAGCCCAGCGCCTCCGCCGTCATGTGGCGGTCGATGGCAAAGCCGGTGCCGGCAAGCGCGGCTGCGCCGAGCGGGCATTCGTCGAGACGCTCGATCGCGTCGCGCACGCGCGAGCGGTCGCGGCCGAACATCTCCACATAGGCCATGAGGTGATGGCCGAAGGTGACGGGCTGCGCAGTCTGAAGGTGGGTGAAGCCGGGCATGACGGTGGCGGCATGTTCCTCGGCGCGGGCGAGGAATGCTTCGAGAAGCCGGCCGAGCGCAGCATCGGTGCGCTGCAGTTCTTCCTTCACCCAGAGGCGGAAATCAAGCGCCACCTGATCGTTCCGCGAGCGGGCCGTGTGCAGGCGGCCGGCGGCGGGGCCGATCAGTCTGGCCAGGCCGGCCTCGACATTCATGTGGATGTCTTCGAGCTTTGCCGAAAACTCGAACGTGCCGGCTTCGATCTCTGACAGGATCGTGTTGAGGCCGTGAGCGATCTTCTGTTCGTCTTCCGCCGGAATTATGCCAGTTTCAGAGAGCATGGCCGCATGCGCGAGGCTGCCGCGAATGTCCTGCGCATACAGCTTCCTGTCGAAGTCGATGGAGGCGTTGATGGCTTCCATCACGGCGTCCGGGCCTGAGGCAAAACGTCCGCCCCACATGCGGTTGCTGGCTTTGTCTTCGCTCATCGTGATAACCGGGTCCTGGAGTGATTTTATGCCGAACAAGAAATTGACCAAGCCGGCGTTTCGCATGGCCGCAATTGCCGCGGTCGCAGGCATCGTTGCCGGAGCGATTGCCGTATACGTCATGGGCACCGCCGATGGCAACAACGGCGCGCCGGCAAATGTCAGCGCAGCCACATCGGCGAAGGTCGCGGCGATCGATCCTCATATAAAAGGCGATGTCGCGGCCATGTTGCCGGCCGATCCGCCGCGTCCGCTTACCGACCTTGCCTTCAACGGTCCCGACGGTCAGCAGATGACTGTGGCGGATTTCGGCGGCAAGACAATCCTCATCAATCTCTGGGCTACGTGGTGCACGCCCTGCCGCGAGGAGATGCCGGCGCTCGACGCGCTTCAGCGAAAGATGGGCTCCGATGCGTTCGAGGTCGTGGCCGTCAATGTCGATCTCGGCGACGACACCAAGCCGAAGCGGTTTCTGGAAGAGACGAACATCACAGCACTTGCCTACTACCGCGACAACAAGATGAAGATTTTCAACGACCTCAAATCCCGCGGGCTGGCGCTCGGCCTGCCCGTCACCCTGCTTATCGACGACGAGGGGAACCTGCTCGCGCACATGAATGGGCCGGCGGAGTGGGACAGCGCGGACGCGGAGAGGCTGATCGAGGCGGCAATGGCCCCGCCAGAAGGCTGATGCACGCCTCGCACGGGGCGCTGCATGCGAATATCACTTTTCGCCGTTGACGGAGGCCACCTGTGTTTCGATCTGTAGCAATTTCAGCGGTCGGCATTGCACTTTTTGCGGGCGCGGTCGCAAGCGGACATGCGAGCGAGGTCAATTTGGTGCTGCCAGGCGAACAAGAAGTCGAGGAGATCCGCGTCGATTACGATTGCGGCACGTTCGAAATGTCCGTCGACTACGTCAATGCTGGGCCGGTTTCGCTGGCTGTATTCGAGATCGACGGCCAGCCCGTCGTTGCATCGAACGTGATATCGGCCTCTGGCGCCCGCTATGCGGGCGATGCCTTCATCTGGTGGGTCGAGGGCAAATCCGCCTCCCTTTTCGACCTGACGGCCGGCGAGGATGCGCCACCGCGGGCCGAATGCAAGGAGATCCCCGGCTGAGGATCGACTCGTACCCGGAACCCTGTCGTCTGCCGACGCATTCCTGTTATATTGAAGGTAATCCCGCGTAGCGCTGGATCGGAAGATCATTGCGGTCGCGCGCGTCGTACAACTTGCACGGGCAGGGCACAGCCAAACGGAGGCAGCAGGTGGGCTTCACAGAGTTTCGACGCAACAGGATGACGAAGCCCATATTCAGATGGGCCTCGCGCATCATGCCGCCCATTTCGGAGACGGAGCGGGAAGCGATCAATGCGGGGTCCGTGTGGTGGGACGGCGCGCTTTTCACCGGCAATCCCGACTGGAACGAGTTTCTTGCCATGCCCCCCGCCACGCTTTCGGACGAGGAGCAGGCTTTTCTGAACGGGCCGGTGCGCGAGCTGTGCGCCATGGTCGACGACTGGAAGCTCAACTGGGTGGACCGGGATTTACCCAAGGCCGTCTGGGATTTCATGCGCAAGAAAAAATTCTTCGGCATGATCATCCCCAAGGAATATGGCGGGCTCGGCTTTTCCAATACGGCCCATTCCGAAGTCGTTCGCATGGTCTCCTCCGCCAGCGTGGTTGCGGGCGTCACCGTGATGGTGCCGAACTCGCTCGGGCCTGGCGAACTGCTGATGCATTTCGGCACGGACGAGCAGCGCGATTATTGGCTGCCACGGCTGGCCGACGGTCGCGATATTCCCTGCTTTGGCCTGACTTCGCCGGATGCCGGCTCGGACGCCGCGGCGATGACCGATTCCGGCGTCGTCGAATACGGCACATGGAAGGGCAAGAAGACGCTCGGCGTGCGCCTCAACTTCCACAAGCGCTATATCACGCTGGGGCCTGTCGCCACTGTGATGGGGTTGGCTTTCAAGATGCACGACCCGGAGAACCATCTGGGGCGCGGCGAAGACCTGGGCATAACGGTGGCGCTGCTGCCGACCGATACGCCCGGCGTCAGCTACGGCGAGCGGCATATCCCGCAGTTCACTTTTTTCCAGAACGGCCCGCTCTACGGTAAGGATGTTTTCATCCCGCTGGAGCGGATACTGGGCGGCGAGAAGCAGATCGGCCAGGGCTGGACGATGCTTATGACGGCGTTGGCGGCCGGCCGCAGCATCTCTCTTCCTTCCCAGTCCGCCGCCTCTGCGGCGATGTGTGCGCGCGCAACCGGGGCCTATGCGCGTGTGCGAACGCAGTTCAACGTTCCCATTGCCATGTTCGAGGGCATTCAGGAGCCATTGGCCGAGATCGTTGGCAACGCCTATCTCATCGACGCCGCCCGGCGGGTGACGCTGGCCGCGCTGGACGAGGGGCACAAGCCTTCGGTGATCTCGGCGATCATGAAATATCATGCGACCGAGCGCATGCGCCGCTCCGTCGAGCACGCGATGGACATCCACGGCGGCAAGGCGATCATAGACGGTCCCCGCAACTATATGGGCAGCGCCTACCGTTCGGTGCCGATCGGCATTACGGTCGAGGGCGCGAATATCCTCACCCGCAACCTGATGATCTTCGGCCAGGGCGCCATCCGATCGCATCCCTATATGCTGGAGGAATTGCTCGCTCTTTCGGACGAGGACAAGGAGCGCGGGCTCGATGCCTTCGACAAGGCGTTCTGGAAGCATATCGGCCACGCATTCAAGAACACGGGTCGCGCCTTCGTTCGCGGCTGGTCGGGAGGACATGTGGGACCGGCGCCCGGGGATGCTGCCATGCCCCGGCACTGGAAGCGGCTGTCGCGCTACTCAAGCGCCTTCGCACTCGTTGCCGACCTGGCTTTGATGACGCTCGGCGGCTCGTTGAAGCGGAAGGAACTGATCTCGGCCCGACTGGGCGACATATTGGCCGAACTCTATCTGCTGGCAGCGGTTCTCAAGCGGTTCGAGACGGAGGGGCGCCAGGCCGACGACCGGCCGATCGTGGATTACCTCATGCTGGAGGGCGAAAGCCGCATCGGGCGCGCCTTCCGCGGCGTTCTCGACAATCTTCCGGCGCGGTGGGCGGCGTGGCTGACGCGGATCGTGGCCTTTCCCATGGGCGTGCCGGATCCCGCTCCATCCGACCGGCTGATTTCCAGGCTAGCCGGCATCATCACCCGGCCCTCGACCCAACGGGACCGGCTGACGCCGGACCTTTATCTCGGCGAAGGGCATAAGGAGCATCCGATCAAGGATCTCGAGGAGGCGTTCCGGCTGGTTGCGGAAATTGCGCCGATCGAAAAGAAGATGCGCCATGGAGACGAGCACGATGCGGAGGAAGCCCGTCGGAAGGGCCTGATCACGGCGGCTGAGTTCGATCATCTGGCGCAGGCGCGCGAGGCGGTTCAGCGGGTCGTCGCAGTGGACGCGTTTCCCATGGACGAGATCTCGCCCATCGCCAGCCAACACAGACCGGTGGCCAGCAAGTCGCGGCGACAGGCGGCCGAATAGAAAAATCGTCAAAAGTAACCCGATCTTCATAGATGGTGGCCTATCCTGAACGATAATACTGAGGGGGCGGGCATGGGACTGTTGGCGACGTTGCGCGGCATGTCCAATAAGGGCCGGTGGAAGCTGGCGAGTTGGACGATAATCGGTACGGCCGGTTGTGTCGGCGTTGCCATCGTCATCAATGTCATGTTTTTCCGTGCTTATGGCGAAGAGGTTCTGATACGCGCGCTTCTTTCGGCCGTTGTCATCCCGATAATCCTGGCGGGGCCGCTCTTCTTCTACCTTACCTTGAAGCTGCGCGAGCTCGTCATCGCCAACTACAAGCTGGCAGATGCCGCCGCCATCGATTTCCTGACGAAGTGCCTCAACCGCGGCGCGTTTTCCAAGCGCGTGGAAGATTGGCTCACGCATCGCGGCGATGAGAGTGCTTCACCGAGCGGGGCACTGCTCGTTATCGACGCGGATCATTTCAAGAAGATCAACGACCGTTTTGGCCATCATGAAGGCGATGTCGCCCTGAAGGCGATTGCGGACGCAATCCAGTCAGTGGTGCGCAAGGACGACCTGGTGGGGCGTCTGGGTGGGGAAGAGTTCGGGGTCTTCCTGCCGGGTGCGACCGAGCGAGCGGCGGCCAGCGTTGCCGAGCGCATTCGCCATGCGGTCAGTGACGTGGCGTTCGTGCCGCGCAGCAAAGAGTGCAGGTTGTCGGTGAGCGTAGGCTGCGCCGCGTTCGACCGGAAGACGGGATTCAGCGAACTGTTTCGTGTGGCGGACGAGCGCCTTTACGAAGCCAAGAACGCGGGCCGGAACTGTGTGGTATTCGGTGCGCTCGGCGAGGCTCCTCAGCCGATCGCATTGATGCATTGATACCGTTCTACCGGGTGGGCACCGGCGGGTCTTCCCGATAGTCGTAGAAGCCTCGGCCGGTCTTGCGGCCCAGCCAGCCGGCTTCCACATATTTCACCAGCAGCGGGCACGGGCGGTACTTGGAATCGGCCAGGCCTTCATAGAGCACCTGCATGATCGACAGGCAGGTGTCGAGGCCGATGAAATCGGCAAGTTGCAACGGGCCCATTGGATGGTTGGCGCCGAGTTTCATGGCCGTGTCGATAGCGTCGACCGAGCCCACGCCCTCATAAAGCGTGTAGATGGCCTCGTTGATCATCGGCAGCAGGATGCGGTTGACGATGAAGGCGGGAAAATCCTCGGCAACGGTAATCGTCTTGTCGAGGCTTTCGACGAAGCCGCGCGCGGTCTCGAAGGTCGTATCTTCGGTGGCGATGCCGCGCACCAGTTCCACCAGCTTCATCACCGGCACCGGGTTCATGAAGTGGATGCCGATGAAACGCTCGGCCCGATCCGTCTGCGCGGCCAGCCGGGTGATGGAGAGGGACGAGGTGTTCGAGGCGATCAGCGCTTCGGGATTGAGAAGCGGGCAGAGCTGGCTGAAAATCTTGCGCTTGACCGTCTCGTCTTCCGTGGCGGCTTCGATGACGAGATCGACGTCGGTCAGATCGTCGAGCCTGGTAGCGGGCGTGATGCGGGCAAGGGATTCCTGCCTGAGCTTGTCTTCCATCTTGCCTGAAGACACCTGGCGGGCCATGTTGCCGCTGATCGTGGCAATGCCGGCCTCGATCCGGTCCTCGGAAATATCGTAGAGTTTGACCTTGTAGCCGGCCTGCGCCGCCACATGTGCAATGCCGCTGCCCATCTGGCCGGCGCCTACAATCCCGACCGTCTCAATCTTGCCCGTCATCTCACCGATCCCATCGCAGGGCCTAAACCGCCCATGCATGATTGTTGTTGCAGCGCAAACTATAACATTTTACAGCCCGGTGGAATCACCTGATATCCGCGTAAGTGCGGAAAAAGAAAGCGGAGCGGACCAGCCGCCCCCTTTCGACATTTTGCGTGCGTCCGGCACGAACCAAGCAGCTGCCGGCTACAGCATCGGCCCGAAAATCGGAATCGATCTTCGGAGAGCACGATGCGTAGATTCAAACTGTTAGAGCGTCCTTGGTGCGTCCGAATAATCGCACGGCGCTCTAAAGCGCTTTCTCAAGCTCGGGCAGCGCGTCGAACAGGTCGGCAACGAGGCCGTAATCGGCGACCTGGAAGATCGGCGCTTCCTCGTCCTTGTTGATGGCGACGATGACCTTGGAATCCTTCATGCCGGCCAGATGCTGGATGGCGCCGGAGATGCCGCAGGCAATATAGAGGTCGGGGGCGACGACCTTGCCGGTCTGTCCCACCTGCCAGTCGTTCGGCGCATAGCCGGCGTCCACGGCGGCGCGCGATGCGCCGACGGCGGCACCCAGCTTGTCGGCGACAGGAAGGATGACTTCCTCGAATTTCTCGGCCGAGCCGAGCGCACGGCCACCGGAGATGATAATCCTCGCAGAGGTCAGTTCCGGGCGGTCGCTTTCCTCGATCTTGTTCTCGATGAAGGAGGAGAGGGCGGGATCGGCGGCGGCCTCTACGCTTTCGATGCTGGCCGAACCGCCTTCGCCGGCCGCTTGGAAGGACGAGGTGCGCACCGTGATGACACGCTTGGCGTCGGCCGATTCCACGGTCTGGATCGCGTTGCCGGCATAGGTCGGCCGCTTGAAGGTTTTCTCGTTCATCACCTCGATGATGTCGGAGACCTGCATGACGTCGAGCAGGGCGGCCACGCGCGGCATGACGTTCTTGCCCATCGTGGTGGCGGGCGCGACGAATGTGTCGTAGCCGTCGGCGAGCCCCACGATCGTGGCGGCAAGCGGCTCGGCCAGGCGCTCGGTCAGCGCGTCGCTTTCGACGAGGAGCACCTTGCGAACGCCGGCGAGTTTGGCCGCCGCGTCAGCGGCTGGCTTTGCACCCTTGCCGGCGACCAGGATATCGATGTCTGAGCCGATCTTCGAAGCCGCCGAAAGCGCCTTGGCCGTCTGCTCGGACAGCGACTGGTTGTCGTGTTCTGCGATGAGGAGAATTGCCATTGTCGTTCCTTTCCTATCGCGCGATCAAAGCACGCCAGCTTCGTTCTTGAGCTTGTCGACCAGTTCGGCGACCGACCCCACCTTGATGCCCGCCTTGCGGCCGGCCGGCTCTTCGGTCTTCAGAACCTTGAGGCGCGCCTTGATCTCGACGCCGTAGTCACCGGGCACCTTCTGGTCGAGCGGCTTCTTCTTGGCCTTCATGATGTTGGGCAGGGAGGCATAGCGCGGCTGGTTGAGACGCAGATCGGTGGTGACGATGGCCGGCAGCTTCAATTCGACGACCTGCAGGCCGCCGTCGACTTCGCGCGTGACCTTGGCCTTGCCGTCGGACAACTCGACGCTGGAGGCGAACGTGCCCTGGGACCAGCCGAGCAGGGCGGCCAGCATCTGGCCGGTCTGGTTCGCGTCGTCGTCGATCGCCTGCTTGCCGAGAATGACGAGTTCGGGCTTCTCCTCCTCGGCCACGGCCTTGAGGATCTTGGCTACGTCCAGCGGCTCGACCGTCTCGTCGGTCTTGACCAGGATGGCACGGTCGGCGCCCATGGCGAGCGCGGTGCGCAGCGTTTCCTGGGCCTTTTCCGGACCGATAGAAACGGCGACGATTTCCTCGACCTTGCCGGCCTCCTTCATGCGGATCGCCTCTTCCACGGCGATCTCGCAGAACGGGTTCATGGCCATCTTGACGTTGGCCAGTTCGACGCCGGAACCATCCGCCTTTACGCGCGGCTTCACATTCGCGTCGATGACCCGCTTTACCGGTACAAGGACTTTCATGCGCATTCACCCTTTCTGACGAAATTTCACAGCGCTGGATAACAGCTATGGGACCCGACCTTTAGCCGAAAGCCGACATGGTTGGGGAAAAAGCAGACATCGCCGCGACGGCTGCCCGTTCACCCTGCCACGGCGCAGGTTCTGCCGGAAGCGGCGGGACCGTAGAGAGGCCTGACGCGCACGTCAATAGATGGGGGAGACAACGCCGCGGCCAAAATCGATTAGCGCCCCCAATGCGGAGGCGGCCTGGTGTTTTCGGCCGGTCTGGGCGCATCGAGTTCGGCCGCTTCCGGCTTGACGATCTGGCGATCGAACAGCGGAACGCCCCGGCGGCGCATGAGGACGACGAGCACGACGCCGGCAAGGATGCCGCCGATATGGGCTGCCCAGGAGACCTGGTTTTCCCGGTCGAGCACGAACATGGCGAACTGGTAGGCAATCCACAGTGCCAGGACGAAGACGGCGGGGACACGCAACGGTATCCGGGCGAAGGCCAGCACCCAGACCTTGACCCGCGGATGCAGCACCAGATAGGCGGCGACGATGCCGGCCACGGCTCCCGACGCGCCGATCAACGGGGCTTGGGAATCGGGCACTACCATCCCATGGAAGGCCGCGCCGGCGACCGCGCAGGCGAGATAAAAGAGCAGAAAGCGGAAATGGCCCAGCGCATCCTCGATATTGTCGCCGAACACCCAGAGAAAAAGCATGTTGCCGCCCAGGTGGAGGGCATCGGCATGCAGGAACGAATAGGTGACATAGGTGAAGGGCGCCGGAACGAGCTCCAGTTCCGGCGGCAGAACGGCAATGTCGTAGGCGACGGAGGGGATGTAGCCGAGTCCGATGGCCGCGATCTGCGCGAAGTCGGTGCCCCCGACCGAGGTCATCAACCACACGAGGACGTTGATCGCTATGATCGTCAGCGTCACATATTGGCGCTTGATATGGGTGAGGCTGTTGGCATCGTGCAACGGTATGAACATCGGGACCTCCCCCGGCCCCGAGCCGGTTCAAACAGTCTCTTAGCGGTTCTGACCGGGAACCCATAGCACGTCGTTTGCGCCATTGTCATTGACGGCTCGGGCGGCCACGAACAGGAAGTCGGAGACGCGGTTGATGTAGCGGATGGCCTCGGGCCCAACCGTTTCGTCAGGTTGCCGCGATAGGTCGATCATCAGCCTTTCGGCCCTGCGCGCCACTGTGCGCGCCAGATGCAGATGGGCGGCGGCAGGCGAGCCGCCGGGCAGGATGAAGGATTTGAGCGGCGACAGAAGCGCGTTGAGCGTGTCGATATCCCGCTCCACGCGCTCGACCTGCGAGGCAACGATGCGCAAGGCCTCGTAGGCGGGTTCCTTGCCGGTGTCCGGTGTGGCCAGGTCGGCGCCGAGATCGAACATGTCGTTCTGAACCCGCATCAGCATCGCGTCGATCTGCGGCATGGAGGCAGTGTGCAGGCGCGCCATGCCGATGCAGGCATTGGCCTCGTCCACGGTGCCGTAGGAAGCGACGCGCAGATCGCTCTTCAGCCGGCGTTCGCCGGTGCCAAGTCCCGTAGTGCCATCGTCGCCGGTGCGCGTATATATCTTGTTCAGCTTCACCATGTCCGTCAGCTACCCTTGTAGCGCGCATAGTACATTGCCAGCACGACGAGCACGATAGCCACGAACTGCAAGGCCACGCGCGCCTGCATCAGCTTGTTCGAGGTGTTGGCGGAGCCGCCGCGCATCATGTTGACGAGGCCGCGGATCAGCACGAATACGACCGCGATCATGACAAGGACGGTGAGGATATTGAAGACTGTGGACATGGTCTCGGTCTCTTTCGTGGCTATGACGATTCCAGGGGCCGTTGAAGCCGGTTTTCCTTATGCCTGGGTGGAGAGGAAGCGATAGAACAGGCCCGCAGGAAGGAGGCGCTTGAGTGCAGCCCCGATCTTCGCCGGCTTGGTGACGAGATAGTGCGGACGTGGGCGCGCGTGAAGAAGTGCGTGGCGCAAAACCGCGTGAACGGCTTCGGGGCCGAGCTTCATCAGCGATTGGCTCCCGCCCGACCCCATACGCCTGAGCTGGACTTCATAGTCGTCGCGATAGTGCGAGTTGTCGCGGTCGATATTGCGTTCGAACCAGGCAAGCGCGTTTGAGGCAAAGCGGGAATCGATCGGGCCGGGTTCGATCAGGGAGACGTGGATCCCGGTACCCGCCAGCTCCTGGCGCTGGCAAAGCATCAGGCCCTCAAGCGCGTGCTTGGAGGCTACATAGGCGCCACGATGCTTGACCGGCAGCAGCCCCAGAATGGAGGAGCAATGCACCAGACGCCCGTGGCCCTGGACGCGCATCGCCGGCAGGACCCGCCTTGTCAAATCGTGCCATCCGAAGAAATTTGCCTCGAACTGCTCGCGCAGGGCTTCGACGGGCAGGTCTTCCACGGCGCCGGGTTGGGCGTAGGCGCCGTTGTTGAAAAGCGCGTCGAGCGAGCCGCCGGTGCGTTTCAGAACGGCCTTCGCCAGCGCTTCGATCGAGTTCGCGTCGCGGTAGTCGAGATAGAAGGCTTCAATGCCGTCCTCTTCTTCCAGTGCGGCAAGATCTTCGGGCCTGCGCGCCGTGGCGAAGACGCGCCAGCCTTCCTTCGCCAGCGCGCGGGCGCAGCAGGCACCGATGCCGGACGAGGCACCGGTGACGATTATCGTCTTTTTCGAATCCATCTTTCGATGACCTGTCCGCGCTGGTTGCCTATAAGCCAAGTCTTTCACATATTCGAGCAGACGGAACAATCGAGAGGTGAAGCGTGCGCAGCATCGTGGCTATCCGTCGCATCGGCAGAGATGCTTTCGGACATTTCAATGCCGACGACGGTTGGGCGATGTCCAGCCATGTGGCCATTTCGGCGCTCATGGCGCTGTTTCCCTTTCTGATCTTTGCTACGGCGCTGGCCAGTTTCATGGGCGCGGACGCCTATGCGGAGGACGCCGTCGACCTCATTTTCGATACCTGGCCGGATGAGGTGGCCGAGCCGATCGCAAGGGAAGTGCACAATGTGCTCGGTGTGCGGCGCGGAGGGGTGCTCACCTTCGGCGTGGTGCTGGCCGGTGTGTTCGCCTCCAACGGGGTGGAGGCGCTGCGGCTCGCGCTCAACCGGGCCTACCGCGTCCGCGAGGAGCGCTCGATATTCTTTCTGCGCATGCAGAGCCTGCTGTACGTGCTGGTGGCGACGATAGGCTTCCTGACCATCAGTCTGCTTTTGGTCGTGGCGCCCGTGGTGTTGCAGATCGCAAGCGACAATCTGGAGTGGCTCGCGCCTTATACCGGCACCATCACCTTCTGGCGCTATGCGATCGCGCTGACGATCCTGGTGCTGGCGCTGGTGCTGGTGCATCTGTGGCTTCCCGGAGGAAAGCGTTCGGTGTTGGACGTGCTGCCCGGCATCGCCTTCACGCTGCTGGGCTCGCTGCTCGGTTCCAGCCTTTTCGCGGCCTATCTGAGCCGCTTCAGCAGCTATGCCAACACCTATGCCGGGCTGGCGTCGATCATGATCGCCGTGGTCTTCCTGTACATACTTTCGGCGATGTTCATCCTTGGTGGCGAGCTGAACGCGGCCATCATGCGCTACCGGGAAGCCCGGCGCGCCGTGATAGACGCAGCGTAGAGAGCGCCACGCCAAAGGTGGTGATGGCGATGCCACCGATCTGCACAAGGGTCAGCGTCTCGCCGAACAGGTACCAGGCCATGACGGCCGTGACGGCCGGCACGAGGTAGAACAGCGAGGCCACCCGCGCCACCTCGCCTTTTTCGATCAGGAACATCAGCAGGAAGATGGCGCCGACCGACAGGACCAGCACGAGCCAGCTCATGGCGAAGATCAGTTCGCCGTTTATGACGAAGCGGCCCTCCTCCAGAAGCAGCGAGGCGATGAAGGTGACTGTACAGCCGCCGGCATATTGCCACAGTGCACCGGAGATCAGGTCGGCGTTGACGACGAAGCGCTTCTGCCAGACGGTGCCCGCGCTCATGGCCAGGACGGCGATCAGCCCTGCCGTCACGGTCGCTGCCGTGACGCCGCCTGAGATCGCGCCGAGCTTTGGGGCAAGGACGATGGCGACGCCAAGCAGGCCGACGACGAGCCCCAGCCAGTGACGCGGACTGACCTTCTCGCCAATGAAGGCGCCGGCCAGTATGGCCGTCAGCATGGGCTGCAGGCCGATGATAAGGCCCGCCAGACCGGCTGGTAGCCCATGGGCGATCGCCCAGAAGACGCCGCCGAGATAGACCCCGTGCATGAGCATCCCGGCGATCGTCGCATGTGCGCTCACACGCGCGGAAAGCCGTCTTGCGCCGAGAAAAGGGATGAGCGCCAGCAGGAGAACAAAGGTGATGGCGAAGCGCACCCAGAGGAACGTGAACGGGTCGGCCCATGGCATGGCATAGCGCGCGCCGATGAAGCCTGTGGCCCAGAGGACGACGAACAGCGCCGGGACCACGCTCGATGCGCGGGGTAGTGAGGCCAAGGCAGGATATTCCTGTTTTCGGGTTCTTGTGAACATTGTGAGCGCAAGGAAAACGAAAGTTTTTCGTGCCAGTGTCAAGGGCACTGAACGTTCATTGACTTGAACCAGCCGGCACGGGGCAACCGCATGCTGATGAAGCTCGATTCCACCTGGCTCCTGTTTGCCATCGCGGCAGTCGCAATGCTGTCCTTCATCTTTTCAATGGCCCTGGATGCGGTGATGAAGGAGGCTGGCTTTGGCGTGGCGGGCAGCGCCGTCGTCATCACGGCGGCATTCTTCGGCACGGTCTATGCGGCCAACTGGCACGGGCTCCGCTTCAACAGTCTGCTCGACGCCGTGCTGGCTGGGGTGGGCGGCGCGTTCGTCGTGCTGCTTGTGCTCGTGCTGATCAAGTCGGCCCTGCTCAGGCTTCTTTAGCGCTCAGGTCACTTCGTCCAACCCCACCATTCTTGCGATATCCGCTGGCGTCGCGCCGGCCTGACGTAGCGCTGCGATGCCGGTGTCTCCCTGAGACTTCGACAGCTTTCGGCCATCCAGGTCCCGTATCAGGGCATGGTGGTGGTAGCGGGGAACGGGCAAGCCCATCAGTTCCTGGATAAGGCGGTGGACGGCGGTGGCGAAGAAGAGATCGCGGCCGCGCACGACGTGGGTAATGCCCTGCACGGCATCGTCCACCGTGACGGCCAGGTGGTAGCTGGTGGGCGTTTCCTTGCGGGCGATGACCACGTCGCCCCATGCGCGGGGGTCGGCGGGGATGAGGCCAGTCTGTCCCTGCGGTCCCGCGCCTTCTTCGTCCCAGTCGATGCCGTGGCCGAGGGCTGCGCAAGCATTTTCAATGTCCAGCCGCCACGCGAACGGCGCGCCGTTCGCGATGAGCCGCTTTCGTTCGGACGGGCTGCGCTCGCGGTCCAGGGAGGGGAAAAGCGGTGCTCCGTCGGGATCGCGGGGCCAGAGAGTTCCTTCCGCCTCCGCCTCGGCGATGAACGCGCGCAGGTCGCCGCGTGTCATGAAGGACGGGTAGATGAGGTTGGCATCTTCCAGCCGGTCGAGTGCTGCCCGGTAGTCCTCGAAGTGATCCGACTGGCGGCGCACCGGCAGCTCCCACTCGATGCCCAGCCATTCGAGATCCCTGTAGATTGCCTGCTCCCGTTCCGGCGAACACCGGCTCGTGTCGATGTCTTCGATGCGCAGGAGAAAGCGCCCGTCCGCCTTGCGCGCCAGCCGGTAGTTCAGCATCGCAGAATAGGCATGGCCCAGATGGAGGGCTCCGTTGGAGCTTGGCGCGAAGCGGAAGACAGGAACTGTCATCAAGGTCGCCGGAAACGGGTTGTGGGCCTCATGGGGTGATTGCTACGATCGTCGGCCTCCGGACGCAAGGACCACCATGCAGCGCATCGAAACCCTCGAAGACATCGCCCTCGGGCTTGAAGCCCTGGTGGCGCTGGACGGGCGCCTTGCCGCCGTGCACCGCGCCTCCGGCGACATTCCGCTCAGGCGCAATGCGCCGGGCTTTGCCAGCCTTGCATCCATCATCGTATCGCAGCAGGTGTCGCGGGCGAGCGCCGACGCTATATTCGGCAGGCTGTGCCGGCTGATCGATCCGCTGACGGCCGAAAACCTCCTCGTCGCCGGCCAGGGGCCGCTCGTCGAGGCTGGACTTTCAAGGGCGAAGCAGCGGGCCATGACCGGCTTGGCGGAGCATGTCGCGGGCGGAGCGATCGACCTCGACGCGCTTTGTGCGCTACAAGCCGAGGAGGCGATCACGCTGATGACGGCGCTGCCCGGCGTGGGGCCATGGACCGCCCAGGTCTATCTGCTTGTCTCGGCGGGGCATGCCGATGTGTTTCCGGCAGGCGATGTGGCGCTCCAGGCAGCAGTGGCGCAAGCGCTCGGTTGGGAGGTGCGGCCCGACGCGAGCCGGCTCGCGCTGGAGGCCGAATCATGGCGGCCCTGGCGCTCCGTGGCGGCGCGTCTTTTTTGGGCCTATTACCGGGAAATGAGGGGTCGCGAGGCGCTGGCGGTGGGCTGAATGAGCTGAAAAGGCCCCAAATCGAGCTGAGAATCGGCAAAAGCCAGCCCAAATGGCACCTTTTGCCGGGTCATTATTCTTAATAACCGCTTCACATTCCTGTCATCACCTGCTTACAGTATCCGTCTCGATCGATCTGCGTAGCGAAGGAGCTTCAAGAACGTGACGATCGCTGTTTCGCCGGACGGGATGCCCGCTCTGGTGTTGAATGCGGACTACCGTCCGCTGAGCTACTATCCCCTGTCACTGTGGTCGTGGCAGGATGCCATCAAAGCCGTGTTCCTCGACCGGGTGAACATCGTCGCCGAGTATGAGCACGCAGTCTCCTCGCCATCCTTTTCGATGCGGGTTCCCAGCGTCGTCAGCCTGAAGTCCTATGTGAAGCCTTCGCGCTATCCCGCCTTTACGCGATTCAACGTCTTCCTGCGAGACCGTTTCCAGTGCCAGTATTGCGGCGCCCATGAGGATTTGACCTTCGATCATGTGGTGCCTCGGCGCCTGGGCGGGGTCACGTCATGGGAGAATGTGGTGGCGGCCTGTTCGCCCTGCAATTTGCGGAAAGGCGGGGTGATGCCGGTCAAGGCGAGGATGTGGCCGCAGCAGAAGCCTTTCCGGCCGACCGTCCACGACCTGCACAATAACGGCCGGCTTTTTCCGCCGAACTATCTGCACGAAAGCTGGATGGACTATCTCTACTGGGATGTCGAACTGGAGCCGTGACGGCCGCGGTGTCAGCGCTTGAACGCGCCGCGCAACGCGATTGCCGACAGGATGGCGCTTGCGACCACGTTCCAGCCGGCGAAGGAAAGGCCGAGGAAGCGGCCTGCAGCCTCATCGCATGACGGCGGAATATAGGCGTTGAGCTGATCCAACAGGCTGCCGCTGGTCGAAGGGCTGGCGACCGCTCCGCAATCGGCGGGTCCCGGCCAGAAACCCCATTCGGCGCCGGAATGATAGACGCCGAGATAGAGCCCCCAGATCATTAGCAAAGCGCCAGCGAGCAGCAGGCCCCGCGTGAGCACGCCGGGCAGCTTGACGGCCGACGAGGCCAGCGCCAGCAGCATGAGCGGGATGCCGACATAATAGGGAACGCGCTGTTCCAGGCACAGCTTGCAGGGAATGAAGCCGCCAATGTGCTCGAAGGCGAGGGCGGTGCCGACGGTGGCAGTCATTCCAGCGGCAAGAAGCGCAGCGGTGAACGTATGGAATTTGCCGGTGGGCGCGGTAATCGACATCAAAGCCTCAGAATACGTAGCGGACGGCAACGAAACCGCCGATGAGCAAAACCATGAAGGCGGTGAAAAGAAGGCCAAGGTTCTTTTCGATGAAGCTGCGGACCGGCGGACCGAAACGGAAAAGCAGCCAGGCGACGAAATAGAAGCGCAAGCCGCGGCCAATGATCGATACGAGAATGAACACCGGCAGGCTGAGGCCTGTGGCGCCTGAAAATATCGTCAGCACTTTGTAAGGGAAAGGCGTCACTGCGGCAAACAGCACGCCCCAGCCGCCCCAGCGGTTGTACCATTCGGCAGCCTGTTCGAACGCATCCTCCTTGCCGTAGAAGGCCAGGATCGGCTGGCCCACGGCTTCGTAGAGGAATGCGCCGATGACATAGCCGAGCAGGGCGCCGGCAACGGAGGCAAGGGTGCAGATGAAGGCGTAGCGCAGCCATTTGGCGCGCTCGGCAAGTACCATCGGAATAAGCAGCACGTCGGGCGGAATGGGGAAGACAGAGCTCTCGACGAAGGAAACCGTCGCCAGGCCCTTTTCGGCGTGCCGCGTCGCGGCGAGCGACATGGTGTAGTCATAAAGCTTGCGAAGCATCGACAATCCTCGGTGCGAGCCTGACCTGAAAGTGACTCTGGCGGTCTGCAAGTGGCGTTTTCCTGCGCTCCAATGCTCGAAAAACACCATTTTCGCCACGCCAGATCGACTTTTCGATTCAGGCTCTGACGCTGCATGTCTAGCCGTCCGCCTTACCTGGCGCAACGGCGTGGATTGCGGCATTTTTCACATCTGTTCGCAGTTCGTAACCGGCACTTTGAAACTGCACATTATGCTTTGCGAAAATCGGAACCGATTTTCGGGCCGATGCTGTGGCGACACAGGTTGACGCCGATAGGGTTCGCCGTATAGTCCGCAGCCTGTCCGGCCCCATCGGGGCCTCGGGCCCCTGTGGCGGAATTGGTAGACGCGACCGACTCAAAATCGGTTTCCGCAAGGAGTGCTGGTTCGAGTCCGGCCAGGGGCACCATTTGACCGGGTTGGGAGAGCCCTCTGCCATCGATGCTCGAGCGGCGTGATAGCTATGATGCGCTGTACAGGGACTTCCGGTGGAAGCTGCCCCCATCCTTTAATATCGGCACGGCGATCAGCGATCATTGGGCGCGCATAGCGCCCGACAGGATCGCGCTCTACGACTACAGGCCCGACGGCGAGCCCGGCAGCATGACCTTTGCGGCGCTGGCGCGGCAGTCGAACGGGTTTGCGGCCGCGCTGCGGGGCCTGGGCGTGGCGCGGGGGGATCGGGTGGCGCTTCTCCTGCCGCAATCCTTCGAGACGGTCATCGCGCATGCCGCCATCTACAAGCTGGGCGCGGTCGCCGTGCCGTTGGCGCTGCTCTTCGGCACGGAGGCGCTCGAGTACCGCCTGCAGACGGCCGGGGTGAGGGCGGTCGTCACAAACGAGGCGGGGCTGGCGAAGGTGCGGGCCGTCGCCGGCCGCATCAGCGGGCTCGAAGCGATCATCTCGGTCGACGGCGCGGACCGGGAGGCACGGGATTTCCACCGGCTGATCGCCGACGCCGATGCGGATTTCGAAGCGGTCGAGACCGGTCCCGACGATCCGGCGATGATGATCTTCACCTCGGGCACGACCGGGCCGCCGAAGGGCGCGCTGCACGGGCATCGCGTGCTGCTGGGGCATCTGCCGGGCGTGCAGTTCCACCATGAATTCCTGCCACAGCCAGGTGATCTTCTATGGACGCCGGCGGACTGGGCCTGGGCCGGCGGCTTGCTGAACATTCTGCTTCCGGGTCTTTATTTCGGCCTGCCGGTCGTGGCGGGGCGGTTCGAAAAATTCGAAGCCGAGGCAGCGCTCGGCCTGATGGAACGCATAAAGGTGCGCAACGCTTTCATCCCGCCAACCGCGCTCAGGATGCTGAAATCGGTGCCCGATATCAGTGAACGCTTCGACCTGGACCTGCGGTCCGTGGCTTCCGGCGGCGAATCGCTCGGGAGGGAAACCTATGAATGGGCGCGCGGGGCTCTCGGCGTCACCATCAACGAGTTTTACGGCCAGACCGAGTGTAACATCGTCCTGTCATCCTGTGCGGCGCTCGGGGTCAGCCGGGGCGGGGCCATCGGCAAGCCGGTGCCGGGCCACCAGGTGGCGGTCATCGATGCGGAAGGGCGCGCGCTGCCTGTGGGCGAAGCGGGCCAAATCGCGGTCAGCCGGCCCGATCCGGTGATGTTCCTGGAATATTGGCAAAATCCCGAGGCAACGGGGAAGAAGTTCATCAGCGATTGGATGACCACCGGCGACCAGGGCATGATCGACGCGGACGGTTACGTCCATTTCGTCGGCCGCGACGATGACGTCATCACTTCGTCCGGCTATCGCATCGGGCCATCCGAGATCGAGGACTGCCTGACCGGCCATCCCGCAATCCAGCTTGCCGCCGCAGTGGGCAAGCCCGATCCCATGCGCACCGAAATCGTCAAGGCCTATGTGGTGCTGAAGCCCGGCTTTTCCGGCGACGAGGCGCTGGCGAACGAGATTCGCTCCTTCGTGCGGGAACGGCTTTCGGCGCATGAATATCCGCGAGAGGTGGAGTTCGTGGATTCCATGCCGCTGACCACGACCGGTAAGGTCATTCGCCGCATTTTCCGTGATAGGGCCCGTCGCGAAGCCGGACTTGCAGAATAGCTTCGCTACCGCCGGACGAGACGGCGAACACGGCTGCGGATGAGCCGCAGCACGTTGCGGGCCTCGCGGTGAAATTGGAGCTGCCCCGCGGCCTGGTGCGCGAGTTTTTCCGCGCCGGGGGTGAGGCCGATCACGAAGGTGCCGAGCGCGCGCCGCTCCGACCATAGGCGGCTCATGACCGGATGATCCGGCACCGCGCAGGAATCGGTGGCGATGATGTTCGGATCGTCGAGATGGTTCCTGGTCAGCTCAATGACCAGCAATGCGCCCGGCGAGTAGGCGGCGTAGGCCTCGTCATAAGCCGTCTTCCAAGTGTAGGCCCTGCCCGCCTCTACGAAGACAACCAGGCATGCAATGGGTTTTCCGTCCAGTGTAAACGTATGGATGCGGCAGAGATCGCGCTCGGCCAGCCGGTCGACGGCTTCGCGGGCGAAGGCCGCGCGATACCTGTCGGTAGCCATGGCCGTGCGCTCGCGTCCCTTCCAGCCGGACGCTTCCAGCGTGAGGAAGGTTTCTATGCCGTGGCGGATCTCGCCGGGCTGGCGCGCGATCGTGTACTCAAGCCTGCCATGTTCCGCCAGCCGCTTCTTCAACCGGCGAAACTCGCGGAAGTGGTGCGACCTCAGGCTGTTGCGCAGGTAGTCGTCGCCTTCAAGGTGCGATTCGAGGAACGGTCTTTCAATCTCGTTGGCGGTTATCAGCGGCAGGTTCCTGGTCTCGGCGACCGAACGCAAAGCGGTGGCAAAGGGGCCGTCGAGCCGTGTTTCGGGCAGGACCAGCACCTTGGGCAGGCGCAGATGAGGGCGCGCGAGCATCGCGAAGAAGTCCTCCAGCACACCGACCGGATCGTCGCAGTCGACCAAAGGGGTGCCGAGAGGGCCGAACGGGTTCGACCATGTCCGCATGACGGTTACGCCCAGCGGAATGGCTGGCTTTTCGACGGAAAAGGGCACGAGCAGACGCAGGCGGTTCTTGTCTTCGGTGCCGTCGCGGACGACGGCCAGCCGTACCTCGCGATCCTCCAGCCTGGGCATCGCCGGGGCGAGGAAGCGGGGATTGAAGAAGATATTGGGCTCGATGGCGCGGGCGCAGAGATGGTCCAGTTCCTCGACCAGCTCGAAGCCCGCGGTGGCGGCGTAGACGGCGAGCTTGCGCTGGGGACGGCCATGGGCAGAGAGCTCCATCTCCGCGCCCTCAGTCGTGATGTCCTTCAGGCCGGCAAGCTCGCCTATCATGGCCCCTGAAGCGGAGCCACCGACTTCTTCGATCAAGGGCGTTGCCGCCATCAGCCTATCTCCGTTTGCGTGCGAACAGGCAGAAAAACCGCCATCACGATGCCGAGCTTCCGCCAGACGATGAAGGCGAGCGCCGTGGCCTCGAATATCATGGCGATGGCCGTGGCGAGTGCCGCGCCCCACAGGCCCAGAACCGGGATCAGCAGGATATTGAGGCCGATATTGATCGCCAGGGTTACGGCATAGATGCCGGCGCAGACATTCTGGTGGCCACTCATGGTGAGCATGCTTTCAGCGGGTCCCACGGCGGAGCGGCCGACAACCGCGGCAACCAGCAGGAACAGCAAGGGGTAGCCGGCGTCGAATCCAGGCCCGAACAGGGTGAGGATCGGTTTGCCCACCAGGAGCACGAAGATGCCCATGAAAAGCGAAGGCCAGAAGGTCCAGTTGACGGTCTCGCGGGCGAAATTCTCCAGCGCCTGGCGCTCGCCGCCATGGATGAAGGCCGCATAGCGCGAGGCAACCCCCGCCTTGACCGCGAAATAGACGAAGTGGACGAGGGCCAGCGTCTTGACCGTGGCGTAGTAGACGGCGACGTCCGTCGGCTGCATGAACCGCCCGACCATCAGAACGTCGGCATTGGTAAGCAGGAAGTAGAAGCTTTCCACCAAAAAGATAGGCAGGGAAACCTGCACCCACAGGCGCACGAGAAAGCGTGGCTGGGCGGGCGGCAGGCGATGCTTTTGCCGCGTCCCCATGGTGAGAAGCTGCGAAATCGTGGTGAGATAGGTAGCGAGGATCGCCGCGATGACGGCACCCGTGGCGTCCGGATCGTAGCCGGCCAAATGCATGGCCCAGAGGAAGAGCAGGATGAGCACCGGCCGCATCAGATAGGTGGGAGCCATCGCCCAAAGCGCCCAGGAGTTCGCCCGCGCGATGCCCTGGAGCTGATCGCTGAGCGCGATCATCGGCAGGCAGATGAGGCCGAGATAGAAGGGGACTACGTAGTAGTGCTCGATAGCCGGCTCGAACCACCAGATACCGGCGGCGCCGGCCAGCGCGAACACCGTAGACGAGGCCAGCACGAAAATCCGGCTCGTGCGCAGGATGCCACGCAGTTCGGGGATCATGCCGGTGGCCCGGTATTCGGGTACGAAACGGATAATCGACGTATGGAAACCGAGGCAGGAGATGTTGCCGAGGATGATCATGGTCACCCAGACCAGCACGAAGATGCCGTATTCGAAGCCGCCCATATAGCGGGCAAGCAGCACCTGGCTGACGAAGGCGATGACGGCATTGACGATGCGCAGGCTGAAGGCGATCAGCGACATGCGGCCAGCCTGGCTTCGCGCGTCCTCGGTGAAGACGAGCCGGTCTATCCGAGCCGCCCACGGTTGCGCGCGCCGCGCCAGCCCCCCTGGCAAGAGGCGTTCAGCAGTCGTTGCTGCAGAAAAGCGCACTCAATACACTCCGCTTTCATCGGCCGTTATACGCGCGGTCTCTAATGGAAAGTCTTTAAGAAACGGTTCGGCGGGAGGATCGGCCGATCAGTGACGAGGAGAGGCGCAAGATGCTCCGCGCCCATTCGACCGGGCCGAAAATGGTGACCTATCTGGAGGAAATCGGCATCGAGAGGCAGAGCGATTTGCGCGGGCATGACGCCGGGATAATCGCCATGCGCATCGACATCGCGCTCGGCTGCAAGCACATGAACAGCATGGGCTTGGCGCCGATCGGCAACGTCATCGCGCTGGCGGAGGAGGAAGAGGGCGCCCGCGGCCGGTTCCCGCAGAAAGGGCTGCCGGTGCTGAAGTGCGCTCGGACAAGGCCCTTCAACAAGCTCAGAGGGGCCGTGCCCTGCGATGTTCTTCCAATAGGTCCCGGATAGCCCTTTGGGCTTCCGGGATGACGAACCGACACCTTCGTACGACGCTTCTAGAGCCTTTTCGATTTTGATAGAATCAAAATCGCGGCTCAACTCCTTGTTTGGTCGGGTTTCCCAACCGAATAAGTCTGTCAACTTATTCTGGAAACCCTCTAAGCGAACGCCCCGTGGCAATGCTTGTATTTCTTGCCGGAGCCGCAGGGGCAGGGCTCGTTGCGGCCGACCTTGCCCCATGTCGCGGGATTTTTGGGATCGCGCTCTTCGGCGGGAACGACGCCGGTTTCTACGCGTGACAGGGTCATCGTGTCTTCGCCGAATTCGTCGTTGCCGGTGGTGCCATCCAGGTGATGGGCCTCCATCGCGGGGGCCTGGGGCGGCGGCGCCTCGGCGGCTTCGCGCACCAGCTCCACCCGCATGAGCTGCGCCGTAACGGCTTGGCGCAAATTGCTGAGCATGGCCTGGAACAGCTCGAAAGCCTCGGTCTTGTATTCGTTCAGCGGATCGCGCTGGGCATAGCCGCGGAAACCGACGACCGAACGCAGATGGTCGAGATTGACCAGGTGCTCCCGCCACAGATGGTCGAGCGTCTGCAGGAGGATGGATTTCTCGACATAGGTCATGATGTCGGGGCCGAAACGCTCGGCGCGCTCGGCGGCGGCCTTGTCGGCCGCTTCGGTCAGGCGCTCACGGATATCGTCCTCGGCGATGCCTTCTTCCTGAGCCCACTCGCCCACCGGGAGGTCGAGATTGAGGTCGCGCAGGATGCTTTCCTTGAGGCCTTCGATATCCCACTGTTCCGCATAGGCTTTCTCGGGGATATGGCGGGCTACCAGATCATCAATCACATCCTGGCGCATTTCGGCGACCGTTTCCGAAAGGTTCTCGCCGTCCATCAGCTCGATGCGCTGCTCGAAGACCACCTTGCGCTGGTCGTTCATCACGTCGTCGAATTTGAGCAGGTTCTTGCGGATGTCGAAGTTGCGCGCCTCGACTTTCTTCTGCGCCTTTTCCAGCGCCTTGTTGATCCAGGGGTGGACGATGGCCTCGTCTTCCTTGAGACCCAGCTTCTGCAGCATTCCGTCCATGCGGTCGGAGCCGAAGATGCGCATCAGGTCGTCCTGGAGCGACAGGTAGAATTTCGAACGGCCAGGGTCGCCCTGGCGGCCGGAGCGACCGCGAAGCTGGTTGTCGATGCGGCGGCTTTCGTGCCGCTCGGTGGCCAGGACATAAAGGCCGCCGGCGGCGATCGCCTTTTCCTTGAGCCGTTGCACATCCTCGCGAATCGCCTGCTCCTTGGCCTGACGCTCCGGACCATCGGGCATGTCGCCCAGTTCGTCGGCGATGCGCATGTCCGGGTTGCCGCCAAGCTGGATGTCGGTGCCGCGGCCGGCCATGTTGGTGGCGATGGTGACGGCACCCGGCTTGCCGGCCTGGGCGACGATAGCGGCCTCGCGCTCATGGTGGCGGGCGTTGAGGACCTCGAAGTCCTTCAGACCCTCCTGGCGCAGTCGCTCGGCGAGGAACTCGGACTTTTCGATCGAGGTGGTGCCGACGAGGATGGGCTGGCCCTTGGCGCTGGCTTCCTTGATCTCGCGGACGATCGCCTTGTACTTCTCCTCGACCGTCCGGTAGACCTCGTCATCCTCGTCCAGGCGCTGGATCGGCAGGTTGGTCGGAATCTCGACCACGTCGAGGCCATAGATATTGCCGAACTCCTCAGCTTCCGTGGAAGCCGTGCCGGTCATGCCGGCCAGCTTGTCGTACATGCGGAAGTAGTTCTGGAAGGTGATGGAGGCGAGCGTCTGGTTCTCGGGCTGGATCTTGACGTGCTCCTTGGCCTCGAGCGCCTGATGCAGCCCTTCGGAGTAGCGGCGCCCCGGCATCATGCGGCCGGTAAACTCGTCGATGATGACGAGATCGCCATCGCGGACGATGTAATCCTTGTCACGCTGGAAGAGCTTGTGCGCCTTCAAGGCGTTGTTGAGGTGATGGACGATCGCGACATTCTCGATGTCGTAGAGCGAGTCGCCCTTGAAAAGGTCCTCGGCCCGCAGCAGTCGCTCGACCTTGTCGGTGCCTTCCTCGGTGAAGGTCGCCGTACGCTGCTTTTCGTCGATCTCGTAATCGCCTTCCTCCAACTGGGGGATAAGGGCATCGATCTTGGTGTAGAGATCCGAGCGGTCGTCGAGCGGACCAGAAATGATCAGCGGCGTGCGCGCCTCGTCGATCAGGATGGAGTCCACCTCGTCGACGATCGCGAAATTGTGGCCGCGCTGGACCATCTGGCCGCGCTCATATTTCATGTTGTCGCGCAGATAGTCGAAGCCGAGCTCGTTATTGGTGGCGTAGGTGACGTCGCAGCCATAGGCCGCGCGGCGCTCGTCGTCGGACATGCCGTGGACGATGACGCCCGTGGTCAGCCCCAGGAAACCGTAGAGGCGGCCCATCCATTCGGAATCGCGGCGGGCCAGGTAGTCGTTGACGGTGACGACATGGACGCCATCGCCGGCAAGCGCGTTGAGATAGACGGGAAGGGTGGCGACCAGGGTCTTGCCTTCGCCCGTTTTCATCTCGGAGATGGAGCCTTCATGCAGGACCATGCCGCCGATGAGCTGCACGTCGAAGGGCCGCATGCCGAGAACACGCCTTGATGCCTCGCGGACCACTGCGAAGGCGGGCACAAGAAGATCGTCGATGCTCTTGCCGTCGGCCAATTGCTGGCGGAACTCGTCTGTCTTGGCACGCAAGGCCTCGTCCGACAGCGCCTGCATTTCCGGCTCGAGGGCGCCGACGGCCTCGGCGCGCGGGCGCAAGCCGTTGACACGGCGGTCGTTCGATGAGCCGAAAATCTTGCGGGCTATGCCGCCGAGGCTGACCATCATGTGGTCCTTTCAGTTCACGGTATGCCGGCGGTTTCCGCCGGTCCGATAAGGTTTGATCCGCCAGCACGGGCCGTTGCAGCCAGTTGGCCAAAAAGGGCGCCCGGAAATGGATTCTGGACGGGAAGTCGAAGGAGAGATAAGAGGGGCCACCTGCGATGTCAACTTTGTGCGAATGCGCTGCCAAGGCGCAAAATTCCGCCATATTTCTGGATGGTTTGGATCGCTGCCCTATTGTTTCGGGCCCAAGCCGTATACGCATGAACGGAGAATTTTCTCATGAAACGACTCTTCCGCCAATCTCTGCGCGCCCATGCCGGTGCTGCAGCCTTGATCGCTGCCCTTCTTTCCGCGCCGGCTTTCGCGCAGGAGGAGGAAGTTGTCGCCACGCTGAATGGCGAGCCCATCACGGCGGCCGACATCGCCCTGGCCGAACAGGAGCTCGATCCGCAGTTCGCGCAATTGCCCGAGGAACAGCGCCGGGCCGCCGCGCTTTCGGCTGTCATCGACGTTCGCCTCTTCGCCAATGAAGCCGACGAGCAGGGCCTCGACGAGAGCGAGGACTTCCAGAAGCGGATGGACTTTCTCCGCCAGCGCGCCTTGCACAGCGCCTATATCGACCAGAACGTAGTTCAGGAGATTTCCGATGAGGCCGTGCGCGCGCGCTACGATGAGGAAGTCGCCAAGATGAACCCTCCGGAAGAGGTGCAGGCGCGCCACATCCTCGTGGCGACGGAAGAAGAAGCCAAAGCCATCATCCAGCAACTTGAGGAAGGCGGCGATTTCGCCGAAATTGCCAAGGAGAAGTCGAGCGACGGGTCGGCCAGCGAGGGCGGCGATCTCGGCTACTTCACCAAGGGGCGCATGGTTCCCGAATTCGAGGAAGCTGCGTTCGCACTTGAGCCGGGCGAGTTCACCAAGGAGCCGGTCAAGTCGCAGTTCGGTTATCACGTGATCAAGGTCGAAGACCGCCGCCAGCAGCAGCCGCCGGCATTCGAGCAGGTGCAGAACCAGATCAAGTCAATGCTCCTGCGCGAGAAATACATCGAGAAGCTGGGCGCCATGCGCGAGGGCGCCGAGGTCGACATTCCGAATGAGGAATTGAAGGCATCGGTCGACGCCCTGCTCCAGCAGCAACTCGGCAAGGCCGCCCCGGCGGCACAGGGCCAGCAGTAAGGCGCACGAGCCCGGTTGCATCCACATAAAGCCGCGCTTGCCCGCACATGGCGGGCGGCGCGGCTTTTTTGCGCCAGCTGTTCGGCTTGCGTCCGCCAATATTATCGGGCAGACGAAGCGGACGAGCCAGTATGTGAACCGGAAGTTCGGATGTCTGCATCTATCTCCCCACTTGCGCCCAAGTCCTACCCCGAAATGCCGGAAATCGCCGGCGCGCGGATCGCCGTTGCCGAGGCCGGCATCAAGTACAAGGGCCGCAAGGACCTTTTGGTCATGGTGTTTGACGAAGGCACGGCGGCGGCCGGTGTCTTCACGCGGTCCAGATGCCCCTCAGCTCCGGTCGAACTGTGCCGGCGCAACCTTGCCGGCGGCAAAGCGCGGATACTGGTGGTCAATTCCGGCAACGCCAATGCCTTTACCGGCAAGAAGGGGCGTGAGGCGACGTCGTTGACGGCGGAAGCGGCGGCGCGTGCCGCCGGTGCGGAGCCCGACACGGTCTTCCTGGCGTCTACCGGTGTCATCGGAGAGCCGCTGGAGGCGGGTCGGTTCACCCATCTGCTGGACGACCTGGCGGCCGGCGCCGAAGGCGGACGGTGGGAAGAGGCGGCGCACGCCATCATGACCACCGACACCTATCCCAAGTTCGTCACCGCTTCGGCCAAGCTGGGCGATTGCACGGTGACCATAAACGGAATCGCCAAGGGCGCGGGCATGATCGCGCCGGACATGGCGACGATGCTCTCTTTCGTGGCGACGGATGCGCCAATCGCCGCGCCTGTGCTGCAGGATATGCTGGCGAGGGCCACCGCCAAGACCTTCAACGCCGTTACTGTGGACAGCGATACCTCGACCAGTGATACGCTGATGCTTTTCGCCACCGGAAAGGCGGCCGAACGCGGCGCGCCGTGGATCACGGACCCCAAGGACGGTCGGCTTTCGTCGTTCAAGCGCGCCCTGGGCAAATTACTGAAGACGCTGGCGCTGCAGGTGGTGCGCGACGGCGAGGGCGCGCGCAAGCAGGTGGAAATCAGCGTGACCGGCGCCAAATCCGCGCGCTCGGCCAAGCGCATCGCGCTTTCCATCGCCAATTCGCCATTGGTCAAGACGGCGGTTGCCGGCGAGGATGCCAATTGGGGGCGCATCGTGATGGCCGTGGGCAAAGCCGGAGAGCCGGCCGAGCGCGATCTGCTGAGCATATGGTTCGGCGATATTCGCGTGGCCTTCGAAGGCGAGCGCGATCATGGCTATTCCGAGGAACAGGCCTCCGAATACATGCAGCGGGATGAGATAGCCATCCGCGTGGACCTCGGCATCGGGCGGGGTAGCGCGACGGTCTGGACCTGCGATCTCACCAAGGAATATGTTGCCATCAACGGCGATTATCGGAGCTGAGAGCCTGTTTTGAAATTCGTGATGCCTGCCGGCGAATGGCAATCTCCTGCGGTCCGGGCTCGAAAATCACTATTTTCGACTAGCCTTGCCCAATTTCAAAACAGGCTCTGAGGGCGGTTGATTGGGCGTGCAACACGAGGCGCAGGTGGAACTGGCGACGATCAGGCGTTTCGAAGGGGCCGGTTTCCGGGCCTGGCCGGCGGCAAATGTCTATTATGACGGAACGTGGGCGGTGCGGCTGACGGCCGGATACCCGGCCAAGCGCCTCAACTCCATCAACCCGCTCGACCCTGGCGACGCGCGGAACATCGACATGCGCATCGACCGGGCGCGGCCGCATTTCGAAGCGATCGGGCGGACGGTGACCTTTCGCCTCTCGCCGCTAGCCGCGCCGTCCATCGGTCAGTTCCTGGACAACGAAGGCTGGAGCTATCTTTCCGAATCGATCGTGATGCGTCTGCCCTTAAGCGACAGTGTGGTCGACGATGCGATGCACCAGATCCCGCTTAAAGATCTGGGACGCTTCGTCTCCGCTGCCTTCAGCGTGCATGGCTATGACGAGGCATTGAGGCCGGGCTTCAAGGAGCTCGTGGGTTCGATCAAGCCGGAAGCGGGGCACTTCATCCTCGAGCAGGACGGGCAGCCGGTGGCGACCGCCATCTGCGTGCATGACGGCGCCATTGCCGGGCTGTTCGAAGTGGCGACGGCCAAGGGCATGCGGGGCAAGGGCTTCGGGCGCCGGGCGCTGCTTTCCGCGCTGAAATGGGCGCGGCTGCGAGGGGCGACCGTGGCATGGCTGCAGGTGGAAGCGGACAACGTCGCGGCACTTGGCCTGTATCGTTCGGTGGGTTTTCGCGAAATCTACCGCTATCACTACCGCCAGCCGGGAGGAAACCGATGAAGGCCGACGCGAAGCCAGTGCTGCTGGTGGCCGCCTGTGCGCTTGTCGATGCCGACGGGCGGGTGCTCATCGCCCAGCGCCCAGAGGGAAAGCAGCTCGCGGGCCTATGGGAATTCCCCGGCGGCAAGGTCGAGCCTGGAGAGGCCCCGGAACAGACCGTGGTGCGCGAGCTTGAAGAAGAGCTCGGCCTGGAGACCAAGACGGCGTGCCTGGCTCCCCTGACCTTCGCCAGCCATTCCTATGAGACGTTCCATCTCCTGATGCCGCTCTATATCTGCCGCCGCTTCTGGGGTATTCCCCATCCGCGCGAGGGGCAGGCGATAAAATGGGTCCGGCCGAACCGGATGCGCGATTATCCGATGCCGCCGGCGGATGCGCCGCTCATCCCGTTCCTGATCGACCTGCTTTAAAGTCTGTTGAGATTCTGGTCCGGATTACCTGCGATAAACACTCATAGCGCTGCATCAACGGTCGATTTCCCCGAACACAATATCGATCGATCCCACGATTGCAGAGACATCGCCCAACATGTGCCCGCGGCTCAAGGTGTCCATCGCCTGCAAATGTGCATAGGAAGGCGCCCGGATCTTGCACCGGTAAGGCCTGTTGGTGCCATCCGAGACAAGATAGACCCCGAACTCGCCCTTGGGGGCCTCGACAGCGGCATAGACCTCGCCGGCCGGTACCCGATGGCCTTCGGAGTACAATTTGAAATGCTCGATCGTCGCTTCCATCGAGCGTTTCATGAGACCGCGAGGCGGAGGCACGATCTTGTGATCTTTGGTGGCAACCGGTCCCTGGCCTTCCGCACGTCTCAATTCTTCAAGACATTGCTTCATGATCCGCACTGACTGACGCATCTCTTCCATTCGCACCAGGTAGCGATCATAGCAGTCGCCGTTCTTGCCGACGGGAATATCGAAATCGAGGTCGGAATAGCATTCGTAAGGCTGTGCCTTGCGGAGATCCCAGGCTGCGCCTGCGCCCCGCACCATCACGCCGGAAAAGCCCCGGACCCAGGCGTCGTCGAGATCGATTTTTCCGATGTCGACATTGCGTTGCTTGAAGATGCGGCTCTCGCTCAACAGTCCTTCGAGATCGTCGCATACTTTCAGGAACGGATCGCAAAAGGCCCAGATATCGTCGAGCAGATCCGGGGGCAAATCCTGATGCACGCCGCCAACCCGGAAATAATTGGCGTGCATGCGGGCACCGGAAGCACGTTCGTAAAAGACCATGAGCTTTTCGCGTTCCTCAAAACCCCATGCAATCGGCGTGAGCGCACCGACATCCAGCGCCTGCGTTGTGATATTCAGGAGATGCGAAAGCAGCCGGCCGATCTCGGAGAAAAGCACGCGGATGAGCTGGCCGCGCCGTGGCACCTCGATTTCGAGCAGACGCTCAGCCGCCAGGCAGAAGGGATGCTCCTGGTTCATCGGGGCGACGTAGTCGAGGCGATCGAAGTAGGGCAGGGCCTGGAGATATGTCTTGTTCTCGATGAGCTTTTCTGTGCCCCGGTGCAAAAGCCCGATATGCGGATCCACGCGCTGGACCACCTCCCCGTCGAGTTCAAGCACCAGTCGCAACACACCGTGCGCTGCCGGGTGTACGGGACCGAAGTTGATCGTAAAATTGCGTACTGAGACTTCCGTCATTTAACGCTCAAATCAGACCGGTCGTTATCCATGGCCCTTGGTATCAGTGGGTTCAAATTGAGCACCAGTCTTCTTGAAACGGCCGGTACTTCGAGCTTGTTCCTGTCTTGCGTGACTTTGTGATCGCGCGCGTTTTGCCTTGGTCTCACAGCGCCCTATCGGGTGATCTGGAAGCCAGAGATTTCCGGATCTGGTTCGACTGTCCGGGTTGTTACACCGGCGACGTGCGCGGCGGGCGGCCCCTTGCCCAAAGCCCGCACCATCGCGGAGACATCGGGTGCCGGGCCCATGATGAGGGCGCGAACGGAACCGTCGGGTTCGTTGCGGACCCAGCCCGAAAGACCGTGATGTTCGGCCACTGCCTGGGCCCAGGCGCGAAACGCCACCCCCTGGACCCGTCCAGTGATCCGCGCGCTAACGGCAACCGTAGCCATCGCAGACAGTCCTTTCATCATCGACCAGCATAGTTGAAGATACGCTGGAAGCCATCGTTAATGGTTCCTTCAGTCAATGATGAGAATTTTCATCATCGGCGTGTCGGGGCGCCTCATGAGCAGTTGGTCCAGTATGGCTGGAGGGGCGCGTGAACTTGCAGCATCAGGAACATCCCACCGGATTTGGCTCGTTTTCGCGCATGGCAAGCGCCGGCGTGGGCGCGCTGCGGCTGGCGCTTCTGTTCGGATCGGCTGGCATCGCGCTGGCGCTCATCCTCACGCCCATTGCGGACAGGCAATCGCGTAGCGCGGCGATACAAGGCATCGGCATCGACCGCACGACCACCGGATCGCTGCCGCAGCGACGGGGCGAGACGATCACCCTCCGTCGCAGCGTTCTGCAGCCGACACCCTCTGCAGTCTGCGTCATCCGCGCCAATGGCGTGCGAACCGGTGCCTGCTAGAACACGCCTTACCGGAAGTCGTTCCTCAAATCCCAGGCCGTCGCCGTTAAGGTTTCTTAACGGAATTGCCCATAATCTTGGTCGCAGTCCGCAAGGTGGGATCGTGATGTTGAAGAAATTCCTGTCAGACGAGAATGGTGCGACGGCGATCGAGTATGCCTTGATTGCCCTTCTTATATCGATCGGCATCATCAGCGGCGCCACCGCCCTGGGCGGGGCGATCTCCGACAGCTACACTTCCACAGCGAAGGAGCTGGATGCGGCCGGCGGCTGATCCGCGTCCCGACTCGATGCTATTTGCGGGGCTATTTGCGGGGCGTTTCCATCGCGTCCGACAGCGCTTCCTTGAGCGATATTTTCGCTGAGCCCGGCTTGAGCGGTTTTTGCTGTGAGGCATGTGGCGCCCAGCCTGACATCCACACGATATTGAAGGTCGCGCGAACGCGGCCGTCCGCATCTGCGAAACGCTCGGCGTAGATCGCGGCGGCGCGCAGGAACACGGCGCGGGGCAGTGGCCTGCGGCTGCGTTCGGCAAGCGCGCTGGTGGCGCCCATCGCGCGCAGATCCCTGATGAGTGCGAACATGTCGTCGTATCGCACCGTCAGCGTCTCCAGATCGGCCACCGGCAACGCAAAGCCGGCGCGCTGCAGGAGGGCGCCAACGTCGCGCACATCGGCAAACGGGCTGATGCGCGGCGCCGCGCCACCGCAGATTTCCGTTTCCGCTTCGAGCAGGCTCTGCCTGAGCTCCTGGAGCGTGCCGGCGCCGCTCATGGCGCCAAGGAACAGGCCGTCGGGCTTGAGCGCGCGGCGGATCTGCACCAGCATGCCGGGCGTATCGTTGGTCTCGTGGAGGGTGAGAAGCGAGACGGCGAGGTCGAGTTTTTCTGGCTCCAACGGCAGGACTTCCGGCTGAGCCGATACGGCGTCTTCGTTGCCCGCGATCAGCGCTTCGTCCATCTCTACGCGCCGTACGCGCCCGACTTTGCCACTGTCGCGGAGTATCCGGGCAGCATCCTCCGTCAGGCAGTGGATCGCGGCGGCGTCCTCGAACCGGCGTTCGACGGTCGCCAGGCGCTCGGACAAATCCTCCGCCGCGCGGCGCATCAGAAAATGCGCGCCCTGGTCGCCTTGCCTCAATGCGCGCCGCTTGCGCGCCGCCAGCAGTTCGGTATCGAATATTGCGGCCATCTGTTCGCCGGACTTCCATTCTTGAGGTGCTTGCCATCGCACGTTTGGGATATGATGCAAAGATGGGAGAGCGGACGGGGGTGGACAAGTCATGCGATTGCTCGAGACCGACATGGTGCGGGCGGTGTTGTCGATACCGTCGCGACTTTTGTTCCCGCCGGTCTGCCTTGGATGCCGCAACCTGACCGCCAGGCCCGGTACGCTCTGCGCCTCCTGCTGGCCGAAGGTGCGTTTTCTGGAGCAGCCCTGGTGCCCGGTCATGGGCACGCCTTTCAGCCATGATATGGGCGAGGGGTTTCTGTCGGCCGAGGCTATCGCCAATCCGCCGCCCTTCGCCCGGGCGCGTTCGGCGGTGATCTACGACGGTGTTGCCCGGCGGTTGGTGCAGGGGCTGAAATTCGCCGACCGCACAGACTTGGCGCCCTGGATGGCGCGGTGGATGCTGCGGGCCGGAAAGGAGCTTGCCGAAGACTGCGATGTCGTGGTGCCGGTGCCGCTGCATCGCCGGCGGTTCTTTGCCAGGAGGTTCAATCAGTCGGCCGAGCTGGCGCGGGCATTCGCGCGGCTGGCGCGCCTCGAATATTCGAGCTCGGCACTGGTGCGCAAGCGCAAGACGCGGCAGCAGGTGGGGCTCGGCGCGCGGGAGCGGGAGGCCAATGTGCGCGGCGCCTTCCTCGTGCCGGACGAAAGCAACCATATCGTGCGTGCGCGCCGGGTGCTGCTGGTCGACGACGTCTATACCACCGGGGCCACGGTGGCCGCCGCCGCGCGGTCGCTCAAGCGGGCAGGCGCGCTGACCGTCGATGTGATAACTTTTGCCAGAGTCCTGCCGGGGGACTTTGCTGAAAACGAGGACGCACTTATATAGGCGTCAAAGGGACTTGGGTGTACATATGCCGAATGTGACGATCTATACGCGGATGGGGTGCGGCTATTGCAGCCGCGCAAAACGCCTGCTCGAAAACAAGGGTGTCGACTTCACCGAACACGACGCCAGCTTCTCCGCCGAACTGCGGCAGGAGATGATTCAGCGGGCGAATGGCCGTGCGACTTTTCCGCAGATATTCATCGGCGATGCCCATGTAGGAGGCAGCGACGAGCTTTTCGCGCTGGAGGCCGATGGCCGGCTCGACGATCTGCTGGCCGAGCAGGGTGTTGGCGGAGCTGTACAATGACGACCTTCCGCGCAGCAGCCCTTCAGATGCGCTCGGGCATGACGGTCGCGACCAATGTGGCCGAATTCGAGCGGCTGGTCCGCGATGCGGCAAAGCAGGGTGCGCATTATGTGCAGAGCCCGGAGATGACAGGTCTGCTGGTGCGGGACCGGGCGCAGCTTCTGGACAACATCACCGACGAAGCGAAGGACCCGTTGGTGGCCCGAGCGGCGCGACTGGCCCGGGAATGCGGGTTGTTCGTGCATGTAGGGTCGACGGCGATCGCCGTGGGCGGTGGCAAGGTCGCCAACCGCGCATTCCTCTTCGGTCCGGACGGCGAGCGTATCGCCACTTATGACAAGATCCACATGTTCGACGTCGATCTCGATAATGGCGAAAGCTGGCGGGAATCGGCCACTTACGCCCCCGGCGAAGCGACGCTAGTGGTCGATCTGCCCATGGCCGCGCTCGGTTTTGCGATCTGCTACGATCTGCGGTTCCCGCAGCTTTTCCGCACCCAGGCCATGACCGGCGCGCAGGTGCTGACAGCGCCCGCCGCGTTCACCCGCCAGACGGGCGAGGCGCATTGGCATGTCCTGACACGCGCCCGCGCCATCGAGAACGGCGCCTTCCTGATCGCGGCGGCCCAGGGCGGCAGGCATGAGGACGGGCGCGAGACCTATGGCCATTCCATCATCGTCGACCCATGGGGCAAGGTGCTGGCGGAAGCCGCGCATGACGAGCCGGCGGTGGTCGTCGCCGACATCGACGTGGAGCAGTCGCGCGCGGCGCGCGGCAAGATCCCCAATCTCGCCAATGCGCGCGAGTTCAACCTTGCGCGAGCGTTCTACGCGGAGACTGTATCGTGATCCGTTTCGATCTTGTCTGTGCGCAGGATCATGGTTTCGACGCCTGGTTCCGCAATGGCGCGGATTTCGATGCTCAAAACGAGAAGGGGTTCGTTGCCTGTCCGCATTGCGGCTCCAACGATGTCCACAAGGCGCTGATGGCGCCCGCCGTTTCCACCAGTCGCAAGAAATCGCAGGTGGCACTGGCCATGGGCGATGAGCAGAAGCAGGCGCTGGCGAAGCTCAAGGCGCTGAGCGAGAAGGTTCGCGAGAACGCCGATTACGTGGGGGACAAGTTCGCCGAGGAAGCCCGAAAAATCCATTTCGGCGAGACCGACCCGCGGGGCATCTATGGCGAGGCGACGACCGAGGACGTGAAGGGGCTGGTGGAGGATGGGGTCGACTTCCTGCCGCTGCCGGTGTTTCCCGAGGATCGGAACTAACCCTGAGATGCCGCGAGGCTTTTGCCGTCGGGTGGAATCGCCTGACAGCCGAATAAACCGGCAACAAGGGACGCTCTAAGGCTTCTCCGCCAGCACCATATAGTTCACATCCATGTCCTTCGAGCGCTGCCAGCGGTCGGCGAGCGGGTTGTAGACGACGCCGGTCTTTTCCTTGATGGAAAGGCCTGCCTGCTCCAGGGCCTTCTCCAGTTCAGCCGGGCGCACGAGCTTTTCGTACTGGTGCGTGCCGCGCGGCAGCCAGCGCAGCACATATTCGGCGCCGATGATGGCCAGACCCCAGGCTTTCGTGGTGCGGTTGATGGTGGCGACGAACATCAGGCCGCCGGGTTTGAGCATCTCGCCGCATTTTTCGATGAAATAGTCGACGTCGGCCACATGCTCAACGACTTCCATGTTGAGGATGACATCGAATTTCTCGCCTTCGTCGGCGAGGGTTTCGGCGAGCGTTGCTCGGTAGTCGATATTGACACCGCTTTCGGCGGCGTGGAGCCTTGCCACTTCGATATTCGTTTCGGAGGCGTCTGCGCCGACAATTTCCGCGCCGAGCCGGGCCATGGGCTCGCACAAGAGCCCGCCGCCGCAGCCGATGTCGAGGATGCGCAGCCCGTCAAACGGCTTCGTGCCACGCGGGTCGCGGCCGAAATGCGCCGCGACGTGATCGCGGATATAGGCAAGGCGTACTGGATTGAACCTGTGCAAGGGTCGGAACTTGCCGTTGGGATTCCACCATTCGGCTGCCAGCGCGGAGAAACGCTCGACTTCTCGCGGGTCGATGGATGTCTGTCGTGCCTGGGGCATGGCGTCGCCGGTCCCTTCTGGTTTCCACTGATTGCCGCCTGGGCTTGCGCAAACGCGTTGCCATGAAGTCGGGTCCTGCGGGCCGAATGTCAAGACGGCATCTTGGCCGCCAGCCCCGCCAGCCCCGCCAGCCGGGGCAGGTAGCTCGACCAGCCTTCCTTCAGCAACTGCCGGGTTCTTGCGGGCACTTCGCCTTCATGGGTGAGAACCAGCCGCACCCCTCCGCCCTCCTCGGTAAGATCAAAAGTCACGCGGGATGGTGGCGCCTCATCCACGCAGTCAAACTTCCAGACCATCCTGTGCGGCGGTTCGAGTTCCAGAATCTCGACATTGGTCCATCCGCGCCAGCCGGGAACGCTTGCGCCGGTGACCGTGAACCGGTGGCCCGCCACCGGCTTGAAGTCGACGGTGAAGAACCAGTGGGCAATCAGTTCGGGCGTCGTGATGCAGGCCCATACGGTGGCCAGCGAGGCCTCGATGCGCCGCTCAATCCTCAGTTCGATTGCTTGAAGCATCCTTTTCCTCGGCGAGTTGCTGCAGGCGGTCGAGATTGTGGGCCCAGAATGCTGAAAGCTGCGCTGCCCAATCCGCCACGTCGCGCAGCGGCGCAGGGTCCAGACGATAGAAGCGATGGCGGCCGGCAACGCGCCGGCTTACCAGACCCGCGCGCAGCAGCACCTGAAGATGCAGGGAGATGGCGGAGGTCGTGAGGCCGGTGCCCGCCGTCAGCTCGTTCACCGAGCGTTCCGTATTGCCCAAGCGTTCAAGAATACGCCGGCGCGTCGGGTCGGCGATCGCGCCGAAAACATCGTGTGCGGCCGAGCCTCGCGCCATTCGGTTCCTCATTCAAGTATTGGCTTGAATGTCAGTTAATCCGGTGCCATGCTCCCGTCAAGCGGCAGTTGTTTTCCCAGGAGGAGATTTCCCATGCGGCAATTGAACGGAATCATCCCATGCCTCACCATCGACGGCGCGGCTGCGGCCATCGACTTCTATAAAAGGGCCTTTGGCGCCGAAGAGGTGAGCCGGGCCGAGGCGGAGGACGGCAAGCGCCTGATGCATGGGCATATTCGCATCAACGGCAGCGATCTGATGATGTGGGACCTGTTTCCCGAATATGGCATGTCGGTGGATGCGCCGCGCGGAGTCACCATCCATCTGGAAGTCGACGATGCGGACAAATGGTATCAGCGGGCCGTCGATGCCGGAGCAACCGCGACCATGCCGCTGGAGAACGCCTTCTGGGGAAGCCGGTACGGGCAGTTGCGCGACCCGTTCGGCCATAGCTGGGCCATCGGCTCGCCACTGAAGGAATAGGCGCGCGCATCGCTTGCGAATATACGGGCTTTTGGCTATGGAAATCGCGGCCGTGGCGTGAATCCGCCGTCGCGGCCGCTTGAAAAACCGCCCGATCGGGCGACCGGAACTTCCAGGCAAAGGCAGCTTGCGACCATGGCGCGCATCGTGATGAAATTCGGCGGGACGTCCGTCGCCGACATCGCCCGCATCCACAATGTCGCGCGCCACGTCAAACGCGAGGTCGACGCGGGCAACGAAGTGGCCGTCGTCGTCTCCGCCATGGCGGGCAAGACGAATGAGCTGGTCGGCTGGGCGCGCGACATGCCGAAGGCGTCGGGAGGCAGTTCACCTTTCTTCGACGCGCGCGAATATGACGCCATCGTTGCGTCCGGGGAGCAGGTTTCGGCCGGTCTCCTGGCCATCGCGCTGCAGTCGATAGGGGTTGACGCCCGGTCGTGGCAGGGCTGGCAGGTGCCCATCCAGACGGACAACGCGCACGGCGCTGCCCGCATCCTCGAGATCGACGGCAGCGAGATGGTGCGCCGGATGGGAACGGGGCAGGTAGCCGTCGTCACCGGGTTCCAGGGTCTGGCGCCGGACAACCGTATTGCGACGCTGGGCCGTGGCGGCTCCGACACCAGTGCGGTGGCGATGGCCGCCGCCGTGAAGGCCGACCGCTGCGATATTTATACGGATGTGGACGGAGTCTATACCACGGACCCGCGCGTCGAGCCGAAGGCGCGCCGTCTTTCCAGGATTTCCTTTGAGGAGATGCTGGAGATGGCCTCGCTCGGAGCGAAGGTGCTACAGGTTCGATCGGTCGAGCTTGCGATGGTGTATAAGGTGCGGACCTTTGTAAGATCGTCGCTCGAAGACCCGGATGCGCCGGGCATGGGCGATTTCGACAACCCGCCCGGAACGCTCATTTGCGACGAGGAAGAGATCGTGGAACAGCAAGTCGTAACCGGCATTGCCTATGCCAAGGATGAGGCGCAGGTCTCGCTGCGCCGCCTGGCCGACCGGCCGGGTGTTTCGGCGGGGATTTTCGGGCCGCTCGCCGAAGCCAATATCAATGTCGACATGATCGTGCAGAACATCTCGGAAGATGGTTCGCGCACGGACATGACCTTCACCGTGCCCACGGGCGACCTCGACAAAACCCTGAACGTGCTGGATAAGGTGCGCGAACAGGTCGGCTTCGACGCCATCCAGTCGGAGGCCGGGATGGTCAAGGTATCGGTTATCGGCATCGGCATGCGCAGCCATGCAGGCGTTGCGGCAACGGCGTTCAAGGCGCTTGCCGAGAAGGGAATCAACATCCGGGCGATCACAACTTCGGAAATCAAGATTTCAATCTTGATCGACGGCGCCTACGCGGAACTGGCCGTGCGGACTTTGCATTCTGTCTACGGTCTCGATAAGCAATAACTGGAAGAGTTCCCGCCGACCGCTCTTTTTAGTGCTGTCGCGGGGCAGCACCTAAAAGAGGGGTCCGATGCGAGAGACAACCGCCGGTCCACGTGTTTTGCTGAGGCGTCTTCGCGAGATGATGGCGGAGGCGCTCGAGCCGCAGGAGCGGCTCGACCGCATCGTGCGCGAAATCGCCCAGAACATGGTAGCCGAGGTGTGCTCGCTATATATTCTGCGGGCCGATTCCTTTCTCGAACTCTATGCGACCGAAGGTCTTAATCCCGGCTCGGTCCACCTTGCGCAGCTGAGGCTGGGCCAGGGCCTCGTCGGCACCATCGCGGCGAGCGCCCGCGCGCTCAACCTGTCCGACGCGCAGAAGCATCCGGCTTTCGCCTATCTGCCGGAAACGGGCGAGGAGATCTATCATTCCTTCCTCGGTGTGCCGGTGCTTCGCGCCGGGCGAACGCTCGGCGTGCTGGTCGTGCAGAATCGCACCAAGCGCCATTATCGCGACGACGAGATGGAAGCGCTGGAAACCGTGGCGATGGTCATTGCCGAAATGATCGCCACGGGCGATCTGGCGCGGCTGACGCGTCCCGGCATGGAGCTCGACCTGCGCCGCTCCGTCAGCATGGACGGGCTCTCTTTCAACGAGGGCGTCGGGCTCGGCCACGTCGTCCTGCACGAACCGCGCGTCGTCGTCACCAATTTATTCAACGAAGACAGCGACCAGGAGATTGAGCGGCTGGAGGTGGCGTTGAGTTCGCTGCGCCTTTCCATCGATGACATGCTGTCGCGCCGCGACGTGGCTTTCGAGGGCGAGCACCGTGCGGTGCTGGAAGCCTACCGCATGTTCGCAAACGACCGCGGCTGGGTGCGGCGGCTGGAAGAGGCGGTGCGCAACGGCCTTACGGCGGAGGCGGCGGTGGAAAAGGTGCAGAGCGACATGCGCGCGCGTATGCTGCACATGACCGATCCCTATCTGCGCGAGCGCATGAGCGACTTCGATGACCTGGCCAACCGGCTGCTGCGGCAGCTCATGGGGCGGGGCCCGGATGCGCTGGCGGAAGTGCTGCCCAAGGACGCGATACTGGTCGCCCGCAACATGGGCGCCGCCGAATTGCTGGACTATCCGAGGCAAAAGCTGCGCGGCCTGGTGCTTGAAGATGGGGCGCCGACGAGCCACATCGTGATCGTCGCCCGTGCCATCGGCCTGCCGACGGTGGGCCAGGTCAAGGGTGCGGTTTCGCTCTCGGAAAATGGCGATGCGATCATCGTGGACGGCGAGGAAGGGCAGGTTCATCTGCGCCCGCAAGCCGATATCGAGGCGGCCTATTCGGAGAAGGTCCGGTTCAGGGCGCGGCGGCAGCAGCTTTACCGCGAGTTGCGCGACCGGCCGCCGGTCAGCAAGGACGGCGTGGCTGTCGAATTGTTGATGAATGCCGGGCTGGCGGTGGACCTGCCGCAGCTTGCCCAGTCCGGCGCGGCGGGTATCGGGCTGTTCCGCACGGAGTTGCAGTTCATGGTGGCGTCGACCTTCCCGCGGGTGGAGGCGCAGGAGCGTCTGTACCGGGAAGTGATCGATGCGGCGGACGGCAAGCCGGTCACCTTTCGCACCATCGACATTGGAGGCGACAAGGTTCTGCCCTATTTCAAGGGTGTGCAGCAGGAGGAAAACCCGGCGCTCGGCTGGCGCGCCATTCGCTTGACGCTCGATCGTCCCGGCCTGTTGCGTACGCAGGTTCGGGCGCTGCTGAAGGCATCGGGCGGGCGCGAACTGAAACTGATGCTGCCCATGGTGACGGAAATCTCCGAGATAGCCAAGGCGCGCGACATCATCGATCGGGAGGTGCGCCACCTGTCTCGATTCGCCCATCATCTGCCGACCAGCCTCAAGCTGGGAGCGATGGTGGAGGTGCCCTCGCTTCTGTGGCAACTGGACGAGTTGATGAGCGCGGTGGATTTCGTCTCGGTCGGCTCCAACGATCTTTTCCAGTTCGTGATGGCGACCGATCGCGGCAATACACGCATTGCCGACCGCTTCGATCCCCTATGCGCGCCGTTCCTGCGCCTGCTGCGGCAGATCGCGGAAGCCGGCAGGAAAGCGGACAAGCCGGTGACGCTGTGCGGCGAGTTGGCCGGGCGGCCGATCTCGGCGATGGCGCTTCTGGGGATAGGCTATCGGGCTATCTCCATGGCCCCGGCCTCGATCGGCCCGGTTAAGGCCATGTTGTGTGAGCTGCCGCTGGAGGCGCTGAGCGAGCGCATGGAGATTGCCCTTGCCAAGAACGCTGCGAAAACCGATATCCGCGCGGAGCTTCGGCAGTTTGCCAGCGAACATGACATTCCTCTGTGACTGAAAACATGCCATGACCGAATTGCCGCGCGAGCGTATGGACCAGGTGCTGAAGCGCTTCGAGATGATCGAGGCGCAGATGGCGGCCGGCCCGTCGCCGGACGAGTATGTGAAGCTTGCCTCCGAATATTCCGACCTCCAGGAGGTTGCGGACGCAATCCGCTCGCTCAGGAAGGCAGAAGACGAGCTCGGCGACCTGGAGGCAATGCTTGCCGACAAATCGACCGACGCCGAAATGCGCGAACTGGCGGAAGCCGACCTGGAGACGGTGGAGGAGCGCGTAGAGAAGCTGCGGGCCGATCTCCAGCTTCTGCTGCTGCCCAAGGACGAGGCCGACGACAAGAACGTCATCCTGGAGATCCGCGCGGGCACGGGCGGCGACGAGGCGGCGCTTTTCGCCGGCGATCTTTTCCGCATGTATGAGCGTTATGCTGCCGAGCGGGGCTGGCGGGTCGAGGTCGTATCGGCCAGCGAGGGTGAGGCGGGTGGCTATAAGGAAATCATTGCCACGGTTTCCGGAAAGGGCGTTTTCTCGCGATTGAAATTCGAATCTGGCGTCCATCGGGTGCAGCGCGTGCCGGCGACCGAGGCGCAGGGGCGCATCCATACCTCGGCGGCGACGGTGGCGGTGCTGCCGGAGGCGGAGGAAATCGACGTCGATATCAGGACGGAAGACCTGCGCATCGACACGATGCGCGCCTCCGGCGCGGGCGGGCAGCATGTCAACACCACGGATTCGGCCGTGCGCATCACCCATATCCCGACAGGCATCGTCGTTGTGCAGGCGGAGAAGTCTCAGCACCAGAACCGAGCGCGGGCCATGCAAATCCTGCGCGCGCGCCTGTTCGACGCGCAGCGCACCAGGGCCGACGACGAACGCTCGGAGGCGCGCCGGCTGCAGGTGGGAACGGGCGACCGCTCCGAGCGCATCCGCACCTATAATTTCCCGCAGGGGCGCATCACAGACCATCGCATCAACCTGACGCTCTACAAGCTCGACCGCGTGATCGAGGGCGAGCTGGACGAGGTGATCGACGGGCTCATCTCCGACCATCAGTCCAAGCTGCTTGCGGCAACGGCAGATGGGTGAAGCGCGCCTGCCCGGCACGCTGGACGCTTTGCTGCGGCAGGCAAGGACCATTCTCCAGGAGGCCGGTATAGCGGGCGCTGCCTATGATGCCCGCCTCATCGTCGAGCATTTTGCCGGCATAACGCAGGCCGATCTGATCGCATCGCCCGGTCGGGCGGTGGCCGCCGCACAAGCCATGGCCGTCCTTGCCGCCGCGCGGCAGAGGGCGGCAGGCAAGCCGGTTCATCGCATACTGGGTTACCGGGAATTTTACGGGCTCAAGCTGATGCTGTCGGCGGAGACGCTGGAGCCCCGGCCGGACACGGAGACGCTGGTCGATCTGGTGCTGCCGCATCTGCGCGAAACCGTCCGCCGCCGGGGGAGCTGCACCATTCTCGACATGGGGACCGGGACGGGCGCCATCGCGCTCGCGCTCCTGAGCGCGGTGCCGGAGGCCCGCGCGGTAGGCACCGATATTTCCGATGATGCCCTTGCAACGGCACGGACCAATGCCGATATGAACGGGTATAGCGAGCGGTTCGTGACCAGAAGGTCCGATTGGTTCGGCGAAATCGAGGAATCATTCGATCTCATCGTGTCGAACCCGCCCTATATCGCAACGGCTGAAATGGACGAACTTTCCCGGGAAGTGCGCGAGCATGACCCGGTCAATGCATTGCATGGCGGGGTGGACGGGCTCGATGCCTACAGGCAAATCGCCGCAGAGGCGGTCGGGCACCTGAACGCAGCGGGAGCGATTGCCGTCGAGATAGGAAGCAGCCAAGCGGCTGATGTTAAAGAAATATTCGCTTCAAACAGTTTTCAGGCGGCAGATGCTGCGGCCGATCTCGCGGGACATGACCGGGCTATATTGTTCATTGCCTGTTGAGGCAAAAGACGAAGGCGAAAAAAGACTTGGCAAGCGTTGGCAATGCCGCTAGTTTCCGCCTGCCGGATGAGACGAAGCAGGCAGTGCCGTTATCGATTCGGTTCCCGCGGACAGACTGCCTTTTTGCGTTTTCGACGCATATGCTTCGTGCGGGGATCATCGGGCAAGTGAACACGAAGCGGAACGGGATGGCATTCGCGGCCGCCTTACGGATGCGGTAGACCGCCAAGGGAAAATTGCGAGAAATGCAGCGCGTGAGCGCGCTCTTCTCCGTTGATCACAATACAAATCATTAGCTGTCTCAAACAAAGAGAATGGAATGAGGCCACAACAGCAGAACAGGCGTATGCGCGGACGCGGTAACAACAACAACCGCAAGGGACCCAATCCCCTTACCCGCAGCTACGAAAGCAACGGGCCGGACGTGAAAATCCGCGGAACCGCCCAACAGGTTGCCGAAAAATACACCACTCTGGCGCGCGACGCCCATAGCTCCGGCGACCGGGTCATGGCGGAAAACTATCTGCAGCACGCCGAGCACTACAACCGCATCATCGCCGCAGCACAGGCGCAAGCGCAGCAGCAGAGCACGCGCGATCCCCGTGACGATAATGATCGTGACATGCGCGACGACAATGACGACGACAATGACGATCGCAACGATCGTTTCGCCGACAACATGCCGGAGCAGCCGCGCCAGCGGTCCGGCGACGGTTCCGGGCCGCAGCCCGTCATCGAAGGCACGCCGGCCGAAGTTGCGCTGAAAGATCGCGAGTCGAGCCGAGGCAACGGTGCACGGTCCGATGGACGCAGCCGGAACAAACCGAACGGCGCAAGCGAAGACGAAACCGCAGCGAAGGCGGACAATGCGGGCGCGCCGGTATCGGAGGATGGCGAGGAGGCTGCACCCAAGCCTGCCAAGCGCACCCGCAGGCCGCGCGCCAAGAAGCCCGACGAAGCCGGTTCGGAAGATGCGGCCGCCAAGAAGGACGCCTCCGAGGCGAGCGTCAATGAGGAAGTCGCAGCCCAGGGCTGACGCTTTCCTTGCTGCCGAAATTCATTGAAAGCGGCGGGCTCGGCCCGCCGCTTTTCGTTTGCGCTCAATCTTGTTCGCTTCGCCCAATGTTCCCATATCCACAGCAGGTTGGGTCTGCCACAATCGGTCGGTTTTCGATCGCGGGGACCCGTCGCATTGGTCGTGACCGATGCCGCTGAGCGGGTCGGCGCGGAAATGGAGACAGATATGGACATTGAAAAATATTCCGAGCGGGTGCGTGGTTTCATCCAGTCGGCGCAAACCTATGCGCTCTCGCAAAACCATCAGCAATTCACGCCCGAGCACGTCTTGAAAGTGCTGGTCGACGACGACGATGGGCTGGCAGCCTCGCTGATCGAGCGGGCGGGCGGCAGCGCGCGCGATGTGCGCCTGGGCGTCGAGGCGGCGCTGAAAGCCATGCCCAAGGTGGAGGGCGGCAATAGCCAGCTCTATCTTGCCCAGCCTCTGGCCAAGGTCTTCGCGACCGCCGAGGAAATGGCAAAAAAGGCCGGCGACAGCTTCGTTACCGTGGAGCGCCTGCTGACGGCGCTCGCGGTGGAAAAATCCGCCAAGACGGCTGATATCCTGGCAAAGGCCGGTGTCACGCCGACTGCTCTCAACCAGGCGATCAACGATATTCGCAAGGGCCGCACCGCTGATTCGGCGAGCGCGGAGCAGGGCTATGACGCGCTCAAGAAATATGCGCGCGACCTGACGGCGGATGCACGCTCCGGCCGGCTCGACCCGGTGATCGGCCGTGACGATGAAATCCGCCGTACCATCCAGGTGCTATCGCGGCGCACCAAGAACAACCCTGTGCTGATCGGCGAGCCCGGTGTCGGCAAGACGGCGATTGCCGAAGGACTGGCGCTCAGGATCGTCAATGGGGATGTACCCGAATCGCTGAAGGACAAACGGCTGATGGCGCTCGACATGGGTGCGCTGATCGCCGGCGCGAAATACCGCGGCGAGTTCGAGGAGCGGCTGAAGGCGGTGCTCGCGGAAGTGACCGCGGCGAGCGGGGACGTCATTATGTTCATCGACGAAATGCACACGCTTGTCGGCGCGGGCAAGGCCGATGGGGCCATGGACGCCTCGAATCTTCTGAAGCCGGCGCTGGCGCGCGGCGAGCTGCACTGCGTCGGCGCGACCACGCTCGACGAATACCGCAAGCATGTGGAGAAGGACGCTGCCCTTGCCCGCCGCTTCCAGCCGGTCTTCGTCAACGAGCCGACCGTCGAGGATACAGTCTCCATTCTGCGGGGCCTGAAGGAAAAATACGAGCAGCACCACAAGGTGCGGGTCTCCGACTCAGCGCTGGTTGCGGCCGCCACCCTTTCCAACCGCTACATCACCGACCGCTTTCTACCCGACAAGGCCATCGACCTGGTGGACGAGGCGGCTGCGCGGTTGCGCATGCAGGTCGATTCCAAGCCGGAAGAGCTGGACGAGATCGACCGCCGCATCATGCAGCTCAAGATCGAGCGCGAGGCGCTGAGGGCCGAAAAGGATGCAGCTTCCAAGGATCGGCTGGAGAAGCTGGAGAAGGAGCTGTCGGCGCTCGAGGAAGAATCCACCCGGCTGACCAGCCGCTGGGCTGCGGAGAAGGACAAGCTCGGCCTTGCCGCCGACCTCAAGCGGCAGCTCGACGAGGCGCGCAACGACCTTGCCATCGCCCAGCGCAAGGGTGAATTCCAGCGTGCCGGCGAGCTGGCCTACGGGGTCATTCCCGAGCTTGAGAAAAAGCTGGCGGAGGCCGAGGCGCAGGAAGATGGTGCGCCGGGCGGCATGGTCGAGGAGACGGTGACACCGGATCACGTCGCCCATATCGTGTCGCGGTGGACCGGCATTCCCGTCGACAGGATGCTGGAAGGCGAACGCGACAAGCTGCTGCGCATGGAAGATGAGCTTGCCAAGCGGGTCGTCGGGCAGGGCCAGGCCGTGCAGGCGGTTTCGAAGGCAGTGCGGCGCGCCCGCGCCGGTCTTCAGGATCCCAACCGGCCAATCGGCTCCTTCATGTTCCTCGGTCCCACGGGCGTGGGCAAGACGGAGCTCACCAAGTCGCTGGCCAATTTCCTGTTCGACGACGAGCATGCGATGGCGCGCATCGACATGTCGGAATTCATGGAAAAGCACTCCGTTGCCCGGCTGATCGGCGCACCTCCCGGCTATGTCGGTTATGAGGAGGGCGGTGTTCTGACGGAAGCGGTGCGCCGCAGGCCCTATCAGGTAATCCTCTTTGACGAGATCGAGAAGGCGCATCCGGATGTCTTCAATGTGCTCCTCCAGGTGCTCGACGATGGCCGGCTGACCGACGGGCAGGGCCGCACGGTCGATTTCCGCAACACGCTGATTATCATGACGTCGAATCTCGGCGCCGAATATCTGGTCGGTCTCGGTGAGGGCGAGGACGTGGACAAGGTGCGCAACGAGGTCATGAACGTCGTGCGCGCCTCGTTCAGGCCGGAGTTCCTCAACCGCGTCGACGAGGTCATTCTGTTCGACCGGCTGCGTCGCGAGGATATGGGGCAGATCGTCAGGATACAGCTCGAAAGGCTGGAGCGCCTTCTGTCGGACCGCAAGATCCAGCTCGAACTCGACGACGAGGCTGTCGCCTGGCTCGCCAACAAGGGCTACGATCCGGCCTACGGCGCCCGGCCGCTGAAGCGGGTCATACAGAAGGACTTGCAGGATCCGCTAGCCGAGAAGATCCTGCTCGGCGACATTCTCGACGGCTCCACCGTCAAGGTGACGGCGGGATCGGATCGCCTGAATTTCCGCACCCGCCGCAATGACGCTTCGGGCGCGGCCGAGCAGGCTGCTTGAAATCGCCACCGGGGAGGCGCAGATGACGCTTGACGACTACAATCGCTTCTGCGCCTCGCTGCCCCATGCCACCCATGTGGTACAATGGGGCGGTGCGCATGTCTGGAAAGTGGGCGGCAAGGTTTTCGCCGTCGGCGGCTGGAGCGACGGCGCGGCGCTCGCGGTCACCTTCAAATGCTCACCGGTTGCCTTCGACATTCTCAGCGAGCAGCCGGGATTGCGCCCCGCACCCTATCTCGCATCATGCGGAATGAAATGGATCCAGCGACAGACTGACGAAGCCATGGACGATCAGGCGCTATGCGAATACCTGGCGGAGAGTCATCGCCTCGTTACACTGGGTTTGACCCGGAAACTGCAGCGAGAGCTCGGTTTTACAGCCTGGCGGGAACGGTGACTGAACGCCGGCGGCGGCCATTCAGCCATTTTCATGCCCGGTTCATGTCCTAACCGCTAATACTGCTCCGCAGGCATGTGCGATGCGGCATTGACAACATCGATCGGGGGCCGAAATTGATGCGCTATTTGCTGCCGTTCTTCTCAGGGCTAGCTATGGCTTCGCAGGCCGGCGCGGTTCCATTCGCAGATGGCATGGCGGATGCGCCGGCGGTTCAGCTTGCGCAGGCCTATGATTTCGACGTCTATATCGACCAGTATGGCCGCGAGGTCGTGGTGGATCCGCGAACTGGCCGGGTTGTTGAAATCCGCCCTCCGGTCGTGCAGCGTCCACCCCTGCAGCCGCCGCCCGTCGAGCGCCGCGCGGCGCGTGACAGGGAGCTTGGCCGCCGCAGCTACGATCTCACCGACCCGCAAGATCTGGAACGGCTTCGTCGCGACCGGGAAGCCATTATCGCGCGCGAGCCACCGCCTTATGGCGACCCCCGCTACCGCGATCGGGGGTTTGACGACTACGACTATGAGCGCGAGCCCGACTATGACGACTTCGGCGGCTTTGCCAATGAGCCGGGCGAATGGCGTGATGGCGGAGACGTGCGCCGCGAACCGCTGGATCCGCCGGCAAGCGGACGTGACGATTATGCCGCCGTTCCCCGGGATGAAACGGGCCTGCCGCCGACTGGCGGCGACAATTTGCGGCCGGCGCTGCCTGGCGACCAGCGTGCCGTTACGGTCCCAGGTGCGCGCGGCGCCAGTGAGGACGTGGCGCAATTCCAGGTCCTCCTCGATCGCGCGGGCGCTTCGCCCGGCGTGATCGACGGGCGCACCGGCGACAATGTGAACAAGGCCATCAGCGCCTATCAGGAGATCACCGGACAGCGGCTGAGGACCTATGACAAGGAATGGATCGAGGCTGAGCTGGAAAAGACCGGCGGTCCCGCCTTCATCGACTACACGATCACCGCGGCTGATGCGGCCGGGCCGTATATCGCGTCGGTTCCCGAGGACTACGGCGAGAAAGCCAAGCTGGAGCGCTTGGGATTCACGCGGGTGAGCGAGATGCTCGCCGAGCGGTTCCATATGGACGAGAAATATCTGACCGCTCTCAATCCCGACGCCTATTTCAACCGGCCAGGAACTCGGATCAAAGTGGTCAATCCGGGGGAACCGGCCGATGCGAAAGTGGCGCGCATCGTCGCCGACAAGAGTGCCAAGCAGGTGCGCGCCTATGATGAGCGTGGCCGTCTGGTCGGGGCCTATCCGGCGACCATCGGTTCAGCCGATACGCCCTCTCCGACGGGCACCCACGAGGTGGCGCGCGTCGCCTTTGATCCGGAATACACTTACAACCCAAAGATCAATTTCAAGCAGGGCCAAAACGATCAGGTTCTGACCATACCGCCGGGGCCGAACGGGCCGGTGGGCTCGATCTGGATCGCGCTGTCGAAACCCACCTACGGCATCCACGGCACGCCCGAGCCGTCCAAGATCGGCAAGACATCCTCCCACGGCTGCGTGCGCCTGACCAATTGGGATGCACAGGAACTGGCGAAAAGGGTTAAACCCGGCGTGACCGTCGAGTTCGCGGAGTAGCTTTCCCGGCAAGAGCGGAGAGCCCGGCCTTCTACTGGGCTCTGGCGACGGGCACTGGCGTGTCGAAGGAATCGCCCAGCAATTCGTCGATGCGTTTGCGCTCGCGTTCGAACGAGGCAAGGGCCTCGCCCTCGAGCGCGCGCCTTTCTGGCAGGCGCACACGCATCGGATCGACCTTCCGGTCGTTCACGATCATTTCGTAATGCAGATGGTTGCCCGTCGACTGGCCGGTGGAACCGACATAGCCGATCACCTGGCCCTGGCGGACCGCCGCGCCGGGGACCACGCCCTTGGCGATGGCGCTCTGGTGATTGTACGAGGTGCGGTAGCCGTTGGCGTGACGGATGATCGTCTGCCTGCCATAGCCGCCGGCCCATCCGGCCTTTTCCACCATTCCGTCGCCCGGTGCGATGATGGGGGTGCCGCGCGGGGCCCCCCAGTCGACGCCCGTATGCATGCGCGAATAGCCGAGGATGGGATGGCGGCGCATGCCGAAGCCGGAGGTGAAGCGGCCGTTCGGCACGGGGTTTCGCAAGAGGAAGGGCTTTGACCTTTTCCCTTCGCTGTCAAAGTAGTCGACCGTCCCGTCGGGCATCTGGAACCGGTAATAGGTGCGGACCTTGCCGCCGAACGCCGCCGAAACATAAAGCAGCTCCGAATTTTCGGAGGCGCTGCCATCTTCATTCGGCTGCGAGAAGAACACCTCTATGCGGTCCGACGAGGAAAGCCGCGACTGATAGTCGACATCGGCGGCGAGCAGCTTGATCAGCCGCTGGGTCAGACGCTCGTTGAGACCGTAGGAATAGGCCGCATTGTAGATGGCGTCATAGGTGCGCGGCAGGTCGGCGCGGGCACGCGTGGGCTGGGGCTCGTTGTCCAGCATGGCCAGCAGTTCGGGGTCTGCATCGGGCTCCTCGGCCGGCACGTGCTGGCCGCGATCATCGACGGCAATGGTTAGGATGTGCTGGCGGCCGTCATAGACGCTGGTGCGGACGATGCGGCTCGTCTCCCCCTCGACCAGAACGCCGACCCGCAGCATCGTCCCGGCCTTCAGTGCCTTACTGTTCATCAGCTTGGCGATCGCCTCCGCCATGTTGGCGGCGTCCTGTCCGTCATAGCCCGAGCTGGCGAGCGCGTCGGTGATGTCCTGATCCGTCTGAAAGAAGACGACGTCCTCGGCGAAGCCCTCCGACGGACCAGTCGGCTTCGTCATCGGTGCGACGGATACATTCTCCTGCACGATGCGGACGCCGAAATTGGCGAGCGATTGGGCGGCCAGCGCATCGCCGCCGAAGCGCTGCGGATCGACATAGTGAAGTGCGGCGACCTGGATATCGCCATCAGTCAGGATGGCGCTGGTATTGCGAACGACCTCCTCGACCTCTTCGGCCGAAAGGTCGCTGTTTTCGTCGAAGGACGCATTCTTCAGGGGGAATGGAAGGGTGCGCAGGCTGACTTCGCTCTCGACGCGCGCGCCGTAGATGAGGCCGGTCTGCGTGTTCGCTGTGGCGCCGTCCTCGGCGAATACCGTCAGCGGATCGAATGGCGGGTAGTCGCGGCCGGCGGCGTGACCGGCGGCGAGCGCCATCCGGACATGCACAAAGGGAAGGGTGCGCACGACCTCGCGGTCGCCTTCCTTCAGGACCGTGGAAACTTCCATGCGGCGGCGGTCGCTAGGCTTGGTCACTGTTCGCGAAGGGATGAGACGGGCGTTCTTGGCCGCTTCGCCGGAACCGTGCGCCATCTCGCCGAGCCCGACGAGTTCGGGAGGGGTGGCCAATTGCTCGCGGCCATCGAGGGCGGCCGAGAGCGCGACACCCATTAGAACGGTCGACGTGACGCCTGTCAGAAACGTGCCCAGCAGCCATCGCGCGGAAATCTCGCGGCGATCCGGCGGGCCGCTACGTCCATCGGCAACGAGCGGCGGCTCGTTGCCAAGCGTCGTGTTTGTGGAACCTTTATTGTCCAACGCCGCTGATGCTCTTTGGTTGTGAACCGGCATGCGCCGGTGCGTCGCCCCTGTCTTTATGGTTTCTGCCCGCCGGCTGCGTCCAAGTCAATTCGGTGGATCGCTGCGCCGGCAGCCAACGCCGAAGCGCGTCCCCCTGAAGGAGCGATTCAACGCGTTGCATGCCTAGGTCGCGAATGGGGCTCCAATATGGCTCAATGTCTCCAGAGAAGTCGGAAACGCGGCCATTAACAGTTTAAAATTCCTTTAACAGAGCGCGTATGCGCGCCGCTTATGCCGCGATTGTGGACTGTCGCAAAAAATTCAAAAAACTCGATGATGGCCGTTGACAGAGGTGTGAGCCCCCGCCTATATACGCCTCACCAACGAGGGCGGCTCGCCGCTGGCGGCGGGGTTGTTTGGCCTTGTTGGTTAGTAATCATGAGAGCCGCGTGAGCGACACTCTTTGGGCCTTGGGTTTTTTAGGCC